>CAVYVH010000003.1:0-427534 GCA_963771945.1 uncultured Verrucomicrobiae bacterium | reverse complement strand
ATGAACGCCCAGGTCGGCCTCACCTCGCCCGGCCTCATCGGAGCCGATGTCTGCCACCTCAATCTCCACAAAACCTTCTGCATCCCCCACGGCGGAGGCGGCCCGGAGTCGGCCCCATCGGAGTCGCCCCGCAGCTCGTTCCGTTCCTTCCCGGGCACTTTTCCATGGAGGAAAAATCCCACGCCGTCTGCTCCGCCCCCTACGGCAGCGCCTCCATCAACACCATTTCCTGGATGTATATCGCCATGATGGGAGCCGCCGGACTCAGAACCGCCACCGAGATCGCCATCCTCAACGCCAACTACATCGCCAAGCGCCTCGGCGAGTGTTTCCCCATCCTCTACACCGGGAAAACCGGCCTCGTCGCCCACGAGTGCATCATCGACTGCCGCCCGCTTTCTGAAAAATCAGGCATCACCGTCGAGGACATCGCCAAGCGCCTCATGGACTACGGCTTCCACTCGCCCACCATGTCCTGGCCCGTCACCGGCACCCTCATGATCGAGCCTACCGAATCCGAGTCCAAAGCCGAACTCGACCGATTCTGCGATGCGATGATTTCCATCCACGGAGAAATCCAAGCCATCATCAGCGTCGAAGCCGATCCGAAAGACAACCTCCTCAAAAACGCGCCCCACACCAGCGCCGTCCTCTGCGCCAACGACTGGCCGCACCCCTACACCCGCGAGCAGGCCGCATTCCCGCTGCCCTACCTCCGCAGCCACAAGTTCTGGCCCTCCGTCTCCCGCATCGACAACGTCCACGGCGACCGTAACCTCGTCTGCACCTGCGACTCGGTGGAAGCTTACGCGGAACGGTGAGGGCGGATTGGGATGTGCAATTTTCTCGCGGCTTTGCTGCTGCGGATCTAAAAACCGCCATGCCAAATTTCTTCTGCACGCTTTTGGTCGGGTTATCGGTTGGCATCCATTTCGCCACGGCGGAAACGACAGTCGATTTCCGGCTTCTAAAGGCGGAACCGACTACTGCCGAATTTATCCGAAACGCAATCGACGAGGGACGTTTTCCAACCGCAGAGCTGGAGGATCGCCTCGACCAACTGGTGACGAGCCGGAAAGTGACCGAAATCGCCCGGTTCAGGCAGGCCGCGATTGAATCCGGAAAAAAGATTGAGTTCAGCAAAAATGCCGCCGAGGTCGAGGTTGCGGACGGGGTAAAGGTGCCCGTGGGTATCACGTTGAGTATGGAACCCACACTCGGCCGAAGGTCTGATCGATATGCGGTTTCTCTTCAACAGCGAGCAACTTGTTCGGAAAAACAAAATCGAGGCGGACAGGACAACGTCCACCGCGAGTCTCAAAGCGAATGTTTGGGAGATCATCGCCGCCTGGGGGACTGCGTCGGAATCGTTTTTACTCATGACCCATTTCTCCGGAGTCGTTGTAAAAGAGGAGCGTGAGCCGCCCACAAACAGCCTCAGGGAGATTTTGTGCAGCAGCGAACTAATCCTCTGTGACGCCACCGACCTGGAAACCTTCGGGCGTGCGACTCCGGCCACCCGATCAAAGGCTGTCAGCTGGCTCAGAGAACGAGGCGAGCTCGTTGCTACAAGCGAACTAAGGACTTATCCGGGGCGAATGGTGAGCCAAAAAGACGCCTTGGACTGGATCCATGATACCAATGGCTGGAACACCACCCCACTCGGCATGAAAATCGATCTTCGAGGTCATGTCGGAACTGCGGGTGAGCTCGTTGATCTGGAGGTCGCCGCTAGCTGGAGCCCCCGGGACACTCCGAAACCGCCCGAGACCCCGTTTGCCGAATTCCGCCATGCGGAGACCACCTCCACAGGCTCCACCCTTGTGATCGAACCAAAGACCCGACCCGACAAAGGGCCGGTGCCGGTTCTGTTTTTGACCCCGCACGTCAGCACTCACCAGGAAGGGATGGCTAGAGAGACGGTGCAGACTGGGCCGAGAGCCGGAGAAATCACATGGGGCTGGTACTCGGTGCACCCGGCGTTTCTGAGAAAGCTCGGCGGAGCGGACGTTGCCGGCGCTAATCCGAGCCCCCATTTGCACCCGTCACCACCTCTACGGCCGTTGCTTGGGAAAATGGGAATGCAATTTCCCTCAGGTACTCAGATCAGGTTCATCGACTCCGACTCCCAGGTTTTGCTCATCCATAATGCGCAAGGCCACGCCAGGTTTCAGGCGATCATCAACCAATCCGGCCTCGCGATCCCGGATCGGGCTACGGAGTGACGGGTTGGGATTCAATTGCCTCGGGTTGCTTTGAAGAAAATTACGCTTGTCGTAATTTTTCAATCAGCTAATCTTTTGAGTGATCGAGAGCTTCGGCGATTCAAATACAGAAAGCATCTACCGTGGTTTGCGTGTCCGTAAGCTGCCTGGCGAAATTCAGGTGCGAGCGAGACGCAAGCTGAGGATGATCAATCAGGCACGAATCGTTCAAGACCTCCGCGTTCCTCCTGGCAATCGGCTTGAACAGTTGAGCGGGGACTTGGAAGGTCTTTGGAGCATTCGTATCAATCAGCAGTGGAGAATCATTTTCCGATGGGAGGAAGGTTTGAAGCATGACGTGAAGATAATTGACTACCGTTGAGACTATGAGCGCTTCCAAACATTTGCCGACAATCCATCCGGGAGAGATCCTTCTTGAAGAATTTATCCACCCGATGGGATTGAGCCTGGCCTCCGTCTCGCGATCGACGGGCATTCCCGCATCCCGTCTGACGGAGATCACGAAGTTACGAAGAGCGATCACGGCGGAAACGGCGTTACGTCTGGCCAGGTTCTTCGGCACTTCATCAGCGTTCTGGGTCGGCTTGCAAGCAGAGCATGACCTTGAAGTGGCAGAGCGGGCATTTGGAAAGCAGATCGACCGCGAGGTCTCGTGTATATCCTAGCAAAGAACCGCCGATAGGTTTGAGCTTCAGACTGGGTCGGTCATCTCTTAAACGATATGGAGTGAAAATGAAAATTGTGGTCCCAACCTTTTATACCGCGTTTCTGTTCCTAATGGCATCGTGTATCGGCCTAGCTGGATCCAAGGTCGTCCCGCATGAGAAGGAGCCGATTGTTAAGGTGTGGGATAACAAATTCAAAATCGTTCAGGAGTTCGAGGATCCGAAACAGATCGGGATTGTTCAGGGAATTTTTCTGCGTGCGAAGCGTGTGGGTGACACTTCGACCCATCTGAAAACTTCAACGCACAAGATCGATTTTTCCGACCGCTGGATTGTCGATCTGAACAGCGGAGAAATTGCGGTGCTATCGAAGCGGGTTGTAACCGTATTTCAGATCGTGGATAAGGATCTGATAGCGTTGAGAAAGCTGATCAAACAGGAATAAGGGAAAGGTGCCGCGCTGCTCGCCCGAATTCTTTTCGCGGCTCCCGTTCAATGGGAGAGCGGATTGTCCCCGGAGGCGTCGCCGAGGTGCTGTTCCTCGGTGGGAAGAAATTTTTTGAAGCGGGTTTTGTCGATGGCTTTCATGTAGGCCTCGGCGGGGGAGATCATGCCTTCGCGGAGCTTGGACCAGATGGATTCGTCCATGAACTGCATGCCTTCGTTTTTGCCGCCGGTGATGACGTCGTAGAGTTTCTGGGTGGCACCTTCCCGGATGATGGCGGCGACGGCGGGGGTGCCGAACATGATCTCGTGGACGGCTACGCGGCCGGGCTTGTCCACGCGTTTGCAGAGGAGCTGGGCGACGACTCCACGGAGGGAGGCGGAGAGCATGGTGCGAACCTGGGATTGCTGGTTGGCGGGGAAAACGTCGATGATACGGTCAACGGTTTTGCGGGCGTTGTTCGTATGGAGGGTTCCGAATACGAGGAGGCCGGTTTCCGCTGCGGTGAGGGCGAGAGAGATGGTTTCCAGATCCCGCATTTCCCCGACCAGGACGATATCCGCGTCCTGGCGGAGGGCGGCGCGGAGGCCGTCGGCGAAGGAGGGGGTCTGGATGGGAACCTCCCGCTGGGTGAGGATGGATTTTTTGTTGCGGTGGACGAACTCGATGGGCTCCTCGATGGTGATGATGTGGCGGGAGAAATTCGTGTTTATATAATCCAGAAGGGCGGCGAGCGTGGTGGATTTTCCGGAACCTGTGGGGCCGGTGACGAGGACAAGACCGGAGCGCATGTGACCGAACTCTTTCACGATTTCCGGCACGCCAAGGGATTCCAGAGCCATGATCTCGGTGGGGATGAGACGGAAAACGGCGGCGAGGCCGTTCTGCTGCTGGAGGTAGTTGCAGCGGAAACGTGAGTCCTCGTCCATCTCGTAGGCAAAGTCGAGGTCGCCGTTCTTGAGGTAGCGCTCAAAGGCCTTGTCATCACAGATTTCCGCGAGGAGCTCTTTGAACGAATCTCCCTGGAGGACGTCTTCGCCTTCGATCTCGGAGACGGCGCCGTGGACGCGGAGTTTTGGCGGCTGCCCCTCGGACAAGTGGAGATCGGAGCCTCCGCTTTCGATGAGTTTTTTGAAAAGGGCGTCGATTCTGGCCATGGTGGTTAAGGCTGGGTTTTGGGAAAGGAAGGTGTTTTATAAGGGATTCTACGACTGCAGGAAGGAACGCATCTGCGCCTTGTCATCGGAGCGGAAGAGCAGTTCCTCGGCGCTGATGAGGCCTTTTACGTAAAGTTTCCGGAGGGACTCGTCCATGGTGACCATGCCGACGTGCTTGCCGGTCTGCATGACGCCGGGAAGCATGTAGGTTTTGCCCTCGCGGATGCAGTTGGCGACGGCGGGGGTGTTGACAAGAAGCTCGGTGGCCAGGACGCGGCTGTCCCCCTCGATGGTGGGGATGAGCTGCTGGGAGAGGATGCCCCGGAGGGACTCGGAGACCATGATGCGGATCTGTTCGCGCTGGTCCGTCGGGAAAACATCGAGCACCCGGTCAAGTGTCCGCGGCGCGTTTCCGGTGTGGAGGGTTCCGAGAACCAAGTGGCCTGTTTCCGCGGCGGTGAGGGCGAGCTGAATGGTCTCCAGGTCGCGCATTTCCCCGACCATGATGACGTCCGGATCCTCCCGGAGCGCTCCCCGGAGGGCTTTGGCGAAAGACTCGGTATGGGTGTGGACTTCGCGCTGGTTCACGTGGCAGCCCTTGGACTCGAAGACATACTCGATGGGATCCTCCATGGTGAGGATGTGGTCTTCGCGGTCCTGGTTGATGAAATCGACGATGGATGCGAGGGATGTCGATTTTCCCGATCCGACGGAACCGGTGATGAGAATGAGCCCGTTCTGGTAGCGGGTAAGGGGGACGATGTGTTCGATGGGCAGGCCGATCTCCTCCATCGTGCGGAGGCGGCTGTTGATGATGCGGAAGGCCATGTCGTAGCCGAGGCGCTGCTTGACCACGGACGCGCGATAGCGACCATCGGTGCCAACGTATGCGAAGTCGATATCGCCGCGTTCCTGGAGGCGATCCCATTCCTCGTCGCCCAGGAAAGACCGGACAAGGCGTTCGGTTTCCTCGGGCTTGAGCGGATCATGATCCGGCCAGATCGGGGAAAGCTGGCCATAGCGGCGCCAGGCTGGCGGATATGCGGTGGCGATGTGGAGATCGGAGCATTCGTACTCGCGGCCGAGCTTCAGATATTCATCAACGTGATCCAGGACTTCGTGTTCGGACATTTGCGGACTGAGGGTTTCTTGAAATTGGTTCAGCAGGGCGGCCACACCATGGACAGCCCGAATCTGACAGGCGTGCGGTTACCGTTCATGTAAACGCAGGATTCGGCGGGAGTGTCAATATTTAGGGGTGGTTCCGGTGCCGGGGCGTCTGGCGGCTCCGAAGGCAAGCTGTTTTTTGAAATAGTCCCGGACGAGTTTGGTGGCATAGATCTTCGCGACGGGCTTCGCAACCGTGCCGGCCAAGGCGAGGGTGCCGAGGAGGAAATTCCGCTGCCGCTTGACTTCACGGACTTTTTCGGGAGCTTTTTTCGTCCGGAAAATCCGACTCATAAGCAGGCCGGCCACCGCGGATCCACCGACCCACTTTTTCGGTTCCGCTTTCATGGAACTCACGAGACGCGCGGGCACGTTGAGCCTGTCTTTCAATGCGGAGTGGGCATCCGCAAGCCTCAGGCGGGAGGCCTCACTGCGCCGGACAAGTTCCTCTAGCTCGGCTTTTTGTTTAGTTGATCTAGCCATTTACGGTCTTTTTCGAATTCTGCGCGGGTGATTGGAAACTGGGGCGCGCCTTTTGCTTTTGCGATCATCACGGCGATGAAACCGATGAGGAAATGGATGCCGGCGGCTGCGAAGGCGACATGAAACCATTCCCATGATCCTGCCGAGGAGATCGCGCCGACCGCGCCCGCAAGCAGGAGAATCCAGGTGAAAAGCGCGCATAATGCCGCGGTAATTCCGAGTGCCGCTTTTTTCGCACCGATGGCTGCGGCATCCTTCGATTCCGCCTGAATGATGGCGATTCTCGAGGAAACCAGACATGCCAGGGAATCTTTCCAACTTTCAGGAAGTTTTTCCGCGGAGGGATCGGTATCTGTATTGCCACCCGGGGGGAGTGCTCCGGGCGGGATTTCGTTTTCAGCAATCATAAGCTAGCTAGTTTTCCAAGAAGCGGGTCGTCGGGTATGGAGATGCGAAAGCCTCCGCCTGCGGGACGGAAGCTTAAGGGACATCCTTCATCATCCGGGGATGATCAGTTGCGCGTGACCAGACCGATGAGAAAACCGACCCCGAGGGCACCGAGAACCGCCTTGGTAGGGTTCTGACGGATGTAATCCTCCGCGGTAACGTGGATTTCCTTCGCTTTCACGCGGGTGTCGTCCCACTGCTGCTGGGCGTTTTGTTTCGCCTGTTGCGCCTTTTCAGTGGCGACGGTCTTGTAGTGCTCGGCTTTCTCCGATGCGACGGCCTTGTAATGCTCGGCTTTTTCCGTGGCGGTTGCTTTGAGCGCCTGGGCGGTTTCCACGGCGCGGTCTTTCACTTTGGTGGCCTGTGCTCCGGTGGTCTCGGCCATGTCGCGGGAAGCCGCGCGAAGATCGTCGGCTGCTGAGGAAACCGAAGGGGAGGTGCCGACGGCAGGGGTGTCGGAATCGATACTGGCGGTGTTTGAGAATGGATTGTCGTTCATAGGGGTTGTGGAGTTAAGTCTCGCCGGAGCGGTAGCATTCGCCGTTCCAAGGAAATGCTACACGCCCGAAATGCCGGTGCAAGAAGACAATCCCGGCATTTCCCGGGGGCAGAGCCGATGCTGGCCGAAAAGCCGGCGCACGATCAGGCCGACTGACCGCGCAAAGCGCAACGGTGGAATCACGCATTTTGCCATGCGGTCTTAGCGTTTCAACTGGCTCTCAATCCGCTCGACCCGCTCGCGAAGGCCGGGTTGCTTGTCCAGCTCCTGCTTCACTTTCTTGCATGCGTGGATGACCGTTCCGTGATCGCGTCCACCGAACGACTCGCCGATCTCCATGAGCGAGTTGTGCGTCATGGAGCGGCTCAGATACATGGCGATCTGCCGTGGGAAGGCGATACTGGCGGGGCGGCGGCGGGAAATCATGTCTGCCATGCGGATATCAAATGTTTCCGCTACGACGCGCTGGATCCCGTCGATGGTCACCTGGCGGCTTGCCTCCTCCTGGATGAAATCCCGGAGCAAATACTCGACCTTCTGGACCGATACGCTTTCTCCTGCAAGCGATGCGAAGGTAGCCACCCGAACCAGAGCCCCTTCAAGTCGGCGGACGTTGGAGCGGATTTTCTCCGCGAGGAAATTGATCACGCTCTCGTCAACCGTGACCTTCCATTCCATGGCTTTCTTTTTCAAAATGGCCGTCCGGGTCTCGAGCTGCGGCGCCTGGAGTTCCACGGCGAGACCGCACTCGAAGCGGGAGATCAGGCGGGGTTCAAGGCTTTTGATCTCGCATGCCGGGCGGTCGCTGGAGAGGACGACCTGGTTGCGCCCGTCGAGGAGGGTGTTGAAAGTGTGGAAAAATTCCTCCTGCGAGCGCTCTTTGCCGGCGAGGAACTGGACGTCGTCGATGAGGAGGACATCCGAACTGCGGTAACGGCGGCGGAATTTCTCGAGGTCACCTTTGCGGATCGACTCGATGAACTCGTTGGTAAATTTCTCGCAGGTGAGATAAATGACGCGCGTGTCCGGCCGGCGGCGCAGGATTTCCTGGCCGATGGCGTGCATCAGGTGGGTTTTCCCAAGGCCGGAGCTGCCGTGGATGAAAAGGGGATTGTAGCCCACGCCGCTTTTCGTGGCGACGGCTTCGGATGCCGCGTGTGCGAACTGGCTGTTGTCTCCGACCACGAAGCTCTTGAACGTGTATCCCGGGTTCAGGCCTGCCGCCTTGGCGCGCTTTCCGAGCATTTCGCTGGTCAGTTCCTTCCGGATCTCGACAGTGGATGTTGATTCGGGGGAGACGGATTCCGCCCCCTCGGTAGCGATGGAAAGAGTGATGTGGTGCACGCCCTCGCAGGCCTCCCCGGCGGCCATCACCAGCTCGGGCAGATAGTTCGTCTCGATCCAGACCTGGTGGATTTCCCCCGGAACCAAAATCGCGCCGATGCCATTCTCGGCTCCCGCCCAGGCCGCCGCGCCGAACCAGCGTTGGAAAGCGTCGGTGCCGATCAGTTTTTTCAGCTTCGCGGAGATCAGCTCCCACTCGGTGGTTCCATGAATCGGGCCGCTCGAATCGGAGTTCGGCTCTTTTGCTGCTGGGATCGAATTCCCGTTTTCCATGGATGGCTTTTTCATAGTCTGCTAGAAAGCTGCCGGCCACCGAATCCCCCCCATGGGCACCCGTGAAGGCAACTTCCCGGTGAACATGGCCAAGGATTCCGCAGCCGGAAAATCCATTTTGAAAGGCTCTAACAGAGGGAAAGTTTTCCGCCGTATTCCACAAGCGTTCCACGGGTTGAAAATTTTAAAAACTT
Organism: uncultured Verrucomicrobiae bacterium; assembly: GCA_963771945.1. Lineage (GTDB taxonomy): Bacteria > Verrucomicrobiota > Verrucomicrobiia > Verrucomicrobiales > Akkermansiaceae > Luteolibacter. Next base: position 418,635 of record CAVYVH010000003.1, on the reverse strand, counting down.
GACCGGAAGTTTGATTAGCTTTGCCGAAGCATTACTACCCTCCGTCCTGTTGCAATCCAGGTAAACCATTATCCTTCAATGACTTGCGATGTGTCATTTCCGTGACATATCCTCGCGGCGATTTCCGTTTGACTTTCGCTTGAAGAATGAAGCAAGAGCCGAAAATGAAAGGTGCCGCGGTCGGCCAGACGCTCATCGCTTCCCGGTATCCGGTTTGAAAAGCCCTCCGACGATTCCACTTGCCAAGGTCAGTAACGCATTAAAGGGGAAAAACCATTCGGAGGCCAGTGGCGGACGGCTGTCGATCAACGCCTGCGCCAGACCTTCCTGCCCGATCATTTCCAAAATGCTCATCAGCTCCGGGCGGAAATACGCCACCAGCAGAATCGAGAGAAAAGTCCCCACCATCAGGCCTGTCCCACTCGTCCTCCATGGAATCAAAGCCGCCAGCAGAACCCCCAGCAGCGGCCCGTAGGTGTAGGCCACCATCCCGAAGGCCAGGCCGATCAGATCACTGTCGTCGTTACGGCGATAGATGATCCACAAGAGCAGTGCGGCAAGTGTTAGAACCACCCCCCAGATCAAAACCGCGATCCGGGAAATTCTCACCATCCGCGCTCCCTGCCCTTCCTCTTCCATCCGCTCCTGTCCGTAGATCACCGACAGGCTTGTCTGGCTCAGGGCCGCCAGAATCGAATCCAGACTCGATATGGCTGCCGCGAAAGCCGCGGCCAGAATGAGTCCGCTCAAGCCTACCGGCACCTCGCGCACGATCCAGGCGGGAAACACGTTGTTCGGGCTCTCCGCGAATTTTGCGGCCAGACCTGCCTCCGGCGGAAATTCCTGGTACCAGGCGAATAGTCCCGACCCCACGGCCAGCATCAGCAGCGTGATCAGGATTGACACACTGCTCCAGCACATCGCCTTGCGGGCGTCACTCACGCTACCGCAGCAGAACATCCGCTGGGTGTTGAGCTGGTCCACACCGAATGCCGTGAAGTTCTGGAAGGGCATCGCCAACAGGCCCACCCACAATGTGTAACGCAGCTCCGGCCTTTCGAACGGTGTGGTCAGATCGAGGAAGCGCATCTTGTCGATGGCGGTTCCGTCCACCACCACCTGGTTCAGAGCCACGATCTCATTCCAGCCCAGACCTTTGACCAGTAAAAACAGTGCCAGAACCCCTCCGAAAACAAACAGACAGAACTGCATCACATCCGTCCAGATCACCGTTTGCATGCCGCCCATCAGAGTCCAGATCACCGCGACGATCCCGATCACAACGATGCACAGCTCGACCGGCATCGCCGTCACCTCCCGCAAAATGATCGCCGTCACCAGGACGCGCACGCTTTGTCCAAGAACCGAACCGAGGGAGAACAATCCCGTAACCAAGGCTTTCACTTTCGCCCCAAGGCGGTTCCCCATGAAATCATACGGGCTGTAAATTTCCTTTTCGTAGTAGAGCGGAACCAACCAGTAGGCCACGGCAAACCGGGCCACGATCGAGCCCAGTCCCCATTGCAAATACGTCCAGTCCCCCTGCAGCCCGAAAACGATTCCCGGCACCCCGATGAAAGTCAGCGCGCTGATCTCCGTGGCGATCATCGATCCGCTCACCGCCCACCACGGCAAAGTCCTGCCGCCCAAAAAGAAATCCTTAATGCTCGCCTGCTTCCCGCTCATCTTGTGCCCCACCCAAGTGGTCAGCACCAGATACCCGATCAGCACAGCCCAATCCCAACTCGTGAAATGCACTTCAATCGCTCCGATGAACATGGGCCGAGGCTAATGCTTCGTGATACTTAACCAAGTTTCAAATTGGGTTGGCCAGAAGTCCGTTTTCTGTTTCCAACCAAGAGCCATCCGCCTTTACTCAGCGTATGGAAAAAAAGGCCGATATCCCAAAACTGGTGCAAGACGATCCGTGGCTGGAACCGCAGACCGATGCGATCCGTCGCCGCACCGAACGCTTTGAAAACGCCCTCCGGGAAATCCGGGAAAACCACGGCTCCCTCGCCGCCTACTCGCGCGGCCACAAATACAGCGGCATCCATTTCAGCAACTCCTCCAACGAATGGGTCGTCCGCGAATGGCTCCCCGAAGCGAAGGCCGTTTCCCTCATCGGCGACTTCAACAACTGGAACCGCGACACCCATCCTCTCGAGAAAAAGGACGGCGGCGTCTGGGAGCTCACGTCTCGGATCGGGCGAACTCTCCCACGGGGAAAAAATCAAACTCCACATCCACGGCGCGGACGATTCCCGCCTCGACCGCCTCCCCGCCACCATCACCCGCGCGGTGCAGGATCCCGTCTCACACGACTACACCGGCCAGATCTGGAACCCCGACGAGCAGTATGTCTGGAAAAACGACTTCGACCCCTCGGAAATCAAAGCCCCTTTCATCTACGAAACCCACACCGGCATGGCAGGCGAGGAACCGCGCGTCCACTCCTACCGCGAGTTCGCCGACCACATCCTGCCCCGCGTCCAAAAAGCCGGTTACAACACCATCCAGCTCATGGCCGTCCAGGAGCATCCCTACTACGGCTCCTTCGGCTACCACGTCTCGTCCTTTTTCGCCGCCTGCTCCCGCTTCGGCACTCCGGAGGATCTGAAATACCTCATCGATACCGCCCACGGAATGGACATCGCGGTTCTGTTGGACATCGTCCACTCCCACGCCGTCAAAAACATCTCCGAAGGACTCAACAACCTCGACGGCTCCGGCCACCAGTATTTCCACTCAGGGGAAAAAGGCGATCACCCGCAGTGGGACTCCAAAGTCTTCGACTACGGCCGCCCGGAGGTAAAACAATTCCTCCTCTCCAACGTCCGCTACTGGCTGGAGGAATTCCGCTTCGACGGCTTCCGCTTCGATGGCATCACCTCCATGCTCTACCACTCCCACGGCAACCGCGCCTTCGGAGCATACGACGACTACTTCGGCGACGATGCCGACGAAGAAGCCATCCTCTATCTGAAACTCGCCAACGAACTCATCTCGGAAATCAAACCGGGAGCCATCGTCGTCGCCGAGGACATGTCCGGCATGCCCGGCCTCTGCCGGCCGAATTCCGAAGGCGGAGTCGGTTTCACCCACCGCCTGGCCATGGGCATCCCCGACCATTGGATCAAGCTCCTCAAGCACCAGCGCGACGAGGACTGGGATCTCGACGAACTCTGGGGAGTCATCACCAACCGCCGTTTCCGACGAAGCCACCATCGCCTACGCCGAAAGCCACGACCAGGCGCTCGTCGGCGACAAGACCCTCGCCTTCCGCCTCATGGACAAGGAGATGTACTGGCACATGGACGTGGAAAACCAGCACCCCGTCATCGAGCGCGGCATCGCCCTCCACAAGATCATCCGCCTCCTGACCGCTGCCTTCGGCGGCGAGGGCTACCTCAACTTCATGGGCAACGAATTCGGCCACCCCGAATGGCTCGACTTCCCCCGCGAGGGCAACGGCTGGTCTTATCACTACTGTCGCCGCCAATGGTCTCTCGTTGACAATGAGAACCTGAAATACAAGTGGCTCGCCGAGTGGGATCGCGATCTCGTCGCCCTTTTGAAGGAGCGGAAAGTCCTCCAGTCCGCCCCCGCCCAGCTCCTCCACGTGGATCACGAAAACAAGATCCTCATCGCCGAGCGCGCCAACCTCATTTTCGTCATCAACCTTTCCCCCACGAAATCCATTCCAGGCTACGGAGTCAAACCGCACAAAAAAGCCACCCACCACCTGCTCCTCGATTCCGACGAGGGAAAATACGGCGGCCACTCCCGCCTCGATCACTCCGTCGATTACCCCGTCCACAAGGACGGGCAGTTAAAATTCTACACCACCTCGCGGAGCGCTATCGTATTGGGGTAACAACCCAAGTTCATAGTCCCACGATTTTTTTCGGGATCCGATTCTTACAATTCGCTGTCAGCGATCTCATCAAAAAGATCGTATGTGGGTTTCCTGCCCGTTTGGCGAAAAATTCCAGCATCTGCTACAGCCTCTCTTAACCATGTCATCTCGCTCATTGCGGCAGGAGTGATCGCCCCAATCAATGCGTCGATAATACAAGGTCTGCCCATTTTGTCCCTCATGATGTTGCGGTCGTGAAGATCGCCAACGATCCAAGGCCTGCCGCCCGAAGCAATGATCGCCACATTTTGACGAAACCCACCACGACTGGGAACAACCGCCCTAATCGACAGGACGGCGGATCGGAGATCCTCCCTGAAGTCGCGGTATGGATAGGCGAGTGGCTGTTTCGCAATGAGATACTCGCCACTATCAGCAAGGCCAACAATCTCCGTCGCATGGGCTCCCGCATCGTTCAGAACCGATAGCTTGGTAAGAGTGTGGCGAAGATCGGCATCCTTGAATTCGACTTGAAATTCGTCATCTTCGCTATGTCGCTCCAGCACCAGCTTTTTCCCAAGCGCACCGGAATCCCGCAAGTTGAATAGCTTGTAAACAACTCCGTATTCTTCGTCCAAATAGGGTTCAGCTTCCGCTCCAGAGGTGAGCGGCTTGAGAAAATCGCTGATAAGAAAGCCTTCCTTATCTTTTGTCAGACCCAACCGTGAAAGTTCTATCAGAGGGGTATCCCAGTCATTTAACGCTCGTTCAAGGGAGCGTGTCCAAACATCAGCCGAAATCGGTTCCCCCGGTGCATGGCTCTGATCTGCTTCGATGATTCCGCCCGCTCGCTCTGCGTTAATGGCTGAGCAAGTCGCTCGCTGAGCCCTTCCAGTCTCAGTTCCGCCGATAGCGGTAGGGCGTCCTGTTCGGAAATCGAATGAGAGGTTTTCATGTGATCGCTCATAGTTTGGCATGTTTGGTTCTCATAAGCTGCGCGAGAGTAATTCCGGTTTTCCGGAATTGGAAGTTCTCTTTTGACGGCCCTTCTATCTTTCGATAGGCATCGCCTTTTTAATCACTCTCACTCCCCCTTCGGCTTTCCGGCGGGGATGACGAGGGTGGGGACTTCGGCTTTCCGGACCATCCCTTCCGCGACGCTGCCGAGGAGGAGGGAAGCGATCACCCCGTGCCCGTGGGAGCCGAGGATGATGAAATCCGCGCCGAGTTCCCGGGCTTTTTCCTGGATGACATGAAGCGGGCTCCCATCCCCGAGGTGGGCGACCGGCGTGATGCCGTGGGCGGCGCGCTGCGTCCGCGGTTTTCTGAAGGGTCGCCTGGGCACGGGTGCGGGTTTCCTCGTGGAAGGTATGGATGGCGGGAAACTCCTCGGGTGCGAAGCCGTAGGCGGTGTAGGTCGGCTCCGGCTCGATCACATGGAGGAGATGTAGCTCGGCGCCGAAGGCCTTGGCCATCCGCGCTGCCTCATCGACCACACCTTCGGTCGCATTCGAGAAATCAATGGCTGCGATAATCTTTTTCATACCTGACACTACACGGAAGGGACTCCTGTGGAAAAGAGAAACCTTCCGCAACTATCGCGCCAGCCAGCCGGATTTCAGAGTTTCCGCTTTTTCCAGGGCATCGCTTCCGAGAAGGGTGGCGTGCCCCATTTTCCGCATGCCGATGGCGCGGCGTTTTCCGTAGAGGTGGAGGGTGGCGGCTCCGGTTTCCAGCAGGGGTGTCCAGTCCGGTGGGGTTGTCTCGCCGGGCCAGAAGTCGCCAAGAAGGTTGAGCATCACGCATGGGGAAACAAGCTCGGTGGAGCCGAGCGGGAGGCCGAGGACGACGCGGAGCTGCTGCTCGAACTGGGAGCAGGCGCAGGCGTCGATGGTGTGGTGGCCGGAGTTGTGGGGGCGCGGAGCCATCTCGTTGACCACGAGGGAGCCGTCGTGATTCACGAAAAACTCGACCCCTAGGATGCCCCGGTAGTCGAGGGCTTCGGCAACGCGGGTGGCGATTCTCCACGCTTCGGCGGCGGTTTCCGGGGAGATTTTCGCGGGGACGATGGAGACGTCGAGGATGTGCTTCCGATGGCGGTTTTCCGCAGGATCGTAGGTGCCGGACTTCGCCGGAGGCGGAGCGAACGACCATGACGGAGATTTCCTTTTCAAAAGGAACCCAGGCCTCCAGGACGGCACGTTCCTTTCCGAATTTCTCCCAGACTTCCGCCGGATTTTCGGAGCCATCGATCTTGAGCTGGCCTTTGCCATCGTATCCGAAGGCGGCTGTCTTCAGGACGCCCGGCGCACGGAGTTCGGACATGGCGGCGGTCAGATCCGCCAAGGTTTCGACGACCCAGAAGCGGGTGCAGGGGATGCCGTTCTCGCGGAGGAAATTCTTTTCCTTCTCCCGGTTCTGGCAAATGCCGACAGCGGCGGGGGAGGGGAAGAGGCCGATCTTTTCCGAGACCCCGCGCATGGTGGCAAGGGGGATGTTTTCAAACTCGACAGTGGCGACGGTGGCTTTTCCGCAGAAATCCAGAAGGGCTTGCGGGTCGTCGAACGGCTTGTCGATGACCTCGTCCGCGACCTCAACTGCGGGAGCCTCAAGGCCGCCCGTCCAGATAACGGAGCGCACGCCCATGCGGCGGGCGGCGAGTGCGAGCATGCGTCCAAGCTGGCCACCGCCGATGACGCCGACGACCTGTTGCTTGTCCAGAGGGAAAAATACGGAGGCTGACATGGAAAAGTTCTTTAACCGCGAATGAACGCGAATGGTCGCGAATGAAGAGCCTTGGAATTCGGTATCCAACTCATGGAAACCATTTTGATTCGCGTTTATTGGCGTCTATTCGCGGTTCTCTTAGTCGAGATCAGGTAGAGTGGCTTCCTGGATTTTCGCAGTCTGGTTTTTCCGGAAGTCGGAGAGCTTTTTAGCGAGCGCTTCATCGTTCACAGCGAGCATCGCCACGGCGAAGAGACCGGCGTTCGTCGCACCGGCTTTGCCGATGGCGAAGGTGGCGGTGGGGATGCCGGCGGGCATCTGAACGATGGACAGAAGGGAATCCACGCCTTTGAGGACTTTCGATTCCACCGGGACGCCGAGGACGGGGAGTTCGGTCATTGCGGCGACCATGCCGGGCAGATGGGCCGCGCCGCCAGCTCCGGCGATGACGCAAGTCAGGCCGTTTTCCTTCGCGCCTTTGGCGTATTTCACAAGCCGGTCCGGTGTGCGGTGCGCACTGACGACCTCCGCGTGATACTCCACTCCGAAGTCTTTCAAGACCCGTGCGGCGTGCTCCATTGTCGGCCAGTCCGACGTGCTTCCCATAATGATACCTACGCTCATGAGCGGCCAGCCTGTCCCGCCCGGCACCGCGCGTCAATATCGCGGGTAGGCGGATTTTTCCGAAGAAAATCAGTCCCTGCGACCGAGTAGCATGGAGGCGTAGTAGATGAGCATGGCGATGGATCCAAGTGCGGCGACGACGTAGGTCATGGCTGCCCAGAAGAGGGCGTTTTTCGCTTTCTCGTGCTCAATGGATGAGGAAACTCCGGAGCCTTCCAGCCAGACAAGGGCGCGTTTGCTGGCGTCGAATTCCACGGGCAATGTCACCACGGAAAAGAGCGTGGTGATGGCGAAGAGGGCGATCCACGCGTAGAGAAGTGCCGGGGTGTTGAAGACGGCGGCGCCGATCATTCCGGCGATCATGATGAAGTTCAAAGCCGTCCCTGCGAACTGCACAGCCGGAACCATCTTCGACCGCATGGTGAGCCAGATGTAGGCCTTCTGGTGTTGGATGGCGTGGCCGCATTCGTGAGCCGCGACGGCGGCCGCGGCGATGTTGTTCATGTGGTAAACGGACTCGCTGAGGTTGACGGTTTTCTTCACCGGATCGTAGTGGTCGGTGAGCTGGCCGGGGGTGCTGATGACCTGCACGTCGTTGATGCCGTTTTCCCGGAGCATGGTCTGGGCGATCTGCGCTCCGGTGAAACGGATGGGAACCTGCGAGTGTTCCTGAAATCTCTTTTTCAGGGTGTGCCCCACCAGCCAGCTCGCAAGTGCGGTGACTGCGATAAGGATGATCAGGGTGGGGGAAATCCCGGCAATGAAGCCGAGGGGCATGATGTCGATGAAATCCGTTGTCATTTTTTGAAGTTAAGGGGTGTTTGCTCCCCTGCAACTCCAAGCGGCGCATTCACGACATTTTTTTCACATTTCTTCGCACGTCCCGGAAAATGTTTTACGCCGGGGGGCGGATCTCGTTTTTGATGAGTCGGAAGCGGTCGTGGTAGCGTCCGGCGTTGTGTTTTTTACAACAGGTGTAGCAGGCGACCGCGCGTTTCATCGGGCGCACCCGGAGGATGACCGCCAGGCACGACGGACATGCATACGAATGTTTTTTCTTCATTCTCCTGCCTTTGAGAGGGAGGGAGTGGTAGGTGCTTTCCCCGGCGATGCCGAGTTCCGCGCAGGCCGTTTTCCACTCGATGCCATGCGGATCGATCCGCTTCCGCCCGCATCGTTCGTAGGCGAGAAGGTGGGCGAACTCGTGCTTGAGCGTGCGCCAGACCTCCTTTTCGGAAATATCCCTTAGCTTCGGGTTCAGCTCGATGGTGCGGCCCGGCCACCAGGCGCGCCCGGCGGTGGTGCGCATCCGCGGATTCCAGGAAACCCGGACTTTCCGCGCAAGCTCCGGGAGGCCGAAGGATTGCGCGGTGGCCTCGCACCAGCTTGTCATTCCCGGATCGGGCTGGGCGGATGCCGGCTTGCGAACCGGCTTGGCAGGGGACGGGGAAGCCTTCCGCAACCATGCGGGGAATCGGAATTCCAACTGGGCGGGGCGTTTCGGCATCCGTGGACGACGAAAACCGTTTTCACGGGAAATGGCAAGAGAACCCTTCCCTGTTTTGCTCCGCCCATCTTGCTCCTTTACTTCCCCGGCCGGAATCCTGTTCACTTCACGGCGATGTCGCCCCTCCGATTCCCGGCTCCTCTGATTCTCCTGCCGTTTCTCCACGTATCCCTTCTTGCCCAGGGAAATGATGCTGAAAACGATCTGCTCCCGGTCGAGCCGGTGCCCGTCCCCGTGGATCTTATCCAGCCCGTTCCCGCTCCGGAAATCCCTATGGGTGATATCGCCGTGGACCAGACCCTCCCGGAGGATTTGAAAATCGACAACCAGGGCGGGACGATCGAAGGAAACCTTGAAGACGGCATCCGCCTCGGCGGCCCGGTGAAAGTCACCGGAGACAACGGGATGGAGATTTTTTCCAATCGTGCGAACGTCGATCTGAAGGCGAAATCCGTCACGTTCGATGGTGACGTTTCGGTGTATCAGGGAAACGTCCTCCAGCGCGGGGCGAAGGCCGTTTATTTCTATGAAACGCGTGTTCTGGATGCCTCCGGACTCCGGGTCTCGCTTGATCCCATCCTACTGGAGGCGGGAAAATTCAGCGCCAGCTCGGTGAACGGGAAACAGGTTTTCATCGGCGAGGACGCGGGGATCACCACGCATGACGTGGAGAATCCGAACTACTGGATCCGCTCCGACAAAACCACCGTTTATCCGGGCGACAGGGTCACTTTCCGGAACATGAAACTCTACGCGGGTGACACGCCGGTTTTCTGGCTTCCCTACCTCAGCCAGCCGCTCGATTCCGAACTCGGCTACCATTTCATCCCCGGCGCGCGGTCGAACTGGGGCCCCTACCTTCTTAACAGCTACGGCATCATGCTCGGCGGCACGCCCAACGAGCTGACCGGCGATAAAGAGGACGCATGGCTTCTTTCCCAGTGGCTTTTCGATATCCGCACGAGCCGGGGGGTGGGAGTCGGTCTGAACCTGAGGGATATTCGGAAGGAAAATTCGGACGAGATATCGGGTCTGAGCCTGTATTACATGAACGATCAGGATCCTTTCGAGACTCGGAACGGGCTCCAGAGATTTTCCGTTGATGAAAACCGCTACAAGGTGCAACTGAAGGATCGCCTGGAATTTGATCTCGAGCGGGACGCGGACTGGAGGCTCGATACGAACATCACCCTGCTTTCAGACCAGTACTACCTGGAGGATCTCGAACCTGGAAATTATCGGAGCGACCCCTCACCGGACAACACGCTCGGCATCTACCGCCGGGACGAGAAGTCGCTGCTGTCGCTGTTCGGCCGGTTTCGCCTGAATGACTTTTACCGGGAGGACACACAGTCGCCGGAGATCGCGCTGGATCAGGTGAGGGGGCCGTTTTTCGGCTCTCCGGTTCTGCACGAAGGACAGACCTCCTTCTCCGTGCGCGGGGTGGAAGCAGCGGATGTCGTGCGGAAGAACGTTATCGAACCATTGCTGGTTCTTCCCACCAACACCGCCAGATACCAGTCGTTGCTCAAGCAGTTGAACGGATACGAAAGGGGGCTTGTGAACCAAATCCGCGCGCTGCCGCCGGGAAGCAACCGTGCCGCCGCGCTGCGCGCCCAGCTGCTTGATACCGGCTTCAACCGTTTCCACACGAACCACGCGTTTTCCCTCCCGCTCACCCTGGGTGACTGGTTCACGCTCACCCCGCAGGCCGGCGCCGCTTTTACGAACTATTCCTCCGTCCAGGGCCGGCGGATTCCGATTCCCGGCTCATGTTCTACGGGGGGGCGGAGGCCGCGGTGAAATTTTCCAAAGACTACGGTAACTATAGTAATTCGTTCTGGGGACTGGACGGCCTGCTTCACGTCATGCAGCCGTATGCGAACTGGTCCGTGCTCGCCGTTGACGAGCTGGCAAGCGACTACCCGAAGATCGACCGCCTCACTTTCACCACCCGCCCGCGCTCCCTCGACCCCTCCCGCTACACCGCCATCGACGAGTTCAACAGCTGGAACATCCTCCGCCTCGGCGTCCGCAACCAGCTCCTGACCCGGCGCGACGGCCAGTCCCACGAGTGGCTCTACGTCGATACCTACATCGACCGCTACCTGGACGATCCCGAGGGCGACCGCGAATGGTCGAACCTCTACAACGATTTCCGCTGGCAGCCTCTCCCGTGGCTGGGACTGGACGTGGAAACGCAGGTTCCCGTGTTCGACAACGGCTCGGGATTCTCGGAGCTGAGCACGCGGGCAAGGTTCATGCCGTATGAGAACATGGAGCTTTCCGTATCCTACCGGCACCTGAGCAACCACCCCGTCCTACTGGATTCCGATCGTATCGATCTGGCGACATACATCCGCCTCAGCGAGAACTGGGGCATAGGCTCGCGCCACATTTTCGAAATGGATGACGGCACCCTGGAAGTCCAGCAATACACCCTCCACCGCGATCTGGGCAACTGGGTGGCCGGAGTCGGCGTGACCCACCGGGACAACCGCTTCGAGGATGAGTTCGGCATCGTGTTCAGTCTTTCCCTGAAAAATTTCCCGTCAGCTTCCTTGCCTTTCAGCATTGATGCCGAATAGTCGGCCTGCCATGCCGATCTCAGCCCCAGAACTTCTCGAAGCCCTCAATTTCCGCTACGCCACCAAGGCCTTCGATCCCGGAAAAAAAATCCCCGGTGAAACCTGGCAGGCGATCGAGGAATCCCTCGCACTCACGCCTTCCTCCTTCGGTCTCCAGCCATGGAAATTCCTGGTCATCGATTCCCCGGAGACACGGGAGAAACTGAAAGGCGCCTCCTGGGGGCAGAGCCAGCTCACGGACGCCTCCCATCTGGTGGTGCTCACCACCCGCACCGATCTCGACCAGGCGGACATTGATTCCTGGATCGCCCGGCTCTCGGATGTCCAGGGCACTCCTCTCGAAAACCTGGCCGGGCTTTCCGGGGTGATCTCCTCCTTTTCCGGAGGCATGAGCGTTCCGGAAAAGCATGATTGGAACCGCCGCCAGGTCTATATCGCACTCGGCCAGCTCATGACCGCCGCCGCGCTTCTCGGCATCGATACCTGCCCGCTCGAAGGAATTTCCCCGGCGGATTACGATGAAATCCTCGGCCTGAAAGACAGCGGCTACGCGACAGCGGTCGGCTGCGCCCTCGGCTACCGCGCCGGCGATGACAAATATGCCTCCGCCGCCAAGGCACGCTTTCCTTTGGAGCAGGTGATCGCGCACGTCTGATCCGCCTTTTTCCACCCCCGCCCCGGTGTTGACCCCGGGGGGAGCGGTTGCTAGCTTCCGCGCCCGCCATGAGCACCGCCCCGAATTACAAAGACACGCTGACCCTGCCACAGACAAGTTTCCCCATGCGCGGGGATCTTGTGAAGAACGAGCCGCAGCGTCTCGCGATTTGGGAAAAATCCGGCCTCTACTCGAAAATCACCTCCGCCCGCAAAGCCTCCGGTGCGCCCGATTTCATCCTCCACGACGGCCCTCCTTTCGCCAACGGCGACGTCCACATGGGCACCGCCCTGAACAAGCTCCTCAAGGACATGGTCGTGAAATCCAAGACCATGGCCGGCTTCCACACGCCTTTCGTCCCCGGCTGGGACTGCCACGGCCTGCCCATCGAGTTCAAAGTCGTCAAACAAGCCGCCGGTCTCGAGCCAGCGGAAATCCGCCGCCGCTGCACCGAGTTCGCCAAAGGCTTCATCGATATCCAGCGCGCCTCCTTCAAGCGCCTCGGCGTCTTCGGTGACTGGGAAAACCCCTACCTCACCATGGATCCCGCCTACGAGGCGAACATCCTCCGCGTCTTCGCCAAGCTCGTGGAAAACGGCTCCATCTACCAATCCAAGAAGCCCGTCCAATGGTCCTACGGCGCACAAACCGCCCTCGCCGAAGCCGAAGTCGAATACGCCGACAAGGTTTCCCAAGCGATCTTCGTGAAATTCCCACTGGAAAACGCCACGGAGCGCTGCCTCAGGCGGCGAGTATCCCCATCTGGACCACCACCCCGTGGACTCTTCCCGCAAACCTCGGCATCGCCCTCCATCCCGAGTTCACCTACATCGTCGGGAAATTCTCCAACGGCGAAACCGAAGAAACCTTCGTCATCGTCCGCGAACTCATCGAAGCATTCGCCGAGAAAACCGGCTACGCACTCAAAGAAACCTCTCCAGGAATTCAAAGGCAAAGAACTCGAAGGCTCTCGAAGCCAAACACCCTTTCCTCGACCGCACCTCGAAAGTCATCCTCGCGAATTTCGTCACCACGGAAACCGGCACCGGCGCCGTCCACATCGCCCCCGGCCACGGCGCGGACGACTACGTTGCCGGCCAGCAGAACGGCCTCGCCGTCCTTTCCCCTGTCGATGACGAAGGCCATTTCACCGAAGAAGTCGGCCTCCCGGAACTCGTCGGCCAACACGTTTTCAAATCCAACAAGCGCATCATCGAGATCCTCGCGGAAAGCGGACACCTGCTCGGCCAGGAGGACTACCACCATTCCTACCCGCATTGCTGGCGCTCGAAAACGCCCATCATCTTCCGCGCCGTCGAGCAGTTCTTCATCTCGCTCGATGGCCTTCGCGGCCAGGCGCTCGAAGAAATCGACAAGGCGAAATGGCTGCCCGCATGGGGTCGCAACCGCATCTACGGAACCGTCGAATCCCGCCCGGACTGGTGCATCTCCCGCCAGCGCACCTGGGGCGTGCCGCTTCCCGTTTTCTTCGATGAAAACAACAAGGCCATCCTCACCTCCGACCTCGCACTGAAAGTCGCCGACCTCGTCGAAAAAGAAGGCACCAACGTCTGGTTCGAAACCTCCGACGAAGAACTCGCCGCCAAGCTCGGCCTCCCCGCCGGACTGAAAAAGGGCAAGGACACGCTCGATGTCTGGATCGATTCCGGCTGCTCCCACGCCGCCGTCATGGACACCCATCCGGAGCTTCATTGCCCTGCCGATCTCTACCTCGAAGCCACCGACCAGCATCGCGGCTGGTTCCAAAGCTCCCTCATGCTTTCCACCGCCTATCGCGGCCACGCACCGTATAAAACGGTCATGACCCACGGCTTCGTCGTGGACAAGGACACCGGGAAAAAGACCTCCAAGTCCGACGACAAGAAGAAAGGCAAACCCACCGATGCCGCCCACTTCTACAACCAATACGGTGCCGACATCGTCCGCCTCTGGGTCTCCAGCGTCGATTGGCAGAACGAAGTCCCTTTCGGAGAAGACCTCTTCAAACAGGTCGCCGAGCCATACCGCCGCCTCCGCAACACCCTGCGTATTCTGCTGGGCAACCTCGACGGCTATGGAGCGCTGCCGTCTCGCCACGCGAATCACACACCCTCCTCGACAAATGGATCCTCGAACGCCTCCACGCCGTCACCAAAGAGTGCCTCGCCGCCTACGAGTCCTTCGAGTTCCGAAAAGTCTTCAACTCCATCAACCAGTTCTGCACCACCGACCTTTCCGCCATCTACATCGATGCGCTGAAAGACCGCATGTATTGCGACGCCCCGGATTCGCCCCGCCGCCTCGCCTCGCAGGCCGCGATGTACGAGATCTTTAGTAGTATCACGAAACTCCTCGCCCCCGTCCTCGCCTTCACAGCGGACGAGGCATGGGAGCACGCGCCATTCACGGAGGGAAGCATCCACGAACAGGATTTCCCGAAACCGAATCCCGACCACGCACCCGGCCAGGCAAGCAAGGACGTCGAGCGCCTTTTCCAAATCAAAGCCGCGATGCAAACCGCCATCGAAGCGAAGGTCCAGGCCAAGGAATTCACCCGCAACAACGAGGCGGCGGTCGCACTCACCCTTCCCGAGTCCGACAGATACCTCGCGGAAAGGCTCAACGACCGCGACTTCGCCACCGAGTTTTTCATCATCGCCGAGCTATCCGTTGCAATGGGAGCCGAACTCGTCGCAAACGCACGGAAAACATCCCTCCCACTCTGCCCCCGCTGCCGCAAGCACGAGCCCGTCGTCGCATCCGGCCTCTGCCAGCGCTGCGAGGATGTGGTTTCCAACTCTCCTTGAAGCTAACCGCCAATTGAACCTTCCGAAACTCCTCCTATTCCTCAGCCTCCCGCTCTACATCCTCGACCAGGCGACGAAGGCGTGGACGGTATCGAATTTTTCCGAGCCGCACCCGGGCTATTTCGGGACGCAGGACGTCGCTTGGAAAATCATCCCGGACGTGTTCCACTGGACCCGCGTCCATAACCAGGGGGTCGCGTTCGGACTGGGAAACGGGACTGCCTGGGCTCCGGTCGTCTTCCTGCTCGTCCCGCATCATCGCTCTGGTGATGATCCGGGTCTTTTGGAAAAAGGGCGCTTTTGATCACATCCTTTCCAAGATCGCCGTCGCGCTTTTGCTCTGCGGGATTTTCGGAAACCTTACCGACCGCCTCGTCCAGGGCTTCCTTCTGGAGCGGGTGAAAGACGGCAGTTTCTGGGAGCGGCTTTCCTCCGGATACGTGGTCGATTTCATCTCCGTCTGGCTGCCGTTTTACGAGAAAATCGTCCCGAGAAGCCAAGGCTGGTGGCCGACTTTCAACGTCGCCGACTCCTGCATCTGCATCGCCGCCGTCCTGCTGTTCATCGGCGGGATCAAGGACGAGCAGGCGAAGAAAAAGGCTTAGAGGAGCGGCCTCAGGCGCTGCCTCCCCTCAATCCTTCGCCGTGTAGTCGAAGACCAGCGCCTTATCCAGAATAGGGATGAGGACTTCCTTGAACGCTACGTGAGCCGGGTGCGGGATGTAGGTTTCGAGACCTGCCTTGTCCTTGAAGGTCACGAAAAAGGTGTGGGTGAATCCATCGTTCTTCCCTTCCACGCTTTCGCTGGTGCCCCACTCGTAATCGGTGATGGTATCGATCTTGGAAGGAAGTTCGCCGAAGGCTTTTTCCACTGCCTCCACTTGCGCGGGGGTGGCGGAATCCTTGAACTTGAACATGACGATGTGGCGGAATTCGCCACCTGCCTGGGATGCTGCTGCGGATAACATGAATAGTGCTGCGATTGCGGTTTTGATCATGGGAAGATGCTGGGCGGTTGATCCCTGCCTGTCAATTTACCACTTTTTGAACTCGCCTTTGAAATCCGGGTTCTTCGCGGTGCGGTAGGCGTTGAAATCCACAAGTGAGGAGTCGATGCGGTTGGTGAGGCTGCTGACGATCTCCGGGTGCTCGGCGGAGACGTCCTCTGTGCTCGCCGGGATCCGCCTCCAGGTCGAAAAGCTCCGTCCGTTCCGGCCAATCCCAGCGGATGAGTTTCCATTTTCCTTCGCGGATGGCGGCACCGGGTGAGCCGCCCTGGTTGCCCCAGTGCGGGTAGTGCCAGACCAGCGCGCGGCCGGTGGATGGTGCAGCGGGATTTTCCAGAAACGGGAGGAAGGAAACGCCGTCCTTGTGCTGCTCCGGGAGGGGGTCGTGGCCGGTGGCGGCGAGGATGGTCGGGTAGAAATCGGTGGAATAGACCGGCTCGGCGCTTTCCTTGCCACCATTGGCGAACTGCGGGTTCCGGACGAGCAGTGGGACGCGGATGCCGCCTTCGTAGAGCCAGCCTTTTCCGGCGCGGAAGGGAAGGTTCGAGGTCGGCGAGCCCTCGGAGGTGGAGAGTCCGCCGTTGTCCGAGGTGAAAATGACCAGGGTGTTTTCCGCGAGGCCTTCCGCCTCCAGGGTGTCCAGCACGTTGCCGACGGCCGCGTCCATCATTTCCAAGAGAGCGGCGTAAACGGCATGGGAGCGGACGGTTCGGTTCTCGCGCGGGCTCTCCGGTGCGAACTCGTCTTTGAGGCCGAGCTTTTCCCGCTTTTCCTGATACTTCTTCACCACCGCCTCCGGAGCCATGATGGGCTGGTGGACCGCATAGAAGGAGAGGTAGGCGAGGAAGGGCTTGTCCTTGTTCGCCCGGATGAACGAGGAGGTCTCCTCACCCAGCCGGGTCGTCAGGAACTCGCCTTTCGGGCCGGGGTGTAACTGAAAGTGGTGGTCACTTATTGAAAAACCTGAATTTTGGACTTGTACTTTTGAACACATGACTATCATCGGGAGTCGATGAACGACAAACCGACACCCGGGACGAACCATTGAAAGCCACCCCCGAGGAGAAAATCATGCTGCGCCAGCTCCGCGGCAACCCGCTCATGGCAGCGCAGTTCCAATCCATCGCCAACAAATTCGAGCAAGAGATCGCCAACGGCATGGACGCCCATCAAGCCGAGGAAGCGATGATAGCAGCCCTTCAGGAGCTTGGCAAAAACCTCATGCTCCAATGGTCTCAAAACACCCAGCGCGATGCCCTCAATCAAAACCCGCAGCTCCAAAAACACTCAAAAAAAAACTCCAGTGGCACACCACCTTTGGAGTGATCCACCTCACCCAGCAGGTCATGCGCGTCGGCAGGAGAGGCCCGCTGCGCCACCCGTTCCGGGATTTTGCAAAAGTGACCGACCGCTCGGCCTCACGCACGCTCCAGAGGCGCATCGCCGACTTCGGGGCGGAGCGCAGTTTCCAAAACACCGCCGCCGCCCTGAAGGAACACTACAACATCAAGGTGCCCGTTTACACCATCGACAAGGCGACAGCGGACGTCGCCCGGCAAGCCAAACACTTCAATTCCCAAGCCCCCGGCTCCATCCGACCCGCTGCCACGCTCATCTCCGAAGTGGACGGATCAATGCTGCCCATCGTCGGTTTCGGTGAGGAAAAACCAAGCTCCAAGCAAGCGACCACCGACCATCCCGCAGGGAGGCGCCCGGACAAACGCAAGCTGCGGAAGTGCCATTGGAAGGAAATCCGGGTCAGCACCGTGCGCGTGCCCGGCAGCGTGGAGACCTACTACGGAGTTGCCGTCGGGGAGCCGATGGCGGTGGGTTGCATGATGTCGGAGTGTTGCGAATTCAAAGGCATGGGCGAGGCCACGCACATCCACGCGGTGGCGGATGGCGCCAGTTGGATTGCCGAGCAATACGAGCGGCAGTTTGGGACACGCTGCAAGTTCCACCTGGATTTTTATCACGTCTGCGAATACCTCGCCGCAGCAGCCAGAAGCACGGCGATGGATTTGGAGCAAAGCAACGCATGGTTGGAAGGCTGCAAGAAATCGCTGCGCGAAAGCGAGATCGACACGGTCATCACGCGCCTCAAAATCCTTGCTCCAGGGATAGAGGGAAAAGAAGGAGCCGAAGCGTTGGACACGGCGATGGCCTACATTGAGAAGCGCCGCCACCAGCTCGATTACCGCGAAGCGATCCGTCAGGAACTACCCATCGGCTCGGGAGAAGTGGAAAGCGCCCACCGGCACATTTTGCAAAAGCGCCTGAAGATCCCCGGCGCATGGTGGCGGCTCGAGCGGGCGGAGGAAATGGCACAACTCCGCGCCATGCGCGCCAATCAACGCTGGGACGACTTCTGGCAGCAGAAATGCGCTTGACCACCACTTTCAGTTACACCCTTCGGGCCGTTTTCAAGATAGGGGTTTACGTAGGGGGAAAAATACTTGTCGCCCCCGTAGGGGCCACCCTTGTCGAGACCACCCTTGTTGATATCGAAGCCGTGGTCTGTCGGGAGGAAGCCCTCGCTCCCGAGATGCCATTTTCCGGCGAAAAACGTAGCGTAGCCCTCATTTTTCAGCGCTTCCGGGAGGGTCGTGTGCGAGTGCGCGAGATTGTTCACGTAGGGCGCGGGCCAGACGGGAAAGTCCGCAAATTTGCGCATTTGTGCTTTGGAAGGCTTGTAGTCGGAAGCAACCGCGTCCTTGTATTGGTTCGGCGCGCCGAAATAGTCGGTGTGGTGTGTGCGCGTCGGGTTCTGGCCCGTCATGATCGCGGAGCGTGTGGGCGAGCAGACCGGGCAACTCGCGTAGCCGTTGGTGAAATTGACGGCGGTCTTGGCGAACTTCGCCAGGTTCGGCGTTTCGTAAAACGGATCGGAACCATCGATGTCGATGTCCTTCACACCGAGGTCATCAACGAGAAAGAATACGACGTTGCGGGGCTTTTCAGCGGCATGGAGCAGCGGTGCGAGGAGGATGGATGCGACGAGGGCTTTCATTCCCCACAGCCTGCCGCTGACGCCCGGAATTGTCAAACCGTCCGGATGCGGAAAGTCCTTTTCACCGCACCTCGCCAAATATGCGTCCGCGACGATGCAGGCCTGTTGTTCGATATTGTAGGAGTCGAAAGGCCTTCCCGGGATCAGCTCATAACCGTAGCCGCCGAATGCGCCGTATTGGAAAAACATCAGAACTTTTTCCAGAATGACGTTCACCCCGTTCTGATATTGCCAGACATGGGTCAGTTCGTGAACGAAATGCGCCCGGACATTCCTCGGCGCTTTCGAGAGGTCGTCGGCCAACCCGGTTCCCGCTAGGTGTCCCGCAGGATGAAACCAGATGTTCCCGTCCGGTGCCATCGTCACCGTCGGGGGCTGGAAAAACACAAATTTCCTCCGAAGAACACGGATCCGTTCACATTCGATGGTTTTCCCGAAGATCCCGTCTGCGATTCCCGATTCCCCATCGGTGAGTGGTCGGGAAATCCATTGATGTTCAGGCATGGCAGGCTTCGCCCACTCCATTGATTGCCTCGACATCTGTCAAGAAAGCCCTCCCCTCCAAGCTGGACAAATCCCCGCCCCTCCCCGAAAGTCCGCGCCCGATGTCAGAGTTAGCGAAGGCCTACGAGCCGCAGGATGTGGAGAAAAAGTGGTATGCCGCATGGCAGGCCGCGGACTGTTTCCGTGCCGATGAGAATTCCTCCAAAGAAGCCTATTCCATCGTCATCCCGCCGCCGAACGTCACCGGCATCCTCCACCTCGGCCATGTCCTGAACAATTCCATCCAGGACATCCTCGCCCGCCGTGCGCGGCAGAAGGGCAAGGAAGTCCTCTGGCTTCCCGGCACCGACCACGCGGGCATCGCCACCCAGGCGAAGGTCGAGCGCGAGCTGCGCGAGAGCGAAGGCAAGACCCGCCGCGACCTCGGCCGCGACGAGTTCCTCAAGCGCGTCTGGGATTTCAAGGACAAGCACGGCGACATCATCATCAAGCAGTTGAAACGCCTCGGCTGCTCCTGCGATTGGTCGCGCGAGCGCTTCACCATGGACGAGGCCTACACGAAATGGGTCAGCCAGGTGTTCGTGGATCTTTTCAACGAAGGCCTGATCTACCGCGGCAAGCGCATGGTCAACTGGTGCCCCGTTTCCCTCACCGCCCTCTCCGACGAGGAGGTGATCATGAAGCCCTCGCGCTCCAAGCTTTTCACCATGAAATACGAACTCGCCGACAGCCCCGGCGAGTTCATCGAGATCTCCACCACCCGCCCGGAAACGCTGATGGGCGACGTCGCGGTCGCCGTGCATCCGAAGCATCCGAAGTATGCGAAGTGGATCGGGAAAATGGTCAAACGTCCTTTCCCCGAAGCGCTCATCCCCATCATCGGCGACGATGCGGTGGATCTGGAATTCGGCACCGGCGCGCTGAAAATCACCCCCGCCCACGACAAGGTGGACTTCGAGATCGGCCTCAAGCACGACCTGGAAATCATCGACGTCCTCCACCCGGACGGCCGCATCAACCTTCCCGAGCTGCCCGAATTCGACGGGCAGGATCGCTTCGTCGCCCGCCGCATGGCCGCCGCGAAACTGGAGGAAATGGGTCTGCTCATCGGCATCGAGGAATACGAGAACAGCGTCGGCTACTCCGAGCGCGCCGACGTGCCCATCGAGCCGCGCATCTCCATGCAGTGGTTCCTGCGTTATCCGGAGATCGCGAAATCCACCGAAGCCGTCGCCTCCGGCGAAATCAAATTCCGCCCCGAGCGCTGGGCGAAAACCTACGCCCACTGGATGGAAAACCTCCAGGACTGGTGCATCAGCCGCCAGCTCTGGTGGGGTCACCAGATCCCCGTGTGGTATCGAAAGGACAAGCTCACCGACCTCAAGAACGCCGAGTCCCTCGAAACCAAGGACGCCGAAGCGGGCGACATCTACGTCGGCGTCGAGCCGCCAACCGATGGCGATTGGGAGCGCGACGAGGACGTGATGGACACCTGGTTCTCCTCATGGCTCTGGCCTTTCGCTACTATGTCTGACGTAGGTGAAAACTCGCAGACGCTGAAAAAATTCTACCCCACCACCGATCTCGTCACCGGCCCCGACATCATTTTCTTCTGGGTCGCCCGGATGATCATGGCCGGGTATCGCTTCGCAGACGGCCTCCCGTTCAAGAACGTCTATTTCACCTCCATCATCCGCGATCTCAAAGGCCGCAAGATGAGCAAATCCCTCGGCAACTCGCCCGATCCCATCGACCTGATGGACAAATACGGAGCCGACGGCCTCCGCTTCGGCCTGATGCGCATCGCGCCCGTGGGAGCCGATGTCCGTTTCGACGAAAGCTCCGTCGAGGAAGGCCGGAACTTCGCCAACAAGCTCTACAACGCCTGCCGTTTCCGCCAGATGGACGGCAACGA
This sequence comes from uncultured Verrucomicrobiae bacterium, assembly GCA_963771945.1. Taxonomy (GTDB): domain Bacteria; phylum Verrucomicrobiota; class Verrucomicrobiia; order Verrucomicrobiales; family Akkermansiaceae; genus Luteolibacter. Next base: position 397,432 of record CAVYVH010000003.1, on the reverse strand, counting down.
GTTCGCACCGCTTCCCGATGTGAAGACGCTCCCCGTCTATCACATCCAGGTCATGGCGAAGCTCGACCAGCTCCAGGCCGATCTCGATGGCATCTACGGCGAATACCGTTTCGGAGAGATCGCCCAGCGCCTCTACGAATTCCTCTGGAACGACTTCTGCGACAAATGGCTCGAAGCCGTGAAAGCCGACCTCCGCGAGTCCGCCACGCCGGAAGCCCGCGCCGCCGCGCTCGGCACCTTCGATGCCGTGATGAGCCGCTACCTCCAGCTCCTGCATCCCTACATGCCCCACGTCACCGAGGAGCTTTCCGAGCGCATGGACTACCTTTCCGAAGGCGAGTTCCTGATGCAGAAAGTCCTCCCGGAAACCGCCCTTCTCGCGGAACTTTCCAAGGAGGAAACCGAATCCGCCCAGAAACAGTCAACCGCCATCTACGAGACCGCCGGCCGCCTCCGCAACCTCAAGGCGGAATACAACCTCGGCTCCCGCAAGGACGTGCGCTTCATTTTCAAAGGAGCCGCCGCATGGCTTTCCGAAGAGCTCAACGTCCTCGCCCTCCTCGCCGGATCTTCTGAAATTCTAGTGGATGATTCCTACGAAGCCCCGAAAGGCACCCCCGCCGCCGTCACCCCTGTCGGCGAGGCCTACATGCCGATGGAAGGCATGATCGATGTGGAGGCGGAGAAGATCCGCATCTCCAAGGAGATCGAAAAAATGCTCATTGAGGTGAAAAAATCCGAAGGAAAGCTCGGCAACGCCTCCTTCGTGGACCGCGCCCCGCCGGAAGTGGTGGAGCAGGAGAAACAGCGCCTTGAAGACTGGAAAACGAAGCTCGCCCAACTTGGCGAGATGCTCGAAGCTCTCAAATAAATCCCAAATGTCCGCATTCAGACAAAATCCCCGGAATTGGAAAAGGCTCGCTGGAGCTCCTTGATGCCGCAGGCATACGCGATGCGAGACATCTCTCCAAACAGAACCCAGACAAGCTTACCTCCCGAATCCAGAGCGCAAACGAGGTGCTGGGAATCGCAAAGCGCTCTCCCGGTATCGCAACAGTGAACAAATGGATCGCTGCGGCCGCCGAATACGTTGCCTCTCCGTCTCCCGCACCGCAGGCTGAGGCCGCGACGCAATCCAATCCGCCGGTGAACTACGAGGCAAACGGCGAGGTGGCCGCGATGCTGGAAAGCGCTCCCTTCGCCATTCCGCTTCCCGGAAAAGTCATGATGGAGAAAAAACTCGGCGTTTCCGATGTTCCGGCCGGGCTTTTGCTGAACCGTTACTCCGGGGATCTGGATGTTCGCATCGGGGATCCTGAGAATCCCCGTCCGGACGTTCCCGCCCGCCGCGCCACAGCGAGCGTCGGGCAACGCACCAACGTCCAGGCGGAGCGCGTCCAGTTCGATGCGTCCAGCCTGAAGTCCGCGGACATCGATCCGAAGGCGCGCGGCGTCCGTGTCCCGAAATCCAAAGACGGACATGAGAACGACCGTGTCGCCCTGATCCGCGCTCCTCTGGAAAAGACGAACCGGGGAAAAAATCCCGAATCACGTCGCTACGTCCGCGGCGTCCTCCACACCCATCCGTGGAGCCTCCGCGTCGGTGCGGTGTTCACCCTGCTGCTTGCGGTGAACCTGCCGCTCGCCATCATTTCCGCCTTTCTCCTTCTCATTTCCCGCGAGAAACCCGAGCTGCTGCCGTGGGTTCCCGAATGGATCCTGGCTTTTCCCATTGCACTGCCACTGATCGGATTCGGCTACATGATCTGGGGATTTGGTGGAAAATGCCGAATTTGCACCCAGAAGCTTTTCGTTCACAAAGGCGCGCTTAAGCACGTGAAAGCCCACCGCTTTCCGGGTCTCGGATACGTGATTCCGCTGAGTGTCCACCTCCTTCTGTTCAGATGGTTCCGCTGTTCCTCTTGCGGAACTCCGGTTCGTTTGAAAAAGTAGGCCATGGGAATTTCCCGAAAAATCCTCCTCGCCGCCGGATTCCTATTCGTCCTTCCCTCCTGCGGGTCGCGGGATCCCCAGGATCTCGATGACGTCCTGCCTCCCTCCGGCGTCGGACCGAAGATCAGGGGCAGGGACGGCGGAACCGCCGTCACACCGGGCGGAAACACCGGCTCGCAGGCCATCATCCCCACGCCCCGCGAGGACATCGTCTTCACCGATCCGGACAACCCTGACGCGGGCATCCCAGAGCTGGAAACACTCATGGCCGCCCCGAAAAAAGGCCCGTGGGAAGAGAGTGAAACCATCGCCCGCCAGATCGCCGCGCGCGAGGGCAAGCCCATCCTCATCTGGTTCACCGACTCCGCCCGCAGCCCGATGTGCAAGGCTCTCAGCCAGGAACTTTTCGGAACCAGGGAGTTCGGAAAATGGGCTGGAAAGCATCTTGTCCGCCTCCGGGTGGACTCGAACATCGCGGCCAACAAGGAATCCGACATGACAATGGAGGAGTGGGACAACGCCAAGGCGGCGGTGCGCGATTACGTGAAGCGCCTCAAGAAACGCTACAAGATCCTCGGGCACCCCTCCGTCCTCATGCTCAATCCCAGCGGCGAAGTCATCGCCCGCTACCGCGGCTACAAGCGCGGTGATGCCGACTATTTCTGGGGTCTCATCAAACAGGGCGAGGCGTCATCCTCGGCCGCATACGAGAGCTGGAGAAAGGATCTGGAAGGTAAAGGCTACCGCGAATGGGAAGGGCGCCGCGGAGAAAAGGTTTTCGCAAAACTCGTCAATTATTCCGAAGGAACCCTCTTCCTCATCGAGCCGGGCGGGAATCGCTACAAGACCACCGAAGAAAAGCTTTCCTCCAAGGATAGGAAATGGATAGCGGAACAGAAGGCCATGCGCGGCATCGAATGAAGAACATCGTCTCCATTTCGCTCGCCGTCCTTTCACTGGCCTCCTGCTCCACGAAGCTGGCGCCGGAACAGGCGATCCGCGTTGCCCGAACCTACACGGAAATCGAATGGCAGCCGCGCACCTGGCACATCCGGCACGGGAAGGATTCCAAGGGCGTCATCGTTCACACCCCGGACACCACACTGGCCGCCCACGGTGACAAACGCGGCTACTGGCAGCCGGGACGGATGGCAAAGGGAATGCCCTACAAATGGGGCGGCTTCGATACACCGGAGACGTTTCTCCAGGGCTTGCGCGAGGGGAAAAAAGCGGGCGACGTGGCCAATACCTACAAAGTCCGCAATGACGACGCGGCGGTGAGCGACGAGAGCGTGGGCATCGATTGCTCCGGCTTCATCTCCCGCTGCTGGGGGCTGGACAGACATGTTTACACCCGTGATCTCCCGGGCATCTGCGATCCCGTGGCCTGGGAGGATCTCCGGATGGGGGACATCCTTTTGAAACAGGGGCACGTCCTCATGTTCGTAAGCCGGCAGGACAAGTTCATCATCGGCTATGAGGCCGGCCCCATCCCCACCTGGCGCGCGCGTCGCTGCGCGATCAGCATCGGCTACCTCAAGGAAAACGACTACAGCCCCTGGCGCTACAAGAACATGGCGGCTCCGAGTTTCTCAACCGAGACCCCGCGGTACGATATCGACTTCACCGGCGAAGGCTGGAAAACCGGGCCGTATTGAGCAGGGGAAAGCACCTCTCCGGAATTATTTTTCCCCGACGTATTTCTCCCCGCGCAGCACCTCCACATCCGTGGCGTAGGTGATGATGGCCCAGTCCGCGAAATACTTCTCCGCGACCTCGTCCATGATGGCGTCCGCGGTCTCCTGGGAGACGATGGTGTCGATCTGCGCGTTCCGCCCCTCGAAGTCGGAGGTGCGGTTGCCGCGCGATCCCTCGCCCTCCACGGCGGTGATGGTCCAGCCGGACGCGCCGTGGCGTTTGATCATCTCGATGATCTGGTCGCGCAGCAGGCGCTCGGCGTTGATGGTGACTTTTTTCAGGAGAACTTTTACAGCCATGAGTGGAACAGGTTGGCGAATTTCTGAAGGAGGGGGATGCCAAAAGCAAGGTTGAACGGGAAGGTGATACCCAGGGAAAGCGTGAGATAGTATCCCGGGTTCGCCTTGGGTAAGGCGATACGCACCGCGGCCGGGGCGGCGATGTATGACGCGCTGCCGACCATGGCTCCGAAGATCGCGGCACCGCCCGGGCTCATGCCCGCGAGGATGGCTCCCGCGACACCGATCGCACCGTGAAACACAGGGATAAAGCAGCCGAGCGCGATCAGCCTCCAGCCGGCTTTCCCGACATCCGACAGGCGTTTCCCGGCGATCAGACCCAGCTCCAGGAGAAAGATGCAGAGTGCTCCCTTGAACGCCGTAATGAAAAACGGAGCCACATCCGCCAGCTTTGCAGGGCCGCAAGCAGCGCCGATCACCAGTCCGCCTACGAGCAGAACGATGCTTTTTCCCGTCACGACCTCATGCAGCGCCTTTTTCCAGCCGCCGCCTCCGCCTTTGCCTCCGCCGCTCGCAAACAGAAGCGCGACGATGATTCCCGGTACCTCCAGCACTGCGACCAGCGCCGGAAGATAGCCCTCGTAAGGCATTCCCGTGCGCTTCACCGCTTCCGTCGCGGCCAGGAAAGTCACCACCGAAACCGATCCGTAGTGCGCGGCCACCGCCGAGGCGTTTTCCCGGTTCAGTTTGCCAAAATTTTTCATCAGGAAAAACGCCGACACAGCCGTGATCCCACCGAGCGCGAAGGTGACGATTGCCGGAGCCAGCATTTCCGAGAAAGGCGTGACCGCCAGAGCCGCGCCCCCTTTCAGGCCTATCGCCAGCAGCAGATAGATCGAAAGTCCCTGGTAGATAGGCTCCGGAATTGCGAGATCGCTTTTGATCCAACGGGCGACTATGCCTAGCGCGAAACAAAGGACGACGGGGGATATGAGATTGTCCGCTAGGAGATTCATCTGCTGCGGAGAATTGACACCCTAAAAATACACGCAAGTAAAAATATGAAAAAATTGTCGCATTTTTCCTAAGTTTTGTGTTTTTCCCAATGTCGCTGGGATTCTCAAAGAAAATTACTTCTTGTGCGTTCTATAAAACAGAATTTGAATCGACCTGATACCAATCAAGGAAAGCGAAACCCATGAGCATCCACGTACAACTAGACGCTGAAGCACAGAAGCGGCTTGCCGTGCAACGCCGCAACTCGACCATATCTTCGGCGGTCATTGCCCTTCTAGCCGTCGTGGTTATAGGTCTCGTCCTCGGACTGGCCCTGCTGCCGAATTTTGAAAAGGAAGTCCCGGTAATCGTTAGTTACAAAGGGACAGTACAGGCGGAAAAAGAGCCGGAGAAGAAGCAGACCAAAACCAGCGTCCAGCGCAAGCCAACCTCACCCGCATCCACTTCAGTAAAGGTCATCGCATCAAATTCGGCTTCCCCCGTTTCAATTCCCGTTCCGGACGATGTGTCTCCGGTGGAGTCTGTGGACTTCGGTGATGGCGAGGATTTCGGCGGCGGCTGGGGCGAAGGCGAGGGCTTCGCTTCCGGAGGGGGAGCGACCTTTTTCAACCAGGAGGTGAAAGCCGATCGAATCGCCTATGTGATTGACTATTCGCAGTCGATGGAGGGTGAGAAAGACAAACTCATGCGCGCGGAACTCACCAAATCCGTAAGCGGCCTGGCACCGGGGACGAAATACCAGATGATCTTTTTCTCCGGTCCTGTGTGGATCGCCGGAGATACGGTAACCTTAGACCGGAAAGGCCAGGGAGGAAATGGAACCGTGAAAGGAAAAGGCGGCCATACTTACGATTGGATCGGCAAGGGAGCCCACGAATGGAAACCGACGGGCAAACGTCAGGAGGCGGAGTGGCTTGATGTGACGGGCAAGAATCTGGAGGAGTCGCTCAAAGTCATCAAAAGCTCGAAACTGGTTTATGGCACGGACTGGGAGAACCCTCTGGAAATGGCCTTCGCTATGGAGCCACCGCCCCAGATCGTCTTTTTCATGACCGATGGTTCGATGAGCGGTCGTGACATGATGAGCCTGACAAGGAAACTCGCTGCCAAAGCGAAAACCAACGACATTGTCGTGAACTCCATCGCAATGATGGAGCCGCGTGCGGAGGAGTCCATGTTCGAGCTTGCGAAGCGCACCGACGGTGTCTTCACGATCGTCGAGAAAGGCGGAAAATCCCGCGAGGTGAAACGGCTGAACCGTAAGAAGAAATAACGGGCTTGAGCCTCAGATCCGTTTTTCCTCGATGTCGTACACGTCGAACCACACGTAGGGCGGCTTGTTCTCGGGAAGATTCTCCGGGATGTAATCTTCAAGAAATTTCTGCAGCTTCATCGGCATCGAGCTGATCTGAGTATCGCGCATTTTGTTGTTCCACCTGATTACCGCACTGCGCGATTTTTGCTTCGCTTTCTTCGCCACCCATTCGGAAACGGCCGCGTCGTCCGCACCCGTGGCGATGAATTTTTTGAAAGCAGAATACTTGATCCCCACGAAATCGAGCCAGACCTCGTCGAGCGGGCAGCCGGAATGATATTCGCCGTTGGTTTCGGCAAGTACCGCGCGGCACTTGTCCACGCAACGCGCGGCGACGACGTATCCTGCGATGGAGATGTCGCGAGGGCTGCGGGGGAATTCTTTGGTGAGATCGAGTGATGTAATGTCCATGTCTGGCAAGTTTGGACTTCCGGCATCCACCTGGCGAGAACGGGTTTGTGACAATGTGAAACGCGGGCGTAGGCATGGAGCGTGGGCATCCTGCCCACGACCCCCACCGCAACGCCCGAAACGGAGAAAAACGCGATTGTCCACGCCCATCCATCGCCCCTAACCTCCATCCATGTTCAAACGCTACTGGTGGATTTTTCTAGCGATGATTCCGTTGGGCGTGCTGGCGGGTTTCCTGATTGCCGCCATCGCCACCTATGTCACTCCCACCGAATACGAGAGCATGGCGCTGATAGAGATTGCCGACCGGAGACCACGCTTGACCCATGGTGAGATGCGTGAACCGAGAACGGAGGCTTTTTTCCAAACGGAGGTTCAAAGGATCACCAGCCAAAAATCACTGGAGGGGGCGCTCGGGAAGCTCGACTTGAAAGGGCGTTCGAGTTTAGACGCCGAGGAGGGATTATCGGCAATACGAAGCGCGACCCGTGTGGAGCGGCTTGCCGGTTCTGAAATGATATCCGTCAGGGTCAGGCATACCAATCGAGAATTTGCGAGGGACATGGCAACGGAGGTTGTCAGAGCGTATTCAGCATACAGGGACGACCTTGGAAAGCTGCCGTTGCAAGCGAAGCTCGGCGAACTGGACGATGTGTTGCGGGAACAGGAGGATACCGTAGCCGAAAAAAGGAGGATCGTGGGTCTCCTGACCGAGCGCGAAGAAAGGCAGCCGGGCGAGGGCCGGGGTCTGGTGGATGCGATCCGGGATCTTGAAACCGAAATATCTCTCCTTCACGGGATAAAACTCAAAATGGTGGAGATCGAGGTCGAAAAGAATGCGGAAGCGGTCGGGACGGTGGTTGTCCACGACAATCCCGTCATCCCTGATACTCCCGTTTCCCCTAACGTCACCCGCAACCTCCTGACCGGTTCGGTTGGCGGTCTTTTGTTTTCTCCTTTTCTAGCCCTGCCGCTCATTTGGATGCTGGGTCGGAAGCAGGCCGGTTGATTGGGCGGACTCCTCCTTGCGCGATCCGGGAGCGGCTCGCATATTCCCCGTGACATGAACCGGGAGGAAATGGCGGAGACGCTGGAGAAGATTGCTTTGTTGCTGGAGCTGAAAGGGGAGAATCCCTTCAAAGTGCGGGCGTATCGCCAGGGGGCTGAGATCGTGCTTTCGATGGAAGAGGATGTTGTGGAGCTGGCGAAGAACGATGAACTCAAAGGAGTGAAGGGGATCGGCGAGGCTTTGCGCGACAAGCTGGGCGAGATGGCGAAGACCGGCGGGCTGGAGTTTTACGAGAAACTGAAGAACGAGTTCCCGGAAACGGTCTTCGAGATCTTCGATGTCCAGGGACTGGGGCCGAAGAAGATCAAGGCGATGTATGATACGCTCGGGGTCGATTCGCTGGAGAAACTGAAAGCGGCATGTGAATCGGGGAAAATTGCGGAGTTGCCCGGATTCGGGAAGAAAACCCAGGAAAAGATTCTGGAGGGAATGGCTGCGAATGAAAAGTTCGCGGATCGCTTCACCCTCGGCAGCATCGGAGCGCTGGTCGAGGGCATGCTGGAAACGCTGAAAATGCATCCTGAGATCTCGCGTGTGGCGGTCGCCGGGTCTTACCGCCGCGCCAAGGAGACGGTCGGAGATCTGGATTTCCTGGTTGCCAACAAAGAAGGGGCGCTGGTGTGCGAGGATTTCACCGCTCTTCCACAGGTCGATGCGGTGATTGCCTGCGGAGATACCAAGGCTTCGGTTCGCTTGAAAAACGGGATGTATTGCGATCTGCGGGCGGTGAAAAACTCGGAATTTCCCTTCGCACTCCAGTATTTTACGGGATCGAAAGAGCACAATGTCGCCCTGCGCTCGCTCGCGTTGAAAAAGGGCTGGTCGCTGAACGAATACGGCCTGAATCCGGTGAATGGGAAAACGGAACGTCCGGAGGTCGATGAGGAGAAGGATATCTACCGGCTACTAGGTTTGCAGTACATCGAGCCTGAGTTGCGTGAGAACCGTGGCGAGATCGAAGCGGCGTCGGAAGACAAACTGCCCCGTCTCGTGGAGCTGATGAACCTGCGAGGGACTTTTCACAACCACACCACGGAATCGGATGGTAGGGACACGCTCGAAGGCATGGTCGAGGAGGCGATGGGGCTGGGGCTCCAATACCTCGGAATTTCCGATCACTCGAAATCATCCGCCTATGCGGGCGGGTTGGATGCGGAGCGCCTGCTGAAACAGGTGGAGACGATCCGGACTCTGGAGAAGACCCTTGGAGGATTCAGAATCTTCGCCGGTTCCGAGGTGGATATCCTGCCGGACGGTAGCTTGGATTTTCCCGATGAAGTGCTGGAGCAACTTGATTTCACCGTGGCCTCGGTTCACAACTTCGGGAAACCGGATGAGGCGGCAATGACCGAAAGGCTGTGCCGGGCGATGGAGAACGAGCACGTCACCATGCTTGGCCATGTGACAGGGCGGCTGCTTTTGAAACGGGACGGCTACCCGGTTGACCATGCGCGAATCATCGACTGCGCGGCGGCGACAAGAACCATCATCGAGCTGAACTGCAGCCCCATGCGCATGGATATGGACTGGCGCTGGTGGAAACGCGCGCGGGACAAGGGCGTCCTCTGCTCCATCAATCCGGACGCGCATTCACGGGCGCGGTTGCACCACATTGGAGTCGGTGTGAGAATCGCGCGGAAAGGATGGCTGCGGAGGGAGGATGTCCTCAACACCCGCTCCGCAGAGGAGGTTGAAAAGTTTCTGAAAATGCCTAAGGCGGAGCGCTGATCTTCCGCCGGAGGCTCTGGGACTGCTGCGGTTCTTTATCCGCAGCTTTTTGGACTGGTCGCGCCGCACCGGGAAAAGCTGGGAATAAGGAATCCCAGCAGTCCAAAGCCTGCGGCGCTTCGATTCTCCATCATCCGCGACGTTTCCTCACGGCTTCCGCGAGAATGTCGAGAACACCGATGGTATCGTCCCAGTTGATGCAGGCGTCGGTGACGGACTGGCCGCGGGTGAGTTTCGAGAGGTCGGGGTTGAGCTTCTGGTTTCCCTCCACAAGGTTGGACTCGATCATGACGGAGGTGATGGACTTCGATCCCGCGGCGATCTGCTGGGCGAGATGTTTTGCCACGAGAGGCTGGTTCCGGTAGTCCTTGTTCGAGTTTCCGTGGGAGCAATCGATCATCAGCGAGTGGGGGAGATTTTGCTCGGAAAGCATCTTCTCTACCGTGGCGACGGATTCGGCATCGTAGTTCGGCCCCGATTTGCCGCCGCGCAGGATGAGGTGGCAGGATTCGTTTCCGGCGGTGGAAACGATGGCGGAGACGCCTTGTTTCGTGACGGAGAGAAAATGGTGGGGACGGGAGGCGGATTGGATCGCATCGAGCGCGAGCTGGATGGAGCCGCCGGTGCCGTTTTTGAAACCGACCGGCATGGAGAGGCCGGAGGCGAGTTCACGGTGGATCTGGGATTCCGTGGTGCGCGCGCCGATGGCGCCCCATGCGATGAGATCCGCGTAGTATTGCGGGGAGATGGTGTCGAGAAACTCGGTGCCGGCGGCTACGCCCATATTCGCGAGATCAAGCAGGAGCTTGCGGGCGATGCGGAGGCCCCGGTTGATATCGAAGGAGTCGTCGAGTCCCGGATCGTTGATGAGACCCTTCCAGCCGACGGTGGTGCGGGGTTTCTCAAAATAGACCCGCATGATGATGCAGAGATCCTTTTCAAGTCTGCGCATCTCCGCCTTGAGTTTTTCTCCGTATTCGAGCGCTGCCTCGGGATCGTGGATGGAGCATGGGCCGACGACGACGAGAAGGCGGTCGTCTTCCAAACTCAGAATGGCATCGGCCTCGGTGCGTGCGGTGTGCACGACTGATGCGGCCTGCTCGTTGATGGGCAGATAGTAGGCGAGAACCGCGGGGGAAATGAGCGGATTGATGCCGGAAATGCGGAGGTCGTCTGTGCGGTGCTTGGTCACGGGGCGGGTATGGAAGACTTTGTTTCAAGACTTGGCCAGTTTAATCCTGAGGAGGAACGTCGAACATTGAACGTCCAACTCTGAACATCGATGGAAAGTCGCTGCGCAGCTACAGCTCCGGGATGCGGGCCAGAGCAGATTGGAGGCGGTCTGTGGTTTTATGAATAGAGCACCAGTTTTCGATGTAGGGCATGTCGAGGGTTTCGGTGCCCTCGATGGCCAGAATATCCTGGGCGTCCTCGAGATCTTTCGGCCTGCCCCAGCGGAGCTTTTGCGTGATGACGTCCTCGGGAGTGGGTATCCAGGTGTCGATGCCGAGTTGGGGGACGGTGATTTGCTTCCTACGGGAAAACTGGGTTCTGACAAAATCATCATCGAATAGCTCGAACAGTTCGATGCGCACGAGGGAGTTTCCAACGGGATTCCCGATATGGCGACGACCCCATGTCAAGGTGTCGAACTGCACCTGATCCCCAAATTCGATGTCAGGCTCAAGTTCGGAGATCAGGCCTTGGATCCCCCCGGGCGCGGAGATATCGACGACGATGTCCACATCCTTTGTTGCCCGGGGAATTCCGTAGCAATTGTAGGCGAAGGCACCCGTGAGCATGTGCTGCATTGGTTGCAGTTCACAAGCGTGTAGGACACGGAGAGCCAGTTCTTCGACGGTCATGATATGGGAATTTCCGAGACGTAATCCTGATAATCGCGTGCCCTGTTGAGCCTGGCTCTCAGACGCTTTGCTTCGACCCAGCCGAGCGATTCGTCCTTGGTCCCGATACGGGCCATCGCACCGGCGAGATTCAGCGCGGAAACGTAATTTGTAAGTTCAATACCCGCGATAAACCTTTCCTCACGGGTCATCGCGCGGGCGCGGAGGACTTTTTCCCGATAGATGGAATCCTGAAGATCCTGTAGCGCGGTGGGGTGGTCGTGGGGATTGGACATGGCGGACTTGGAATCATGGTAGCGCGATCGGAGCCGGATGTCGATGGGTGAGGGGGAAATGAATTTCTATTCAGGAAGCTCCGGCTCGGGCATCTCCGGGAGGGCTTTCTCTTTCGGCTCCTCCTCGGGTGGTTTCGGTTCGGTGGTTTCGGGTGCCGGGGGCTCAGGAGCAGGACGGGCGGGGATTTCGATGGGCGGGGTGAAAGCGCTGCCACCGGGGGAAGGTGTGGGAGAGGCTTCCGGTGCCGGGGTTTTTAGCATGAGGTCGGTGCGGGATTTCAGTAGGGCATCGACGGCGAAGTTGCTGACTTCGTAGGTGCGGCCTTCGAGAGCTTTGGTTTTCTCGAGCGTCCCCTTGAGAGCGGCGAGGCGCTCGGTGAATGCTTCGTCGGCTTTCTTGGCATCGTCCTCGTTTTCGCCCTCGGGTTTCTTTCGCTCCTCGGGAAGCTCGCCGGTTGCGGTGACGGTCATGAGGTATGTTTTCGGGGCGGATTCCTCCGCGCTTTCCTCCGCCTTCGCGGGTTGGATGGCGACGGTGTATTCGATCCCCTCGAAGGTGGTGATCACGGCCTTCTGAAGCTGGTCCGGGGTTGAGCGTTTTTCGACTTCGGAGGCCGGAACGACGTCGTCGAAGCGGGCGTAGGAGAAAAGGGATTTGAGTTGGCCGGTGACGCTTGGATCGGTTTTCACGCCCGGGAAGGCGTCGGTGAAAGCGAAGTCCCCGTCCTCTGCTTCGCGGGTCAGCGTCCATTCGTTTTCATCGGATCCGGGCTTGGTGAGGGAAATGGTCTGGATTTTCTCAACTTTCAGGAACTCGTCGCTGAGCCAGCTTTTGGGATCGGTGGAGAGGGTGCCGAAAAGTTCGGAGACGGCGTAGAAGCCGGATTCGTCGGCGTGGTTGCGGACGAAACGCCCGGTCGATCCACCACCGAAGGGCGACTGGGAGGCGGCGGAATCGAGGTTTTTCCCGAAAGAAAGCGTGGAGATCTCGTTGCCGGACTCGTCTTTGAAAACGGCGGTGATCCCGTGTTCCTCCGCTTCCGAAGCGTTCTCGTCCATACCGAAACGGGGTGCGAAGGATGGCCCGGCTTCGATGCCCTGGGTGACTTTCAGGTCGGAAAGGGTGCGGAGCAGGTCGTTGATGTTGCGGGTGTTGGCAGGGTAGGAGTCGCGCTCGGAGACAGTCCATTCGCCGTCTTTTTCCTGGAGGGTCGCGGTGCTGTCGGTTCCGAAGATCTCGATCTCAGCGACTTTTTCCGCAGGGAAATTTTCCAGGAGGGTTTCTCCCGGGGCGCGGGCGGTGGCTTTTTCCTGGCCGGAGCCTTGGGATTGTTTCACGAGGAAAATCGCGATGCCAAGGGCGATGGCGATGGTCCAGAGGGTGATGACGGTGCGGGATTTCATGGTTCTGTGGAAAGTGATCTATGGTTAGTGAGTGGTCGGGCGAAATGCCGTAAATCAAACCGACGGCTTGGTCGGCCCGGGGGTTTCAGCGTCGTTTCCGGTGTTCGTTTTGGAATCGCGTTCCTGTGAGATCAGGGACGCAAGCAGGCGATCGATATCATTCCCATGGCGTTCCGAGATTCCGCGTTTGATCGCGCGGACTTCGGCGATCACCTCGTCAACTACGGTTGGGGGACTGTCAGTTAGTTTCATCGTTGGCTATTAGTTCTTCAGGGCTGCACATGACGGGCATCCGGTGCCCGGAAGCGCTGATCCGTTCACGCAGCCGCTCCCGAATATGCGGATTGGCGATGTGTTTGAAATTCCACGTTACAAGGAAATCGATTCGATGCACTGACGCAAGGGCGATATGAACCGCATCCGGGGCTGCGACCGCAGGGACAAGCCCGTTGGCAACCAGTGATCGCGCCAGATCCGCAGCTTCGGCTGTAATGGGAAGCACCCGGATCCCGTGAAGAAGGTCGAGACGCTCTTTGGCCATCTCAGTAGCCCCTTCGCCAGCTTCGTTGAGGGTTTCCGTGGATGTGACCAGTTCGAATCCCGAGCATCCCCCGTCCCACCAGTCGCGGGTCGCGAGCTGACGGCTTATTTGGAGAACGGACCGGGCACGCTTCGCGGTGTAGTAGCTGGGTACCGTGGTCTCGATGTAGGCTGTCGGCATAGGATCTGGACTTTCTCGTTTTGGCAGCGCGGTCGTTCTAGCGGGCGCGGGTGGAGGAGCGGCGTTTGAGGAAGAGGGCAAGGCCGATGAGGATGACGAGCACCGGCATGGCCGCGACGTTGAGCAAGGTGATGTTGCCGGCGAGTTTGTCCTTCTGGCGGCGGAGGTCTTTTTCCTGGTTGCGAACGAGGCGCGAGTATTCGACCTGCTGCTCGCGGAGTTTTCTGATTTCCGCTTCCTGTTCCGGGGAGAGGAACAGCTCGGAGCCTTGTGCCTTCTGTGCCTGGAGTTCCTGGAGTTCCTGGAGCTTCACCTGCGCCTCTTCCTGCTTCTGCTGGAACTCGGCGATCTTTCCTCCGACGTTCTTTTCAAACTCCGCTTCCATTTCCTGAACCACGGTGAACGGGCGGCGGGTGGCGGCGCGGGAGCGGGAGCCGATGAGGTATTTCGAGCCGGTGGCCTGGTCGAGGAGGTTCATGAGAAACGCGGCGTTGCCGTTGGACGGGGTGGCCATCTGCATGCCGCCGAAGTTCTGGACGTTGTAGGCGAAGCGGTCGAAGAAGGCGTCGATGTCCGCGACGAGGAAGACGTTCCCGGGCTTAGCGGCTTCCTTGAGGGATGCGTCTTTGGTAGGCTTTTCCCCTTCTTCGGTCTCGGGGGTCGGTTCTTCATCGCCGTCCGGTTTGCCGTCAGGAAAGGCGGATTTGAAATTTCCGGAAAGGTGGGTGACGAGATCAAGTGCGGTGCCGAGGGGCTTTACCGTGGTATCGAGGGACGGATCGAGGCGGGAAGCTTTCATGGAATCGACGAAGCCCGCGCTCGTCGAAGAGCGCATCAGCGAATTTGCGGAAACGCCGCCGGTGCCGAGTTTCTTGAACGCTCCGGGAAGGTAGAAGGTGACCGATTCGATGCCCTTGGTGACGATATTGTCCTTCTGTGGCATGGCGCTTTGCGGAAGGCTGAGGACGGCAATGCCTTTGCGGTCACCGCCCAGCATGGTTGCGTAAACGGGGTCGGCGAGGACTTCGTTCGATGTGAACTCGACACTCCATGCGGAAAGCAGGGTCGGGAGGGTGGATGTGGTGGGCGCGCCGCCGGGCTGGCCCGTCATCGGATTCGGCTGGCCGCCCATCATTTGTGCGGAGACGGAAAACGCGTCAAGACAGGCGACGACCGTCCCGCCGTTGAGAAGATACTGGTCCACGAGATATTCCGCCTCCGGAGTGATCTCCGCAGGGTGGAAAAGGAGAAGAACCTTGATCTCGTTCGGGTCGATTTTCTCAGGAGTCATTCCAAGATCCTTGAGGTCGAAGCTCTGCTGGAGCTGCTGGTAAATGACCCAGGCCTGCTGGGGTTGCTGGCCGGGCATCATGGCAGGTGTGCCGGCGAGATCGAGGGCGGACATGATGCCGATGATCGGTTTTACCGGCGTGGTGACTTCCGCGATGGCTTTGGAAATCTGGTATTCCAGCATCGTTTCCTCGGAGGGATTGAGGAAAGGGAGGACGACTTTCTTGTCCAGGGCGGAGACGGCCATGCCGAGGTAGAGATTGTCGCCGTTGATGTTCTGACCGCTGAGACCGTCGAGGTTGGCGGAGTCCTCGGCATCGGTGTCGGGCTCGGGATCCAGGTTTTCGATACGGAGTTTCCCGTCCGCGAGATTTGCGTATTCTTTGAGGAGATCGTCCACACGCTTGATGTGGAGCTTGAGCTGCTCCGGCATGTAGTCGGTATTACGGGAAGCATAGTAGCGGATCGTTACCGGGGTATCCAGCTCGGCGAGGATGGACTTCGTGCCCTCGGAAAGTGTGTGGATTTTATTTTCAGTGAAATCGGCTCCCCGGTTCCCGAAGGAGGTGAGGGAGACTAGCCAGTTTGCAAGGATGGCAATGGCGACGAGGGCGGCTATGCCGAAGGCGGCGCGGGTGATTGGGGCTTTCATGAAACTTTAAACTTTAAATTTTAAACTCCAAGTGAAGAGGAATTATGCGCGCTTTGCGCTTAGAATGGTGGATGTGCCGAGAAGGCAGAGGCCGATGAAGCTGGCGAACCATACGAAATCCTGTAGGCGGAACAGGCCGCGAGTAAGTGAGCTGAAGTGCTCCCAGACTCCGAAGGCGGCCAGAGCCTCAACGGTGGACGAGGAGGTTGCTTTGGCGAATTCGCGGGTGAAATCATCGTAGCCGCACAGAACCATGATCGTGCAGATGGTGACGGAAACGATGAGGCAGACGACCTGATCCCGCGTGCATGCGGAGACGAGCATGGTAATCGCGAGGAAGGTGCAGCAGACGAGAAACGAGCCGATGTAGCCGGAGGCGATGGCTCCGTTGTCCGGGCTGCCCAGGTAGTTCACCGTGATGACGATGGGAAAGGTGAGGAGAAGGGCGACAAGGGTGACGGTGGCCGCGGCGAGGAATTTCCCAACGATGGCCGCCCATGTGGAGACCGGGAAGGTGCCGAGCAGCTCGATGGTGCCGTTCCGCTGCTCGTCCGCCCAGAGTTTCATGCCCACGGCCGGGGCGATGAGCATGTAGAGCCACGGGTGCCAGAAGAAGAAGGAGTATTCCAGCGAGGCGTCGCCCACTCTCATGAAGCTTCCGAAGGTGAAGGTGAAGCCGAGGGAGAGGATGAGGAAAATGACGATGATCGCGTAGGCGGTGGGCTGGGCGAAGTAGGATTTCAGCTCGCGGCGGAAGATGGTGAGGCTTTGCATGAGTAAAAAGTGGCTAGTGAAAAGTGAGAAGTCTTGGGTTGGCGGATGAAGGGGCGACCGAAGATCGCCCCTACGCGGCGGTGTCGGTGGTGGTGACCTTCCGGAAAAGGTCGGTGAGGGAGGCGGTGCCGGATTGGGCGATGAGTTCGGCGGGGGTGCCGTCCGCGACGATGGCACCGCGATCTACGATAACGGCGCGGGTGCAGGCTGCTTCCACTTCCTCGAGGATGTGGGTGGAGAAGAGGATGGCTTTCGTTTCCCCAAGGCGCTTGATGAGTTGGCGGACTTCGAATTTCTGGTTCGGATCGAGGCCGTCGGTGGGTTCGTCGAGGATGAGAACTTCGGGATCGTGGAGTAGCGCCTGCGCCAGGCAGGTGCGGTGGCGGTAGCCTTTTGAGAGGGTGTCGATGGACTGGTGGGCGACGGTGGTGAGGAAGCAGGTCTCGATTGCACTCTCGACGGCTTCGTTTTTCTCAATCCCCACAAGGCCACGGATCGCGGCGCAGAATTTCAGGAATCCGATGACGGTCATGTCGTTGTAAAGAGGGGCGGATTCGGGGAGGTAGCCGATCTTGGTTTTCGCGGCGGCGGGGTTCTCGGTGATGGAAATTCCGCAGACTTTCGCATCGCCGGAGGTGGGCGGGATGAAGCCGGTGACCATGCGCATGGTGGTGGATTTTCCTGCTCCGTTGGCCCCAGGAAACCAAGGACTTCGCCTTTTTCCACGGTGAATGAGAGATTGTCCACGGCAACCTTGCTGCCGAATCGTTTGCTGAGGTTTGCGACTTCGATCATGGGGTGGGAGGTCAATACAGGATGCTGCATTTTTTGCGACACCGGAATGGGATTTTGTTTTGGAAATTTAGTGGGGGCGATCTTCGGTCGCCGCCCGTTCATATCCCGGCGAAGGTGCGACCGAAGATCGCCCCTACTTCCCGACGGGGCTCCTCGGGCTGCGGACTGAAATCCGCGTTCCTTTTAAGGATTGCGCTACGCGGCGTCCGCGTCCGCATCGGCCTTGCGGCGGCGGATGGAGGGGGATTTTTTACCTTCGACGACCTGGCGGTTGATGGTGACGGCTTCGATGTCCCCACGGGACGGGACGTCGAACATGACGTCGAGCATGAGCTTTTCGAAAATGGAACGGAGGGCGCGCGCGCCGGTGCCGCGCTCGACTGCCATCTGGGCGATGGCGCGGAGGGCGTCCCGGGTGAGGCGGAGCTTCACGTTGTTGAGTGCGAGCTGCTTGGAGTATTGCTTTACCAACGCGTTCTTCGGTTCGGTAAGGATTTTTACCAGCTCGTCTTCGGTGAGTTTGCGGAGAGAGGAAATCACGGGGAGGCGACCGATGAATTCCGGGATGAGGCCGAAGTGAAGGAGATCTTCCGGGAGAACTTTCTCGAGGATTTTGGAGGTTTTCTCATCCTCGTCGTTGACGGTGTTGTCGCTGTGGAAACCGAGGGTCTTGCTGCCGAGGCGGCGTTTGACGATGTCTTCGAGGCCGACGAACGCTCCCCCGCATACGAAGAGGATTTTCTCGGTGTTCACCTGGATGTACTCCTGCTGCGGGTGCTTGCGGCCGCCCTGGGGCGGGACGTTGCATACGGTTCCTTCGAGGATTTTCAGGAGCGCCTGCTGGACGCCTTCCCCGGAAACGTCCCGGGTAATGGAGACGTTCTCGGTCTTCCGTCCGATCTTGTCGATCTCATCGACGTAGATGATGCCGCGCTCGGCGCGCTCGACATCGAAGTCCGCGGACTGGAGGAGGCGGAGGATGATGTTTTCCACATCCTCGCCGACGTATCCCGCTTCGGTAAGGGTCGTGGCATCCACGATGGAGAACGGGACGTCGAGCACGCGGGCAAGCGTGCGGGCGAGGAGGGTTTTCCCGGAGCCTGTGGAGCCGAGGAGGAGGACGTTTGATTTTTCGATCTCCACGTCGTTGAACTCCTCGTCCAGCGGGGTCTCGTTCTGGTTCAGGCGGAGGTAGTGATTGTAAACGGCTACGGAGAGGACGCGTTTCGCGGTTTCCTGGCCGATGACGTAGTTGTCGAGTTCCGCGAGAAGCTCGGCGGGAGTGGGGACGTCGGACTGGCGGATGGGTTTGGATTTCCCTTTTTTCCCCTTCTCAGACGGTGGGTTGAGCTCCTTGATGAGGATGTTCGAGCAGACATCCACGCATTCGTTGCAGATATACACGCCGGGGCCGGCGATGAGTTTTTTGACCTCCGAGTGGCTCTTTCCGCAGAAGGAGCACATGGTGAGATTTGAAGCGCGGGCCATTTTTTAAACTTTAAACTCTAAATTTTAAACTCCAAGGATGACATTACTTGTCGGCTTTGTCCTCGATTTCCGGACGGACGGCGTCGGGGAGTTGTTTGCGGGATTCGAGGACTTTGTCCACGAGGCCGTATGCGACCGATTCTTCGGCGGTCATGTAGTTGTCGCGGTCGGAATCGTTCTCGACCTCGTCGATGGTCTTGCCGGTGTGGTGGGCGATGATTCCGTTGAGTTTCTTCTTCAGCTTGAACATGAAGCCGATGGTGCGTTCCACATCGGAGGCTGTGCCCTGCGCGCCGCCGGAGACCTGGTGGATCATTACGTGGGAGTTCGGCAGGCAGAAGCGTTTGCCCTTCGTCCCGGCGGTGAGGAGGACGGAGCCCATGGAGGCGCAGATGCCGATGCAATAGGTATTCACATCGCAGGTGAGAAACTGCATCGTGTCATACATGGCAAGGCCGGCGGTGACGGAGCCACCGGGGCTGTTGATGTAGATGTGGATGTCCTTTTTCGGATCCTGCATCTGGAGGAAAAGGAGCTGGGCGATCACCGAGTTCGCGACGCCATCGTCGATGGCCGTACCGATGAAGATGATGCGGTCTTTGAGCAGGCGCGAGTAGATATCGAAGGAACGCTCGCCACGCGCATCGGACTCGATGACGACGGGGACGTAGTAATTGTTCTCCGGAGTCTGGTTCACGGAGCTGTTGGAAGGCGGGAAAAGGTTCATATCTGCTTATTCTGCGGGTGTTGCTTCGAATTCCTCTTTGGAAACTTCGGTTACCTTCGCCTGTTCCAAAAGGAAGTCAATCGTGTGGCCGATGAGCATGGAATTGCGGATGGACTGGATCTGGTTCTTTTTCTGGAGATCCTTGATGACCTTTTTGATGGGTTCCTTGCGGGACTCGGCGATTTTGGAAATGTGCTGAAGGAGATCCGAGTCCGGAACTGAAATTTTCTCAGCCTGGGCGATTTCCTGGAGCAGGAAGTTGGTGCGAAGGTTGGTGTTGGCGCGCTGGGTGGCGACGGTGAAAATCTCCTCCTGCTGCTTGACCATGTCCTCGTCGGACGCGCCTTGCTTCTGGCCTTCTTCGACCAGGGCGTTGGCCTGGTTCTGGGTCTCGCGCTGGAGGACTTCATCCGGGAGATCAAAGCTGACGGCGCTGTTGAGATGTTCGACGATCTGGTTGACCTTGAGTTCGTTGATCTGCTTGAGCTTTTCGACGCCCATGTTCTCTCGGATCATTGCTTTCACGTCCTTGAGGGTTTTGTCAGGAACCAGCTTGGCAGCGAAATCGTCGTCGAGTTCCGGAAGTTTGGCCTCCTTGATGCCCTCGATGGAGGTGTGGAGGGTCATTTCCTTTCCACGGAGTTCTTCAAACGGGAATTCGTCGGTGAGGGTGATGGTGACGTCCTTTTTGTCGCCTTCTTTCATGCCGACGAGCTGCTCGGCGTAGCCCGGGAGGAAAGATCCTTCCTTGATTGGGAGCCAGTGGTTTTCGCGTTTCGAGAGGTAGGCGCCTTTTTCCTCTCCGATTACTTCGGTGAGCGGCTTGCCATCGACCGTGGTGGTGAAATCGACCACCGCGATGTCGTCGTTCTCGAGCGGTCGGTCGGCCACGTCCTCGAATTCGGCGAGACGCTCGCGGAGTTGCTGGAGCTGGGCGTCGAGTTCTTCCTCGGTCACTTCAGGGGAGGGGGCTTTCACCTCGATGCCCTTGTATTCCGGGAGCGTGAACTCCGGGGCGAGGATCATCCTGGTATCGAAAGTGACGGAGCCTTCGGCGTTTTCATTGAAATTGTCCGGAAAGCCGAAGTCGAGCACCTTGAGGTTTTCCTTTTCAAGCGCCTGGTCGCAGGCCTCGCCGAAGAGGGCGTCGCGGAGTTCCTCGGAGATCTGTTTTCCGAAACGCTTCTGGATCACGGCCTTCGGGGCCTTTCCGGGGCGGAAGCCGGGGATTTTCGCCTGGGAGGCATAGGAGGAGGCAATGGATTCACGCTTGGCGGCAACATCGGAAGACGGGACTTCCACGCTAAGGGTTGCGATGCACTTCGGCTGTTTTTCGACGACGATATTCATAAAAGTTCTGCGGTGGGGCGGGGAACCTAGGCGTGCCGGGGCGGGCTTGGCAACTTTCAAGTCGGGAAAATGAGCGGGAGGGCGGCCTGGGGGTAGAGAAGATTGCGGAATGTCAGATTGATTTTTCCCGATGCATCCCCCAGCATGAGGGTTGTGATTCCCATAAATCGAACGTTGCTTGTGCTCACCCTCATGTTGGAAACGGCATACTCGCAGGACTGGGAACGGGAAAAGGTGGATTTCGCGGAAATCGAGGCAAGGGCGAAGGAGCTTGCGGACCGGCCCTACGCCGCACCCGACAAGGAATCGCTTCCGGCCTGGATGAAGGACCTGACCTACGACCAGTACCGCGACATCCGTTTCAAGGAGGACATGGCTCTATGGAAAGAGGACGGGCTGCCGTTCCGGGCGATGTTTTTCCACCCGGGTTATCTTTTCCGCGAACCTGTGGCGATCCGCGAAATCACCGGCACGCACATGCAGGACGTGCGTCTGACGGAAGCGTTTTTCAACTACGGCAAGCTGGTCGGCGAGCGCGGTGAAATGCCCTCCGACGGCGGTTTCGCGGGGTTCCGGATTCATTCGCCATTGAACAGGCCCGATGTTTTTGACGAGCTGGCCGTCTTCCAGGGTGCCAGCTACTGGCGTGCTTTGGGAAAAGGCCAGCTTCTACGGGATCTCCGCGCGCGGGGTGGCTGTGGACACGGGCGAGGATGGTGCGACGGAGGAGTTTCCCGCTTTCCGGGAGTTTTGGCTGGGGAAACCGGAGGCCGGTGCGGAATCGGTCATTCTCTACGGGCTGCTCGACGGCCCCTCGATCACCGGTGCCTACCGCTTCGAGATCCGGCCGGGGGATGACACCCGGGTTGCGGTCAAGGCGGTTCTTTTCCCCCGCAAGGAAATCGGGCGTCTCGGCATCGCCCCGATGTCGAGCATGTTCTGGTTCGGAGAGAATTCGAAGCGGCGCTTCGATGACTTCCGCCCCGAGGTGCATGATTCGGATGGCCTCGCGATCCATCTCGGCAATGGCGAGAAAATCTGGCGTCCATTGGAAAACGACACGGGGAACCTCCAGTTCAGCTTTTTCAATACCGAGGGCTGCAAAGGCTTCGGCCTGCTCCAGCGCGACAGGCGTTTCCAGGCATACGAGGATGGGGAGGCGGGGTATGAAAAGCGCCCTTCGCTCTGGATCGAGCCGACTTCCGACTGGGGTGCGGGCAGTGTGATGCTCATGGAGATTCCTACGACCAACGAGCTTGCGGACAACGCCGTGGCCATGTGGGTGCCTGAAAAGAAAGCGGCTCCGGGGCAGCGGATGGAATTTTCCTACATCCAGCACTGGACGATGGAGACCGATCCATCCGGTGCCGGGCGTTATGTGTCGGCGACGCGGACGGGGGTCCACGACTGGCAGCCGGAGCAGAGGACGATGGTCGTGGAATTCGAGGGCGAGGGACTTGTCGCGGAAGATGGCACGATGCCGGAAGCTTTCGTGGAGGCGCGAAGCCTTTCCAATGTGGAAGTGGTGGTGCAGGGCACCGCGGTGCAGGGACTTCCCGGTGGCAGGGTCAGGCTCGCCTTCCAGCTCGCTCCCGGGAAAGAGGGCGGCAAGCTTTCCGATTCCGGCGCGGTGGAATTGCGGGCCGGTCTGAAACGCGGCGACGATTTTCTCACCGAAACATGGGTGTACCGTATAAATCCCTAGAAACGCTCCGCGAACTCGGCGAGGTGGAGCTGCTGGAATGGGAGGAGGCCTATTCCACGGTCGAGGCATACCTTTGCTCCCTGCGCGTGAGAAACAGGCTTCTTCTCGCGGAGCTGGTGCGGCGCATCCTTTGGAACGCCTCCGCGAGGCGGGCGGATGAACCGGAGAAGTCCGCCCGTGTGCTGGCGATGGAGGAGACGCTTCGCGAGATCAGCGAGTGGACCCAGGAGGTGCTCGGTGAGGAGCTTGAAAACAAGAGGCTCGCCGCCCGCGGCCGGCTGGCTCTGCTTCTTGCCGGGATGCCGGACAAGTGGCAGGGCGTTTTCCTCACTCACGCCCCGTGGCCGCCGGCCTTTGTCGATGCCATGAGGAAATCCTATCTCGCCGCCGGGCCCAGCTTTGCGGAGCTGACGATGGTTCCGAAGCCCCTGCGGCTCAACGCCATCGGAAGCGGTGCGGCACAGTGGTGGGAGACGATGGACAGGCGGCCGATCGTGAGGAAAATGTCCGCCATGCTGGTGCTTTCCCTGATCCTCGTGATCGCGTGGATCATTTTCCGGACATGATGGACCACGAACCGGAAAAACCAGGGATCAGACTGATCGGGGCGGAGCGGGTTTTCGCCAGGCGGTTTGTTTTCTTCGGCTCGGTGCTCGTGCTCAATGCGGTCGCCGTTTGCTGGCTGGCGGATCTTTTCTGGAGCGAGGGCTACCACCGCGCGCACGTCCCGCTCCTCCTCATCTTCGCGGTGCTCAACGGGCTTCTCGTCCTGGGTTCCTTCCACGCCCTCTTCGGTGCGGTCGAGATGTTCATGGGAAAGCGGCGGGCCGTCAATATCATGGAGCTGGCCGGGGAGGGGACGGAAAACCTTTCCCGCCGGTATGCCGTCGTGATGCCGGTTTATAACGAGGACAGCTCGAAATTCTGCGCACGGATCGAAGCGATCTACCGGTCCATCAAGGCAACCGGCCACCTGGACTCCTTCGATTTCTTTCTCCTCAGCGATACCCGGGACCTCGATCTGTGGATCATCGAGGAGGTCGCCTGGGCAAACCTGTGCCGCAGGCTGGATGGATTTGGAAAGATCTACTACAGGCGCCGTAGGAAAAACGAGAACCGCAAGGCCGGCAACATCGGGGACTTCGTCCGGAAATGGGGCGGGCGCTACGAGGGCATGCTGGTGCTGGATGCGGACAGCCTGATGGACGGTCGGGACATCGTCCGGATGGCGCGGGTAATGGAAAGGCACCCGAAGCTCGGCATCCTCCAGACCCCGCCGAAGCTGATACGGGGCACCTCGGTTTTCACCCGGCTCCAGCAGTTCGCCATGTCGATCTATGGCCCGCTGTTTATCCGGGGGCTGAATTTCTGGCAGCTTTCCGGAGGGAGCTACTGGGGCCACAACGCCTTGATCCGCGTGCTGCCGTTCTCCGAATTCTGCGAGCTTCCCGCCCTACCCGGACGCGAGCCGTTCGGAGGAAGGATCCTCAGCCACGATTTCGTCGAGGCCGCCCTGATGGTCTCCCAGGGCTGGGAGGTCTGGCTGGGATGGGACATCGCGGGCACCTACGAAGAGGCTCCGCCCACCTTGATCGACCACCTGAAGCGCGACCGCCGCTGGTGTCAGGGAAACCTCCAGCACCTGTGGCTGATCTTCGCGCGGAAACTCCCGCTCACCGTCCGCATCCACCTCTTCATGGGGATCATGGCCTACCTCGGCGGGCCGCTTTGGTTCCTTTTCCTCGCCCTGGGAACCTGGCTGGCATGGGACTACCGGGAGAGCAATCTCACACCCCTTCCATTCGAGGGTTTTGTCCAGAAATGGTTAGGAATCGGAACGGCCTCGCAGGGCCTGGTGCTCGCGCTCGCCGTCGCCTTTCTTTTGTTTTCTCCGAAAATCCTCGCGGTTCTGCGCGCCATCGCGGTGCCTTCCCTGAGGCGGTCTTTCGGAGGCTTCCGGGCCATCCTCACAAGCGCTTTCCTGGAAACCATCATTTCCATACTCCTCGCGCCGGTGATGATGCTGGCCCACACCCTGATGGTCCTCAGCATCATGTCCGGAAAGGCCGTGGGATGGGGCAACCAGAACCGGGAGGCGGACGGCACCGCCTGGGCCGATGCCATGCGTTTCCACGCTTTTCCCACCATCGCCGGGATCGCTTGGACGTTTCTCGCCCTGGAGATCGGCGCGACCTTCGCCATCTGGATGTCCCCCATCCTGGCCGGACTGGTGCTGAGCATTCCGGTATCCGTGTGGACGAGCAGGACGAAAATCGGATCGGCCTCTCCTGCGCGGAAAGGTCGTCCTCACACCGGACGAAACCTCCCCGCCCGAGATCCTCAGACTGGCGGACAGCGCGGAAGACACGGGGCAGGCGGCGCTGAGTGCGGATACCCCGCAACGCCGTGGTTTCGTCGCGGCGGTCGTCGATCCCTATGTGAACGGCATCCACCTTTCCCTGCTCGACCATGCGGAAATGAACTCCGTGGAGGAAGCCCTCACCCAGCGTTGCCTGACGGAGGGGCCGGGCAGTCTCACCCGGGAGGAAACGGGAAGCCTCCTCTATCTTTTCCCGGCCATGCTCATGGCGCACCGCACCGTCTGGCTCGGGAACGAGGACGAGATCCACCCGGTCTGGAAGGCCGCCATCGAAAGCTACCGCTCCAGACCCTCGGTCTGAACCGGCCGGCGGAGACACGACCGCCCGGTCGCCTTCACCGGAAGGCAACCCCTCCAAATCTCCCGGTAATTCCTCCAAAGAGTCCGGGAGCAGCTCCAAATGCCCCGGTGGTGCACCCGAACCCTCCGGTAACCCCTCCAAACAGCCCCGCAGCCACTCCAAACCGCGCCGGAGTCCCCTCAAACCACCTGGCAACATCCCCAAATCCCCCGGTAGTCCTTCCAAATCCCCCGGTAGTCCTTCCAAATCGCCCCGGAGTCCTTCCGAACCGCCCGGTAGCACCTCCAAATCGCGCGGTAACACGTAAAAACCGTCCGGTAGAGCCTCCAAACCGCCCGGTAGTGCCTGTTTTCAAAAACGCCGTTTAACCCCCCAACCATTGATAACAAAATACTTACAGGAACCGCGAAACACCCTCGCAAATGCTTATTTACAAAATAACCTGAACCGATAGGAAACGGATGCCATGAGAGACGAATTTACCAACCGCCAGTCCATGCACCTCACGGTGCTCAACCTCCTAGACAAACCCGAATCCAAAGCCGTCTGGGAAGACAACAACCCCGTCAAATTCACCGAAAGGGTTGGCGAATTCCGCGCCAAAGTCACCGCCCTCACCGCCACCATCGCGGGAAAAACCAACATCATCAGCGGCCAGGCCGTGGAAAAGGATCGCGAAGAAACCGAGCTTGAGATCATCGCCCAGGAGCTTGGTGTCACCTTCGCCGAGTACCTCGGCGACCAGGGCCGCGAGGGCGAGGCCGCCGAGTTCGAGCTCTCCCTTTCCAAATGGCAGGGCCTGCGCGATACCGCCCTCCTCGCCAAAGCCACCCTCCTCAAGACCCGCCTCACCGCCACCCTCGCCGCCGACGCACCCGGCCTCGCCGGATACGGCATCACCCCCGCCGATCTCACCCTCTACACCAAGGAGCTCGCCGACTACGAACAAGTCATCCAGAACCCCTCCGGAGCCATCGCCACCCGCAAAGCCCTCACCGCCGCCCTCCGCCCGGAGTTCCGCGAAGTGCTCAACATCCTCCTCTCCATGGACCGCCTCGTCCTCCGCTTCCGCGGCACCCCCGAAGGCAAAGCCTTCGCCGCCAACTGGAAAACCGCCCGCACCGTCCGCGACCTCGGCAGCAACAACCCCGATCCCGAGCCTCCCACACCCTAAGCACAAGCCTATGGAGAAGGGGTTTGTAACCCCTTTGCGGAGGATGGGGAAACCGCTTGCCCAGTGAAAGGGGTTACAAACCCCTTCTCAATATTGGAAATTCGCATCCCGCCCGCAACCCCACACCCCATTAACACCACCCACCCTTTTCCCACCTTTTCACCTAAAACCCCGACCCGCATACCGGCAATCGGTGATACTAATAACACTGTTACCCAAAGAAATCATGAGTGAATCATCAAAAGCATCCGTAGATCGAAAACTAGTCCAGACCTTGATACCCTCTGAAAAGATCGCGCTACGTAATAACTGGCTCAAGATCTGTGTTATCGGAACTATAACTCTAGTCGTTGTCGTCAAGATTTGGCAGAGCGATTTTTCTAGCGTTTTCTCGGGCTTTGATTTTTCGGATCTTCTCTCGTTGTTTCTAGCGATGTTCTCGATCGCTTTGGCAGTTTTATTCTATTTGAAGGCTACCGACACTTCTAACGTTTTCTACGATAACACGTATAGATTCACAAAGGATGTTTCCGAGATCCTAGGTCGAGTTGAAGCAGGATTTGGTGAGCGCCTAAGACATTTGGACGACGGTTTCACTGGCCTAAAGACCGCTGTAGAAAAGATTCCATATGATCGAGGCGAGGCCGACAAAGAAATTAAAGAAGAAGAAGCCCAAGTCAAAAAAGTAGAGGAAGAGCGGAACGAAATGATTGAGAAGCTAGCTGAACGAGCCCGATTACAAGAGGATGAGAAGACCGAGCTCTTCGCACGCTTACATGCTTCTGACGAGGAACTCTCAAATGCTCGGCGCGAATTAAGCTTAATGCGCCACAGGATGATCGAACAGGAACGAATCCATGGTGGGGAGTCATCGATTCGGATCTACCCCAAACTTCATCAGATTTTAAGAATAGTCGCTGAAGGGATGGATAGGCATTTAGTAACGAATGCTCCAACAAGGATAATCAACCGAGAGTTCAAGGCGGAGTTATCGAAACATCCAGATTCTTTCGGCTGCGAACTCCGTAATGCTGGAGTGGTTGATGACGATATGGATTTAACCCGAACAGGACTCGCTACTCTAAGGTCTATGATCATACAAAAAGAAGCATAAAAATCGGACATGGCGACGCCGAGTAAGCCGTCTGATTAAATACGGGCTTCTCCCTGGCGCGCCATTCCACCAACGTTCCCCAAAGAAAAAATACCATGGAAGACAAAGATCGTAAAACGCTAGTCGCACAAATTACCCCCGCAATTGTCATTGGTCTCATGGCCTTGGCTACTCGGTTTATCGACGAGCCATCAATATCAGTCGCACTCATAGTAGGCGTCATCATTTTATACAGCTTTGTGATCTTTATTCCGCAGTTGGCATCTGCTGTAAGTGGAGTAATAAAGCAGAAGATCGAAGGACAGATCGCTGTTGCTCAGATTGAGAACGAGCCATCGATCGAGAATCAGAGATTGTTCGAGGAGCTTCACGATCTTGTGCATCTTGCAAGGGACACATCGGTGAAGTTGCTCCCTGTTGTTCCAAAGTATTCTGAATTAATTCCAGCCAACTTACCTAAGGGTTCTCAACTTCCAAAGTTGAAGGCAATGGAAGTCGAATATCAACAACTTATTGATGAGCTTTACGACATATTTAGGGTCGTAATTCCAGAGAAGCACAAGATTTGGGTGGCTGTAAGAGATCGGCGATCCGACGATCAATACCACACTTGGCTGCGTAAGGGTTCGCAGAACAAAAGTCGTGGCACCACATCTCAACCCATGCACAAAGACAACCACCAGACTGTAATCCAGTTGAAGAGGCATTACTATCTCCAACGAAAGTGTGTCCGAATAACGGGGATAGATGACTCCGAATGGCAAAGACACGATAACGACCACTTAAGAGAAGATAGGTCTGTCATGATGGGGGCAGTGATGACAAGATCATGGGATTCGAATAGTGGCGAATGGTCGAATAATTGCTTATCCTTAATATTAACAATCAACTCACCAGATCCAAACGTTTTTGACAATTCACATGTGCCACTGCTTCAGGCTTCAATTGATACTTTCTCATGGATAACCAATACTGCAATGAGATCACAATATCAGGAGAATAAGTCGGAGGTGGCTACGCCGAGTAAGTCGTCTGATTAATTTTAGGCGTGCAAGCCGGCACCGTTATTCCTATAACGCGCTCCTGTGGCTCCGGCCCGAGAATGATGCCTTCAATCCGGGAAGACAATCGCCCGGTGTCCGTCGATGAGGATGCGGTCGTGGACGTGGTAGCGGATGCCGCGGGCGAGGGCGGCGCGCTCGCAATGGCGGCCGAGGCGGGCGAGGTCGTTGGGGGAGTGGAAGTGGGAGACGCGCTCGACTTCCTGCTCGATGATGGGGCCGGCATCGAGATCCGCGGTCGGTGATACCATTGAGACTTTTCAGCAGGGAATCCCGGACTTGCGACGCTTCCCCGATTCGCTATCCTTCCGCCATGCAAGTTCAAGCGACGGTCGAAGATCCAACCCATTTACGGCTCATCCAGCCATTGGATATGACTGTAGGAAGTGTGGTCGTTCTTGAGATTGTGGACACGGTCGGGAACGGGACTTTCCCGGACTCTTCCGCCGCTCTCCTGGATTCCGCCTACGGTGCCGACGAGCCGGATTACTCAGGATCAGGAACACCGATTGAAAATTGAGTGATGCTTTCCGAAGGCGATCTTATCGTGGCCGAACTGCCCCAGGCAGACGGTGGAACCAAGCCACGCCCGGTTCGTACTGCTCAAAGAGTTGCCAGGATTCGGAGATTTTCTAGTCTGCGGAGTCAGTTCCCAGATCCATCAGGCGCAGGATGGCTTTGATCAGATTGTCGCATCCACCGACGATTTTTTTGACGCTACGGGACTCCAGGTCACCTCCGTAGTCCGACTGAATTTTCTCGCGACGCTGCCCACCCGACGAATGACCAGGCATCTCGGGCGAATCCCGTCCCACGTTCTTGGCGGCTTACAATCCACGTTGGCCGGCCACCTTACACAAACAAAGTAGGAGGACAGGATTCTGCGTTGAAGGCGCGGTGGCAAACCGGCGGTTCCTGAGTCAGGGCAATAAAGCCAGGGGAAAATTGGTATAGCGTGTGCCTCTTGAGTCCCGGCAGGGACGGCCAGAAAGTAGCCGGGGGTGGAGTGAAACGGAACCCCCGGACACATCCCGCAACGGATTTACGGGCAAGGGAGGGATGCCGCCACCTGTTCCACCCCCGCCGCAGCCCGCCAAGGGCACGGCAGGCTTGCGGCTTCGGCGGTGCGCGTTGGGTAACGGGGCCTGCCGCTTGCCGCCATGATCCATGCACCGGTTACCCCGCATTCCGCTGCGCTGCATACGGGGCTACGCTCTTGCACCCCTCCGGGGTTGTTACCACGGGTGTTTCCCTGACCTGATCCCGCTGTTTCCCGTGACTCCGGCAGGGTGAAGGATGCCTTCAATCCGGGAAGACGATGGCGCGGTGGCCGTCGATGATGGTATGGTCGTGGACGTGGTAGCGGATGCCGCGGGCGAGGGCGGCGCCCTCGTTCGCCGCCAACTGGAAAACCGCCCGCAACCCCGCTCCTCATTGACACCACCCCCCCTTTTCCCCACTTTCCCGAATGAAAACACCGCCCCGAATATCGGCGATCGGTGGTGCCATTATCACTGTTCCGGGAATAAATTGGCCGCTCTTTACAGTCCTCTGCGGAATCACGTAATCTCCTCGTATGAACTCAGTTTATATCGAGACCACGATTCCCAGCTACCTGGTCGGACGCCGGAACAAGCAGCCTTCGGTATCGGCAGATCAGGATGCGACCCGTGAGTGGTGGGACAAGCAGCGTCGATATTTTCGGCTTTTCACGTCCGTGTTCACACGCGATGAGGCGGGCCGGGGCGATCCGAAGCTTGCAGCGGAGCGCCTGGACTTGCTGTCAGGCATACCAACCTTGGACATTCCCGTCGATTTTTCAAACCTGGAGGATGATCTGATCAACCTGTTCCAACTTCCTGAAAAGGCGACGACAGACGCATCGCATCTCGGCCTCGCCATTTTTCATAAGATGGATTACCTTCTGACGTGGAATTGCACTCATTTGGCGAACGCAATTCTTCAGAAAGAGCTCATCGACTATTGCGGATACTACAATCTTCATCTTCCGGTGATTTGCACACCAGAGAATCTAATTAAACTAAAACAATGAACAATTCCATCATAGACGAAGTTCGCGCAGCACGGGCAGCTCTCGCAGAGGAACACGGTTACGACCGTGCGAAGATCCTCGAATGGGCCAGAAGGGAACAGGCCGCACTCAAATCAAAGATCCCGAACAAGACGGACGAGGCCACGCCGAGGAGTCCGTCTGATCAAGACGAGCGTCTCACCGGCGCGCCTGTCCTCTAACGCTCCTGTGCCTCCGGCCTGAGAAGGAAACCTTCAGTCCGGAAAAACGATCGCCCGGTGGCCGTCGATGATGGTGCGGTCGTGGACGTGGTAGCGGATGCCGCGGGCGAGGGCGGCGCGCTCGCAGTGGCGGCCGAGGCGGGCGAGGTCGTTGGGGGAGTGGAAGTGGGAGACGCGCTCGACTTCCTGCTCGATGATGGGGCCGGCATCGAGATCCGCGGTGACGTAGTGGCAGGTGGCTCCGATGAGTTTCACGCCGCGCTCGTGAGCCTGACTGTAGGGATTCGCTCCGATGAAGGCGGGGAGGAAGGAGTGGTGGATGTTGATGATTTTCCCGGAGAACTCCTGGCAGAACCCGTCCGGGAGGATCTGCATGAAGCGGGCGAGGACGATGAGCTCGACGTCCTGGGCGAGGAGGAGATCGCGGATTTCGGAGAAGCCTTTTTCGCGCAGCGGGCCGTCCATCTCGATGTGGTGGAAGGGGAGGCCGGCGCGTTGGGCGATGTGGGCGCAATTGTCGCGGTTCCCGATGAGGGAGGTGATCTCGATGGGGAGCTCGCCCAGCTCGGTGCGGAGCAGGATTTCGTTGAGGCAGTGGTCGGTCTTTGTGACGAGGACTGCGGTGCGCATTTTATAAGGCAGCTCGCGGAAGTGCCATGTGGCGCCGAGGGAGCGGCCGAGGGTGCCGAAGCCGGTTTTGAAATCCTCGACGGTCACATCGAGTCCCGAGGTGTCGATCTCGAGGCGGGCGAAGAATTTTTTCCCGATCTGGTCGGAGAACTGGCTGAACTCCGTGAGGTTTCCGCTGTGTGAGGCGACGTAAGAGGCGATTTTCGCGACGATACCGGGATGGTCGGGGGAGGAGAGCTTGAGGATGAGTCCGGGGCGCATAAACTTAAATTCTAAATTTTAAACCTCAAGGAAGAGGATTTTTGTCGGGAGGCGGATGGTTGCGGGAAAATCCTTGGGTGGCAAGACTTCGAAAGTTTAGTCTGACGGGAGACACCATGATAATTCGCAAGCACTCCGAGCAAACCCCGTTCACGACCAAAGACGGCTCCACCATCACCAGTCTTCTTGATTCCGCCAACGCGCCCGTAAAAAACCAAAGTCTGGCCGAAGCCCGCATCCCTTCCGGTGGATCGACCCAACGGCACTATCACCGGGATAGCGAGGAGTTCTACTATATCTCCAGTGGTTCCGGACTTATGGAAATCGACGGGGAAAGCCGGGAGATCGGCGTGGGGGACGCGATTCTCATCCCTCCCGGCGCATGGCACGGGATCACAGCTACTACGGATCTCAGTATTTCTCTGCTGCTGCGCACCGCCATACCGGCACGAGGACACTTTCTTCGAGTGAAAGTTCGTGTTGCCCCCGCCGGATCAGGGCGGCATTGTCGAAGTCTCATGAAAATTCTCAAAACCATTCTGTTCCTCGGCATACTCCCGGTCTCCGCACAAGAGGAAAAACCCGGCGGGGATCTCTACGAACTCCGCTCCTACCACGCGATCCCCGGCAAGCTCGACACTTTGCTCGCGCGCTTCCGCGATCACACATGCCGCCTGTTTGAGAAACACGGTATGACAAACGTCGGATACTGGGTGCCTCCCGAGAATCCGGACGGAATGTTTGTTTACATCCGCTCGTTTCCGGACATGCGGGCAAGGGAGAAAAGCACCGCGTCTTTCCGCAAGGATCCCGAATGGCACGAGGCGAGGGACAAGTCCCAGGAGGACGGAAAACTTATCAAGAATATAGACAGCGTCTTTATGAAGAAGACGGACTTCTCGCACGATTTCTCGATCAGCGGGGAGGACGTACATCTATTCGAAATGCGCACCTACATCGCCACCCCTGGGAATCTGGATGCGCTCCACGCCCGTTTTCGTGACCACACCCTGGCTCTGTTCGAGAAGCACGGTATGATCAACCTGGGGTATTTCGAACTTCTACCCGATCAACCCGGAGCTGAAGACACTTTGATCTATTTCATCGCTCACAAGGATATGGAGGCCGCCAAAAAGTCGTGGGCCGCTTTCGGAGCGGACTCCGAATGGATCGCGGCCAAGAAGGCTTCGGAAGAAAAGGCCGGCGGCTCGCTGACCGAAAAGGGCGGGGTGAAATCCGTTTTCCTGAAGCCGACCGACTTCTCCCCCTTGAAATAGAAGGGTTGGCGGGCGCCGCGTAGAATGGCATAGGCATTGCTTAGTCGATGCCAATCTATGTTGTCCGGCAATGTTGTAAGAAAGATTCTGCTCATCGCCGGGGCGATCGGACTCGTGCACGCCATCGAGACGGTGGGCGCCCAGGAGGAAACGGTCAGGGAAAAGATCGCGGCCGCGATTGTCATGCCGGATGTCGATAGCCGCGTCGCCTCCGTCCTCGCTCTTAAAAAAACTCCCAGCCCCGAGATCGTCGAGTGGCTCGACAAATGGAAAGAGGGTGTCGTTTTCATCTACGAACCGGAAGACGGCACCATCGTCCCCGTCCTGATGGGGGAGAAGATCGAAGGCACGAGGAAGACCGCGATCCGGAGGCTCACCGACGATTCGCCCCTGCTCGACGATGCGGGTGAGCAGGTGGGCGTGACCAAATACGAACTCGAGATGGCGGATACCAGCTCGAAGCTCCGGAAGGCGATGCGCGAGGTCTCCGATCTTTCGGCGCTCGCGGATCCGGATGTGGAAACGCGGATCAAGGCGATCGAAAGTTCGGCGGTCGGCCAGCGGCAGGACAAGCTTCCCGGTCTTCTGGAACTTCAGAAAATAGAAACCGACAGCAAGGCAAGAAAGGCTCTTGAGCAGTCCATCGCGATCATCAACCTCCGCTCCGATGACAAAGCCAAGCGTCTCGCGGCCGCCGAGCTTCTCGGAAAGCGCGGATCGCTCCCGGCATTCGATCTTCTGAAAACAATCGCGCGCGAATCGGAGGAAGCCGGCGACAGCGAGATGGAGGAGGCCGCCCTGCTCGCGGTCAGCCGCATCGAAGCGCACATCTCCCGGATCAATGCCGCGGGGACGCTTTTCCGCGGTATCTCATCCGGCTCCGTCCTGCTGGTTGTCGCCATCGGGCTTGCGATCACGTTCGGCCTGATGGGCATCATCAACATGGCGCACGGTGAATTTATCGCGGTGGGCGCGTACACCACCTACATAGTCCAGAATATCTTCGCCACCGGACTGCGCCTTTCACCGTTCGGCCAATCGTTTGAGATTCCGGGAATGGATCTCACCGGCACGGGGATGAGTCTTTATTTTGTCATCGCGTTGCCTTTGAGTTTTCTCGTGGCCGCTCTCGTCGGGCTCCTGTTGGAACGTTCCGTGATCCAGTTCCTCTATCGCAGGCCGCTCGAATCCCTGCTGGCGACATGGGGGGTGTCCCTGGTGATGCAGCAGCTTTTCCGCCTCATTTTCGGACCCAATAACGTGCAGGTTTCCAGCCCCATGTGGCTTGCGGGAAACTGGGAGGTGAACGATGTGGTGTTCGGCTGGAACCGGCTTTTCGTCATCGGTTTCGCGGTTCTCATCATTGTCGTCACGTGGCTGGTGTTGAACAAAACCTCGCTCGGCCTGCTGATCCGCAGCGTAATGCAGAACCGCAACATGGCCGCCTGCATGGGCGTCCGCACCGAGCGGGTGAACATGCTGACTTTCTCCTTCGGTTGCGGCCTTGCCGGACTGGCGGGAGCTTTCCTTTCCCAGATATCGAATGTCGGCCCATCCCTCGGGCAAAACTACATCGTCGATGCCTTCATGACCGTGGTCGTAGGCGGAGTCGGAAACATCCTCGGAACGGTCATCAGCGCTCTGGGAATCGGCATGGCCGACCAAGGTTTTCAACAATATCTCGGCAACCCTGTGATAGGAAAAATTCTCGTCTTACTCGGAATCATCCTCTTCCTCCAGTGGCGTCCACAAGGACTCTTTGTAACCCGTTCACGTAGCCTCGACTGATGGACAAAGCCCCCGCCGTTTCAAAAATCCGGACGCCGTTGCTGATCGTGATGGCGTTGTTCCTCGTGGTCGTGATGCCTGTTCTCAACGTCACCGGGCATATCGAGGATTTCACGCTCAACGTCTGGGGGAAATACCTCTGCTATGCGATCATGGCGGTATCCATCGATTTGCTCTGGGGTTACACCGGATTGCTCTGCCTCGGGCAGGCACTGTTCTTTACACTCGGCGGATACATGATGGGCATGCACCTCATGCTGCATGATCGGGAAACTCGGCTCATACAACAGCGACCTTCCGGATTTCCTTGTTTTTCTCGGGCACACCAAGCTTCCGGCTTTCTGGCAGCCGTTCTATTCGTTTCCCTTTGCCATGCTGATGGTGTTCCTGCTGCCGGGATTGATCGCACTCGTATTCGGTTTCCTGGCGTTCAGATCCCGGATCAAAGGCGTCTACTTCTCCATCCTCACCCAGGCGCTCACTTATGCCGCCATGCTTCTGTTCTTCCGGAACGAATTGCTCATGGGCGGAAACAACGGCTTCACCGATTTTCGAACCCTTCTCGGAGCGAACCTCCGGGAAGCTCCGACCCAGCGCGTGCTGTACATCGTGACCGCCATATTTCTCGTTGCAGTCGTCGCCGGTTGCAAATGGCTCACCGCATCCCGCTTCGGACTGATCCAGCGCGCCATCCGGGATTCCGAGAACCGCGTGCTCTTCTCCGGCTACGCCACCGCGAATTTCAAGCTCTTCGTCTTCGTCCTCTGCGCGATGATCGCCGCCGGCGCCGGTGCGCTATACGTTCCTCAGGTCGGAATCATCAACCCCGGTGAGATGACCACCGAAAGCTCGCTCGAAGCCGTGGTATGGGTGGCTCTCGGTGGGCGTGGAACACTTGTCGGGCCGGTGGTCGGTGCCGTTGGCGTGAACGCCCTCAAAAGCTGGGCGACCCGTGCCTATCCCGATCTTTGGGTACTCATTCTGGGAGGATCCTTCGTCCTTGTCGTCATGTTCATGCCTAAGGGGATTGTCGGTATCCCGGGTCAGATCAAGGGATTCATCGTGAATTCAAGAAACAAACGCTCGAACAAGAAGGGAACCGTTGTTCCTGAAACCGAAGGGGAACTGACCGATCCATGAAACAAAAACCATTTCTCCTCGCCGCCGAGGGACTCAACAAATCCTTCGACGGCTTCAAGGCGATCAACGATCTGAACTTCTACCTCGACGAAGGGGAACTCCGCACCGTCATCGGTCCCAATGGCGCGGGAAAAACCACGTTCCTGGATATCATCACGGGTCGGACCCGCACCTGACACCGGAACCTTGGAATGGGATACGAATCACGATCTCCTCAAGCTGAACGAATATGAAATCTACCGCATGGGGATCGGCAGAAAATTCCAGACGCCCACCGTGTATGGCGACCACACCGTCATCGAAAACCTCATCCTCTCCATGGCCGGCCCGCGCAGCATCTGGCACAGTCTTTTCGGAAAAGTAACCGCCACCCAGAAAGAGCGGCTCGCGGAAATTTTGGAAACCATCAAGCTCAACACCCAGGCATACCGGAAAGCGGGTGAACTCGCCCACGGCCAGAAGCAGTGGCTGGAGATCGGCATGCTGCTCGCACAAGAGGCTCGGCTTCTTCTGGTTGATGAACCGGCCGCCGGAATGACCGACGAAGAAACCTACCGCACCGGCGAACTCCTGCTCTCGCTCGCGGGAAAGCACACCATCGTTGTAATCGAGCACGATATGGAATTCGTCCGCCAGATTTCCCAAGGTCGCACCGTCACCGTCCTTCACCAGGGGCACGTCCTCGCCGAAGGCCCGGTGGACAAAGTGCAGTCCGACGAACGTGTCGTTGAAGTCTATCTCGGCCGCAAATCCAAAGCCGCCTGATCCTCTTCCGAATCAAATCCATGACCGTTGCAGCCCCACCCGCCGAAGCACTCGTTCTCGACAGATGTGCGCGTGTCCATCGGTGGCAGTGCCATCCTGCGCGGAGTGGATTTTTCCATCCGGGAAAAAACGGTCTTCTGCCTCATGGGCAGGAACGGGGTGGGAAAGAGCACGACGCTCAAAGCACTGATGGGTCTTCTGCCGCTTGATTCGGGAAACATCTACCTCGGAGCGAAACTCCCGTCCATCGTATGCCCACCGCTCTCCGTGCGCGTTCCGGGCTCGGCTACGTTCCGCAAGGTCGTGACATTTTCCCCCATCTCACCGTCGAGGAAAACCTTTTCATCGGCTTGCGGGCACGTGGAGAGAAGAAGGACAAGGAGGAAATCGACCGTGTCTTCACCCTCTTCCCCATCATCAAGGAATTCCTCCACCGCAAAGGCGGAATGCTCTCCGGTGGGCAGCAGCAGCAGCTCGCTATCAGTCGCGCACTCCTCACAAAGCCCGGCCTCCTCATTCTCGACGAACCCACCGAGGGAATTCAGCCGAACATCATCGACCAGATCGGTGATGCGATACGGATGCTTCGCGAGGAAGGGAAAATGGCGATACTACTAGTGGAGCAGTACTTGGATTTCTGCCGTGAGCTTGGTGATGACTTCGCCATCCTTGAGCGCGGCTCCGTCTGTGCATCCGGTACGATGGCTGAACTCAGCGACGATATCGTCAAAGAGTACCTGACTGTTTGATTACGCGTCGACGTGTTTCCTTCCTTGGGAGAATTCTCACTGCAATGTCCGCGAAGTAATCCCGCTCATGCATAATAGGTGAAATCGAGCATACAGATTCATGTCGAAATCCCGGATTCCGGTTGATGGCATGCCAATCGCTTATCCTGGGCGAGCCTCTTCGAAACAGACGGCCTCCACAACACAACGCTAAACTATGAAAAACAAATATCATCGCACCCTCGTCAAATCCGCGGTTCTTTCCGCCGCCCTGGGTGGAACCATCGCCTACGCAGGCCCGGTCGAAATGGCTCCGCCGCCAGCTCCGATCGAAGCGACCGACGTGGTTTCCGGATCCCTTAATCTCGATTTCTACTCCCACTTCATTCTCCTACGGTAACGACGTGTGGAACGATGGTGACGACGCCTTCACCATGGGCTTCTACCCATCCGCGGAACTGGCATTCGCTCTTCCGGCCGAAGTTCACCTTTACGCTTGGTTTCTGGGCAGAGGTTCATGACAAGCCGAACACTGCGGGCAACCCCACCATCGGTGGCGGAATTCAGGAGGTGGATATCTGGGCGGGGGTTTCAAAATCATTCGGCCCTCTTACTGTCGGAGTGACATACCAGAACTGGTTTTACGCTGATGAAACGGAGGATATCCTCGATATTGCATTTTCCTACGACACGTTCCTCTCACCTTCGCTTACCATTCACCAGCGTCTTGATGCGGGGGCTGCCAAAGGCTTTGGCGGGGACGAGGGTACAATTCTTGTGCTCGGCCTGGAGCACGGATTCGATCTCGGTCCGGTTTCCCTTACCATCCCCTTTAGTGTTGCTTATTTCGTTGATGAAGGCTTCCACGGTCCGACCGGCGACAGCGGTATCGGCTACGGATCGCTTGGTCTCCAGGCTTCCCTTCCCCTCACTTCCCTCATCGGGGAGGCCTACGGTGACTGGTCGTTGAACGCCGGTGTCACCTACTACGTCACTGATGACGATGTGATCGGTGGCGGAGTGAACCCCGAGGAAGACAGTTTCCTCGTGACCAACATCGGTCTCAGCCTGTCCTTCTAATCCCCTTAATTCCTCCCTGTTGTAACGGTTGCTTGCGGGAGGGTTGGGGAGCGTGAAAACGTCTCCCGCTCTCCCGCTTGCTTTTTCTCCCTACGACTCCTTCCAGAAAATATTATGAAACGAATCCTTTCCATAGCAGCAGCGGCATCCGCTGCGTTTCTCCCTCTCTCCCAGGCGGAGGAGACCGTCAAAGTCGGCGTTCTCCACTCCCTGAGCGGCACCATGGCCATCAGTGAAACCTCCCTGCGTGACATCCTTCTCTTCACCTTCGACGAGATCAACGCCAACCGGCGGTGTCATGGGTAAAATGATCGAACCCGTCGTCGTTGACGGCGCATCCGACTGGCCGCTCTTCGCGGAGAAAGCCAAGCAGCTCCTCGACCAGGACAAGGTTGCCGTCACATTCGGCTGCTGGACTTCGGTCAGTCGCAAATCGGTTCTTCCCGTTTACGAGGAGAAAAACGGACTCCTTTTCTACCCCGTGCAATACGAGGGCGAGGAAATGTCCCCGAACATCTTCTACACTGCGGAGGCCGTGAACCAACAGGCCACCCCTGCGGTTGACTACCTCCTCGATGAGGGGAAGAAGAAATTCTACCTGCTCGGCACCGACTACGTTTATCCGCAGACCACCAACCTTGTCCTGCTTGAGTATCTCCTCAGCAAAGGCGTGCCCTTCGAAAACATCGGCGGTGGTTTCACCAAGGATGGCGACGGAAAAATCATTTCCGCCGGGAAATACACCGGTTTCGGCCACACCGATTACCAGCAGATCGTTTCCGAGATCAAGCAGTTCGCCGCCTCCGGTGACGCCTGCGTGATCAGCACCCTGAACGGCGATACCAACGTTCCTTTCTTCAAGGAATACGCGGCCTCCGGTCTTGATGCGGAAACCTGCCCGGTTGTCAGTTTCTCGGTTTCCGAGGACGAGTTCCGCGGCCTTCCCGCCAGCCAGCTTGTCGGCCAGCTCGGTTGCTGGACTTACTTCCAATCCATCAAGTCCGAGGAGAACGAGAAATTCGTGAACAACTTCATGGACTGGCTTGAGAAGTCCGAGGTTCCCGGCATCGTCAAAGATGACCGCGTCACCTGCTCCCCGATGGTTCTTTCCTACGTGGGTGTTTACCTCTGGAAGGCCGCCGTTGAAAAAGCCGGGAGCTTTGAAACCGAAAAGGTCATGGCCGAGCTTAAGAAAGGCATCGAGTTCAACGGTCCTGGCGGAATGGTCAAGTCCCAGGAGAACCACCACCTCACCAAGAACGTGTTCATCGGCGAAACCAAAGCCAACGGACAGTTCAAGATCCTCAAGGAATACAAGGACGTCTATGGCGAGCCTTTCCTGAAAGGCACCTACAAATAATTCTCCTCCCGCGATTACCCGCCCCGGCTCCCGTTTTTCGGGGGTCGGGGTTTTTCGCGTGGGGTTGGAGGGGCATTTCCGTGCCGTCAATCGTGGCACGGTCGTTGCTAACCCTGTCTGGTCATGAAACACACTCACAGTCACGGGATTTTTCGCGCGGTCTTACTCGGCTTGTTTCTCGCGGCGCACGCAAGCGCCCATCCCGGCCCTCCCGGCCACTATCACCCCGACGAGGTGGACGAGTTCGACCAGGTGGCCGTCGCGACTCCCGCAGCGGAAAATACCAACGATTTCAACCTCGGAGGAATCCTAGTCCTCGCCGGGATCGGAGCCTGTCTCGGATTCGCGTTTTTCCAGAAAGAGGGCGGAATCTGGAAGGATGTGACCGCGCACCACTGATCCACCCCCCTCATGCATCTAAGCCCAAGAGAGCAGGAAAAACTGTTGATCGTAGTCGCCGCAGACCTCGCGCGGAGACGCATGGATCGCGGGCTGAAGTTGAATCATCCCGAGTCGGTCGCTTTCATTACGGGAGAAATTCTAGAAGGCGCGCGGGACGGCAGGTCGGTTTCCGAACTCATGTCCTTTGGAACCACGCTCCTCAGGCGCGGCGACGTGATGGAGGGAGTCCCGGAAATGATCCACGACGTCCAGGTGGAGGCGACCTTTCCGGACGGCACCAAACTTGTAACCGTCCACGACCCGATCCGATGATCCCAGGTGAAATCATTTGTCCGGATGGCACACCCGATATCGAGCTGAATGTTGGGCTGGATACTAGATCCATCGTAGTTGAAAATCGAGGGGACAGACCCATCCAGGTCGGGAGCCATTTCCATTTTTCCGAGGTGAATTCGGAACTCTTTTTCGACCGCGAGGCCACTCTCGGCTACCGGCTCAATATCCCCGCCGGGACGGCGATCCGCTTCGAGCCGGGCGACGCCCGCGAGGTGCCGCTGGTGGCTTTCGCCGGTGAACGGGAGATCCACGGCTTCCACGGCCACGTAAACGGAAAACTCTGATGAAACAGTCCCGCAAGAACTACGCAGGCACCTTCGGCCCCACCGTCGGCGACCAGGTGCGCCTGGCGGATACCGAACTCTTCATCGAAGTGGAGCGCGACCTCGTCGCGGAAGGCGGCGGATACGGAAACGAAGTGAAATTCGGTGGCGGCAAGGTAATCCGCGATGGCATGGCGCAGTCACCGCTTGCGCTCGATGCCGATTCCCTCGACCTGGTCATCACCAACGCCCTCATCCTCGATGCCGCCCACGGCGTGATCAAAGCGGACATCGGGATCAAAGGCGGTCGCATTGTCGGAGTCGGCCATGCGGGAAATCCTCTTCTCCAGGACGGCATCACCATGACCATCGGGGCGGCCACCGAAGTGATCGCTGCGGAGGGTTGTATTGTCACGGCGGGTGGGATCGACTCCCACATCCATTTCATTTGCCCCCAGCAGATCGAGCATGCCATGGCCAGCGGCATCACCACCATGCTTGGCGGCGGAACGGGTCCGGCCCATGGAACCTACGCCACCACTTGCACTCCCGGGAAATGGAACATCCACCGTATGTTGGAGGCCGCCGAAGCGTTTCCCATGAACCTGGGTTTCCTCGGAAAAGGAAATTGCTCCACCCACGAGCCTCTCCGCGAGCAGGTGCTTGCCGGGGCGATGGGTCTGAAGCTACACGAGGACTGGGGCACCACTCCCGCTGCCATCGACTCCTGCCTCACCGTCGCCGACGAACTCGATGTCCAGGTAGCCATCCACACCGACACCCTCAACGAAGCCGGTTTCCTAGAAAGCACTCTCGATGCCTTCAAAGGCCGCACCATCCACACCTACCATTCCGAGGGAGCGGGCGGCGGGCACGCCCCCGATATCATCCGCGTCTGCGGCGAGGCCAACGTCCTCCCGTCCTCCACAAACCCGACCCGTCCTTTCACGACCAACACCATCGCCGAGCATCTCGACATGCTCATGGTCTGCCATCACCTCGATTCCCGCATCCCGGAGGACGTCGCCTTCGCGGAAAGCCGCATCCGCCCGGAGACCATCGCCGCCGAGGACATGCTCCACGACATGGGCGCGATCTCCATGATGTCCAGCGACAGCCAGGCGATGGGCCGGGTGGGCGAAACCATCACACGCACCTGGCAGACAGCCCACAAGATGAAGGTGCAGTTCGGAAAGCTGGAAAGCGAAACCCACACCGCCGCCGATAACTTCCGTGCCCTCCGCTACGTTTCCAAATACACGATCTGCCCAGCCACCACCCACGGAATCGCCCACGAAGTGGGCAGCCTGGAGGTGGGAAAACTCGCGGATATCGTCATTTGGAAACCGGCCTTCTTCGGAGTGAAACCGGAGACCATCATCAAGGGCGGCTTCATCGCGTGGGCGAACATGGGCGATCCGAACGCCTCCATCCCCACCCCGCAGCCGACCATCTACCGCCCGCAGTTCGGCGCGTTCGGACGATCCATTGCTTCCACCTCGCTCACCTTCGTAAGCGCCGCTTCGCTCGCATCGGGCGGCCTCGATTCACTCGGTCTCCAGAAACGCCTTTCCGCAGTGAAGCACTGCCGCACCGTCTCGAAGCGCGACCTCCACTTCAACGACGCCCTCCCGGACATCACCGTCGATCCGGAAACCTACTCAGTGGTCGCCGATGGTCGCGAGCTACGCTGCGAACCACTCTCCACCTTGCCAATGGCACAGCGCTATTTCCTTTTCTGACCATGCATCTGATCGAAAGGATGGTGGCTCCGGAGTCTGAAAAGCCTTCCGAAGACAGAATTGAACTGGCGGTGGAGCGGAGGAAATTCCTGAAGCGCCGTTGGCGAGGAACCGCTCCCGACGGAACGGATTTCGGTTTCGATCTCGAGAGCCGGCTCACCGATGGCTGCGTGTTTTTCCAAGACGGGCAAACCGACTACATCATCCGCCAGCTCCCTGAAAAAATTTATGAAGTTCCGTTTTCAAGTCCCGCGGAAGGCGCCCTGATCGGCTGGAAAGTCGGCAACCTTCACCTGCCCGCACAGGTCATGGATGGCTCTCTCCGCATCCTCCATGACGATGCGATGAAGCAACTCCTCGAACGCGAAGGCTGGGAATTCACCGAGCCGGAAGTCCTCTTCACTCCGATGAAAGTCATGGCGCATTGAAAATTCAAATCTCAAACTCCAACAAAGACTCTTCCTCTGTGTTCTCTGCGCTCTCTGCGGTTAAGAATCCGCCCGATCCTTTGCTTTGGCTCCTCCAGTCGAACGACACCGGCTACCCCTCCGGTGGCTACGCGCATTCCTACGGCCTGGAGGAATTGGTGAGGGTGGGCGTTGTGAAAGATCCGGAGAGCCTGGAGCGCTTTCTGATGAAACAGGTCGTCCCGCAGTTGCTTCTCTTTGAGCTCCCTTTTTTCAGAAAGGCCCACGAAGCCGCCTCCGCAGGCGATTCGGAAACCCTCCAAGAGTTCGATGCGGAGCTGGACGCATGGCGGATCGCTCCCGAACTGCGCGATGCGAGCCGCCGCGTCGGTTCCCAACGCCTCAGCCTCCTCTGCGAACTGGACGATTCCGAGTTCATCTCGAATTTCCGGAAAACCAATCCGCGCGCCCACCATCTCGTCGTCACTGCCATCGAGCTCCGTAATGTCCCGGTCAAAGACGCCGCGCGCGCCTTTGCTTTCCAAGCTGTCGTCGCGGGCACCGCCGCATCCATGAAGCTCATGCGCATCGGCCAGATTGCTTGCCAGACCATTCTCAACCGCGTCCTGATCGCTCTTGGTTCCGAAGTCGATGCATCGCTGGAAAATGAGATCTACGGATTTTTCAACCCCCTCTTGGAAATCGCTTCCCTGAAACACGCAACCTCCCATGAACGACTCTTCATCTCCTGAAACGAAAAAACGCCCGTTCCGTCTGGGCATCGGCGGCCCCGTCGGCTCCGGCAAAACCATGTGCGTCCTGCGCCTCAGCCAATGGCTCAAGGACGAGATCTCCCTCGCCGTCATCACCAACGACATCTACACCCGCGAAGACGCCGAATTTCTCCTCCGTGAAAACGTCCTCCCGGCCGACCGCGTGATCGGCGTGGAAACCGGCGGCTGCCCGCACACCGCCATCCGCGATGATACGAGCATGAACATGGCTGCGGTAACCGATCTCGAAGCTCTCCACCCTGATCTCGATCTCATCCTCATCGAGAGCGGCGGGGATAATCTGTCCGCCA
Organism: uncultured Verrucomicrobiae bacterium; assembly: GCA_963771945.1. Classification (GTDB taxonomy): domain Bacteria; phylum Verrucomicrobiota; class Verrucomicrobiia; order Verrucomicrobiales; family Akkermansiaceae; genus Luteolibacter. The sequence continues at coordinate 353,410 of CAVYVH010000003.1, read as the reverse complement.
CATTTTCCCCGGAACTGGTCGATGCCTACATCTACGTGATCGATGTCGCGGAGGGTGACAAAATCCCACGAAAAGGCGGCCCGGCGATCCGCACCAGCGACCTTCTTCTGATCAACAAAATCGAACTCGCACCCTACGTCGGAGCGGATCTCGATGTGATGGCGCGGGATTCAAAAACGCAGCGCGGCGAGCGGCCCGTCGTCTTCGCTGATCTGAAATCGGAGAAAGGAAAAGACGAGCTTCTCGCCTGGCTGAAGCACGAATACCTCTTCGTCTGATGGAGGTGATGACGGGAAATTCCCTGGCCGGCCACCTTCGGCTGCGCTGCGATACGAGGGCGGATGGCGTTCCGTTTCTCTCCGAGCAGAGTTTCCAGGTGCCCGTCCACCTCAGCAAATCGCACCTGTCCGATGACGGGAAAATCCTTGTCCTCACCATCGTAAATCCCACTGCCGGATTCTTTGACGGCGACAGCATCGTAAGCGACGTCACCGTTGGACGGGGAGCTTCACTTGTCCTGAGCACGCCGAGTTCCTCGCGGGTTTTCCGCACACGGTCGGGAAAGGATGCCGTGTGCGAACAAAAGTTTTCCGTGCAAACGGGAGGCTTCCTTGAATGGATCCCGGAAGCATTCATCCCCCACCAGGGTGCGAGATATGTTCAGAGGACGGAAGTGAACCTGGAACCTGGAGCCGGTCTTCTTTTCATCGATTGGATTTCCCCCGGCAGGGTCGCAAGAGGAGAGATTTTCCAATACGAAAACCTCCGCTGGGAGTTCGATCTGAAAATGGGTGGAAAGCTCCTCGCCCGCGAGCGCTACGACATGTCCGGGGATGGCCTGGAGGGAATCACCGCAATGTTCGAGGCCGGGCACTACGTTTCCATCTATCTTGCCGGAGCCATGCTCGAAAATTTTCCCACAGATGAAGTCGATGCTCTCGGAAACGACAGACACCTACCTCGGCCACGGTCTGCTGGAGGGAGATGAGGTTATGGTCATCCGTGCCCTTTGCCGGGACGGTCTCGCCGCCCGACGCCTGATCGAGAGGATACGGCTCGTGCTCTACGCCGCGGCGGAAATGACGGCACCGTCCCTAGGTCGGCTCTCCATGTGAGTTCCAAGCGCCGCAGGCTCTGGACTGCTGGGATTCTTCATTCCCAGCTCTCACGGGGGAGTCTCTCTCCACCCCCCGGAACCGCCTCACCCTGGAGCCAGCGCCATCACGGGATCAGAGCATGAGCTGCGGATAAGAACCGCAGCAGTCGAAAGCCTCCGGCGGTAAACCCGGATTCGGGATTGAACAGACGGGGCGGAAAGGGTCTGCTCATCCCTGGATGAAAATCATATTACTTTCCGTCGCCATCGGCCTTGTCGCGGGCTTGCTCGGGGCGCTCTGCGGAGTTGGAGGGGGGATCGTTCTGGTTCCGGCATTCGTCACCCTGCTTGGATTCGAGCAGAAGCAGGCGGTGGCGACCTCCCTGGCGATCATCATTATCACAGCGCTCGCATCGACCGTGAACAACGCCAGGGCGGGAAATCTGATCGATTGGAAAATTGTTGCAGCGGTGGGAGTGGCCTCCGCTGTCACGGCATGGTATGGGAGCGACCTGATGCGCTCGCTTTCCAACCAGACCCTGACCCGCACCTTCGGAGTGGTGCCTGGTGCTGTTCGGCGCGCGGATGCTGGTCAAAGGATGAGGGTTGCAAACGCGGAGGCGCGGGTGAATGTGCCGCGACCATGATCCACACGCTCGAACAATCGCAGTTTCTCCCCATCCCGCTGCAGGAGGCGTGGGATTTTTTCTCCACTCCGAAAAATCTCGACGAGATCACCCCGGACGAACTCGGCTTCAAAATCGTCTATCAGCCGGGGGAGAGGATGTATGAAGGGCAGATCATCGAATACAAGGTGATGGTGGCACCTGGCGTCTGGGTGCCCTGGGTCACGGAGATCAAGTGCGTGGAGGAGGGGAGGTCGTTCATCGATGAGCAACGCTTCGGGCCCTACAAATTTTGGCACCACCTCCATACGTTCGAGGAAAAGGAAGGCGGGGTCCTGATGAAGGATCTCGTCCACTACGCACTGCCGCTGTGGCCGTTCGGCGAGATCGGCCACGGGCTGTTCGTGAGACCGAAGCTGGAGAGGATTTTCGGATTCCGGAGAGAGATTTTGGAGAAACGCTTCGGAAACTAGGGAACCGGTTCCCGGGGGTAAATGGCGTTTTTGAAAACAGGCACTACCGGGCGGTTTGGAGTGCTTACCGGGCGATTTGGAAGGACTACCGGGTGGTTTGGAAGGACTCCGGGGCAATTAGGAGGGGCTGCGGGGCGATTTGGAAGGGCTGCCGGGCGGTTTGGGGGGACTGCCGGGCGGTTTGGAGGGACTGCCGGGCGGTTTGGAGGGACTCCGGGGCAGTTTGGGGGGACTCCGGGGGAGTTTGGGGGCACCGCCGGGCTGTCTGGAAGGGTAACCGGGGGATTTGGAGTGGTTACCGAAGGAGTTTGGGGGCTGTTTTTCGGAAAGTCGCCTGGAAGGACGGCTCTCCATCAGGCCTTGGTCTGGCCTTTTCCGCGGATGCGGTACTGGTAGCTGGTGAGCTCGCGCAGTCCCATGGGGCCGCGGGCGTGGAGCTTGTCGGTGGAGATGCCGATCTCGGCTCCGAAGCCGAACTCGCCGCCATCGGCGAAGCGGGTGGAGCAGTTGTGCATCACGCAGGCGGAGTCGATGGAATGGAGGAATTTCTCGGCCTCCGCCGTGTCCGTGGTGACGATGCAGTCGGTGTGGTGGGAGCCGTAGGTATTGATATGGGAAACAGCCGCGTCCATGTCCGGGAGGATTTTGATGGAGAGGATTTTCTCCAGATACTCGGTGGACCAGTCTTCCTCCGTTGCGGGGATGAGATCAGGGAGGATGGCCATCGATTTTTCACAACCGCGCAGCTCGACTTCCTTGGCACGGAGGGCGGCGGCGGCTTTCGGGAGAAACTCGGCGGCTATGGATTCCTGGATGAGGAGGGTTTCGAGGGCGTTGCAGACACCGGGCTTCTGGGTCTTGGAATCGACGGCGAGTTTCACGGCCATCTCCTGATCCGCTTTTTCGGAAACGTAGATGTGGCAGATCCCGTCGTAGTGCTTGATGACGGGCATGCGGGCGAGGGAGACGACGGTCTCGATGAGACCTTTTCCGCCCCGCGGAATGATGAGGTCCAGCCACTGGTCCATCCCGGCCATGGCGGCGACGCTCTGGCGGTCGGTGAACGGGACGAGCTGGATGGCGTGGGGCGGGAGACCGGCTTTTTCGCCGCCCGCTGCAAGTGCTGCGGCAATGGCACGGTTCGAGTGGATGGCCTCGCTGCCGCCACGGAGGATGGTGGCGTTGCCGGTTTTGAAACAGAGGGCCGCGGCGTCCGCGGTGACGTTGGGTCGGCTTTCGTAAATGATGCCGATGGTTCCGATCGGGACGCGGACCTGCTCGATGCGGATGCCGCTTTCCGGCACCCAGTCGTCCAGCACCTGGCCGACGGGATCGGGAAGGGTGGCAACGTGTTCCAGGGCTGCGGCGATGGCTTCCAGGCGGGCGTCGTCGAGCTTCAGCCTGTCGAGCATGGCGGAGGAAAGACCTTTTTCCTCACCTGCGCTGATGTCCTTTTTGTTTTCCGAAAGGATATCAGCGGAGGCGTCGCGGAGACCCTGCGCCATGGAGACGAGGATGATGTTTTTCTCGTCCGAGGAAAGCTGGGAGAGGATGTGGGCGGCGGCGCGGGCCTGCCTGCCCATCTCGTGGATCTGTTCGGTGATGGGATCTGACATGCTATTTGAGAGTGATGGGGTGAAACTTGGTGGAGATACCCTTGCCTTCCACGATGTCAACCAGGCGGCGCGGGAACCGGCCGTTGGCGATATGGGTTTCGATTCCGGCATCGACGGCGAATTTCACGGCCTTGAGCTTCGAGGCCATGCCGCCCATGGAGAACTTGCCCTTGTCATCGCGGACGTGTCTGAAGACCTCGTCGATGTCCTCGACTTCGGTGACGAGTTCGTTGGTTTCAGGGTTGAGCAAGCCGTCAACGCTGGTGAGCAGGATCACGCGCTTCGCCCGGACAAGTTTCGCAAGGCGGACGCAGAGCATGTCGTTGTCCCCGAAGCTCAGCTCGCGGATGGCTACGGTGTCGTTCTCATTGATGATGGGCAGGATGCGCGGCTGGTCGTTGAGCCTGTCGAGCGTGGTGGTGATGTAGCCGGCGCGTTTCGGGGTGTTGATGCTGCCCGCGGTGAGGAGAATCTGGGCGACGGAAATGTCGAAATTGGCGAAAAGAGAGGTGTAAATCCGCATCAGGCGGGCTTGCCCGACCGCGGCGCATGCCTGCCGTGTGGCGATATCCTTGGGATATTCGGTGAGTCCCATGGCGGAAACGCCGGAACCAACGGCGCCCGAGGATACGAACATGCAGCGGTGGCCCTCGTTCATGAGATCCGAAATGGCGGCGACGAGGTGGACTAGGGCGGCGCGGTCAATGGTTCCGTCCTCAATTTTGGTGAGGACGCCGGTGCCGGCTTTGATGATGGTAAGGTCTGGTGGCATATCGTTTTTTCCCGGAAACAGCCGGGGCGGAGAGATAAGGGGAAGTCGGGCGTCTTGCCAATGCAAAGCTTGTGAATGCCGGTGGCTCGGATTATCGCAGTCCGTGAACATGCGTGTTTTTCCGGTTGTTTTTAGAAACGGAGCAAAAAATCCTTGCAAGGCATGCCGTTTCATGGTGGATTCCGCGCCCGCCCGCAGGCGGACAAACTTTTCCCCACACGTTCCTCATACGGATATGGCCTACGCAGTAATCAAAACAGGCGGTAAACAATACCGCGTCCAAGAAGGCGACACCCTCGAAGTCGAGAAGCTCGACGCAGATGTCGATACCGAGATCGAATTCACCGAGGTCGTTCTTCATGGCGAAGGAGACAGCATCAAGGTCGGCACACCGTTCATCGACGGTGGCGCGGTCAGAGCCAAGGTTGTGGAGCAGTTCCGTTGCGCGAAGGAAATCGCCTTCAAGTTCAAGCGCCGCAAGGGCTTCCATAAAACCAAAGGCTATCGCCGCAGTATGACCAGACTGGAGATCACCTCCATTGGCTAACTTTTTAGAAACTTCAACTACCAGATCTCATGGCCCATAAAAAAGGACAAGGTTCCGTCAAAAACGGACGCGACTCACGTAGCAAACGCCTCGGCGTGAAAAAATTCGGCGGGCAGGCAGTCATCGCCGGAAACATCATCATCCGCCAGCGCGGCACGAAAGTGCATCCGGGCGTGGGTGTTGGTTGCGGAAAAGACCACACTCTCTTCGCACTGACCGACGGTCAGGTGAAATTCGACCGCGAAGGCGGTCGGGTGAACGTGGTTGCCGCGAACTAGGTTCTCTGCAATTTTCGAAAAAGCCCTTGTATAATCTCCAAGGGCTTTTTGCTGTTTCAGAACAGAAGACCGTATTCCCGCTACATCGAAGCGGGGGAGGGGAAGAGCGCTCTCTGGTCGATGTTTTCAGAGAGCTTTTCGAGCTTCCATTGGCGGTCGATATTCAGGCGTACCGTCGCGAGGTGCCTGTGGTGCCACTGGTCGGGACCTATCATGGAAAGAAGCTTTCGGTTGCGCATCTCATACAGGTGGTAGGTCTGCCCGATGATTGGCTCGAAGTTGATGTCCGCCTCATAGATCAGCTTGTTCCAGTTGAAATGGTCGATCGCGGCAAGGTATTCCTCGCGGATCTCCGTGAGCTTCTGCTGCAGCTCCCGCTCCACCTCGGAGATACCTCTGGACTTGAACGAGCTGAGGTCGTTCGGGATGATCTTCGGACTCAGGGTCGAGACCGGGTAGGGCATGAAGGCTTGGGAGATTTTTTCTTCGGACATCGTTGACTGGGAGGTGGCAGTGCATCGGCGAGGAAAACGCCCTCCGCAAACAAAAAAAACCGGACGACCAGAAGGTCGCCCGGTTCAGTAAGGCCAGATTTAATCAATCCTTTGGAACGTTCAGCTGAAGTTTGACTGTAGGAGCATCACTTCCCCAGACCGAACCCGTGCCGGTGTCAAAAAGAGTGGTGGTGCCATCATCATCAGCGTCTGTTCCCGGTCTGATCCGAGTTTGTGAAACGCTGTTGTCGATTTTGAGATAGACCGCCTTGCTATCGAACGGATCCGGATCGAAGCCGCTGGTCGAAACCATCGGGGTAACAACCAGCACACGCGAAGGATTACCTCCTGTCGAAAGAGCGTTCGTGCCATTTGAATCCATCACATAGGCGAAGCCATTCTCCCCATCCTGAAGGCATGTGGTTGCGGTATCGAAGTCTCCGTCAGGCTTGTCCGCACCTTGGATTTTCGCATAGAACATGTCCTCCGACTGGGTGATTCCGGCAACGAAGAGTTGGCGGAATGCGTCTTCACTGTTGGTAACAGTGGTTGCCGCGGTGAAAGGCTCCGTTCCGAGGGTTTGTGCGATTTGTGGGTCGTTCTCCGGGTATGATCCATACTCGGTTTCAAACTCAAACAAAGCGAGCCCGATTTGGCGCGCATTGTTCGTTGCCTCGGTTGCATCGGCTTTTTTCCGTTGGCGGATGACCATGGGAGCGGTCAGTCCGGCGAGTGATGCGATAATCACGATGACGACGAGAAGCTCCACGAGAGTGAAGCCGCGTCTTTTTTGTACGTTGGTTTTCATTGTATTGTATTATTTATGGGTTTGGTTTCTTATGGTGGGCAATGGCGCCCGTTTTAATTCCCAGGGAAGAAAACTCTTCCGAGGTTCCGGAAAGCTACGGCCCGCCAGGGGGCGGAGCAAGAAATTAATTCAAAGCGCGCGAGAAACGCTCGGGATTCCCCGGCGGCGCGGAAATTGCCTTACTCCGGAGGCCGTCCAATGTGCCGAACTCGCGGTCGGTCACCGGATACGGCCCGGAAAACTCGACCTGCGTCGATTTCCCCTCACCACTGCGGCATGCGAAAGCCTGGCGGGCCTCCAGATAGTAGAGAATGAGGTAGCGGTTGCCGCCTTTGTTGGTCTCCGCCAGGAAGTCCGGGTATCCCTGCTGGCTGAGAAACACGCCGAGATCGGGATAAATTCCCGAGAGGGCGGTGAGTCTCCGGTAGCCGAAGGTCTGCGGCATTTCACCCACGAGCATGATGTGGTCGTTCGCGGCAGAGGTGGTGCGCTTCACGAATCCGGCGTTGCCGGCAGGCGTGCAGGAGCCGGCCAACAGCGCGGCGGTAGCCATGGAAACGTGAAAAATACTGCGGATGCGACCCATCTTTCGGGAAGACTACCGCGAATTCCTCCGGTTTCTATCTTTTTGAATGATTCCCGCGATTTTCCCGGTGTTCGGGCGATTTCCTTCGGAGTCGATAAAGATCGCCGTTTCCAGTGGGATCAGGAATTCCACCGCGGAATTGATGCCGACAAGGTTGCCCCGTGCGTCAACCACCGGGCCGCCGCTGTCGCCCGGTTGGAGCGGGATGTCGATCTTGAATTTCCGGTTCCCGGTGAAGGAACCCTCCGGCTCCAGAGGGGTGCGAAGTCTCCCGGGCGCGGAGCGGAAGCCGGTGGCCATTCCTCCGTGGATGAGACCGTGGCCAGGGGAGAGCCAGCGGTCTGGCGGCGTCCACTCGTAGAAATAAGGCGTCTTGCGGGGAATGTGGAGGATCGCTAGGTCGTCGGCATACGAGCGCCAGACGATGCGTGCCTTGTCGGTGATGATGCGTCCGCCGCTCCCGTAGATGATGAATACGTTCTTGTCCTTGGAGCGGGCTAGGACGTGATCCGCGGTGAGGAAATAGCCGTCCTCGGTAATGGGGGCGGCGGAGCCTCCGTCGGCATCGCCGGGAGCCTTGTCGATGGAGAAACGCTGGTTGACCCAGCTTCCGAGTTCGTCGCGCTGGGTAACGACGACTGCGGAGAGGCGCTCCCTCACGATCTGTTTCGCCATGTCACCCGGCACCGTGCTGTCCGCGGGCGGAGGTGTGCCCATGGGCGAGCATGCGAACGAACACAGACCCAGAAACGCCACGGCCGATTTAATATAAAGTCGATGCATCCGCACGAAGAAGAGCACAGGGGGAAGCCCGCGTCACATCCCATTTCAGAAATCTGCCAGCAATCGTTCCAAGACTTTTCCGAAGGGCGCGGCAATCGGGAGGGAGTCGAGGCGCTCCGCTGCAACCCATTCGTCTCCAGGTCCGGGTTCAATGTTTTTCCCGAGATAGACGCTGAGGGAAACCTTGTAGCGGGTGATGTGATAGACGGACTCCGAAATTTTCTCCAAGCCAGCACACTGCACCCCGTCCCTGAGAGGCAGTTTCCACAAGCCGGTGCGGCGGCTTCCGGATTCGTGATGGAGAAGGAGCCGCCCTTTCTCATCCCTGCACCACACGGCGTGTTCGGCGGTGGCCGTGATTTTCGTCGTGGGCTTTTTGACCGGAAGATCCTGCGGGGAGAGTGTTTTACAATAGGCGGAGACCGGGCAGGAGACGCAATCGGGGACGCCGTTGGTGCAGATGGTCTGACCCAGTTCCATCATGGCGTGATGGTGCCTGCCGGGTTTCTCGGGATCGCACAAAGCGCCGGCCCATTCGCGGTGGCGCCTGATCGTGGGGGTGGAGTCGATGGGTTCCGCATCATCCATCAGGCGCGAAAGGACGCGGGAGACATTTCCATCCACCAGTGCGGAAGGTTTCCCGAAGGCGAACGCAAGCAGCGCCGCGCAGGTGTAGGGGCCGATACCCGGGAGATCCAACAGCATGGCTTCGTCGTCGGGAAATTTTCCGCCGTGTTTCGCAATCACCGCCCTGGCCGTTTCACGGAGCATCCTAGCCCGTCTGTAGTATCCCAACCCCTCCCACGCTTTAAGCAATTCCTCGTCTCCCGCCGAAGCCAGCGACTCCACATCGGGAAATTTTTCAAGAAAGCGTGTGTAGAAACGCCGGCCCAGCACCGTGGCGATCCGGGTCTGCTGGAGCATCATTTCGGAAACGAGGACGGGGTAGGGCTCTCTCGTTCGGCGCCACGGGTAGTCCTTCCCGTTTTCAGAAAACCAATCGCCGAGCGCCGTGCGGAATCCATCCGCGGCTTCAAGAGCAGATTCCCGGAAACGCGGCTTGAGCGGATCCATGACCTACCGCTTCTTGCGCAACCGTTTGCCGGAGAGGCGGGTGGCGATCAGGTTCGGGCACATCCCGTTGAGCCGGAGCTGCTCGCAGCTCGCCTCGATCGTGATGGACTGGCGAATGGTTTTGAAGCCGAGTCGCCGTGTCACGCAGTCAGTCTGGATGTCCACGTTCCCGTCCTCGAACTCGACCACACGCCCGCAGTCGTTGCAGACGAGGTGGTTGTGCGATGGCTTGTCATGGAAGTTCGGATCGTAGGTGACCTGGCTCTCGCCCAGATCGATCTGGCGAAGCAGATCCGCCTCCACCAGCATGCCCAGCGTCCGGTAAACCGTGGCGCGGGAGGTCTCCCCATCGACTTTCCTCACCCGGTCGTAAAGCTCCTCTGCGGTGAAATGCTCGTCGCGGGAGAAAACCACCTCCGCGATCCGCTCCCTCTGCGCGGTTCTCCTGAGTCCTTTGCGCTGAATAAATTCGTCGAGCTTTTCCCTGATCCCGCCTTCCATTGGATCGCCAGAATATAGATGTGCCGGGAAATGTAAAAAGCTATTCTGCGTCCAGGCTCGCCCCTCATTCTAACGTTGCGCCACCCCCATCCCGCCGCCAGACTTCCGGTGCATTCATTTTCCCGCGAATTCCCCTTCATCCAATATGAATAAACCGTCCGGCGATCCGTCCAAACCAGCGCAAGACCCGGGCGGGGCCGTTGGAAAGGATCCGGCGGCAGCCGATCATGAAGAGGATTTCCGGCTCGTGACCCTTGCGAAAACCGGTGACATGCGCGCTTACGACTCGCTCGTCACACGGCACCAGGGAAAAATTTACGCAATGATAAGGAACATGGTCAAAAACGATGCGGACGCCTGGGATCTTTCCCAGGAGGCCTTCGTGAAAGCATGGCAGGCGCTTCCGAAATTCGAGGCGCGCGCCCGCTTTTCCACATGGCTGTTCCGCATCGCCCACAACACGGTTTACGACTGGGTGCGGAAACGGAAGATCGAGAGCGCCGGCGAGCTGAACGATGAAATCTTCGACCGCGACAGGATCGACTCCTCCGCCAAGACCGCTCCCGCCCACATCGATTCTCCCGACGATGCGATGGTGAACACCGAGCTCCGCGAGAAAATCGAGGAGGCTCTTGCCAAACTCAGCCCGGAACACCGCGAGGCCGTCGTGCTCAAGGACGTCCAGGGGCTCTCCTACAAGGAAATCGCCGAGGTGATGGACTGCACGCTCGGCACCGTGATGAGCAGACTTTTTTACGCCCGCCAGAAACTCCAAACACTCCTGAAAGATGAATACCAATCCCGATGAAACACGCCTTGCCCTCTGGCTCGATGACGAGCTTGAAGGGACGGAACTCGCCGAGATGAACGCATGGGCGGCCGGAAAGCCGGATCAGCTCGCCGCCCGTGAGGAGTTGCGCGCCTATCGGAAAACGATGGTGGAAACCATGCCGGCCAGCACCGAGCCGCCGTATCCCGATTTTTTCCTAAGCAGGGTGAACCAGGGGATCCGCGACATACAGCTTGCCGAGGAACGTTCGGCGGCTCCCCTCGCCGCTCCCGCACGCTCCTTCTGGAGATCCTGGTTGATGCCCGCCGCCGCTTGTGCGGGAATGGTTTTCGCGTTCGGGATCGGAAAGCAGGCGCGGCAACCCGCTGAAAAACTCGCCATCGTGCCCAGCCTCGCCCCGGTGGTTTACACTCCGGAGGAAGGGGTCGATGCCGAGTGGTTTGCCAGCACCAGCGCGGAGGCCACCGTGATCGTCTTGCAAGGCGTTTCCGCGATTCCCGATTCCACCGATTTCTCGGAAACCGTCTATGTCCCGACCGCCCGGGAATCCGACCGCACGGCTGACAGCGGCATGGGGGAAACCAACACCGGCCAGCAATGAAATCGCCTCTCCTTCCATACCTCTGGTTGGCTGTCGTCCTGGCGGTCGCCGCGCTGACGGGCACCGCTTCCGCGCTGGAGGATCCGGGGAAAGCGAAGGTGGGCGAGCTGGAAGTCACCGTCTATTTTGCCACGAACGGAGATCCGTCTGCGGCTGGCGAGCACGCGGAGGAAATCGCGGTCACCATACGCGAGAGATTGCAAAAGGAAAGCCGGCTGAATTTTTCACACTACCGCGCTCTCGGGGCGGACAAGCAATCCATCTTCCGCAGCTACGAGAACTGGGCGCAGCCGCTCAAGCCTTCCGATGAAATTCTCGTTCGCTTCGAGACCCGGAGTCAGCCCTCCGAGGGATCGATCTCGCTCGATCTGGAGCTCTGGCTTTCCAAGAAAAAGATTTTGAAAACCGACGCGCTTATAAAGAGCGGGCGCCCGCTTTACGTCCTTGGCCCGGAGTGGCGGGGAGGGCGTCTGATCATTTCGGTAGCGCTTGCGAAATAGGTATCCTCGTTCCATGTTCTGCTTATGAAATTCCTTCTCATCGCGTGGGTGGCGCTGGCGGCCTCTCTGGCCGCGGCTCCGTTGAAATTTGAAAAGTCCCTGATCGAAGTCCACGCTCCGCTCGATTCAAAAACCGTCACCGAGGATTTCAAGTTCACCAATTCGGGCGATTCCACCGTCGTGATCCGCGAGACGGACGCCGGTTGCTCCTGTCTCTCCGTCCAGGTTTCCGATGGCAAGCTCTCCTACGCCCCCGGCGAATCGGGGACGCTCAGGGCGAAGTTCGAGGTGGGAAGTTTCCAAGGTGCCGTGGACAAGCAGATCAACGTCTGGCTTGAAGGCGATCCCGATGAGAAACCCTCGGGCACCGTCACGATGCGGGTTCACATCCCCCAGATCATTGCGATCACTCCCAGAACGATCAAATGGAAGGTGGGCGCAGAGCCGGTCACGAAGACCGTGGATATTGACATGGACTACGAGAAACCGATCCGGGTGACTTCCGTTTCCAGCAGCAACCCGGATTTCACCGCAAAGCTGGTGGCGGTGGAGGAAGGGAAAAAATACCGGATCGAGGTCACGCCCACGGGAACCGCCAGTCCGGGACTTTCCATTCTCAGGGTCGAGACCGATCTTGAAATCAAGAAACACAGGATTCAGCAATCCTTCGCGGCGATCAGCCCGAAGGTGGATGAAAAATGAACGCGCTCGCCCAATTTTCGGTTGTCGCCGGGCTTTCATTTGCCGCCGCAGGAGCCACCTGGTTGTCAAAAGGCCGCCCCTTGCTCCCCGAGCCGAAAGTTTTCAAGTGCGACAGCTCGCTACTTGAGGATGACGAGATCTGTCTGGCCGATGTGCCGAAAAATGTTCTTTGGATCGATGCCCGGCCAAGAAACGAATGGGAAGAGAACGGTCTGGATGGCTCGATCCTGTGGAACCTTGATCCCGGGGAAGATGACCAGGCGATGGAAGCCAGCGCAGCCTCGTCCGTGTTCGAATCGGGTGCTTCGCTTGTCGTTGTTTATTGCGGAACCGAGGCCTGCGGAACCAGCAAAATCATAGCGGATCGCATCAGGGCGCTTGGCCTCGGCCCTTCCGTGAAAGTCCTCCACGGCGGATGGGACGCCCTGCGGCTCAGGGATTCCAATTGAGGGCCTTGATATCGAGAGCCTCGAGAAACGGCCTTTCCGGGTCGTCGTCCAGGTTCCAACGGAGAAAAACGGTGCAAGGCTTCGTTTGGCCGTAGCCCAGGCCGGAGGTCTCGTCCTCAAGCATCCTCCCGATCTGCGACTGCTTTCCGAAATACGCTTTCGCAATTTCCCTGTGACCTTCCTGCGCGAGAATTTTCATCGTGAGTTTCTTCTCCGGTTCGGGCACCGGATCGATGTCCTTGTAGGCACCGCCTCCTGCGGAAATGATCACCAGGAACGTTCCCGCCTCCTTGGTCGGTTTCGCCGCGTACCTGGCGAACCTGCCTCCGAACAGATCCAGGAAAGGATCCACGACCACCTTCGGCGGAGCGGTGCCCCTGGTTCTCACCAGCATGGTCTGCGGGTTGATTCCGCCGCCGGGATCCGCGAAATCCACATGATAGTAGTGATCGGTGACCTCTTCCAGCGCGTTGATCTCACGCACGTCCACGGTGATCTTCGCGACTTCCGGCAGCGGGCCGTTCAATACCGAACTCGCCAGCACATCCTCCCCGCGCCTGGACTCGAGGTGCGGAAGCCTCTCTTCGAGCGATTTCATTTCGAGAAAGTCTTCAAGGAGATTCAGAGCGGGGATCCCGCTGTCAGCAGGGGGAGTGCTGGGCATGGAAGCGTCAGCTCCGATTTCGGGCATGTCCGGATCTCCGACAGGCAGTGTTTCGGTGCCTCCGTCGGTAAGAGCCTCGAATGAGTTGTCCGGCGGAAGGATGGGTTCGACTGTCGTTCCCACGGTGTCGGTCGCGTTTTGTTTTGCTCCATCCCCCGCACTCCGGTCCATTTGTAGGAATGCTTTCATCCCGAGAATCACTCCCACGATCACACAGACGAAAAGGGTCGGAACGAGAGCGCGGACAAAGCGGCTGCGGTGCTGTCGCTGTGGGGGAGGGCCGGCGGGCTCGTCGCGGGGATGGATGTCACCGCTGGGATCCCTGCGGGCGCGGGTCGGAGTTTGGAGGGGTTCGGTTCGATCCGGAAGCTGTCTTGGAGCCGGGCGCAGGATCGTCGGCTGACCCTGCGGCGCTTGAGGTGCTTGCGCTTCACGATACTGTGGCTCCGGCCTAGGCGGGGCATAATATTCCGGTGCCTGCTGCGGAGCGGGCGGCTGGTATTGGCGTTCCGGATATTGCTGGGGCTGAGCCGCGGCCGAGGCCTTCATGGGTTCCTGCGGGGCGGGGTAAGGCGCCTGAATTAGCACCTGGCAATAGGGGCACGGCCCGGTCACACCGGCGAGGTGCGTGGGAACCGTCAGGCGCGTGCTGCAGGCCGGGCAAAGAAACGAAATGACATCTGCTGAACTCAAACGAACTCTTGGAATACGCTGATTCTAAACGGAAGTCAATCCTACGGATTACTTTATTAATTACCGGTCGGAGTTTCAAAAAATTCGTCAGATCGGAGATTTTCCGGTTTTGAGAGTCCCTGTCGGAGGATTTTCCTCCGAAGCCAGATCTCATTGTCTTGGGATATATATCGGTGCTCAGCAGGGGTGGTTGTGGTGACTGTTACATCGGAGGCATACAAATGATGGCAAATTTGGAGACAACCATGGAAATTGTATATCAAACTATGTTTTTTCGGGACAAAAATCGGAACATCTGCTTTAAGGTTCGCGCCAGACAACGCACCTCTCAACAACAGCAGCATGCCTACCATTACCAAACGCGAACTCGTCATGAAGATTACCGATAGACTCGGTCTCAGGGGTGTCGATATCACCCAGCAGAACGTGCATGAGGTCGTCCAGTCGCTGATCGATGAAATCACGGAGTCGCTCGCCCATGGGAACAATGTGGTTATGAGAAACTTCGGTGCCTTCGAGGTGCGTGAGATGAAGGCAAAAATTGGACGCAACCCCAAGGATCCTACGAAGGACGTCCCGATTCCGGCGCGTGCGGCGGTGAAATTCAAGCCTGGCAAAGAGATGAAGGAAAAGGTGGCCACCACCCTCCACGTCATCCGTGAGCGCAACCCCTGACATTTCCCGCCATGATTTCGATCCGAGTCTTCCGCCTTCCGCTTGTGCTGGTCCTGGCCTCGGCGTTCACAGGTGTCTCATGTTCATCCAGACCTGGCGGGCACAATGGGTATATGACGCGCTCATACACCATAAGGGGCGAGACCTATCATCCGATGAGTGTTTCGCAGGCTCTCGGTCATTCCGAAACCGGCGAATGTTCATGGTATGACGAATCGAGTTTCTTCGGACTGAAGCGGGGCAATACTTCGCTTGGCGAAAAAGTCCGGCCATGGCATCTCACCGGAGCACACAAAACACTTCCGCTCCCCTCCCTGGTAAAGGTGACAAACCTGAAGAACGGAAAATCGGTGAAACTGAGAATCAACGATCGAGGTCCGTTTATCCCAGGCCGCCATCTGGACGTGACTCCGCGTGCCGCCAAAAAGCTCGGCTTCTACGACGACGGACTGACGCGAACGCGGCTGGAGGTTCTCTCCGTGGGTGACGGTCGGTTTCGCAAAAAATCGAAGAAGCGGTTCTTTTTCTGGTGATACGGTTTCCGTAGCGCGGGCTTGTCGGCATCACGGGAAGAGACCACCTTTCTCCCCGGAGCATTCATGAAGGAGCGGATCGACGAGCTGGAGCAATGGGGGGCGGATGTGATATTCGGTCGCGCCAGGGGCTTCCGTGCGTCCCTGATGAGGGCGTTGATGCTCGGTCTTTCCGGGATTTTCCGCGCGCTCGTCCAGCTCAGGATCGCCCGTTACAGGCGCGGTTGGAAACCCCAGGAGTTTCCCGGCGCCCAGGTGATCTCGATAGGGAACCTCACCGTCGGCGGGACTGGCAAGACCCCTGTCGTGGAGCTACTTGCGAAATCACTGCGCGATCGCGGGAGGAACGTGGCCATTCTTTCCCGCGGCTACAAAAGCAAGCGGCTCGGCTACGCCCAGAAGTGGCAGGGAAAGGACGGGCGAATGGTTTCCGCCGAGAAAATGCCCAAGGTGGTCTCCACCGGATCGGCCTTGCTGCTGGATTCGAAATTCGCCGGGGACGAGCCGTTCATGCTCGCCCGGAACCTCGATGGCGTGGCGGTGATCGTGGACAAGGACAGGGTCAAGGGGGCGCGCTTCGCCATCAGCCAGCTCGAAACGGAAACGCTCGTCCTGGACGACGGGATGCAGTATCTCGATCTTGCCCACTCCATGGATATTGTCCTGATCGATTCACGTTCACCTTTCGGCACGGAAGCCCTCTTGCCGCGCGGAACCTTGCGCGAGCCCCCGTGCAACCTCCGCCGCGCCAGCTACATCCTGATCACCAAGTGCGACGGGACATCAAACGCGGAACTCATCACCCGAATCCGGAAATACAATCCCGTGGCGGACATCATCGAGTGTGCCCACGGCCCCATCCACCTGGAAAACCTCCACACGCGTGAGCGCGAATCCCTTGATTTCCTGGACGGGAAATGGGTGGGGGCGATCAGTGCCATAGCCGTTCCGGAGAATTTCGAGCGGTCGCTCAAGGAGCTGGGAGCAAGGGTGGAAATCAAACGCCGCTTCTCCGACCATCACCGTTTCAACCGCCGGGATGTGGATGATTTCATGCAGCGCTGTGTCGAACGGGACATGGAAATGATCGTTACCACCGAGAAGGACGCCGTCCGTTTTCCTCTCCCCACGGAGATCAACGTCCCCATCTGGTTCCTGCGCATCGAAGTCCGGATCCTCTCCGGCCAGGCGAATTGGGACGCGATGGTGGACCGCATCTGCAACCCGCCGCCCGTCACCGAATCGCTTATGAAAAACGTGGGAGCCTACCGGGTTTGAAAACAATGGAACTTCAATCTTGGCAGAACGGGGGGAGGGGTTAAACCAAGGCGATGTTGACCCTTGGAATACTCGGCTCCGGCTCCGGATCGAACATGCAGGCGATCCTGGATGCGATCCAAGACGGGAACCTCCGCGCCCGCATCGCCATCGTTCTTTCGGACAATCCGGACGGCTATATTCTCGAGCGGGCGAGGAAGAACGGTATCCCGGCGGAAGTCATCGACTGCTCTCCGTACAAAACCAAATTTCCCGACGAGGTTCAGAAAGCGACGGCGGAAAAATTGGAACGGGCGGGGGTCGATCTGGTATGCCTCGCCGGGTTCATGAGATTGGTGAAGAGCCCGTTGCTTGATGCTTTCCCCTCGAAAATCCTGAATATCCATCCGTCGCTCCTCCCTGCGTTTCCCGGTGTGGAAGCCTGGAAACAGGCGTTGGACGCGGGCGCTTCCGAGACCGGCGTCACGGTGCACGTGGTTGATTCCGGGATGGATACCGGGCCGGTGGTTGCCAGTAAAACGGTTCCGATCGATACATCCGATACCCCGCAGTCCCTCCACGCCCGCATCCAAATTGTGGAACATGAAATCTACCCCGAAGCCATTTCCGCCTACGCACAACGCCACAATCTATGAAGCCGTCCGTCCTCGAACCCTTGCTGCGCCACCTGGGCAACACCGTGATCGGTGCGGAGAAACCCGGAGAAATGCTCCTCACCGCTCTCTTGGCCGGGGGGCACGTGTTGGTCGAAGGTGCTCCGGGCATCGGGAAAACGACTCTCGCCCACACTCTCGCAAGTGCGATGGGTGGCGTTTTCAAACGGGTTCAGTTCACTCCCGATCTCCTGCCAGCGGATCTGATCGGATACAACCTGTTCCGCTCCGACCGTGGCGCGTTCGAGTTCATACCCGGCCCCGTGTTTTCGAACTGCCTGCTTGCGGATGAGATCAACCGAACCTCCCCGCGGGTGCAGTCCGCGCTTCTCGAAAGCATGAACGAGGGACGGGTCACGATTGACGGTGTCACCCATGAACTGCCGCGCCCGTTCATTGTCATCGCCACGCAGAACGCAACGCACAGCGCGGGGACGTTCCCCTTGCCGGAGCCGCAGCTCGACCGCTTCCTTCTTTCCCTGGAAATGTCCCTCCCGGACGCGGCAACCCAGGCGGAAATCATTCTGGCGCATGCCGTCAAGCCGGATGGTCTGGGAGAGGTTCCGGATTTTGAGCTGAGTCCGGAGATCATCCGCTCTCTTCAGAAACAGGCTTCCGAAGTCCCCGTTTCAGCGGCGATCGCCCGCTACATCACCGGGCTGTGCGAGACGCTCCGGCAGCTCGCGGGATCGGATCAGAGTGTTTCCATCCGGGCGTCGCTGGCGATTCTCAGGGCAGCCCGTGCGAACGCGTTTCTCGAATCCGCCCCGGCGGTCTATCCGGATCACGTGCAGGCGATATTTTCCGCCGTCATGCGGCACCGTATCCTGTCCGATCAGGATCTCGACCCGGTGGAACTGACGTCAATGGCACTGTCGAAAACCGAGATTCCCTAGACAGCCTCGCGGATTTCGTATCCGGATTGCACCGAAGGACGGGTCAGAACGATGATGGTGAAAACCCCGAGAACCGTTCCGAACGGAATTTGCACGCAGTTGACCGCCGCGACGACGATGGAGAAGGTCTTGTTTCGCCGTTTCCCGATATAGCGGGCGGACATGAAATTTGCGGCAGCCATCGCTCCCACCAGCAATCCGAAGACCACATAGAAAACGATCATTATCGCCATGATTTCTTTCGGAAATCCCGGAAAGGGAGCCGGCGCAACGGGCGCGGATGCTGTGGGAACCCCTCCGGTTTCCACTTCCACTTCACCGGGCATTTCAACGGTCGCAGGAGCGGAAGCCGCGGATGCTGCCGCCTCTTTCTCAGCCATGCCGAAGACGAAAGCCATCATCGCGAAGTGCAGGATTACGAAACACACGCCAAGCACATACAGCCCGCCCATCACATAGTGGAAAATCGAGAGCAGGTGAAGGTGCGACTCGTCCCGGAGGTCGGCCGGCATGACGGGCATCGGAGGTGGTTGCGGGGTATTCATGAGGTTTACTCCAGGCCGCGCGCCGCGATCTCATCCTCGTCCCATCCAAGGTAGTGGCCGAGTTCGTGGAGGTAGGTGGTGCCCACCTCGTCGAGAAAATCCTGCTCGTCGCCTTCGGTGTATTCCCAGAGATTGGAAACGAAAATTCGGATGCGCGGCATGGCATCGGGGCCCGGCTCATCGATCAGCGAAGCTCCTTCGAAGAGGCCGAGGATCCCTTCCTCCAGCCCTTCCCCGTCGTCCGGCTTTTCCTCGAATGAAACGGCACAATCGGCGGCCTTCCCGGCGACCTCATTCGGGAGCACTTTGGTGATCATCGAAACTTCGGAGCTCGCCAGTTCGCAAAGTTTGTCGGTTCGCATGGCCTCATCTAGCTTCTCACCAGGATCGGGACAATAAAAAAGCCCGCTCCGGGTTGTTCCGGAACGGGCATCTCAATAAATTTTTCGGCCAGGGCTTACTCGGTTTCCGCGGGAGTTTCCTTCTCTTTGAGTTTTTCCTCCTCCGCCATGGCGGCTTCCACCTTTTTGCGGACGGCTTCGGCAACAGGATCGAGTTCCTCTTCGGTCTCCTCAATCTCAATTTCGGGGATCGTATCCAAAGTCGGGACATCGGTCACCACCGGTGCGTCCGGATCAATGATCGCGGGGATCGCTCCGTCCGGCGGGAGGCCGCCGGGATCGATGACAGGGAGAGGTTCTGTCGGGGTTCCGCCGGGCAGGGGAGGATAGACCTGGTAAGCCCCGTCGAGAGGGAGCAGTTCGGGCGTGGTCATATCCGGAGCGGAAACCATTACCGCCGGGACGTAGCCGACCTCTCCGCTGTCGAGCTCCACCTTCACGTAGTCGGAGTCCATCTCGATGATTTTCATTTCAGTCCCGAGCGAGACGAGCTTGTCCGCATCTTCCGTTCCCTTCGGTTTGTTCTTATAAAAAGCGGTGTTCGGGATGTTCGCGCTTACGAACTGCCCGGGGGAGAGCTCGGGGCCGTAGCTGCTGGAACTGGCGGGCTGGATGCTGGTGCCGGGAGGACCGAGAGGATCGAAACTGGTGCTACTCACGGGGGAGTTCATCGTATCGCAGGCGACCAGTGCGATGGCGGCCGGGAACACGGCGTAGGAAAAAAATTTCATAACGGAGACAAGCTGGCATCGCTCATCAAGACGGTCAACGTGTTTCAGTGACAAGTATCACAATCGCTTTACGCTAACCTCAACGTTCATAATGCATTCTGCATTTCCCTTGAACGATCCGTGAATCGGGGCGACGTCCTCATAATCCCTGCCGACCGCGATTTTTATATACCTGTCATCCGCCAGGACGGAATTGGTCGGATCGAATCCGATCCAGCCGGTTTCGGGAAGATAAAGTTCGCACCAGGCGTGGGATGCCTGCGCGCCGACGAGGTCGTTTCCCTCACCCGTGTAAATATAACCCGATGCATAGCGGGCGGGGATTCCAAGGCTCCTGCACATGCCCAGCATCACGTGGGCGAAATCCTGGCAGACTCCCTTTCGCAGGGCGAACGCCTGCTCGAGATGGGTTTTCGAATCGGTGACACCCGGCTTCATATAGAAACTCGGAATTGATCCATCTCATGATCGCGGCGGCCTTTTCAAAAACCGCGGATTCCGAATGCGTGACATCGATGGCCTGTCTCCAGACATCCGGCTGGATGGAGACCCACCGGCTTTCCTGAAGGTATTCCCAGCACCTGTCCTTGATCGCCGGGGAATCGAAAAATTCCATTCCACCGGAGTAGGCCTCGTTCGGGATCACCAGTGGAAGATTGAGCACACGGATCTGGCTCTCCACCACCATGCGCTTGTGCTGCGTGGCGATTTCATACACGTGGGTGACGTTGCCGAAAAGGTCGGAGAAGCGGAGAAGCCGGGTGGCGGGAAGCACCTTGATCACCGATCCCAGGGTTTTCTGAAAAAGAAAATCCCTCGGCTCCAGGTGAACGGTATTGGCGTTTCCGACAATCCACTCGGTGTATTCGAATTCCGTCCGGTGCCTGACTGAGAATTTCGAACCGCCGCATTCCCTGTCCGTCGCGTTCAAGATCTCTGTTGCTGTTGCAGTGGTTGTTTGGTGCGCACGGGTGGTTTAATGCGGGCGGGAGCGGCGACGTTTGGAATCTCATCGATGCTGTCGGGCAGCAACACATAGGTGGCGAAAACCTCCTCCGCGATCTTGTTCAGGGTCGCCTGAATGTCGTCGAGAAACTTGTGCAGACCGATCTCAAGGACTTCTGCGGGATCGCCGAAGCTGAGACTGGCGAGCATTTTTCCGGTTTCCCGTTCCGCCTCGCTGGAAAACGTGCCGTGGCTGGCACCGGAAATTCGGTGGAGGGTGGCGTTGATCTTGCTGATGCAGTAGCGGACGGATCGTGGGAAATCCGGTGAGAAAATGAGGAACTCCATCACCGTGCGGGCGTTGATTTCCAGGCCGGTGGCGCGGAAGGCCCCCATCGCGCCGCAGGAGCTGAGAATGGCGACCAGTGGAGGACGCCGGGGGAACTCAGATCGATGCCAAGCGCGCCTTTCGGGAAATAGGTGGAGATGTCGAGGAAGCGGGTGGTCTTGTCGGCACGCTCGATGTAGCGGCCGAGGGTTTTGAAATCCCAGACGGAATCACGGGCGGTGGTGGAGGCGGAAATGCCGAGCACCGTCATGGAGGAGCGCCGGACTTTCTCATAGAAGCGCGGCGGGTTGGTTTCCAGCAGCTTCAGAGCCTCGTCGGATTTCACGAAAAGGTAGAGGGCGTTGATTTCCTCCCAGAGCTCGTCGGAGATCTGATCGCGGATGGTGCGGGCGTTTTCCCGGGCGTGACTGATGCAGGAAAAGATGCTGTTCGGGTTCCGGGTGTCTTCGGTCAGGAAGCTGATGACGTTGTCGCTGCTCGCCTCGTCGTAAAGCTCGCTGAAGGCGGATTCGTCGCCGGTGCTGAGAATGATGGGTTTCCAGAAGCCGCTGAGCCTCTCGCTGTCGAGACTCTCGAAATCGAGGAGGAGCTGTTCGTTGACATCGATGAGGCGCGCCAGATTGTCGGCGCGCTCCACATATCTCGTCATCCAGTAAAGGGTGTTCGCTACGCGTGAAAGCATGGGTTCGTTGGTTGGTTTTATTTAAGCACCCAGGTGTCCTTGCTCCCGCCGCCCTGGGAGGAGTTGACGACGAGCGAGCCTTTTTTGAGTGCGACGCGGGTGAGGCCGCCGGGGACGATTTTCACTTCCTCCCCGTTGATGATGTAGGGGCGCAGATCGATGTGGCGGCCTTCCATGGCGCCATCGCACCAGGTGGGTGACTGGGAAAGGGAAATGACAGGCTGGGCGATGTAGTTGCGCGGATCCTCCTTGATAAGCTCCCGGAATTTCTCGATCTCCTCCTTGGAAGCGGTCGGCCCCATGAGCATGCCGTAGCCGCCGGATTCGTTGGCGGCCTTCACCACCAGCTCGGGAAGGTTTTTCATCACGTACTCCATGTCCTTTTCCTCGGAGGGGAGGAAGGTCGGGACGTTCGGCAGGATGGGTTTCTCGCCGAGGTAGTATTCGATCATTTTCGGGACGAAATAGTAGATGACCTTGTCGTCCGCGATGCCGGTGCCGACGGCGTTGGCGAGGGCGACGTTGCCAGCCATGTAGGCGTTCATCAGGCCGGGGACGCCGAGCACGGAGTCTTTGCGGAAAACGATGGGGTCGATGAAGTCATCATCGATGCGGCGGTAGATCACGTCCACGCGGACGAGGCCTTTCGTGGTGCGCATGTAAACGAACTTGTCGATCACGGTGAGATCGCGCCCCTCGACAATCTCGATGCCCATCTGGCGGGCGAGATAGCAGTGCTCGAAGTAGGCGCTGTTGAAACAACCGGGAGTCAGCAGGACACAGACCGACTCGCCCTCGCGGCGCGGGGAGATGTAGTTGAGCATGTTGACCAGATCGCGCGGGTAGGAATCCACAGGGCGGACGCCGAGCGAGTCGAAGAGGGCGGGGAAGGCGCGTTTGAGCGCGTTGCGGTTTTCCAGGAGATAGGAGGCTCCGGAAGGGCAGCGGGCATTGTCCTCGAGCACGTAGTAGGTGCCGTCGCCGCCGCGGATGAGATCGCTTCCGCAGATCTGGATGTAGATGTCCTTGGGCACGTCCACGCCGCGGAACTCCTTGCGGAAACTTTTGGCCTCCTCGATGTAGAAGCGCGGGATCACCTCGTCCTTGAGGATTTCCTGGTCGTGGTAGATGTCGTTCAGGAAAAGGTTCAGCGCGGTGATGCGCTGCGTCAGTCCGGCCTCGATGAGTTCCCACTCGTCGGCGGGGATCACCCTTGGAACGGGATCGAAAGGGAAGATGCGCTCGGAACCCTCGTCCTCGTGATAGACGTTGAAGGTGATGCCCTGGCGCATGAAATACAGTTCGCTCGTAGCCTTCCTGGAGAGGAAATCGTCGGTTTCGATCTCCTGGAACTTCCCGTGGAGGGGTTCGCAGTGCGGCCTGACGGTGCCGTCAGGGGAGAACATTTCATCGTAGAATTTATCAGCGGCGTAGCCTGTGAACATAGGTTGTGGGTTTGAAGTCTTCAGGGATTCTTAGCAGCCATCGCGCCAAAACCCCATGGCCAAATCAATTCTTTTTTCCAATACGGAAATCATTGGTCGCGCCGCATCCCCCTCCGTACGCCGCGCCAAGCCGCTCCGGAAGGTCGATTTCGGGAAACACCCGGACGCTGGACTGCTTTCTGTCCGCCTTTCCCATCATCCAGCCGACCGCCATGCCGCAGAGGGCGAGAAAGGACAGCGCGCCTATGGTGATCAGGGCAAGCCGAAGCGAACGGCCGCCATCCACCGGAGCCTCCCTGAGCTTAAACCAAGCGGTCAGCCCGGTGGTGATCTCGGTGACAAGTTTCTCTATGTACACCTCGGTCGATTCCTCCTCGCCCACTTCCCGGAGAGCCTTTGAAATGATTTCCACGAGGCTGAAAGCGGGCACGCCGACACGGTTCGCCTCCATTCCCTCGTTCGGGTTCAGATCGCGCCCGAAGCCCATGTTCCGGGTGTCCGATTCGAAAACGATGACGATTCCTCCGCCATCGGGCAGCCACTCCTGCTGAAGCTGTGAGGCCAGATCGGAGGCGTTCGTCGAGATCAGCGCGGTTTCTAGGATCACGAACATTTCATAGCCGTGGTCGCGCTTGAGATCCTGGAGCATCCCGGTGATGCGGCGGGCGATCTCCGGGCGGATGGAAAGAACCCCGTCATCATCGGAAAGCCCGGTGGGGGGCGGGGGAGGGATGTCCGCGTCGGGCAGACGCTGGGCGGAGACAAGACCGGTCAGCAGGGTGCAAAAGACAATACTCAGGAGAAATCTGCTCACTGCCCCGAGTCTCCAGATCCCGGCGCGCGTTACAATGCTGAAAACGTGGCGGCCGCTGCGCGTTTCCCCTTTCAAGACAGGCTGCCTCGCCGCAATCTGCGCACATGCGCGTTCTCGCCATCGATCCCGCCGTCCGCAATACCGGCTACGCCATTCTCGAGGGCGAGCCCTCGAAGCCGACGGTCCTCACCTACGATGTGATTTCCGTTCCGAAAAAAATCATCCAGTCGGGCGCCCTTTCCGCGATCCGTTCCCACCTCGTGCATCTCATCACGCAGTATGAGCCGGATGAAATCGCCGTGGAGGGGATCATTTTCGTGCAGTCCCACCGCACGGCGATCTCGATGGGAGCCGCCCGCGCCGCCGCGCTGATCGCCGGTGCGGATCACGGTCTGCCGGTTTACGAATACTCGCCAAAAAAGGTGAAGATGGCAGTCGTCGGAAAAGGGACGGCGGACAAGGCGCAGGTGGCTTTCATGGTGCGTGCCATACTCGGCCTTGCGGAAACCCCGCCATCGGACGCGGCGGACGCTCTCGCGATTGCCATGGCACACCTCCAGGCATCCGATCCGCTCCGGGCGAAGCTATTGGAGCGCAGGTTGGTCTGAGGGAACCGAAACGCAGTCGATCCGGACTTGCGGGAAGGATGCGGCAGGCCCAATTTGATTCCATGACCGATTGGAACGCGCGCTATCTCGCAGAAGAAACCCCGTGGGAAAAGGGGGCGCCCGCGCCACCCCTGCTGGAGCTACTCGAGAAAACGGATTCCGCTTTCTGGGGCGGGGGAACGGTGCTGGTGCCGGGCTGCGGAACCGGCCACGATGTGCGCGCGCTTTCCGCCACGGGGCTGGATGTTCTGGGTCTCGATCTTGCGGAGCAAGCTGTCATGAAATCCCGGTCTCATCCCGCCACCGGGAACGAGAAATACGAACTCGGGGATTTCCTCGATCCGGAATGGCGTGCCGGGAAATCCTTCTCCGCCATCTGGGAACACACCTGCTTCTGCGCGATCGATCCCTCGCGGCGTCCCGAATATGCTAAGGCCTGTGCCGAGCTGATCGAACCGGGAGGTCATCTGGTCGGAGTGTTTTTCCTGACCCCCAATAAACCGGGCGAGGAAGGAGCGGGGCCGCCTTTCAATTCGAGCATCGAGGAACTCGACGCACGATTCGGCCCAAGGTTCGACAGGGTGGAGTCCCGGGTGCCGGGACGGGTCTATCCCGGCCGCGAAGGGGACGAATGGCTGGCGATCTACAGGAGAAAATGATTGCCCGGCCTGTCTTTGCGCGAACAAATGTGGCGGCCATGAAAGCTACCGCGTTTTTTCTGATCGCCGCCCTCCTTACCGGCTGCGCCCGGGTTGCGGATCCCATCCCGCCACCGCCGGGCATGCCGCTGGATCCCGAGCACATGCCGGTAGCGGACGACCAGGCGATCACCCGGAATTTTTCCTCCTGAAATGGACAGTCTCAACATAAAAGCCATCCCCGGCCTGTTGTCGTATGCGGAGGGGTTGGAGCTTCAGGAAAACACGGTGGCTGCCATTCTAGCGGGTCGGGAAACCGACACCGTTTTCCTCCTGGAGCACGAGCCGGTTTATACGATAGGCCGCCTTCGCGACCAATCCTCCCTGCGTCCCACTGCCAGCCTTCCCCACCCGGTTTTCGAGACGAACCGGGGAGGCCAGGCGACCTATCACGGCCCAGGCCAGCTTGTCGGCTACCCCGTCCTCGATCTCAATTTGCGGAGCCGGGATCTCCACCTCCACCTCCGCCTGATCGAGGACGCGTTGATCGAGGCCTGCGCCGATCTCGGCGTCCCGGCGGGGCGGCGGGACGGCCTCACCGGTGTCTGGGTGGAGAACCGCAAGCTGGCATCGATCGGTGTGGGTGTGCGGAAATGGATTTCCATGCACGGCTTTGCGATCAACGTCACCCGCGAGTCCCTGCCGCCTTTCCTTTCCATCACTCCCTGCGGGCTGGAAGGGGTGAGTATGACCTGTCTCGCCGCCGAAACCGACACCCCGGTCACCATGGATGCGGCGATCCGGGCAATTTCCGGAAGGCTGAGGGAAAAATTCGCCCCGTTGCAGTCCGGTGTCTGATCGCGGGCGCGATTTCTATTTTCAACAAGAGCCAAGTTGCAGGAAAGGCGGAGCTGTGGGATTTTAACAGCAGTTAAACCCACAGTTTGCGCCATGAAAATGTATCCATCCACCACCCGCCGGTCTCGTCCGGGGTTCACACTCGTCGAACTCCTCGTCGTCATCGGGATGATCGCGGTTCTTGTCGCGCTAGGCACCGGAGCCCTTTTCAAATTCCGGGGAGCTGGAGACAAGCTGAAGGCCAGCAACAATCTGAAGGAGCTCCAGTTGGCCAATATTTCGTATTCCACGGATCACAATGGAAAATACGTCCCCATCTATGGCACGAACAATGACGGGGTGAAATCCTACTGGCCCAGCAACAAAGTCTTTCTCTCCCTTCTTTTCAGCGAGGCTCATGCCGTTCTTCCAAACGGTGATGTGAATACAAAAGTCCCGGACGGTTTTTTTGACAAAACCTATCTGAAGGAAGCCGGCAGCGATTCCAACGCACACAAGTTTTTCGGCGGGCCGTATGGCTACAACCACACGACCGAACTGGCGGCGACAGGCCTGGTATGGGGAAGCGAGGGTTCCTACGGTGGTGCGAGGGTAACCAGGATCAACGATCCTGTCAGAACCATGGCGTTCGGGCTATGCTCGAATTGGATACTCAGATATGAAAGCAGACTCAACTATCTCGAAAACCCCGATGATGGAATCAATGAATCCGGCATGTTAAGATACTTTTATTCGGGTAAAGTCCCGGTGGTATTTTACGACGGGCATGTTGAGTTCCTGTCTCCGCAGGATATCAGGAAATTTGATTCAAACGGAGGAGAAGACCATCCGTTCTGGAACGGAACCGTCGGATCCTAGTCTGGAATGGCGGGGTGGAAACGGTCAGCGCGGGATCAGTGCAAGCACCCGTCCCGGAAGCATCCCCAGCCCGGATTTTAGATCGGTGGTCCTTGTGTATTCCAGGATCAGGATGCTCCCGTCCCCCCGCGCGAGGACGTCCAGGGGTCTGCCCATCCCTTTCATCACCGTGTGGACTTCCGCCTGCCAACCGCCATCCCCCGTCCGTGAGGGTTTCACGGTCAACAGATCGAATCCGGTGTCCTCGGGAAGCCGGATGAGGTTTCCGAAACGGGAAACAAGAAAGCGGTTCGTGAATGGCTCCGGGAAATTCTCCCCGCACCAGATCATCCCACCGGGGCACGAATGCGGGGTAAAAGTGGAAAACCCTTTTCCCCCGTCCGGACCGATGTTTCTGAGCGGATGGGTAAACTCAAGATTCGCCGGCGCGGGAGGCGTGTGATCGTAGAATTTTTCCGAAGCCGCGTGATCGGCGAACTGGTAGGGAAATCCGTAGTGCCCGCCTTCCACGATCATGTCCATCTCTTCGGCCAGATCCGCGTCGGCCCGTTCGCCGCCGTGAGAAGGTTCCCCGCCCCATCCCAGGCGAAGCCGTAGGGATTGCGGATTCCACGCGCCAGAATATGGGGCATGCCCTTTGCTTTTGGTTCGGAAAAATCCTCTTCGAAACGCCAGATGCACGCGGTCAGATCCGTCTCACCCTCCTTGGAGATTTCCGGAATTTCCCCTTCCTCTCCGGAATCCGTCCGCGATCCGCTTGAGACGTAAAGCGCCCCGTCCGGCCCGAAGGCGAGATGGCTCACCCCATGGTTGAAGGGACCGACCCCGAAGGGGATTCGCGTGCCGAACCAGCTCTCCAAATTCGGGGGATCGGCACCGATGGCCTCCACGCTTCGCCAGATGTGCACGTCATTGTAAACCATGCCGTCGCTCCCGGTCACCATCCGGTTGGTCGTGATCCAGAGTCGCTTCGCCGGCCCGATGGCGATTCCCCCTGCCATGACATGTGCGGCGTCCGCGCCTAGGTAACTGCTCGCGGGCAGCCAGGGAATCAGCGCGTTTCCCGAGAGCCGGTGCACGTTGCCCTCCCTCATCAGGACGAACACGGCTCCGTCTTCGGCCAGCCCCGCCATGCGTGTGGGGAACTCGTCGAGTCGAACAGCCTCATTCACCTTCCACCCTGCCGGAGGTTTCGGCAGGGGCTTGTAGGAGCTTGCCCGAACCAGTTTTTCGTAGGTCGGATACCGGCTTTCCAAACGGGCGTCGGCGACTTCTTCCAGTGTGAATGGCTTCGCCTCGTTTCCCCAGGAGTTGGTGATGAAAGTCAGCACATCGGCCGCCTGTCCGTCGTCCAGCATCTGTGCGGGCATCTTGCCCTTGTATGTGGTTCCGTTCACCGAAATCTCCCCCTCCAGCCCCTCGGCCAGCACCCGCACCGCCCGTGCGCGGTCCGCCATCAGCCAATCGCTCCCGGCCAGCGGTGGAAAAACCGGCGGCACACCCGCGCCCTCCGCCTGGTGGCACATCGCACACATCGTGTCATAAATGGTCTTGCCCCTTTCCATCGCGCCCTCGTCCGCGCCCAGTCCTGGCTGAAACGTTGCCGCAACCGCCAGGGCACACAAAATAAATTCCTTCACCGGGGAATATCTACCGGTGCCACCGTACAGCCGCAACAGCATTTCGGCTCCGAAATGTTCATTTCCACCTCACCGGAAAGGGTTGCGCCGGGATTGTTTCCCCTTGCGCGGGGTCGGACAGAGTCCGGTCATGAGGGATTGATTCGTTTGCCACGGGTGAGGGGTCTCGTTAGCGGGGAGGGTCAGAACATAATTGCTCACGACCGAGCTTGTTTCTCCCGATGTATTCGGATCGCATCAGCGGCAATATCGGCAACTGCTTTGGTTGATATTTCGCCGCGGTCAAAAGCGCCGGTTCCTATTTGGATCTCACGTCTTGGATTCTCTCTCTTCAAACCGACGGGGGAGTTGTAGTCTTCCCCGGGTGTGATCTTTCCGGTGTTTCGCATGAGCAGCCCTCGGACACATGGCGGAGCGCGGGTCTTCAGCCCGCCCCGGAGAATCGAGCGTAGATGGTAAGACATTGGCACTGGGCTGAAGACCCGCGCTCCTACATCCGCTCCAGCCCGGAATCCGGCGATAGAGCCCACCGGAAAGAATCACACCCGAGTTCCTCAGTGCCCGGATTTTGGAATACGGGAGGTAAGGAATTCGCGGAGGAGGGGTTCCAGCGGGGTGTCCGTTGTCACCAGCTGGTAGTCGGCGGCGGCATCGTGCGCCTTTTCCCGGACGGCTTTCAGGAAATCTCCCAGAGCGGTCTTGTATTCGTCGGCGATGAGGTTCGGCTCGGCGACGATGGCGGTGCCGTCCTCCAGATCGACGAAGCGCTGGGGGCGATCGAACTCAAAACCGATTTCCTGCGGATCCATGAGGTGGAAAAGGGAGATGTCGTGCTTGCGGTAGCGGAGGTGCTGGAGGGCTTCGGAGAGTTCCTCTGTTTCGGTGAAGAAATCGGAGAGGATGACGACAAAGGCGCGTTGACCGATTTTTTCCGCAATGGTGTGAAGCGCGGGGATGAGGCCGGTGGCTCCGGATGGCTCGACCTGCTCGATGGTTGTGAAAAATCGCTCCAGGTGGGCGGCGCGGCGTGAGGGAGGCACTTCGAGGTGGAGCTTGTCCGTGCAGATGGAAAGGCCTGCGGAATCGCCTTGGTTGACGAGGAGGTAGGCAAGGGATGCGGCGATTTTCCGGGCGTATTCGATTTTCGTTTCCTGACCGGGGCTTTGGAAATTCATGGAGCCGGAGGCGTCGATGACGAAGTAGGCCCGGAGGTTGGTATCGGCCTCGAATTCCTTGATGTAAAACCGGTCGGAGCGGGCGAAAGCTTTCCAGTCAAGGCGGCGGGTGTCGTCTCCGGGAACGTATTTCCGATATTCCGCGAACTCCACCGAGGAGCCACGGTGGGGGGAACGGTGTTTTCCCGCGACGTTACCCATCATCGGAACGCGGGACTCGATGGGAAGAGAGCCGAGGCGGGAAAGGAGGTCGCTGTCGATGAAGGTGTGGGTGCTCATGAAACTTTAAATGTTAAACTCTAAACTTGCCTTGCGGCTATGAGGTGTGGTCTTCGACGTTAAATGAAGTTCGCTAAAGCTCACAGGTCATTCAAGGAAGAGTGCTTGTTCGGGGCGCTACTGGCGGGTTCTGACTTTCTCGGCTCGTTCCAGTTCTTCGATGTCCGCCAGATCGACGAGCCTCCCGGCGGTTTTTTTTGCGGTTTTCATGTCGGACATTCCGACGTAGTGGACGGGAAATCCGAGGGTTTCGTCGGTGACCCTGCTCTGCCAGGCCGCGTCAAAATCGAGACCGGGAATGGTGGTGAGGAAGTCGAGGCAGCAGGGTTCCACACCGATGGAAAACTGGAGTCCTTCACTCTCAAAATCGGCGGCGGTTACCTCGACAAGCGGCAAACCGAATTTGAGAAATGCTTTTTGGATGCGCTTGGCGTTTTCCGGCGAGGGTTTGATCCAAAGATCGAGATCCTTGGTATAGCGTGGCTGGGTGTGGAAGATGACCGCGTATCCTCCGGCGACGAGATACTCAACTTCCAGCTCTGCGAATATTTGTAACAGTTCTTTGAAGTCTTGGTTCATGTGGCTGGATGTCGTGCATTTCCCGGTAGGTGATTACCAAACCCCACGCTTCGGAAAATCGGGTGGCGAGGTCGAGTTTCTGCCATCCCTCGATATGGGCGAGACGCATTTCCTCGTGGGAGGTGAATTTACGGATGGTTTTCTCCATAGTCTCAGGCGTCTGCCATCTCCGAAATGAGCTTCTGGATAATTTTTTTGGAAGTCATGCCTTGGGATTCCGCGGCGAAGTTGGTGATGACGCGGTGGTTTAGCACGGCGGGGGCGACGGCTTCGAGGTCTTCAAGGGAGGCCATGTATTTTCCGCGCAGGGCGGCGCGAGCTTTGGCTCCTAGGATGAGGTATTGGACGGCGCGGGGCCGGCTCCCCAGCCGACGGTGTCCTTGATCCACTGCGGGGACTCGGGTTGGGCGGGGCGGGTTTTGCGGACGATTTCCACGGCGTAATCGTAGAGATGGTCGGGAACCGGGACGCGGCGGACGAGGTGCTGGAAGGCGATGATCCTTTCACCATCGATGAGTTTGGAAAGCGCGTGCTTGGCGGCTCCGGTGGTTTCGCGGGCGATGCGTTTCTCCTCCTCGGCGGAAGGATATTCCACCTCGATGAGAAACATGAAGCGGTCGAGCTGGGCTTCCGGGAGCGGGTAGGTGCCTTCCTGCTCGATGGGGTTCTGGGTGGCCAGGACGAAGAACGGTGGCTCCAGGAGATAGGTTTTTCCAAGGACGGTTACCTTTTGCTCACCCATGGCCTCGAGCATGGCGGACTGGGTTTTGGCGGGGGCGCGGTTGATTTCGTCGGCGAGGACGAGGTTTGCGAAGACCGGGCCTTTCACGAACTCGAACTCGCGTTTTCCGCCGACTCCGGATTCCTGGATGATGTCCGTGCCGGTGATGTCGGCGGGCATGAGATCCGGTGTGAACTGAATGCGGTTGAAGGAGAGGTCGAAGGTTTGGGCGACGGAGGAAACGAGGAGGGTCTTCGCGAGGCCGGGGACACCCATCAGCAGGGCGTGGCCGCGAGCGAACAGGCAGATGGCGAGTTTTTCGATGACTTCATCCTGGCCGACGATGGTCTTCGCGAGCTCGGTTTTGAAAGCTGCGAACGTTTTTCCGAGTTCGTCGATGGCGGCGACATCGTCCGGCGGGAGCTGAAAGGAGGACTTTTCTTCGATGGCTTCCTCGATGTCATCGATGGAGGCTTCTGCGGGGATTTCTTCGGGTGTTTGCGAGTGGGTATCCATGGGGTGCGTAATGCTTTGCAAAAACTAGGGGGCGTCTGGGTTTTGTCGAGAAGGGATGCCTGATGGGATGAAACTGGGGCTGCTGAGGCGCCTTTTCATAAAAAACGCGGGATTTCGGGATTATTTTTTCCATTTCCGGCTTGCCAGTGTTCATGCTTCTGCTAAATCACCCGCCCTGCGGGGCTTCCGGTTAGTTACGGATCGCCCCGCTTCACGTGAACTCCCGCAACAAATGGCACGCATTCTAGGCATCGAAATCCCCAATGAGAAGCGCATCGAAGCTTCTCTCACTTACATGTTCGGCATCGGCAGCTCTTCAGCTAGCCGCATTCTCGAGCACGCCGGCATTGATCCGGATATCCGCACCGGTCAGCTTACCGAAGACCAGCTCGTCAAGATCTCGCAAGTGATCCAGGCCGAGTCCATCATGGTGGAAGGCGATCTCCGCCGTGAGCGTGCTTCCCAGTTGAAGCGCCTTACCTCCATCAACTGCTACCGCGGTATCCGCCACAAGCGCGGCCTTCCTGTCCGCGGCCAGCGCACACGCACCAACGCACGCACCCGCAAGGGCAAGAAGAAGACGGTTGGCGTTAAGAAGTAATTTTTCGAAGGGTGTAATGCCCTTCGCTTAAATCCAGACATATGTCCGAAGAAACAAACAACACAGAAGCTGAAGAAGTAGCGAAACCCGCTGCCGAGGCCAAACCCGAAACCCCTGCCGCCGCTCCAGAAGCAAAGCAGGAACAGGAATCCGCAAAAACGGATCAAGCATCCGCAAAAACGGATGAAGCACCTGCCGCCAACAAGGCCGGTGACGAAAAGAAAGCCGCTCCTGCTGTTGAAGCGGCCGCAGCTCCCGCCCTCAATCCGGACGGCACCCCGAAGAAAGAGCAGAAGAAGGATATCTTCGCTGAAATCGGCGGTGGCGAGGAAGAGATCAAGATCCACAAGGCAAAGGGATCCAAGAATGTCAGCCGTGGCATCGTTCACGTGACGGCTACTTTCAACAACACCCTTGTCAGCGTGACCGATCCGAACGGCAACTCCATCGGCTGGTCGAGCGCCGGCAAGATGGGCTTCAAAGGTTCCCGGAAAAGCACGGCATACGCCGCGCAGGTTGTTTCCCAGGATGCATGCCGCCAAGGCATGGGTCACGGTTTGAAAGAAGTTGATGTCCGCGTCAAAGGCCCCGGCTCCGGCCGTGAGGCCGCAGTCCGCGCCGTCCAGGGTCTTGGTCTTGAGATCCTTTCGATCCGCGACGTTACTCCAATCCCGCACAACGGTTGCCGCCCTAAGAAAGCCCGCCGCGTTTAATCAGAAACTTTAAACACTAACTTTCCAAGAATCATGGCACGTTATACAGGTCCCCGCACCAAAATCTCCCGCCGCTTCGGCGTAGCCCTTTTCGGCCCATCCAAATCACTGGAGCGCCGCAATTTCCCACCAGGCCAGCACGGTGTCCGCGCAGGCCGTAAGAAGAAGTCGGAATACTCCGTCGCTCTCGGTGAAAAGCAAAAGCTCCGTTTCCAATACGGTGTCCTCGAGAAGCAATTCCGCGGATACTATCAGGAAGCTGCCCGCCGCCGTGGCATCACCGGTGTCATCATGCTCCAGCTCCTCGAGTGCCGCCTCGACAACGTCTGCTTCCGCGCAGGCTTCGGCAACTCCCGCCAGGCCGCACGCCAGATGGTCAACCACGGCCACGTTCTCGTGAACGGCACTTGCGTTGATATCGCGAGCTATCAGGTGAAGCCGGGTGACAAGATCAAGGTCGGCGCGAAGCCATCCTCCCAGCAGCTTGCCCTCCGCATGCTCGATCTCACCCAGGCGGTTCCGGATTCGGACTGGCTGGAAGTCGATCGCGAGAAAATGGAATGCACCATGTCCCGCATCCCCGAGCGTTCCGAGATCGATCCACAGGTTAACGAGCAGCTCATCGTCGAACTTTACTCCCGCTGATTTAGAGTGGGGGCGATCTTCGGTGCCCCTTCATCCAGTCTTCAAACGACGCCCGGAGAATTTCTCCGGGCGTTTTTTTGTTGGAGACCTTATTGGAGAGCCGTGCCTTTGGCCGGCTTCCGCGCTGCCATGGAGGAAAGCCGGCCACAAGCGCGGCTCTCCATTATTTCTCCGAAAGGAAAGACCGCTTGCTCAGCTCCGCGTATTTCCCCTCGTTCGCGAGAAGCTCGGTGTGCGTGCCCTGCTCGATCACGTGGCCTTTTTCCAGGACATAGATCCTGTCCGCGTTCTGGATGGTGGAAAGGCGGTGGGCAATGACAAAGGCGGTGCGGTTCTCCATCAGCCGGTCGAGCGCCGCCTGGATCTGGTGCTCTGTTTCGGAATCCACGGAGGCAGTGGCTTCATCGAGCAGGAGGATGGGCGCGTCTTTCAGAAGGGCGCGGGCGATGGAGAGGCGCTGTTTTTCGCCTCCGGAAAGTTTCACCCCGCGCTCCCCCACGTTGGTTTCGAGTCCGTGATCGAGTCCGCGGACGAACTTGTCTCCGTTCGCGGCTTCTAGAGCTTTCCAGATCTCCTCATCAGTGGCGCCACGCTTGGCAAGTTCCAGGTTTTCGCGCACGGTACCGTTGAACAGGAAGGGTTCCTGGGTGACGTATGCAAGCTGGCTTCGGAGGGATGTTTTATCAAGAGCGCCGATTTCCTGCCCATCCAGGAGGATGCTCCCGGAGTCCTTTTCGTAAAAACGCGCGAGCAGCGAGAGTACCGTCGTTTTTCCCGCGCCGGTAGTGCCCACAAGGGCGATGGTCTGGCCTGGATTCGCCTTGATGGATACGCCATGCAGGGTCGGCTGGTCCTGGTATCCGAAGGAGACGTCGCGGAACTCGACCCGCCCTTCCACGGTTCCGGAAACTTTCGCACCGCTGGTAGCGTTCATTTCCTCCTCCGCATCGAGAATTTCAAAAACCCGGTCTGCGGCGGCGCGACCCGAAAGAAGCATCTGGTTGAGGTTGTTCAGGCGGTCGATCGGCTCGTAGAATAGGGATAGGGAAAGCAGGAATTTCGTAAAATCGCCAATCGTCATGTTGCCCGCCATAATTGCGGAACCGCCGACCCCGAGAACCAGCACGTAGCCGATCATCCGCACGAAGGACATTCCGGGCGAGTAGATGGCCCACCAGCGCATCATCCGCAGGGTCGCCTGGCGGAGGTTTTCCGAAGAGCGGTTGAAGCGGGTGTGCTCGACGGATTCCGCCGCATAGCTTTTGATCTGCCGGATGCCTGCGATGTTGTCGTGGAGCAGGGAGTTCAGGTCGGAGGTGGCTTCACGCTGGTTGCGGTAGCGGTCGCGCCCGTGTGTCGCGTAAAACCAGGCTCCAAGCGCGAGGAGAGGCACCGGAACCGTCGCCCAACCCGCAACGAAGGGATTGAGAATGTAGAGGTAAATCCCGAATCCGAGAACCTGGAGAATGGCGATCACCCCCTGCTCGATGCCATCGATGAGCACCCGCTCCATGTTCGTCACATCCTCGACTACGCGTGTCATCACGTCACCGGTTCTGCGGGTATCGAACCAGTCGAGAGGCAGAGTCTGGATTTTTCCGTAGAGATCCGAGCGGATATCGTAGATTACCCGTTGTTCGAAATGGTTGTTGATGAAAATCCGGGCGCTGTTCAGTCCGTCACGAGCCAGGAACGCGAGCAGCGCCATGATTACCCAGAAAAGAAATTCCCCGTGCCGCGAGGGATTCGGAAGGATGTTATCCACGGAATAGCCGGTGATCGTGGGGAAAACAAAGAGCGCCGCCGTCATGCCGATGGCGCACACAAGCTGAAGCGATGCCAGCTTGGGATAGCGCCTGAGGTAGGAAAATACTCGTAGAATGGATTTCATCCGTGGGGCGGCACGCTTGGCGCGGGAGCTGGCTTTGTAAAGTCAAGCTTGTCCCTGCAAATGATTTTGAAATTTCGGGCACTTTGGCATTGCCGCCGCCGAGCGAAACCCACTAGTCTCCCTCCCACACCCAGAATCCCAAGCTTCTTCAAAACCCCATGGCCAACATTTTAGGTATTTTTACAGCAATCATCCTCGCAGTCGCCGCATTCGTCGCGGTGAAAAACAAAGCCCGTCTGGAAACGGAAATCGATAGAAGTGCCGAAGCGTCAAGGAACCTCGTCATCAGCCAGGACAAGCTCAAGGAGAGGCAGGAGAAATTGAAGCAGCTTCCAATCGAGCGTGCCGAAATCGATGAGAACGCGGTTGCCCAAACCGAAGCTCAAGCCGAAATCACGGCGGCCACCGAGGAATTGAACGCTCAGATCGAGTCCAAAACAAAAGCGATAGATGCGAACAAGGAGGAGCTGGACGTAGTCCGTGCCAAGATAGACAAAGCGGGCAATATCAAGGATATCGCCAATGAGATGAAGGAAATCGGTGTCGAGCTTGAGGATCTCGACCAAAGTCTGAAGAATAGTGAGGCGACACTCGCGAACCTCACCGCGCAGAACACCGCCGCACAGGCAGAGGCCGCACAGCGCAAAGCCGATTTTGACACCTACAACAAAGGCGACTCCCTTCCCTCGCTCAACACGCGAATCCGCAGCATCTATCCGGCCTGGGGATTTGTCACCCTTGCCGATGGGAACAACGGCGGTGTGATCGCGAACTCCGTGCTCAACGTGGTTCGCGGCAATGAGACCGTCGCGCGCCTTCTCGTCACTGCGGTGGAAAGCAGGAGCGCCACCGCCAGCATCATTCCGGAGTCCGTAGGTGAAGACGTCGTCCTGATGGTCGGCGACCGCGTGGTTCCCGGATCGAAGGAAGTGAGTAAGGCCACCACGAACTAAAAAATCCCGTTTTCCCAGCTCACACAAAACCATTTCAAAATCCATGAAATTCATTTTCCCAATTCTCGCCATCTTCGTCTGTCTCGGAGCCGCATACTTCACCTTGTCCCAGTCCGGAAAATTCACTGACGTGCAGGCCGCGCGAATCGAAGCGACCGATACGAACAGGGTGGTTTCCGCCAAAGCCGATGCGGCTGACGCGAATATCAAGAAGGAGGAAGCCCTGCTTGACGCATCCAAGGACGCACTTGCACTGGCAACCCAGAGCGCAAGCGCCCTTGAATCCAATATCGCGAGTTTGAAAAACGATGTGTCCAAGCTCGACAGCCAGCTTGCAGCGCAGGAGTCGGACAAAGAGGAGCTTCAGAAGACCTTGGAAGAAGTCGAAAAGATTCTCGCCAACCTTGGTGGCGGCGAGGTGGACATTGACACGCTTCCCGACAAGATCACCGAACTCAAGGCAAGTCTCGAAGACAAGCGCACAAAGGCGGAGGAGCTCGAAACGCTTATCGAAGGCGCCGAAAAGAGTCTCGTCACGAAGCGAAAGGATGTGAAAAGCATCAAGACCCGTTTGGCGGCGCGCAACGAACGTATCGCTCGCAACGCAATGGAAGCACGGATCACCGCCGTGAACCAGGACTGGGGCTTCATCGTGATCGGTGCGGGCAAAAACTCCGGCTTCACTCCACAGACAACTCTTCTAGTTAAGCGTGACGGTCGTCTCATCGGCAAGGTCAATCCCTCCGCCATCGAGCCAACCCAGACGATTGCTGAAATCGATCTGGATAGCCTCTCTCCGGGTGTCCGTATCCAGCCGGGTGATAGCGTGATACTCGCCAAGCCTGCGGCAAACTGAGAATTTACTTTTCCACATGAAACGCCTCCTGTTCATTGCCTTCGTCGCCGCCGTTTTTCCATCCTGCGCCACCGAGGATGAAGAGAAGCCTGTGGGGCCGACCTCCGAAACCAGCAAGATTCCGTGGAACCGGCCCATCGCCGGTCAGGGCGGAGGTCAGTTCAGCGCATTGCCGCAGAACCAGTTCCGCCGCTAGTCGCGGTGATAAGGGCTGCCGGATTTGATCGTCGCCAGTCTGTAGAGCTGCTCCAGCAGAACCACCAGCGCCAGTTCGTGCTGCATGGTCATGCTCGAGAGCGCCAGGGTCATGTCACAGGATTTTCTCAATCCCGCGCTGTGCCCGTCGGCGGCTCCTATCAGAAAAGCGACGGTTTTCACCTCCCCGGCCATCTCAATTTTTTCAAAACGCTCCGCCAGTTCCCGTGTGGAAGGGGTTTCACCCCTCTCGTCCAGCGCGATCCGGTAGCAACCTGCCGAGGCATCCAGAAGCCGCCGGGAGACCGATTCCTTGTCCCCGGCCTTCACGCTCAGCAGCTCGTATGTCCCGTGTCTGTCCAGGCGCTTGAGGTAGTCCGCGACCGCGGTCTTTGCATATCCGAGGGCGGGCTTGCCGGCCACGATGATTCGAAATCTCATGTATGGAAACTTGCCCATTCCGGCGGTCGCCTCCAGTATCTTCTCATGATCCGAACCGTAGCGGCCTTCGCCGCGCTTGTAGCCATCCAGGCATGCGCCCCTTCACCCGGGCCGGTGAAAAGAAAGATGGTTGGTCTCTTGGAAAAGTTCGACCGCTGGGACTACGACGGAAACGGCGAGCTATCCGCCTCCGAACTGAAAGACGCCGAGCAGATCGGAGGAATTCCCTCCGACGAGATCATCGACTTCTACGATACGGACGAAGACCGGCGGATCTCGCTTGTCGAAGCGCAGTCCGGAATGGCCAGGGTTGACGAGGCGCGGGATGTGGTTGAGGAACTACGGGATTGACCCATGAGCGAAATCTACGAGAACCAAACCATCCTCGCGGAATACCTTCTTTTCCACTACGGTTCCGCGGAAGAGATTCTGCCCCCGTCCGTGTCGTGGCCCGCGGGAATGGAAGAAGCCCTGGATTTTGCAGTAAGAACCCCTAAGCGTTTTTCCAATGAGAAGGCGTTACGCGGTCTTGATCTCGGTTGCGCGGTCGGGCGTTCAACCTACGAGATGTCCCGTAGTTGCGCGAAAGTCGTCGGAATGGATTTTTCCCACGCCTTCGTGAATGCCGCGGAACAACTTGGACGTGGACGAAAGGTTCCCTACCTGAGAAAAGATGAAGGGTTTTCCGGGACGTCTTTGGAGGCGGCCCTGCCCGAGGGGGTATCCCCTGAAAACGTCTCTTTCTTCCAGGGTGACGCAATGAACCTACCTCCGGACATCGGAACCTTTGATCGTGTCCACGCGGCGAATCTTCTCTGCCGGCTCGGTGATCCGGTCAGACTTCTGGATCGTTTGCCATCCCTTGTGAATCCCGGTGGGGAACTCATTCTCGCCACTCCTTGCACCTGGCTCGACGACTTCACCCCTTCCGACAAATGGCCATCCGGGGACACGCTTTCATGGTTAAAAGAGCATCTGGGAAAAGCCTTTGAACTCATCACGGAAACTGACGAGCCTTTCCTGATCCGGGAAACGTCGCGTAAATTCCAGTGGTCCCGATCCATGCTTACAGTTTGGAGAAAAACTGAGTCCGGACGCCGGTTTACCCCTTTATTGGGTGGATCAACGCTTTTCGGGAGGCCGGGGACGGGCGGGAATTTTTTTGTCCGGACCAGTTCCGGTTGACACGGGAGGAAAGAGCGGTTAGCAAATCCACGTCGCGCACGTAGTTGCCCGATTCCCCCCACCCCCACCCCCCATGAAACACAAAGCACTCCTGTGCATCGGAGCTGTCGCGTACGCGCTTGCAGCATTCACCGCCAACGGCCAGTCAATTGAGGTAAAACTCATTTCGATCGATCCGTCACTGACAGTCAACGGGACGTTTGACGACGGAAAGACCACCAGGAACTACAGTTCCGGTGTGCTTCAGTTCACCACGACGTCCCTTCCCTCCAACCTGGATTTCGAGGCTTTCTGCGTCGAACCCAGTGCGACGATCGCCGTAGGGCAGACGTTGACGTATGAAGTCACATCCACCTCCCAGCTTACGAATTCCGAAAAAGTCGCGAAGCTGGTCGGCGGATATCTGGGATCCTCGAAAACCAAGGAAGATGCCGCCGCCTTCCAGTGGGCGATCTGGGAAGTCACCGCGGAAAATAAGAAGTCTTTCAACCTTTCCAACGGAAACGTGCGGATCACTTCTTCGGGTACGAACCTGGCCACCCAGGAACTCGGTAACAAGTATCTGGCGCAAATCGACAGCTTCAGCTCGGCGGACATCGCCTACCTGACCAACTCAAAGTTCCAGAACATGGTAGGCTTCAAGGCCGGCACCGCGGTTCCGGAACCCTCAACGTTCGGTCTTGCCGCACTTGCCGGCGTGCTTCTTCTCCGCCGTAAACGTTAAGTGGAACATTCCCTCGCGAGCCTTCCACGTCATATTCGTGGAAGGTTTTTTTGCGCTGGGGTTCAGGACTTTTTCTTCCGTAGGAACGGGGGAAGATCCAGATCCTCTCCATCGATCACATTCGGATTCTCGCCCTCGAAACGTCCCCGTGGGGCGTTGTCGAACGAGAGCTCGCTCTGGGAACCGCTTGCGGAGGAATCGAGTTTCAGTTGGGTTTGGGGAGCGCGCTCCTTGGATTCCTCCTTGGAGATATCTTCCCTGAAAGGGCCCTCGTCCGATTTCGAGTCCTTCCGGGCATCGGTTTTGCCCCACATGGGCTTTTCGGGCGGCCTGTTTCGTGGAACCGGGGTTGGAAGCTGTTTGGACTTCGGTGCGTCTGAATCTTCAGGCTCCTCTTCCTGCTCTTCTTTCTCCCTTGCGGGTTCCTCGCTAACTGTTTCTTTTCTCGTTAATTCCGGCTCGGCAAACGGGCGTTCCTCCTTTTCCGGTTTCTCCGGCTCGGGCTTCGGCTCTTCGTTCTTTTCCGGCTCCGGCTCCGGCTCCGCTTCGGCGGCATCGGATCCGTCGCTTTTGGGAATGGAAAGGTTTTCGCCAATTACCCGGTCAACTTTTTTCCGGGCGGTGGGGATGTTGGTAACCCCTGGCTTTGGCTTGTGATCCTCGAACTCTTCGAGCATTTCCCCTGCCTCGCTGTCCGGTGTTTTGTCGGCTTTCGGTTCCGGGACTTCCTCCACAGACTTTGTTTCGGCATCGATTTTGCTGAACGGATTTTCAATTTCCCCGGGAGCAGAGATTTCGGCGTCAAGATCGGCGATGGTTTTCGAAACCGTGCTGATCGAGTCGCGCGATGTGCCGGTGAGTGCATCCTCGGGCAAAGCGCTGATGAGCGTGATCGATAGATTGTCACCCATTGCCGGGTCGATGGCGGCTCCGAAGAGAACATGGGCCTTGTCAGGAACGTGTTTCTGAAGATTTTGCATCAGTAGCTCGATCTCGAAAAGTGTCAGGGATTCGCCACCGGAAAGATGAACCAGGACGGTTTGCGCGTCTTTGAGCAGGGAACCCTGGTCGAGTAACGGGCTGGCGAGGGCGTTCCTCAGAGCCTTGGATGCACGGTCTTTTCCGTCCGCCATACCGGATCCGAAGAGGCAGCGGGAACGGTTTGTGCGCAGCGCTGACATGAGATCGTCCAGACCCACGTTGATCAGGCCGGGTCGGATCACCAGGCGGATGACGGCCTTGATGGATTCGGAAATCATCTTGTCGGCTGCTGCGAAGGCTTCGTGGATGCCCTGTTTCGCCAGGACGAGTTCGCCCATGCGGTTGTTGTCGAAGGTGACCAGGGCGTTTGATAGAACCGCGAGCTGGTTGAGCGATGTCTCCGCCTGATCGCGGCGGCGGCGACCCTCAAAGAAGAAAGGCATTGTCGCGAAGACGACTACGAAGGCTCCCTCTTCCCTGGCGATCCGGGCGACAATCGGAGCCGCGCCGGATCCTGTCCCGCCTCCGAGACCGGCGCATAGGAAGACGATCTGCTGTCCCTTGAGCGCCTCGCGGACATTTGCTTCAGCTTCAAGCATGGCCTGCTGCCCGAGCTCCGGATCACCGCCGGTGCCCAGACCTTTGGTCAGGTTTACTCCAAGCTGAATTTTTTCCTTGGCAAGGCAGGCGCCCAGGGTGCGGATATCGGTATTGAGGGCGAGCAGTTCGGCGCCCTCGATGCTGTCGAGTGCGATGCGCTCAAGCATGTTCGCGCCAGCACCACCGAGTCCGATGATTTTGACTGCGGAGGACGGGATGGCTTCGTGGGAGTCGCGTGAGTAGGAGATCATTGCTTTTGGAAGAATTGAACGTCGAACATTGAACGTTCAACATCGAACGTCGAATGAAGAGGCTTGGTTAGGAAAGAC
This sequence comes from uncultured Verrucomicrobiae bacterium, assembly GCA_963771945.1. Classification (GTDB taxonomy): domain Bacteria; phylum Verrucomicrobiota; class Verrucomicrobiia; order Verrucomicrobiales; family Akkermansiaceae; genus Luteolibacter. The sequence continues at coordinate 311,424 of CAVYVH010000003.1, read as the reverse complement.
TGAACGTTGAACGTTGAACGTCCAACGTCGAAGTAAGAGTTTTGGTTCGGAGGTTGGTTGGGGAGGTGGGACTATTTTTTGGCTCGGCGTTTTTCGGCGGTTGAGATGCTGGTGACGAAGATTCGGATGAGTTGGTCGGTTTCGTCGATGATTGGTTCGAGTTTTGCGGGTTGGGAAACTAAATTTGCTCGTCCTATCAATCTGAGCCAGCGGTGGGTTTCACGGAGTTCTTTTAGACAGATTTTGAGTTTGTGGATGAAATCGGCAGTGTGATTCGGCTGCCTGTGCCTCCCCGTGATTGGAGAGTGGCGAGGTTCCGGATCGCAATAACTGGCCGGCGATATGGCGCTGGGCGTAGTTCTCGGTAAGGGTTTGCGTAAGCGCAATGATACGCGCTCCGAAATCCAGCAACCGCTCTTCCAGGTCGTAATGCGGTCTCGGAGTTTCTTTCATTCGATGTTCGATGTTGGGCGTTCAATGTTCGATGTTCCATCTACCCGCCAAACGGCCAGAACAGCCTCAGCAGCCTGCCAAAGCAACCGGGTGGTTTGGTGTTTTCAGTTTCGAGAATCTGGGCGTAACGGATCAGGCCGATGGCGGTGGCGAACTGGGGATCCTTGAAAGACGGGTGTGCGGAATCGGTGTTTTCCGATGGCTCGGGGCGGTAGATGTCCCGCCCGAAAACATCGAAGGCGAGTTCTGAAAAACCGCTCATAAGGCTGGTGCCGCCGGTCAGGAAAATGCCCGCGCCTATGGCTTCGACGGAGCCTTTCGGCAGGCGTTCGCGGACGAGTCTCAGGGTCTCCTCCAGACGCTGGCGGATGACTTCGTTGAGTATGGTTCGTTTCACCTCCACGTCGGCGAATCCATTGTCGTCGGTGAGTTTCGCCACGCCGACGGAAAGCGAAGGATCGGCTGAGGCGTTGCCTTCGAGGATCTTGAGTTTTTCCGCTTTTGAAAAGGGAAGTCCGGTCACCAGATGGATGTCGTTGGTGACATGATCCCCTCCGACGGGGATGCAACCGGAGGCTGTGATCGCCCCGCCGATGTAGAGGGCGAAATCGGTGGTGCCGCCGCCAATATCGATAAGAAGGGCACCGCGGAGGCGTTGCTCCCGATCCAGCGCCATTTGCGCGGTGGCGATGGGAGCGAATACGATGTCATCCACCTCTAGCGGACATTCCCGGACGAGCTTGATGGAGTTTTGAATGCGGTTCCCGATTCCGTGGACGATGTGGAAATCCGCCTCCACGGTTTTCGCGAATAGGCCGATGGGCGAGGCGGATTGTTCCAGGCCATCGACCACGTAGTTCCGGATGATGGTGTGCAGGCAGACGTTGTCCTGCGGGTAGGGGACGTCGCGGGCGATGTTGCAGGCCTCCTCCAAGTGTTCCGCAAGTATGGTTTGCTGGTTTTCCGGCAGGCGAAAGGTACCGCGGTTGTTGATACCCTGGAGGTGCGAGCCGGTGACGGATAGGAAGACGGAGCCGATCTCCACGTCGCTGGCGTCCTCCGCTTTCGCCAAAGCGTCTTTCAGGCAGGCGCGCGCCTGGACGAAGTCCGAGAGTTCACCCTTGCGGATCCCGGCGGATTTGGTGACGCCGATGCCGAGGATTTTCACCGCGCTGTCCGGCTTGACCTCGCCGACGACAATACAGGTTTTGCTCGTGCCGATTTCCAATCCGACATGAATTTTCGTTCGGCGTGACATCGTGGTTCAGTTGCGGTTGAGAAGGGTGCGGAGGTCGTTCGATTGGCGGGATTCCCGTGTGGGCGCCAGGCTTTCTTCGGAAACGGGTATCGCGCGTGGCGGATCCGCGTCTCCTAGCACTGTGATGGGCACGTTTTGCTTCGGGATCAAGTTGATCGTTGCGATTTGGTAGCCTTTTTTTCGCGCGTGGAGCAAGGCGCGGTTCAGGTAGTCGAGCTGCCTCTCGTGATCCCCCAGGCCGAAGGTGGCGATGGTTCCGGAGTTCGTTGTCATGCTCAGCGACCATTCGTTTTCCTGGAAAATGGAATGGATCGCCGGGATATCATCCGGATGGTTCGAGGTGATCGCCCTGAGCAGTTGGAGACAATGCCGGTATTGCGGATGATCCAGATTGACGCCGGCGGTCAACGGGTGTTCGGAATCCGGTGCGAGGATGAGAATGGGAAGGGACTGGCAGCTACCCACCTGCCCGGCGGGGCAAGGATATGTGAATCCCTCGAAATCCACCAGCAACCCACCCTGAACGCGGGCGATCGGGTAATCCTCCTCGGGACACGCGATCCACGCGACGGGCTTGCGGGTGGAAATCACAAACTCAAGGGTTCCGGGGAGGTTTCGCTCCACCTCTGCCGAGGAAATCGCCGGGATCGTAAGCAACCTCCTTTCCAGAATCTCGATATCGAAGTCAAAGATGTTTCCTGAAAGGTCGATTCCCAGTTTCTCCACCAGCGCGGCTTCATCGAGGACGTCGTTCTGATTCAGATTGATCGCCTGGAGCCGGAAATCCGGATTCTGATGGAAGGTGTGCTCAATCGCCTGCCGGATTCCATAGGCCAAGCCGAGCAGAACCCCGATCAACAGAGCCACTTTCGCCAGGAGTTTCAGGAAACCGAGAATCGAAAACCAGGCGATACGCGGGGACATCACCTCCGACTTCAGCACCTTCACGTGGTGCCGGTGTCGCCGGGCTTTGGATGTTTTTTTGCGCATGTGGTTGATCTTGAGCGTTGGCGATGCCGGCTTGCCCGGTGCCCTGCTTCACGACACCGATGCGGCGCGATCTTATTACGGGTGTCTTAATTGTCAATTCGGTTCAACGACCTGGATCAATCTTCCTTCACGTCATACGTTTCGTGATGAAATCGAACGGAGTCAGGTGAAACCGCATCCCTCCTCCGAGGAATTCCAGCTTGCCGACCGACCTGCCACGGACGGTCAGTCGAAATTCCGGCAGCCCCGGATGCGCGGGGGACAGCGATCCGCCAGGCGTGGCAGGAAGCGGCGGGAGGCGGGAAATCGCATCACGCAGGGAATCCACCTCCGACTTTACCCGGAGGAGCCGGGAAAATGATGGGAATTCCAGAAGCGCGCGCTCCTCCTGGAAGTCCACCGAGAAACGGGTGTCTCCGGAGGTGATACGAATTTTTCCCCGGACGGCCAATCCGTTTCCGGGCGGCTGGACTTCAGTGGGCATTATCGCGGGTCCGGATCTTCACGGCTCCGTTGATCGTCCACTTCGCGCGGGGGGCATCGTTCCCGACTTTGCCCGGGACCTGGATCTCCAGATTTTCCATTTCATAGATGATCTCCGCGTTGCGGGCGGTGAGACGGTCGTAAAGTCCGATCGCGAGGTCAGGCCAGGTCTGTGGTGTGTTTTCGTTTTCCATAACGGCGGAAGGTAGGATTGTTTTCCCTGGACGCAAGGGCTGGCGGGTTCGTTCTGGATCTGGCCGGAGGGGTGATAAACACTCCGGAGGAAATGGGCAGGCTTTCAAGATCGGGAATCGACCGCTGCGTGCGGATACTGCGCGCGGTGGACGAGGGGATGCCGCGCCCGGAGGAACTGGCGCGCGAACTCCTGGACGCGGACGCGGCGCAGCAGCGCGGATACTACCTTCCGGATGAGGACGACAGGCTGAGAAACGTTTTCGCAAGCTATCTGGAGATCCGTGAAGGGCTGAAAACGGTTCTGGCGAGAGTGGAGCCATGGATCGATAAAAAGGACGGGCTGGGCGCGGAGGACAGGCTGCGCGCGTTTGTCATCGGTTTCACAGCGGCGTGCTTCCTTCTGCGGAGCGGATCCTACATCACCCGCATTGCGGAGGGGCGGTCTGTCGTGGCGCGGAAGCTGGATGAGGCGGAGCCGAGATTCGGGATCGCAAGGAAATCGTTTACGGAGATCTACCAGGCGCAGAGCTCCGTCCTGAGAATGTGGAAGTTCTACATGGCGTGGCGGTTCCACGAGGAATACCGGGGGCGGATTCTCGCGATGGCCGGGGACGAGCTGGTGCGGGCCGCTGATCCCTTTGCTCAAAGCAGAGGAACCGTTCATGGAGAAACGCCGCAGCGAGTATCTCGCGAAACGTTTCCGCTACCGAATCCATTCGTTTTTCCGTAGAAACCGCGTTGGGTTCGAGAACACGATGTTCCAGATTCTGGAGATTGGAGGTAGATCCGTATCCGAGTTGCGCGATCCGATGACAGGTCTCGTCGCCCTTCCGAAACGCGTCCCTGGGGAGCCGCTTGAAGCCATCCGCCCGTTCTTGCGGCCCGGCGACATCATCGTCACCCGTCACCGGGATGCTCTCACAAACGTCTTCCTGCCCGGCTACTGGCCGCACGCCGCCCTGTATGTGGGCGAGCAGGCGGACGGTGGGAACGTGGTGGAGGCAAAAAAGGACGGGGTGCTACTCAGAGCCTTGGATGAAACGCTCAAAGTCGATTCCTTCGTGGTTCTGCGGGCGAATTTCGAGGACGGGATTCGTAGCGACGTGGTCTCCCGCGCGATGAGCCATGTCGGAAAGCTCTTCGATTTCGCCTTCGATTTTCGCCAGACCGACCGGCTTGCGTGCACGGCCCTGGTGTATCGCAGTTGGCACGGGGCGGGGGGGATGGAATTCGTGCTCGGTGAACAGGCGGGACGCTTCTGTCTCCCTGCGGAAGATCTGATCGACCAGGCGCTTGGCAGCGGGATGTTCCAGGTCGCCGCGTTTTTCGGGGAAAACTGCGATGCGGTCAGCTTCGGGGAAACCGCCGCATCGAAGTTTGGGCGCTGAACGTTGGAATGGCCAAGGAAAGGCAACGCCACAGCGCCCGGGTCGCCGGGCAGCCATAGGGCAGCCCCTCCATGACTAGCCAAAGAGCGCGGTGAGCGGCTTGCCCTTTTCCGGAGCCGTGTCCTTGCCGGAAACGCTGAAGAGCTGGCCTCCCGGGGCGGTTTCCATTTTTGAGAAATCCACTCCCACGGCGTGGGCGATGGTGGCGTTGAAATCCTGAACCGTAACCGGATCTTCCGAAACACCGCGTCCGTCGATTTCCGTTTTCCCATAGACCGCTCCGCCATTCACGCCGCCGCCCATGAGCAGGCTGGTGAAGCCGAAGGGGTTGTGGTTGCGGCCACCGTATTGGTCGATGTCCGGGGAGCGTCCGAACTCGCTGGTGAGGACTACGAGCGTCCGCTCCAACATGCCTTTCGCGGAAAGATCGGTGAGCAGGGCGGAAAGTCCTTCATCAAGGGAAGCGCAGTTCCTGGCCACACCGACATGGTTGTCCGTGTGCGTGTCCCATCCGCCGAGATCCACCTCGACGTAGCGGACACCACGCTCGACCAAACGGCGGGCGAGCAGGCAGCCCTGGCCGAAGCTGCTTTTCCCGTAGAGTTCCCGCATTTCCTTTGATTCCTTGGAAATGTCAAAGCCATCGAGATCCTTGCTGGCCATGAGGCGGACGGCCTCGGTGTAGAGATCCGAGTAGGCTGCCACCTCCCCTGCCCCGGAGTGGCGGGCACGGAATTTGGAATCGAATTTCGAAACGAGATCCAGGCTTTCCTGGAAGGTTTCCGTATCCATGCCATCGCGCAGGGAGCTGTTCTGAAGACCGGCGTTCGGGCTGGAAATGGGCAGTGGTCTCGATAGCTGGCGGAGAAAAAGCCGCTGGAGGGATGCCCGCCAAGATCGCCGACACGGATGTAGGGCGGCATGGCCTCGTTGATGCGCGGGGCGAGTTTCGTGACCCATGAGCCGATGGCCGGGTGGGCTATGGCGCGGCTGCCCATGTCGTAGCCGGTGCGGACATGGTATTTCCCCTGGCCGTGGTTGCCCTGGGTGTGGGTCATGCTGCGGATCTGGGCGATCTTGTCCATCTGCGCGGCGAGACCGGGGAGCTTGCTGGTCACATGGGTGCCGGGGACTTTGGTTTTGATGCCTTCGACAGGCCCCTGGATTTCCTTGTGATCCGGGCGGAGGTCGAAGGTATCGAGATGGCTCATCCCGCCGTCCATGAAAAGGTAGATCACGCTGTCCGCGGTCGGGTTGCCGGCGATGGCTACTCCATTTTCAGCGGCATGGGCGAAGCGGGAGCCGACCGAGCAACCGAGCAGGCCTTTTGCGATGCGGTTGACGAAGATACGGCGGGAGATGTCTGAATGGAGTTTCATGGTAAAAGTATGGAGAAGGGTTTTTCAACCGGTTTGCGGAGAATAAGTAAATGGCTGTGGTTATGTCGAAGAAACGGGTTGAAAACCCATTCTCCTAGGATTGAAGAACGAATTCAGTGGTGTTTAGAAGAATCCAGAGAAGGTGGAAATAGCTGCCCAGGGTAGCGTCACCGGTGACTTCTTTTGCGAGGGCGAGCTCATCCTTGTCCGGATAGCGGGCGAGAGCGGCGAGATAGACTTTGCCAATGGTTTGGACGTGATCATCGGTCTCGGATAGAGCCTCGTAAACGGCGGAGTCCTCACTGGCGATGCGGCTGTGCAGATCACCGTTGAGCAGCATGAGCGCCTGGGGGATGGTGGCGGTGTGCCACTGGTCTTCGATCTGGACGCGCTGGCCCTGGCCGAAGATCTGGAGGAAATGTCCGTCCGGTGCGGGCGAGGGAAGCTCCGAGGCGCGGACGAGATAGTCGGGATCGAATCCCTCGCGGCTGGTCTTGGCCTCCATGCGGATCTCGTCACCGAACCCGCCGATGAGACCGACATTGTTTTCCAACTCGTAGTCGAGGCGTTCCTCGACCAGCTTCCAGTATTCCTCCGCGGTCTTGGCACTGCGTGCCTGGAGGTAGAAATCGAAGTTCGGCGCGGGGGCGAGGCCGGGATCCACATTCTTATCGATCAGGGTGAGCAGGCTGTCCCAGATCTGCTCAGCGGAAAGGCGGCGCAGAACGGGCCTTGGAACGCGAAATCCTTGGAGACGTTTTCCGCAGGGACGGATTCCGACTGGTAGGTGCGGGTGTTCAGAAGGATGGCCTGGAATTTTTTCAGATCGTAGTCGCAGGCGAGCATCAGCTCTGCAATGTGCTCGGCCAGCTCGGGAAACTCCGAGTCCTCGGGTGAGATGATGGAAGTCGGACTTCCCAGCACTGGCTCGCCCATCACTTTCAGCCACATGCGGTTGGCGATGGTGTGGGTGAATTTCAGGTTCTGCGGATCGGTGACCCACTCGCGAAGACGAACATCGGCTTGTCCCCTTCTTTGATTTCCGGGACGAGTCCGAACATCGGCTCCGGCTCCAGCCGTTCGCCGTGCTTCACATCCTCGTAGCGGTAGGTGTCCGGGACTTTGGAACGGCCCGTATTGTCTTCCGCGGTGATCTGTTTGCGGAACTCGTAGGTGCTGCGGAAGCCAAGGCTCAGAACCTGGTTCACACGCTCGCGGCGGCCGATCCGGTTCTCCTTCACGTATTTCTGCCGTTCGTTGAGGGATGTCTTGTAATCGCTCAGACCGATGTGCTCGAACATCCCCCGCCCCTCGCCGAAGGGATGGGAGGCCTCGTAGAAGGCGTTCATTTTGAAATAGGAGAGCTGGCTCATCGGCTCCGTCGGGTGGTCGTGGCACTGGGCGCAACCGATATCGGTTCCGAGGAAAACGTTGGTCATCGCCTCGTAGCCGGCCAGGCGGTTCTTCGCATCGCGCTGGTAGAAGCCGATGGCCGGATCGTCCCACATGCGACCTTCCGCCATCATCATCTCGCGCGTCCACTCGTCATAATGCGTGTTTTCCGCGATGGATTTCTTGAGATAGTGGAACCAGGAATCCTGCTCGTTGCCGCCCTGCTTGGAATCGGCGCGGAAGACCTTTGCCCAGTAGTTGAAATGGCGGGACACGTAGGCATCGGAATCGGAGAGATACTCCACGAGAATGGCGCGCTTGTTCGGATTGTCCGTCTTTAGGAAACGCTCGGCCTCGGCCACCGAAGGATTGCGGCCCGCGAGTTCCAGGTAGGCGCGGCGTAGAAAAGTCGAGTCGGTAATTTCCGGATTCCGCTTGAGGCCGCGCTTTTCGAGAGCCTTTTCCACCACCGCGTCCAGCTCGGCGGCTGCGGCCTTGATTTCCCGGGCGAGCTTCTTTTTCCCGAGACCCGACACCATCTTCTTTTCCGGATGCTCGTATTTCGTGAAACCGCCGATGGAGGCACCTTCCTTGATCCATGTTTCCAGCAGCGCGATCTGATCCTTGTCGAGAGGCGTCCCCTTGTCCTGGGGAGGCATCACATCGGGATCGCCCGGAGGCATTTTCACCAGATCCAGCAGCCAGTCCCACTCCACATCCTCCGCCACTTCCGCAAGATCCTCGGCGGTATCGAGAGCGACCTTGCCCTTCGGCTTCTTGACCGCCGCGCTGTGGCATTCAAAACATTTCTTCTCGAAAATCGGAAGGATCTGTTTCTCGAAATCCACCGCAGCGGGTGCCCAGGCGATTCCAAGGATGGTGAGGATGGTAGTGAAACGGAAGGTCATGTGTTTTTTTTGATACGGGAGCTGAATCAAAAATATACATTGATTCGCCTCAAAATGCATTGTCCGATCGGACAATGCCGGAAGCATGGTTCTCCTAACTTATTCCCGCCAGGGACAGGGCTTTACGGAAACGGTTCTATTTCGCCGGCGAAAGAGAATATTTGTAAGTGCGTGATTCCGGAAGATCGGCCAGAAGGGTGCGGATCTCGGCGAGGCGGGCGCGCATGACAGCGGTTTCCGAGAGGTGGCGCTTTCCCTGGTTGGTGATGTGGCCGAAGTAGCTTCCGGTGTTCCGCCCTTTTTCCTTCATCGCGGCGATTTGTTTTTCTCGGATGGCGATCACGGCTTCGGAGTCGGGATTGTTCCAATCGACTTCCAGCAGCTCGGGGTAGATCTTCGCGTCGTTCAAAAGGTTGAGGCGGTATGAGTTGAGATCGCGAAGGATGGCCTGGAGTTCGAGCTTTTCGCCGATGAGGTTGTTCCGGAGTTGCGCGGCTTCGACGTATTGGGGCGTGTTCCGTTTCGTGGCGAGGTTGATTCCGGCGGCGAGGTCGGTGGCGGAAAAGGTTCCGATCTCTCTGTCATCGATATTCAGAAGATATTTCTCCTCCGGCAGATCGGTGACCTTGAGCAGCATGCGGTTGAGTTCCTCTTGAAACGAAACAAGCGAAAAGGCCTTGTCATTGCCCTTTTCCTGAACGGGAAACGGGAGATGGTTTTCCACCGCCGTCCAGACGAAGGTGCCGTCTGTCAGGTCAAAATCGGCGATCCTGGTTTGCTCCGTTTTGACGACGGTTCCATCCGCCTTGATTTCCAGATCATAAACGATTGGATCGGCTCCGAAGGCTTTCAGAAGTTCGTAGGCCATGATCGGGTAGCCGCCCTTCATCGGATGCACCCGGTCGGGGGTGAAGCTGAAGGTTTCGTCCTTCGCCTGCTTCTCTTCTGTGATGCGGGTGAGCGGGGTGTGAACGTCGATAAAAGGAAGGTTTTTTTCCGTGGCGAGAGCGAGGCCGATCTCACCGAACTTCGCGAGTTCGGCGTTGAGGTGGGGACTCTGGTGCTGGCTGTCCTCTTTTTTCAGGCCGTCGTCATACAAGGTTGGTGACATGATGGCCACTTGAAGATCCTTCTTCAGGAGGGTATCCACGAGTTTGTTCATGGCACCGCGATATTGGCCGCGTCGGCCTTTCCGGCTCTCATCGGTGGGCGGATTTTTCATGCCCTTAAAAGTGTCGCGGCCTACGTCGTTCATTCCGAAGTGGAGGATGACGGAATCGGGCTCGAAGGGATAGAGATCGCCATCGAGGCGATCTTTGAGCGTGCCCCAGGAGGTGTCGCCGGAGCGACCCACGTTCTCCGTCCAGAGATCCAGCTCCGGGTAGCGGGTGGAGAAAAAGGTCTGGACGAGCGCGTGGTAGTCGCTGCCGTGGGTGATGCTGTCCCCGAGGAAAGCGACGGTATCGCCTTTCTGGAAAAATTTGTCGAACTCGGTAGGTCGGGATTCGAGAGCGAAGAGCGGTGAGGCCAACAGGAGGGAGGTGAGGAGTTTTTTCATGGTTTGGGGAAGTGGCTGGTGCCGGGTGAGAAGTGAGAAGATTGGACTGGAGGACTGGATGGACTCAGCCGCAAGAAGGTTCAAAAAGGTCGCAAAAAGCCGGGGTTGCGGGGTGTGAATGGAGCGCGGACTTTAGTCCGCAGCCGAGTGGTGCTGTCTTTGGGCGGCGCGTCGGGGTTCGGTTTTGGGATTGGAGAGAATCAAACACATCCAGTTTTTGCGTTTTCTTGATCCTTTTTGCGGCTGAAATGAATTCGCCCCTCCGGCTATCCGGAGAAATCGACATTGCGGTAGATTTCCTCGAACGGGATTTCGCAGGAGACGGTGTCGAGAATCAGGGTGCCGTCCTGAAGGATTTCTCCGTTCCATTGGTCGTCCTGTTTTCTGAAAATCTCCACGGATTTTTTCCTTTGGGAAACAAGGACGTATTCCTTCAGGCCCGGGATTTTCCGGTAGCTTTGTAATTTTTTGCGGCGGTCGAAGGATTCGGTGCTGTCGGATGATACTTCGATGATGAAGGCGGGGTTCAGGTAGATGTCTTTTTTTTCATCATGGAAGTCAATGGGGCCGCAGAGGCCGGAGATGTCGGGGTAGAAGAAGCAGTCGTCCTCCTCCACGCGGACTTTCATGTCGCTGCCGAAGGTCTCGCAGGGGCGGTTTTTAAGCTGTTGGCTGATTTCCCGGGAAAGATTCGTCACGATCCGGTTGTGGTTCACGGTCGCTCCGGACATACCACGGACGGGATCACCGCCATAGAGCGGGTAGATGTGGCCTTGATAGAACTCGCTCTTGAAATCCGCTTCACGTTCGGCGGCGAGGTATTCAGAGGCGGTGGGGAGGGATTTTGCGAGAGCTGGCATGATCCGATACTACGGCGTGGCGAGAGCTTTGGCAATGGAGGAAGCGCGGGAAGGAATGGATGGATTCAGCCGCAAAAAGGTTCAAAAAGGTCGCAAAAACCCGGGGTTGCGGGGTGTGAATGGAGCGCGGACTTTAGTCCGCAGCCGAGTGGTGCTGTCTTTGGGCGGCGCGTCGGGGTTCGGTTTTGGGATTGGAGAATCAAACACATCCAGTTTTTGCGACCTTTTTGATCCTTTTTGCGGCTGGAAAATCTCAAACGGCATGGCGGATTCAATCCGCCGCCACGGAGTAGGAATACTCGCGGGTGGCGGGGAGGCTTTCGATTTCCTTGCGGATGGCGGCTAGCTCGGCGTTGATCTCGGGGATGTTGGCGATGTTTTTGCGGGTGCGGCCGGTGACGAAGCCGAAGAAGCCGCCGGCGCCTTTGTTGTCCGCTTTCTTCTCGGCGAGTTGGCGCTCGAGCAGGGCGAGGATTCGTTCGGTGTCGGGCTTGTTCCAGTCCATGGCGGCGAGTTCCTTGGAGATGGCCTCGTCCTTGTGTTTCACATCCTGGCGGAAATATCCCTCAATGTTCAGGCGATAGCTGTTGATATCGCGTTTGATGATCTCGAGTTTTTGTTTTTGGAAAAGTTTTTTGCGGATCTCCAGGGCGGTGGCGTATTGCGGGGTGGTGGTGAATAGGCCGAGATCAATGCCCTCGGAGAGTTTTTCGGAGGTAAATTTCCCCACCTCCCTGCCGTTGATTTCGAGGGAGTATTCGCCGCCCTTGAGGCCGGAGACTTTTAGGGTCTGGCGGTTGAATTCCTCTTGGAACGGGATATCACCGAAGGCGCTATCGAACGGGTAGGTTTTCCGGTCGAGTGGGAGGGGAAGGGAGCTTTCGGAGGCCTTCCAACTAAGTTTTCCCCCCTCGCTTTTCAGATCCGTGACGGTGGTATTGGTGGCGGATTTCACGGCAGTGGCAGCGGCGTCCAGCTCGAGATCGAAGACGGGCGATTCCAGTCCGAGCGCTTTGATGACGGAATACATCATCAGAGCGGCTCCTCCGTTGTGGGGATGGACGCGATCCCAAGTGTAGCTGAATTTTTTGTTGTCCTTCTGTTTGGCGGCGTTGAGTTCCGTCATCAGGGTGTGGATATCGATGAAGGCGACTTCCTTTTCCTTTGCCACTTCCGAGGCGATTTCCGTGTAGATGGCGAGTTCGTCGTTGAAGCCGTAGGCGGGATGGACGTTCTTATCGACGGTTTCATCATACATGGTCGGGGAGAGGACGATGGGGAGGATTTCGCGTTCTTTGATCTTGTCGATGGCGGCGGCGAGGCGGCTGCGGTAGTCGTTGCGACGTTTGGCTTTTGACTCCTCGCCTGGGGGCTTTTCCTTGTTCAGGTAGCCGAGGGAGCCGCCGTCGTTCATGCCATACATGATGAAGGCGACGGTGGCCTTGTCGGTGACCCCTGCGAGGGTGATGAAGGAATCGCGGTCGTCCATGCGATCCTTGAGCAGGCCGCCGAGGTTGTCCCCGGCGCGGCCGGCGTTCGCGGTCCAGATTTTTTTCTCAGGGAAACGGAGGGTGAAATAAAGTTGCAGCAGGCCGTGGAAATGATCGCCGGGGATCACAGATGGATCGCCGAAGCCATGGGTGATGCTGTCTCCGATGAAGAGGAGCTGGGCGTTTTCCGCGGTTACGGCGCTGCTTGCTTCCTCGATTTGAGAGAGGGCGGGGAGGATGGAGAGCGCGAGGGCTAGGAGTGGGAGTTTCATAAACTTTAAATTCTAAACTTCAAGGAAGAGGAAGAGGAAGAGCTTGGGTTGCGGGGAAGAGGAGGTAGTGGCGAGTGAGAAACGGAAGACTTGGGTTGCCGGGCAGCAGAATGCAGCCCCTCCTTGGGGGGCTATTGCCCGGAGAGGAGGAGGCGGTTGATCACTCCGGACATTCCACCGGGTTGCTTGGAGGCCATTTTTTTCAGGATGGCTTTGGACTCCGGTGTGAGGTTGATGGATGTGGGGATGGTGTCCTTGGGTTTGCGCCCGGAGCCGGGGCGGGCGCCCCCACGGGCGCGACTTTCGCGGAGGCGATCCAGGCCGGCCCTGGCTTCCGCCAGCAGCGCGGGATCCGTGGGTGAAGGCGGGATACCCGGATCCACGGCGTCTTCGATGGCTTGCTCGGAGGGAGTAAGTTTCACGTTGTCCCAGCGGTGCTTTTTCCTTGTTTTCATAAGTATCGTTTGGTGTGTTTTCTGGAAGGGTAGGCAGTGGTGAGAAGCCATTTTCCGTCTGGCAGCGGCTTGCAGGGCGTTACGACGGCGTAGTCTTCGAGGTTGACAATGAGGAGGATCTGGCCGGGACGGGAGGGGTTCGGGATGATATCTAGGATAGGGGCGGAAAGGACGGCATCGAAAGTTATGCCGCGATCTTTCATGCTTTGTTTTTCATCCCCGGCGACAAATTCCATCTACTCGGAAGTTGGGGTGACGAGGTGGGTTTGTCGATGAAAAAATATCTTCTTTTTCAAAATGAGGGAGAAGCTTGGGATTTTGGATTTAGCCGCAAAGAGGCGAAAGAGGGGCGCAAAAAAGGCTGGGACGGGGGGGCGGTGGAGCGCGGACTTCTGGTCCGCTGCAAATGGCTCTAAAAGCATGGTGTGGTCATAGCAACTTTTCCTGCTTTCCTGCTTTCCTCATTCAATCAATGGATTGCTTTGCTGGAGTGGGATTTGAATGAGGAAGGCAGGAAAGCAGGAGGGAATATGGTTCACGTCTTTGAGATTCCTGATCTTTTTTGCGGCTGAAATGAATGGAAGACCCGGGTTCCGGATGCCGTTGTAAAGTTGCGAGAAAAGATCGCAAAAATCTCGGGCTGCTTGTGGTGGACGGAGCGCTGCCTTCAGGCGGCGTGTGGGGGCGGGACACGCCGCCTGAAGGCGGCGCTCCGTGTGGCGGACACGAAAAATCCGGCTCCGCGACAATGGCTGGAACCGGATTTTGTGAAGTTTTGATTCGGAAATCCTAGCGGCGACAGCGGAGGAGTCCGAGAAGTCCGAACGCTCCAAGGAGTGCTGCGGATGGCTCGGGGATGGAGACGACCTGAATACCCGTGATAGCCTGGCGCTCCCCAGCGTTGGGATTGGAAAACGTAAGGTTAACCGCAGCGGCGTCCAGTCCTTCAAAAAGAAAGTAATTCCCGTTGGTGTAAGTCCCGGGAGTGGTGCTGGTGGCACGCACATAGGCCGGATCTGAGGACTGAGCATAATTCCCATTGTTGGAACCGTAATAGGTCGTGGTTCCATCGGAAGCGACGATTTTAGATCCCAGCCCATCGTTATTATCGTCGAAGTAAACGTAAATCGAATAGCCTGGGGAAGTGTAAGCCGATGGGAGGCCGGTAATATTGATGGTGGAGAGAGAGACGTTACCATTCATCATGGTCACGTCGCCGTTGAACGGGCCGTCGAATCTAGCAGCATTGGCTCCATTCCCGTCGCGGACAAAAGCGAAATTTGCTCCGGTGCCGTCGGCATCAAGAACGTTGGTAGTTCCCGCGCTGTCGCCGATGATGGCGGTATTGATCCAGCCTGAGGCAGCAACGGAGCTTTGACCTGCAGTCTGTTCAGATCCCATTTCATTGTCTTCGGGGCTTCCGTTGTCCGGAACCAGGTTGATGCTAATTGTTGCAGCAGACGCCACGTGCGCCGTTGCGGCGAGGGCGGAGAATGTGAGGAGGATGTTTTTCATTTTTGTTCTTGGTTTTCGTTTTGCTTTGAGGGATTTGCAGTCTCTTCTGCGGTAACAAGATGACCAAATTGGAGATCCCGGTCTATTGTCCGATCGGACAATATGGAAAAGATGAAAAGGCGCATAAGAAAGGCGATGGTGAAAGAGAAAGTTCTGCGGTTGCTGCTGGTGGATGACCATGCGGTGGTGAGGAAGGGGCTGGGGCTGGGGCTGTTGCTGGGGATGGACGGGCGGTTCGAGGTGGTGGCGGAGGTGGAACGGGGGGACGAGGCGCTGGCCGCCTACGAGGAGCACGGGCCGGATGTGGTGCTGATGGATGTGAGGATGCCGGGGAAGGGCGGGGTGGAGGCGACGGCCGGGATACGGAAGAAGTTCCCGGAAGCGAAGGTACTGATGCTGACGAGCTACGATCTGGACGAGGATGTGTTCCGGGCGCTGGATGCGGGGGCGGCGGGTTATCTCCTGAAAACGGTGGCTCACGAGGAGCTGTTCGAGGCCATCCTCTGCGTCCATGGCGGCGGGCGGTATCTTCCGGGGGATCTTGCGGAAAGGGTGGAGGCCCGGAACCCGCGGGCGCAGCTTTCCCCGCGGGAGCTGGAAACCCTGGAACTCCTGGCGAAGGGTTTTACCAACAAGGAGATCGGAATGGCTCTGGGAGTGACGGAACGCACGGGGAAGGCTATGCGAAGGCGATATTGTCCAAGCTGGAAGTGGCGGACCGGGCGGAGGCGGTGGACGAGGCCTACAAGCGGGGTCTGCTGCGGGTTTGAGGTTTGTCGCAAGGTGTGGCTGCATCCTGCAGCCGGTCCGAGATGGGTAGGGGCGTTTTGATGAAACGACCCATCCTGTGCGTCCAATCCCATCACAGGGCAAACTCCTACCCTTTCACCCGTTGATGCGAAGCTTTCCCCCTATCCCCGTGAAGACGCACGCACCCTGGGTCATTTTGTCAAAATGACCCTACCGCCATTCACGTTCCGCAAAAGGTATTCCGCACCCGCTCGTGAGGCAGCGGGGCGGCTTCGAGATCGGAGTATTCCGGGTTTTCCTCGAAGGGATTCGCGAGGGCATCGGCAAGGCGGTTGAACGGCGTGAAGTCGTCTTTGTAAGCGGCTTGGATGGCTTGCTCGATGCGGTGGTTTCGCGGAATCAGAATGGGGTTTGCCTCCTTCATTTTCTCCAGGTGGCCGGAGGGTTTCGAAAATGTCTGCCATGTTTTCAGCCAACGCCCGGACGCGCTCGGATTTTTGAAAAGCGCCGCCAGATCGGCGCGCGGATCGCCTCCGGCGTGCAAAGTGAGGTGGCGGAAGAACAGGGTGAAATCAACTTCCTCGTTCGCAAGCGTGCCGAGTGTGGATTTCACAACCGCCGCTCCTTCTTTTAAGTTCGTTTTGGTATTGAGTCCGAGTTTATCGAGAAAATTTTCCAGATACTGGGTCTGGAAAGCGGAGACGAATTTTCCCAGCGCCCCCTGTGCGAGTTCCTTTGCTTTTTCCACTGACGGATCGAGGAGGGGGAGCAAAGTTTCCGCAAGGCGGGTGAGGTTCCAGTGGGCGATGTTCGGCTGCGCGCCCCAGGCATAGCGGGCGTTCCGGTCGATGTAGCTGAAGACGCAGTCGGGGTGGAAATCGTCCATGAAGGCGCAAGGGCCGTAGTCAATGGTTTCGCCGGAAATGGAGCAGTTGTCCGTGTTCATCACCCCATGAATGAAGCCGAGGGGCAGCCATTTCGCTACGAGGTGCGCCTGCGCATGGACGACGTGTTCGAGAAATGACAGCCCGGGATTCTCCGCGCCGAGGGCTTCCGGGTAGTGGCGGTCTATGCAGAAGTGGGTGAGAATTTTGAGGGCTTCCTTATCCTCCCTTGCTGCGAAATATTGAAAAGTGCCGACCCGGACATGGCTGCCGGCGACGCGGGTGAAAACACCTCCAGGCGTTGGCTCCTCACGGGCTACTATTTCTCCAGTAGATACCGCGGCGAGAGCGCGGGTTGTCGGGACACCCAGCGCGTGCATCGCCTCGCTGACGATGTATTCGCGCAGGACGGAGCCAAGCGCGGACTTCCCATCCCCGCCACGGGAAAACGCGGTGCGGCCGGAGCCTTTGAGCTGGATGTCGCGGCGTTTTCCGTCAGTGGCCACGACTTCTCCGAGTAGGATCGCCCGCCCGTCCCCGAGCTGCGGAACAAAGCCGCCGAACTGGTGGCCGGCGTAAGCCTGGGAGATGGGTTCCGCTCCCTTTGGAACGAAATTTCCGGAGAAAACTTCCACTGCTTCAGGGGAACCGAACCATTCGGTATTGATCCCAAGTTCCGCAGCGAGGGTATCGTTTTTTCTAAGAAGGCGCGGCGAGGGAACTTTCGCGGGTGTCTGCTTCGAAAAGAAACGTTCCGGGAGTTGCGAGTAGGTGTTTTGGAAAGAAATTCCCATACGGGGAGAGTCGGGGAGGAGAGGGGAGTTGCAAAGCAATTCCATTTTGCTTGAAGTCTTCCCATGTCCGAACTGCCCGCGCCCGTCTATGTCTGTGGCGCAACGGCTTCCGGAAAAACGGCCCACGCCCTCGCTCTCGCTAAGGAGCTGGACGGGGAGATCGTGAATGGCGATGCCTTCCAGATTTTCCGTGGGATAGAGACAATTAGCGCCGCGCCTTCGGAAGAAGAGAAGACGCTTTTTCCGCACCATCTCTTCGGGGTTTTGGAGCCGGGGGAGAACTGTGATGCCGGGCGTTTCCACGATATGGCCGTGCCGGTGATTTCGGAAATTCAGAGTAGGGGGAAGACTCCGGTGGTCGTCGGTGGCTCCGGGTTGTATCTGAAATTTCTCACCCACGGCCCGTCTCCTTTGCCGAAAGGGGATGACAAGATCCGTGCAGATATGGATGCACGCTCGCTGGAAGACCTTCTCGCGGAACTGGAGAAACTCGATCCCATCGAGGCGGCGCAAGTCCATCGTGGGAACCGCCGTTACGTTTCCCGATCATTGGAAATCTGCCTCCTTTCCGGGAAGAGAGTTTCCGAGCTGCGCGATGGCTGGGAGCGGAAAACGAAAAAACTCGATGCCTCGCTGCAAGGTGTGTGGCTTGTCCGCGAGCGCTCGGATCTCCATTCAAGAATCGCCGAACGGACAAAGCAGATGCTTTCCGAAGGGGCTATCGAGGAAGTGGCGAAGCTGGGTGGCGTCCATGGAAACTGGGAGAAGGCGATCGGGGTGAAAGAGATCCGCCGCCACCTCGCAGGGGAGATTTCACGCGAGGAGTGTGAGGAGCTGATCATTTTCGCCACCCGGCAGTATGCGAAGAGGCAGGAGACCTGGTTCCGCAGGGAGAAGTGGCTGAAGAGGGTGGAGCTTTGACAGGGCACCTACATTTGAAAATTCCACATTATCGGGCTGGCCCGGAACGCTTGTTCGGATTATTGGGGCCGGATGGCCATCAGCACCCCCAACACAGCAGTCGATTTCCACCGCGGACTCCCCGAGGGTCTTGAAATGTTCGATGTCATCGAGGATCCGCGCTCCGGCAACGCCACCCGCCATCCCTTCGGCTCCATCCTCTTCATCTCCCTCTGCGCCCTGCTCTGCGGCATGAACACCTGCGAGGATTTCGTCCGCTTCGCCAAGGCCCGGGAGGACTGGCTGCGCAAATGGGTGCCCCTGCCCAACGGCATCCCCTGCGCCAACACCTTCCTGCGCGTCTTCGCCGCCATCGATCCGGTCGCCTTCACCGAATGCCTCGCCGCCTTCGTCACGCGGATCTGCCCCGATCTGGCGGGAAAGCTCGTCGCAATCGACGGCAAGACCCTGCGGGGCAGCCGCAAGGCGGACGAAAGCACGGTGCAGATCGTCAGCGCCTGGGCCTGCCACAACGGCCTCACCCTCTCCCAGCGCGCGGTGGACGGGAAGAGCAATGAGATCACCGCAATCCCGAAACTGCTGCGCCACCTCAACCTGAAGGGGGCCGTCGTCAGCATCGACGCGATGGGCACCCAGCTCAAGATCGCCATCGCCATCATCCAGGCGGGGGCCGATTACCTGCTGGCGCTCAAAGGCAACCAGGGCACGCTCCATGACGACGTGCGGGGGTTTTTCGAGGACGCCGGGAACCTTGATTACGCCCGGGAAAAGGGAGGCGTTGTGGCGACAGCGGAGCATCACGACAAAGGCCACGGCCGGATCGAGAGGCGCGTCTGCACGGTGACCGATTGGCTCGGCTGGCTGCCCGCCAAAGTCCGCCGCAGCTGGCTGGGGTTGCGGTCGCATCGTGCGCATCGAGGGCCACGCCACGCTGTCCGACGGCACGTCCCGAGGGGAAACCCGTTACTATATCAGCAGCCTCGGCCCCGATGCCGCTCAGCATCTCGAGCTGAGCCGCGCCCACTGGCGCATCGAGAACTCCTGCCACTGGGTTCTCGACGTGGTGTTCCGCGAAGACGACGCCCGCGCCCGTTGCGGCGATGCGGCGCAGAACCTCTCCACCTTGCGCCGCATCGCGCTCAACCTGCTCAAAACCGAAAAGGCAAAACCCAAGGAACCCATACGCGGAAAACGGATCTACGCCGCCCTGGATCCTTCTTACCTCGAATCAATCATCGGCCTCCGCCAAATGTAGGTGCCCTGGGAGCTTTGAACTTGTCCCAAGCCATAAACCAACTAGTCTTTTACCATGACTGAAGGAATTTCGATTGATCCCGCCGTGTGCCACGGAAAGCCGGTTATTGAGGGGACACGGGTATTGGTTTCCACCATTCTTGGCGCTCTCGCTGGCGGTGATTCCTTCGCTAATGTAGGCGCGGATTACGGGGTGTCTTCTTCCCAGATCTCCGCAGCCCTTCAATTCGCCAGCGATATGGCGGACTTCCAGGTTTCAGCTTATGAGGCGGTGGCATGACCTTTCTCTTGGATGAGAATTTCCCGAAGAGCGTCCGAGCAATTTTAGAAGATGCCGGGCATCGCGTTTTGGATTTCAGGGAAATAGGCTTTGCGGGTGCTCCCGATGAAGGTGTGATGAGCGTTGCGCTCGGGAACGGAGCTGTGATTCTAACTACGGATCGGGATTTTTTCCACACCTTGGGTAGGAGGTTCCCAGATCATTACGGAATCGTGGTTGTTGCCCTCAAGAAACCAACGAGGGATTCGATCATCGGAAGAATTGTTTGGTTTCTGGAGACGATTGCTTTGGATGACTTGAAGGGAAGGTCATTTCAGCTCCGCGACAAAGCGTGGATGGTCTATCCGCCGCTTTAGCAATTTTACGGATTCCCCGGAAACGGGTTTGCGGAGAAGCGGAGCTCCACCTCGGCTGGCCTTGGGCGCATCGCGAAAATGGACGGAGCGCGAGTCTTCAGCTCGCCCCGGAGAATCAAGCAGGGAAGGGAAGACGTAGGCACCGGGGCGGGCTGAAGACCCGCGCTCCTGCGTCCGTTCCAGCTCGGAATCCGCCGATAGATTCCACCGGAAAATCATACCCCCGTGAGAGACTGGAGACTTGCGGAATAGGCTTCGCAGGGAGATTCTACGGTCATGAATGTGAATGCCATCCAAGAAGAGTTGCTGGCTCTGTCTCCAAATCAGCAGGACATGGTTTCTGCTTTTTTGATGTCTGTGAGACTCAAACGGGATGGCTTGCTCGAAGAGGTGAATGACAGGCTCAATGACACTGGTCGCACAAATTGGGTTTCGTGGGATGAGCCGAAACAGTCGAAGCACAGCAGAGATTGAACTGGCAAGGCTCAATGGATCCAAAAGTAAAACGTTTCCATCAAATACTACTGGGCGTCTGTTTGTTCGGGGTAGCGGTGGGGTTGGTGTTGATGTTTTTCGGTGGTGAGCATCAATTGTTGTTCGGAGCCGCCCTGAGCCTCATATGCGGAGCGATTGCGGGAGTTCCGGGCTTTTACTTCTCATCGCAAGTAGCCTACGAGAAAACCGAAAAGGTGAAAATGAAGAAGGGAAGGGAAGTGAAGCTTGCTATGCCGACAAAGGATCCTGAGTGATTATGCGCAGGATGAGTTACTGTGGTTCGGGAGGAAGCCATGGGTGTAACTGAAAGTGGTGGTCACTTATTGAAAAACCTGAATTTTGGACTTGTACTTTTGAACACATGACTATCATCGGGAGTCGATGAACGACAAACCGACACCCGGGGACGAACCATTGAAAGCCACCCCCGAGGAGAAAATCATGCTGCGCCAGCTCCGCGGCAACCCGCTCATGGCAGCGCAGTTCCAATCCATCGCCAACAAATTCGAGCAAGAGATCGCCAACGGCATGGACGCCCACCAGGCCGAGGAAGCGATGATAGCAGCCCTTCAGGAGCTTGGCAAAAACCTCATGCTCCAATGGTCTCAAAACACCCAGCGCGATGCCCTCAATCAAAACCCGAAGCTCCAAAAACACTCAAAAAAAAACTCCGGTGGCACACCACCTTTGGAGTGATCCACCTCACCCAGCAGGTCATGCGCGTCGGCAGGAGAGGCCCGCTGCGCCACCCGTTCCGGGATTTTGCAAAAGTGACCGACCGCTCGGCCTCACGCACGCTCCAGAGGCGCATCGCCGACTTCGGGGCGGAGCGCAGTTTCCAAAACACCGCCGCCGCCCTGAAGGAACACTACAACATCAAGGTGCCCGTTTACACCATCGACAAGGCGACGGCGGACGTCGCCCGGCAAGCCAAACACTTCAATTCCCAAGCCCCCGGCTCCATCCGCCCGCTGCCACGCTCATCTCCGAAGTGGACGGATCAATGCTGCCCATCGTCGGTTTCGGTGAGGAAAAACCAAGCTCCAGGCAAGCGACCACCGACCATCCCGCAGGGAGGCGCCCGGACAAACGCAAGCTGCGGAAGTGCCATTGGAAGGAAATCCGGGTCAGCACCGTGCGCGTGCCCGGCAGCGTGGAGACCTACTACGGAGTTGCCGTCGGGGAGCCGATGGCGGTGGGTTGCATGATGTCGGAGTGTTGCGAATTCAAAGGCATGGGCGAGGCCACGCACATCCACGCGGTGGCGGATGGCGCCAGTTGGATTGCCGAGCAATACGAGCGGCAGTTTGGGACACGCTGCAAGTTCCACCTGGATTTTTATCACGTCTGCGAATACCTCGCCGCAGCAGCCAGAAGCACGGCGATGGATTTGGAGCAAAGCAACGCATGGTTGGAAGGCTGCAAGAAATCGCTGCGCGAAAGCGAGATCGACACGGTCATCACGCGCCTCAAAATCCTTGCTCCAGGGATAGAGGGAAAAGAAGGAGCCGAAGCGTTGGACACGGCGATGGCCTACATTGAGAAGCGCCGCCACCAGCTCGATTACCGCGAAGCGATCCGTCAGGAACTACCCATCGGCTCGGGAGAAGTGGAAAGCGCCCATCGGCACATTTTGCAAAAGCGCCTGAAGATCCCCGGCGCATGGTGGCGGCTCGAGCGGGCGGAGGAAATGGCACAACTCCGCGCCATGCGTGCCAATCAACGCTGAGACGACTTCTGGCAGCAGAAATGCGCTTGACCACCACTTTCAGTTACACCCGGAAGCCAGGACTTGCAAGTTCGGCCAGTAGCGGCGATTTAGAGGGCGTGAACCGCTGGTTTCTGATCGCATCGACCCTCCTCGCCGCTGTGGCCGGGGCGCGTGGTTTGCTGGTTTTAAGGCACGGGAACAAGAGCCACTGGACGGTCTGGTGGATGGTCGGCGTGCTGCTGTGTCAGATGGGATATCTGGCGGTGCGGGGTGAAATGCGCGGGGCTTGCCCGTTGCGGAGTATTGCGGAGATTTCCGTTTTCCTCGCCTGGTCGCTGACGATTTTTTATCTTTTCGTGGGTCCGGTTTACCGGATTTCCCTGTTGGGTGTTTTCACTGCGCCGGTGGTGGTGATTTTCCAAGGGCTGGCTCTCCTTCCGGGTGGCCTTGACTACGTTCCCGAGCGAGTGGCGGATACGACTTTCTGGGGTGAAACGCATTCCGCGATGTCCGTCCTGGCCTATGGTGCGCTGGCTCTGGCGGCGGTCGCTGGTGTCATGTTTCTGGTACTTGACAAGCAGCTGAAAGAACACCACCTCAACGGCGGTCTGTTCCGAAATCTGCCACCGGTGCGCGAGCTTCTGATTTCCCTGGAACGGCTCCTGTGGGTGGGGATGACTCTGCTGACGCTTGGCATCGTCGCCGGGATCCTGATGCCGCACGAAACGGCGGGCGCATGGAAACACGTGTTCATCGCGATCGGAGTCTGGGGCGCATACGTCGCACTGATGCTGGTGAAGCGGGTTCGCGGCATCACCGGGCGCAACTTTGCCCTGGGCGCGGTTGCCTTTTTCGTGCTTTCCCTGGGGGTCTTCGCTTTTATCTGATGGAACTGGTCTGCCTGGGATTGAATCACAAAACCGCACCGGTCGAGGTGCGGGAGCGGTTCGCCGTAGGGAGTACGAAGCTCGGCGAGGCCTCGCTGAATCTCCTGGAAATGGCCGGAGCGCCGGAGGGTGTCGTCGTCTCCACGTGCAACCGCACGGAATTCTATCTTGCCGCCGAGAGTGCGCCGGTCGCGCTGAACCAGCTTGAACACCGCCTCGCGGAAAAAGTCCATGGTCACGAGGAGCCGTTCTACCGCTACGAAAAAGCGGCGGCCGCCCGCCACCTCTGCAAGGTGGTCAGCGGACTCGACTCCATGCTGCTCGGGGAAACGGAAATCTTCGGCCAGGTGAAACAGGCCTACAAAGCTGCCCACGCCGCCGGCACCACTGGCGCGATGCTGAACAAGCTTTTCCAGAAAGCCTTCAGCGTCGGCAAAAAAGTCCGCACCCAGACTTCCATCCAGGAAGGATCCACTTCCATCGGAAATGTCGCCGTGGAGCTAGCGGAGAAGATTTTCGGACACCTGAAGGATAGCGAAGTCATGGTGCTCGGTGCAGGCGAAATGAGCCGGCTCACCGCACAAGCCCTTGTCTCGCGCGGCGCGAAATCCGTCATCGTCGCCAACCGCACCCACGACCGGGCCATCGAACTCGCGGAGGAAATGAAAGGCCGTGCCGTCCGTTTCGATGACTGGCTGAGCGTCCTGAAAGACGTCGATGTCGTCATTTCCTCCACCGGCGCGCCCCACACGATCATCCACGGGGAAGAGATCGAATCCGTCCGCCGTGCCCGGAAATATCGCCCGCTGTTCCTCATCGATATCGCCGTTCCCAGGGACATCGAGCACAGCGTCGGCGAAATCGAGGAAGTCTATCTCTACGATATCGATGCGCTAGAACAACTCGCCGACGAGGCGAAATCACGCCGTCTCCAGCAGATCATCGAGTGTGAGAAAATCATCGAGGCAGAGCTTGTGAAACTTCTATAATGAACCCCGCCCTGGAAACCCTCGCCCTCGCATACCGGGAGCATTGCGCATCTCCGGGTAGGACTCTATTTCTCGGTGCGGAAGCACACCCCGGGATTCGTGAAGTCACCGCATGGCAGCCGCTCAAGCCGCTTGCCGACCTGCATGGCCTCCGGCATGGAACTGTTCGACGAGCCCACGGGAACTTCCGAACCATCCTTTTTCTTCCTGGGAAATCGAAAGACGAAATCCTCGCCGGCTTTGCCCGAGCGCATGATTTTCTCGACCCGGCGGCACCTTGATTGTCGCTCTCGCGAACACCGCCGGAGCATCTCGCTTCGAAAAAGAACTCTCCAGAGTAGCCCCACTGCTGTTCTCCGTTTCGAAAAACAAATGCCGCGCCTTCGCCGTTTCCAACTCCGAACCCTGGGACGGCGAATCTGCTGGAGAACTGGCGCGAACTTTCCAAGCCACGTCTGATCCCTGGAACGGGTTTCACCGTCGAACCCGGAGTTTTCAGCGCCGATCACATCGATCCCGGCTCCGCTCTCCTTGCCGAACATCTTCCCCAATCCCTGCGCGGCCATGTCGCCGATCTCGGAGCCGGTTGGGGATACCTCAGCCACGTCGCCTTGGAAAAATCCCCAAAGATCTCACACATTGATCTCTTCGAGGCCGATGCCCGCGCCCTCTCCTGCGCCCGGAAAAACGTCACCGGCCCGGCCATTTCATTGGCACGATGTCACCACAGGCCTGCCGGGAACATACGACCACATCATCACTCAATCCCCCGTTCCACACCGGCCAGGCAAAAGATCCGGATCTCGGAAAAGCGTTCCTCACCACCGCCGCCGCATCCCTGAAACGCGGTGGCACCCTCCACCTCGTCGCGAATCGCCAGCTTCCCTACGAAGCCCATTTGGAAACACTCGGCCTTCGCTCCCGCCGCATGGTCGAGACCAGCGCTTACAAAGTCATTTTTTCTTCGTAAATCTGCGAATTTGGCCGAGTTCGCGCTTCACTAGAGCGGGGTTGACGCGTTCGGAGTTCCATGCACAATCCCGCCGCCGCCCCGGGAAAATGCCCGGCCTCGGTAGCAAACAACCAGTCCCCGGACTCTTTCACCAAGCAAACATATGACAACCATCGCCATCAACGGATTCGGACGCATCGGACGCCTCGTCTTCCGCGCACTCGTCGAACAAGGCCACCTCGGCACCACATTCAAAGTCGCCGCCGTCGGTGACCTTGTCCCTGCCGACAACCTCGCATACCTCCTCAAATACGACTCCACCCAAGGCAAGTTCGACGGTGAAGTTTCCTCCAAGAAATCCTCCCCTGATCTTGCCGAAGACGACATCATCGTCGTCAACGGCCACGAGATCAAAGTCGTCTCCGCCCGCACCCCGGAAGGCCTCCCATGGAAAGAGCTCGGTGTAGACATCGTCATCGAGTCCACCGGTCTTTTCGTCGAAGACAAACTCGCCCAAGGCCACATCACCGCCGGTGCGAAGAAAGTCATCATCTCCGCTCCAGGCAAAGGCGACGACGTCCACACCTTCGTGCAA
This sequence comes from uncultured Verrucomicrobiae bacterium, assembly GCA_963771945.1. GTDB lineage: Bacteria > Verrucomicrobiota > Verrucomicrobiia > Verrucomicrobiales > Akkermansiaceae > Luteolibacter. Next base: position 285,960 of record CAVYVH010000003.1, on the reverse strand, counting down.
GGCGTGAACGACGGCGACTACGATCCTGCCAAGCACCACCTCATCTCCAACGCTTCCTGCACCACGAACTGCCTTGCACCGCTCGTGCACGTTCTCCTCAAGGAAGGTTTCGGCATCAAGGAAGGTCTCATGACCACCATCCACGCCTACACCGCCACCCAGAAAACCGTCGATGGCCCGTCCAAGAAGGATTGGAAAGGCGGACGCTCCGCTGCGATCAACATCATCCCTTCCACCACCGGTGCCGCAAAGGCTGTTGCCCTCGTCTGCCCGGAAGTGAAAGGCAAGCTCACCGGTATGGCGTTCCGCGTTCCTACCCCGACCGTTTCCTGCGTCGATCTCACCGTCAAAACCGAGAAGGAAACATCCCTCGAGGAAATCAACGCAGCCCTCAAGAACGCTTCCGAGACCTACCTCAAAGGCATCCTCAACTACACCACCGACGAGGTCGTCTCCACCGACTTCATCCACGATCCGGCTTCCTCCATCTACGATGCGGGTTCGTCCATCGAGCTCAACAGCACGTTCTTCAAGCTCGTCAGCTGGTATGACAACGAGTGGGGCTACTCCAACCGCGTCATCGACCTCCTCGACGACGTCGTCAAGAAAGGCATCTAATTCCGGAAAGCCGCGCTTCCCGCCGGCTTCATCCATTTTACCAAAACGGGCTGTGCATCTCGCACAGCCCGTTTTTTATTTGGTTTGGAAAGGCGAGCCTAGCTGATCAGTGGTTTGCCATCAGTGCCTCGAAGTTGATGATGCGCTCGGCTAGCGCGGTCAGATCGCGGTCTGTCTTACCTTCCTGCTCAAGGGTCTCCCTGAGAAGATCCACATCATCCTGCCTGCCAAGCTTCGAGGCGAGCGCGACGGCTGTTCCATACGCCGCGATCTCATAATGTTCAACACGCTGGGCGCAGGCGATCAATCCCGCATCGCGGACATGTTCTTCGGCATCCGCTTTGGACATCTCCTCGCCCTCTTCGATTAGCCCCGCCATCGCGGCGCATCTGTGACCGCCCGGCTGGAAATCGAGATTGTTGAAAATTTTGTCCAGGCGTTCGATCTGTCCCCTGGTTTCTTCCAGATGCTTCTTAAAAGCGGCTTTGAGCTCGTCGTTTGTGGATGCCTCGGCCATCGCTGGAATTGCGTCGAGCAACTGGCGCTCGGCACTATGGATATCTTTCAGTTCGTGGACGTACAGTTTTTCAAGTGATTCTAGTTTCATGACAACACCGACATCGCAAGTGCCATGCCAGAGCCCCGATTCCTTCTTTCACAGGGGTTGCGGAAAGACGTCAAATCGCAGACTACGCAAACTGCAATGTCGCCGATTGCAGATTCTGCCGTATGCATGGTTGAGAGCTTCACGTCATTTTCTGCTTCTTCCACGCATCCACCACCTGCGCGAACCAAAAGAACGTCGTCAGGAAAACCACTGCGCCCACAGTCACTTGCCAAGGGTTCAACGCCTCCGCGATCCAGTGCTTCAGCCCGAACCCGAAGATGCCGCCGTAGAGCACGACCACGTGAACTATGTAGATTTCAAAAGTCATCCTTCCAACACAAAGCAATCTGGGAACCCCTATACCGAACCGAATCTCCACCCACCGCAGCAACCCCAGAAAAGCAACGACCTCCGCCGATCTCTCGGAGAACCATGCCAAGCCCGCCGAAGGTGCCACCGTCACCGCCACAACCCAGACCAGCATCAGCAGAGCCACCACCGCGAGGAACCACAGACAGGACTTCTCCGTATCCAGGTGCTCACGGTATTTCCGGACCGTCACGCCCATTACCCCGCCCAGGAAAGTGAACCCCAGCCAGGGGGCGATCGCGAATACCGTCCGCGGGCCTTTCATCGTGTTCTGGATCAACTCCGGCCAACCCTCCGGAAAGTAAACGCCTTCCGGCAGTGTTTTTAGCCAAAGGTAGAAAGCCAAGCACATGACGACCGCTCCGACATACCACCACGCAAGCGACAGCCTTCCCAGCTTCTCCTGCAATCCCGCCAGTCCGATAAGCGCGAGAAGGCCGATCCCGATGCACTGTAGCACATGGAACGCGTACACCCAGTCGCCGAAATTCCCCCGGATATAATTGCCAAAGTTTTTCAGCGATAGCTGCAGGAGGTAACCCCAGAAGAGCAATTCCCCCGCGCGCCTCAGGCCTTTCCGGACTCGTGTCCTTCCGAGAAACTTTCCCTCCGTCTCCCCGGTGAGCAGGTAGCAGAAAATCATCCCCACCACGGTGAAAAACAGCGGGGCGGTAAACCCACGGATACTGCTCCAGATTTCGAACAATGGATTCCCCCGGTAGGAATCCATATCCGCCAGCGCCAGCCCCACGAAGTGACCCTCCAGCATCAGAAGGATCGCTAACGCCCTTGCCAGATCGATGAACTTCAGCCTCGGCGGGCGCGTTTGTATCTCGGCTCTGTTCATCCTCCGCAAAGGGAAGCCCAACCGGTGAACCCATAGCCAGACCTTTCTTTTTCGTTCTCAAACCTATTCGCGAAAATACTGTGTAAACAGTCCCGCAGGATTTCTTTCCCATCGCTTGCCAGACCCCTGCTCCCCTGCATAAAACCGCCTCCTCGAATCCATGTCAGATCCCACACCCGATTACTCCTCCCAAGCCCATCTCGAACTCATCGCCCGCGAGACAGGCATCAGGCTCTCCTCCGTCTCCGCCACCGCGAAACTGCTCGCCGAGGGCGCGACCATCCCCTTCATCTCCCGCTACCGGAAGGAAGCCACCGGCGAACTCGATGAAGTCCAGATCCAGGCCATCCGCGACCGCATGATGCAGCTCGCCGAGCTCGATTCCCGCCGCGCCACCATCCTCAAATCCCTCGAAGAACGCAGCCTCCTCACCGACGAGCTGAAAACCAAAATCCTCGCCGCCCTCACCGTCACCGCCCTCGAGGACATCTTCGCACCCTACCGCCCGAAGCGCCAGACCCGCGCCACCAAAGCCATCGACCGTGGCCTCACCCCTTTCGCCGATTTCCTCCTGGAAAACCAGAACGCCGATCCCGCCGAAGAAGCCGCGAAGTATATCAACGTCACCGACGACAAGGAAAAGGAAGTCCCCACCGCGGAGGACGCCCTCGCAGGGGCACGCGACATCATCGCCGAGCGGGTCGCGGACGACGCGAATCTCCGTGGCCAGGTCCGGAAAATCTACGAAGAGGAAGCCACCGTCTCCTCCAAGATCATGTATGGGAAAAAGGAGGAAAAGGACGCCGCGAAATACCGCGACTACTTCGAGTGGTCCGAGCCTTTCAAGACCATCCCTTCCCACCGCATGCTCGCCATCCGCCGGGCCGAAAAGGAAGCTTTCCTCTTCATGCGCATCGAAGTTCCGTTAGAGAGAGTCTCCTACATCGCGGTAGGCGATTGGGTCACCGGAAAAGGCGCATGCGCAGAGCAAGTCCGCCTCGCCACCGAGGACGGCTGCAAGCGCCTGCTCATGCCTTCCATGGAAACGGAAATGCGCCTACTCGGCAAAAAACGCGCCGACGAGACCGCCATCCAGGTCTTCGCCGACAACCTCCGCGAACTCATGCTCGCCTCGCCCCTCGGCCGCAAGCGCACCCTCGCCATCGACCCCGGCTTCCGCACCGGCTGCAAGACCGTCGTGCTCGACGCCCAGGGAAAACTCCTCCACCACACCGTCCTCCACTGCACCGCCGGATCGAAAAGCCAGCTCTACGAGGCCGCCACCGAAGTCGTCGCCCTCATCAAAAAGCACGACATCCAGGCCATCGCCATCGGCAACGGCACCGCCTCCCGCGAGACCGAATCCTTTATCAAAAAGCTCAAACTCCCCGCCTCCATCCAGGTCATCATGGTCAATGAAAGCGGAGCCTCCATCTACTCCGCATCCGATGCCGCCCGCGAGGAATTTCCCAACGAAGACGTCACCGTCCGCGGAGCCGTCTCCATCGGCCGCCGCCTCATGGATCCCCTCGCCGAGCTTGTGAAAATCGATCCCAAAGCCATCGGAGTCGGCCAATACCAGCACGATGTCGATCAGCGCGCCCTCAAAACCTCTCTCGACGACACCGTGGAATCCTGCGTCAACGGCGTCGGCGTAGAGCTCAACACCGCCTCCAAACACCTGCTCGCCTACGTCTCCGGGCTCAGCAATTCCCTTGCGGAAAACATCATCGCCTTCCGCACCGAAAACGGCGGCTTCACCTCCCGCGCCCAATTGAAAGAGGTTCCCCGCCTCGGCGAAAAGGCCTTCGAGCAAGCCGCAGGCTTCCTCCGCATCCGGGATGCCGCCCACCCGCTCGATGCCTCCGCAGTCCACCCGGAGCGCTACGCCCTCGTCGAGAAAATGGCCGCCGATGCCGGCTGCTCCGTCCCCGACCTCATGCGCGAGGACTCATTACGCAAGAAAATCGACCTCAAGAAATACGTCTCCGAAGAAGTCGGCCTCCCCACCCTCCAGGACATCCTCGCCGAGCTCTCAAAACCCGGCCGCGACCCCCGCAAAGCCTTCGAAGCCTTCACCTTCGCCGAAGGTGTCGAGAAGCCTGCGGATCTTACAGTGGGCATGAAACTCCCCGGCATCGTCACCAACGTCACCGCCTTCGGTGCCTTCGTCGATGTCGGCGTCCACCAGGACGGCCTCGTCCACGTCAGCGCCCTTTCCGACAACTTCGTCCGCGACGCCAGCGAGGTCGTGAAAGTCGGCCAGAAAGTCCAGGTCACCGTCATGGATGTGGATCTGCAAAGGAACCGCATCGCCCTTTCCATGAAATCCAAGCCCGATTTCGAACCCCGCCAGAACCGCGGTGCCCCCGCCGGAAACGACCGCCGCGCCCCGCAGCCGCGCCGCGACAACCGCCCGCAGCCCGCTGGCAACGACTGGTTCTCCCAGGCCATGACCCACGCGAAGAAAAAATAAGGTGAGGCGTGCGTCCCGCCGCTTGGCGAAGAATCGCGGACAGCGCTTGCCTGTTGTCACATGATACCATTTCGACGGTTATGTTGGATTTATGTGAAACGTCGCAATGGTCTTCCAGCCCAACGGGCTGGCGGAGTTCAGCCAAGGGTTGCCGAAGTGAAACGGAGGCTACCCTTGGTGAATCATCCGACCTCTTCCAAGCCTGTGGGGCCTGTGTCAAAGCGCGGGGAATCTCCAGGCAGGGACACAACACCTTTGGCGTTGGATGATCGCGAACGGATAGACCCCGGGTAGCCTCCGTTTCACTTCGGCAACCCGGGGCTTGAATACGAAACACCTGTGGTGTTTGAAGATGGATGAGTTCGGGAATTCGATCAACTTGACCGCTCAATTGGTATGAGACGCAAAAGGGAGTGGCTCGCCTCCCGGTATTCATCGCGCAACTCGCGCAGATCGGGAACCACGGCCTCTGCCAGAAGGTTTTCCAGATCAATCCGGCTCCATCCACGGTGCCGGATGATGAAAAGCGCGTCCTGCCTGTCCTGTGGATCGTCTCTCATGAGCTTGCTTAACAGGAGATCCTCGTCGGATAGCCGGTGGAGCCTCAGATTTGCCCAGGAGCCTTTGATCGGAAGCCTCCGTTCCCGCCATTCCTTGGTAAGGATTACCTGATTCTCCTCGAAGAGGTGGCTCATGTAGAGTCCCTCCGGTTCGAGCTTTCGGTTTGTGACCTCCAGCGCCTCCCAGAAATTCGACTCGTTTGCAAGTTCCTCGGCCTGACCAAGCCAAAGAACCGCGTCCACGTCCAGACTTTGTGAAAACTCGACCTGTGGATCCGGAAAACCGAGCAGGAACGCGGCGCGACCGTACAAAGTCAGCTCGATCTCCGAGTCAAGCGCACCGTCCAGTTCGCTCAGGATCCGCTCCGCGTTGTTCATCTGGCGAGAGGGCGTTTTATCAGGCGTCCCGTCCTAAGGGCGGGGTCGGCCTTCTTCGAGGTAAGTCTGGTCCAGTGGATTAGCGAATCGAGATAGGGTCTCGCATGGGGAAATGCATTGTTGACCGTCAGCCAAAGGGCATGCCCGGGCTCGGCCTTGAGAGCCTGTCTTGACAGCTCCGCCAGCACCCGGTCCACACGTTCCCTCCTTGCCTTCGCGATCAATTCCCCCGTATCCACGTCCCCCCGGGAAATCAACTCTGCGGCTGCCCGGAGCCACTGGGGCCTGTCCCGGTTCTGGGGTTGACAGATCGCTACCACAAGCTCCGCGTTTGAGATCAGGTTCCGGTCGGGGAAATCCACGGTAGAGTCCGGCCTTGTTCCGGGGCGGGTAACGGATCCGGCTCCCCGGTGATTCGCCAGATCAAGCAGCCAGTCCTCCATACAGAGGCCACCGTGTCCCGGGTGGCTACGCATGAGTCTCCCTATCCGCATCCGCAATGGAGAGACATGGGTGGTGACACCAAGACGTTGTGCAAGTGTTTTCTCCGCATCCACGGGAAGAAACTACACGCGGCCTTCCCGGAGGACAAGAACCCATCGTGTACAAGGCACGGCTGTCCGTTCAATGCCCCGGAACGGTACGCGATCCCGGGTCGGCTTCCCGGACAGGGTGCCTACACCAGGGAGAGGAAAGAGTTTGAACCACGGATAAACGCGGATGAACACGGATTGGGAATCGAAAATCAGGGTCAGAAATAGCGCTAACCCTGCCATTGCCGCTCTGTTACCTGAAAAACGCCCATTTTCATGGTCTTATCAGCGTTCATCAGCGTCCATCCGTGGTACAAATTTTGAGAAGCTGACACCCTCTGAGCTCGAGACCTATCCTTGGGAAATTCAGATCCGCTCCCTCACCTCCGATTACGAGAGCATTGTGGACACTGATACTCAAGGCGCTGGCTATTTCGGGCCAGGGGTGACTTTCGGAACTGGCGCAAACCGAGTGATCACTCATTCAGTTCCACGGGAGCATCCGGTTTCACTTGCAGCCTATCAACATTCGATCGCAAACGGCCTTCAGGTCGGAGAGCCCGGTCAGTCTTCCGTGAGCAGCCGCATTTTGCAGCCTGGCACCAGCTTCGCGATCGGAAATTCTCTCGCTTCATCCGTTATACCCATGGCCCGCACGGAAGCTCAAATGGATTCCGGCAGTCCACTCGCAGACCATTCCTATCTTGCGAACACCGTTCTGTGGGATGACTGGTTCCTCTCCGGCATTTCACCGCAGACCTATTCATCGTTTGCCACAACACGTAGCCATGAACAAGTGGCTCTGGACTTTTTCCAAAGCGAAGAAGGTCTGCCCACCACGAAATACAAATCAGATCCCGGAGGCACTCTACCGCAGGATCTCGTGGACAACATCCTTGCAGCCGCCCCGAACGACGAGGTTGCCCTCTCATTATCGGCCGCACACATTCTCGTAGATGGCATGTTCAACGTGAATTCCACCTCGGTAGAAGCATGGAAGTCAGTTCTTGGCTCGTTGCGGAACTCTCCCTCACCCGCCCAGGACGGGAGTGGAGTTGATACCACCGCCACGAACGACGGCACTACTCAAAACGGCAAAACTCCTACCACAGGACTACTGACACCTCGCCACGTGGAAATTGACGAGCAAACCTTGGAAGATCCTCAGGAGGATAGTCAGTGGATTGGGTATCGGGTTCTGGAAGATGTTGACATCACGCCGCTTGCGGAAGCCATCGTGGAGCAAGTGAAATCTCGTGGCCCGTTTCTTTCCCTCTCGGATTTTGTAAACCGCAGGTAGGATGCAGATCCCTTGCTCTCGGCCGAAGACCAGGAAAAACACGCCGCCTCCGGGGCGATTCAAGCCGCCCTTGACGATCCCGCCGCCGAGGTGAATGCCACTTCCATCTCTGGACGAAAAATCGAATTCGTTGATTCCGACCGACCCGGTCTCGCATTCAAAGAACCTGAAAAGGGAGCCGCAAACTACGGCAGCCCTGGCTACATCAAACAGGCAGATATTCTAACTCCCATGGCTCCGTGGATTTCCGTTCGATCAGATTCGTTCACGATCCGTGCATATGGAGAGAGCACCAACGCATCAGGAGAAACCGTCAGTGCGTGGTGCGAGGCCACAGTTCGTCGCAGCCCTGAATTCGTCGATTCCTCAGATCCACGCACCACTCTTCCCTCCGCTTTGAAAGAAGTGAACCGAACCTTCGGCAGACGGCTCCTTGTGACTTCGTTCCGCTGGATGAATCCGTCCGAAATACAATAAATTCACATTCCCATGAAATTCTCTCTAGCAATCCTCTCAGCCCTGCTCCTGTTCACTCCTGCGCTACACGCCCAGAAAAAAGAGCGGGACATATCCCTGCGTTTTCTCAGCGGAGTTGCCCGCGCCACCATGAAAGGAGCCCAACTCCAGACTCCGGAGTGGCAAGGTGAGATCTTTCTTATCCCGTATAATCAGCTTTCCCTGCCACAGCCGGTAAAAGCTCGCGCATTGCGCCTTTTCCAGACCGGAGAAGCTCCTGAGCCATCACCTGTCTGCGATGTCATCCTGCCGGAGCAGGGAGATGATTTCATCGTCATCCTCGTGTCCGGAGAGAAAGGAACTCGCGCGGTCATCCTCAATGGAAAAGCCCCTGATTTCCGACCCGGAGACGTATTTATCCACAACGCTTCTGAAAACGCGATCGCGCTTGCTCTGGGGTCTACAAAGGCAGCCCTTAATCCTGGCCAGGGAAAGGCCTTCCGCCCTGGTGCGCCTTCGGGCGCAACTAGCTACGAAGTCGCTTTCCTCTATGAAAAAGACGGCACAGCCCGCCGCCTCGCACTTACCCAATGGCCTCTGAGCGATGTACTTCGAGGATATGTCTTCTTTCTACCAGGAAAATACAACCGCCCAATTTACCGCGCCGTGCAGGAAATCGTTCCGCGCGGATAGACAGCATGTCCGATCGGACAATAGTGCCGATCCGCAGCGGTGTTATTGTAAATCGCTTTTCATGAAAACCTTCCGTAATATTTCCGCAATACTCCTGGCCACCTGTATCACGGCCAACGCGCTGCCCAACGTCCCCGTGGATTTCGAGAAGCAGATCCTGCCGATCTTCGCGGAGAAATGTTTCAAGTGCCACTCGTCGCTCACCAAGAAGCCCAAGGGCGATCTCAAGATGGATGATGTGAAGTCGCTCATGGCATCCATTGGCGAAAAGGAAGCCATCATCCCGGGGAACCCCGAAGACAGCGATCTTTTCTGGGCGCTCACCCTCCCCGCCGGCGACGACGACCTGATGCCTCCCGAAAAGGAGAACACCCCCACCACCCAGCGCGAGCGGGATCTCATCGAGAAATGGATCGAGCAGGGGGCGAGCCTCGGCGATTTCAAGGAATACAAGCACAACGAGGAGACCATCGCCCTCGACGTTTCCGGATCCGAAGCCCGGGACACACAGGCCGCCGCGCGGAAAATCGATACCCTCGTTGCCGCCGCTTTGGAAAAGGCCGGAAAGAAGATCAACGATCCGGTCGGAGACGAGATTTTTCTCCGCCGCACCTATCTGAATATCATCGGGCAGAATCCCACCTTCGAGGAAGCCCGCCTGTTCCTCTCCAGCGAGGCGGAGGGAAAGCGGGAAAAGCTGATCGACATCCTCCTGGAAAGCGACGGCTATGTGAGCCATGCCTCGAACTACTGGGGGGACGCCCTCCGTGCCCAGGCGCGGGACGGCTCCTATGATGCGGAGCCCTACCTGGTCTGGCTGAAGCAGAGCCTCAAGGAAAACACCCCCTACGATGAGTTCGTTCGCGACCTCCTGGCCACCGAAGGGCGGTTTTGGGATAAGCCGCAGCTCGGCTTCTACTTCAGGGACAGGAAGAACCGCCTCGCCGGGGTGGAGGCAGTGAGCACTTTGTTCCTCGGCACCCAGATCGGCTGTGCCCAGCGCCACGATCACCCCTACGACAAATGGACACAGAAGGACTACTATTCCTTCGCAGCCTTCTACGATGCCCGCACCGGCTTCATCCCCAGACACAAATATCTGGAAACCGTCGACGGCAGCGAGATGAACAACCAGCGGCTCGCGATAAACGACTACCTGCGCCGGAAAAAGCTCGCCGAGAAAATGGAGAAGCGCGGAGAGGATTCCGGCGACCTCCGCACGGGCATTCCCAAGCTCAAGGGGGTCTCCCCGGAGACATTGGAAACCCTGGTCAAAAAAGGTGAGAACCCCGAGTTCCTCGCATATGCCTCCGGCCTGCTTGTGAACCGCGTGGCCCAAGGCATGTATTTCCCTCACGAAAAGCCATGGGGGGAGCTTCCCGAGAACTACCTCTACGATGACGGGAAACCCGGCCAGAAAATTCCCCCCCACGTCCTTTTCGGGGAAACCCCTCCCGTGGAATACGGCGACGACCTCGCGCCCGTTCTCGCCGATTGGATCACTTCTCCGGAGAATCCCCGTTTCACCAAGGTCATCGCCAACCGTCTCTGGGAATGGATGATGGGCTACCCGCTCAGCGGCCCGGTCGATGAAGTGGTGGAGCTTCACCGCAGCGCGGATCCCGACCTCGTGCTCTACCTCGAAGGCCTCATGCGGGCCACCGGCTATGACATGAAGCAGTTCCTCCGGATTCTCGCGAACACGGAGACCTATCAGCGCGCCGCCACCTCCGAAACATTCGAGCCGCTCCATCCAGAAATCCTTTCCGGCTCCCGCCTGACGCGTCTTTCCGCTGAAGAGATCTGGGACTCCCTGGCCGTGATCGTAAATGCTGACATTGATGATCACATCAGTCTGGAGATGCCGGACCAGTCTCTGATCAGGGATCTCTACACGGCGAGCAGCCCCGATGATTACTGGAAAAAGGTGATCGCCAGCTACGACAAGATGAAAGAGGAGGGCGGTGTTTCCACCCACGTTCCCCTGATGGTCCTGATGAACGAAAGGAAGGAGCGGAAGGAAGCCGGCCTGGAGGATAAATTCATTCGCGCTTCCGAGGTGGGGCAGCCTGCGCCCGGCGGGCATTTCCTCCGCCTTTTCGGCCAGAGCGACCGCGAGCTCATGGACAATTCCTGGGCCAACCCAACCGTCCCCCAGGCGCTCACCCTCCTCAACGGCCCCTTCCACGCCACCCTGGCCGACCCCGAATCCGCCTTCTCCAAGCTCGTCGACGATCAGGACACCACGGTCGAAAAAATATCCGCCACATTCGTCTCCATCCTCGGCCGCCTCCCCGGAAGAGTGGAGACCAATGCGGCAACGAACTTCGTCCATGACCGCAGCGCGGAAAACCCCTACGCGGATCTCGCCTGGGCTCTGATCAATACCCGCCAGTTCCTGTTTAAGAACTAAAATTCAAATTTCAATTTTCAACTCTCAAGAAAGAATCCACCCTTCATCCACACAACCCAGGTCTTCCACTTCTCACTTCTCACCCGGCACTAGTCACTTCCAATGAACCACCTCATCAACCGCCTCGACGAGCCCTCCCGCCGCCGCTTCATGAAAAACATCGCCAAGTCCTTCCTCGGCGTTTCCCTCATGAGCCAGGAGCGCCTCACCGCCGCCCTCGCACAGGCATCCGCCGCACAGAAGGCCACGGCGAAGCGCGTGATCTATCTTTTCATGGAAGGCGGCATGTCCCACATCGATACCTTCGATCCCAAGCCCGACAACAAGGCGGTGCAAGGCCCTGTCGGCGTCATCGGCACCAACGTCGATGGCATCCGCGTGACCAGCAACCTGCCGAAGGTCGCCAAGCAGATGGATAAGATCGCCCTGATCCGGAACATGAGCCACACGCAGGGAAACCACGAGCCCGGCCAGTACAAATTCCGCACCGGCTACGAGAACCAGGCAGGCATCATCCATCCCGCGCTCGGCGCGTGGACCACCGCGCTCGGCCAGCGCAACAACCCGAACCTCCCGCCCTATGTCCGCGTGGGAGGCCTTGGCGGGCACCCGGCCTCCGGTTTCATGGAGGTGAAATTCGCTCCGCTTCCGATCTCCAATCCCGAATCCGGCCTTTCCAACAGTGCCCGCCCGGAGGGTCTTTCCGAGGAACGCTTTGACCAAGGCCTCGCCCTCTCCCGCGCCCTTGATGAGGCCTACATTTCACGATACTCGTCCAAGGACGTCCGCGCCTACGGGGATTTCTACAACGATGCCGTCACCATGATGTCCAGCGCGGATCTCGATGCCTTCGATCTGAAAAAGGAACCCGATGAGATGCGCGCCGCCTACGGGGACGACCGCTTCGGCCAGGGCGTCCTGCTCGCCCGCCGCCTCGTCGAGCGCGGTGTGAATTTTGTAGAGGTCGATCTCGGAGGCTGGGACACCCATATCGACAACCACATCGGGGTCGCCGAGCGCAGCAACGTCCTTGACCAGGTTCTCAGCACCCTGCTTCAGGATCTTTCCGCGAAAGGTATGCTCGAGGACACCCTAGTCGTGATGGGCACCGAGTTCGGCCGCCAGGCGACGATAGACAAATTCAAAGGTCGCAACCACTACCCCATCGCCTACACCTGCCTCATGGCCGGCGGCGGAGTCCGCGGCGGCCAGGTCATCGGGGAAACCAACGAGAACGGCATGGAGATCGTCGGCGACAAGGTTGGCGTCATGGATTTCAACGCCACCATCGCCACCGCCCTCGGCCTCGACACCACGAAACTCTTCGAACCCTTCAAAGGCGCCCAGAAATTCTCCATCGTCGGAAAAGACACCGATCCCAACAAAGGAAAACCGATTCCCGGGTTGTTAGCCTAATGGAGAGCCGTGCCTGTGGCCGGCTTTCTTTCCCATCGCAGCAGAAGCCGGCCACAGGCACGGCTCTCCATTAGGCTCCACGTCCCGGAAGGCCTCTAGTGTAGTCGAGATTCTTGACCGGCGAGCAATCCTTCGATCCGTCGGAAGTGAGCTTCATCCTTCGGCCCTACCAAGCGCTCCATCGAAATGATCGCCGATGTATCGACCACAAATCCCATCGGCTTTTCTCAACCTGATCAGCGGCGTTCACTTTTTCCAAATCGTCTGCGAAAGTGGAATCCACAGGTGCGGTTCCAATGACGGCCTTGAGTTCGCCCCAAGTGATTCGCGCCGTGCCCCGTGCAGGAGTCAACTCGGCGATCGCCTCGTCATTCTTCGTCACGATAAACCGCTCACCTTTATGTTTTATCCGTGCCAGGTAATCACCGAAATGCCGTGCCGCTTCGGTGGAACTGATCGAAATCGCATTCATACCGGAATTTTGTAATTTACGAAAATACGCAATTCAAGGCAGCGTCTTGAATTTCAGCGCCACCACCGCCCTCGAAACTCTTCGATCCAGGCCAGAAATTCTCCATCGTCGGAAAAGACCCGGATCCAAATAAGCGAAATCCATTGCCGGATTGCTGGGACGAGCGAAAGGTCTTCCGGACGCGGCTCTCATTCGAGTTTTCAGGCAATGACGCGAATGATACGTTGGAAGCCCACCAGCCAATCATGAAATGATGCGAACCCGCCGCAATTTCCTCCTTACCACCGGACTCGCCGTTTTTGCGCGACCGGGATCCGCTCAAGTAACGAAACCGGCCCCGCGTCTCACCGCCGTGCGCGACGGGGTTATTGGATTTCTCGAATCAATCCGCTACAAGGACGAAGGCTGGGGACGCTGGCCTTATCACGCGCAGATGCGCCGCCCTTTAGCCCTCCAGTCCTCCTCCCACGCGATCGCCAGCCTGGAAATACTTGGCGCGCTGAAGACCGTGCCCGCTTCCTCGCGGGAAGAAGCCGTCTCGTTTATCCGTAGCTGTCAGGAAAAAGAGACCGGACGTTTCATCGATCCGCTGGTCGCTGAAAGTGACCGCGAGGGCACGCACTCCTGGAAACAGATCTGGGGGCAGTGGACTGGTGCGGGAAACAATGCCCTGGAAAGCCTGGGCAGCTCGCCCGCCTATCCGCTACCCGCGGCTCCGTTCTTCGATCTCCGGGAGATGGACGGAGCGGAATTCACCAGAAGCTTCGACTGAACCAATCCGTGGGGCAACGGCGAAAGCTGGGCGAGGGCGGTCGGAGCCTACATCGACAACCTGCCACGGGAAACGCGCGAGGGCTTTCCGGAATCCATGCCGGAAAAGTTGCGAATCGCCTTCGAGACGTTCGAAAACGAAATCCTGGATCACGGTTCCGGATATCCCTCCAAAGCGATGAAGACCGAGAATCCGGGTCGCGCGATGGCAGGCGCGTTCAAAACCTACCGCGCCTATCTGGCCGCCGGTCGCTCCTGGCCCGTTCCGGAAAAAACCATCGACTCCACACTTTCCATCCAGGATCCCGACGGCGAATTCGCGGGCGGGGGAACGCTGATGAACTACGACAGCATCTGGGTTCTGGACGCCTTCGGTGCCCAGGCACCAGCCTACCGCTCCGCCGATATGTTGGCGGCGGGACGCAAGCTCACCGGTGTTCTCATGAATCGTTACCGGAAACCGGACGGCGGTTTTGCGCTCAACGGCGAAAAATGCGTTCGAAACCACCATTCCATAGTTCTTTCGGAAGAGGCTCATCCCATTGGCGACACCATGGGCACCCGGATGTGTCTGAAAACCCTTGGGATGATCGACGGTTGGGAAGAGGCGGAGTAGAGAGACCCTAAGAAGAAGCGTGCTTCCAGCCGCTTTGCGAGGCACTTGGCGAACGGTTCTCGATTCTTTGCGAAGCGGCCGGAGTTATCCAAGCCTTCCTTCCGAGATCATCGGTAGATCATTGGAGCAGCGAGAGCTCGGCGATTTTCCGGCAGAGTTCGGGAAACGGCAGACCGTCTGCGGCGGCGGATTTGGGGAGGAGGGAGGTTTCCGTCATGCCGGGAATTGTGTTCGCTTCAAGAACGTAGGGGCGGTTCTCCGAATCCAGCATGACATCCACGCGGGAGTAAACCTCCAGCCCCAGCGACTTGTGCGCGGCGACGGCCGCGGCCTGGACGGCGATGGTCGTTTCCAGATCCAGATCCGCGGGGCAGATGTACTGCGAGCCGGTGGTTTTCCCGGAAAGCCACGGGTATTTCGTGGCCATGTCGTAAACTCCCTCCGGCGGGATGATGTGGACGATGGGGTAGGCGATACCATCGATCACAGGGACGGTGAGTTCCGGGCCGGAGATGAATTCCTCGATGAGGAGATCGTTGGAGAGTTTTGTCGCCTTGGCGATCGCCGCCTCCGCCTCCTCCTGGGTTTTCACGATTTCGATCCCACCGAAGATCCCTCGCGAGGCGGTTTCACAACGAAAGGAGGCGGGAAGGAAGGCATCACCGGGCCATCCGTGCAGTCGATGATTTCCGAGCGCGGGGTGGGGACACCGGCTTTGAGGAAAGCCTGTTTGGCCAGACCCTTGTCAAACGCGATGCGGGACGATTCCGCGCGGGCGCCGGTGTACGGGATGCCCCTCCCATCAAGGATTCTCTGAAGCTGCCCGTCCTCGCCGAAGGTGCCGTGGATGACGTTGAAGCAAAGATCCGGTGCCTTCGGGCAGATCGATTTCCGTGGATGTCACATCCACGGCCACCGCATCCAGCCCAAGCGAAAGCAGCGCGTTGAGCACCGCTTTCCCGGAGGCCATCGATACCTGCCGCTCCGATCCCGGCCCACCCATCAGCACTGCGATTTTCTTATTCTCCAACATGGTCTTCCTTCGAGTTTGAATTTTGAGATTTGAATTTTAAAACTGCGGTTCGTCCTCACCAATGATTTTTACCTCCGTCTCCAGCACCACGCCACGCTCATCCAGCGCGGTTTTCTGGATGGATTCGATGAGGGCGAGAATGTCTTTCGCGGATGATTTCCCGTTGTTGACGATGAAATTCCCGTGGACTTCGGAAACGGCTGCCTTGCCCACCGAAGCACCTTTCAGGCCAAGCGAATCGATGAGCCTGCCTGCCGGGATCTCCTCCGGATTCTTGAAAGTGCATCCGGCGGAGGCGGCGATGGGCTGGGAGTCCTTGCGTTTCTCGCGGGATTCGTGCCAGCGGGCCTTGATGTTTTCGTGGGTGTCGTTCTTGCCTTTGAAAACCGCCTGGAGGGCGAAATTCCGGCGCAGTTCGCGGACGTTGCGGTAGTTCGCGACGATCTCCTCGCGCTCCCGCGTGCGGATGACCCCGTCCTCGTCGAGGAAGCTGACGCGGACGACCTGGTCGAAAGTTTCGATACCCATCGCGCCGGCGTTCATGCGCAGGGAGCCGCCGACGTTTCCGGGGATGCCTTCCATCCACTCGAATCCGCCGATCCCGTGCGCCCCGGCGTAGGAGGCGAGTTTTTTCAAACGGACGCCGACACCCGCGACCACGTGGCCTTTCGAGTCGATGGAGAGTTCGGAAAACGCCCCGCCGGTGGGGTGGATGACCGCGCCGCGGATGCCGCCGTCTTTCACGAGAAGATTCGATCCGCGCCCGACCACGCGGATCGAAATGCCGCGCTGGCGGCAGTAGTCCACGAGAAACGCGAAGGCGTAGAAGGAATGCGGCTCCAGCCAGTATTGGGCGGGGCCACCTACTAGAAGCGTAGTATGTTTCCGCATCGGCTCGTAGATTTTCCCGTCGATCTCACCTTCCGGCATCACGCCTTTCATCTCCTCGAGAATTTTCAAGTCCTCCGCGATGCGGGTGCCGACCTCGTGAACGTTCCCCGCGCCGAGAGTGATGAGAAGGTCGCCCGGTTCCAGGGCGTTTCCGACCTCGTGGTGGGCCGTGTCCATGCCCGGAAGAAATTTCGCGGGGATGTCGCCGTGCTTTTTCATGGCATCGACGAGGGTCTGGCCGGTGATGCCCGGGATGGGGGGCTCGGAAGCGGGATAGACGTCCGTGATGAAAACCCGGTCGGCAGCCTGGAGAACTTTTCCGAAGTCATCCGCGAGGAGCTGTGTTCTGGTGAAACGGTGCGGCTGGAAAAGAACGATCAGCCGCGATGGCTTGAGCGAGCGCGCGGTCTGGAGGGTCGCGGCGAGTTCGGTCGGGTGGTGGCCGTAATCGTCGATGACGCGGTAGGATTTCGAGAGGTATTTGGTTTCGAAACGGCGTTTCGCTCCGGCGAAGGAAGAGAGGGCGCGGGCGATCAGGGAAAATTCCGCTCCGCAGATATCGGCGATGGCGATGGCTGCCAGGGAGTTGAGGATGTTGTGCTCGCCGGGGATGGCGAGTTCGATGTCGCCGAGGACTTCGCCTTTTCTTTTCACCGTGAAAGCGGAGGAACCCTTGAGATCGCGGATGTCGGTGGCGGTGTAGTCGGCATCCTCCCATCCGTAGGAAACCGCGTTCTCGCGGTCGGAGCAGATCTCGTTTGCGACCGGGTTTTCCGCACAATATACTATGCTTCCAGTAGTCTGGTCGCAAAGGGTGGTGAAGACCTCCCTGATGTGATCGAGATCCCGGTAGAAATCCAGGTGCTCCGCCTCGATGTTCAGGATCACCGCGTGGCGGGGATTGTAGAGGGCGAGCGTGCCGTCGGACTCGTCGCCTTCGGCGACCATGAGTTCGACCTTCAGGCTCCCATTTCGCGTTCGCGCCGAGGATGGGGATTTCCGCGCCGACGTAGTAGGAAGGCTTCTGTCCGCACTCGCGGAGGAGGTGGGCGGCCATCGAGGAGGTCGTGGTTTTTCCGTGGGTTCCGGAGATGACGATCCCCGCCTTGGTGTGGAGGATGGCGGCCAGGCATTCCGCGCGGCGGATGAGAGGGATCTTCGCTTTTGTAGCTGCGGCGTAGGCGGGATTTTCAGGACGGATGGCCGAGGAATAGACCACAAGATCCGCACCTTTCACCGGAGCACCGGTCTGCGGGGAGGAAAATTTCAGCCCGAGACCCTGCATGCGATCCGTCTCCGAGGTGGTGACCCGGTCGCACCCGGAGACCGTGTGCCCCATGCCCAGCAACAGAAGCGCCAGCCCGCTCATACCGGATCCCGCAACCCCGATGAGGTGGATCTTCAGGGGTTTGGAGAGGTCGGTGAGGTCTTGTGTCTTCTTCTTGGCGGCCATGTGGGGGCGGAAGTAAAAGCTGAAACTCCGCAAACTGGAATGCTGAAAACGGAAAAATCCAAGTCATCCGCATTAAAGGTCTGCCGCCTGCGAATGTGTCTTGTGGAAAGCCGTCCTTCCAGGCGGCAGCGAGGGACTGGGCAAGGAGTCGCGAATGTCATCCGCGACTCCTTGAATATAGTGGATTTGACCGGTCACAGGTTGTCAACCGCCGCGGAGCGGGTAGGCTGGCCGCATATGGGAATCCGACATTTTGATTATGTGGTAATCGGCGGTGGCAGCGCGGGCTATGCGGCCGCACGAACCGCGCGGGAGACGTTTGAAAACGTGGCGGTCATCGAGGACGGGGAAGAGCTGGGCGGGCTCTGCATCCTGAGGGGGTGCATGCCCTCGAAGACTTTGATCTATTCCGCCGAAGTTCTGCATCTCGCAAAAGAAGGTGCGAAGTTCGGCCTGGATATTCCGGAGGCGAAGGCGGATATGGCGGCGATTCATCGGCGCAAGCTTGTCACCATCGAGGACTTCGCATCATACCGGAGGGAGCAGTTGAGATCGGATCGTTTTGAGCTGATCCGGGACAGGGCGGTTTTCCTGGATGAAAAGACGGTCGAGCTTGCGGGTTCCGGAGAACGGGTTACCGCAGACCATTTCATGATCGCAACCGGTTCCGTGGTGAATACGCCGGATATCCCGGGCCTACGGGAAACTCCGCACTGGACTAGTGACGAAGTGCTGGAGCTGGATTTTCTGCCGGAGTCGGTGATCGTTCTCGGCGGCGGGATCGTGGCATGCGAGCTGGCGCAGTTCCTGAACCGGGTGGGGACGAAGGTGATCCAGATTCAGAGGAGCGCGCGTGTTTTGAAGGAGGCTTCCGCCGAGGCTTCTGAGGTGGTGATGCGGGCTTTCCGCGACGAGGGAGTTGATCTTCGCACGGGTACGGATTTGGAATCCGTCGCGAAGGAGGGCGGGGAGTATGTCGTCCGCTTCGAGCAGAACGGTGAATCCCATGAAGTCCGCGCAGCACACCTTTTCAACGCTCTCGGGCGCAAGCCGAATTCAAGCGCCCTCGGACTCGATAAGGCCGGAGTGGAAACCAAACAGCTCCGGGCACATCATCGTAAACGATCTGCAGCAGACCGCGAATCCGCGGATCCATGCCGCCGGCGACGTTGCCGGGCCGCACGAGATCGTCCACCTCGCCATCATGCAGGGTGAGGTCGGTGCAGGGCATGCTGCGGGGAAAAAGGTCGAGCCGGTGAACTATGACCTGAAGACCGGCGTGATTTTCACCGATCCGCAGATCGCCTCCGCTGGCATTTCCATGGAGGAGGCGGCAGAGCGGGGAATGGATGTCGTTTCCGCGGACTACCCTTTCGACGACCACGGGAAATCCATTCTGATGGAGGCGAAATACGGGTATGTGAAGGTATGGGCGGATCGTTCTACTGGAAAAGTAGTAGGTGCGGAATGCGTGGGCAAGGATGGCGGAGAACTCATGCACGCGATGGCGGTGGCGGTCACCCTCGGCGCTACCCCGGCTGATCTCTTGAAGGTGCACTGGTATCACCCGACCCTCAGCGAGATCTGGAGCTATCCCCTGGAGGATCTGGCGGATGAGCTGGGCGCCTGAAAGGTCAGTGGATCAGCATGTCACCAAGAAGCCCGAGCGCAAAGCCGACCACCGCACCGAGTGTCGGCAGCCAGTGTTTTTTCAGCTTTGCCTGTGGAGCGATGTCCTGGAAGACGACATAGAGAATCCCGCCCGCTGCGAAAAGCAACAGCCCGTCGATGACCATTGGCAGGCCGCCCAGCAGATAGTAACCGGCGACACCCGCAATCGGGCCGACCGGAACAAGAGCCGCGAACATTATCAGCAACCGGTGCCGTGGAATTTTCCCTGAATCGATCATTTCCCGATACGCGTTAAACCCCTCGGGAAGATTCTGGAGAAACATGAAGAGCGCCAAGGCCATGCCGGCACTGCCTCCGGTGGCGAAGGCCGCACCCATCGCTATGGCTTCCGGGATGAAATCCGTGAGCATTGCCACCAGATTGCTCACCGGGGTATCGCGGCGGGCCAGGAAATCACCCAGCGCCCCGAAGGCCGCTCCTCCCGACAGAAAACAAAGCAGCACCGCCCAGATCGGAAGTCTCCCGAGCGACTCCGGCACCAGAACCAATGCCACGGCGGCAATGAGAATCCCTCCGCCCATGGCGATGATCCCGTGGCGCAGTTCGGTCTCCAGCCACCGCGGCCGGATCGATTCCCTGCTGGCCAGCAGTGCTCCGAGAGGGATCGCCGCGCCGGCCAGGGTCGTGGCGATCAGAATTTTTCCGAGATCGTTCATAGCATGAAGGTTCTCAGCCGCCGACGAGCTGGTTGTCCCTTTGTTCCGGCTCGCGCATCGGGTGCAGACTGATCCCTGTGACCGAGAGGCTGCACGAATCCGCGTAGATTCCGAGATGTCCTTTTTTGAAATCCAGATCGGCCAGCGAAAGGACGATGCGCCCCCCGATGGAGAGCTCGATGTAGCTCCCGAAAACCATCAGCGAAAAATCCTCCCCGCAATCCCCCCGCGCCACCCAGTTTCCGGACTGGATGGTTTTGAAACTCATCATGAACTCGCCCTGGAACTCGCGCGCCGTGCCCCAGGCCCGCAGTTGCGCGATTCCTTTGAGCAGATCCAGTGAGAGGTAGTAGCCGTCCTGGCTCTCCGGATCGATCCGGAAGACGAACCCGCACTTCCCCTTGCCGTTGATCGCCAGGCGGCAATCGAGCCTGAAATCCGCGAGCGCCCCGTCGAAGAGAAACGCCTGGAATCCGAACCTGCTTTCCAAGTGCCATCCGTCCTCGATCCGCTTCATCTCGTGCCCTCGGGCTTCCTTCAAAAGCAGCGAGGGCCTCTCGAATTCCACGGCGTCCTCGATCCACTCGTCGAATCCCTCGAACGTTTTCAAATACAAAACACCGTCCTCCGCCCGGCAGAGGCGCTTGGGTGGCGGCATCAGATTGTTTGCCGTGCGATCCTCCCGGTTCATCGCGAAGAAACACCAGAGCATCCAGCCGTTCCCATCCTCACACACCCGCCCCGCGTAGTTTCCCTGCGGCATCAGGACGTTGTCGTGGTAGCTGCGCCAGTCCGAGCATTCGGAGCCGGCGTGCCAGTAGCGGATCTTCGCATCCTCCCGGATGCTGCCGATGAGGTAGCGCTCGCCCCCGATCACGACGATGTTCGGCACCTCCACATCATCGTAAAGGCCGGGGTGGAGCAGGGGAGGTTCCGCCTTGAAGTGATAGGGTCTCGTTTCCGAAAAACATGCCACGCATCCACGCCGGACGACCGGGCCGTCCTTCACCCGCGCCGCCACCAGAAGGACGCCTCGCCCCTCGTCCTCGAAAAAAAACGGATCACGGAAACTCACCAGATGCCGCCCTTCCTCCAATTCCGATTCGTAGTGCTCGGGTGAGGGTGCGATGGGATAACAGCTCTCCGGATCCACCAGCGCGGTGATCTCGTTCGCCTCAGTTCGCAGGGATTCCGCGCGCGCCTTTTTCACGGGCTCCGGATCGTTCGGCCCGCGTTTGTCCTTCCAGTTGACCGGGTGTTTTTTCCAAACGTAGAGATCCTCGCTGGTCGCCAGACCCACGCGCTGGTAGAGCCCGCGGTCGCGCCTGGAGAGCCCGGTGTAAAACATCCGCCACCCGCCCTCGTTGCGCGGATCGGGGGAAACGTGCATCGTCCACAGCATCAGGTCGTCCCAGCTTCCGGGATCACCCAGGAAAATCGCGTTGCGCACACGCCGCCAGTGGATCGCATCCGTGCTCACCGCATGGGCGATGAAGTCGTGGTTCGGCAGGACAAGGTGGAAGAGATGATACAGCCCGTCGTGAAAGAGCACGTGGATATCGCCAATCGCCTTCCGGCTGCCGTCGGTTTCTGAGAACATGGCGAGGATCCTAGCAGGCGTCGCTGCCAAGGAAAGGGACATTCCTGTCCCATCCTTCACACTCAGCCTCCCTTCGCAAAACTCGGGTAGGTGATCATGCCGCCATCAACGAAAACAGTGGTGCCGGTCATGTATCCGCCCACCTGGTCACTCGCGAGGGCGACTGCCAGGTTTGCGATCTCGGAGGTCTCGCCGATGCGATTCATTGGGACTTTGGTCTTCAGATCTGCCAGTTGTTCCGGATCCGACCAGACGTCCTTGTTGATATCCGTCCTGATCGCTCCGGGAGCGATGCAGAGGACGCGAATCCCCTGATCGGAAACCTCCAGTGCGAGCGACTGGGTGAGCATGCTGATCCCCGCCTTCGAGGCACAATAGGCGGACTGGCCGGCCCATGGTATTCGCTCGTGGACGCTGGTCACGGAGATGATCACGCCGGACTTTTCCGGGAGCATGAGTTTCAGCGCCTGGCGGATGCCATAGTAGCCTCCGAGCAGATTGACGGAAATCACCTTCTCCCAAGCATCCGTTTCGGATTCCGCCAGGGGCGTTTTCCCTCCATCCATTCCCGCGTTGTTGACGAAAATGTCCAGCCCGCCCCACTCCTCGGCTATCCTCCGGAACCAGCCTTCCACAACCGCCGGATCGGAAACATCGCCGCCCAGCAACAGGCATCCTTTCTGGTCGCCGATCCGTTCGAGCGTTTCCTGCGCACCCTCGGCATCGCGGTTGTAGTGCACCGCCACCTTCGCCCCAGCCTCCGCCAGCGCGATTGCGATAGCGCGTCCGATCCCGCTGCCTGATCCCGTGACGAAAGCACGCTTGTTAGATAAATCGATTTTCATGACCCCAACTCCCTCGCGTGGGAGTGGGAAAAGTCAAACCGGCTCCGATACCTTTCGGCTAGCTCCCCGTGATCGCTGCGGTGACTTTTTCCGGGGCGTCGGGGACGGCCAGGGAGCGGGCGGCGGAGGACATTTCTTTCAGGGCGGCGTCATCGCTCAGGAGATTGGTAAGGAGTTTCGCGAGGGATTGCGGAGTCATGTCCTTCTGCTGGATGAGCTTCGCGGCACCGGCTTCTAAGAAGACTTTGGCGTTGGCTGTCTGGTGGTCGTCCGCGGCGTAGGGATAGGGAACGAGGATGCTTGGAATGCCTGCCAGGGAAATTTCCGTGAGGGTGGAGGCGCCCGACCGGGCGACGACCAGATCGGCGATGGCGTAGGCGGAGGGCATCTGGTCGCAGAAGCCGATGAGCTGGTATCCGGGGCGGCGCTTCGGGTGCTCGGAGCGGATGCGTTCGAAATCACCGGGACCCGCGATATGGAGGATCTGGGCGTCCTCCGGGAGGAGCGGGGCGGCCTGCGCGACGAGTCGGTTCAGACCAAGTGCGCCCTGCGAGCCTCCGGTGACCAGCAAGGTCTTCTTATCCGGATCCAGCCCGAAATTGGCGGCGGCCTGGCTGCGTGGCGGAAGATTCAGGATCTCCGGGCGGGCGGGGGTGCCAGTGAGTTCGGTTTCCTTTTGGAAAAACGCGGCGGCCGGAGCGAGTCCGATGAAAACCTTGGTGCAGAACCGGGAGGTGAGGATGTTCGCTTTTCCAGGGCGTGCGTTGGAATCGTGGACGTAGGTTTTTTTCCCAAGCCTGTGGCCTGCGTAAACCGGCGGTAGCGAGGTGAAACCGCCCATGCCGAGAACCGCGTCCGCGCCGAAGTTCCGGATGATGTTTTTGGACGTGCGGATGGATTGGAAAAGCGCCCAGAGAAAGGGAAGCATTTTCAGAGAAAGGGTCGCGGGCTTTGCGATGGCGGGAACGACCTTGAACTTCAGGTGCGGGTATTTCGCGGATGCCTGGGAATCGATTTTCTTCTGGGAAATGAGAAGTAGCGGTTCGTGACCCTGGGCTAGCAAAGATTCCGCGACGGCGATGCCGGGGAAGAGGTGGCCGCCGGTGCCGCCGCAGGCGATGAGGATTTTCATAAGAAGTTAGAAGTGCCGAGTGAGAAGTGAGAAGTGGGAAGACTATGGGTATTGGATTTTTTAACCACAGAGGACACGGAGATCACAGAGTC
Organism: uncultured Verrucomicrobiae bacterium; assembly: GCA_963771945.1. Lineage (GTDB taxonomy): Bacteria > Verrucomicrobiota > Verrucomicrobiia > Verrucomicrobiales > Akkermansiaceae > Luteolibacter. The sequence goes on along the minus strand of CAVYVH010000003.1, from coordinate 262,041 downwards.
GTGGTTTCGGAGTTTGAGATTGAGTTACGGCTTTGTGCTCTCTGTGAACTCCGTGGTCGAGATCTTATTCAGAGGGGAAGGTGTTCATTTGAGACGTTTCAGGCTACTGGCGTTTAGGAGTGTTCGCATTTGGGTGATGGCGATGTCCTTGTGGGCGTAGGTGCCGCCGTAGCGTCCGGCTTTGGAAATCAGGCGATGGCACTGGTGCGTTCAATCCACTGTTTTGGAGTCAGTGCGAAGCTGTTGAGACCCGCTTGCATTTTAATCCCGTCGAATTCGACGGGATTAAAATCGGGATTGTAGAGCTGCTCCCAGATCCCAAGGAATTCGATAGTATTACGATTTCGGATCCAATTCCGGATGAGATCGTCGGTAGCTTCCGGGTTCCGTGACCGGGCGATGTCGGTGAGACAAATGTAGTCCTGTTCGTTCTGGTTGACGATTTTCACCAAGGTTCCCCGGACTTCGATGCTGGTTTTGGCGGGCTTTTTCATGATGGGGAAAACCGGGGTCGTGCAAAAGGGTTGCAATACCCAAGGGGGCACACCGATCCCTTCTTCATGTTACGCGAGGCCGGCTCTGGTTAGGAGTGGGAGGGGGTCGGCGGGGCGGAGTTGCCCTTGCTGAGGATTTGCTTGCGGAAAGATTTTGTAGAAAGGCGGAGAACTGTTGGGGCGGGAAGGAAGACTTGGTTTTTGGATTTCTACCACAGAGGGCGCAGAGAACACAGAGCCGTGGTTTTGTTGGTTGTGGTTGAAAATCTTTCCAATAGGACAGGCTTTGCGCCTTTGCGGTTCAATTTTTATTAGGCCAAGCCGGCTCTGGTTAGGAGTGGGAGTGGATCGGCGGGGCGGGACATGAAGTTTTTGTAGAGGACTTCGGCGGGGGCGGAGTTGCCTTTGCTGAGGATTTGCTTGCGGAAATCCAGGCCGGTGGATTCGTTGAGGACGCCTTCCTTCTGGAAGCGGGTGAAGGCGTCCGCATCGAGGACTTCCGCCCATTTGTAGGAGTAATACCCGGCGGCGTATCCGACGGGGGAGCTGAAGAGGTGGTTGAAACGGCGGATCATGGAAGGGGATTCCGTTTTCTGCGGGGCGCGGTAGTCGGCGAGGATTTCCCGGTTCACTTCCTCCAGATCACGGTCGATGTATTTTGAGAGGTTGGTGTGGAGTTCCAGGTCGAGCTTGCCCTGGGCGAGCTGGCGCATGAAGACGCTGGCGGACATGTAGTTCCGGGCGGCGACCATTTTCTCGAAAAGGTCTTCGGGGATGGGTTCGCCGGTCTGGTAGTGGCGGGCGAAGAGATCGAGGGTTTCACGCTCCCAGCAGAAGTTCTCCATGATCTGGGAGGGGAGTTCGACGAAGTCCCAGGCGACATTGGTTCCGGCGAGAGCCTTGACCTCGACATCGGAGAGGAGGGCGTGGAGAAGGTGGCCGAACTCGTGGAAAATGGTCTCCACCTCGCGGTGGGTAAGAAGCGCGGGGATGTCACCGACAGGTGGGGACATGTTGCCGCAGATGAGAGCCATGTGCGGCTCGCCGAGTTCACCGGCGTGGAGCGGGTTCATCCACGCGCCTCCGCGCTTGGACTCGCGCGGGTGCCAGTCCGCATAGAAGGAGCCGAGGTGTTTTTCGGATTCGGTGTCGTGGATCTCGTAGAAGGTGACTTCCGGGTGCCAGGTTTCCGCGGCTCCGTCGTGGGCGGGGTCGGGGGAACTACCAGGCTCGTAGTAAATGGTTTCCTTCTGGGTGATGGTGATTCCGAAAATCCTCTGGGCGATGGTGAACATGCCGTCCATTACGCCCTTTACAGGGAAATACGGGCGGAGGACTTCGTCGTCGATGTCGAAGGATTCCTTGCGCTGCATTTCCGCGTAGTAGGCGATTTCCCAGGGCTCGAGTGGGGCGGCGGGCTGGCCTGTTTTCGCGGCTTTGTAATCGGAAAGTTGTTCGGACTCCTTGAGGAACTGATCCTTGATACGGTCGTGAAGTTGCTCGACAAAGGTGAGGGCGGCGCGGCCGTTGCGTGCCATGCGGCGCTGGAGGGTGAGGTCGCCGAAGTTCAGGTGGCCTAGGATCTCGGCTTTTTCCTGGCGGAGTCTTAGGATTTTCCAGACCAGGTCGGAGTTGTCGTAGGGTTCCTTGGCGGCGACATCGGAGGAGGCTTTCCAGAGGGTTTTCCTGAGATCCTCGTCATGCGCGTGCTGCATGACGGGGAACATGGAGGTGAACTGGAGGGTGAAACGGTAGGAGCCTTCCGGGAGGTTTTTGGATTTCGCGTTGTCGGCCGCCGCGGCGATGGCGGAGTCGGGGAGACCGGCCAGCTTTTCCTTGTCGGTGATGACCAGATCCCACGCGTTGGTGGCGTCCAGGACGTTTTCGGAGTATTGCTGGGTGAGGAGGGAGAGCTCGGAATCGATGGTGGCGATCCGGGCTTTTTTATCATCCGGGAGAGCGGCTCCGGAGTTTTTGAAATCCTCTATGGTTTCCTCGACGTGACGTTTCCGGATGTCAATCAGGGTTTTCGCTTCGTCGCTTTCGGCAACGGTGTTAAGGACGTTGAAGAGGCGGGGGTTGAGCGAAAGGGAGGAGTAGAAATCCGAAACCTCGGGAAGGAGGTTGTTCAGGGATTCGCGCTGGGCGGGGTTGTTCGCCACGGAATCGAGATTCTGAAGACGGCCCCATCCGTAGGCGAGGGATTCGGTCGCTTTCTCCAACGCCATGAAACTGGACTCGTAGGTCGCTTCGGTGGCGGGCTGGGAGGAGATTTTTTCGACGGCCTCCTTGGCTTCGGCGAGGGCGTGGCGGATGGATGGCTCGATGGTCTCCGGCGTGAGGGCGGACCATTTGATTTTGAAAGCGGGGTCTAGGTATGCGTGCATGAAACTTTAAACTTTAAATTTTAACCCTCAATGAAGACCGGGGTTTGGGGAAGAAGCCGGCTGGAAGCGCGGCTTTCCATTATGGTTCGAGGATGTTGGTGAGGAGGAGGGCGGCGATGATGATGCCGAGGGCGATGCGGTAGTAGCCGAAGATCTGGAGGCCGTGGGACTGGAGGTATTTCACCAGCCATTTCACGGCGAAGGCGGCGGAAATGGTGGCGGCGAGGATGCCGGCGATGAGGGGGACGGGGCCGTAGGTTTCCCACATGAGCAGGGAACCTCCGCCCCAGACATCGTATTCGGGGCCGGCCCCATCGATTTTCCAGATGGCTTTTTTGGCAGTGGCGGCGGTGAGGGTGACGACACCGAGGAGGAAGGAATATTCGACGGCGGCTTTCACGGACAGACCGACGATGAGGCCACCGCAGATTGTCATAAGGGAGCGTGAGGTGCCGGGCCACATGGCGACGCATTGGAGGAAGCCGATAAAGAGGGCGGATTGCCAGGCGAGCTTCAGGATGTCGCGCCCGTTGCCGCGCGGTGGATTTTTCCGGCGGTAGCTGACGGTCCAGAGGATGGCGAAACCTCCGACGACCCAGGCAAAAATGACGGGCCAGAGGCCGAAGAGCTTTTCCTCGATGATATCGTTGAGGAGGAGGCCGAGAATGGCGGCGGGAAGAAATCCCACAGCGACGGCGATGGCGAGCTTCAGGCCTTCCGGATCCTGGCCGACGACGCCCTTGATCATCTTGATGACGTGTTTGTAGTAGAGTCCAAGGACGGCGAGGATGGCTCCTCCCTGGATGCAGATGGCAAAGCAATCGGCGGCGAGTTTTTCGGCTTCCGTGGCGGTGCCGATGTGCATGAGCCGCTGGGCGACGATGAGGTGGCCGGTCGAGGAGACGGGGAGATATTCGGTGATGCCTTCGATGAGGCCGAGGAGGATGGCTTGCCAGATTTCCATAATAAGATTTTTCCGGGCGGGATGGTGGGTTTTCAGATCCGGGGTGGCAAGGCTTGGAATTGGGAACGTCGAACGCTGAACATCGAAGGGAAGAGCGGGTTCCGACTGGATATGGAATTTCTCGATTGCTGGTTGAATGGAAAGCCAGGGGTGCGAGGGTGAGCGCGACGAAGAATATGAAGCGGCGGTATTTGAGACTGGTAAAGAGCAGCTATCGAATGTTGAGGCACAAACGGCTGAGGCACCGGGCCTGGTGGCAGAAGCTGACGAGGCCGCTTTTCGACAAGCAACTGTGGAAGCCGTGCCGGGATACGGTGGCATCCGGGCTGGCGGTGGGCTTTTTCTTTTCCATGATGGCGATGCCTTTCCAGATGATCGCGGCGGCACTGGTGGCCATGCGGGTTCGTGCGAACATCCCCTTCGCGATCGCCGGATGCTGGGTTTCCAACATGGTGACACACATTCCGATCTGGGTGGGACAGGAGGTGCTGGGGGAGTGGATGCGCGACAAGCTCGGGTTTCCGATGCCGGATTTTCTCGTAAACTCCGCGATACAGATTCCGGAGTCCTGGGAGAAATTTTATACAAAAACGAAACCCGGCGAGTGGATGAGCGACACTCTGGGTGTTGCTCTCCCGGAGGATCTGAACGCGGCGAGCTTCCTTCTGGGGATGATGGCATCCGGGATTCTGTTCGCGTTTCTGGCCTATCCGATCGTCCACATTTTCTCGAAATTCATGCCGCATCATCTCCCGGTTTTGAAATCCCGGCCGGTGAAGGCAAGGAAACGCGAGGCCTGAGCGTTTTGGGGTGGACTTGCGCGGCCATGCGAGTGCTCCATTCCGCCAGATATGATTCCAAACGTCCTCGCAGAAAGATATTCCTCCGCCGGTATGAATGACATCTGGTCCGCTGAAGGTCGGATCGTGCTGGAGAGGGAGTATTGGATCGCGGTGATGAAGGCGCAGAAGGATCTGGGGCTGGATATTTCCGATCAAGCGATCGCCGCTTACGAGTCCGTCAAAGACCAGGTGGATGTGAGTTCGATCATGGCACGTGAGCGGGTGACGAGGCACGATGTGAAGGCGCGGATCGAGGAGTTTAACGACCTCTCCGGTTTTCAAGAAATCCACAAAGGGCTGACCTCGCGGGATCTGACGGAGAACGTGGAGCAGCTCCAGGTCTTCCGCGGGCTGTTGGTGATCCGGGAAAAAGTGGTGGCCTCCCTGCGCAGAATGCGTGAGCGGGCGGAGCAGTGGGACGAGCTGGTTCTGACGGCGCGAACGCACAATGTGGCGGCGCAGCCGACGACTCTTGGGAAACGGATCGCGATGTTCGGAGAGGAATTGCTTTCCGGATACGGCGCGCTGGAGGATGTGATCGGATCGTATGCCGTGCGCGGATTGAAGGGGGCGGTGGGCACGCAGATGGATCAGCTTTCACTCTTCGAAGGAGATGCGGACAAGGTTGCGGAATTGGAAAAGCGGGTGGTCGCCCATCTGGGCATTCCGGAGCAGTGGAGCAACGTGGGTCAGGTGTACCCGAGGTCGCTGGATCTGCGGGTGGTTTCCATTCTCACGGAACTTGCGAGCGGACCTTCTTCTTTCTGCAAGACCCTCCGCCTGATGGCTGGAAACGAGACCGCGAGCGAAGGTTTTGCCCCTGGCCAGACCGGCTCGAGCGCGATGCCGCACAAGATGAACTCCCGCTCCTGCGAGCGAGTGAACGGTTTCCACGTGATTCTCAAAGGCTACCTCGCAATGGCCGCCGGCCTTGCGGGAGACCAGTGGAATGAGGGCGACGTGAGTTGCTCCGTGGTGCGCCGGGTGATGCTGCCGGATGCGTTTTTCGCACTCGACGGGATGTTCGAAACCTACCTAACCATTCTCGACCAGATGGATGCCTACGAGGCGGTGATTGCTGCGGAAACCGCGCGCTACCTGCCTTTCCTGATGACCACGACAGTGATGATGGAGGCGGTGAAACGCGGTGTAGGTCGGGAAACGGCCCACAAGGTGATCAAGGAACACGCCGTCGCTACCGTCGCGGACATGCGGACGGGCGTGGTGGAGAAGAACAACCTGCTTGACCGACTGTCCGAGGACGGGAGGCTCGGGCTTTCCCGCGAGGAGCTGGGAGCGATCTTGAAGAAAGGCGACAGCGAGGCGGGTGCCGCGAAAGCCCAGGTGAAAGTTTTCTCGGATTCCGTGAAGCAGGTCGAAGGGAAATGGCCTGAGGCTGCGGCTTACAAGCCGGGCGGGATTCTCTGAGGATGTGTCGGCGGCTGAAAATCGCCGCCACGTTCGCTTGCCGAAATCCACATGGTTACTAAAATGATAACCATGGGGGTAGTCGGAACAGAAAGAACCTACACGGTCTCGGAGCTTGCTGATGTGCTCGGTGTTTCCAAGGAGACGCTTAGGCTCTGGGATAAGAACGGGAATCTGAAGCCCGTGAAGGTGAAGGGGACAGCCGGGAAGGTTTACACCCACAGCCAGGTGGAGCATCTGGAGGCCGTCCAGCTCATGTTCGGAGGCAGGTGGGAGGAGGAGCTGAAAACCACTCCCGTCCGCGAGTTCACGATGGTGGAATTGTTTGCTGGCTGCGGTGGTATGGCCCTGGGTCTGGAAAAGGCCGGATTCAAAAGCGTGCTGCTCAATGAAATCGACAAGGCGGCGTGTCAGACTTTGAAAAGGAACAGGCCTGCGTGGAATGTCGTGGAAGGTGATATCGGGAAGATCGATTTCAAACCATACCGGGGCAAGGTCGATGTCGTAGCAGGCGGATTCCCATGCCAGGCGTTTTCCTACGCGGGAAAGAAGATGGGGTTCGAGGATACGCGGGGAACACTTTTCTTCGAGTTTGCCAGGGCGGTAAAAGAGATTCGGCCACGGGTGTTGGTCGGCGAAAATGTGCGGGGTCTTCTGAACCACGAGGACGGGAGGACGCTGGAGGCGATCAAGGCTGTGATCGCTGAACTTGGCTACTCGTTGGTGGAGCCGAAGGTGCTGAAGGCCGTTTTTTACCAGGTGCCGCAGAAGCGGGAGCGGCTTTTGCTTGTTGCAGTCCGGAACGATCTGACGGGAAAATCGGAGTTTCAGTGGCCCTCGCCGTTCAACCGGATCATGACGATGAGGGATGCGTTGAAGAAAGGTGTGCTCTTTCCCACAAACGTTCCGAAATCGGACGGACAGGTGTACCCTACAAGGAAGAAAGAGATCCTGAGCATGGTTCCCGCAGGCGGGTATTGGAGGGATCTTCCGGAGGATGTGCAGAAGGAATACATGCTCCGCAGTTACTACCTCGGCGGTGGAAAGACGGGGATGGCGAGGCGGCTGTCATGGGACGAACCGAGCCTGACGCTTACGTGTGCGCCAGCGCAGAAACAGACGGAGAGGTGTCACCCGGTGGAGACCAGGCCGCTTACCGTGAGGGAGTATGCGAGGATTCAGACTTTCCCGGATGACTGGGAATTCTGCGGCTCGCTGAGTAGTCGCTACAAGCAGATCGGGAATGCCGTCCCGGTCAATCTGGCCCATGCGGTCGGGCGGAGTCTGGTGAGGTTGCTGAACGAGCTGGCGGTGAGTCTCCAACGGCTCACTTCCCGCCGGTGCGTGGCGGGCCCTTTTTCTTCGGCTTGTCGGGGGTGACGTTGCGCATGTTTCCGCCGCCTTTCGCGCTCTTCTGGAGCTTCTGCATTTCCGCCTGTTTCTCAGCCATGCGCTGAACCCAGGATTTTTTCCCGCCATCCTTGCGGGCGACTGAGTTCCGGTTCGGGGATCTTGTTCATCAGGTAGGTCTGGCCGATGGAGAAAATGTTCTGCGTGGTCCAGTAGAGGGCGAGTGCGGAGGCGTAGTTGTAGCAGAAGAAGAAGAACATCAGCGGCATGAAGAGCATGATGCGCTGCTGCATCTTGTCGCCGGTCTTGGGCATCATGGCCATCTGGATGGCGCTGGTGCCGGCCATGACGATGGGCAGGAGGTTGATGGGTAGTCCGAGGAGGTAGCCGACGGTATCGGGCTGGGAAAGGTCGTCCACCCAGAGGAAGGGCTGGTCGCGCAGCTCGACGGCGGAGTTGAGCATTTTGAAGAAACCGAAGAAGATCGGGATCTGGATGAACATGGGAAGGCAGCCGCCGAGGGGGTTGATCCCGTATTTCCGGTAGAGGCCCATCATCTCGGTGTTGAGCTTGTTGGGATCGTCCGGATATTTTTCCTTCAGCTCCTTCATCTTCGGCTGGAGCTTGGACATGCGCTTCATCGAGTGGGTCGATTTCGCGTGGAGCGGCCAGATGAAAATGCGGACGATGATGGTGAGGCAGATGATGGCGAGTCCCCACGATTGTGTGGTGGAGATGTTGTCGAGGAGGTTGTGGAGATTGTTGAGCAACCAGTTGAGCGGGCGGGAGACCAACCAGAACCAGCCGTATTGCATCATGTCACCCCAGCCCTCGCCGGTGCCTTCGGCGTTATCCAGCTTGCGCAGCATGGTGTTCGCCTTCGGGCCGATGAAGATGCGGTAGTTGAGTGTGGTGGGGACGCCGGGAGCGAGCGATCTCAGGAGGGAGGGAAATGGCTGCCGCGGACAGCGGTGAGGGCTTTGGAATTCGGCGTGAGGGTGAAAGGGTTGGGCTTTCCCCAGACGCGGGTGAAGGCTGGTTTCTCCGGACGGATGACGGTGGTGAAAAACTGGTCGGAAACACCTGCATAGACGATTTCCTCGTCGGTGAGGGCTGTCGAGGATGGATTTGTCGGAGCCGAACATTGCCGCCTTTGAATTTGCCGCCGTGTTTGAAGGTGATTTCGCCGCCGGAGTACCAGAAGAAACCGGTGAGATCCGGACGCTCCTTCTGGTGGAGAGGGGAGGCGGAGCCGAGGAAAAGATCGTAGTGGGAGAGGTCGAAGTTCGCCTGGGTGGTGTTCTGCAGATCGAGGGTGAGGTTGAGGAAATACTCGGCTCCCGGGAATGTCGGAAGTCTCGAGAGAGAAGGTTTTCTTGGCGATGATGCCCGGTGGAGAGCTTGGCGATGAAGACGGCGGTCTTCCCTGGTTCCGACTGATCCGCTTTGTAGGAATAGGAGGCAGTTGTCGAGGATTTCGCCTGGGCCGACCAGACCGGCGATGGGCCCTGCACCGCGTTTGTTGATGCGGACGTTGCCAGTCTCAGCGACGTTTTTCTGTTCTTTGAGTTCGGCGTATTTGATGCCGCCGCCGATGTTGGAGAGAGTGAAAGCGACTTTGTCGTTCTCAAGGACGACGAGTCTCTTCGGAGGTGGGTGGGGGAGGGGTTTCGACGCTGAGTCCCGCCTCCGGTGTGGCTGGGTTTCCGTCGGAGAGCGAGGTGCTGCCGATTTTTCCGCTGGCAGGTTGGTTCGCTCTTTTGTATGCCTCGTTCTTCGCGGCGAAGTGCATGTTCAGCGCGATGAGCACGCCGCAGAGGGCGAGGATGATCCAGGTTTTACGGTCGTACATGGAGATGGGGAAAATGGTTGGTTGCGCCGTCCGATTCGCGGAGCGGGGAGGGGTGCTTAGGCGTTGCTGGCGCGGGGGTCAAGTATGGCTTGGCATGCTTGGCGGGAGGGCTTCGCCAAAAAGCTTCAGGCGGCGCGCCTGCCGGTGCCAGTCCGCCTCCAGCTCCGCATTGGTCGCGTTTTTCGCATCCGCTCGGGCGATGGTGACGAGGTAGCGCCTCGGATCGACGAATTCCGGGGCGTGTTTCTGGAGGTAGCTGCGGAAACGGCGGCGCAGAAGATTGCGCTCATGTGCTTTCTTGGAAGCGCGCTTGCTGGTGATGAACGCGGCGTGGAGCGAGGGGAGGGAAGGATCCGCCAGGGTCGTCAAAATGACAAACCGGCCTGCTTTCGCGTGGCCGGTTTTTCGGATGCGGATGAAATCCGCATGCTGGTTGATGCTGCACTTCCGCGGAAGTTTCATGGGAGTGCGCTGGGCTGCGGACGAAAGTCCCGCGTCCTCCGTATCAGGTGCCGTGCTGCGTGATGTGGCGCTTGAAGTGAAGCTCCGCACCCTTGGGAATGAGGCGCTTGCGGCCTTTCTGGCGGCGGCGCTTGATGCAATCGCGGCCTGCCTTGGTGGCCATGCGTGCACGGAAACCATGTTGTTGTTTGCGCGTGCGCTTGGTGGGCTGGTATGTACGGAAGCTCATGACAGGTTGTTGGTAAGAATTTGCGTGCCTGTGGAGGCGCGGGGGCGGGACTTTAGGTAGAGGGACGCTGTTGTCAATGCGGCAATGCGAGGTTTTCAAAAAAATTGCGCCTTGTCGTGACCGCGTGGGCTTGGTTCCTTCTTTCCCCGACATGGCCGCCCCGCAAAACACGATCGCACTGGTGTATGACTACGACCAGACGCTGAGTTCCAAATACATGCAGGACGACGTGTTGTTCCCGAAATTTGGGATCGATCCGACGCAGTTCTGGAAAAAATGCAACTCGCTCGTCCACGAGCAGAAATACGACGGCGAGCTGGCCTATATGAAATGCCTCCTGGACTACCTGGGCATGGATCGCGTGACCAATCAGATGCTCTCCGATCTCGGTGCAGGGCTGACATTTTTCCCGGGCTTCCCGAGCTTTTTACAGATCTCCCGAAAGCCGCGCTGCGCCCGGAGCATGAGATCGCCGGGATCAAGGTCGAGCACTACATCATATCCTCCGGGCTCAAGGCCCTGCTCGATGGCTCGCGGCTCAAGCCCTACGTGAAGGAAATGTTCGGCTGCGAATTCGGCGAGGATGCCGAGGGCTTGATCAGTTTCCCGAAGCGGGTAATCTCCCACACCACCAAGACCCAATTCCTTTTCCGCATCAACAAAGGCATGCTCCGCTACGACCAGGACGTGAACGACCACATGCCGCCGGAGCAGCGCCCCATCCCCTTTGAAAACATGGTCTATGTCGGCGACGGCCCGACCGATGTGCCGTGCTTCACCGTCGTGAACCGCAACGGCGGCCACGGGATCGCGGTCTATAATCCCGACGACGAGACCGGGAAATCCTTCCGGAAATGCTTCGATCTCTGCACCCACGCCGGACGCGTGAAACACATCGCCCCCGCGGACTACCGCGAAGGTTCTCACCTGTGGCTCTTGCTCAAGCAGATGGTCACGGAAATGGCAGATCGCATCATGCGCCGCCGTAACGAAGAGCGGGACAACGCGACGGTGCCGCCCGACCTTTCTAGAAGAATTCATGTCAGAAAAATCACATTTTCATTTCACAGGCGTTTGCGGGACGGCAATGGGTGCAGTGGCCGCAGCGATGAAACGGCGGGGCTTCACCGTCACCGGCAGCGATACGAACGTCTATCCTCCGATGTCCGATTTCCTCCGTGGTGAGGGGATCGAGATCACCGAAGGATACGATGAAAAGAACATCCCGGAAGGTGCGGATGTCGTCGTGATCGGAAACGCGATCTCACGCGGCAATCCCGAGGCCGAGGCCGCGCTCGACCGCAAGCTTCTCTACCATTCCCTGCCCGAGGTGATGAAAGACCATTTCCTGCGGGGAAAACGAAACTTCGTTGTCAGCGGCACTCATGGAAAAACGACGACCTCCTCCATGCTCGCATGGCTCTTCACCCATGCGGGGCGCGATCCCGGCTTCATGATTGGCGGGCTTCCGAAAAACCTCGGCTGCGGCGCGCGTTTCCCGAACTCCGAATTCAACGTCCTAGAAGGCGACGAATACGACACCGCCTTTTTCGACAAGCGCTCAAAATTCCTCCACTACCTCCCGGAATGCGTGGTGGTGAACAACATCGAGTTCGACCATGCAGACATCTACAACGACGTCGAGGAAATCAAACTCAGCTTCAAACGCCTACTGAACATCGTGCCCGCGCAACGGCATGGCTTTCGTGAACGGTGACGAGCAACACTGCCTCGATGTTTCCGAAAAAGCCCCCTGTCCGGTGACCTACCATCGGCTTCGGGGAGAACAACTCCCTCCGCATCACCGGCGTGAAATACGATGAATCCAGTAGTTCGTTCACACTTGGATGGCGAGGAATACACCGTGCCCATGACCGGTGAGTTCAATGTCCGCAACGCTGCCATGGCAGTGGCCGCTGCAAAATTCGGCGGCCTTTCCACCAAAGAGATTCGCGAAGGCCTACTCGCCTTCGAAGGCGTCGCCCGCCGCCAGGAACTCAAAGGCGAGAAAAACGGAATCAAGGTCATCGACGATTTCGCCCACCACCCGACCGCGATCCGCCTCGCCGTTCAGAGCATGCGCCAGAAGTATCCGGCACTCCCGCCTCTGGGTTCTCTTCGAGCCGCGCTCGAACACGACGCGTCGCAAGGTTTTCCAAAAAGAACTCGCAGAAGCCCTCGCCCTCGCGGACTTCGCCATCGTCGCCGCCATTCCGGATCTCCACAAGATCCCGGAAAACGACAGACTCGATCCCGTGAAACTCTCCGCCGACATCGCAGCCGGTGGAGGCAAAGGCTATTACCTTGCCGACAACGCAGCGATCATTGCGGAAGTAAAAAAAGAAGCGAAGCCCGGTGATGTCGTCGCCGTCCTTTCCAACGGAGGCTTCGGCGGGATACACGAGCAGTTGCTTGGAGGAATTGTAAGCGGATTGTTCGCTTTACAATCCCGCCCGCTTCGCACAATTTTCGCGCCCCGCTCATTTCAGGACAGATGGCTGAGCTTGGTTTAAGGCACACGATTCGAAATCGTGCGTAGGGTTAAACTTACCGTGGGTTCGAATCCCACTCTGTCCGCCATTTTTTGAAACCTTATGTTCACCGGACTCGTCGAAGCATTGGGAGAAATCGTTTCATTGGAAACGCTCGGGGAGCAGGCGAGGCTGACGATAGCAATTCCATTTGCCGAACGAACTCGCTCTAGGAGATTCCGTGGCCGTGAACGGATGCTGCCTTACCGTGGCGGAAATTTCCGGTGAGGCCGTGGCCTTCGATGTTCTGGCGCAGACTTTGCGAGTGACCTCGCTGGGGAAACTTTCATCGGGAAGCGTAGTGAATCTGGAGCGGGCGCTGCGGGTCGGCGACAGGTTGGGTGGCCACTTCGTGCAGGGGCATGTGGATGCAGTCGGAGAAATCGTTTCGCTCGGAGGAAAATGGGCAAGATCATGTGGTGGAGATTTCGCTGCCACCGGAAATCCACAAACTGTGTGTGGCAAAGGGATCCATCGCGATTGATGGGATCTCGTTGACGATCGCGGAGCTGAAAGAGACTTCGGCCGTGTTCTGGATCACGCCGCACACCTTTTCCCACACGAATCTTCGGGATGCGAAGACCGGGGACCCGGTAAATCTGGAGGGGGACATGCTGGCGAAGCATGTGGCAGCGCTGCTGGGAAGGTGAAAAATCCGCTGGGCGGCAGGGTTGATGCTTTTTCCTGGGGGAGAGAAGAGCCGTTAAGTCTGTTTTGGTAAATATAAAATCCAAAGGATCCTTATTTTATATGGTATTTATATTTTTTATAAAGAATTATATTGTTTTATCTTGAACTAAAATAATTTCGATAAGACAATATTCACAAATCGTTTAATAAAGATTCAACGCGCAAGATGTAAATCATCAGGCTGCGGAGACAAACGTTCGCCACGAGGTACGCGTCCCCCACGTCCTCCTCTGTGCCCTTTCGTACGAACGTTCTTCCACTCCCCATCCCCATGCTACATTTTCGAAAACCCCATTTCCCCGCATTTCTTCTAGCCGTCACCGTGATGTTTGTCGGTGTCTCCGTCGGTCAGACGCTGCCCTTGATCCGGTCGAACAGCATCTCCATTGCAAACGGCCAGGTTTCCATCGTCGTCACGGATCACGGCTCCGGCTCCACGGGCTACAGGCTGGAGAGTTCCGGAACCCTGGTTGGAACATGGGATCCCATCACCGCCACCCCTGCCATAAGCGGAAACCAGATCACTTTCACCGTGACGAAACCTTCGGCCACCAAGCTCTTCTACCGGGTCGTCGGGACGGCAGCCACCGGCACGCCGACCCCGGGAGATGCGGATGGCGATGGCTTGCCCGATTCGGTGGAAGGTAAGGACAACTACTCCGAAGTGCTGATCTTCGATACCGACATGGACGGCTTCAGCGATGGCGTGGAATACGCGAATGGCACCGATCCGCGAATTCCATCCGATTTCCCCAAACTGGCAAATCTCCCGGCGATCGAGTTCGTCTCCTCAACCGAATCTTTCGTTGAGGGAAGTAAAACCAGATACACGGTTTCCCTGAAATCCAGCGGTTCTTTTTCGGGTTCCGTTGCCTACCGGGTAAATGCCCGAAGCACAGTCCCTGCAAGCGATTACAGCTTTTCCGGAGGCTCCGGAACCGCGTCTTTCAGCGGCTCTTCAGCGAGCTTCGATGTTACCTTCGTTGATGATTTTGAAATCAAGCCCACGCGTATTCTCTACCTTGAATTGAGCCCTGTCACCTTTTCAGCGGGCTACCGGGTTGGGGGCGCATCCACCCACATCGTCAGCCTTTGCGAAAACGATTCCTACTGGTCAGGGGTTCTCAAGGATCACTTGCTCTCCCGTGACGTTCGTCTGCGTATCCTCAGAAAAACGGGCCAGGCATCCAGGATCTCGTTTGTCGCTGGAAACTCGGACGGGTTGACTGACATTGCTGGGGGTCAGAGTTCCCAATCGACCGGGATTGTTCCATCAGTGCCCATGGACGTATGGGACGCAACCGGAGTGCAGGATTCCTCCACTGCTTTCTCGGCCACATCACCATCCATGCCGGTGGCCGTCAGCACACTGACTCGTTTCGATGGCTCGACGGTAAAGATCACCGAGGAAGCTCTCACCCGCAGGATCACCATCACTGCCGATCCTGGTTTGGACGGTCAATTGATCCAGCGTGAGGTGTTCGCCGGGGTCACACTGGCCCATTCATCCGCATTCGTAGGTCGCTTTAGCGAAACAATCGCCCCCGCCGATGCTACGAAAGTTTACCTGAACCGGTCTCGGGAAGGGATCGCCCTGTTCATTAAAGACCTCATTTCACCTCCTGACATCGAAGTCGTCACGATTCCCACCCCATAACTCCCTTTAACCGTGTCCAAGATTCCTATTTTTCTCTCCTGCGCCGCCGTCTTTTGCCAATCTGCAACTGCGGCTGTCCCCGCTGCAAATGTCCGGCCTGATTTCCAGGATCCCACGGGTCGCGCCGGCGCCGGTGGGTTCGAGCTTTTCCATACGAAGGTTTACGCAGATGTCGAAATCGCGAGCGATGCGCCTTCCACCGGGAGTTCGCCGAATCGGATCTTCCTTTCGGAATCCACGTATGGCCATCCCTTCGCCGATACCCAGTCATTGGCTCTGGGTTCGGAGTTCGTGCAAAAAGTTTTAAGGAACGACGACAAGACCGGTGTCTATGATCAGCTCTACCCGGCTGGCTATCGCACGGCTACCGGCGTGACGGCGAGCCGCAGCGACATCACCGATCCAGAAAAGGGCGGAGCCTTCCGCTACCGCTGGCTCATGTATGGCGAGGGCGGTGCGGATGAGTCCGGCAATCCCATCATTCTCAATCTCTTCGCCCAGACCTTCCAGAACACCAGCGACGATACCAACCCCTGGTATGGCGATGACGACCGCATGGCCGCCCAGGAGCAGATCGAGAGCCTCCGCGGCGCGCTGGCGAGCGCCCCTCTCAACCAGGAACTCCAGCTCTCCCTCCTCGATATCTACTACGATCTCGCCGTGGCCGAGATGCAGTACGTCAACAAGCGCCTTGCGAAACTGGCCACCATCCGCCTCGGGCTCGACAGCGCGGCCAATGAGTTCGTAATCGATAAGGAAATCGCCACCTACCGCGAGCTGGTGCAGGTTACCGGACAGGCGGTTGGCTGGTATTCCGAGCTGCTTTGTTTTCAAATGGCGGGTGTGGATCCCGGTGACTTTTCCCCGCGCTTCAAGGGCGCGCCTTTCGGTCATTTCCTTTTCGTGAGCCGCGTTCCGGGGCGCAGCCAGGCGGCCACGGAGCTAGGCTATGCGTCCGCCACCCCGCGCGTCTTTACCGCGGTCGATGGCGTCGCGACCATAGCCCTTCCCGGCCCGAACAACGACTTCACGATCACAGCCGCCACGTCGTTTCCTAAAAACTTCCGTGTCTTCATGTCGGAAGGCGGCACCGCACCATCGAAGGGAACCGACACCGTATCCATCCCCGTCATCA
Source organism: uncultured Verrucomicrobiae bacterium (assembly GCA_963771945.1). Classification (GTDB taxonomy): domain Bacteria; phylum Verrucomicrobiota; class Verrucomicrobiia; order Verrucomicrobiales; family Akkermansiaceae; genus Luteolibacter. The sequence goes on along the minus strand of CAVYVH010000003.1, from coordinate 246,020 downwards.
CCGCTTTCACCACCATAGCTTCTGTCAAACTGGAGGTCGAAAAGCTGGGCAGCAGCGGGGATTTCGCCGTCGCTTATCTTCCGGGAAACGACGGCACCGGAACTGCCTCGACTGCCAGTGGCGAGGTCGAGCAGTTCCTCAGTCCCGACAGCGAAAGTCCCGTCTTCGCCGGTTACAAGGACTACCGGACGTTTCTCACCATTCTCGGCCAGATGATCCAGTACAAGGCGGATCTGGCCAAACTGCTCGCCACGCGGAAATCGTCCGGAGACCTGGTCGAGGCCCGGAACAATTGCTTACCGCTATCACAGGCCAGGACAGCGATACCTACATCCAGCTCAGAGGCCTTTTCCCTGATACCGACTTTGATTCGGTCAATCTCGATTCCACCGGCGTGAACGCCGCGCTCAGCCTCGTCACCACGGCGATGGACGAGGCGGTTGGTGTGAGTTCCTTTGTCAACGGTTCCGGGAATCCCGTCGGACTGGATCCGAATTTCCTTCTAATCGTGGAAAAGCAGGAGGGGGAAACCGCCTTTGACTCTTACGATCTGCTGAAAGGCCGTATCGATGCGCCGGGAGGAGCCTTGGAATTCGCGGTCAATGCTTTGGGTGATCCCACCAACCCCCTCACCGGTGGAGGAGCCATCCAGGCCTACAGCACGTTCCTGGGCGGGGTCAGCCAGACCGCAGGCGACCTTCTTTTGCTCGAAATTGAACTCGGTGTCCGCTTCGAGGAAATCACCGGCTACGCGTGGCAAAACGGCGTGAACGGTTGGAATGGCAGGGATCCGGCTCCCGGAGTCATCGGCAGTGATCTCGCTACGGTGAACCGCACCATAGGCGGTTTGGGGCAGCAGAACGAGGTGCTCAGGCAGGTTCTCGCAAAGGCACGTGAGGACGTGAACAAGGCGAACTCCGCCGTCGGCCTCTCGGAAGGGATCAAGGATTCCATTACCGGAGCACAGGAAAAGTATCTCTCGGACTCGGACATGGCTTACGAAGACCTGGCGATTGCCAATGCCAGATCCGCAGTGGCGCAAAACACTGCCGATGGGGCGATTGCGGTAGGCGGTCTTGATGCTAGTTTGGGTTCAATCGCGGGAGGTATTGCCATCACCTACGCCACAGTGCTCAACGGGCTCGTCCAGAACACGGAGGCGAAAAACGCGGTTCGCGCCGAGCAGGGTATCGACAAGGTTGCGATCCAGTACCAAACCTCGCTCGCCCTTGCCGATCAGGCGCTTTCGGTGCAGCAGTCGCTGCTTGCCGTTGGCGTATTGCAGCGGGAAGTGCTCGCCACGGAGCTCCAGCTCAAAAGCAACTTTTCCGCCTACGCCCAGGCGGTGGCGGATCGCGCGGCCCTCATCCGGGAGGTCGCCCGCGTTGAGGAAAATTTCCGCGCCAAGCGCAAGGATCTGGCCAGTGCCTACTATGCGGATCCCATTCACTTCCAGCGGGCGGAGGGAGCCCTGCTTTCCGCAGATGCCGCATTCAGGCGTGCCCAGAAATGGGTGTTCATGACCGCCCGCGCCCTGGAATACAAGTGGCAGGAGCGCTTCGTCTATACCAACGCCCAGCTCGGCCTCGCCGATAGCATCGGTTCCATTTTCAAAGCCCGCAACGCCCTCGAACTCAAGCGGATCGTCCAGGGCATGCAGTTTTTCAACGCCGACCGCAACACGTCACCCGGCACTCTGCGGCCTGATACGGCCACCATTTCCCTTCTGAACGACGTGCTGACGCCCAATCCCGCCGATATCGATCTGGGCTTCGGCTCGTTCCCCCTCGACCTCGGTGTCCGCGTTGAGCCTTCGAACGGAAAGGTGGTTCCGAAAACCCAGCGCTTCCAGAACATGCTCGATGAACTCAGGGTCAGCGGCAGGCCGGGCGGAGGTTTCAATCCCGCGATCCGGATCAGCATCGACTCCACGCAGATTGAAAAGGGCCAGCTTTTCGCCGGACCGACTTACACATTTGCGGAAGACGATCCCACCAGGCTCACCGATATCAAATCCGGCCTCTACCGTGACAAGATCGAATGGCTGGCGGTGCACTTCGTCTTCAAGGAGGGCGCGGTGGTCAAATCCAACGCCGTCCCCGCCATTCCGGGGAACAACGGAATCGACGGAAGCATGACCTACGGCGGCAACACCTTTTTCCGGAAGCGGGTTCCCCCCTATCCGGACAGGTCGCCGGTGCAGCTCAAGAATGCGTCCGACGCGACCATTCCCAGCACTGAAAATTCCTCCCAACAGATCACCCGCGTCGATCTGCCCGGGGAATTCGACATCAATCCTTTCCGCTACTTCCAGAACACCGATCCCAAGACCCGGATCTTCGAGACCTTCGATGAAAAGGACGCCACCTCCCTGGAATTCATCTTCAGCAGCCAATCGGCGGAAACACCGGCCGTCGAAGCGAAGATCACATCCACAAGCGGATTCCAGATCGATGATTTCAAGGAACTCAGCGTCGCCACCACCCGGCTCATCCTGAACATCGATGCCAACCAGTTCAGGATCGAAGACCTCCTTGATATCGAAATCGTCGTCCAGCACCGCGCCTACACCCGCCCCCAACTGAAACTTCCCACAGATCCCTGACACCCGCTTCGCAACCCCAGCCTCCATCACAACATGACCACCAAACACATCAGCACATCCCTCCTGGCTCTTTCCGGCCTCCTCCTCGCCTTTGCCAGTCCGCTCAGCGCCCAGATGAATTACCAGGGCCGCCTCACCGATTCGAACGGTGCCGCCATCACCGGCAACCAGGCAACCGTCCGCTTCTCCCTCTACGATTCCGAAACTTCCGGCAACAAGGTCTGGGGGGACTTCGATGTGAACGCCGACCTCCTCGAAGGCCGCTTCAACGTCGTCATCGGGCCGAACGACTCCACGGGCAGCTCCATCAACGAGGTCTTCACCCAGCAGCTCTACCTGCAGATCACCCTCTTCGATAACGCGAACCCGCCCCAACCAATTACTCCTGCGCTCCCCCGCCAGCAGATCCTCAACGCCCCCTATGCCCTGGGCGCCAACAATGCCAACCACGCCAAAACCGCGGATACCGCAACCGCCCTTTCCAACGGAAGCGGAACTTCACCGCTCAACGTCAATTTCACCACCGGCAACGTCGGCATCGGAAAGGCCCCTTCCAGGAAACTCGATGTGGATGGCGACGTCTTCGGCTCGTTCATCGTCCGTCCGAACGGTTCCTACGGGAACGGCTCCATTTTCTCGGATAGCGGTTACGGAATGCTCTTCCGGTCCGCCCAGCCAAATCCGTCGGTTGCTGCCTTCTCGTTTGCAGATACCAACGACGTGAAGCTGATGACCATCTCACCAAGCGGACGTGTGGGCATCGGAAGTGGAACCACTGCCCCTGGAGCAATGCTCCACGTGAACGGGGAGCCGAACCTACGGGCGTTGAGGGTGGATGTGAACGCATCACCGAAGCTGATCGTGCATCAGAACGGAGGTGTTGGCGTAGGGTCGTCCATTACACCTCCGGCCAACGGGCTTTTCGTGGCTGGAGACACTACGGCCGCCGGAAACATGGAGATTTCCGGAAACATCACGGAAAAGGGCCAGCAAGTTACCAGTGGCGCGGAGGATCTGCGCATCATCCGCGGGATCGTCAATCTCGATGGCAGCGAACGCTCCGGAGCCGGGTTCTCTTCCAATGTCTCAGCTTCGATTTACACCATTACCTACGACACAGCATTCGCTTCCGGAGATATCCCGGTCGTCACTGCAAACTCGCTCGGCACCGAAGGAGGCGATTTGCCCGGAATCATAGATTCCTCCACCAGCACTGGCTTTGTAATCCGGTTTGGCGCGCAAAACATCACTCGCACACGCAGCGTCCCGTTCAACTTCATTGTGGTGGGCAGCCCCCAACCATAGGGCAACCAGCTACTGCGGGAATATTCACCCTCACAGCTCGATCCGCAGCTCCTTCGTCCCACCTCGGCTGCTACGGGGAACCGAACGGGCGGGGTCGGTACTTGATCCAACTGAACAGGACGGCCATGCCGAAAAGGGTATAGCACAGGCCGAAGACCCAGGGGGCGGCCTGGAAGAAGAGGACTTTGTGCAGCCAGTGGGCGATGAAGCCGCCCCCGTAGGTGTGGCCGCCGCCTTTTTCCCTGAGGTGGTTTTCCAGGACGGTGAGCGGGCAAATGATTCCAAGCCATGCCTGGATGACGACGAGGGCGATGGCTCCAAGGTGGGCGGAGCGGAACCATGGGTTGCGTATCCATTTCCAGCCGCAAACCCCGCCGCAAAAGATGGCGAGCAGCCCGAAGACGACGAACACCACGTAGCTGACGTGAAGGATCAGGACGAGATCCGCGAGCAGGCGATAGGTGTCCGTGTTCATCATCGGGTATGGTGGCGGCTCTCCAAACGTCCGCGATACAAAAAAGACCGGGAGGAAACACAGGCGCTTTTTTCGGAATCGCTGTTTCCCCAGACCATGCGGGGCTTGCGATCCGTCTGCTACGTGCTCCTACAGGTCTTTCACGCAGCGGAAGCCGGTATGGCAGGTGGGGGAGTCGTTCTCGATGGAGTGGCGGGCACCGGGGCGGTAGCGCATGCAGTAGGAGATGTGGCAGAGGAAGGAGCCGCCTTTGGTGACATGGTTGGGTGCCCCGCCGCTCTTCTGGCCCGTGTTCATGTTGATCCATGTTTCAGGCCCCTTGGGGTCGCATTTCTCACAGTTGTTCCGATATTCGGGATCGTAGAAATCGGAGCAGATTTCCCAGACGTTGCCCGCCATGTCGTAGAGTCCGTATCCGTTGGGCGCATAGGATTTCACGGGAGCCGGCCCCGCGAACCCATCCTCGGCAGTGTCCTCGGTGGGAAACGTTCCGTGAAAAGTGTTGGCCATCCATTCGCCATCGACCTTCAGTTCATCGCCCCAGGAATAGATTTTTCCGTTCAGCCCGCCCCGGGCTGCAAACTCCCACTCGGCCTCGGTGGGGAGGCGTTTTCCCGCCCATTTCGCGTAGGCGGCCGCATCATCGTAGGTGACGCAGGCGACCGGATAGTTGCCGCGATCCTCGACGGTTGAACCCTTGCCTTCGGGGCTTTTCCAGCTCGCTTCCGGATCCCACTTCCACCACTGCGTGAAGGAACCTGGATCCATCACGCGGCCTTCCAGCTCGTCAGGCGTGTTGAAAATGATGGCCCCGTTGTTGAAAGGCGGCTTGGGGAGTTGGGCCAGCGCCTCCGGGGGAAACTGGGAGATGTCCGCCTCCTGTTCCGCGAAAGTCACGTAGCCGGTTTCGTCCACGAATTTTTTGAACTCGGCGTTTGTCACTTCGGTTTCGTCCATCCAAAAACCTGAGACCTTGATCTTCACCTGCGGCCTTTCCTCGGGGAATTCCTTTTTTCCGTATGGAGTTTGGAATACGCCTTCCGAGCCCATGGTCGTGGCTCCTCCTTCGATTTTGATCATTCCATCCTTCACCGTAACCTGCGGGGGGGCGGATTCCGGTTCCTTGCAGGAGGCGAGCAGTGCGGCCAGGACGGCCAGTGGAAGTAGGGATTTTTTGAGGATCACAGGGAAAACCTACGCGGGTGGTCGTTCGGTTCCATCACAAATTTCCCGTATCGCTTTGGGTTTCCAAGACGGCGGGAAACGGGATAGCGTCAACTCAAGCACATGAGAGCCAGACTGACCAAAGACTTCCGCTTCGAGGCCGCCCACACACTCCCGTCCCTCCCCGAAGACCACAAATGCAGGCAAATGCACGGCCACAGCTTCAAGGTGGAGATCCACATCGAAGGGAAAGTGGATGAGAAGATCGGCTGGATCTACGACCACAAGCTCATCTCCAACGCGATGAACCCGCTCCTTGAGCGGCTCGACCACTCCTACCTCAATGACATCGAAGGTCTCGAAAGCCCGACCATCGAGATCATGGCGGCGTGGTTCTGGAGAAAACTCGAGGCACAGCTCCCAGGTCTTGCCGAGATCGTGATCTACGAGACTCCGACCGCGCGATGCTCCTTCCGGGGCGAATTCGACTGATTGGAAAATCCCTGTGAAATTGTCTTGCGTCGGGAGGCGTGCTATATCAGTTTCCCGCCCCCAACCACTCGGGACGTAGCTCAGCCTGGTAGAGCGCCTGCTTTGGGAGCAGGATGTCGTCAGTTCGAATCTGGCCGTCCCGACCATTTCTATTTCAACGTGTTACGTTGATCGCTGGGTGTGTTTATTATGGTGCCATTGCCAGAAAACCGCCACTAACGCAGTTCCAAGCCAAGTCCTACGCTCAGTAGGCTCTTTGCCTGTGTAAAACGCCGAACCCCCCGCAAAACGTTGGTAAGGTCTATTGAACCAACTCATCATGGCAGGTCGGTTGTCCGTGAAAACCAAGGAAACGCTGATCTAATCCAACTCGGTTACGGTAGTTTCCTCAGCTTCGATGATCTGGAGGTCGGAAGCGAGGTTTCCGGTCAGCTTGCTCCGCCAAAATGGCGATGCTGGAATCATCCACCCTATCTTTCAATCTCCACGCGAGGGGTGTAACTGAAAGTGGTGGTCACTTATTGAAAAACCTGAATTTTGGACTTGTACTTTTGAACACATGACTATCATCGGGAGTCGATGAACGACAAACCGACACCCGGGGACGAACCATTGAAAGCCACCCCCGAGGAGAAAATCATGCTGCGCCAGCTCCGCGGCAACCCGCTCATGGCAGCGCAGTTCCAATCCATCGCCAACAAATTCGAGCAAGAGATCGCCAACGGCATGGACGCCCACCAGGCCGAGGAAGCGATGATAGCAGCCCTTCAGGAGCTTGGCAAAAACCTCATGCTCCAATGGTCTCAAAACACCCAGCGCGATGCCCTCAATCAAAACCCGAAGCTCCAAAAACACTCAAAAAAAAACTCCGGTGGCACACCACCTTTGGAGTGATCCACCTCACCCAGCAGGTCATGCGCGTCGGCAGGAGAGGCCCGCTGCGCCACCCGTTCCGGGATTTTGCAAAAGTGACCGACCGCTCGGCCTCACGCACGCTCCAGAGGCGCATCGCCGACTTCGGGGCGGAGCGCAGTTTCCAAAACACCGCCGCTGCCCTGAAGGAACACTACAACATCAAGGTGCCCGTTTACACCATCGACAAGGCGACAGCGGACGTCGCCCGGCAAGCCAAACACTTCAATTCCCAAGCCCCCGGCTCCATCCGGCCCGCTGCCACGCTCATCTCCGAAGTGGACGGATCAATGCTGCCCATCGTCGGTTTCGGTGAGGGAAAACCAAGCTCCAGGCAAGCGACCACCGACCATCCCGCAGGGAGGCGCCCGGACAAACGCAAGCTGCGGAAGTGCCATTGGAAGGAAATCCGGGTCAGCACCGTGCGCGTGCCCGGCAGCGTGGAGACCTACTACGGAGTTGCCGTCGGGGAGCCGATGGCGGTGGGTTGCATGATGTCGGAGTGTTGCCAATTCAAAGGCATGGGCGAGGCCACGCACATCCACGCGGTGGCGGATGGCGCCAGTTGGATTGCCGAGCAATACGAGCGGCAGTTTGGGACGCGCTGCAAGTTCCACCTGGATTTTTATCACGTCTGCGAATACCTCGCCGCAGCAGCCAGAAGCACGGCGATGGATTTGGAGCAAAGGAACGCATGGTTGGAAGGCTGCAAGAAATCGCTGCGCGAAAGCGAGATCGACACGGTCATCACGCGCCTCAAAATCCTTGCTCCAGGGATAGAGGGAAAAGAAGGGGCCGAAGCGTTGGACACGGCGATGGCCTACATTGAGAAGCGCCGCCACCAGCTCGATTACCGCGAAGCGATCCGTCAGGAACTACCCATCGGCTCGGGAGAAGTGGAAAGCGCCCATCGGCACATTTTGCAAAAGCGCCTGAAGATCCCCGGCGCATGGTGGCGGCTCGAGCGGGCGGAGGAAATGGCACAACTCCGCGCCATGCGTGCCAATCAACGCTGGGACGACTTCTGGCAGCAGAAATGCGCTTGACCACCACTTTCAGTTACACCCCCACGCGAGCCTGTTAGTTGCCTTTAAGTATGCCTGAACCGGAAAAGAACTGGAAGACCATTACCCGATCCCAGTTCCCTTGGGAGCAGGAGGCGCTGGACTTCATCTACGATCAGTTCCCGGCACAGGACAACTACCGGGCTTGGGCGAACTTCGAGTTCATCGCGGACGACGGTTCCATCAACGAGGTCGATCTTCTCGTCGCCGGCCCGAGGGCGTATTTCTTATCGAGCTCAAGAGCAAGCCCGGTGATCTTTCTGGAGACTCCAGGGACTGGGTCTGGGATCATGAGGGTCGGAGAAAGACTGACGAGAATCCGGTTCTCCTGACGAACCGTAAGTGCAAGCGGCTGAAGAGCCTGCTGTCGCGGCAGAAGGCGTTCAGGAAAGAGGGCATGCCATTCATTTAGCCACTCGTATTCGTTTCTCACCCCGGAGTCATCAGCCACCTTTCGGGAAACGCGGCGCAGTATGTCTGCCTCAGGGACACTTCAGGTAAGCCTGTCACCGCAGAGCATCCTAGTATGGCGGGACGCAACGAACCGGCCTCTCGTCCAGATTCTGAACTGGCAGACGGGTGCCAGGCTCGCCACAGGCGATTCGGGATTCACCGTCACCCAGATGTCGAGGACGCTGCATGCCGGGCAGCTCATCGAGGACGTATCTCAGGTATTCATCGCTCCGGAGGCATTGGCCGGAAACGCAGATGGCGGCACAGAGATCGACAGTTTCTCCCTGGGTGCGCTGACATACCTGCTCTTCACCGGCAAGCCGCCTGCCACCACCGTCACCGAACTTCAGCAAAAACTTCGGGATAGCCTCAGCGGAGGTCTGAATATCAGCGACGTCATGGATGGGGCGGTGGACTCTCTCGTCGAGATCGTCCGCGCCACCGCGAACGGGGCTCCCAGCCACCGCGCCTCCGTGGAGGACTTCCTTGCCGCACTCGACATGATCGAGGACGAGCTGACGAGCCCTGAGGTATCCGCTGTCGTCAACCCGCTGGAATCCAAAAAGGGCGACGAGCTCATTGGTGGATACCGGGTCGAGACTCGGCTCGGCAGCGGCTCGGTTTCGGTCGTCTTTCTTGTTGATTTCCAGAGCAAGAAGCAGGTGCTCAAGGTTGCCCGCTCCCCGGAATACAACCAGCGGATCAAGGCCGAGTATGAAACCCTGCATGCCATCCAGGAAAAGGTGCGCTCCCGTATTGTGGTGGCACCTTTCGACCTGCTTGAGTTCGGCGATTTGCGCGCCTTCACCATGGAGCCGGCGTTTACGGTTGATGTGGCGGATCAGGAAGGTGGGAAGCGCAGGAAAAAGCCAACCACACTGGCTCGATTCCTTCGCGAGGAGGGGCCGTTGGATCTCACCTATCTGCAGCGTTTCGGTGACGACCTTATCCGCACCATCAGGGATCTCGACGAAGTTGGGATCACCCACCGCGACATCAAGCCGGAGAACATGGGTCTGCGGGTGCTCGGGAAAAAACAGTATCAGCTCTGCCTGTCTGATTTCTCCCTGTCGAACGCCTCGCCCGATGACATCAAGGTGGGCACCCTCTCCTACATGGATCCGTTCATAGCCGAGCGGAAGGTGAAGCGCTGGGACATCAGTTCCGAATGTTTTTCCGCCGCCATGGCGCTTCACGAAATGACCACCGGAGTCCTGCCCACCTGGGGCGACGGGAAAAGCGACCCTGCCTCGGTCAATGGTGAGGTCAATATCCAGCCCGAGCGCTTCGACCCCGACCTGCGCGACAGGTTCGCAGGGTTCTACCGGAAGGCGCTAAGCCGCGACTTCCGCGACCGTTTCGACGAGCCATTCCCTTGGGAAATGAGGCTCAACACTTCCATTTGAACCAGACATGGCTCGCGAACAAACACCGGGCGTAAGGCCTTCGTTAACGTATAAAACCTTGCAAAAACATCCATAACGGATATTTTCGCGATATGCTTTATGGAATTGAGTCAACAAAACCTAACGGAAGCCCTGCAGCTTCTGGGCAACCTGCTCGCCGCCCGGAAAGGGGAGGCGTTCTGGCTGGTCGTATGTGGCGGTTCCGCACTGCTGGCCCAGCAGATCATTTCCCGCTCCACCCATGACGTGGATATTCTTGCCCTGCGGGACTGGAACGGTGATGTGGACGGCGCGTATCCGATGCCGGAAAATCTGTCGGAGGCCGCTTCCCAGGTGGCAGACGAACTCAAGCTGGACGGGAACTGGCTCAACAATGCTTCTTCATTTCACTTCCCCGATCTGAACCTGCTGCCCCAATCATTCTGGCGGGAGCTGGAAACCCGGGAGTATGGGGACTATCTGAAAATCAGTTTCGTAACCCGCTCCGGCCATATCCAGCTCAAGACCTACGCAGCCCTGAACCGGGCTAAGCCCCGCGACCTGGACGACCTGCGCATCCTCGCTCCCAACAGCGCCGAGACCGAAACAGCCGTCCGTTGGGTTCTCGAAAAGATGCCGGTGCTTTCCCACCGCAACAAACTTCCCGAAATCCTCACTCACCTAGGACATGCCCATCTCATTCCAAAGTTCCAGGGATAAGCTCCTCAAGCACTTCCTCGATTTCCTGTGGCAACAGTGGTCCACCCTGGGGCTCGCCGGACAGTCTGATCGTAATGATCCCCGCCTAATCGATCCCGAAGCCCTCTTGCTGGCGACCACACGCTTCGGCCGCTACGACGCGCGCCTGCTCGACGAGGTGATCGATTGGCTCAGCTCGAACGGCAAGCGCATCAACCTCCAACGACTCCGCCGCCTCCATGACGAGTGGCCGGTGGCGGATCTGCGCGTCATGACCTCGATCAGCACCATTCTCTCCAAGCAATCGGTTATGAGGAAATGGATCACGATCTCCGACCCAATACCTGCCGAGGTCAAACCCGAGCCGCTCTTCATCCACTCCGATGGCAGTGCTATGCCCATCCTCCACAAGCCTGATCCGGATTTCCTTCGCCACGGCTTGCTGCGCGGTCCCATCGAACTGCGCGGCATGAGCCAATCACCGGACTCCAGCCGGGCCGCCAACCTGCTCTGCGGCCTCCGTGCGCTCTTCGGGGTAAATGCCCGTGCCGAGATCTTCGCCTGGCTGCTCACTCACGAGTCCGGTCATCCCGCCGCGATCGCCCGGGACACCGGCTACTTCTCCAAATCCGTTCAGCACACGCTCAATGAAATGGAGGACTCCGGTCACATCCGCTCCCGCAGGGACGGTCGCGAGAAAATCTTCTGGGTCAAACCCGGCGCATGGGACGTCCTCATCACCTGGTCCCAACCCACCGGCTTCCCGCGCTGGGTCGATTGGATGCCCGTCTTTTCCGCCATCAGCACCTTCATCACCGCCCTCGGTGAGCCCGGCCTCGACGACTTCCCGGAGCAAGTCCAATCCATCCGCCTCCGCAAGGCGCTGGATGAAGCCATGCCCGCCCTCTCCCGCGCTGGTCTCGCCGAAAGCCTCACCGCCTCAAGGAAGTTGACAGGCACCCAGCTCATTAACGCGATTCACGCCGACCTGGAAAAACTTGAAGCCATCCTCTAATCTCATGTCTGTTCTCGTCGAAGCCATCTCGGTAATCGTCAAAGCCTCTGCCATCGAAACAACATATCCCGGCGGTTGGGAGTCCTTCACGGGCTTTGTTCCAAATCAAACACTCTGCGCCGATGGTGACTTGGTGCGGGTGGGTTTCATGTCGCCCCGGGATACGAAGGAGTTCGTCGACGAGCTGGAAAGGATGGGGCTCCGTTACCTCTCTGGCGGCATGGCTGTGGACATGGTCGTCGCGGATCAGCGGCAGGGTTTGGCATGTCGGTGCGACTGGGCGGAGTTTGGCCGGGTTCCTTGGCAAGGCGATTCCCAACGGGAAGTCTCAGCCGTAAGAATGCAGGGAACGCAGTCCGAAGAGTTAATGACACCCGCGGAAAGGAGCCGCAGCATGTTCGTGCCATTGTTGGGAAAACCGCTGGATGAGGCCGGGCTGACATAGACGTTGCCGTAGCGCTCCCCGGGACTCGTCCCGATGATGAAATTATGCATCCGGACTTCCGGCTTGAAGCTGCCGGCCCGTCCTGCGCGGCTTCGAAGACCACCGGGGCTTCCTCGAAAAGCTCGGAGGTGAAGAGCAGGTAGTCCGGCTCGGCGGCTGCGAGGGGGGGGCGAGGGCGGCGATCGCATCCGGCACAGCCCCGAGCGAAGGCTCCGCAAGGGTCAGTTCGAAATACCGCCCGTCGCCGAGACTCCGGATATTTCCGGTCAACCCCATCCCCTGCCTGGCGAACCACCCCGTGTCCGCACCGGCAGGCCGTTCCGCGAGCACCTTGTCCGCAGCATAGAGGAATTCCGCCGCGCCCCGGCCGTTTTCATGATCTTCCGCGGAGGCGAACTCCTGCTGGAAAACCGTCGGCCTTCTAGCCGGCCGCCGGGCGGTTCCACAAAAACGCAAGAAGACCTCCGGCCAGAACCACCCCGGCGATGAGAAGATAGCGCGATGTCTGCGGCAAGGATTCCATGGATCGTTTCTAACGCAACCGGACGGTTTTGAAACAGCCAAATCGGACTATAAGGGGGGGACTTTCCCCTGGGCTTACAATCATCTTTTGGAGCGGCGGCACCGTGTTTTCCATCCGCCGGGATCGTGCCGGAGCCGTCTTCCTGATCCGGGAAGGGGAAGCGGTGTGACGGGATTTTTTTGAGTGAAAATCCACCGGCACCCCCGTAAGCTTGCCGTCCAGGCACCCTCCCGTGCGCGTTGACCATGAAATTTCCCGTCCTTCTTCTCACCCTCTCCATTTTCAATTCCGCGCCGGCTGCGGAGAAACCCGATGATTTCCGGTACCGTTACGAGGTTCTGGCCACAGGACTCAACCGTCCGATGACCATGAGCATGGCTCCGGACGGGAAAATCTATTTCAACGAACTCGATGGGAAACTGCGGTTGCTCGATCCGGCCACGAAGGTGGTCAGCACCGTGGGCGAGCTGGAGGTTTTCACGCAGCAGGAAAACGGGCTGCTTGGCTTCGCGCTGGATCCCGGGTTCGCGGAGAACGGACACATCTTCGTTCAGCACTCGCCCGTGGATGCGGATGCCAATGCGATCTCCCGCTTCACGATCACCGGTGAAAAGCTCGACCTCTCTTCAAAAAAGGAACTGCTCCGCTGGCCGGTGCAGCGTGAGCAATGCTGCCACCACGCCGGGGAAGTCCACTTCGGCCCGGACGGAAATCTCTATTTCTCCACCGGGGACAATACCAGCCCCCACCAGTCCGACGGCTTCACGCCCATCGACGAGCGCGACGGACGCTTCCCGTTCGATGCCCAGAAATCCTCCGCCAACACCAACGACCTGCGCGGCAAGATCAACCGCATCCGCCCGACGCCCGACGGTGGCTACACCATTCCCGAGGGCAATCTTTTCAAACCGGGCACCCCGAAAACCAGACCGGAGATTTTCGCGATGGGCTTCCGCAATCCATGGCGTTTCACGATCGATTCGGAGACGGGGATCGTCTATGTCGGCGATGTCGGGCCGGACTCCGGGAAGACGAGCGACGCCAGGGGGCCGAACGGATTCGATACGATCAGCCAGCTCCGCGAGCCCGGCCATTTCGGATGGCCATACTCACGCGGGGGTGAGGTTTATACGGATTTTGATTTCGGGAAAAGCCAGTCAGGCAAAGCTTTTGACAAGCGGAACCCGGTCAACACCAGCCCGAACAACACCGGCCTGACGGCGCTGCCGCCTGTGCAATCACCGATGATCTGGTATCCGCATAAGGAGTCGGAGGAATTCCCCCTGATGGGTACCGGCGGGCGCACGGCCTGCGCGGGTTCGGTGTTTCACTACAGGCCGGAGTTCGAGAAGACCAACGGCTTCCCGGAGCATTACGATGGATCGCTGCTGTTTTTTGACTGGCAGCGCCCGGCGGTGATGTGGGCAATGCTGGATGAGAAATCGGAGTTCATAGGACTGGAAAAATTCACAAATTCCGTCCTCGTCGCCCAGGGCGATGGGGATGACTCCGGGCGCATGCGGATCAGGCGTCCGGTCCATACGTTCTTCGGCCCGGACGGGTGCCTGTATTTCATGGATTATGGCGAAACCTGGGGCAAAAACGACGACGCGAAAATCATCAGGGTCAGCTACCAGCGCGGGAACCTCAGTCCCGTTGCCAAGCTTTCGGTGGCGAACGCAAGCGACCCCGCGCCATTGAAAATTTCCCTGTCCGCCGAGGATTCCCATGATCCGGAGAGCGCCGGGCTTTCCTATGAATGGGTGCTGAACCCGGGCGGCAAAACCGTAGGGAGAACCGAAACGGCCGAAGTGGAAATCGATACCCCCGGGAACTACGAAATTCAGCTAAGCGTCTCCGATCCCGGTGGGGAGACCGGCACGGCGACTGAAGAGATCGTGGTCGGAAACACCGCTCCCGTGGTCACTTTTCTGGAGCCGGAGGATGGCGATTTCTTCGATAACGGCTCGCCCGTGCCGTTCCGGATCAAAGTAGAGGACGAGGAGGACGGCAGTTCGGTTGACGGGGCGAAGGCGGATGCGATGAGGTTCGCCACCATGGTCACCAGCGAATGGATCGATGCGGACGGGCGCAAGGCGGAGTCCCACGTGGGGATGACGCTGATGAAGCAGTCCGATTGCTTCAACTGCCATGCGATGGACAAGCAGATCGTCGGACCCACCCTTCTGGAAATCGCGGACAGGTACCGTGGCAAGAAAGGTGCCGCGGATGTCGCCGCCGACCGCGTCCTCAAAGGCTCTTCGGGCGTATGGGGGGAGATTCCCATGCTGCCGCACCCGCGGCACAGCAAGGACGAGATCCACATGATGGTGGAGTGGATTTTCTCGCTTGAGAAAGGGAAGGGTGGCGCCGGTATCCAGCGGGGCACGGAGGGAGTGGTGGAGGTGCCGCGAAACGAGAAAATAAGAGAGGGGGTGCTCCTGGCGGAATTCACTGATTTTGGGAAAAGCCCCGCGAAAGCCCTTTCCACCACGGCTGAGGTAAGGCTGCGCGCCCGCACCATCGAGGCGGAAGCCGCTGATGAAATCTCCGGACCGAAGACCGTCGCTTTCAATAACGCCAGCGGGAAAAAAGCGCTGGTTCAGATCAGCTCCGGTCACTCCGTGATGGTATCCGGCGTGCCGATGAAGAAAGTCTCAACCGTTACCGTCCGCTATGCCCTGCCAGGCGGAGAAAGGAACATCGAGATACGCAAAGGCGCGAAGGACGGGCCCCTGATCGGAAAAATCCCCGTAGCAGCCACCGGCGGATGGAACGAATGGAAAGAGGCTGGTGGTGAAATGAACCCTACCGCTGAAACCTCCGATCTCTATTTTGTTTTTGACGGCCCGGTAAACCTGGACTGGCTGCGCTTCGACAAATGATTTTACCGGACGCCCTCTTCCGTTTCAAAACCGGTCAAACCGCCGCCGAGAGTTTCAGCACCCCCACATACGGAAGATTCCGGTATTTTCCTTTGTAGTCCAGGCCGTAGCCGACGACGAACTCGTCTCCGATCTCGAAGCCGGTGTAGTCCGCCTCCACTTCTTCCGCGCGTTTCTTGTCTTTTGCGAGCAGGACGCCGGTGTGGACTGCCACTGCGCCTTCCTCTTCCAGTCGTTTTCCCACGGCGGCAAGCGTGCGTCCCGTATCGAGGATGTCATCGAGCAGGAGGACGTGTGCGCCTTTCACTTCCGGGAAATGGCGGTCCAGGAAATCAACCTGTCCGGAGCTTTCCAGTCCACCGTGATAGCTGGCGACGTTCAGGCACTCGATGGACAGCTCGCGCGGTATGCGGCGCAGGAGATCCGCGGCGAAGACGAGCGCACCCTTCAGAAGGATGATCACGACGATGGGACCGGCTGGGAAATCCGCTTCGATTTCCCTGGCCATCGTGTCGAGGCGTTTCTGGATGACCGCTTCGTCGATGAGGATCCGCTCAATGTCTTTTTTCATGCGGGAGGTTCGCATGGCGTGACCGGTTTCCAAGGTGGAAATCAATGGTGGAGGTGATTGACCGGGGCGTATCACCGGACTACCCGGTGGCATGAACACGTGGACGGGCCCGATCGGACTGCCTCTGCTGGGTGCCGCCCTGCATCCGCTTCTGGGCGCGATGATCCAGCGCGCGACCCGCAACGGGGTGCGGATGTCCGTGGTTCTCGGCTTCGCAAACCTGATCACGCTGGGCGTCTTCGCCATATACCTGAGGCCGGATTTCAGCCACCCGTCCACCCGTGTGGACATGCTGGCCATTATGAACGGGGTGCTGTTTTTCTGGGGCCAGTGGTTTTCCATACAGTCGGTCAGGAAAGGGGATCTCGTGGTGCATTCCTCCGCACTCGGCTTCAAGGTTCTGATCGTCGCCACGCTTTCCGCCAGCGTGGGTCTGGAAAAAGCCGGAGCCGGTCTGTTCGGCGGCGCGGTTCTTGCGGCCGCGGCGGTCTATCTGGTCACCGGAGCGACCGCGGAAAAATGGAGAGCGAACCGCGCGACGCTCGGCCTCACGCTTCTGGCCTGCGTGTTCTTCGCAACCAACGATTTCCTGACGGGTTGGAAAAGCCAGGAGACCGGAGCTGCCCGCTGGCTGATCCTGATGATGCTCTCCGCCGGAACCCTTTCCGTGGGCATGCTGGTTCCGAAATGGAAGGACGTCGCCCGGGCGTTCTCAACGGTGAAAACCGCATGGCCGGTGGCGGGAGCCGGTCTTGCCCTGGGTGTGCAGGCGCTACTGGTGAACGTCGCGTTCAGCAAATATGCCGAACCGGCACTCAGCAACATCGCCTACAGCACACGCGGGGTGATGGCGGTCTTCTTCGTCTGGGCGGTGACCCGTGGTAACTCCACGCTGGGCTGGAGACAGTTGGTGGGCGCGGGTCTGATGGTTGCCGCGCTGGCGCTGGTGCTGGTCTGAGTCGTGGTCGCGTTTTCGCAGGCCGTTAACTCAGCGGCTTGACCCTTTCGGAGAAGAGGGGGCGACCGAAGATCGCCCCCATGAATCGCGGCAGGCGAACGTATGCTTATAAACAGTCCTTTTAGTCGGAACACGCTCTGTGGAGTCGGTTACGAAATATTCGGTCTTGGTGTCAGCAATCGGATTCAAACCGTCATGCAGACGCAAGCTCCCTGGCGTGCGGGATGTCGTGACTGTCGAGGAGACGAATTTGCGATTTCTCCAGGGTAAGGAGAGCAAGGGTATGGCCGTTGTAACCCACGAACTCGACTTCAAAAGATTCCCCGTCGCCATGAGCCATGACAGCCGCGCCGACATCACCTCTCAAGAGACCATGGGATGGAATGTCACAGGTGAGGGCGACTACGTCGAGTTCCTGGATAAATTTCATGATTTTGGGAGCGGATGCGCGGTGATCAGCCTTGGACTAGTGCTATCGATACCGATAAACCATGCCGAACGAATGTTCAAGCTCGTACCATCGGGAGCAAGGATGGTGCCGTCCACCGCGTAACGGATTCCATGAGGTGTTCTGGCGGACGTAACCACATCGTTGTCGGCCACGTGACGTATCAGTTGTCCTGCGAGGTCGTGCCATTCGGATTTCGAAAAACCAAAGCGTGTGAAAAATGCAGCTTTGCTCCCACCCACCGGATGCGAAGGATCCAGAAGATAGTGTGTAATCTTTCTGGGATCAATCAGCGCATTGCTGCCATTGGGAATTTTCATTCGGCAATGTCCTACCGCCCATTTCCCCACGAGTCGCGGAGGGCGACGGTGCGGTTGAAGACGGCTTTTTCGCCGGGGATGTGGTCTTTGGAGTCGGATACGAAATATCCGGTGCGCTCGAACTGGCAGGCGTAGCCGGGGAGCTCGAGGAGGAGCGAGGCTTCGACTTTGGCGTTCACAGTTTGGACTGATTCCGGGTTGAGGACGGAGAGGAAACCGCCCTCCGCTGCATCCGGATCTTCGACGGTGAAGAGCCTGTCGTATAGGCGGACTTCGGCATCAGCGGCGGTGAGGGCATCGACCCAATGGATGGCGGCTTTGCAGGTTACTCCTTCGGGCGAGTCCTGGCCGGTGGTGTTCGGCAGGAGTTTCACGCGGACGAGGGTGATTTCTCCCGCGTCGTTTTTCTCGAAGCCTGTGCACTGGATGATGGGGCCGCCGCGGAGGCGGACGTATTTTTCCGGGGCGAGGCGGAAATACTTTTTCTCGGGAATTTCCTGGAAGTCCTCGCGCTCGATGAAGATCTCTGCGGATAGGGAAACCTCCCGCTCGCCGAAGGATTCGTCCTGCGGGTGGTTTGGAATTACTGCGGTTGTAGTAGGTTCTTCGGCGAAGTTTTCGATAACGACTTTCAACGGATCGAGCACGGCCATGCGGCGCGGCGCGGTGGAGTTGAGGTGATCGCGGATGTCGTGCTCCAGCAGGGCGACATCGGTGGTGCCGTTGTATTTGGTGATGCCGATGCGTTTGCAGAAATGGCGGATGGCCTCCGGCGGGTAGCCGCGACGGCGGATTCCGGAGATGGTGGGGAGGCGGGGATCGTCCCAGCCGGAGACGTGGTTTTCCTGCACGAGCTGGAGGAGCTTGCGCTTGCTCATGATCGTGTAGGTGAGGCTGAGGCGCGCGAACTCGATCTGGCGCGGGGTGGAGGGGACGGGGCAGTTTTCAATGAACCAGTCGTAGAGCGGGCGGTGGTTCTCGAACTCCAGGGTGCAGAGCGAGTGGGTGATGTGTTCGAGCGCGTCCTCCAGCGGGTGGGCGAAGTCATACATCGGGTAGATGCACCAGTCGCTGCCGGTGTTGTGGTGCTCGCGCGTGCATGATGCGATACATGACGGGATCGCGCATGTTCATGTTCGAGGAGGTGAGGCCGATTTTCGCGCGGAGCACGGCTTCGCCTTCCTTGAAACCGCCGGCGCGCATCTTCTCGAACTGCGCGAGGTTTTCCTCGATGGAGCGGTCGCGGAATTTCGATGGGGTGCCGGGGTGTCTGGACGTTGCCGCGGTGGAGCTTGATCTCCTCGGGGCTTTCCTCATCGACGTAGGCGAGGCCGTTCTTGATGAGGTGCACGGCGCAGTCGTGGAAGAACTGGAAGTAGTTCGAGGCGAAATAAAGATCATCGCCCCAATCGAAGCCGAGCCATTTCACGTCCGCCTTGATGGATTCGACGTATTCGGTTTCCTCTTTTTCGGGATTGGTGTCGTCGAAGCGGAGGTGGCACTTCGCGCCCGGGTGTTCCTGGGCGATGCCGAAATTCAGGCAGATGGATTTCGCGTGGCCGATGTGCAGGTAGCCGTTCGGCTCCGGCGGGAAACGGGTGATGGTGGTCTCGTGTTTTCCGGAGGAGAGGTCGGTGGCGATGATCTCGCGGATGAAATCGAGTTTTGGTGTGTCGGACATGGGAAGAAGTGGAAAGTGCCGAGTGAGCAGTGATCCGTGGAAGAAATCAACCACGGATGAACACGGATGAGCACGGATCGGATTCCTTGTGAACTTTGTTAGCTCTTGGTTTCGTGCCAGGTGAGGCGGGAGTCGAGTGCATCCCGGGGGGCGTATTCGAAATGGAGGATGCGGCGGCGTTTCGGGCGGGTGCTGCGTTTTGATGAATGCAGGATGAGAGGGCACATGAGGAGGACGTCGCCGGGTTGGCATTCGCAGAGGATGGAAGATTCTGCGGTGAGTTCGGGGATCTTTTCGGAAGCCAGCTTTCCGTGAAGATGGGAGCCCGGAACGATGCTTAGGGCGCCATTGTCCGCGCCCGTGGGATCGAGGTGGATTCTGGCGGTGACCATGCGGTTCAGCAGGGCGACGGGTGGCTGGACGTGTGGGATGCCGTCCTTGATGCTCCATGGGCCGTAGTTTTCGCAGTCGGTTTTCTCGGTGACGCAAATGGTCAGATCCTGATGCCAGGCGACCGGCCAGTTTTCTTCGGGTGTTTTGTCGAAGAGGATGGATCGAACGGGTGTGAAATCCGGGTTTGGAAACAGGGAGAGAAGTTGGGGGGATTGGGAAAGCCGCTTGAAAAGGTCGGAGCGTTTGCCGAGGTGGCGGACGCATGCGGAACCTGCCTTGGCGGCGATTTTATCGGCTTCCGCTCTGAAAGTTTCGATTTCGGAAAGCGAGAAGACGGCACGATGGATTTCGTAGCCTTGGTATCGCGAGCATGGGAGAACTAAGCTTCAGGAGAGGTATGTGGGAACACGCCGCCTGAAGGCAGCGCTCCGTTACTTCGCCAGTTCTTCGAGGAGGGCTTGGTTGAGTTTGATGCCGGCGTCGAAGTTGGCGATGGGGAAGTTTTCGTTGGGGGAGTGGATCTGGGCGTCGGCGAGGGCGAGGCCGAGGAGGAGGGTGTCGGTGCCGAGGATGTCGCGGAAGGCCTGGACGATGGGGATGGAGCCGCCTTCGCGGATGAGCATGGGCTCGCCGGGGAAGGTGGCTTTGAGGGCGCGCTGGGCGGCTTTTCCGAAATCGGAATGTGGATCGCAGGCGTAAGGTTTGCCGTCGTGGCCGAGTTCGACTTCGAGTTTCACGCCGGGAGGGCAGTGTTTTTCGAGGTGGGTTTTGAGCTGCGCGAGGACGGTCTGCGGATCCTGGTCGGGGACGAGGCGGAGGGAAAATTTCACGAAGGCCTCGGCGGGGAGGACGGTTTTGGAGCCTTCGCCCTGGTAGCCGCCGCCGATGCCGTTGACCTCGGCGGTGGGTCTGGCCCAGGTGCGTTCGGCGGAGGTGTAGCCGGGCTCGCCGAAGAGGGCGGGGGAGCCGGTGACTTTGAGGAAATCGTCGTCTTTCACGCCGGGGACTTTCGCCCACATTTCGCGCTCCCATGCTTCGAGGGGGCGGACGTCGTCGTAGAATCCGTCGATGGCGACGGTGCCGTCCGGGAGGTGGAGGGAGGCGACGAGGCGGGCGGCGGCGGTGGCGGGATTGGCGACGGCTCCGCCGAAAAGGCCGGAGTGGAGATCCCGTTCCGGGCCGGTGATTTTCACTTCCGCGCAGGCGATGCCGCGCAGGCCGTAGCCGAGGGTGCCGGTGTTCGGGGCGACCATGCCGGTATCGGAAATGGCGATGATGTCGCACTTGAGGTAATCGTTAGGTTGCTTTCAGAAACGGAGCGAGGTTGGGCGAGCCGATCTCCTCCTCGCCTTCGAAGAGCAGGATGAGGTTGACGGGGAGCTCACCCTTTTCCGAGAGGGTTTTCTCGATGCCGAGAATGTGGGCGAGCATCTGGCCTTTGTTATCGGTGGCTCCGCGCGCCCAGATTTTCCCGTCGCGGATCTTCGGGAGCGAAGGGAGGGGAGTCCCAGAGGTTCAGCGGGTCGGCGGGCTGGACATCGTAGTGGCCGTAGATAAGGACGGTTTTGCTGATCCGGGAGATGCTTGTTTTTCGCGGTGACGATGGGGTGGCCGGGAGTCTCGTGGAGCTGGGTTTCAAGACCCATTCCGGAGAGTTTTTCAATGAGCCATCCGGCGCAGCCGAGGACGTCGGACTTGTGCTTCGAGTCGGTCGAAACGCTGGGAAAGGAGAGGAAGGCGAAAAGTTCTTGGAGTTCCGGAGTCATTCTGCGGGGAAGCTAGCCGCTGGTGCCTTTGCCGGAAAGGAAAACGATCAGAATGATTCGTCGAACGCCTTTTCGCCCATCACCCAGTTCTCGGCGAGAACGCGCGAGATCTGGAACTGGCGCTCTCCCGCGTCCGGGAGAGACGTGATCTCCAGGGTGGCGCGGTGGAGATGCTCATCGGATTCGAGGATTTTTTCCATGGCGAGGAATTGCGGGGTATCACGTTTCGCGTAGGCGTAGAGAATCTCATCGGTATCCGGGGAGACGAGGGCGTAGGCTTGCCAGACCGTGTCGTCGGAAAAAATCCCGTTGTAGTAATTGTCGAGCGGCGACGAAAACCCGGACTTCGGCAAATGGGGATTTGCCCGGACAGGATTCTTTCCCAATCGGCGGAGGCGGCGCGGATGTAGGAATCGAAATCGATACGCCATTCCCCGTCCTGCTGCGGGACGATCTGGGCGAGTCGATTGACAGATTGGCCGTCCTTTTCCGTGTGAACGACGACCTGGTTCATCAGGGTGCCGTTTGCGAAAGCGGTGCCGAGCCAGTTTGTTCTCGAGACAGCTCCTTCGCGGGATTCGATGTCTTTGAGGATACGGATGGCGTCTTCCGGTGTCTTGTCCGAGGGCAGTCTGAAGAAATTTTCCACTGCTGCCGGATCACGGTTTTCCAGGGCGGAGGCTACGAGTTCCAGCGATGCCTCTTCCCCTGGTGTCTTTGCTCTCGACCTCTTCGGAAAAAATGCTGTCCAGATCCGGTGCGTCCGGGGCAAGCTCGACTGACCTTTCTCGGGGCGGGTGCCAGGTTCATGAAATGCGAGACGACGAAAAACATCACCACGCAACCTCGAGAGGATCGCGAAAACCATGTGACCATGCCAGGATGAGTACGGTTTCTCCTGCGTTTGCGGCCTGCCGTGGTAAGCGCCCCCTTTTTGTAGGTGGTGCCGGACTGTGGGGATCTCAGCACGCGGCCGATGTCGGGAGCGGCACCGATTTTCCTGGACGTTCCTGTCGCCCCCGATCCGTGTGATATCCCTTTCCATGGCTGTTGCTTCGGATATTAGGGAACCAGAGTCACGGAATACGGATCGTAGTGGTCGGAAGGGCTGAAGAGCCAGCCGGGGTTGCGGTCAACCAAATCGTAGCCGGAAAGTTTGAAAACGGGGAGGAACTGGTTGCTGTTCGGATCGTAGGCTTCCTGGCCGGTGTAGTTGCCCCGGATTTTGTATTCGTAATTGTTATCGAAGGCATAGCTCGCTCCCGGAGGGCCGCTCTCCGGAAGTCGGTCGGGAGCGCGTTTGCGGGATTCATCGAAAATCACCAGCTTGGCACGGCTCGGCGGACTGGCGCGGCTGGCGGAGGTATCCCCAGAAACGTGTTTTCTTCACATGGTAGCGGCGCCCGTAGTAGAAATCACCGGTGGCCTCGTTGGCGATGGCGGCGTTACGTTCCGCCTGGGTGGGGCCGCCCATGTTCGGAGAGCCCCCGCTTCCTCCGGTTGATCCCGCGCACTGGCAGAGGAAATAGCAGAAGCCGGAAATCAGCGCCCATTTGAGTTTCAACATGTGCCGATTTATCCATGCCAGGCGGAGCGAGGTAAATGCTGAAAAAATGTCTTCGGTCAGTTCTTTTCCAATGTCCGGAGGGCGCGGCGGATGATGTGCGCGGTTTCCCGGGTGGGGGATTCCGTTTCCCAGCGGGCACAAGTCTCACGGACAAGCTCCGGGGCGGATTTGCTCGCATCGTTGAGCCAGTTCCCAACGGAGAGGCGGACGTAGTTCGACGGATCCGATTTTAGCGGCTCCAGAAGGGCAATGCCGGGTGCCGGATCTTCTTTGAGCGCCTGGACATGGCGGCACCACACGCCGCGCGGGCGGGTCAGCTCGGAAGCGAAACGGCGGATGTGGTCGTCGGGGTCGAGTGCGAACGGCTTGAGAATGGCGAAGGTTTCCGCCTGGTTTCCGATGAAATCCTCTCTCAGCGCCAGCCATGCGATCTCAGGAACGGCCATGTTGGTATCGGCGGCGTAGGGACGGATGAGTTGGAATTTTTCCGCAAGGGTGAGACCCGGATGTAGTCCGATCAGATAGCCCCCCCAGGCGCGTGCTGAATCGGAAACTTCTCCGAGGAGCATCGTGGAAGCTGCTTGCGTGTCCTTTCGTCCCTGGAAAACACCGGTGAGAAACTTTCCGATTGCGGCGATCTTTTTCGGCGCGGTGGCGGGT
Source organism: uncultured Verrucomicrobiae bacterium (assembly GCA_963771945.1). Taxonomy (GTDB): domain Bacteria; phylum Verrucomicrobiota; class Verrucomicrobiia; order Verrucomicrobiales; family Akkermansiaceae; genus Luteolibacter. Next base: position 222,234 of record CAVYVH010000003.1, on the reverse strand, counting down.
GCCTCCGCCATGAATTTCATTCTGAGGGCGGGGAGATGTGTCCGCCAGCCGAGCTTTTTGAAAACAACCCCCGCGAGCGCGAGCTGGTCGATCACCAGCCACTCGCAGAGATTCACGCTCTCGATTTTCCCCGCGTTAAGAAGTTTCAGCACATCCTTGGGAACGGATGCCGTGTTTCGCGCTCCCGTGCGCCTGAGAATATTTTCCGGGATCATCTGACCGGCTCCACATCGACCTCCACCGTCAGGCTCTGGCCTCCGGCACCTAGTGTCACCCCGCGCAGGGGACTGACATCGGAAAAATCACGGCCCCATGCGACAGTAATGTGGCGTTCGCTCGGCAGGATGTTGTTGGTGGGATCCGCATCCACCCATCCCGTCTCCTCCCCGCAAAAAACCGAGACCCAGGCGTGCGAAGCGTCCGCCCCGACCAGGCGTTCCTGCCCGGCGGGAGGAATCGTCTCAAGATAGCCGCTGACATAGCGCGCGGGCAGTCCCAGCGAGCGGATGCACGCGAGCATCAGGTGGGCGAAGTCCTGGCAGACCCCCGCCTTTTTCTGAAGAACCTCGCTCACCGGAGTGGCCACGTCCGTGGCCGCGGGGTTGAAATCGCATTCGGTGAAAATCCTTCGCATGAACGCATTCACCGCCTCCAGGATAGGCCTTCCCGGTGTGAAGTCCGGCCTCGCGTAGTCCGCGTATTGCTCGCCAAGCGGCACCATGGGGGAGGTGAAACGGAAAGCGCCCGCCTCGGTGCTCGGGCTCAGCTTGTCCCCGCTGGCTGCTGTCCGGATTGTTTCCCAGGGGGGTGTCGCGGAGGCGTCCGGGTGCGGGGTCGGGAGCACCTCGACCAGGCTTCTCGCGGTCACCTCAAGCTCCCCGTGCGCTCCCTCGCACTCGAAGTATGCGGTCACGTTTCCATACACATCATTGTGGATGCTGCGTCCAACAGGCTCGGGAGTGATCTCGAGCACATGCCACGGACAACGCTGCCCCGGGAGGAAACGGGGGGCGAGCCTCGCCAGATGATGGGAGACGGTGACCGCCCCCTCATACACGTATCGCGTCCGGTGAATCAGGTGATATCGCACGCAACCGATCTATTCCCACCGCACGCCCCTGTCCACTATTACCGGTGTTGCATTTCAACGCGGCAAGATGTTCAGTGCCGCTTCTCTTCCATGAAAGGCTCGACCGTCTATCTCGTTTTGCTTGGCCTGGCCGTCGCCGCTATCGGCGGGGTTTTCACTTTGCTCATGTGGGACAGCTACCAGCGGGCGGTGAGCCAGCGCGGGTGGCCGCGGGTGGAGGCGGTGGTGCTTTCCTCGGAGGTCGGCGAGTTCCGCCACGATGAGTTTTCCCCGAAGGAATACCGGCTGGAAATCCTCTACGGATACGAGTGGGCGGGTGAGGCCAGGAGCGGCGAGAAGCTGACGGTGAGGGGCAATCCCACCTCAAAGGACGGCGGAAAGATCAGAAGGCAGGCCGAGCTGTTTCCCGCAGGGCCAAGGTCACCGCGTATGTGAACCCCGCCGATCCGGATCTGGCGATTTTGAAACCGGATTCCAGAGCCGCCGGTTACTCGATCTGGTTCCCGCTTCTTTTCGTGGTAGGCGGGCTGGGGATCGTGGTGAAAGCGGTGGTTTCCGCCATCCGCCCGGCGCTTTCATGATACACGCTTATTGGAGGTTGGCGTAACGGGGGGAAATGTGCATCTTTCGCGGAAGTCAGAGGTATGAAGATCGTTACTTACAAGGACGCGGGATACGCGGCGTTCGTTCGGAAATTGCGGCGCAGGGCCATCCCGGAGGAATCCGTCCGGGATCTGGTGGCGGATATCATTTCCCAGGTCGCGGCGCGTGGAGACGCGGCCTTGTTCGATTTCACCCACCGGTTTGATGGTGCGAAGCTGACCGGGAAAAACCTTTTCATCAGCGAGGAGGAATTCGCCGCGGCGCGTGAAGGCGTTTCCGATGCCACGCGCGAGGCGATACGCCGCAGTTTGAAAAACATCCACGCCTTTGCCAGAAAAAGCATGCGCAAGGACTGGTCCGGGAAAAACGCGGAAGGTGCCACCGTGGGCGAGCGTTTCACTCCCTTTGACCGCGTGGGAGTTTACATACCGGGCGGAAAAGCGCCTCTCGTTTCCACCGCACTCATGACGGCTGGCTTCGCGCAGGCGGCCGGTGTCCCGGAAATTTTCGCGGCCACACCTTGTGCCGCGGACGGCTCGGTGAACCCCGCTCTTCTCTACGCTCTGGAGCAAGCGGGCGTCACCCGGGCAATTAAAGTAGGCGGAGCGCAGGCCATCGCCGCCATGGCGCTGGGTACGAAAACCATTGCCCCGGTTGACCGCGTCTTCGGCCCCGGGAACCGCTTCGTCGTGGAGGCGAAGCGCCAGCTCGTCGGAGCCGTTTCCATTGATCTCCTCCCCGGCCCCAGCGAGATTCTCATCCTGGCCGACGCCTCCGCGAAGGCCTCCTACATTGCCGCCGACATGCTTGCCCAGGCGGAGCACGGCGGCGACAGCGCGGTCGGTTTCCTGTCTCCCTCGAAAGCCCTCATCAGCAAGGTTAAAGCGGAGATCGAGAAGCAGACCGCTTCCCTCAGCCGTTCCAAAATCATCAGGGAAGTCCTGAAAACCGGCACCTTCCTACTTCATGTGAAATCCCTCGACGAGGGTGTGGAGATCGCCAACGAATTCGCGCCCGAGCACCTTTCCCTGATCGTTGAAAACGAGGACGAGATCCTGGCGAAAATCCGCACGGCGGGAGCGATCTACCTTGGCGCCGACTCCCCTGTCGCGGTGGGTGATTTTCTCGCCGGCCCCAGCCACACCCTGCCGACCGGTGGCGGCGGGAAGTCCTTTTCCGGCCTCCGGGCCGATCAGTTCCAGCGGCGCACCAGCATCGTGAAAATGGACAAATCCGCCGTGGAAAAGTCGCTTTCCGTGATCGAGGAATTCGCCCGCCTCGAAGGGTTGGACGCCCACGGCGCATCCACTTCCATCCGTTTGAAAAGATGAGCGAGGAGAAGGAATATTCGCCCAAGCGTTTCGCGATCGCGAGCGTCGCATGCCCGTCCTGCCACGTGAAGCTTGAGCGCGATGCGAAGTGGTGCCCGACCTGCGGTTTCACCGGGCAGAAATCCCTCGAAATGTTCGGCGACGATCCGCCGCCGCTGCTCCCCATTCTCGATGTGGCCGATCTCTGGAATGCGAAGGAGCAGAAGAGCATCAAAGCGGCGGTGGCGGCATTCAACAAGCGTTTCCCGCAGGTGAACTGGCGGATCTGCGCGGTCACGCTCGGCCCAGCAGGTCAATCTCTCGGTCTTCGGATTCTGGCTCATGAACGTCTGCCCGCTCATGTCCGGCGAGAGCGCGGAAGACCGTGAGTCGACCGTTCTCCTCCTGGTCGATGGTAACTCCGGGCGCGCCTCAGTCACCTCCGGCTACCGCGCGGAAGTCTGGCTTTCCGATGAAATGTGGGACGCCGCGCTGGCGGAAACGGTGAACCCTTTTCTTCGCGGCCAGCCCGACAAGGCTGTGATTGTTTTTCTAAAAACCGCGCAAACCTTCTTCGAGAAGGCCTGGCAGCGCGCGCGGAAACAACTCCAACCCCACCAGGAAAAATGATCTTTTCAGTCCGGAACATTGCCATGGTCGCCGTTCTTGCCACCGCTTCGGTTCTGACGGCCCAGGAAGACGCGCACGAGTTCAGATACGGATCCCGTCCTTCCGATGGCATATTTGATCCGGCCGAGATTCTTCTCCCGAACGAGCGGAAGGAGATCGCCGAGCCACTGGCACGGGTGTTGAAAAACGAAGGTATCGATGTGCTCGTGATCGTCCTGCCGGGAATCGGAGCCGCACCCGCGAAACACGTGGCGACCGGATTCCGCGAGGCCTGGTCTGAGGCGGCGATCAACGCCGTAGTCCTCCACGTGCCGGGCGATCCCGAGTCTCCGTGGATTTTCCCGGGAGACGTGGTCAGGCGCGTGGTGGTGGAGCCGGGGAAGCTGGAGGAGTGGGTCAGCGGAGGCGAGGCCCGTGCCGCCGGTAAGGAGGGCGACTTCAAAAAAATCCGCGCTGCCGCCATCGAGGCCGCGGACATCATGCGCTTCTGCGCCGGGGGGGCGGTCATTCGCACGGAATCGATTATCGACGAGAGGCTCGCCCGGCAGCTTGAGTTCGAAAGGCGCCAAAGGTTAATCAAACTCGCCGGAATGATCGGACTGGCCGGGATCATTCCCATTGTCGCCGGGCTGGCGTTCTTTCTCGCCAGGCTAAGAAAATCCGGAGCCAGGAATTTTCCGCCGGTTCGCAAAGTAAGCCGTCTGGGCGCACCTTATTCGGGCGGCTGCAACGCGGTCTCCAATCCCAAAACACACTGATACGATCATGAACGCTCCACTGACCCGCCTGTTTCCACTGTGCATCGCCTTTCTCGCAGCCTGCGAGAAGAAAGAGGAGGTCGCCAGCGCTCCAAAGGTATCGGAACTGACGAAAAGCCTCGCCGATGCCGATACCCCGATACTGCCCCTGACGCAGGGAGACGTCTGGAAATACAGTGTGCGGACGGAGATCCCGGCGCGGATCATTTCCGAGACCGCCGCCGCCGTGGATAGGACTGCCGAAATGACGCGCGAGTATCTGGGCAAAATCAAGGTGGATGACGAAAAGCCGGCTGTGGATGCTTTCGAAGTCACAGCGCCGGGACAGCCGGTTCAACGCGAACTCGTGGAGATTTTCGACAACCGGGTAATGATGCGCGGATCGATTCTTCCGGAGCAGCCGAACGCGAAGCCCACCTGGTTCGAGCCCGCGGTTCCATTCGTTTTCGCGGGAATGCGCCCCGGCCAGGAAACCGCGAACATCAGTATCCTCGAGGGCACCAGGAAGCGCGGGATCCAGGTCGTCGCCCGGGAAACCGTTACGGTTCCCGCCGGGGATTTCGAGGCCATCCGCCTGCTCATGACCGGGAACGACGGGGAAATCGTGATTCGGAAAACGACCTGGTTTTCCCCGAAGACCGGTATTGTGAAGGAGGAGACCGCACGCTATGTGGCTGACAATCTCATCTACCGGAGCACCACGGAGCTTCTCGAGACGACCGCGAACTCCGAGTGAGCTTCCTATCCTCGCCCGCGCGGGAACTGAAGAGATCCAGCGGCAGCGAAAGATTCGATTGAAAACAAAAAGCGCGTCCTCCGAGGGAGAACGCGCTTTTTTATAGAGCAAATGTTTTGTTGGGGCCTAGCGGCGACGGCGAACGACAAGGAGAGCGACGCCCATCGCTCCGAGTAGCGAGGTGCTTGGCTCGGGAACCTGGTCGAAGACAACCGACTGAAGACCGCCGCACCGGACGGAGACGCGCCAGCCATGGTGAGAGAGAAGACCTTCGGATCGATGGCGTCGGGGAGGAAAGCGAATGATTCGCCCGGATTCACACCGATGTATTGGTTGGTGACGTTAATCGGAACCGCGTTGTTGAACGTGATCGAGATCGACTCGGCAAAGTCAAAGGCGATCGCATTTTGCGCTCCCGGAGCGAATTTCTTGATCTCGAGAGTGCCGTTTGTTGCTGCGAAGCTGACGGATCCGTAACCAGGGACAAAAATTGTCTGTGGAAGGGTATCGCCAACGTTGAGGCCGGAAAAGTCCAGGGTGAAGGCAGAGCCAACAGAGCAGAGACCACAATATAGTGCCGCGATAAGCGGAAGTTTCGTTTTCATATTAGGGGGGAGTTCAGGTTTGGTGAACAGGGTCACTATCGCAAAAAATTCACTATGGCCAAGATAAAAGTATCACTAATTTATATAATTAAAGGAATTCGTTATATTTAGACTATATTAACGAATTTTCCACTTCCCTCATCCGATCCCTCTCTCCCGATTTGACTTGGCGGAAAATCCCGCTTTCATCACATCCATGAAAACAATCGCCACCGCACTGGCTCTATTGGCCTCAATCCCGTCGCTATCAGCCGGAATCGTTGAAAGGAATGTCGAATACACCAAAGGCGAGACAACGCTGGAAGGATTTCACGCCTACGATGACGAGATCGAGGGCAAGCGTCCTTCGGTTCTCATCATCCACCAGTGGACGGGTCTCACGGATTACGAAAAAATGCGCGCCCGCTCCCTCGCTGAGATGGGCTACAATGTTTTTGCGGCGGATGTGTATGGAAAGGGAATCCGCCCCCAGCCGCCAGCGGCAGGGGAGGAGGCAGGCAAATACAAGGCGGATCGGGCTCTCTTCCGCGCCCGCATGCTCGCCGGTCTGGAGATCCTGAAGTCCGACGAGCGCACGGATTCTTCCCGTATCGCGGCGATTGGTTACTGCTTCGGCGGCACCGGGGTTCTGGAACTGGCACGCGCGGGAACGGAAATCGCGGGAGTTGTTTCCTTCCATGGCGGACTGGGTGCTGTTCCGGGTATGGAGGCGGAGAAGGGAAAAGTACCCGCGAAGGTTCTCTGCCTTCACGGTGCGCTCGATCCGTTCGTCCCCGCCGCTGAGGAGGCTGCGTTCAAAGCGGAGATGATCGCCGCAAACGCGGACTGGCAGTTCGTCACCTACGGGGGTGCCGTCCATGCTTTTACCCAGAAGGGCGCTGGCGACGATCCGGCGAAGGGAGCCGCCTACAACGCCAGGGCGGACGAGCGTTCCTGGGAGGATATGCAGCAGTTCTTCGCGGAAATTTTTCAGGAGTCCTGAATCTTCCGAACCGGCCATGCGGGAGCTTTTCAATTGGACAGGATTTGCCGCCGAGTTCGCCACGGAAGCGGAGTCCTGCGGATTCACCCGCGAGGTTCTGTTAGATACGGAGGACGGGGCCGTCACCGCATGGGAGCGGGCCGGTGACGGGCCGCTGGTATATATATCCGCCGGAATCCATGGCGACGAACCCGCCGGGCCGCTCGCCCTCCTCGAAACAATGGAGACCGGATGGTTTCCGGGAAATCACCACTGGCTTGTTTGTCCCGCGCTGAATCCCGGCGGCCTCGCGCTCGGAACCCGGGAGAACCGCCAGGGCCGCGATCTCAACCGCGACTACCTCCTCCGGCAATCGCTCGAAATCGCTTCCCATGCCCGCTGGCTTTCGCGAAAGCCGGTGCCCTCGCTTTTCATCTCCCTTCACGAGGACTGGGAATCGGAAGGCTTCTATTTCTACGAGATCAATCTCAGTTGCGATGAAACGGATCGCTCAGCCCGCATACTTGATGCCGTCGCCCCGTATTTCCCTCCGGAGCCAGGGCCGGAGATCGACGGACACCAGGTGCGGGCGCCCGGCTGGATCCATCACTGCGCGGAGGCCGATCTCCGGGACTCCTGGCCGGAGGCGATCTGGCTTGCGAAAAAAGGTTGTCCGCTCTCATTCACGTTCGAGACACCCAGCCGGGCCTTGCTATCCGACCGGGTGAACGCGCATATCGCCGGAATCCGGGGTGTTTTGAAGACCCTTTCATAATCCGGTTTCCTTGCGAGGAGTCTTGCGTTTCCGCGAACGCGGCTCTAAGAAACGGTTCATGCAAGCATCACCCCTCCGCGCGGTTCCATTTATCATCGCTCTGGCCCTGCCTCTCCAGGCGGCGATCTCCCTGGACGGAAAGGATGAGAAATCCATCCTTTCGGACTCCGATCCCGCTCTAACCGATCTGTCTCCGAAGGCAAAAGCGGGTTCCCCCACGGAGGCCGCCAGGAAAGCCTTTGAAAGCGGCGATCACGCGGGAGCCGTGAAGCTTGCCCGCCCCCTCGCCGAAATGGGCAATGCGGATGCGACCTACCTCATGGGTTTCGCGCACGAGACCGGCCGCGGGGCGGAAGCTTCCGCGGAGAAAGCGGAGGAATACTACAGGAAGGGGCTGGAGAAAAATCACGCGGACTCCGCATACCGCCTCGCCTTTCTCCTCATGGGCGGCAATGACAAGACCAGCGTCTTGGAAGCGCGTGCCATCCTGGAAAAACAGGCGCTCAAAGATCCCGCCGTCGCCGGTCGCGTGCTCGGTGAGGCGTTTCTCCTCGGTCGTTTCAGCGAAGAGCCAGATCCGGAAAAAGCAATCTCCTGGTGGGAAAAGGCGTCCGCTTCCGGTGACGTCGCCTCAATGCTTTTCATCGGGCGGTTCTACGACGGGCAGATGGGTTTTGCCGACAAAAGGGATCCCGCGCTCGCACTCGAATATTTCAACAAAGCCGCTGAGGCCGGAAACACCGGAGCGATGGTCGCGCTTGGATCGCGCCTGCTCTACGGGGATGAAAAAGGCCGGGATGAGAAACGCGGACTGGCGATATTGAAAAAGGCCATCGACGCGGGAGACAGCTCCGCTTATGTGGCTCTCGGAACGTGGCAGGAAACCGTCAAGAAGGATTCGAAAGCGGCGCTGGCCGAGTTCGAGCGGGGTAAGGACGCCGGTCAGGTCGAGAGCATGATCCAGGCTGCCGCCTATCATATCGAAGGCAAGGGAACCGAAAAAGACGTGCCACGCGGCGTGGAAATTCTCGAGACCGCGGCCGAGGGCGGCAGCGCCCAGGCGCACCTCATGCTTGCCGCGAACGCCCTGCAAGCCGAGAAGCCCGATACCCCGGGCGGCTACAAACATCTCGTCTCCGCTGCCAACGGAGGCCTCGCCACCGCCCAGAATGAACTCGGCCTCTTCTACCTCTCCGGCGGACTTGGGGTGGTCGATGCCTCCGCAGCCGTCTCCTGGTTCAGCCGCTCCGCGCAGGCGGGCAACGCCGCCGCCCAGAACAATCTCGGAGCCCTCCACGAGCGGGGCACCGGCGTCGAGCAAAGCTATGAAAAAGCCGCCCAGCTCTACGCCCTCGCCGCGCAGCAGGGCCACGCGGGATCCACCCTTGCACTCGCCCGTTTCCAGGCCGCGGGTGCTGCCATGGAAATCAATCGAGCCCGCGCATGGGCTCTGGGGAAAGTGGCGGAAGACCGTGGCGAGCCGAACGCCGCCGAGTTCCTCTCCACCCTGGAAAAAGAGTTTTCCAAAGAGCAGCTCGCAGAGGCAAAGAAGGAACTTGAGAGCATGACCACTGGGAAAACCAACGAATAGCCGGTCAACCCGATTCTCCATTTCGACGTTCGATGTTGGGCGTTCGACGTTCATCCTCCATGAAGCTCCTGATCACCGCCGGCCCCACCCGGGAACCGATCGACCCGGTTCGCTATCTCACGAACAGGTCCTCCGGAAAAATGGGCTACGCCATCGCCGCCGCCGCCGCCCACGCCGGCCACCAGGTTCTTCTCATTTCCGGCCCAACCGCCCTGGACGTTCCGGAAGGCATCGATTTCCTCCCGGTCGAGTCCGCCGGGGAGATGTACCAGGCCGTGGCCAATTATCTGCCACGCATGGATGCGGCGTTCTTCGCCGCCGCCGTCGCGGACTACACCCCCGCTTCCCCCGAGGCCGGGAAAATCAAAAAAGAAGGGGAGATCCTCACCCTGGAGCTGGTGAGGACGAAAGACATTCTCGGCTCCGCCCGGGACGAAATCGGATTTACTGGATTTCTAGTAGGTTTCGCGGCAGAGACGGAAAATCTCGAAGAAAACGCCCGGATCAAGCTGGAGAAAAAAGGCTGTGACCTCGTGGTCGCCAACGACGTTTCCCGCAGCGATATAGGCTTCGACTCCCACGAAAACGAAGCCCTCCTCGTCTTTCCCGACCGCACCGAGCATTTCGCGAAAGCACCCAAGCACGACCTCGCCATCCACCTGGTCTCCATGCTGGGAGGCTGAACGCGAAATTTCCCGCTCAGGCCCACGGCCCGGTAATCCCCAGCGTGAGACCGCGCCCCTGGAGGTTCACGAAGAGCCATTTCCCATCCGGGGAGAAGCAGGAGCCGGCGAATTCGCTGCGATCTTTCGAGTTCCGGGCCAGGGTGGAAATGTTCCCGTCCGGCTCGATCCAGCGCAGGTGCGTGTGATCGGCGAAGGAGTCGTCGACGAGATCCTCGCACACCACCAGTCCGCCGCCGGGCGCTGGGCAGAGGTTGTCTCCGTTTACAAGGGGTGAGTTCTCGTCGCACTGGATGAAAAGCTCCAGTATGTCCGGCTTTTCGGCGGAGCCGGATGGATCCAGGCGGAAGATCTGGCCACGGCGGGCGGAGCCGCCATCGGTGCAGGCGATGAAGATGCCCGATTCGGTGAAATGGATGCCCTCGCCCCGTGCGAAAATCGCAGCGCCTGCCGCGTGCCCCCGGATGCGGAGATCGTCCTGCGGTGCGTGGGTGTCCTCGAGGTCGATCCAGGTGACCTCGAACTTTTCGCCCACCTTGGGAAAACGGCTTCCCTTGTAATAGTTGCTAAGGGTAACGGTGGGCTTGCCGACGACCGCAAGAGCCTGTAGGCGGCCTTTGGTGAAATCGTTTTTCTTTTCCGGGAGGAAACGGTAGAGAAGGCCGTCATTTCGGTCTTCCGTGAGGTAAAGAATGCCCGTCGCGGGATCGAGAGCCACGGCTTCGTGGCGGAAGCGTCCCAGCTCGCGCAGCGCGACGGCTTTCTGAAGACCCGGCTCGGCGGTGGCTTTCACCTCGAAGCACCAACCGTGATTTTTTCCGCGCTTGTCGGTCAGTTCCTTCGGCTCCTCGCAGGTGATCCAGGAACCCCACGGCATCGGGCCGCCCGCACAGTTCCGGTCGGTGCCGATGAGGGAGAGAAACTGGGAAAGCGTCTCACCCGTCTCCGGATCGAAGACGAGATTGCTCGTGCCGCCAAGCTGGGGATCGCGTCCGTTCTCGCCCGGATCGTGGCTGAACTCCGGATCTAGGCTGTCGGGAAAAACGCGGTCGTCCTCGAACGGCCCGCTTCCGGCCATTCCCACGGAGATCTCGTGATTGCGGACGAGAACCACCTTCCCGTCCGGGCCGGGGAATGCCGCCATCCCGTCGGGCGCGCCGGGGACTTTGAACCCGTCCGTCATTTTCTCGCCCTGCCGTGAAAGCACGCGGTAGGAAAATCCCTCCGGCAGATCGATAATTCCCGCGGGATCCTTGACGAGGGAGCCGAAGCGTTTCCCTCCTGCCTTCGGAGCCGAAGCTCCGGTTACGAGATTCTGCAATCCAAGGAAAGCGAGTGCGGACGTGCTGAGAAATTCGCGGCGGTTGTGCATGGGTGGAGGGTCGTTTCCGGACGGCGGTTTTTCAAGATATGATTGGGCGCGCGCGGAAGTTCGTGGTTTTAATCGCCGCGCTCTTCTGCTCACCCTACCGCGCATGCATATTCGATTTACGGAAAAGGAACTTGAGACGCTGGTGGAGATGCTGAGTCTGGCGGTCAGCGTCGCCTCCTGGAACCAGAAGGATGGCTCCGACGGGAAACTTTCCGAATACGAGGGATTCGAGAGCAGGATGCTAGAGAAAGCGGCTGCCAACGGCCTGGGCGACATGATCGAGTTCGATGCCGAGAGCGAGCGTTTCCGGGTGAGGAAAGAGGTGGAGGAAAAGCTTTTCTACCACGAGTGCTACGAGGAGTTCCGCAACGAGAGCTTCTGGGACGAGCTGACCGTGCGCCTCGCCGACCGCGATCTGGTGAAATCCATCGGCCTGAAAGCATGGGAAGCGATGTCCGAGGAACAGCGCCGGGCAAAGACCGTGGCCTGGGAAAAACGCTACTGGCAGGAGTTTTCCAAAAACGGGATCGAGCGCGTGATCGTGATGACCCCGCCGGGGGAGGGGTGAGTTTTTTCGCGTGGGGGCGATCTTCGGTGGCCCACCCTCTCCACAGGAACCAGGTTCCGTAGTCCGCCGGGACTCTTCCCGCATCTTGCAAAATATAGCCGGAGGCCGTTCGCTTCTTGCAAATTGCCAGAAACGGGATCTCCGGCGGAAGGGCTGGGGCACGGACTTCAAAGGATTCCGGGGAGGCGGCGGCTGGCATCGGTTTTGCGAGGAACATCCATTATGCCGAACAGTTCCCAATCCGAATCCAGCGAAACCACACTCCCTGCGCAGACCCAGAACCGGCAGCCGGGGCGGGAGTCTGAAATGAATCCGAGCCCCGAGTACGAGAACCCGGAAATCAAAGGAAGCGAGCGTCTGAAGGGCAGGGTCGCGCTGATCACCGGCGGGGATTCCGGGATAGGGCGGGCGGTCGCGGTCGCCTTCGCACGCGAGGGCGCGGACGTCGCTTTCGCGTTTCTCGAAGAAGAGGACGACGCCGCCGAGACCCGCCGCCTGGTGGAGGTGAAGGGAGCGTCCTGCCTGCCCGTCAGGTGCGATGTTTCTTCCAAAAAGGCTTGTGCCGAGCTTGTGGAGAAGGTCGTGGGAAGATTCGGAAAACTCGATATCCTGGTGAACAACGCCGGTGAGCAGCACCCGAAGGACTCCATCGCGGAGATCGACGAGGAGCAGCTTCTGAAAACGTTTTCCTCGAACATCTTTGCCATGTTCCACCTGATCTCCTCCGCCCTTCCGCATCTGGAAAAATCCTCCGCGCCCGCCATCATCAACACCGCTTCGGTGACGGCCTACCGGGGAAGCCCGCATCTTCTGGATTATTCGGCGACGAAGGGAGCCATCGTTTCACTCACAAGATCGCTCTCCGGGAACCTCGCGGAAAAAGGCATACGCGTGAACGGGGTCGCCCCCGGCCGATCTGGACACCACTCATCCCGGCTACCTTCCCAGCCGAAAAGGTCGAGAAATTCGGCTCCTCCACACCTCTCGGGCGCCCGGGGCAGCCGTGGGAATGTGCCGAGTGCTACGTTTTCCTGGCATCCGCCTCCTCATCCTATATGACAGGTCAGGTATTGCACCCGAATGGCGGTGAGATCATCAACGGGTAGGCTTATGGCCCACCCCGTTCCGGAGACGCTGAAGAAAATTTGACAGCGGGCGCGATCTTCCGTTTGACAAACAGCGGCGATTGGTGCAATTCCTTCGCCCCGCCGATTCGTTGGCGGAACCGGAATTTTGGCAGAGTAGCTCAGTGGTAGAGCAGAGGACTCATAAGCCTTTGGTCGGCGGTTCAAATCCGCCCTTTGCCACCATTTTCCCGGGTTTGTGTCGGCGGAGCATTTCGCGGTAGGTTCCAACCGTCCACCTGTTTCCCCTCCAACTTTCCACATGGTTATCCATCATCGGAAACTTTTTTCAAAAATACTCAGAAAAGTCTTGTCGGATTGATCCGGAGGAATAAAGTCCCGCCCCCCACAACAAGGCTGAACCAGCCCGTTACTACGGTACTCCAGCCACAAAACAGGGGATATTATCGGGTGCAGCTCCGGAAAAAAGCGATCACGGGTTATTAAAGCCCCGTCTTCGTGCCGGTTTGTCCCAACTACTTTCTAGACAAAACCAGAAACACGAAGGAAATCATGCCGACCATTAATCAGCTCGTTCGCAAAGGACGCCACGTCCCAGTCGAGAAGTCGAAATCACCCGCTCTCGTAAACTGCCCGCAACGCCGCGGTGTTTGTCTCCAGGTCATGACCCGGACGCCGAAGAAGCCGAACTCCGCGCTTCGTAAGGTTGCCAAGGTTCGCCTCACCAACGGATTCGAAGTCATCGCCTACATCGGTGGTGAAGGCCACAACCTCCAGGAGCACTCAATCGTCCTCGTTCGCGGTGGCCGGGTGAAAGACCTTCCGGGTGTCCGTTACCACATCGTCCGTGGTTCCCTGGATACCCTCGGAGTCGATAAGCGCCGCCAGGCCCGTTCCAAATACGGTGCGAAGAAGCCAAAGGCAGCCAAGGCTTAAACAATTTTCCAATAACACTTACCTTTCCAAGTCATGCCACGCCGCAAAAGAATCTTCACCAAGCCGGATCGCCGCGATCCACGTTACGACTCCGCAGTCGTAGGCCACCTCATCACCAAGGTCATGCAGGACGGCAAACGCTCGCTCGCCCAACGCATCGTTTACGCTGCAATCGACCGTGCCAACGAAGGAACCGACACCGTCGATCCTCTCGAAGTCATCACCCGTGCCGTGGAAAACTCCAAGCCACGCGTTGAAGTCAAATCCCGCCGTGTAGGTGGTGCTACCTACCAAGTGCCTCTCGAAGTCGATCCCGATCGCTCCGAGTCCCTCGCCATGCGCTGGCTCGTCAGCTACGCCCGCAACCGCAAAGGCACCCCGATGCACGTCGCTCTCGCCAACGAGATCAAGGACGCCGCAAACAACCAGGGAGCCGCAGTCCGCAAGCGCGACGACGTCCACAAAATGGCACAGGCCAACCGCGCCTTCGCCCACTTCCGTTTCTAATTAGCTTCCAATCGAGATTTAGAATTTGAGCCAGAACCATCCAGATCGTCCTTACGTGCTTGAGCGGACCCGCAATATCGGGATCGCTGCGCATATCGACGCAGGAAAGACCACTCTCACCGAGCGGATTCTTTTCTACACTGGTATGATTCACAAGATCGGTGAAGTCCACGACGGCGCTGCTACCACCGACTGGATGGAGCAGGAGCGCGAACGCGGCATCACCATCACCTCCGCAGCCGTCACCACCGAGTGGTGGCAGCATGAAGAGGAAGGCGTCACGAAACTCTACGACGACGAGAAACACTGCATCAACATCATCGACACCCCCGGGCACGTCGATTTCACCGCAGAGGTGGAGCGCTCATTGCGCGTGCTTGACGGTGCCATCGTCGTTTTCTGTGGAGTCGCCGGTGTCCAGCCTCAGACCGAGACCGTCTGGCGCCAGGCCACCAAATACAACGTCCCGCGCATCGTCTTCGTAAACAAGATGGACCGCACCGGAGCCGACTTCGAAAACGTCGTTTCCGAAATCCGCGAGAAGCTCGGAGCAAACGCTGTCCGCATCCTCATCCCGATCGGTGCTGAGGAAAATCTCAAGGGTCAGATCGACGTGGTGAACCAGAAAGCGGTTTACTTCTCCGACGACGACACTTTCGGTTCCACCTACACGGTCAAGGAACTCGACGAAGAGCAAAAGGTCGTCGCGAAAGTCGCTTACGAGGAACTCGTTTCCGCCACCGCCGATTCCGATGAGATCCTCGGCGAGAAATTCGTGATGGAAGAGGAAATCACCCTCACCGACCTCAAGCAGGCCATCCGCCGCGCCACCATCGCCAACAAGCTCGTCCCCATCGCCGGTGGATCCGCTTTCAAAAACAAAGGCGTCCAGTATCTCCTCGATGCTGTCATCGACTACCTTCCTTCCCCTCTCGACATCCCCTTCACCACCGGCATGGATCCGGAAAACGAAGAGGTTTCCATCCAGATCCCGACCACGGACGACGCGAAGTTCACCGCCCTCGCATTCAAGCTCTGGGCAGACAAGTTCGTCGGGAAACTCGTTTTCTTCCGCGTTTACTCCGGAGTCGTCCGCAAAGGCGATACGGTTTACAACCCGCGCACCCGCAAGTCCGAGCGCGTCGGCCGCCTCATCCGCATCCAGGCGGACGAGCACAAGGACATCGAAGCATGTTACGCCGGCGATATCGCCGCAATGGTCGGCCTGAAAAACGCCACCACCGGTGACACCCTCGCTTCCGTAGGCCACGACGTGGTTCTCGAACCCCCAACTTTCCCCGAGCCGGTCATCTCCATGGCCGTCGAGCCCCGCACCAAAGCGGATCAGGAAAAACTCGCTCTCGCTCTAGCCCGCCTCTCCGACGAAGACCCGACCTTCATGGTCAAAACCGACGAGGAAACCGGGCAGACCATCATTTCCGGAATGGGCGAACTCCACCTCGAGATCATCGTCGATCGCATCAAGCGCGAGTTCAAAGTGGATGCCAACACCGGCGCGCCACAGATCACTTACCGCGAAACGATCACCAAAGCCGCCAAAGGCGAAGGCAAGCTCGTCAAGCAAACCGGCGGCAAAGGCCAATACGGCCACGTCATCCTCTCCGTCGCCCCGAACGAGGCAGGGAAGGGGATCACCATCGAAAACAAGACCGTCGGCGGATCGATTCCAAAGGAATTCATCAACGCGGTTCTCAAAGGCTGCCGCGAAGCTTTCATGAACGGTGTCATCGCCGGTTATCCAGTCATCGACGCCCACGTCGATGTCCTCGACGGCTCCTACCACGACGTCGATTCCAACGAAAACGCCTTCACCATGGCAGCAATCTTCGCAATGCGCGACGCTTTCAAGAACGCCGGTTCCATTCTCCTCGAGCCGATCATGGCAGTCGAAGTCAGCACCCCGGACGAATACCAGGGCGATGTCATGGGCGATCTCAACCGCCGCCGCGGCCAGATCCAATCCATGGAATCCAAAGGCGCTTGTTCTGTCGTCCAGGCAAACGTTCCGCTCAAGGAAATGTTCGGCTACTCCACCGCCGTTCGCACGCTCTCCTCCGGTCGCGCTTCATACGCAATGACCCCGTCGCACTTCGAACAAGTCCCGGCAGCAATCGTTGACGAAATCGCCTTCGACCGCGTCGCGTAAATCTTTCCAAACAAATCTCACAACCACCTAACCAACCAAGTTCTATGTCAGCCCAGAAAATCCGCATCAGCCTGCGTGCCTTCGATCACCGTGCCATCGACCGCTCGGCTCTCGAGATTGTGGAAACCGCAAAGCGCACCGGCGCACGTGTTGCCGGCCCGATCCCGCTTCCGACCCGCATCGAGAAGTTCAGCGTCAACCGTTCCGTCCACGTGAACAAGAAATCCGCAGAGCAGTTCGAGATCCGGACCCACAAGCGCCTTCTCGATATCGTCGATCCGACCGCCCGCACCGTGGACGAGCTCAAGAAGCTCAATCTCCCTGCCGGTGTTGACATCAAGATCCGCATCTGACCGGTGCCTTCGTCAATTTTCAATTTCCAATCCTCAATTTTCAATTAGCTATGTCACTCGGACTCCTCGGCAAAAAAATCGGCATGACCCGCATCTTTGATAAAGAAGCTGGCTCCAGCATTCCTGTAACCGTCATCGACGTTTCCGGAAACACCATCCTTCAATCCAAGACCGTTGAATCCGACGGCTACACCGCCGTTCAGGTAGGTTTCGACGACCAGAAGGAATTCCGCGTCAACAAGCCGGATCTCGCCCGCTTCAAGAAAGCAGGCTCCGCTCCCAAACGCAAAGTCCAGGAGTTCCGCTTCGAAAACGGCACCGAACTCCCGACCGAGCATCCGGGCCTCGCGCTTCTCGAAGCCGGCCAATACGTCGATGTCATCGGCAACACCATCGGTCGCGGTTTCCAAGGTGCGGTCAAACGCCACAAGTTCCACGGCCAGCCAATGGCACACGGCCACATGATGCACCGCCGGACAGGCGCCATCGCCGCCGGTTCCACACCAGGCCGCGTTTGGAAGAACCAGAAGATGCCCGGCCACATGGGCACCACCAAATCCACCATGCAAAACCTCAAAGTTGTTGCAGTCCGTGAAGAGGATGGAGTCATTCTCGTTTCCGGATCCGTCCCAGGTCACAAGGGTTCCTACCTGACCATCCGTCCTGCGAAAAAGAAGTAAGCAGACCCTCAGCCCTTTCCCAATTTAACCGATACTTTACGCCATGTCCGCAAAAGCCTTCACAGCCGCAGATGCCGAATCCGCCAACCTAGTCCTCCTCGGGGAAGACAAGGGACGCCAGGCCGTCCACGACCTCATCACCGCATACCGTGCGAACCGCCGCTCCGGCACCGCACACACCAAAACCCGCGGTGAAGTCAGTGGAACCGGCAAGAAAATGTATAAACAGAAGGGAACCGGCAACGCCCGTCACGGAGATAGGAAAGCTCCGATCTTCGTCGGTGGTGGTGTTGTCTTCGGCCCGCGCAACCGCTCCTACGACAAGCACGTTAACAAATCGACCCGCAAAGTCGCTCTCCGCCGCGTCCTCGGTGACCACACCCGCGATGGCAAACTCTTCTCCGTCGATTCCTTCGCCATCTCCGATGGCAAGACCAAGACCTTCCTTTCCGAGCTGAAGAACCTCACCGATGCCGACCGCAAGGTTCTCATCGTTGGAAACTTCGACGACTCCACCAAACTTGCAGCACGCAACGTCGCATGGACCCAGCTCGTCACCGCCACCGACCTCAACGTCGAGCAACTGCTCCTCGCACGGGTCGTCATCCTCGTCGGCGACGCCGTCGAGGATCCTCGCCCAACGCACCGCTTAATTTTCAAACCTACCTACGACCATGAAAGACATCTACCAGGTCATCAAAAACGTCCGCCTCAGCGAAAAAGCCTCCCTGCTCCAAGAGCAGAACAACGAGGTCGTTCTCGAAGTCGACCGCTTTGCCAACAAGCTCGAAATCAAGCAGGCCGTTGAAACCATCTTCGACAAGAAGGTAGTCAAAGTCCGCACCGCAAACTACGACGGCAAAGTCCGCCGCAAGCGCCGCGCAGACGAAGGCCGCACCGCACAATACAAGAAAGCCTTCGTCCGCCTCGCGGATGGAGAAACCCTCGACCTCATCTAAGCCCGCTCCAAGCTTTCCGCGTAATGCCCAAAGCTTAACTCATTTACAGATCCGCGAGTCATGCCACTTAAAACTTTCAAGCCCACCACTCCGTCCGGCCGCTACAAGCAGCTTCCGTCGTTTGACGAAATCACCAAAAGCAAGCCCGAGAAGTCCCTGCTCACCCCGCTGAAACGCTCGGGTGGCCGGAACAACACAGGACGCATCACCACACGCCACATCGGCGGTGGTCACAAGCGCCACTACCGCCTGGTCGATTTCAAACGCAACAAGCGCGACGTCGAAGCAACCGTAGTCGGAATCGAATACGATCCGAACCGCACCTGCCGCATCGCCCTTCTCCAGTACAAGGACGGCGTGAAATCCTACATCCTCGCCCCGGCCGGTCTTACCGACGGAGCCAAGGTCGTATCCGGTGAAAACGTCGCCCCGAAACTCGGCAACGCGATGCCAATCGGCAAAGTGCCCCTTTCCACCGAAATCCACAACATCGAGCTCCTTCCGGGTGGCGGCGGCAAAGTCGCCCGCTCCGCAGGACAGGCAGCGGTTCTCGCTTCCCGCGACGGTGGCTGGAACTTCGTGAAAATGCCTTCCGGTGAGCTCCGCCGCTTCAACGAAAACTGCTACTGCACCATCGGCGCAGTCGGAAACCGCGACCACATGAACGAGATCTCCGGAAAAGCCGGCCGCACACGCTGGCAAGGTGTCCGCCCTACCGTCCGCGGCATGTGCATGAACCCCGTTGACCACCCGAACGGTGGTGGTGAGGGCAAGTCCAAGTCCGGTGGTGGTCGTCAGCACCTTCTTTCCCCATGGGGTCACGCAAAAGGTCAGAAGACCCGCAAGAAGAAGAAAACCACTTCCACCTTCATCGTCGAGTCCCGCCACAAGCGCGCCAAGTAACCCTTTCCCAGAACCTCTACACAACTTTCATTATGCCACGTTCCCTCAAGAAAGGCCCGTTCGTCGATCAGAAGCTTCTCGCCAAGATCGATGCCGTCGCCGATGCCGGCAAAGACCGCAAGCCGATCAAAACCTGGTCGCGCAACTCCATGATCACTCCGGACTTCGTCGGTCACAACTTCTCCGTACACAACGGCAAGACCTTCGTTCCCGTCTATGTCACGGAAAACATGGTCGGCCACAAGCTCGGTGAATTCGCACCGACCCGCATCTTCCGTGCCCACGGCGGTATCGGTAAGAAGTAATCACTAAGCTCGAAGCTCGAAATTCCAAACCTCATAATGTTCCTCTCCTGTCATACACGCATTTTTGCCGCCGCCCTCGGGTTGCTGGCCATGGTCGTGCCGTGCCAGGGACAGGGCGTTTCCAACGAGGAACTCCAGGAGTTCATTTCCGATCTCCAGGAGCAGAACAGAAATCTCCAGCGTGCGCTCGTCGAAGCCAACAAGGCCGAGAAGAAATCCACCGAGCAACTCAACCAGGTGCGCGAGCGTCTGGAAGCTCTCGGAAAAAACCTTCTCGACGGGGGGGACGACCGCCTAATCCAGGCAGCCGCCGACCTCGAACTCGCAAACGAGCGCAACACGCAACTTGAATCCGCTTCCATGAAGCTCGCCGCTTCCGTGCAGGACTACCTCCGCACTGCGGTCGTTTCCGATCCGGATGCGCGACTTAGAGTGGAAACAGCGATGAGAGAGCTTGACTCCCTCAGCGGACTCCGCCAGAAACCCCTCCCCGACGTCCGCACCGGCGACCTCCAGCAGGCACGAATCGTCAGTCTCGATCAGCAAAGCGGCATGCTTGTTCTCAACCTTGGCGAAACCCAGGGAGCAAGAATCGGTATGACATTCCGCCTCATGCACGGCCAGCAGGCCTACGGAAAAGCAATCCTCGCGGATGTCCGGAAGTCTGTTTCAGGTGCGTTTGTTGAACAAATCGACTCACAGGAACACACTCCCCGGCTCGGCGATACCGCCGTCCTTCTCACACAAAACTAACTTTCCCCAAACTCTCTAACCAACCGCGACCATGGAAGTCACCAGCACCACCAAATTTGTCCGTCTCTCGCCGAAAAAAGCGCGTGACGTAGCCCGTGAAATTCAGGGACTCCCTGTTTCAAACGCCCTCGACATCCTTACCTTCACTCCGAAGAAGGCTGCCTTCCTCATCGGGAAGACACTCAAGACCGCAATCGCGGACGCTGAGAACAACTTCTCACTCGATGCGAACTCCCTCGTCATCAAGGAAGCGGTCATCGGCGCAGGCCCGACCATGCGTCGTTTCAAGCCACGTGCCAAAGGTTCCGCAGGTGCCATCATCAAGCGCACTTCCCACATTTCCGTCACCCTCGTAGGTGCACCTCCTGAAAAGAAAAAACGCGCTCCTAAGAAAAAGGCAGTCGCTAAGAAGGATGAAGGCGCACCGTCTGCCAAGGAATCCGACCAGGCAGCCACAGCCACCGCTTAATCCCTCCTTTTTCAATACTCTCCACTTAACACCATGGGTCAAAAAGTAAATCCGATCGCCTTCCGCCTCGCAGTCAACAAAGACTGGCGTTCCAAATGGTATGCCTCAGGCAAGGACTATACCACCAAGCTTCACGAAGATCTCGCCATCCGCGCATACTTCAAAAACAAGCTCGTCAACGCAGGCCTCGCCCGCGTTGTCATCGAGCGCGCGTGGAACAGCGTCCGCGTCACCCTCCACTCCTCCCGTCCCGGTCTCATCATCGGTCGCCAAGGCAAGGAAATCGAGACCATGACCGCTGAAGTCCAGAAGATCTGCAAAGAGTCCCAGGTGAAACTCGACATTCTCGAAATCCGCAAGCCTGAGCTCGACGCGCAACTCGTCGCAGAGCAGATCGCCATCCAGCTTGAGCGCCGTATCGCTTTCCGCCGCGCCATGAAGCGCTCCATCCAGACCGCCATGGAATTCGGTGCCGAAGGCATCCGCGTCCGTTGCGGCGGCCGCCTCGGTGGTGCTGATATTGCCCGCGCTGAAAGCTACCGCGAAGGCAAAGTGCCTCTTCAAACCCTCCGTGTCCCTCTCGACTACGGCTTTGCTGAAGCCCGCACAACATACGGAATCATAGGTGTCAAATGCTGGATCAACAAGAAGGAAGACGACGGCAAACCAGGTCCCGGACCGTGGACGTGGTGACCGTGGAAACCGCGGAGGTGGCGATCGCCGCCAAGGTGGTGGAGACCGCCGTCCAGACAACCGCCCGCAAGGTGGTGGTGCCCCGGCACCAGCCGCACCTGCTCCGGCAGCACCCGCCCCAACAGCTTAAAACGCCCCAATACCTAACACTTTAAAAGGAGAATATCGTCATGCCTTTGATGCCCAAAAGAACCAAGTTCCGCAAGAGCCACCGCGGATCACGCGCCGGTAACGCCCAGCGCGGAACAACCGTCGCCTTCGGTGACTTCGGCCTGCAAACCCTCGAGCGCGGTTGGCTTACCACCCGCCAGATCGAAGCTTGCCGGGTTGCGATCAACCGTTCCCTCAAAAGAAAGGGAAAAACCTTCATCCGCGTTTTCCCACACAAGTCCATTACACGCCGTCCCCCTGAAACCCGGATGGGTAAAGGTAAAGGCGCCGTCGATACCTGGGTAGCGGTCATCCGCCCCGGCAACATGCTTTTCGAAGTAGCCGGTGTTCCGGAATCCGCAGCCCGCGAAGCAATGCGTCTCGCCTCCTACAAGCTCGGCTTCCGCACACGCCTCGTCACACGCAATCCGCACCAATAACTTTTACCAAGATACGACCATGGCACTTACCAAAGCCAAAGACATCCGCGAACTTTCCGCAGACGAGCGCCTCAAGCGCCTCCGTGACCTCAGACAGGAATCCATGAACCTGCGCCTACAGCGTTCGGCAGGGACTCTCGAAAATCCGGCCCGCTTCAAGCAAGTACGCCGCGAGATCGCACAAATCCTCACCATTTCCAACGACCAGGCCTAATCGCCTGAACCAGACCTATCATCATGAGCGAAGAAACAAAGGACGCCGCACCGGCAGTTCAGCACAAACGCAAGACCCGCGTCGGTATCGTCATCTCCGACAAAATGGAGAAGACCATCGTCGTCGAGCACATCGCCCGCGTTCCCCACCCGAAGTTCAACAAGATCGTCAAACGCTCGAAAAAATACTACGTGCATGACGAAAAATCGGAAGCCGTCGTCGGCGACCGCGTCCGCATCATCGAGACCAAGCCTGTTTCCAAGCTCAAGCGCTGGGCACTTGACGAGGTTCTCTCCCACTAATCAATCGATTTCCCAACCCTTTAAGACACCACTGATATGATCCAGATGGAATCCAAAATCGCCGTTGCTGACAACACCGGCGCCCGCACCGCAAAAATGATCGGCGTCCTCGGAAAACGCACACGTTCCGCCCGCGTCGGCGACGTGATCACCGCCCACATCCGTGATTCCATTCCCACCGCTTCGGTGAAAAAGGGTTCCGTGGTCAAGGCTGTCATCGTCCGCACCGCATTTCCCGTCCGTCGTCCCGACGGCTCCATCCTCCGCTTCGATTCGAACGCCTGCGTCCTCATCGACAAGGACAACAACCCGCGCGGCACCCGTATCTTCGGCCCTGTCGCCCGTGAGCTTCGTGAAAAGCAATTCATGAAGATCGTTTCCCTCGCTCCCGAGGTACTCTAATCAAAAAGCATTTTCCTAATGAGCACCATTAAGACACACGTCAAGAAAGGCGACAAAGTCCGCATCATCGCAGGCAACCACAAAGGCAAAGAGGGCGATGTCCTCAGCGTCAACGCTGCGAAAGGCCTGGTCGTCGTCGAAGGTGGCCGCCAAGTCACCAAAGGCCACTCGCCGCTTCCGAAGGCGATGAAGGCGGCCTCAAGCAAGTCGATGCCCCCGTCCATATTTCCAATGTAAAGAAACTGGGCTAAGCCTTCCACAAGGCCGCCCGCGCTTAAGCGTTAACACAAACCACGCGCTGACCCGCTGAAACCATGAGCACTCCCGCACTACTACAACACTACAAAGACAAGGTCGTTCCGGCTCTCAAAGAGAAGCTCGGATACACCAATCCGCACCAGGTTCCACAACTTGAGAAAATCGTCGTCACCTCCTGCATGGGCAAAGCCCCGGACCGCAAGGTTGCAGTCGATGACGCCGTCGTCGAGATCTCCAAGATCACCGGCCAGAAGCCTTCCATCACGTTCTCGAAGAAGGCCGTCGCCAACTTCAAGCTCCGTGAAGGCGAGCCGCTCGGTGCACGCGTTACTCTCCGTGGTGCACGCATGTGGGAGTTCCTCCACCGCTTCATCAACGTTACCGCTCCGAACATCCGGGACTTTCGCGGTATCTCCGCCGAAATCCTTCGATGGCCGTGGCAACTACGCCTGCGGTATTTCCGACCAGACCATTTTCCCTGAGATCGAGATCGACCAGGTGAAACGCCAGATCGGGTTCGACCTGATCTTCGTCACCTCCGCCAAAACCAACGACGAGGGGCGCGAGCTTCTCACCGCGCTCGGCATGCCGTTCCGCGATGTTAAAAAAGCTGAAGAAGCTGCAACCGCATAACCCCACTTAGAATTTTAAAGGAACCAAACCAATGGCAGTTCTCACAGATCCAATCTCCGACTTCCTCACACGTTTCAAAAACGCGGCACGCGCCGGAAACGAGGAATTCACCGCACCCTATTCCAAGATCAAGGCGGACATCGCCGAGATCCTCAAGCAAGAGGGTTACCTCTGGAAATACGAAGTCGTCACCGGCGAGCGCACCGAGCTCAAGGTCAGCCCGAAGTTCATCGATGGCCGCCCCGTCCTTACCGACCTCAAGCGCGTTTCCAAGCCTGGCCGCCGCCACTACGTCGGCTCCCAGGACATCCCGCGCGTCCTGTCCGGCCTCGGCATCGCCATCCTTTCCACTTCGAAAGGTGTCATGTCCGGAGCATCCGCAAAACGCCAGAAACTCGGTGGCGAAATCCTCGCCAACGTCTGGTAATCCACAAACTCGAACCTACTTAATACAATGTCACGAGTCGGACTCAAACCAATCTCACTTCCCGAAAAGGTCGCCGTCAAAGTTGATGGCAACACGGTCAACGTCGAAGGCCCGAAAGGGAAACTCGAATTCTCCGTTCCTTCCGGAATCTCCCTCAAGAGCGAAGACGGAAACGTCATCGTCTCCCGCGCAACCGAGCAACGCGAACACCGTGCCCTTCACGGCACCGTTCGCTAGCATCGTCAACAACATGATCACAGGCGTTTCCGAAGGATTCTCCAAGGATCTTGAAATCCACGGCGTCGGTCTCCGTGCGGCAGTGAAGGGATCGGATCTCGATCTTTCCCTCGGCCGTTCCCACCCGCTCCTCCACCCAATCCCATCCGGCCTTACCGTCACGGTGAACGAAAACACCAAGATCAAGGTCGAGGGCATCGACAAACAACTCGTCGGCCAGTTCGCAGCGGAAGTTCGCAGCTTCTACAAACCCGAGCCCTACAAAGGCAAAGGTGTCCGCTATGTCGGCGAAAAAGTCCGCCGCAAGGAAGGCAAGAGCGTCGGTAAATAACCAGAAAACATCTCCGTTAAATGAGCACAATCCAACGCAAATCCATCCGCCAGCGGATCCACAAACGCATCCGCCGCAAGGTTTCCGGCACTCCCGAGCGCCCGCGTCTTGCCGTCTATTTCTCCAACCAGCACGTGTATGTGCAGTTGATCGACGACACCGCAGGCCGCACGATCGCTTCCGCATCGAGCATGGACAAAGCCTTCGAAGGCCACGCTTCCAACATCGCTACCGCCCAGAAGGTCGGCAAGCTGGTCGCGGAACGCGCCCAGGAAGCGAAAGTCACCGACGCGGTCTTCGACCGTGGAGGCCACCTCTACCACGGCAAGGTCAAAGCCCTCGCCGATGCAGCCCGCGAAGCCGGACTTAAATTCTAATTCTCCCAACAACATGGCTAATACTCCAGAAAACGAAAGCGCCGCAGCCGCAGTCCCGGCAGCAGCAGACACCCCGAAACCGGAAACCGCACCGAATGTTTCCCCGGCGGCTCCGGCAGCATCCGGCCCGTCCGCAACGCGGCGGTTACCAAGGTGGTGGCGGTGGCGGAAACCGTGGCGGCTTCGGTGGTGGTGGACGCGGACGCGGCGGCCCACGCCGTGAAGAACGCGCTGCTCCTACCGATGCCGATGGCAACGAGCTTTCCGAAAAAGTGGTCTTCATCAACCGTTGTGCGAAAGTTGTCAAAGGCGGACGCCGCTTCAGTTTCTCAGCCCTCGTGGTCTGCGGAAACAAGAAGGGCAAAGTCGGCGTAGGATTCGGCAAGGCCAACGAGGTCGCCGATTGCATCCGCAAGGCCAGCGAGGCGGCACGCAAGGTGCTCGTCCCGATGAACATCATCGACGGAACCATTCCCCACGAAATCTGTGCGGAATTCGGCGGTGGCAAGGTTCTTCTCAAGCCGGCATCCCCGGGAACGGGAATCATCGCCGGTGGCGGTGTCCGTGCCGTCTGCGAAGCAGTCGGTATCCGTGATGTCCTTGCCAAGTCCATGGGCTCCTCCAACCACGCAAACGTAGTCAAAGCGACCCTCAAAGCGCTCTCTTCCGTCCGCACCCGCGACCAGATCCTCGGATCCCGCGGCAAGGAGAAGAAAGAGAAAGCGATCTAATCAGGAAGGCTCGGCGCATGCGGAGCCCCTTCCCTGAAACCTGAACACTTAACACTAGCAAACTCCAAAATCATGGAACTTCACAATCTCAAGCCGAATCCCGGTGCCAAGCACCGTGTGAAACGCCTTGGCGCGGGCGAAAGCTCCGGTCTCGGTAAAACCTCCGGCAAAGGCCACAAAGGCCAGAAAGCACGCTCCGGCAGCGGAACCCGCGTCGGTTTCGAAGGTGGCCAGATGCCCCTTCACCGTCGTCTTCCAAAGCGCGGCTTCAACAACTTCGACTTCCGCTACACATGGAACGTCGTGAACGTCGGCGATCTCGACAGCCGCTTCAAAGCCGGCGATACCGTCGATGAAGCAGCTCTCCGCGCATGTGGCCTGGTCAACGGCCCGTCCGACAAAATCAAACTCCTCGGCGACGGCGAAGTTGAAAACTCCTACAAGGTCGTTTTCCACAAAGTCAGCAAAACCGCCCGTGAGAAGATCGAAAAGGCAGGCGGCAGCTTCGGCGACCCCGCTCCAAAAACCCGGACACCAGTCGATCCGGAAGCAGACGCATCCGAAGCTTGATCGCTCCGGTAGTCATCATCTGATTTGAGGAGAGGAAGCACTTGCACGCTTCCTCTCCGTGCTATTAAAACCCCGCGTCCGGCGAGCCGGAGCAGAAATTCACAACCCCGGTCTTCCTTGAGTTTTGAATTTTGAAATTTGAATTTTTCCAAACACTATGATCTCAGCATTTGCGAACACCTGGAAAATCCCCGAATTGCGGGACAGGATCCTATTCACCCTCGCCCTCATCGTCATCGTCCGCCTCGGCGTTCACATCACCCTTCCCGGTGTTGATGCGACGGTGATCAAGGAGTGGCTCGACAGCGTTGCGAAGAAGGACGCCACCGAAGCGGGCGGGATGACCGCCCTTCTGACCGTGTTCTCCGGAGGTGGCCTTACCCAGTGCGGTGTCTTCGCGCTCGGCATCATGCCCTACATCTCCGCATCCATCATGGTGCAGCTGATGACGGCCATCGTTCCCAAGTTTTCCCGGCTCGCCCGTGAAGACGGCGGACGCCAGAAGATCACCCAATACACCCGCTACATCACCATCGTGATCGCGCTTGTGCAGGGTTTCTTCGTTGCGAAATCCCTCACCAGTCCCGGAAACATCCCGTACATGGCCGGGATCGAGAAATTCGGAGAACTTGTCCCCAACCCGACCGTCACCTGGTTCGCCCTTACCGTTCTGACCATCGTGGCCGGCACCATCCTCCTGATGTGGCTGGGTGACCAGATCACCGAAAAGGGTATTGGAAACGGGATTTCCATCATCATCACGGTGAACATCATCTCCGCCCTTCCCGGTGCACTCATCCAGGCATGGGAATACTTCACCTCCGGCGAGCCTTTCAAAGCCATCATGATGGTCGTCATGGTCGCCCTCCTTCTTATCGTCATCGCAGCAACCATCGCGATCACCCAGGCACAGCGGAAAATCGCCGTCCAGTATGCCAAGCGTGTTGTCGGACGCAAACAGATGGGCGGCCAGACCCAGTATCTGCCGCTGAAAGTCAACTACGCCGGCGTGATGCCCATCATCTTCGCATCCGCGGTTCTTTCCCTGCCTCCGATGATGCTCCAGTGGTTCTTCCCCGGACAGGCATGGGCTACCAAGCTCTACGGCGAACTCGTCGGCGGCGGCATGTGGTATTACATCCTCGGTGGTGTCGGCATCTTCCTGTTCTCCTACTTCTGGGTGGCCATGATGTTCCAGCCCTCCCAGATCGCGGAAGACCTCAAGCGCAACGGCGGATACATCCCCGGCCAGCGCCCCGGCAAACCGACCGCGGACTTCCTCGACTTCACGATGACCCGCCTCACCTTCGCCGGTGCCATCTTCCTCGCCTCCCTGTTCTTCCTTCCCGCCCTGATCGGAAAACTCGTCGGCCTTCCCCCGGGATCGCTCGTCCTCCACTTCTTCGGCGGCACCTCGCTGCTGATCATGGTCGGCGTCGTCCTCGACGTGATGCGCCAGGTGGAAACCCACCTTCTCCAGAAGCATTACGACGGTTTCCTCCGCAAAGGAAAACTCAAGGGTCGCTACGACCGCCTGGGCAACCAAAACAACGCCGCGCCTCGCAACGCGATCGTGTATCTCTGGACCGTGATCGCGATCCTGATCGTCCTCGGCATCACCGCCTGGATCTATCAGCGCTAACAAGGAGGGCGGCAGAACGCCGCCAATTGAAGTTTAGAGCTTAGAATTTAAAGTTTCCAAGTTCATGCGCGTCGTCCTCCTCGGTCCCCCCGCCTCTGGCAAAGGAACCCACGGGCGGCGCCTTGCAACCGCGTTGAAGCTGGATTACCTCAGCACCGGTGCATTGCTCCGGGAAAACATGGAAGAGGGAACTCCGCTCGGCCTCGCCGCGGAGCCCATCCTCGCCCGTGGCGGCTACCTTCCGGACGAACTGATGTGCCCCGTGATCGGGGATTGGTTGGAGAGAAACACGAGAAGCCCCGGCTGGGTGCTGGACGGCTTTCCACGCAGCCTCCCGCAGGCGGAGTATCTGGACGGGAAACTTTCGGAAAACGGGTTGTGCCTCGATGCCGCCATCGCCCTTGAAGTTCCGTTCGATCAACTGCTCGAACGCACCCGCAACCGGGTGGAGTGCCCCGAATGCCGATGGTCCGGGCAGAAAGACCAGCTTTCCGGCGAGGGAGATTGCCCGAAGTGCGGCCATCCCGCCGCTCCCCGTGCTGATGACGGCGAGGCGAATTTCCGTAACCGCCACGATGAGTTCGCCCAACTCACCATTCCGGTGATTGACCGGTATCGCGAAGCGGGCAAACTGCTTTCCATCCCGGCCACCGCCCCCAAAGAGGAAGTCGCCGCAACCATCCTTTCAGATTTAAAGTTTAAAATTTAGAGTTTCCAATGCGCAGTCAGAATTCCCATCAAGTCCACGAAAGAGATCGACCGCATGCGCGAGTCGGGAAAAATCGCCTCCGGCATTCTCCAGAAGCTCGCGGCAGCCGTCGCGCCGGGTGTCACGACAGGGAAATCGATGAACTCGCCGCCGAACTGATGGCTGAAAAGGAAGTCTGCCGCAGCGCCTTTCTAAACTACCGCGGATTCTCCGGGCAGATCTGCATTTCCGTGAACGAGGAGGTTGTTCACGGCATCGGCGGCGCTCGGCGTATCCAGCCCGGGGATATCGTGAAAATCGATGTCGGCATCATCAAGAGCGGCTTCATCGGGGACAACGCCACCACCGTCGCCTGCGGGGAAATCCCGTTGGAAACCAAGCGCCTTCTCGCCGTCACGGAACAATCCCTCTACGAGGCAATCGCCAAAGCCCGCGCCGGCCGCAAGCTGGCCGATCTCTGTGGTGCTGTCGACGACTACGCGGAACCCTTCGGCTTCACCATCGTCCGCGAGTTCGTCGGCCACGGCGTCGGTAGGAAACTCCACGAGGAGCCGCAAGTGCCCAACTACCGCCCGCGCGGAAAATCCCCGACCCTCGCTCCGGGCATGTGCCTCGCCATCGAGCCGATGATCAACCAGGGCGTCCCCGGTGTCCGCATTCTTGACGATGGCTGGACGGTCATCACGGAAGACAGAAAGCCTTCCGCGCATTTCGAGCACACCGTCCTCATCACCCATGGCGATCCGGAAATCCTCACAGATCGTCCCCGCCTCGCGCTGCCGGAGATGCTTGGAATTCCGGCTCTTTAACTGGTCGCGAAAGAGGATTGAGCAGGCGACGATACGATTCTTCGAATCGCCTATCGTTTAATCGGTGTAGCGTCCTTTGCCTGCGGGTTCGGTTTCGGATCCGGTGGGACGGGCACCAGCACCAGCGGGTTTAGTTTCCGATCCAGTCGGGCGAGCACCTGCCCCGGCAGGTTCGGTTTCAGATCCTGTTGGTCGAGCACCAGCACCAGCGGGTTCGGTTTCGGAACCTGTTGGTCGAGCCCCTGCCCCTGCCGGTTCGGTTTCAGATCCGGTTGGACGGGCGCCAGCCCCAGCGGGTTCGCTTTCGGAACCTGTTGGTCGGGCATCAGCCCCTGCCGGTTCGGTTTCAGATCCGGTCCGGCGCGCACCAGCCCCTGCCGGTTCGGTTTCGGATCCGGTTGGTCGGGCATCAGCTCCTGCGGGTTCTGTGTCCGAGTTTGCGGATTGGGAGTTTTTTTCGGTTGTCGCATCCGCTTCAGATTGGCTTTTGTCAGGGCGATTGTCCTGGTCTGCTTCGGTCTCTTCCTTTGCGGAGAGGGTTCCGGGTGCGACGAGGATCACTCCGGAGAGCAGGCTCATGGCAACGGCACTTACGGATGAAAATGTGAATGGCTGTTCTTTCATGGTTCCACTTTAGTCCACCAATGCCTTCTGTAAAGTGGAGGTGTGATTCACCTTCGGTTCCCGCGACCGCTCCACAGCCGTATTTTTTGGTGCATTTCCGCCGATTCCGTGCAATTCATGCGCCCCGAACGCCCATGTCCACCGAACTGACCAGAAATTTCTCCATCATCGCCCACATCGACCACGGAAAGACGACGCTTTCCGACAGGCTGATGGAGGCGACCAGCACGGTGACGATGCGGGAAAGTTCCGCGCAGCAACTGGACTCCATGGATCTGGAGCGTGAAAAGGGGATCACGATCAAATCCCACCCGGTGGCGATGGTATACAAGGCGAAGGACGGAAAAACCTACAAGCTGAACCTTCTCGATACGCCCGGGCACGTGGACTTTCTCCTACGAGGTCTCCCGCGCGCTGGCCGCCTGCGAAGGCGCGATCCTGATGGTGGATGCGGCGCAGGGTGTGGAGGCGCAGACGGTCGCAAACCTGCACCTGGCCGAGCAGCAGAATCTGAAAATCATCCCGGTGCTCAACAAGATCGACCTTCCTGCGGCGGACGTTCCGAAGTGCAAGAGGCAGCTCGAGGACATCCTGTGCATCCCGGCTGAGGACTGCATCCCGGCCTCCGCGAAGGCGGGCATCGGTATCGAGGAAATTCTGGAAGCCATCGTGGCACGCGTCCCGGCACCGGTCGAAAACCCAGACAAGCTCCTCCGCGCCACCGTTTTCGACTCCCTCTACGATACCTACCGCGGAGTCGTCTCCTACGTGCGCGTATTTTCCGGCACGCTCAAGCGCGGCCAGCGGGTGAAACTTTTCGCCACGGAAAAAACCTACGAGATCAAGGAAGTCGGCGTTTTCACCCCGAAAATGAGCGCCCGCGACATCCTGGGTGCGGGCGATGTCGGCTACGTCATCGCGAACATGAAGTCCGCCGCCGAGGTGAAGATCGGCGATACCATGACCGACTCCACCCACCCTTGCCCGGAGGCGCTGCCCGGCTACAAGGAGATCCAGCCTATGGTCTTCACCGGCATCTATCCGGTCGATGCATCCGACTACGAGGCTCTGAAAATGGCGGTCGGGAAACTCCAGATCAACGACCCCGCGTTCACCTTCGCCCAGGAGTCCTCCATGGCGCTTGGCTTCGGTTTCCGCTGCGGCTTCCTCGGCCTGCTGCACATGGAGATCATCCAGGAAAGGCTGCGCCGCGAGTTCGACATGGACGTGATCTCCACCTACCCGTCCGTCATCTACCACGTCGATCTCACCGACGGCACCGAAGTCATCGTCGATAACCCGACCCTTTTCCCCGAGGCGCAGGTCATCCAGGAAATCCGCGAGCCCATCGTGAACGTCTATATCATGGTGCCCGGCGAATACATCGGCGACATGATGCAGCTCGTCATGGAAAAGCGCGGCGAAGTCACCAACACCGAGACCATCGACGACATGCGCGTCATGCTCTCCTGCGTCCTCCCGCTTGCCGAGATCCTCGTCGATTTCAACGACAAGCTCAAATCCATGACCAAGGGCTACGGCTCCATGGACTACGAGCACGCCGGCTACCGCGCCGCGAAGATGGTCAAGATGGACATGCTCATCGCCGGCGATCCCGTCGAGGCCTTCTCCACCATCGTCCACCGCGACAAGGCGGAATCATATGGCCGCGTCCTCGCGGGAAAGCTCAAGGAAGTGATTCCGAACCACCTCTTCGTCGTCGCCATCCAGGCGGCTGTCGGCGGGAAGATCGTCGCCCGCGAATCCATCTCCGCCATGCGGAAAAACGTCACCGCGAAATGCTACGGCGGAGATATTTCCCGGAAGCGCAAGCTCCTCGAAAAGCAGAAAGCGGGTAAGGCGAAGATGAAAATGTTCGGCAAGGTCAACATCCCGCAGGATGCTTTCATCAAGGTGCTGAAGAGCAGTGACTGAGGAATGGGGCGCTGCCTTCAGGCGGCGTCTCAACTGGTTCACACGCCGCCTGAGGGCAGCGCTCCGTTCGCCGCGCCGCTCGCCCCGATGATTCTCGCGAGCGGGTTGATTTTCCGCAACACCTGGATCGTGGCCGGGCCGTCCATGATGGGCATCATCATGTCGGTCAGCACGACGGCGATGTCCGTTTGCCGGCCTGCGTAGATGGCGACCGCTTCCGCGCCGTCCGAGGCAAGGATTACGCGGTAACCGAAGGCGCGCCAAAGTCTGCTCCGTGATATGGCGCACGGAGGCTTCGTCGTCCACCACGAGGATCAGCTCGCCGTTGCCGCGGGGCATGGAATTGTCCTCAGCCGCATTGATCGTCAGTGGAGGGCTCCGTCTTGGCGGGAAGGTAGATCTTGAATTTGGTGCCCCTTCCGTTCTCCGAGTAAACCTGGATGAAGCCTCCGTGGCTTTTGATGATGGCCAGTGAGGTGGAAAGGCCGAGCCCGGTTCCTTTTCCCGACCGGCTTCGTCGTGAAGAAAGGATCGAAGATCTGCTTGATCACCGGTGCCGGGATTCCAATCCCATTGTCCTCGATCTGGATAAACACATACGGCCCGGGATGAGCCTCAATGTTGAGCGCCGCATAGTGGGCGTCCAGTGTGACATTGCAGCCGGAAATATTGAGCAAGCCGCCGTTCGGCATCGCATCGCGGGCGTTCACGCAAAGGTTCATCAGCACCTGGTGGAGCTGTGTGGGATCGCCGGAGACGGGCCATAGCTCGGGGGGGATCGTTGTCCGGATATCGATGTTTTTCAGGAACGTGTCGGTGGTGATTTTTTCAATGTCCTCGATGAGGTGGCGCACCTGCACGTCCATCCGCTGCCCCTCCACACCCCGGGCGAACGATAACACCTGCTTCACCATTTCACCGCCGCGTTTGGCGCTTTCCCCGATGATGGTGAGGATTTCCCCGCAGTTCATCATCGTGGATCCGCAGCTTGAGCAAGGTCGATGGACATGAGGATGGGCCAGCACGTTGTTCCGGCGTATGCATGCCACCGCCAGGGTGCCGATGCTTATCCGCCGGCGCTCAGGAATGCTGCTCGAGCTTTTTCCGTTCCGTCAGATCCAGCGCGGAGCTACGCCCGCCCATGTCATCTTCAAACCCTGTTTCCGCCGAAGCACGGCGCACGTGAACCTCCTTGTGGAAAAATTCCTTCTCCAGCGGCTCGCAATAGCCGCGCTCGGCGATCTCCTCCAAAGCCCGGATGTCCAGGTGTGCGAATTCCGGCGGGGTGAGCTTGTGCCAGGAGATCCGACCCGCCTCCAGATCCTCGGTCGTGTAGCCAAGCATCGTCAGGAACATCTCGTTGGCGCCCATGATCGCCCCATGGATGTTCCAGAAAATCACTCCCTGGACTTTCGAGTCAAGCAGCCGGTGAAAGCGCGCTTCGGATCTTTTCCGCTCCGTGATGTTCCGGAGGACTTTCGAGATACCGATGATTTCACCATCAAGATTTTTGATGGGTGAGGCGCTTACCGAAACGTCGAGCCGTCCGCCGGACTTGGTCAGGAAGCGGGGGTGAAAGCACGGCTCTCCATTAGTTTCCGCTCCATCTTGCGGGTGGATGGATTCTCTGCATGATGGGTGGCGTGGCGGGTGGCGTGTTGAAAAAATCCATACTGAAAACACCGGGTGCGGCTTTGAAGGAGCACTTCGGTTTTTCCAAGTTTTTGGAAGGGCAGGAAGAGGTGATTTCCGAGATCGTCTCCGGGAAGGATGGTTTGGTCGTGATGCCTACTGGTGGCGGGAAATCGCTTTGCTTCCAGGTTCCGGCGCTGTGTTTTCCGGGAGTCACGCTGGTGATTTCCCCGCTGATCGCGCTGATGAAGGATCAGGTGGATGCGCTGGAGGCGAGGGGCATTCCGGCGACTTTGATCAACTCGACCCTAAGCTGGCCGGAGCAGAAAGAGCGGCTGGACGGGATGCGCGGCGGTGCCTACAAGCTGGTCTACGTCGCCCCGGAGCGCTTCCGGGCGGAGAGTTTTTTGCGGGCGTTGGACGGGGTGGAGATCTCCCTTTTCGCCATCGACGAGGCGCACTGCCTTAGCCAGTGGGGGCATGATTTCCGGCCGGACTACATGCGGCTGGGGAGGGTTTTGGAGAAAATCGGCAGGCCGCAGTGTGTGGCTCTCACTGCTACTGCGACTCCAGTAGTTCGCGAGGACATTCTGAAAACCCTCGGGCTGCGGGAGCCGTTCGAGCGCGTGAGCGGCTTCTCGCGGCCCAACCTTTCCCTGGCGATCTCACAGGTGGACAAGGCCGCCCAGAAGGACGAGCGAATCAAGGCCGTCATCGCGGCGCACAAGACGGGGATCGTTTACTGCGCGACACGGAAGAAGGTTGATCTGGTTTCCGAGACCCTGGCCAGCCTGGGGATCAAATGCGTTTCCTACCACGGCGGGATGTCGGATCAGGAGCGTGTGAAGGCTCAGGAGGTTTTCATTTCCAGGAAGGTGGATGTGGCGGTGGCGACGAATGCTTTTGGGATGGGGATCGACCGGGCGGACGTGCGTTTCGTGATCCACTACGAGGTGCCCGGGAGTGTGGAGGCATACTATCAGGAGGCCGGTCGTGCCGGGCGTGACGGGGAGGCGGCGGTGTGCGAGCTGCTTTTCAATTACGCGGACACGCGGACGCAGGAGTTTTTTATCGATGGAGCGAATCCATCCGCGACGGTGGTTCGTCAAATTTACCAGTATCTACTAAGCGAAGCGGACGGGAACAACGAGGTTTTCCGGACTCTGGATGACATCGCCGAGAACGCGGATGTGAAAAATTCCATGGCGGTCGGGAGCGCGTTGGGGATACTGGCCAGGGGGCGTTTCATCCAGCGCTTTGAAGTGAAGGGGAGGAGGATGCGCGGGACGCGGCTGCTCCAGCCGGACATTCTGGCGCGGGATCTGAAGCTCGATGAGGAGGCGATGGAGGCCAAGGACACGCGCGACCGCGAAAAGCTCAAGGCGATGGTGGAGATGTGTTTCGCACGCACATGCCGCCAGCAATGGATTCTCGAATACTTCGGCGAGGCGAAGGCGGCGAAGTGCGGGAACTGCGATGTGTGCCGGGAGCGCAGCGCGGGTGATTTCCGGAAACCGACCGCGGAAGAGGGACTGATGGTGAAAAAGGCGCTGGCGGGGGTCGCCCGGATGTCGCGGCGGACGGAAGCGGGATGGCAGGGGATTTTCGGAAAAGGGAAAATCATCCTGATGCTCTCCGGCAGCAAGTCACAGGAAATGCTCAACGCCCGCCTCGACCAGCTCAGCACCTACGGCATCCTCGCGGACAGGACGACGGGTTACCTGAACGCGCTTTTCCGCTCGTTAGCCGAAGAGGGTCTTGTCATCACGCAAACCGGCGACTATCCGCTGATGACCCTTTCCGGGAAGGGTGAGGACGTTATGAAAGGCGAGGAGGAATACGAGCTGAGGTGGCCGGACGAGGTCGCGAAGCCCGCGGGGCTGGAAGAGAAAAGTTTCGATCCGCAGCTTTTCACCATGCTGAAAGACCTGCGGTTCAAGATGGCGAAGAAGGACGGAGTCCCGCAATACATCGTTTTTTCAAACAAAGTCCTCGAGAACCTCACCAAATACGCTCCCGCCAGTATCGAGGAGGCGCTCGAAATCCCCGGAATCGGCGAGGGCAAGGCGCAAAGCTATCTGCCTGCGTTTTTGGAGATGATACGGACTTTCCGGGCGATGAAGTGATCTACTCCTCGCGCACGATGATGGCACGCCGGGGACTTTCAAGTTGTGTCCCGGTTTCGGCTACGCTGTCCTCGGTGCCCGCTGGGGGGGCGTCCTGGGCGGCTGGCTCGACGAGGTTATCGGAGGGAATTTTATCTTCGGCTTTCGTGTCCGGATCGGCGGTGGCAGCGGGGGGCGCGAGACTGCTCTCGAATTCCTCGTAAACGGCTATTCCGCCCCATACCAACCCTGCGGTGATGAGGATCATCCAGACGGCGGCCATTGCCCCGCCTCCGGTCTGGCTTTTCGGCTTCTCGCGCGTCACGGCTGCGGCGACCGGCTCGGAGATGTCGATAAATGATTCGACGGCCTCCCCGTCGATCATCGTCGTCGGTTCAAGGTCGTCCAGCCACGGCTCCACATCCGCACCAATATACTCTCCGTATTGCTGGAGGAAACTCCGCGCGTAAAGCGGACTGGAAAAGAAGCCGAAATCCTCGGACTCAAGCGCCTCGACGACGGCACGCGGCATCTTCGCGATATACACCGCGTCGTCCACCGAGATGCCGGAGTTCTTGCGCGCGGCGCGAAGGACGTTTCCGAGAGTTTCTTCCATATCAGTAAATTTCCGGACTATCCGGTGTCAGGAACAAAGCGTATCCCGAACCATCTTGCAAGATAGCGCTGATTTTTTTCGCCGGTTTCCCATTCGTAGGAGCGCGGGTGTTCAGCCCGCCCCGGTGCCAATGTCTTACCATTTGCGCTCGATTCTCCGGGGCGGGCTGAAGACCCGCGCTCCGCCATGTGTCCAGGCTAGCTCGTGTGACGGCGGATCAGATTAAAAACCAGATTGCAAGGATGAGGAGTGCCGCTGCTGCCGTGATCGAAATGGCCAGGACGAGGAAATTGGCCGGTTTCATAAGGCTGACTTCATTCCCCTTGTTGTGATCCGGCAATGCCGAAGCACGGCGCTCGGCTCTCCAAATGATGTAAACTCCAAGAAGGATGATAAGGCTGGCAATGAGTTTTGCCACCCAGGTGGGCTCCACGCTTCTGAAGATGGCCTGGAATCCGAGTCCCACGCCGATGCATGCCAGCGCCGTCCGGCTCCACCCCGCAAAGGTCCGTCTCGTTGGCCAGGAGGGTACGGTCGAACGCATAGTCGGTTCTCTCCTCGGACTTCTCGGTGCGCTCCTCGGCCAGTTTCTCCGAGTTTTTCCCGGCTTTTTCCGAATCCTCATTCATGGCCGGCTTCCTTTCCGTCCCGTCTGTAATCGGGGCCGCGTTCCACGTAGCCAAGCACGCCCTCCTCGATCGTGGCGCCGTGGATCACCGAGATGTCCCCGGTGGTTTCCAGGACCACCGCCTCGATGTCTTCCAGGCTCGTCACATTCGCCTGCCTCAGCTTTGCGATGATGTCGGCCTCGGCCACACGCACACCTTTCATGGCCTCCCGGTGGAATTTTCCCCGGCTCATCAGGAGAATGGGTTCGTTCTCAATCGTCTCCCGGAATGTGCTGCTGCGGAAGCGGATGGCGGCGACGATCCGCTGGGAAGCGAGAATGACGAACACGGCGATGGCGGATTGTAGATACGATTTCCAATCAGTCGCCCCCGCAGCCTGGGCGAGCAGAGAGCCGGTCGCGATCGTCGCTACGAAATCGTAGGCGGTCATTTTTGAGAACGTACGCAGACCCACGACCCGGGCTGTCGCGGTGATCCAGGCAAGCGCAAGGGGGCCGAGCAACAGGCCTCTCAGAAGGGTATCGAGAACGGGATTTTCCGGAATAAACATGTGGCGGTTTGGGAAACAGGCTGGATCCCAACATTGGTAGGTGAGCGGGAAGTTGCAAATGGAAACATGTCAGGACGCGCTATTGACCTTGACGCCTGGGGGTCGGTGCGGGCTTTATCGGCGCGACAAATTATCGTTTATGACTTCCTCCAAAATTTCCCTCCCGGGCAGCAGTTCATTTCTGGGGCGCATCGCCCTAATAACCTGCCTTTTTATTGCGGCGTTTTCCGGTCAGATCCACGCCCAGGACTTCGAGGGGAAAAGCATTTCCGATGTCTCCATCCGCTACCGTGGCGCGAAGACCGTGGATGAAGCCCGTCTGCGCAACCTGATGTCCACCAAAGCCGGAAGCGAGTACCGCGCCGAGCGCCTGGACAACGACATCAAGACCCTTTTCGAATCCGGCCTTGTGGATGATGTCCGTTTCCTCGCGGAGCCGGTCGGTGACAAGGTGAGAGTGATCGCGGACGTCCTCACCAGGGATCAGATCAACGGCGTGGGATTTGTAGGAAACACGATTTTCTCCGATCAGAAGCTCGCCAAGGAAACCAAACTCAAGGCCGGCGGAACGATGAGCGACTCGCAGATCCTGGAAGCGCGGCGCAATCTGGAGAAATACTATCAGGGCTACGGGTATCCCGATGTCCTGATCAGCCACCGCACCCAGGCGACCGGCCAGCAGGGCGCATCGGATCTGATTTTCGTCATCGACGAGGGAGCGAAAAACGAAGTCCGCAAGATCCGCTTCGAGGGCAACACCAAGTTCACCACTCCCGAGCTGAAAAAGGAGATGAAGACCAAGGAAAAGGGCTGGTTCTCGTGGCTCACCAAGTCCGGCCGCTTCGAGTCCGACCAGCTTGACCAGGATCTCGATGCCGTCCTCGACTACTACCGGAGCAAAGGCTATCTCCGCGCGAGCAGCCCCGGAATGCGCCGCGATCCTGTCGGCGACGGCCGTGTGGATCTCGTGATCCCGATCAACGAAGGGGAGAAATACACGGTGGCCGGAATAAGCTTCGGGCGGATGACGATTTTCAAGCCCGAGGAACTCCAGCCCTCCATGACCCTGGATGCCGGCGACGCGTATTCCTCCAAGAAAATGCGCGATGACATCAAGACCATCCGCAGCTTCTACGGCTCACGCGGTTACGCGGACGCCACCGTGAATCCGGATATCAAGGACGCCGGCCCAACCGCGTGACCATCAAATACCAGATCTCCGAAGGCTCCCGCTACCGCGTGGGCAAGGTGAACATCCAGGGCAACACCAAAACCAAGGACAAGGTCATCCGCCGCGAGGTTCCCCTCCAACCGGGCGACTGGTTCAACACCGTCGAGCTGGAAACCACCAAGGCACGGCTTGAAAACCTCCAGTATTTCAGCGACGTCCAGGCCAGCGGCACTCCCGGTGGCGGTGGCTATCGCGATGTGGACATCCTCGTCGAGGAGCGTAACACCGGCTCCGTCGGCGTCGGCATCGGCTTCAGCTCCATCGACAATGTCGTCGGCTTCCTGACCCTTGAGCAGAGCAACTTCGATATCATGAATCCATGGTCCTTCACCGGTGGCGGCCAGCGTTTCGCAATGAGCCTGCGCGCGGGTTCCGAGCGTAGCGAGTTCAGCGTCTCCCTCGTCGAGCCTTGGTTCATGGATCGCAAGCTTTCCCTTGGCGGCGAGCTCTTCTACCGCCAGTCCAGCTACTTCAGTGATGTTTACGAGCAAACAAACGCGGGCGGAGCGGTTTACCTCCGCAAGCCGATCGGCGACAAATCCTCTCTCAAGCTTGAATACCGCCTTGAACAAATCGGCATCGACGTCGATCAGGTTCCGGGATCGGCTTTCAACAGAAGAGGACGATTACATCCGCAGCGCGGTGACCCTGAACTACCTCTACGACAACCGCGACAGCACCATCACCCCGCGCAGCGGTGAGAAATTCGATATCTCACTGACCATGGCCGGCGGGATCTTCGGTGGCGACGTGGATACGATCACCTTTTCCGCGCTTGGCTCGAAATACTGGAACCTCAAATGGGACACCATCCTCTCCGTAAACGGCGAGCTTGCCTTCGTCGATTCCATCAGCGGGGACGTTCCCGTCTTCGAGCGTCTTTTCCTCGGTGGTGGCCGCACCTTGCGCGGATTTGAGTTCCGGGACATCGGCGGTACACGGGATATACCAACAAACGAGGTTCTCGGCGGACAGTCGCTTGCGTTTCTCAGCACCGAATACACCATCCCTATCATCGAGACGGTTCGCGCCGCGGTCTTCTACGATATTGGTTACGTGAACTCCGGCTCGTGGGATATCGCTCCGGACGATGTTTACAGCGACATCGGTGTCGGTGTCCGCATCAAGCTTCCGATCAGCCCGGTTCCGCTCGCGCTCGACTACGCGATTCCCGTCAGCTCCCCTGATGACGAGGCCGACAAAGGCGGCCAGTTCAACTTCTACCTGAACT
Source organism: uncultured Verrucomicrobiae bacterium (assembly GCA_963771945.1). Lineage (GTDB taxonomy): Bacteria > Verrucomicrobiota > Verrucomicrobiia > Verrucomicrobiales > Akkermansiaceae > Luteolibacter. The sequence goes on along the minus strand of CAVYVH010000003.1, from coordinate 181,957 downwards.
ACGAGTATTGATCCCGTAGGGGATTGTTCTCAAAACGGGGCGTCTTCCGGGACGTCCCGTTTTTTGTGGAGCGCGAAAGGAGCCCCCAATGTGGAGAAGCGTGCTTCCAGCCGCTTAGCAAAGATCGGGAGCCGCTCTCTACCGAAAAACTCAGTGGCTCAGCATGTTCCCCGGAATTGCCTGGCGTTCCATACCATCCGCCGAGATGTCCAGGCTTGGTGCGATCTCCCCGGTTTTCCAGTGAAGTCGGATCGGGTGTTTGCCCTTCGCCAGGCGGATCGTGCCGGAAGTTTCCTTCTCCGCGGCGGCGAACGCGGAGTCAATCACCGTGGCCTCGTGAATTCTGAGCAGGGCGGTTGCTCCCGCCGGCATGTGGAAGGTGTATTCGCCATCGGAGGGTATTTCCAGGAACCCTTGGAAAACGATGGAATCGACATTCGGGGATTCCGATCTCTTCCACCTGAACCGAGACGCCTTTTTCAAGTGGCATCCATATCCGTCCGGGTCGTGCCAGCCACGGGGCGTTGGATTCGTGGGCGCTCCAGCCGATCCCGAGGGTGCTCTCCACACTGATGGCCGGGACAAGCTCGGAGTCGTATGGGCGCGGCGCGGTGCTCTCCGGCATGCGCATCCGCAGAACCCCGTCGCGCATTTTCGCATGGAGATCGGGCATTTCCGCTGCGAGATCCTTCGTTTGTTTCGGATCGGAGACGATATCGTAAATTTCAAAGGGATCCGCGTGTGATCCGATGCGGTAGCGGATACCGATGTGGTCGCCGAAACGGATCGCCTGCATCTGTTTCCTTTCCTGTCCCCGGCGCTCTTTTTCAAACTCAGGGTAGTCCGGGGTTCTCTGATTGCGGCTGGAAATACTCGATATACACCTGCGGCTCCTTCTGCTCGCCCTCTCCGGTGATCGTCGGAACCAGCGACGTCCCATCGGCGTTGACTGGCGGGGCAACTCCCGCCAACCCGGCGAAAGTCGGCATCCAATCGTGGAACTGGGACGGGAGATTGGAGAGGCGGACGGGGGCGGTGCCACCGGGCCAGCGGAGGATCGCGCCAACGCGGATGCCACCTTCCGTCACGTCGCGTTTGATCCCGTCGAACGGCCCGAAGGAATCGAAGAAGTTCGCTTTCAGTCCCTCGTCGAAATACGATTCGTTGCTCGGCCCGTTGTCCGTGGTAAGACGACCAGCGTGTTGTCATCGATGTTCAGATCCTTGAGTGTCTGGATGAGATCGCCCACGCAGGCGTCGATGCGGTGGACGGAAGTGGCGTAGCGCTGGTAAACATCCGGCCATGCGACCTCCGGGGTGGCCGCGTCATCGTCGTGATCCCATGTCGCGGAGGCGTATTCGGGAAGCCTGTAGCTATCGGGTTCGCCATCGGCGGTGTTGATCATTTTCCCGTTCTCGCCCGTCCATTGGATGCCGCCTTTCAGGCCGCCGCCAGCCGGGTAGGGGGCGGCGGGGAGTTGGGTGATCGCGTGCGGGGTGTCGTAGGCGAGGTAGAGGAAGAAGGGTTTCTCGGGAGCGGCCTTTTTCTGATCGATAATCCATTGTTTCGCACGCGCGGTAAAAAGATCGGTAGTGTAACAGACGTCGAGCCCTGCGGAGATTTCCTTGTCGTTTTCCCAGACCTGCTTTCCGTCCTCCTTGGGGTAGTGCCTGTGGCCATCCACGTGCCGGACGTAGCCATGATAGAAATCGAAGCCGTGTTTGGTGGGGTAGCCTGCCCACTCGGGAGGCGATTCCCCTTCTCCCTGAAGACCCCATTTCCCGATGGCCGCTGTGGAGTAGCCCGCGCCTTGCAGGACGGTGCCGAGGGTATGGTTTTCCGGCAGGGCTTTGTCAAACTGGTTGTCCCGGATGCTGGAGTGACCCTGATGCACTCCGAGCAGGAGAGACGCGCGTGAGGGAGCGCAGACGGGAGCCGGACAATAGTGATGCGGAAACTGCATGCCTTCCGCTGCCATCCTGTCGAGCTGCGGAGTCATGTGCCACGGCTCGGAACGGTCTCCGTTTTCCTTGCGAAGATTCTGGAAAAACACCCCGTAATCGCCCCAGCCGAGGTCGTCGGTGAGAATGAAAATGATGTTGGGTTTCTCCGCTGCGGACAGCGGGAGGGCAAGAGCCAGGATGGCGACCAGGTTTTTAAACATGGAAAAACCTTAGAAGCCGCCGGGAGGAGATCAAGGCAGACTTCCGGGTTCCCGATGAAAGCACCGGGCGCTCCAGCTTTTCCCGGTCACTTGCGCCGTTTCTTGCCACCCACCTTTTTCCGGCGGATCGACTTCACGGGATCCGTATCGAGAAGCGCGGTGTAGATGTAGGGGAAGTCGGGAAGCTTCTCGCGCTTGATCTCCTTGTTGACGAAGATTTCCACGGATTTTGCGAAGTCGAGTTCGTCTGCGGTGAGGATGGTGAAGGCGTCGCCCTCGGCCTCCGCGCGGCCTGTCCGGCCGATGCGGTGGACATAGTCCTCGGCGTTTTCCGGGACGCGGTAGTTGATGACGTGGGAGACGCCGGAAACGTCGATCCCGCGGGCGGCGACGTCGGTGGCGACAAGGATCTCGAATTCCCCGCTCTTGAATCCTGCGAGGGCTTTCATGCGGTCGGTCTGGTTGATGTCCGGAGTGCATGGCGGCGACCTTGGTCTGGCCGGTGCCTTTGATCATGCCGGTCACCTCGTCGGCCTCGCGGCGGGTGCGGGTGAAGATCATCACGGAGTGGTAGTCGGTCTCCTTGAGCAGGGCGAGGAGCAGCTCGTCGCGCTGGTCGATGGAGACGGGGTAGAACGCGTGGGAGACGGTGGCGGCGACTTCGCGGCGGGCGATCTCGATCTTCACCGGATCGACCAGGCACCACTGTGCGAAGGTCTGGATCGCGGCGGGCATGGTGGCGGAGAAGAAAAGTGTCTGGCGGCCTTCCCATGGGCAGAGATTGACGATTTTGCGCACCTGCGGGAGGAACCCCATGTCGAGCATGCGGTCGACCTCATCGAGGATGAGAATCTTGATTTCCCCGAAGCGCATGGCGGCGCGGTAGAAGCAATCGACGAGGCGGCCGGGAGTGGCGACCACGATATCCACGCCTTCCTCGAGCTTCTTCATCTGCTCGCCGAGGCCGACGCCGCCGTAGAGAAGGGCGACCTTCATCCCGGTCTTGGCTCCGTATTTTTCAAACTGCTCGGCGACCTGGTGGGCGAGTTCACGGGTCGGCTCGAGGACGAGGATCTGGGGTTTTCCCAGCTTCTCGATTTTCGAAAGCGAGGGCAGTGCGAACGCCGCGGTTTTGCCAGTGCCTGTCTGGGATGCGCCGATGACGTCCTTGCCCTCGAGGATGACAGGGATCGCCTGCGCCTGGATCGGGGTCGGGTTGGTGTAGCCCGTTTCCAGAACTGCTTCAAGAACGGGGGCGGAGAGGCCGAGTGTGTCAAATCCCATGAGGGGCGGGTTTATGCGGGGTTTTCCGCGTGGTCAAGGACTGATCAAGGAGGAACGTCGAACAGCGAACGCTCAACATTGAACATCGAGCGAAGATTGCGCGAATGAGATTTGAAAGGCCGGATGGGCGGGCTTGCTTTTAGGCTTCGTGGGCAAGAAGCGGGCGCGGCAATGGAGAGCGAAGACGAGAACCTGGACTCTGAAAGGGGTGGGGTGGATGCTGGCCTCCGCCTTCCTCTTCGCAGGAAACACCCTCCTGATCCGGGCGGCTTCGCTGGCGATCGGAGGGGCGGATGGATGGATGGCCACGCTTTTCCGGGGAGCGGTCGGGGTGGGTCTGCTCGTTGTGCTTTTACTCAAACGGACGGGGATTTGAGTGGCGGCGGATGTTTTCCAACGGCTGGTGGTCTTGCGCGGCGTGATCGGCGGCCTGGCGATCATCTGCTTCTACATCACCATCGTGAAGCTCGGTGCGGGGCGCGCCATCGTGATCAACCTGACCTACCCGATGTTCGCCACGGTCATCGCGGCTTTCTGGCTGAAGGAGAAAGGTCGCGTCGCGACCCGGTGGTGGCTGGTCGTGGCGCTCGCCGGTCTGGTGATTTTCCTGAGCGATGAGAACCTGGGCGTGGCACCCTCCGCCTACGATCTGCTCGGATTCTTCGGGGCGGTGACCGCCGGGTGGGTGGTGGTGATCATCCGCAAGCTGCGCCACACCGAGCACCCGACAACGATCTACGGGGCGCAGGCAAGCTTGCTCGCTGCTTCTTGGATTACCCTTCGTCTCGAAAGTCCCGGAACTGCCGTTCGCCGGATGGGGTCTGCTGGCGCTGGGTGCGGTGGTCGTCACATTTTCGCAACTAATCATGACCAGTGCCTACCAGCGGACTGACCATTGCGCAGGGGCATCGCTACAAATGACCCTGCCGATCTTCACCGCCATCGGCGCGTTCTTCTTCTTCGGAGAGACTTTCGAAATGCACGAACTCCTTGGAGCCGTCGTGACCCTCGTGGCGATCTGGCGGGTGGCCGGGAGGAAAAGGAAGAAGTAGCTGCCGCGTCTGAAACCCGAGTCAGAGGATGCACGTCGAAATGCCTCTTGCTACTTCCGCCCTACTTAGCTAGGTTCAACGCATCATGCAGGTCACCATTCATGAAGCGAAAACCCAGCTTTCCAGACTGATCGCCGCCGCTGAGCGTGGTGAGGAGGTCATCATTGCCCGCCGCGACAAGCCGGTAGTGAGGCTGAGCATGATCGAGAAATTCTCCGGCAAAACACGGATCGGTGGACTCAAAGGAAGAAAGTTCAAAATGACGGAACGGTTCGACGATCCCGACCTCAATTCGGAAATAGCCCGGAGTTTCGATAATCCATGACCGGCAATACGGTGACAGGTTGGTTGCTCGATACCCACGCGCTTCTCTGGATGTTGCATGGCGACAGGCGACTTTCAAAGAACGCCGTCCAAGTCATCGACGGAGAGCTTCCGCTCTATCACTCCTCTACGAGTTTTTGGGAAATCGCGATCAAACTGTCCGGAAAAGGCTTTGATTTCGAGATCGACTCCGACTGGAGCCGGACTTTCCCGGCAGAACTGAAGCGAATCGGTGTGCCGCTCCTCTCTTCGTCCATCGACGACTGCCGCCTCCTGCAGGAGCTCCCGAAGCACCATGGCGATCCGTTCGACCGCATGCTCATCTGCCAGGCCAAGAGAATGGGGCTGGGAATCATCTCCGCGGATAAGGCCATCGACCCGTATCAGGTGAGGAGGGTATGGTAAACACCCCCCCGGGGCTGGTGGAACTACAAGCAGGAACCAGCGGATCGCAGAGAATCAGTCTGTCGCCAGGATTGAATTGATTTCAAGTTTGCCTTCTTTTTTCGGGGGAGGCGGGATACATAAGTTTCGCGCAGGTTTCCACGGCGTCGATGACCTGGGCGATGGTGAACGGGTAGCCTTCGGGGACTTTGGCTTTGGAGGCATCAATGGTGACGACGAAGAAAGGCTGGCAGATTTCGGGTGAAACGGCATTCGGGGTCTGCTTAATAGGAGACGATGGGGACGTCGGTGATTCGGATGCCGGGACTTTCATCGCTGCCATGGAGGTAGAGAGGCTGCTTGACGGTTCGCAAGCCGAGCTGCGATTCATGCAAGGGAATAATGAGGACGATGGCAGTGGTGAGTAGCTTTTTCATCATGCGATTATGGATGCTTGCAACACCATGTCAGTATCGAAGGTGGTTGCCCGTTCCTCCGCAAAGAGGTTGCAAACCCCTTCTCCATCGTAGATGAACGGCGCGGATGTCTGCTAGGGCTACATGGAAGGTGAGTGCGGCGGTGATGCTGAGCCGGGTGCTGGGGCTGGGGCGCGAAATGATGTTTGCGGCGCTCTTTGGCGGGAGCCGGTGGATGGATTGCTTTTACTTGGCGTTCCGGGTGCCGAATTTGCTGCGGGATCTTTTCGCGGAAGGGGCACTCTCACAGGCGTTCGTGACGACTTTTTCCAAGAAGGTGAAGTCCGACGGGCCGGAGAACGCGTGGGTACTGGCGAACCGGATGATGACGCTGGCGGCGGTGTTCATGAGTGTGGTTACGCTGGTGGGGATTGGGGTGGCTCCGTGGATCGTGGAGCTGCTGACGGCGTTTTCGCACAGCGGGGAGACGGCACGGGATTACAATCCGGGGGAGATCGCGCTGATGGTGGAGATGGTGCGGGTGATGTATCCGTTCATCGCGCTGGTGTCGCTTTCGGCGCTGGTGATGGGGATGCTCAATGCACGGGATGTGTTCGGGATGCCAGCGTTGGCTTCATGCTTTTTCAATATCGGCTCAATGGCGGGGGGCGCGGCGATCGGTTACTGGATGGAACCGGAGTGGGGCCGCGGAGTTTGGTGGGGTTTTCGTGGGGGGTGGTGATAGGCGGGGTGGCGCAGCTTGTGTGTCAGTTTCCGGCGTTGCGGGCGGTGGGCTACCGTTTTGTGGCGGATTTCAAATGGAATGACTCCGGGGTGAAGCAGATCTTGAAACTGATGGGACCAGCGGTAATCGCGGCCTCGGTGACGCAGGTGAATGTGGTGGTGAACTCGATGTTCGCCTACGGCGTGGGGGAGGGGGCGGTGAGCTGGCTGAGCTATGCCTTTCGCCTGATGCAGCTCCCCATCGGCGTCTTCGGGGTTGCAGTGGCAACGGTGACTTTACCTGCGCTTTCGCGGGCGGCGATCAACGGGGTGGGTGAGGATTTCGCTCCGACCCTGGGGAAGGGGCTGAAGCTGGTGATGTTCTTAGTTTTCCCGGCGACGGTGGGGCTGGTGGTGCTCGCACAACCAATCATCAGTTTGCTTTACGAGAGGGGTGAGTTCGATGCAGTGGATCGGGCGGCTACGGCGGGGGCACTTCAGGCGTATGGCTGCGGGTTGTTGTTCTACGCGGGGCTGAAAGTGCTTCAGCCGGCGTTCTACGCGATTGAAAAGAGGTGGTTTCCGATGATCGCGAGCGTTATCGCGCTGTTCGTTAATATCGGCTGCAACTATCTTTTCGTGTTTGTTTTCAAGTGGGGGCACGAGTCGCTGGCGCTGACAACAAGCATCGTGGCGAGCCTGAATTTCCTATTCCTTTATGCGGCGATGACGAAATATGCGGGGGATGTGGGGACGAGGGGGCTGGTGGTGGCTTTTCTCAAAATCGGGTCTGCAACCGCGGTAATGGCGGGTCTGTGTATATTCGGAAATCGGCTGCTGTTTTCCGATCTCACCGGAATGGGTCTGCTAATGAAAGCAGTTTGCTTCCGGCTGATCGGGGTGGCGGGGGTATTGGCCGCTGCGTTGCCTTTTGAAGGTGGACGAGGTGACGGATTTCGTGGCGCTGGTGAGGAGGAAGTCGGTAAGTGATCAGTGGAAGCTCTGCTTGATGAAATCGGGCAGTCCGGGTGGGAGGAGACGGGACAAAATAGGTTGGTGGGCTCTGTCTATTTCCAGACAACGATTTTCGAAACCCAATAGGCACGCCTCCGCTTGGAAGCAGATGCTGCCGCTGGTGGGAGAGATTCTGCCCTCGTTCACGAGGATCCCGTTCACATGGACGGTGATGGTGTCCGCTTTGCAGACGCGTCGGTGTCCATTCTCCGAGGGGCTTTTCTTTCGGGTCTGTCGTGCTGAACCAGCGTCCCCCCTCGTTCTTTCCTGTTGCTTCGAGGGTCTCACCTATCATCCAAAAATCGCCTTGCGTTGTTTTGAAAAAGCTGGGACTCGATACATGGTGGCCAAGTTCCTTGGGCGGTCTCCGGCGTGGACGAGCAGCCCGCTGTTTCCATTCTCGGTGCCGGGAAGCCAGCGCCACTGGAAGGTAAGTGTGTAGTCCTCGTAGGATTTCTTGGTGCGGATGAAGCCGATGGGTTCCCCGGTGGTGGAATTACACTATTTTCCAGCATCCAGGATTTTTCCGCCGCGTCCACCCCTGCCTTGGATTTAAAAGCCCAGCTGGAGAAATCTGGTTTCGAGAGGAGATTCTCCCCGGCGATGGCTGTGATGCTCGTCAGGAGGAGGAAGGTCAGGATTTTTATGGTTTCCGATAAATGGCGGATCGCGGGGTAATCGCAAGCGGGGGGTGTGATCTTTTCGTGGACAAGTTCGCCGGAGGCTCTGGACTGCTGCGGTTCTTATCCGCAGCTCTTACCCCGAAACTGCGATTACCAAAACATCCAGGTAACAATTGCACGTGCTCGGCAGAAAGAAGCCAACCGCGACAAGCTGGGAATGAAGAATCCCAGCAGTCCAAAGCCTGCGGCGCTTGGAAAAACGCCGATAAAAATCACACCCGCGGTAAGGATTTTAAGGAAAAAGTTGTGAGATATCCACTAGCCCGCCCGTGTTTTTGACCATTCTGCGGCACTTGCGTAGTTCACGCCTCATGTCGATTTCTGCCGATGACTTCACTCCAAGCTCCAGATTTCTTCGGTAAATGTGCCGGCGATCCCCGCAATAGCGGCTACTGCGCTTGTCCTGCGGGCCGCGGAGGATCTCAACGAAGGATATGACGGGAAATCCTGCCGATCATGGTGACTACTGCTATGACTGTCACGGGGACGGCAGTGATGAGGGGCATCTGGAGCTCGACAGCTACGCGAACATCGACGAAATGATCGCCGATCGCGCGGAGTGGAAGAGGATACGTGACCACATCGACTTCCGCCTGATGCCGCCGCCAGACGAGTATGCTCCAGGCGAGGAGGAGAGGGCGAAGATGGTGAAGTGGATCGACTACGCAGTCTTTTACGTAGATCCGAAGAATCCCGATCCGGGTCACGTGACCCTGCGTCGCCTGAATCGCACGGAGTATGAAAACACGATCCGCGACCTCCTCGGTGTGAATGCGGAGGTTACCGAAATCCTCCCTGTGGATGACAGCGGATACGGCTTCGACAACATCGCCGATGTGCTGACCCTTTCCCCGCTGCACATGGAGCGTTACCTGGAGGCGGCCGACGTTGCGCTGGACATGGCGGTGGATTTTTCACCTCCAAAGTTTCCAGAGAAATTAAATCCAGGGGCAGAGCTCGAGGGTGCGGGTGTGCCATCTGGTTCCGCACTTATGCTCGCTACGACAGGGGAGGCCCTTCCTCGGGTGGGGGAGTTTCCGAAATTCACTATCACCGCACGTGCCGACGAGGCGGGTGACGAAGCTGCGAAGATGGAACTGAAGATCAATGGAGAAAAGGTAAAGATCTGGGAGGTAGCGAGTCGGAAGAAGGAACCGAATATCGAACCGAAATCACACTGGAGCGAGCAGAGGAACATAAAATTCACGGTCGGTTTTCTCAACGATTACTACAATGAGTCCCATCCCGAGGGGAAACGGGATAGAAATCTTCTCGTGGAATGCATCGCCATTGAGGGGCCGATCGAGGGTGAACCTCTAACGCGCCGCCTCGCACCGCGCAATTTTCTTAGAGAGGAAGCCGGGCAATCGGACGAGAATTACATGATCGCTGTAATGAGAAAATTCATAGCGAAAGCTTTCCGCCGACCGGTGAAGGAGGGTGAGGCGGAGCGGTATCTTGTATTTCTAGAGAACGCGAAAGCTCAGGAGAAAAGCGTGGACTACGCGATTCGACAGGCTCTTGCCGCAGTGTTGGTTTCGCCATCTTTTCTTTTCCGTGAAGAGCCTGGAATTGGTGAAATAAGCGGAAGGAAAGGAACTAATTAACGAGCACGCCCTTGCCTCCCGACTCTCGTATTTCCTCTGGTCAACCATGCCGGACGGGCGTCTGCGTGAACTTGCGGACAGGGGGGCGCTTCGGAAGAATCTTCACTCCGAGATCGACCGCATGGTGGCTGACGAAAAGTCCGAAGATTTTGTCGAGAACTTCGTCGGCCAGTGGCTACAGCTCCGCGATATGTACGCGGTCGAGTCCCACGAACGGACATACGCTGAGTTCGAACGGGAGTTGGCACATACATGAGGACGGAGACCGAGGCCTGGTGAAGCACGTGATGGATGATAACCTGCCGATGGCAGACCCTGCTCAGCGCAGACTACACATTCCTCAACGATCGCCTCGCGGAGCATTACGGAATCGCGGGAGTGGATGGCGAAGAATTCCGTAGGGTCTCGCTTGAACGGCACGCCGCGCCGCGGATTGCTGGGCCACGGTTCCTTCCTGACCCTGACATCCCACTCCACCCGGACATCGCCTGTTCTTGCGCGGAAAATATGTGCTGGAAAACCTTTTCAATACTCCTCCGCCACCGGCCCCGCCAAACGTTCCGGCGCTTCCCGAGGAATACGAGGAACACGGAGGGAATCCCGCACACTGCAGGCAGGAGCTCGAAGAACACCGGAAGAATCCAGACTGCGCCTCCTGTCATGCGCTGATGGATCCCATCGGTTTCGGCTTGGAAAATTTCGACGGAGTCGGCCGCTGGAGGACGGAAGACGGAGGCAAGACGCTCGATGTCACCGACAAGCTGGTCACCGGCCAAGAGATTCAGCTCCGCAGAGGAGATGATCGATATTTTCGTCACGGATTACCGCGACGTATTCCATCGCGCAGTTGCCGTGAAAATGCTTACCTATGCGCTAGGACGGGGCGTGGAATACTACGACCGACCTGCGATTAGATGGAATCGTTCTGAAAGCCTCCAGTGATGACGGACGTTTCCTGTCCTACATCACCGCCGTTGCCGAATCCGTCCCTTTCCAATACCGACGCAAATGAACCAGCCATTTACGACCATGAAAAACCGCAGAACATTTCTCAAAGGACTCGCCACGACCCTCGCTCTGCCAAGTCTGCAAAGCGTCTGCCGCCGCCGTTGCGAAGGCCGCCCCGCCCACCCGCCTCGCTTTCGTTTATATCCCGAACGGCGTGAACGTGGAGCATTGGTTCCCGACCGGAAACGAAAACACCTCCAAGCACCCTTAAGGCCCTCGGCGGTCTGCGCGACCAATACTCCGTCCTGCGGAACCTCGACCACGAGAAGGCGCGTGCCAACGGCGACGGCGGCGGCGACCATGCCCGCGCGAACGCGACTTTCCTGACCGGATGCCAGGCGCGGAAAACCGCTGGCGCGGATATCCGCCTGGCGAATCCGTTGATCAGATCCTCGCGAAACAGATCGGCCACCAGACCCGCGTTCCGTCGCTGGAGCTTTCCACTGATCCTCCGCGCCGCTCCGGGCATTGCGATTCCGGCTACTCGTGCGCCTACCAGTATAATCTTTCCTGGCGTAGCGAGAGCACCCCCGCCCCGGCCGAGCGCGATCCGCGGATGGTATTTCGAGAAACTTTTCGGATCCGGAAACGAGAAACTCGATAAGATGCGCCGCGCCCGGCAAAAGAGCATCCTGGACTTCGTCATCGACGATGCGAAACGCTTCAACACCCGCCTCGACTCCGCCGATAAGGGCAAGATGGACGAGTATCTCACCGCCGTCCGCGACATCGAAAGCGCGTATCGAGAATGCAGAAAAATTCCGCGTCGAAGTGCCGGAAGCCGAGCGCCCGAACGGTGTCCCGGATAGCTATCAGGAGCACATCCGCATGATGTATGAGATGATGGCGCTCGGTTTCCAGACGGACACCACCCGCATCTCCACCTTCCTGCTTGCCCACGATGGCAGCGGCAGGAGCTTTCCAGAAATCGGTGTTGCGGACGGGCATCACCAGATTTCCCATCACCAGAGAAAGGCTCGAGAACCTCGATCAGATCGCGAAAATCGACGAGTTCTACATCGAGCAGTTCGCCTGGTTTCTGGAGAAACTGAAGAACACCTCCGATGGGAACGGAAACCTCCTGGACAACTCCATGGTGCTCTTCGGTGGCGGCATCCGCGATGGCGACCGCCACGACCACGCCGACCTTCCGCTGCTTCTGGCCGGACATGGTGGAAACGTGAAACAAGGCCGCGTCATCAGGGCGGACGAGGGCACCCCGATGACCAACCTCTACCTCTCCCTCATCGACCGCATGGGCGGAAGAGCCGAACGCGTCGGCGACTCCAACGGCAAGTTTGAGAAAATTTCCTGAAGCGGATGGCGCCGGCTTCAGCCAGCGTGCTCAAGACTCCATGCCTATACCGACCTCCACGCCCTCCTCTCCACGGCCCGCATCGCGAACGTCCCCAGCGTGGTGAGCAATCTCGGAGTCGGAGTCTTCCTCGGCAGCATGGCCGGTGGCGGAGCTTTTTCGTGGCCGTGGCTGCTCACTCTCGCCGCCATCCTTTTCTATGTCGCCGGGAATTTCCCAAACGACTGGGCGGATCGCGAATGGGATAGCAGTCCACCGTCCGGAGCGCGCGCTGCCGAGCGGATTGTTTTCAGAGAAAAGCTACCTGCGCCGCTTGCAGTCGTTCTTGTCGCCATCGGCCTGGCGATGTCCGCCTTTCACGGGTGGCTTGCGTTTCTCGTGGCTGCGCGTCCTCGTCTTTCTGATTCTGCTCTACACGAAGGTTCACAAGACCGCCCTGGTCCGTGATTCCGATGGGGCTCTGCAGGGCGTGCCTGCCGGTTCTCGGATACGTGGCGATGGGGCGGGGGATCTCAGGGACGGTGCATGTTTCCTGCGGCGGCCCTTCTGCTTTACATCATCGCGCTTTCCCTGAGCGCGCGGTGGGAGTCGCGCGGGCGATCTTCCGCGGAAAAAGTGGCAGGCACGCGGTTTGCTGGCTGGCGCCGGATTGATCGCTGCGCTGCTGCCGCTCCTCGTGAGCCCGGCAGCGGCTGGATCGGTCTGCTTCCGTTCGGGATCTGGCTGGCCTTGTGCGTCACGAAATTCCAGTCACCGGTGCCCGCCCACGTCTCCGCACTGCTGGCCGGGATCCCGCTGGTGGATTGGATGATGCTTCTTCCCATGGCTCTTTCATCTGGCTGCAGCTGGAAAGGGTGGATGTCAGCGATCCGATGTTCTATCGCGCTCATCCTGCCCCACCACTCGCGTTTGTCTCAGGCCGCTTCCTCCAGCGCCTTGCGCCCGCCACCTGATCGGGGCTTGATGTTTTCCCGCTCCTGCGTTCCCTTCCCGGAAAGAATTTTCAATGAGCGGAATCGAAGAAAAACAACAGCGTCTGATCGAGAATCTCGGAATTTTCCAGGACTGGACGGAGAGATATGAATACGTCATCGGGCTCGGGAAACAGCTCGAACCGCTCGCCGAAGAGGCACGCGATGAGGAGCATCTGATCAAGGGCTGCCAGTCCCAGGTCTGGCTGGACGCGAAGCAAGCGGACGGGCTGGTGTATTTCCATGCGGATTCGGACTCCCTGATCACGAAAGGGATGATCGCGCTTTTCATCGATGTCCTCAGCGGCGAAACGCCCGATGCGATCCTCACCGCCGACATGGCGTTTCGTGGATAAAACCGGGCTCAAGGAACACCTCGCGCCCACCCGCGCGAACGCCCTGAACCTCATGGCCACCCAGATGAAGCAGCGCGCCCTCGCCTTCGCGAAGTAGCGCAGGGCGGATTGCATCCGCCCTGCCAATTCACCTGCGACCATGAGCCGAACAGCAATCTCCACTCCAGCCTCATGCACCTCCTCGGGCCGGGTGGCTCCCGTGTGTTGGGAATAGATTGCCGCAACGGATATCGATTCCGATAAGCGTTATTCGCCTTGATTATTGTATAAGTCCATGATCTCGGAATCGGACAGCACCCGGGTATAGACCCGAACATCGTTCATTTCGCCGTTCAGCGGCTTGCTGTTGCCGAAGTCCTGTGCGCCGATATTGACACAGCTGCTGTCGGTGGAGGGGGTGGTCGTGCTGGAGAAGTTTACGGTTTGCTCCACTTCCTTGACGCCGTTCATATAGACTTTGATGGTATCGTTTTCGTAGTCGATGACCGCTGCCATGAAAGTCCATTGTGGCCAGAGTGTGATCGTCGAGGTGGTCTGGGCATATTGGTAGGATTCGCCGTCGGTGCTTCGTCCGCCTGCCTTCAGCGTCTTATCAGCGCGGTATTCGAGGTGCGCGCGCGCCGAGGTGTTGCTGCTATCGGTGGAGATGAAGATCAGATTCGCAGATTGCGTGACGTCCCGGACTTTGACCCAGCCTGTCAACGTGGTGGCTTTGACGTTGTTTAGAATATCTTTGTCGGGGATGTTCAGGTAGTCGTCATTGCCATCAAAATCCAGCTTGTAACCGCCGCCACTGCCGACCCATGTCGGGCCGAACAGATCCCCGTTGAAGCCGTTTCCGGAACTATCGCCCGCAGTCCATCCACTGCCTTCGTTGAATTTCCATTGGGCCTGGAGGCCTCCACCGGTGGTGCCTTCGGTGCGAATCAGCGATACGTCATCGATATAGACCTGTTGGGAGGCAACCGCATTCGTGAACCAGACACCGATAGGATGGCCGACCGCTTCGGCGGGCACTGCCAGATCGCTGATTGAATAGGTCTGCCATGGTTGGTCATTCGGGTCGGTATTCCCATTTTTGTTGCTCCACCAGTCGTAACTATCTGTCCATGTGTGGAAAGGGACCCCACTCGCCATTGTCGCGATAGAATACGCGCAGTGATGCATCGGGGTTGAAGGCCTCTGTGATGTTATACCTGAAAGTGAGGCTGAATTTGTCGCCGCTTTGAATGGTGTAGTCGGTCGTTTGTGCGATCGAGCGCGAATTCCATCCTCCGGAGGAAATCTGAGCGTGCCAGCCGCCTTCCGCAGGATTGGCCGACGAAGTGCCGACGAATGAACCCGTGGTGCCGCCGTTCTGCCAATCGGGGACGTTTTCCGTAGGCGACCAGCCGATATACTGTGTGGAGCCTGGCTGTTCGAAGCCACCGTTACGGATCAGTTCGGTATTGAGCGGAACCGGTGGTAAACCGCCGCCCGCAGGGCTGGCACCCTCGAAGGCACCGATATCGGGCACACCGATCGCATCATCTGTAATTGTCGTGATCGCGACACCCGCATTGATGAGTTCGCTGGAGGGCAATAGGCGAAAGAATGGATCCGCTTTCCCGCCCACGCCGACAAAATCGGGCCGTAGTACCATGGGATGCTCCACAATCGGCGGGCTACTGCGAATCAGACTTTGTGGTACACCAGAGTCGCTCACATAAATGGCATTATTGACCATATTTAGATTCGGAAGCGTTCCGCTGGCTAGATCGAGGAACCTGCCGCGGCGTGCCGAGGTGGAACTGAGCACGTTGTTGGCAACCTGCCAGTTGCTCCGTGTAGCTGGTTTGTTCGAGTCGAAGCCGATCAGAACCGGGTTGCTTTCCCGAGCTTCACTTGCGCGCCCGCCTACGACGGTATTGTTGAAAATGTCAATATCGTCTCCATTGAGGTTGTAGATAGCGGCTCTAGGAACATTCTCAAAGACATTATTATTAATCAAGATATTATCTTTCTCTGTGCCAGATCCGTCTAATGCGTAATTTCCGCCGCCTTGGTCAATATCGGTCGTCATTGCAAAATGAAAATAATTATCTTCTATGATCATGTCGTGCATCGCCACCTCGATGGCAAAGCCCGAGGTATTTGTCCATCGGTTGTTAGCGACGCGGACACTAAAATACGGCCTTCCTGGCGCGAGGCTCTCTTTGCCGACGATCGAAACCCTACTGTCGAACTCATTTTCGAAGAATTCCACGTTCTTGCAATCGATACGGAATAGTTCAACATTGAATGGAATTTGGCGGACACCGTCTTTATTCCAACCAGCGGCTATGTCCTTATGATTCTGAAAACGATTTCTGAAAAAGCGGACATTTGTGTATCGAGTGTTACCAGGAGCCCAGCCCTCGCCGCCGATGCCTCGTTCTTCAATGAAGGTATTATCGTAGATATCCGAATTGATCAGGACGCCTGTATTGACACCGCGGCCGCGCTTATTTCGAGCGCCGAGGTTTATTAATTCGCATCGGTAAAGGTCAGAGTCAGAGATGCCGGATCCGAAGCCAAAATTCAAACCGTTTCCGTAGAATTTTTCGATTTTCATATCGCGGACTTTCAGGTGACTGCCGGCGACGATGATCAACCCGTTGAATCTCGCATTTCCGATCGCTACGTTCTCCGCGTCCGACCCGTCCATCGTGAAATCAGAGATCACTTGATCGAATACCTGAGGAACATCTATCTGTCCTTTGTAGATGGTCTGATTCTTGCCCGCTCCGATGAGATTGACATTGCGTGGCAGGGTCGCAGGTGAGCCGTTGCCTGTGAGGCGCGCGGGATCTTCAAAGGTGCCCGCCCCCATGCGGATCGTGTGTCCCTGATCGGCGTCGACATTGTCGCAGGCAAACTTGAGGCTTGCCCAGGCTTGGCTCTGACTGAGACCATCGCGGCTTGTGTTGTCGACGCCATTCTCGGTCACCCAATAAGTGGCCGAAAATAGAGTGGAGGGCAGGAGGAACAACGCCAGTAGTGTCGCAAACAGGAATCGGGTTCCGTATCGGGAGCCAGCGGATATAGACGGTCTAAGTGGTATTTTTATCATGTGGTTTTGGGTTTGGTGGTATGGATCGGCGATCCGAGCGGATAGCCGATTCAAACCATGTTCAGGCAAATGAGGGTTTCCTGGGATTTGTTACCAATGTTTCTGAAATTTTTTCAAAACGGGCTAAATTCCCATAGCTTCGCTTGCGCTTACGACGGGGGCGCTAGGCGTTCGTCGCGGATGTGGCGGGGCAACTGGATGGGGCGGGAACCGAACGGGGCGTGGAGGGCGAGAATCCGGCGCGCGCGGAGGAGGTAGAAGGGCGTGGATGCATGATCTGGGCAAGTTCATGAAGGCGTCGAAGCAGCGTTTCACGTAGTGGTTCAACGGCCGGCAAGTGAGGACGGGGGTGTAGCGGGAGGATCTCAGTCGCCGGTTCTTCGCGCATTGCCGTTGACCTTTCACGCCCAAACCATAGAACGTCCGCAAATGTTCATCGATCATATCAGGATACTGGCGAAAGCCGGGGACGGGGGCGACGGAGCGGTCTCGTGGCGGCGTGAGAAATTCGTCCCTCGCGGCGGCCCGGATGGCGGCGACGGCGGCAACGGCGGTCACGTGACCCTCGTGGTGGACAATTCCACGGACACGCTCCGCCAATACCATTTCGATCCCAAGCTTATCGCGGAGGACGGTCGGCCCGGCGGGAAGCACAAGAAGACCGGCAAGAGCGGGAAGCATAAGATCGGCAGGGTTCCTCCGGGCACCGTCGTTTACAAGACCACTGCCGCTACCGTCCAGGAGGCCGTGGAAATGGAACGCAGCGAGGAAGGGATCGATCTCGATCCCATCGCGGATCTTACCGACGAAGGAGACACTTTCACCCTCTGCGAAGGCGGGATAGGCGGGGAAGGAAATTTCAAATTCCGCACTGCCACCAACCAGACACCAACCGAGCACACCCTTGGCACGCCCGGCGGGCAGGGGGTCTATTACCTGGAACTCCGGCGCATCGCGGACGCCGGTCTTGTGGGCTTTCCAAACGCGGGAAAATCGACCCTTCTGGGGAAACTCTCCGAAGCGAAGCCCAAGGTCGGCTCCTATCCTTTTACCACTTTGCAGCCCATGATCGGCGTGGTGGAGTTCGGAGGATTCCGCCGCTGCACCATCGCGGATATTCCCGGCCTCATCGAAGGCGCGCATGAAAACCGGGGGCTGGGTCACGAGTTCCTCCGCCACATCACCCGCTGCCGCGTGCTGCTTTTCGTCATCGATATGGCCGGAAGCGAAGGCCGTGATCCGATCAGCGATCTGGAAATCCTGCGGACTGAGATCAAGGAATATGACGAGGATCTCGCGAAGTTCCCTTGGAAAGTCATCGCCAACAAAATGGATCTCGAAGGTGCCGAGGAGAATCTGAAATTTTTCAAAGCCCGTTTCCCCAAGGTGGAGATCATCGCGATCTCCGCCGACAAGGAAACTGGTCTCGACGATCTCCGGGTGATGCTCGACAGCGAGATTTCACAGAAGCTGCAGAAGTGAACACGAATCCCGTCTTCGTCTATGGCACGCTGCGCAAGGGCGGCTCCAACCACTTCCGCATGGCCGGTGCGGATTTCACGGGTGAGGGAAAGATTTCCGGATGGATGTATCGGATCGACTGGTATCCGGCGCTTGTCTGTGGCGGAGAGACTTTCGTAATAGGTGAACTCTACAGGGTGGATGACGCCACCCTGGTCGCGCTGGATCGTTTCGAAGGCATCACGCCGGATGCGACCGAACCCCGCGAATACCGCCGCGTGAAGGTGGCCGTAAACCTTTCCAAGGGGGAAACGGAAGAAGCCTGGGTCTGGGAGTGGGCCGGCGATCTTGGCGATGCGGAGCCTCTGGACGGCGAGGACTGGCTCGCCTATGAGCCGAATCCCAGCTAACCGGAAACCGTGGAGCAAAGCATCATCCCACCGAATGTCCTCCTCGGGGCGTATGCCCGGGGTGTGTTCCCAATGGCCGATGACGGGGAGATCGTCTGGGTAGCCCCCCGGATGCGAGGGCTGATTCCGCTGGATGAGAGGTTTCATATTCCCCGCGGGCTGGAGAAGGCGCTGCGGAAAAAGCCTTTTGAGATCCGGTTCAACACGGCCTTCCGCCAGGTGATGGAAGGTTGCGCGGATCGCGGGGAGACCTGGATCGATCCCGTGATTCTGGAGAGCTACTGCAAGCTCCACGAAAACGGACACGCCCATTCCGTGGAATGCTGGGATGCTGACGGCCTGCAGGGAGGGCTCTACGGAGTTTCTCTTGGAAAAGCCTTTTTCGGGGAAAGCATGTTCTCCCGGAAAACGGATGCCTCGAAAATCGCCCTGGTGGCATTGGTCGGGCGTTTGCGGGAGCAGGATTTCGAGCTTCTCGATACGCAGTGGCTCACCGACCACCTCGGCACTTTCGGAGGTTACGAGATACCCCAGGAAAAGTATTTAAGTATGCTTTATCATGCGGTTGGTAATTCTTGATTTTCTGAAAGTTAAGATATCTTATATAAAATAGTTATATTTTTGCTTGAGGCCGAGTAGGTTTCTGTGAAATCCTACTCAGGTAATCGCGTCACAGCCGTTACCTCGGAAGTCCACCCGCTTTCGTGTTCACCCCCCCAACCCCCCCCCACCCATGAAAATACTTATCGCTTTGGCGGCGGCTCTTGTCGTTGCCTCAACACTCCCTTCCGCCGGGCAGACCACCTGGGACTTTGGTGGAAACGGCGGATACGCCTCTTCCAACGGAAATACCATAAGCGTCACCGAGGACGGCGTTAAAGCCACCGCAAGTGCCTGGTCTTACACGAAAGGAAGCAACACTGCATTCGAGACCGGAAAACTCGGACAATGGGCCCGGGTCTCGGCGTTGTGAACCGTGACGAGAATAACAGCAGCCCCTGGCACCAGGTCGATAACTTCAAGCAGAACGACTACATCCTGTTCGTATTCGATGAATTGGTGGATGTTAGCAGCGTTTACATCCAGCCTTCCCCGGGCCCTTACGACCGGGATGTAACCTATTGGACCGGGAACATCACCTCGGGTAATCTCAGCAACGTGACCTATGGCGGGCTCGCGGCGCTCGGCTTCAACGGGGAGCAGAACAACGCCTCCAGCGCGAGTTCATCAGGTCGTTCGGTGGCCATCAATTCACCCTCTGGCGGAGTTAACGCAATTCTCTTCGGTGCTCGCAAGGATCAGACATGGACGGACAAAGACTCCCACTACATCGATGCTTTCAAGGTGCGCTCGGTTTCCGGAACCGTCGTCCCCGAGCCTTCCGCAGCATTGCTCTCAGTGCTTGGCGCGCTTGGCTTCTGCCTCCGCCGCCGTCGTTAGAATAAATTCTTAGGTTTCAGAACTTGTTACCCGCGTCCGAAAGGGCGCGGGTTTTTTGTTGCCTCGGAATCCTGGCGAAAAACGATCCGAAGCTTGATTCATTAAGATTTCCGAAATAACTTTTCCCAGGAAACGAGGAATGAGTCAGCGGAAGCGGAAATCACCAGCGGGGAAAACCTCCAACCGCAAGCGGGAGCGCCCGGAAAAGGGCGAGGGCTTTTTGCGTTCGTTAAACCAGCGCAGCCATGACAAGGCAAACCGGCGTTTGAACAGAGCCGGCGGAAAATCGGTTTGGGCTTCCATCGCCATCGAGGAGATTCCCGGGGATTCCGCGGACACCGCTTTTTCCCAAACACTTGTCCGCCTGCTACTTTCAGCGGTGCTGCTGCCCTTTTGCTGGGTGACGACGTGGACTTTCCTGAAAATGTTTTCCCACGCCACGATTGAGCGGGGATTCTGGCAAAGCCCGCAGTTCTGGTATTTCGCGGTGGGCGTGCTGGTGATGCTGGGCTGGTTCTGGTCGAAGCTGGCCCAGCCGTTCTTCCTGTATCTCTATGTTTTCGGGCATGAGCTGACCCATGCCGCTTTCGTGAAATGCTTCGGCGGGCGGGTGCTCGATATCGAATGGAGCTCGGAGGGCGGCTACGTCACCACGGACAAGACCAACTGGGTCATCTCGCTTTCCCCGTACTTCGTTCCGTTTTGGAGTGTGATTGCCGTTATCGTCTATGTTGGAGCCAGCCTGTTTTTTGAAATACTGCCCTCGGGAAACCTGGTCTTCTACGGGGTCATCGGGGCGACCTGGGGCTTCCATCTCGCCTGGACTCTTTGGATGATCCCGCGCGACCAGCCCGATCTCCAGGACAACGGGACGTTTCTCTCCCTGGTGCTGATTTATTTCGGAAATCTCATCGTCCTGATCACCTTGCTCTGCCTGTCATCGCCTTCTCCGGCTGAGAGTTTCAGGGACTTCGGATACTCATGGTTCGGCATCGCAATGACCTGGGGTGATTCCGTTCTGCGCTGGCTCCAGGCATTCCTGGAAAACCTCCCCGCAAAATTCTGATCCCGGTGCCAAGTCTTCCTTGAAGCTTGAGTTCTGAAATTTGAATTCTCCCAATACCCAAGTCTTCCTTTGAGTTTAAAGTTTAGGGTTTAAAGTTTCCGCCAAGTGATCGACCTCGATTCCAACGCCACGACAGCGATGCTTCCCGAAGTGCTGGAGGCCATGCTCCCGTGGCTTTCCGGAAACCACGCGAATCCTTCCGGAAGCTACCGGAACGCGAAACTCGCCCGGAAAGCCGTGGAAAAAGCCCGTGAACAGGTCGCCGCGCTGATCGGAGCGGCTCCCGACGAAATCGTCTTCACCGGGAGCGGAACGGAAAGTGTGAACACGGCCATACACTCCCTCGACCGATTGGCGGGGAATGGTAGCGCTCTTGTTTCCGCCATCGAGCACAGTGCCGTTCTGCGCTTCGCGGAAAGCCGCAGAAGATCCGTGGAAGTCCTCCCCGTAGGTGAAGGCGGACGCGTTGAGCCGGGTGAATTCGGCTCTTTTTGCAAAGGAGCCGGTTACGTTTCCCTGATGGCCGCGAACAACGAGACCGGCATCATCCAGCCGGTTTCCGAGATCGTGAAAATCGCACACGCGAACAATCTCCCGGTTCATACGGATGCCATTCAGGCGGCCGGGAAGATCCCCGTCGATGTACGGGAGCTAGGAGTGGATATGCTTTCGCTCTCCGCGCACAAGTTCCATGGCCCGAAGGGAATCGGCGCTTTATATATCCGCAGCGGTCTCCAATTTTCCCCGCTGATTCACGGAGGTGGTCAGGAAAAAGGCAGACGCAGCGGGACGGAAAACACCGCGGCGATCGTTGCAATGGGTGAGGCCGCCCGTCTGGCTGGAGTCGCTCTGGAATCCGGACTCCCGGAGCGCATTCGTGAAATGCGGGATGCGTTCGAGGATTTTCTACTCGCCGAAGTATCGGGTTGTGTCCGAAACGGCGATCCGGCCTTCCGTCTTCCTAATACCTCCCACCTTTCCTTCGAGCGCTGCGATTCGGCAGGTCTTCTCATTCTGCTTGATGATGCCGGGGTCGCATGCTCCGCCGGCTCCGCTTGCATGACGGGCAAGCAAAAGCCATCCCATGTCCAGCTCGCGATGGGTATCCCCGAGCAACGTGCGAAAACCAGCCTGCGTTTCAGTTTTTCCCGCCTCAACACCATGGAGGAAGCCATGGAGGCGGCTGCGAAAGTGAGAAAATCCGTGGAGAAGCTCCGAAACGTGCAGGGAAACGGGGTGGGGCCGGTGGCGGTTTATACCAGTTGATTCGGCCTTCCGGAATTTCCGGTGAAGCGAAGGAGCAGGGATTCTGTTTACAAACGCCGATTCGGTGAAGTAAAAGCTTGGACGCTATCTCAGCCGCGTTCCGGTCCACCCGCCGGAAACCACCCCCCACGCAGAGTTTGCCATGTCACCCACACCCCCCACCCTAAATCCGTCGCAGACGGTGGAACGCATCCGCGAGATCATCGTCGGGCGCCACCTCGAGCGTATCGAAGGCCGCGTCGCGCGCCTTGAAACATCCATCCGTTCGGCTCCCGCAAATCACGAGACACCGATTTTCGAGGATCGTCTCCTCATCACCGAGGCGAAAGTCGAAGCCTTGCAAGAGCACGTCCACCGCATCGACGGCAGCCGGGAGGACTCTCTCCAGTTGCGAAACGAAGCGCAGCGCCTTGCCGCGAAAATCGAGGAAATATCCCATGCGAGATCCGAGGCGGAAAGCAATCCGGCCGTGGAGAATCTGGAGCGCAAACTCGGCGCCTGGCTGACCGACTGGCAAAAATCCCTTCACGTGAGGCTGGACAGTAGAGACCGGGCGCTAGGTGAGAAGATGGATTCCGATCTCCGTTCACTGCGCGAAAATATTGAGAACCGTATTTCCAAACTGGAGTCTGGATTTGTTTCCGATGTCAAAGCCCGGCTCGACAGGATCGCTGAGGCTGCCCGCGCCCTGGCCGATAGCGCTGCGGCACTTTCCACTGAAAGTCCCAAGGAGGCATGAGTGGAAAACGCTTCACTCCGCTACCTTCCGGCGGCAACGACCGTCCTGGCAGCGGGGGCTTTGAACCCATGACCGGGTTCCGCACCGATCTCCCGGTCTCCGATTCCGGATCCCAAGAGAAATGGTTTCCGCCGCTGGTCGTCATGCCCACTGTGCCCGCTCCGTCTTCAGCGGCCTCCGGGGACTACGCGGGTGACTGGCCGGTTCCGATGGAATCCATGCCCGCACAGCCCGTCCTTCGCAAGCCATCCGCTCAGCTTCCAGAGATTTTCCTTCCGACCCGGGAATCTCCCCACGCCGGGGTGAAGCGGAGCGAACCACCGGAGGGAGCACCCGCCGAACATGCTCCATCCAAGGCCGCGCCGGACTACAACGACGAAGACCTCTCCGATGCCTTCGCCCCCATCGTTGAGGGCGCCGTTCGGAAAGCCGTGTATGCCATGGAAAAAGGCAATCTCGACGCAATGCTCGAGCCGATGCTTCGCGCGACAGTCCGCCGGGCTCTCGCCGAATACAGCCCGGCCTCCACCCGTCCCTTCCAGCCCCCCGGCTTCATCGATCGCACGGTCTGGAGAATGCAGGCTCTCTTTTCCAGCAGAACCTACGAGGATGTCCTCTTTGAGAAAACCAACCGCTTCCAGGTGGAGGAGGTCTATCTTCTCGATGCTGAAACGCTCGCTCTCGTCTCCTTTGCAAGCTGCGATCCCGCCCGCCACTCCGCAGTCAAGCGGGTGGAAAGCGCCGCCCAACGCATCGCCCTCCAGATCCGCGATACGGAAGGCAACCTCCGCCGCTCTTTTGAACGCCCGGATGGAATGAGCGTGATCGCCGAAAAAGGAAACCAAATGCTCCTCGTCGCCATCGTCCGTGGCCAGCCGAACGAACTCATCCTCGCCGATCTGGAGTTCTCCCTCCGCCGCATCGAAGAGCATTTCGAAGAGCGCTTCGCCCAGGCCGGCTCCGCCCTCATGCACGCCCTCCAGCCCTTCCTCGAGGACTGCCTCCTCATCCAGGCACCGGCCAGCGCGGCGTAGCCGTCCTGATGTGCGAAAATATTTATGTTCGGACAAAAAATTCTTGGCGCGTGAAGTACATTCTGAATATATGTGACGAAGCTTCGCGAATGCCTGCAAACTTTGCAGCATATAACGCGGTTTAGCTCAAAACATATGAAAAAATTAGCAATACTCGTAACCGGTGTGGCCTCGGCCGCGTTTCTTTTCTCTTCCTGCAACGGGGGCGGTGGCTCCAGTGATGACGGGGCTGCGGCAGCAGGCCCAGCCACCGCGGCTGCCTTCACGGGCGCCACGGTGGCCTTCAACCCGACCGTGACCTTTCTTGCGAACGGACAGTTGACATACTTCAATGACGAGGATGGTTCTCCGTTCGACCAGGCGGATCCTGCGATCGGCGGTACCTACACATACGATCCGTCCTCCGATTTTACCTCCGGCGTTCTTGCGATCACTCTCAGCGGATCTACGGATACCGACGTCATCAACGTCTCGAATTTCGTCGTCGTTGACGGTTCTGTTACGGGCTTCACCCTCACCTTCACCGACCAGGGCAGCTTCACCGCTACGGTTACACAAGGAACCATACCCGCGTATGTCCCGCCCTCGACGGGTGGCGGAGGAGGATCCGGTGGCGGAAGCGGCGCCGAGAACTTCACCTTTGAGAGTAACGGCAACATTGCTGCCGGGACCAGCTTCTCAAAAGAGTATCTTTCGGGAAACAGCCAGGGAAACATCTCGAACACTCCGCTGCGTAGCTACAACACCGGGGAATCCGTTCCATTCTCGGTATCCGCGAGCGGCGCTCTCGAGTTCTCCGGAAAGACACAGACCTTATCACTTCCGTTCTTAGGTGCGAGTGATGGGATAATCAGCTACTCCGGCAACTATAATGGCGGTGGTGTGACTGTGGTATTCGACACCGGTGCAACCTCTGCGCAGTCCGACTTCACGATGACATGGAACGGCCCGGTTGACATTTCCAACCCATCCGCCATCGCTATCGACGGCAAGGCCTTTAAAAACTGATCCGTTGGTTCCAGCTTAACAACCTGCGCGGAACATTCCGCGCACCCGATTGAATCGCCCTTCCCACGCGTTGCCTTTTCCATCAGGCTCGCGCGGTGAAGGGTCTTTTCTTCCCCCCGTTTCCCATGCGAATAAGAAGTGCTGCGATCTGGCTATCCGTGTTTTCCGCGTTTTTGCCCGGCTGTGGCAGTCCGCAGGCCGGGGTGGCGCGTCAGGAGGCGGCGCTCGCCGGGAGAATGACCGAGGAGATCGACCGCGTGGCGAACCTGGGCGGGGAGAAAATCTCTTGGAAGGAAGCACTGGAACTGATGACCGCGCGGAACATCGAGCTTCAGGCCTCGCGGGACAATATCACGGCATCCGAGGAAGCTTTGAAACAGATCTACCGGGATCTCATTCCCGGGGCGAGCATTAGCGCGGGGGTGACTTCGGCTTTCACCGATGTTGCGAACCTCAGTGGCGACGACTTCGCCCTCAATATTTTCACGTTCATAAACCTGCCCGGCCTGATTTCCCACCGGGTGCGGTATTACGCGGCCACGCTTGAGGTCATGAGGGCGCGGTGGGCCTACGAGCAGAGGCTGCGGGAGCTGACCATCGCCCTGCACGAGCAGTTTCTCCAGTATCAGCTTCTCGCGGAAAGATCGCGGAATCTAGCTCTCTCTTCCCGCTTCCAGCCCGTCCCGAATATTTTGAACGGCCTGGACGCGACTCCCGAAGGACTCGCAAAGGAGGAAATTTCCCTTTCCCTGGAAAGGCAGGCGCGGACGATGCAGGCGGGTATCGCCAGGCTTCTTGGCAGCTCCCGTTCCCGATGGGAGCCGGATGCGGATTCGTTGCCGGAATGGGACTATCTCGCCAAACCGCTACCGCTCCGCGATCCCGGGAAATTCGGCACCCTTTTCCGCCAGCTCCAGGCACTTCAACTGGAAGGCCAGCGGCTTGCGAAGCTTGGGGTGAAACTGCGTTACTGGCCGGACATCCGGATTTCGCTCTCCAGTCCGCCACTCTATTCGGTCAGCGGCGGAAACCAAGCCGGATTCGATGTTGATCGGGTGCTGGTGCGCTTGGATTCAAGCGTGCGGCTGGACACGAACCTCACCATCTGGACGCAGCTCAAGCAACTGGAGCGGAGGGTGGAGCTGGACAGACGCAGGCTCAGCGAAGAGAACTCCATCCTGATCGAGCAACTGATGGCCAATCAGAAAGCGCTGGATCTGAACCGGAAGCAGCGCCGCCTCAACGAAATCCGCCTGAAATCGATGCGAAACGAACAGCGCAGCCTGGATCTGCAAAAGACCCGCGACCAGTTGGAGAAAAGCCTCGCTCTGAGCGAAAGGCGCGCTTCTCTTCTGCTGGAGAGGGCGCAACTCCAGGGCAGTCTCTGGCTTTTCGATGAAAGGCGGTGGGACAGGATACGCTGGGACGAACCCGAAAAGGAGGTGCGGAGATGAGCGTGCGGTTGCTCTCCCTGATGCTTCCCCTGGTCGCCGGTAGCCTGGCGGCGGAACCGCTGGATTTCACTGAATACCCGCTATCAGAAAAAATCTCTTACGGCACGGTGACGACCCAGGTGCAGCCGGAGAAGTATCTGAAGATCAAGGCACCCGCCGCAGGCCGTGTGCATCTGAGAGTGCGCGACGGTATCCATGAAAAGGGGATTGTCTGGGGCGAGATCGAGCCGGATCAGCTCAAAATGGAGCGTGAGGCGATCGAGCTTTCCAAGGAGCTTTACGAATCCAAGGAGAAACCGGCCGCACGCCTGGAAATGGCGGACGCGAGAGCGGGATTGGAGAACCGGCGGGACGAACTGAACAAGAACCTGAAAATGCTCGGGGAGATCCTTTCCGAGCCGGAGCTGGCGGAGCTTTACCTGGGCGAGGAAGGACGGGATCCGAACGGTAGCCGCTCCACCGTGGAGGAAATGCGCGGGCGGCTCCTGAAACAGATTTCCGCTCTCGACGAGGCGCTTTTGTATGTAGGCACCCCCGATCAGGAGCGGATGGAGCTTCGGCTCGCGGAGATCCAGCTGAAAAGGAAAGAAGCGGAACTTGAGCGGAGGGAACGGGAGGCCAGGCTGGAGATGCCCTTTACCGGCGAGTTCCGCTACCTCATGGACTTGCCGGAGGATCTTGAGAAACCCGTTGAAGTCGGGAGTGGGGACGAGATCGCGGAGATCAGCCGCTACGGACGGCTGGAGTGCCATATGCCGGTGAACCAGACCGCGATCAGACAACTGCCGGTGCCCGCTCTTTCCCTTGAATTCGAACCGTCCGGCGCGGGCTCCCGCTTGCAGGCGGAATTTCTGAGAAAGGAAACCAGGGAGATTTACGGCAAACCGGAGCTGATCTACGTGTTCCGGTTCACCGAGGAGCAGGCACGAACGGCGCGGTCGCTCATTGGAGGCAGGGTTTCCGCGGAGCTGATGGTGGATCTTTCCTCGGAGGCGCGGTTGGTGCCCAAGCTGGATCTGGTCAAGGCGGCTCCCGATGATTTCCGGGAAAAAGGCTGGCGGGTGGGTGTCGAGACAGCATTTCCCGGGTGGCGCGCCATCGCCGTCGGCCAGTCCGATGTGGCCGTGGTGGAAACAGGGGCAGGCGATGAGTGATTCGCTGGTCTGCACGAACCTGTGTTTCGGTTACGGGAAAACGGTGGTTCTCAGTGACTTCTCCCATGAATTTCCGGTCGGTCTCACTCTGGTGAAGGGTTTTTCGGGCTGCGGGAAGAGCACGCTGCTGAAGCTGGCCGCCGGATATCTCCGCCCCACTTCGGGGCTGGTCACCGCTCCGGGAGGGCTCTCCCCCCACACGTCAAAATATCAGCGGGAATGTCTCGGCTACGTTTTCCAGCAGCTCAATCTCCTTCCGCTCGCGACCGTTCGCAGAAATCTTGCGCTCGTTGGCGCGCTCGCAGGGCTTCCGGGGCGCGTGGTGCGTGAGCGGATCGCCCGGTATTTCGAGGAACTCGGACTTTCGGAAATGGCACACCGCCTACCATCCTCCCTCTCCGGAGGGCAGCAGCAGCGCGCGGCCATCGCGCGGGCGCTTATTAAAGAACCGCGCGTCCTTCTGCTCGACGAGCCTACCTCCGGCCTCGACGACCTGAACTGCCAGGTCATCATCCGCCTGCTCCGCGAATTTCTCCCCTCCCACTGCGTGTGCCTGGTGGCCACCCACGACAGCCGCCTGAACGAACTTCCCCATGAAAGCCTGGACTTTAATCGGTTTCTACCTACTGAAAGACATCTGGAGGCGCTGGTTTGAGACGCCCGGCGGGGTGCTCTCCCGTCTCCTGGTGGCCTTCATTCTGGGTCTGCTTCTGCTTGTGATCGATTCCGCGTTCACACTTTCCGCAGCATCCATCCAGCGGAAAATTTCCCAAATGGGAGTGCGGACCATCGTCGTCACCCGGGCTGTGGGTGGTATGGATGCCGTGAGGGAGGCCGACAGGTTGGCGAACCTGTTGGCACCCCTGCGCGCGGAAGGGGAGTTGCTGAGACTGAGGCAGGCCGGCGACACCGCCGTGGACGAATTCGGCGGAAAGCGGACGTTGCGTATCTACGGCCGGGATCTCATGGAGGCTCTTTCCAGGATCCTGCCCTCCGCACCTGCAAGTGATGTTTTCGTCGTTACCGATAAGATGCCGGCGGGGATGAAAACCACCGTCCGCATGGCCGATATGCCGGCTGTGGAAGCCAT
The DNA here is from genome assembly GCA_963771945.1 of uncultured Verrucomicrobiae bacterium. GTDB lineage: Bacteria > Verrucomicrobiota > Verrucomicrobiia > Verrucomicrobiales > Akkermansiaceae > Luteolibacter. Next base: position 153,443 of record CAVYVH010000003.1, on the reverse strand, counting down.
TGCCGTGCCACCGCCTTCCTGGCTGGGAAAATTTGGCGGGGAGGGACTTTCCATGCTCGCGCCCGCCGAAGCCTATCCTGAACTTCTGGAAAAAGGCTTTTTCGAAATTATCGTGTTTCTTGGGAACGATGGCGCGGATCTGGAGATGATCGAGCGGCGGATGGGAACCTTGCTTCAATTGGAGGATTTGGGAAACGTCCAGATCAGCAGCCCCAGGGACTTGCTGGCTCAGTTGGATAAGCTTGAGGACACGCAGAGGCGCTGGCAGGGCGGCTTCGGGATCTTTGGAGGGGTTGCCATTGCCCTGGTTTTCGGAAGTATCGCTGTTCTCGAATATCGGCAAAACCGCTATATCGTCGCTCTCTTGAAAAGCTTCGGAGCGCCGTCCGCTCTGCTTGGCGGGAGATACTTTGTGGAAGCCGCCCTACTGGTCGCGGCTGCCGGGTTTCTCGCCCATCTCGCTTCCATTCAATTACATACGCCGCTTTTCCGCTCCATCGGTATCGAGCCGGGACTGCTGGATCGCGGAGTGATCGATCCATACTCCCCGGCACGTGCCTGGAGCCAGTTGAGGTGGCTCGGGTTTGGCGCCGTGCTGAGCGTGATCCCCATCGCCTTCGCGATCCGCTCACCTGTCGGGCGCACCCTGTCCTGAGCTATCAGACTTTCGGCTTGCAAGCCCGTTCGTTCCACGGTAGCAAGTGCCGAACAAACAACCTCTGTAACACGGAGAGTGGGTCTGGTACCCACTCTTTTGCGTCTAGGGAACTCTCGTCAGACAGCCTCCCGACACATAACCCGCTTCAAAGATTTTCCACCGCCAGCCATGACCAACGACATCGTCGCACTCATCGAATTTTACGAGAAAGAAAAAGGGATCGAACGCGAGAAAATCGTGTCCGCCCTCGAGTTTTCCTTCGTGTCCGCTTACCGGAAAATGGTTCCGGGCGCTGATGCCATCGAGAACCTCCGTGCCGACGTGGATACCAAGAAAGGCAACACCCGGATCTTCGCGACCCTGACCGTGACCGCTGACGACGACCATCAGGACAAGTTCAACGAGGTGCCCGTCACCGTCGCGAAAAAGAAAGATCCCGAAGTGGAAGTGGGCGGAACGCTTGAGTTCAACGTCACCCCGAAAGACTTCGGCCGCATCGCCGTCCAGACGGCGAAACAAACGATGATGCAGCGCCTCCGCCAGGCGGAGAAGGAAATGATCTACGAGGAGTTCAAGGATCGCGCCGGAGATGTTGTTTCCGGAACAGTCCGCCGCTTCGAGCGCAACGACGTGCTCATCGACCTCGGAAAATTCGAGGGCATCATGCCGAACAAGGAGCGCGTCCAGGGAGAGGACTACAACATCGGCGACCGCATCCGCTGCTATGTCCTTGCCGTGGAAAACGAAGGCCGCGGCCCGGAAATCATCCTTTCCCGCAGCCATCCGAATTTCGTCCGCCGTCTCTTCGAGGCCGAAGTGAACGAAATTTCCGACCACACCGTCGAGATCCGCGGCATCGCCCGTGAATCCGGTTTCCGCACCAAGGTAGCCGTTTACAGTAACGATCCGAAAGTCGATCCCGTCGGCGCCTGCGTCGGCATGCGCGGGGCACGGGTGAAAAACATCGTCCGCGAGCTGAACAACGAGAAGGTGGATATCATCCGCTGGAGCGATGATCCGACCGAACTCGTCCGGGAGGCGCTCAAGCCGGCGGAGCTCATCAGCATCACTCCCGACGAGGAAACGAAAGTCATCCTCGTGACCGTCAGCGAAGACGATCTCAGCAAGGCCATCGGCCGCAAAGGTCAGAACGCCCGCCTTTCCTCCCGCCTCATGGGTTGGGATGTCCAGGTGCGCCGGGACGAGACCAAGGAGGAGCAGTTCAAGGAGAAGATCGGAGGCGTCGCCCACTCCCTCGGAGGACAGCTTGGAATCACCGACGAACTGGCCGAGAAACTCACCCTCTTCGGTGGTGTCAGCGCGGAAATGATTGTCGATATGCCTGCCGAGTTCCTCAGCGCTTCCCTTGAAATTTCCGAAGAGGAAGCCAATAGTATCCTCGAAAAAGCCAACGGCATCGTCGCGGCGAATGCGGCCGGCGATGAGCCTTCCGAAGAAGCCGGGACTCCGGTAGCGGAGGAAGCGCCGGCAGAACCGGAGCTCGAGAACGCCGAGTCCGAAGACACGGATGCCGGTAGCGAGGCAGTGGTAACCAAGGAGTAACCGTCTCACCGCTCAGAACTGAACCCATTTTACATTTCCCCCCAATTCCAATCTCTCAAGAACGCCGGATGCCAAAAAATAGCGACAATACCTCAGACAAGCCGAAAAAAGTCCTCGATCTCATCGACGATGTCAAAAAGCCGTCCCGGAGGCAGCGTCAGAAAATCGAAGCGGAAGCCGCCGCCGCACCCAGCAAGGTGGAGTCGGCCAAGGCAAACGCCCTCGATCTTTTTGCCGAGGAGCAGAAGCCGAAGGCGCGTAAGAAAGCCGCGCCCGGCAAGCAGGTGATTGGCAGCATTTCCAAGATTCTCGAAAAGGAGAACGAGGATCCGAACATGGTGATCGCTCAGGAAGCGGCGGTTACCGCTGCCACGGAAGCATCCGCAGAGGATCCGTCTGAGGAATCCGACGATCCCAAGCTCATCATCATCAAGCCGCCGATTCTCGTCCCGGATCTTGCCGCCCGCCTGGGTCTCAAGCCGTTCAACGTGATGGCGGATCTCATCAAGCTTGGCGTCTTTCCCGCTCCGAACCAGCCGCTTGAGCCGGAAATCGCCGCTCAGGTTTGCGAAATTCACGGATTCACCTTCGAGCGTGAAAAACGCGACAAGGAGAAGGGTTTCCACAAGGTCGAGGAAATCATCGAAGAACCCGACGTTCCCGAAGAGGAGCCGGAGGATCAGCTTCAAGGTCCGCCCGCCAATCGTCACCATTATGGGACACGTCGATCACGGGAAAACCTCCATCCTCGATTACTATCGCAAGAGCAAGGTCGTAACCGGGGAAGCCGGCGGGATCACCCAGCACATCGGTGCCTACCAGGTGAACCACAACGACCAGCTCATCACTTTTCTCGATACCCCCGGTCACGCGATTTTCTCCGACATGCGCGAGCGCGGTGCCGCCGTCACCGACATCGCCATCATCGTGGTCGCCGCCAACGACGGCATCATGCCGCAGACCAAGGAGGCGATCAAACACGCCCAGAAGGCCGGTAAAACAATCATCGTCGCCATAAACAAGTGCGACCTTCCGGCTGCCAACGTGGAGCGTGTGAAGTCCCAGCTCGCGGAAAACGGCCTTCAGACCACCGACTACGGTGGCGACACGGAATTTGCCGCCATCTCCGCACTGAAAGGTGAGGGCATGGACGATCTCCTCGAACTCATCGTTCTCCAGGCGGAGGTTCTCGAGCTTCGCGCAAATCCCAAGGCAACCACCCGCGCCCAGGTCATCGAAGCACGCGTGGTTCCCGGTCGTGGCACCACCGCGACGGTCATCGTGGAGTCCGGAACCCTGAAAATCGGCACGCCGTTCATCTGCGGCCCTTTCTCCGGAAAAGTCCGTTCCCTGATCAACGATCTTGGCGAGAACGTCAAAACGCGCTTTACCCGGAATGCCGGTGGAGGTGATCGGATTCGAGGAGCTACCCCACGTCGGCGACCATCTCACCGAGATGAAAAACCAGCGCGAGGCGAAAGCTCTCGCCACGGAGCGCCAGGAGGAGGTTCGCCTCAAAAAGCTTGCTCCCCAGCACCGCAACCGCATGGAGGATCTTTTCTCCATGGTCAACGAGGGCGGTGGCAAGAGTCAGCTCAAGATCATCCTCAAGTGCGATGTCCAGGGCTCGGTCGAGGCGATCAAAAAGGCGATTCTCGAAATCGAATCCGAGAAGGTCGATTGCCAGTTCATCACCGCTGCCGCAGGGCCGATTACCGAGTCCGATGTGGCCTACGCCGCATCCTCCGATGCCATCGTCATGGGCTTCAACGTCAAGGTTGAGGCGAAAGCCGTCAAAGCGGCGAAAGCGGCAGCCGTTGAGATCAAGCTCTACTCCATCGTTTACGAACTCATTGACCAGGTTCGCGAAGCCATGCTCGGCCTCCTCGAGCCGCTGACCCGCGAGACCGTCATCGGTCACGCCGAGTGCCGGCAGGTGTTCAAGGTCAACAAGGGCAAGGCCGCCGGATCCTTTGTCACCGATGGCAAGATCCACCGCAAGGCACACGCCCGCGTTCTCCGTGGCGACGTCCCTGTGTTCGATGGGAAAATGTCCACCCTCCGCCGTTTCCACGAGGAGGTGGAGGAGGTTCGCACGAACTTCGAATGCGGCATCCGCCTCGGCGATTTCAACGAATACGAGGAAGGCGATATCATCGAGTGCTACGTCCTCGACAAGGTCGCCCAAACGCTGTGAGCCGCCGCATCGACAGAGTGAACGAGCTGCTCCGCCGTGAAATTTCCACGGTGATCCAGCATGATTACGAGTGGAACGGCCGCATGGTCACCGTCAGCTCCGTTGATGTGACGCAGGATCTGAAAGAGGGAAAAGTCTTCATCAGTGTCATCGGCGGCTCCGCCGATACCGTGATCGACAAGCTCAACCGCGCCCACGGCTCCATCCAGAAAGCGGTGATGAAGCGTGTTGTCCTGAAATCCACTCCCATCCTCAGCTTCCGTCACGACAACTCCGCCATCCGTGGCGTCGAAATCGTCAACCTCCTTGAGGAGGTGGACAAACTTCCGAAGGCTCCCGAGCTGGACGAAGACGAGCGCTAAGGCTCCGTAAAATCAAAGCCATGGATACCAGCGCATGAGTTGCGCCAACAATGAGCAAGGAGTGGAGGATGTCATCCGCCACGACTGGCACCTTCCGAAGTCGCGGATAACATCCGCGACTCCTTGCCCGGACTCACGGCTTTCCGTGATACGATTGTCCTCGGGCTACTCATCAAGCAGTTTCGCCAGCTTGGTGATCGCATCCTTGTGGGAAGCGGTTACTAGCGCATGGTCGGACTGCTCCAGCGCGAGCTTGGAATGCCGCCTGGCCGCTTTTGTGAGATCGTCATCACCGAGCCGGGTTAGCACCGCCAGGTTTTTCTGGATACGGACACCGACCTCGAACATCGCCGCCCCGTCGCGACTGATCGCGGTGAAAGCGTCGTCCATCAGGTCTTCAGGATCGAGAGGTTGCACCTCCACGTTCTGATATTTCACCTCCGCCTCCTCAAGGCGATGATTGCTCCAGGTTTCCATCAGGCGGATCTGGATACCCAGCACGGCGATGGCGGTGCCGGGATCGTTTACACCTGGCGAGAGGGCGCGGTCGGCGATTTCGGCGAGTAGGATCAGGCCAAACCTTGGATCGCTGTTGACCCGGCGGGCGTCCCCCAGGTGGAAGGTTTCCCTGATCCTTTTGATCGTGTCGTCATCCAGATCGTCCCTGTCCCCGACCGCAACGAGAGCGTCATGAGGATCCACGAATGCGCCCGGCCTTTCCAGCACCCGGATGGTGGTTTCCAGTTTCTCCGCGATTTCATCCAAGGCCGCCACATCGATGTTCTGCACATACCCGATCACGTCGCTTGTGATCCTTTGACCTGAAATTTCTTTGTCGGAGATGCGTTTCGCTCCCAGCGTGCCCATGGCCTCCGGGGATGAGAAAGCTTCACGGCAGGCCTCCTCCACGCGCGCCAGGGTATCGCCCATACGCCCCAGTTTTGAGACCCGATCCACCCATTTGACGAAGGAAATCAGCACCCAGATGACCATCCCGCAATAGCCGGCGAAGAGAAGCAGCCTTCCGCCCGCCCCGTAGTAGTTTCCGAGGCTGATGGCTACGAGCGCGACGATCGCGTAGATGAAGGCGGCCAGGAAAGCGGTGAGGGAGTTCTGCGTGGACTTGTCCTGCATCACGATGCGGGTCGCACGCGGGGTGGCCGTGGTGGAGACCGCGGCAAAGGCACTGACCATCGCGGCCACTGAGAAAGTAGCCACCGTGAGCATGGTCGAGGCCATGATGCCGAGCAGATTGATTAGAATCTCCCGCTCGATCCCGATCTTCATCTTGTCCGGGAGGATGCGATCGCCGGAATATGCGAAACTGACCCAGGCCACGGCCGCGATTCCCATGATCGAGGGCTTCACCCAAAGGCTGCTGCGCAGTTCACGGAAGATGTATTCGGCTTTGGTCACGTCCCCACTTGAACCTCTAACGGAAAAAGAAGCAAACGCGTTCCGTCTTGGCATTACCCCGGCTAGCTGGTGGATTCTCCCCGGATGAAAGTGGGTTCTGGAAAATTTTCGGTAAAACGAAAGATCGTGAGGCTGGGGATCTGGGTTTTACTTGCGGGTGCGCTTCTGTTTCTTGTGAGCGTATGGTGGTGCGTGAAGGAACTCGCGCAACCCGCGCGCAGAAAGGTTCAAACGACTGCATTTCCTTATCTGGATGGAAGCGCGCGAGCGGGATTCCGGGTCGATTCTTTCACTTCGTCCGGTGGGATGCCCTGCGTGATTTGTGTTCCTGAAAAAACCGGGGCTTTTTCCAAACGAGCGGCAGTCATCCGCGCGCAACTCGGGGAACGCGGAATCGAGCCGATTCCTTCCGGGGAGATTCTCGGGACTCTCGTCATCCTCCACGGTCGGGGTGGGATCAAGGAGGACTATTTTCCTGTCGCGGAGCGGTTCTGCGCAGTGGGGTTCCGCTGCATCATACCGGACATGCCGGGGCACGGAGAGAACCGCGGAAAATACGCGACATACGGGGTTACCGAAGCGGAAATGGTCATGGAATGCTTCCGGGAAGCTGCTGTGAAATACGATTTCTCAGAGCGGCCATCCGCAATTCTGGGTCAGTCGATGGGTGGCTCCGTGGCGGTTCATACAGCGGCGCTGGAGGGAGCCCCATTCGGCTCCATGGTGGTGGTCTCGTCGTTTGACCGATTGGAGACCGTTGTAAAACGAAAGACCGACGGCCTTCTTGGCTCTTTCCTCGGAGCTGCCGTAAGAAACACGGCGGATACCGTGCTTGATTGGAAAACGGGAGTGGCATTCTCCGAAGTCCGCCCCGTGGACAAGGCTCCCCGGATTCGTATCCCTACCATGGTTGCGCATGGAGACGCTGACAATTTCGTCCCGACGGCTGCCGGGAAGGCGCTCTTCGACTCGTTTCCCGACGATATCGATAAAAAGTGGATCCTGGTTCCGGGGGCGGATCACAATACTGTGCTCGTGACGGATTTTCCGCTCTATGTGACGATGGCCGAGTGGTTTCTAGAAAATATCCGGTGACGGCTTCAACTGCTGCTGTCAGGGAAATCTTTTAGCAAAGCCGACTGACACGCATCCTCTCGGCGACGACGAGCGCCTTGAAGCGCATGTAATCCTCCTCCTGCGTTCCGGAAAGGAGGCGGTAGATGTATTCCGGCCACTGGCTGATCTCCTCCAAGGCGTTTTTCATGCGCAGGGCGATTACGTCCGCGGCATCGGTTCCGCGGCCGGACAAGCGGGCGAGGAGTTCGTCGTTTCCCGCAGGCATCACGAAGAGATCGACGGCGGAAAGCCGGATGGCCGGGTCCGCGCACTCGCGCACCTGTGCCGCTCCCTGGACATCCAAATCCATCACCACATCGGTTCCGTTTTCAAGGTGCCCGGTGACTTCGGATTTCAAGGTTCCATAGAGATTTCCGTGCACTTCCGCGCTTTCCAGAAATTCCCCGGCCTCCCGTTTTTCTACGAACTGCTCCCGGGAAAGAAAATGGTAGTCACGGCCGTCCACCTCGCCGGAGCGCGGGCTGCGGGTCGTGCAGGAAGTCGAGTAGCTTGCCTCGCCCTCGTCAGCCAGGCGCCTGCACAGCGTTGTTTTTCCAGACCCGGAGGGCCCGGAGACCACGATCAGTATTCCCTTGCGCTGCGACATGGGCGGGAGGCTGCACTGAAAATCCAGAATCGAAAATTCAAAATTCAGGGAAGACCGTTTTGCCCTTCTTTTGCGCTTGGCGGGGAGTGGGATATTTTGGTTTGCTCTGCAAATGGATCAGACACCACACACACCGCCAGCAACGCCTCCTGCCGCCGCACCCGTCCCTCCGGAGAAAAAGGGGCTCCGCCCGCTCGCCTGGGTCGGGATCGGTTGCGGGATACTTGTTCTCATCGCAATCATCGTCATGGTCGTTGGTGGAATCTGGTTTACGAGCAAAGCCAAGGAACTCGGTGCTGACTTCAGCGAAAATCCGGAAAAGGCGGCGGCCGAGCTGATCGTGAAGATGTCTCCGGATCTGACGAAGATCTCCACTGACGAGGAAGCCGGAACCATGACCATCCGTATGAAGGACGGCAGCGAGAAGACCATGAGCTTCGAGGATATCTCGGAAGGAAGGTTCATGGATGAGGAAGCTCCGGCACCCGGATCAATGCCCGATTCCGATCCGATCGAGGAGTGATCCCTTGACGGATCTTGTGCCGGGGAGGTGGGATTTTTGAAATAATCCGTCTCCAGTGACGCTCTAATCTGTGAACGCGCGGAAAACAATGCGCATCAAGCTCACCCCGGTGAACCTGGCGCGGATCGTGCGATACGAAGTTCAAACATAAAAAACAGATACCCATGAAAATCGTCCACAAAACTAAGAACGGTGAGAGCCGCGAAGCCCTTCTCAAAGAGTATTTCATCACCGCCTCCCTGATTGCTCTTCTCAAGCGGGTGGGCGAAGAAGCTGCAAAAGCCGCCCCCGCCAGAACCAGGGACGCCGCCCTGGCGCGAGTGCGCAACTAGGAAGCGACCAGATTTCCCCGAATGCCGGGTGAAAAAAGGGCGGGTGTGAGTTTTCGGATTCTCGAAGGCTCGAACCGGCCTGATTTGACCGCCGGATATTTTCCAAAGGGCAGGATGCATTACGCATCCTGCCTTTTCCCTTTTGCACACTATCCGGATTGGAAAAACTTTCCCTGCGGGGTGTTGATGGTGTTAGTTGGGCGCAATGAGTAGCAAAAAGGCCTGTCCCGATTGTCCGGAAATCACCGAAGAGCACAACATCACCGAGGAAGAGATCCGGCAGCAGGAGATCTTCGAGCTGGAGGTGGAGGAAGGTTCCTGGCTCTCCGGGCCACGTTCCCGGTTCCACGACCTGATGTCCCTTTTCCGGGTGGGTCTCGATCTGATCCGCGCTTACCGGATTCTACACTTTGTCGGGCCTTGCGTGACGATTTTCGGCTCCGCCCGGACGAAGCCGGGAACGCGCTGGTACGAACTGGCCCGTGAAATGGGAGAGGCATGTGCGGAGCTTGGTTTCACGGTTCTGACCGGCGGTGGGCCGGGAATCATGCAGGCGGGCAATCAGGGCGCATATGAGGCGGGAGGAAAATCGATCGGGGTAAACATCATCCTGCCGTTCGAGCAGAATGTGAATCCCTACGTCCATCGCTCCGTGGACATGAGATACTTTTTCACGAGAAAGACCATGTTGGTGAAGTATTCCTACGCCTTCATCGTCATGCCGGGAGGTGCGGGGACACTCGACGAGATGTTCGAGACCATGACCCTGATCCAGACCGGAAAGCTCAAGAACTTCCCCATTATCGTGATGGGGAAGGATTTCTACCAGTCGCTGATGGACTTTGTTTATAAGATGGCGGAAGAGGGAACGATCAGTCCGCAGGATCCCGAACTCATTTTCTTTACCGACAGTGTGGAGGAGGCGAAGGCGCACCTTCAGCGGCACGCCGTTAGGCAGTTCGGCCTACGCCGCAAAAACATTCCCAAAGCGATTCCTGCCCTGGGGGAAGGGTGAGTTAGTCAGGAGAGACGGCGCGAATGAAGCCGCCGCGTGTGGGTTCTTTCTCCGCCGATACAATTTTTTCTTCCGAAACACCGGAGGATTGCGCCAGTTCGATCCATCGGTTTCTTAGCTCGGGCGTGAGCTTTTCTTCGAGTTTCACTTCGTGCGCGGGTGCAGCCTCGGAGTATTGACCGAGTATTTTCGCACCGCGTGTGTCGATGTTTTTTGATGCGGCCACGAGCCCGTGGTAGGCGCCTTGTGCGCCCCACCACTGCACCGCCTTGAAATCAGGATGACCCGGCAGAACGTCGCTGGTGTAGATCACTGCTGAGCCGTCCGAGAGGATGCGGGATTGGAGCTTGCTATGGAGACATCCTGAACCGCCTTGTTTTCATCAATGGCCAGCGCCGCGGCGTGACCGGCTGCCTGGCCGAGAGACATCCAGATCGCCTCCAGGCGGAATGCGCAAAACCCGACATGCGTTGATGATGCGGCTACGGGGACGAGTAGGTTCTCGACTTTCTCCGGGAGCAGGACGCCGTAGGGAAGCTGGTAGGGGGCGGCGCGGTTGTAGAATTCGCCGGTGTGCCTGCCGACCCAGCGGGTTCCCTTCCGGCCGGTGCCATGGCAGTTGTTGCCGTAGTCTCCCATGGCGATGGAGTCCGGGAAAAACTTCGCGCGGACATCGCCCTTCGCCCGCTCGACGTCCGGCTGGCTGTAGATGTGGACGCCTTTCATGCGGCGAGCCTCGCGGACATAAAGCTCGCGCGGGATGTGGCCGGTATCCGCGAACTCGTCCTTGGCAAGTCCCCAGGTGTTGGCCTCGGAACGGAATTTTTCTGGCACCGCTTCGTCGTTTTGAAGGAAATACAGGAGGCCGATCTGATCCATCACATGGTAAGCAAAAATTTCCTTTCTGGTCTGCTCGTCGCCATCCGGCCAGCCGAGGTTCTTCCCAGGCAAGGAGAGCCGGACAACGCCGTTGGAGACATCGTTGATATCGTATTTGCCATTCGGGAGCCGGGGGATCTGGGCTTTGAAGATGGATTTCACCGGCGGGTAGCCGAAGACTTTGTCGATTTTTCCGTCCTTCAGAAGTGGTAGGAGCCCCTCGAAGTGGCTGCGTTCGTAGCCTTCCGGTTTCGGTGCGGGAACCCTGTTTTCGGGATCCCGGGTCATGGTGAGCCGGAAATTGTATGCCTGGAGCTGGTCGTCGGCTTTTTCCGGTGCAAGTGATTCGTCGAATTCCTCACGACCTTCGCGGCCGACCGCCCATGGCACCCCGGCTGCCGCCATGAGATCGCCCTCGTATGTTCCGTCGATGAAGATCCGCGCGCTCATAGTGGCTTCCTTACCCTCCGAGTTTCGGAAAGAAAGCTCCTTTATCCGGTCGCCCTCCATCTTCACTCCACTTAGCAAGTGCTTCCGATAAACCGTGATTTCTTTGTGTTCCCCGATCATTTCCTTCAGGATAAGCAGGTTCACGCTCGGTTCTCCGGAGGTGCCTTTGAAGCTGGCTTCCACCTGCTCGGAATCCGCCCCGTAGGTGTCCGCGTAGTGTTTTTCCACCCGTTTGGAAAAATCCAGGAACGTGCCGGTCAGACTCTCGAAGGAATGGAAATCCGGGTGGCTAAGGCCGCCGGTAAGGAGCCCGCCGATCTCGCTTTCCAAGGTGACAAGCTCAACGGTTTTCCCGCTTTTCGCGGCCGAGAGAGCGGCGGCGATCCCTCCGGGGGTGGCTCCGTAGATGACGACATCGGATTGGGCAGAGCCGACGGGCAGGGAGGCCAGAAGGAATGCGAGGAAAACGAATTTCATGATGGGGCGAGGTTCCAACATTGCGTGATTGTGAACAAGGCTAACAGATACAAATTTGTCAGAAGTCCCTTTTGGAAAATTTTTGTGACAAGTCGGTATCGACGGATTCCATCCATTTCTTGAAACCATCCACCATTTCCGAATGGATGTTAACGGCAGGCAGGGGGTTCGCCCGGTGAGGCGGCTTGTCCGGGTAGGTGAAACGCAGGCCGCCCGCAGCCATGATACCCGTCATGGTTTCGGCAGGAAAAAGCCCTGCTGTTTCTCAGAAATGGGCATGCCGAGTTTTTCCATGGCGGCGAGCATGTCCTCCCAGAGGGCGCGTTTGACTTTGTTTGAGCCGCCGCTCTGGAGCAGGTAGCTAGGGTGGTAGGTGACGCGGGCGGGTATGCCGGAAAGGTCGTGCCATTTCCCGCGCATGGAGCCGACCGTTCCTTCCAGTCCGATGAGTCCTTCGGCGGCGGTTCCGCCGAGAGCGATGATGATTTTTGGTTTCACCACCGAAATTTCCGCCATCACCAAGGGAAGGCAGGCAGCCATTTCCCCGGGGGTCGGCTTGCGGTTGTTCGTGGTCTGCTTGGGCATGGCCGGGCGGAATTTCACGAGATTGGAAATGTACACGTCCTCGCGCTTCACACCCATTGCTTTCAGGATATCGTTTAGTTTCTGGCCTGCGGGGCCGACGAACGGCTCGCCCTCCTTTTCCTCATTATAGCCCGGCGCTTCCCCGACGAGCATGATTTCCGCATCGGGATTTCCAGTTGCGAAAACCATTTTTTCCCGCAGGCTGCCGAGGGTAACGGCGGCTGGCCATTGCTCCGCCTGCCTACGGAGGCCTTCGAGTTTCGCCGCTTTGGAATCACCGGAAACGACTGCTTCAGCATTAACCGGAGCGGTGGCGGGCGGTTCTTCGGCCACTGGCATCGTAACAGGCTTCCGCGAGCGGACGTAAAGTTCGCGCAGTCCGGCCCGTGCCTCCCCGTCCAGATACACATGGCTGCGCCCGCGGGCTTTTTCGGCTTTCAAAAAATCGATTACGGCATCCACGGGGCGGGTCACGGATGTTTTGTAAAGAAGGAATGATGGCGAATCAACCCTGCGTGTCGGGCATGGCAATGTTTTCACGCTTGCAGCGATCCGTGCGCTCCACTTACATCCAATCCATGTCGTTTTTTCCCGATATCCCAAAACTCCAGTACGAAGGCCCGAAGTCGAAGAACCCGTTCGCTTTCAAGCAATACAACCCGGACGAGATCGTCGCCGGAAAATCCATGAAGGATCACACGCGCTTCGCCGCCGCCTACTGGCACGTGATGCGCAACGGCCTTTCCGATCCTTTCGGCGGCGCGCACGGCCCTGATGCCGTGGGATGACCAGTCCGACTCCGTCGATAACGCTCTGAAACGCGCCGACGTCTTCTTCGAGTTTCTCAACAAGATCGGGGATCGACTACTACTGCTGGCACGACCGCGACATCGCGCCGGAGCTTGGCGACCTTTCCAAATCAAACGCGGCTCTCGAAAAAGTCACCGATCATCTTCTCGATCTCCAGAAGGAGCATGGCAAGAAGCTCCTCTGGGGCACCGCCTGCCTCTTCGCGCATCCGCGCTACTCGCAGGGGGCGGGCACTTCCCCGAACGCGGATGTCTTCGCATACGGAGCTGCGCAGGTGAAGGCCGCGATGGATGGGACTCTGAAACTCGGTGGCGAGGGCTACACCTTCTGGGGTGGCCGCGAGGGCTACTCCACGCTGCTCAACACCGACATGAAGCGCGAGCTCGACAACCTCGCGAACCTGCTCCACCTCGCCGTGGACTACGCGAAAAAGATCGGCTTCACCGGCCAGTTCTACATCGAGCCGAAGCCGCGCGAACCTTCCACGCACCAATACGATTCCGATTCCGCCGCGTGCCTGAATTTCCTCCGCCAGTACGATCTGATGGATCATTTCAAACTGAACCTGGAAACCAACCACGCGACCCTCGCCGGCCACACGATGCTCCACGAAATGACCGTCGCCATCGATGCGAACGCGCTCGGCTCCGTGGATGCGAACCAGGGCGACGAGCTCATCGGGTGGGACACCGACCAGTTCCCGACCGATATCTATCTCTGCACCGAGATCATGCTCAAAATCCTTGAAATGGGTGGCCTCACCACCGGTGGCCTCAACTTCGATGCGAAGCGCCGCCGCGAGTCCCACGAGCCGTCCGACCTTTTCCACGCCCACATCGGCGGCATGGATGCCTTCGCACGAGGCCTGAAAATCGCGGCAGCCATCCGCGAGGACGGACGCCTGCAGGAGTTCGTGGATAACCGTTACAGCAGTTGGACGAGCGGCATCGGCGCGAAGATCGCTGGCAAGCAGGTCTCGCTAGAAGAGGTCAGCCAATACGCCCTTTCCAACGGTGAGCCGACCCTCGACTCCGGTCGCCAGGAAATGCTGGAGAACCTGGTGAACGAATTCATCTAAACGGAGGGCGGGCTGGCGTCCGCCACCACCTTCTGAGCAAAAAACCCGCAGGCGGAAACCTGCGGGTCTTTTATGACTATGAGAGGACTTTTCTTTTACTCCAGTCCCAGTTCCTTGAGTTTCGGCACCAGAGCCTCGGCCCACGTGTCGTAGGCGGCGGGGGAGAGGTGGAGAAGATCCGGGAAGACCTCTTTGCTGAGGTTTCCGTCCTCATCGAGGAAATTGTCATTGATATCGAGGAAGTGGACGCGTTCGCCATCTGCGAAACCTTTGGCGATTTCGTTGATCTCGGTGTTCAGTTTGCGAAGCGGGTCTTCGGTTGTCGCACCGCGAGGGAAGACGGACATGAGGATGATCTTCGTCTCAGGCCATTTCCAGGCGAGATCATCAATCGCTTTCCTCACACCCGCCGCTGTCTGCATGGCAGGTCTCTGGTCATGGCCGGTGTTGTTCGTGCCGATGAGAACGACGGCGACTTCCGGTGAGACGCGCTGGACGTCCCCGTTCTGCAAGCGCCAGATGAGGTGCTCGGTGCGGTCGCCGGAGTAACCCCAGTTGAGCGCGCCCATGGGGGCGAAATGCTTGTCCCAAGCGGCTCTGCCGGTGTCCTCCCATGCCTGGGTGATGGAGTCTCCGAGGAAAACGATTTTCACGTTCTTGGCGGAGCCGGCCTCTTTGTTCTTCGCATCCCAGCGGTCTTTCCACCACTTTTCGGCGTAGCGCTGAACCGGGTAGGTGGAAGGGGTGACATCATATTTTTCCCGGAGGTCGGCGTAGATTTCCTTCATCTGTTTCAGCACGGATTCATATTCCGGATCGGCGAAAACGTTTTTCATTTCCTCGGGATCTTTTTCGAGATCGAAGAGCATCCACTCGTCGGTGTCCGGGAAACGCATGAGCTTGTAGCGTGAATCGCGGACTCCGTCATGCCGGGCGACCGCATGGGTGCGCTCGCCGGAATACTGGTAGTAGATGGCCTCGCGCCAATCGGCGGGCGCCTTCCCTTCGTTTTTCAGAACGGGGACGATGCTCACGCCCTGGATGTCTTCCGGGATTTCGGCTCCGGCGATGTCCAGAAACGTCGGGGCGTAGTCGATGTTCTGGATAAGGGCTTCGGTTTCCACGCCCGCTTTGACGGCACCGGGCCAGCGGATGACGAAAGGCATGGCGAGGGATTCCTCGAACATCCAGCGCTTGTCATACCAGCCGTGCTCGCCGAGGTAAAATCCCTGGTCGGAGGAGTAGATGACGATCGTGTTTTCCGCGAGACCGTTTTCATCAAGGTAGTCGAGCACGCGGCCGATGTTCTCATCCACGGCGCGGATGCAGCGGAGGTAGTTTTTGATGTAGCGCTGGTATTTCCATTTCGTGAGTTCCTCGTCGCTCATGCCGGCGGCGAGTTTTTCCTTCAGCTCCTCGTTCTTCGGGCCATAGGCCGCGTCGAAGTCTTTTTTTTGCTCCGGGGTCATGCGGGCGTATTCCTGGTTTCCGATCTCGTTGCCGAAACGCGGATCGGTGGGTTCCCCGTGGATGAGCATGTCGTGGCCCCAGTTGAAATGCCCGGCGATGGACATTGCCTGTTTCTTCAGCGCGTCCACGCGGCCGGAGTAGTCATCGAAAAGGGTGTCCGGCTCGGGGAGATCCTGATCCTCGAAAAGGTCATAGTGTCGCTCGGCGGGAGACCAGTTCCGATGCGGTGCCTTCTGCTGGCACATGAGGACGAAGGGCTTGCTGCCGTCCTTGCGGTTTTTGAGCCAGTCGAGGGATTTGTCGGTGATGATGTCCGTCACGTAGCCGGTGAAACGTTTCCTCGATCCGTCCATCTGGATGAAATCCGGGTTGTAGTAGTGCCCCTGGCCGGGGAGGATTTCCCAGTGGTCGAAGCCGGTGGGATCAGAGATGAGATGCCATTTTCCGATCATGGCGGTTTCATATCCGGCGTCCTGCATGAGTTTAGGGAAAGTCCGCTGGCTGCCGTCGAAGCGGCTGTAGTTGTTGTCCATGAAGCCGTTCACATGGGAGTGCTTGCCGGTCAGGATGGTTGCGCGGGAACGGCCGCAGATGGAATTTCCACAGAAGGAATTGCGGAAAAGCATCCCTTCGTTGGCGATACGGTCGATGTTTTTGGTCGGTGCCACCTCGTCGAACCTACCGCCGTACGCGGAGATGCTCTGCGTGGCGTGATCATCCGAGAAAATGAACACGATGTTGGGCTTTTCCGCCGCACTTGCCGTGGCACATAGGGCAAAGGCTCCGGATATCAGGTTTCTGAGGAATTTCATATCGCGCCAAGACTTCCCTAATCCGATTTCTCGACAAGTACAAAACCTGCGCTATTCTTGTTAGAACCGCCGAAGAGACCAAGGAGCGGGCTCCATATCCATGTTCAACCCGGCCTTTCACGATCTGCTAAAGCCCCAGTGGCTCCTGACTCTCTCCGAACTGAAAACATCGGGCGGTCTCGCCGTCAGCGAGCTTTCACGGCGGCTTGGTTCCAGCTACATGACGGTCAAGCAGCACTGCGAGGATCTTACCAGGCTTGGATATCTTAAACGTTCGCGCGTACCCCGGACGGAAATCGGCAGGCCGGAAATTTTCTACCGTCTCTCGGAGAAAGCCGACGCGCTTGTTCCCCTCCATTCCCGCGAGCTTTACCTTGGAAATGCTGGATCAGATCAGGCATCTATTCGGCGAAAACGCACCGGAGCGGCTGCTCTTCCAGTATTTCCAGAAGCAGGAGGAGAACTGGAAAGCGCGGGTTAGCAAGGGATCGACCCTCCTGCACAAGGCGCAGCTTTTTTCCAAAGTCCGGGAAAAAGAAGGGCTGTTCCTCCGCTGCATCCACGATGATGAAACGGGTAGGATCGTTCTGCGTGAGTATCATCATCCGCTGCACCATGTTTTCAGCGCCTACCCCCGGACTGTAGCACTCGAGCAGAGAGCCGTGGAAGCGGCGCTGGGCGTGAAGATCAGCCGCGAAGTGCCGGAATCCGTGGGGGATGTGAGAAGTTTCGTGGATTTCGTCCTGGTGTCCGGCTGATCCTTTGGAAATTACTTTCCGATTATCCGTGAAATTTTGAATCTTATTCGCACACGGGAGGTCTATAACCCTGAAACCACCGCGCTTCGCTTTATGAAAACCACCGCCCTCGCCGTTCTTGCGGCCACCACCGTCCTGTTCTTGCCTTCCTGCGACAGGTCTTCCGAAGATCTTGAAGGAAAACTCAGCAGACTCGAGAAGGCAGCCAGCGATGCGACCGAAAGGCAGCGGCAGTTGGAAGCGGAACTCGCCGACCAGCAGCTCGCGGCGGAAATGGAGGCGATCGAGCGGGAGCGATTGCAAATCGAGCAGGAGCGCTACGCAATGGAAGAGGAGCTGGCGGCGGACGATGCCGCGGCCCGCGCGGAGCTTGAGAAGCGCGAGCAGGAACTTGCCGAGCGTGAGCAAAAGGTCTCAGGCATCCAGGCAGACATTGAGGCGCGTCAGCAGGAGCTGACCGGGTTGGAAGACGAGCTGCAGGACAAGGAGGCGGAACTCGCCGGGCGCGAACCGCTGCGCGCCCTTCCCATGAAACAATACGTTTCCGGGCCGCCTACGGGGGATTTCCAGAATTTCTACGAACCGCTCGGAAACTACGGCTCATGGTTCGACACCACGGATTACGGCTACGTTTACCAGCCGGCGGTCGTCCGGGATTCCTCGTGGCGTCCCTACACCCGTGGCCGCTGGGCTTTTACCAACCAGGGCTGGACGTGGGTTTCCGACGAGCCTTTCGGCTGGGCATGCTACCACTACGGTCGCTGGACGCTGCTGCGAAACGTCGGCTGGGTCTGGGGCCCCGGAAGCGAGTGGGCACCGGCATGGGTCACGTGGCGTGAAAGCCCCGGCCACATCGGCTGGGCACCGCTCCCACCCGAGACCCTCGCATACAGGGGGCGCCAGTGGGACTCCTCGGTGGAAGTAAGCTTCGGAATCGGCTCCGGCTGGTTCTCCTTCGTCCAGTATGAAAATTTCGGAAACAACATTCGCCCCTACTGCCTGCCTGCAGCGCGGAACACCGTCATTTACCGGAATACCACCAACATCACCCACTACGAATACAATGACAACCGCGTGTTCGTGGGCGAACCGCGTTACCAGCGGGTGAACCGGGAAATCGGGAGAACGTTTCCCGTCCACCGCCTGCGCATGGATCAGAGTCCGCGATTCGACAGGGGCGGAAGACAGCTCCGCCCGCGTTTCGATGGCAGGGAGCTTGAAGTCGCGGCTCCCCGCATGGATGCGGATTGGAACCAGGCGCTCCGTCCCGGACGTGTGAGCCGCAGGCTTGGAGACGTGGAAGTGGATCGTGCCCGTGAAATTTCCCCGGAAGTCATCGAAAAATTCCGCCAGCGCTGTGCCGAGGAAAACCGCGAGGCGGAAACCGTGGTTCAGCGAAACGGCGGCCGTGAAAAATTCGACCGTGAGCGCCGCCAAAAACTGGAAGAGGCCCGCCGCGAAGATACCGAAACGCAAAGACCGGAGCCGTGGTAGGGGAGATCGCCCCGAGCCGGAGGTAGAGCCAGTCAACGAAACGGAAACGAACCCGGAACCGCCCGCAGCCGTGATACCGGAAGTCCCGAACCGTCCCGGGCGCCCGGGGCGTCCCGGCAGACCTGACGGAACGACTCCCATTCCCACGCTGCCCGAGCCTCCGGCAGTTCCAGGCGCAGATCCTGCTCCGGAAACAGTGGTTCCGACCCTTCCGGAGCCTCCCGCCGAACCTCCCGTCGATCCGGAGCTTCCGCCCGGCGTGACTCCAACACCGGAAACCCCGGTCACGCCTCCCGGCATCGTGCCACCCGGTGAAACAGACGAGCGCCCATCGAGACCGGATCGTCCCGACAGGCCGGATCGTCCCGGCAAACGTGGCGAGCCTCGGGAAGATCCGCCGAAACGTCCTGATGCGGATGTGGTTCCCGGGCAGCCCGCGCCTGAAACAGTCGAACCGCCCGCCGTCACCCCGGAGAAACCTCAGATCGATCCTGCTCCGGAAGCTCCCGTCCCTGAAGTTTCTCCAGAGGAAATCGCACCCCGGAAGCGTCCTGAGCGCCCCGAGAACGGAAGGACGAGACCCGAGCGTCCAACCGAGCCGGAACCCACCCCGGCTCCGCAGGTGGAGAACGATCCTGAACGGAGAAATTCCGAGGCCGGGGAGCAGAATCGTCAGCGCCAGCAACAGATGAAAGAGCAGCAACTCGAACTTCTGAAGCAGAAGGAGGCCGAGTTGCTCGCCCGCCAGCAAGCAGCCATGGAACAGGCGGAAGCCCGCGAAAAACTACGCCAGGAGCGCGCCGGGCAGGAAGAAGCCCGCGCCGAGCAACTGGAGCAGGCGGAAAAAGCGCGGGAAGAAATGCAGGCCAGGCAGCAACAGGAAATTGAAAGAGCCCGACAGGAGGAACAGCAGCAGGCCGAACGGCAGGAGGAGGCATTGCGCGCCCAGCAGCAGGAAAACGAGAACCGGGCGCGTGCGCAGCAGGAACAGGCCAGACAGCAGCAAGAGGAAATGAGGGCGCAACAGGAGCAGGCAAAGCAACAACAGGAAGAGGCGCAGCGCCAGCAGCTTGAGCAAGCCCGCCTGGAGCAGGCGCGTCAGCAACAGGAGGAAATGCAGCGTCAACAGCAGGAACAGGCGCGCAAGCAGCAGGAAGAGCAAGCCCGCCGCCAGCAAGAGGAAGCGCAACAGCGCGAACAGCAACGCCAGGAACAGATGCGCCAGCAGCAGGAAGAGCAAGCCCGCCGCCAACAGGAGGAAATGCAGCGCCGCCAACAGGAGCAGCAAGAGCAGGCTCGCCAGCAGCAGGAAGAAATGCGTCGCCAGCAGCAGGAGGAAATGCAGCGACGCCAGCAGGAACAGCAGGAGCAGGCGCGTCGTCAGCAGGAAGAGATGCAGCGCCAACAGCAGGAGCAACAGGAACGCGCCCGTCAGCAACAGGAGCAATCCGGCCAGTAACGGATCTTCTCAGGCCAAGGACGGAATTGACTTTCCGCCGACTGGTGGCCATCTAGTCGTCTGTGAAACCCGTGTATCTGATCCCGCCGGTTCTGGCCATCGCCATCGCCGGAGTATTGCTTGGCGCTCAGCAGAGGAAAATTTCCCGGCTGACCAACGAAAGCTCCCTCCTGCGGGAACACATCGTCGCAGAAAAAAACCGCGTCGATACTGCTGAGTCCGCTCCGGATTCCGTTCGTCCTACAAAACCCGAAGCGAACAGCGAAGGGATAGACTGGAAGGAAATCGCGGAATCCTTCGGTAGAGTGAAGAGACGGCGGCGGGGTTGGGCGTTATGCGCGAAATGATGGCGTTCCAGCGCAAGCTTCAGAAAATGGACAAAGAGCAACTCATCGCCGCCTTTGAAGAGATCGAGGCTTTGGATCTCGGCGACGAGGAGCGCTTGATGCTCGAAGCCATGCTCATGGAGCCGCTGGTGCAGAAAGATCCGGAACTCGCATTGACCCGCTTTGCCGACCGCCTCGGCGACGAAAAAACAGGCATGAGCTGGCAGCTCGCCAACGCCCTCGGCGAATGGGCGAAAAAAGACCAGGACGCCGCCATCACATGGTTCGACAAGGAGATCGCCGCCGGAACCTTCGACAGCAAATCGCTGGACGGAAAAAGCCGCATCCGCCTGAGTTTTGAAACAAACCTGATTTCCAAACTGCTTTCCAGCGATCCCGCAGCAGCAGCGGCAAGGGTGGCCGCCCTCCCGGCGGACCAAAGGAAAGACGCTCTCAACGGATTTGGATACCAGGGTATGAAAGCGGAAGATCAGGCGGCCTTCGCCGATCTCGTCCGTTCCCAACTCAATGAGAAGGAACGGTTCGAGGTCTTCGGCCAACAGGCATCGACGCTGGCGATCATGGTAGGTTTTGAAAAGGTGGACGGTTTCCTCGACCGCATCGGAGCCACCGGGGAGGAGCGAACCAAAGCGGCCGAAAAAGCCGCCAGCGGTCATATCACAACGAAAGCTTATCAATCGAAAGTCACCGAAGAGAAGATCGATTCCATGCGGGAATGGCTAGGAACCCAGGCGCCCGGCTCAGTGGATAGAGTGACCGGGGAATCTCTTGGCAAGGTGGCCAACCAGGACGGGGCTACGAAGTTTTCCGAGGCGGTGGGAATGGTTCTGAAATACCACGACCAAAGCGGGAGTGACGAAATTCTCACCGGTTTTCTACAACACTCCTACCACAGTGGCGACAAGGAAGATTCGCGGAAGATCGCCGAACGGATCTCCGATCCCAAATTGCGCGAGGAAGCGCTTGAGGAGCTGAAATGAACCGCCCCATGAAAATTTCCATCGCCATATCCATCCTGATTCTCGCCCTCGCCGCAATCTTTGGCTGGAACGGCCAGCGGACTCTCGACTCCGTCACCAGGCAGCACCGCGCCCTTGCCAAGGAAGCCGCCGCCCTCGGGCTCACCATCGGTGCCGCTGGAGTGGAAGGGCAAGTCCTCGTCACGAAGCGCGAGCGGGCGGACAAGGAAGCGGAGGCGCGACTCGCGGCGAAGGATTTCATCGCTTTCGCCCTGGAGATGCAGGAATACAAAGAATCTGGCGAGCAGCCGGACGAGGCCATGCAGGAGCGCATTGGCGAGTTCATGGATCGCATGCTTTCCCTTGATGCGGGTCAGTTGAAAATCCTTATCGAAGAGTTCCGTGCCAGCAACGAGATGGAGGACGAGACCCGCACCGGAATGATCGCCTTCGCCATCATGACCCTCGCCAACGACCATCCCGAAGCGGCTCTCACGCTATTTACCGAAAGCGAAGACATGTTTGACAACCAGATGATCGGAAAGCATCTCCTCTCCAGCTCCCTGGCAAACTGGGCGAGCACCGATCCGGAAGCGGCACTCGAATGGGTGCGCAAAAACGGCAAGAAGCATCCCGATCTGATCACCGATGACGTGAAGGCGGGGCTGGTGAAAGGGGCTGCAAGCAACGGGATGGCAATGGGCTTCAGCTTGCTTGGAGAGCTGAAAATGGAGGATCCCAACGAAGCGATCCGCGCGCTTGCCAGGTCGGTCAGCACACCGGAAGAGAGAACCGAATTTCTGGATCTTCTGCGAGATTACTCGCAGACGGCTCCGAAGGCGGACGGCATCGATCCATCGGAAACAATGGGATCACTTGCCGACAGCATCTCCAAGGACGGCTTTGATGCGGGGAGTAAATGGATTGCGGACAGCAGCCTGACCCAGAAGGAAATCGACAGCCTGGCCAGCTCGTTTTCCCATTCGACCAAAAGCGGGGATACGGGGAAATGGATCTCCTGGATGGGCGAATCGGTATCCGCGGAAAAGCGAGAGGACAACATTTCCAACACCATGCGCAACTGGACGCGAACCGACTACCGCGCCGCCGGCGAATGGCTGGCCTCCGCTCCGGAAGGAGCCACGAAAAACACCGCGGTGAAATCCTACGCGGAAACAATCGCGAAATACGATCCGACCACAGCGGCCAATGGGCGCTGACCCTCCCCAAAGGCGAGAAACAGGCCACTTTGCAGAACATCCACTCGAACATGCCCAATAAGACTCCGGAGGAAAAAGCCACCCGAGAGGCTTTCAAGGAACAGCATGGGATCAAATAAGCGGGGGCGGGGCTCCCAGGGAGAAGGGCGCTTCCAGCCCCTTTGCACTACCCCGGTCAATGCGGATCCCGGCTCGCAATCAGGCCGAAGAAGGCAACCGCGCTTTCGCCTCCTTCTTCGCGCGCGCCCTTTGAAGCGATTTCAAGGTCACCCGAGGCCTCAGTAGCCATTTTCCGTAAAAATACCCCGCCAGAGATCCGCCCAGGTGGCAGGCGTGGCTGATTTTGAAAAGGTCTCCGAGGCCTTGCTTCTCAAGCTGTTTCCCGTAGTCCGCAAGCGGCCCGGTGGAGAGTTCCGGATTCAGGAGAGCCAGGATCAGGTTTGCCAGGATGATTCCGATCCCGATAGAGCGTCCGCTCAGAAACAGCGGCAGAAATTTCGACTCCGGTGAAACGGTGGTAAGCAGGACAAGGAACGCGAAGCAGACGGCCGAGGAGCCAACAAGAGTCGGTGGCGGGACGGTTCCGTGGAAGTTCAACGGAAGAAAAAGAAGGCCGCCAGCCAAAGCAGCGAAGAGGGTCAGGAGCCAGAAGGTCGTTTTCGTGACGATGTGTTCGATCTTGGATCCAAGCAGCAGAATACAGGCAAGGTTCACGAGAAGGTGCGGCCAGTTCCCATGGATCACAACGTAGGTAAGGGGTTGCCAGAAATGTCCGGAAAAGAACTCGGATTTCGTGATCCCAAGCAGATGTTGCAACTGATTGAGCTTGTCCGGGCCGTCGGGAGCAACGGCGTTCCAGATTACCGGGATGAACTGAACAATGAACAGAATGCGGACGAGCATCCAAGTGCACGGAGAATTCCGCAATTGCCGGAAAGCTCTTGTGACCCTCCCCGCGTTCGACCCCATATCCGCCATGGTATCGGGGTGAAGAGGAGGAATCATTGGCTAAACTTCAAATTTTAAAATTCAACTCTCAAGAAAGAAACGTGGTTCAAACTTCGGTTGTCTTCCAGAACTCTTCTTTGAGAGTTGAATTTTGAAGTTTGAGATTTTCCTCACTCCTGGTGCCTCGCCCGCGGTTCGCGTCTGGCGATGGTGTCCGCTCCGGGAGCGGTGACGAATGGGCCGCCTTCAAGAGGAGCCACACCTGTGGAGGCAACGTCCGGCATGTCGGTGGGACGGCCGGCGAGTGGGAAGTCCTTTCTCAGAGGAAAATACGGATAGCCTTCCCACATGAGGATGCGCTTGAGGTTCGGGTGGTCGGTGAAGGGGATTCCCATCATGTCCCAGACCTCGCGCTCATGCCAGTCGGCCGCTTTCCAAAGATGGATGGCGGTGGGAACGGATTCGTCTTCTGAGACTTTTGCTTTCAGGCGCAGGTGGCGGGTATCGTCCAGGGAGGCGAGTTCGTAAACAATCTCAAAACGCGGATCGTCGCCGAAATGATCAAGGGATGAAATGTCGAGGAGCAGTTCATAGCCAAGCTTTTCCTTGCAGTGGGTTAGCGCTTTCGGGAGTGCATCCAGTGAAAGGTTCAACGTGTTTTCCCCACGGAACTCGACTTCGGAAAGAATGCCCGCCCCCAATGCGTCGCGGAGTGCGGGAAGATCGTTTTCAAGAACTGCGGCCATGTCTCTTAGTTGAAATTTAGAGTTTAGAATTTAAAGTTTCAGGCGTTTTCCTCGAAGAAGGTCTTTTTCTGATCGTCCGTGGAGTGCTCGAGATCGATTTTCTCCTGAAGTTTCATCAGTCCCTCGATGAGTGCTTCCGGGCGCGGAGGGCAACCGGAAATGTAAACGTCCACCGGGAATGAGCTGGTCGATGCCCTGGAGCACGGCGTAGGAGCGATACATGCCGCCGGAGGAGGCGCAGGCGCCCATGGCGATGCACCATTTCGGCTCCGGCATCTGGTCCCAGACCCGTTTTACCGCCAGCGCCATTTTGTAAGTAACCGTGCCTGCCACGATCATGACATCCGCCTGGCGGGGCGAGAAACGCATGACCTCCATGCCGAAACGCGAAATGTCGAACCGCGCGGAGGCTGTCGCCATCAGCTCGATCGCGCAACAGGCGAGACCCATGGGCATGGGCCAGAGGGAGTTCTTCCGCATCCAGTTGATGGCGGCATCGACCCGGGTGAAAATGATGTTGCCCTCGATCTTGGAATCGTATGCGGCGTGGGTGGGGACTGTTGCTGTGCTATCCATGGCGGTGGCTGGAATCCGCGGAACGATGCGGGCTGCGGGTGGTTTCCTCAAGTGGATTGTGAATTTTTTCACAAGGCAATGGGCCCATGGGCATTTTATAGTTGTCCGTGGTCGGATGGCAGATTCAAACTGCACCCTCGCTCTCGCGCTGGCCACCCGCGTTCAAGGGGAATTTCAATAATTTAGCCCGCAAAGCCCGAATTGATCGGTGCTTTACTACTGGGGTGTCCTCGAAGAGATTCCGTGCGTGGAGCCACGCGAATTCAAAGTAAGGGGAGAGTACTTTCGAGAACGCCCCGCGAGAGGATTTCGCAGACGCGGCTGAACACATAGCCGCGCCGCACCCTCGTCTCTGCGATACCCGTCCTGACGAAGAGAGGTCGGCGCTTCCACTTAGATTTTCCAATATCAGTGCTGCGCGAAATGCACCCTCACTCTCGCGCTGCCACCCGCGTCACTTCGATGATTTGCCGCATAGCCCGAATTGATCGGTGCTTTACTCGCGGGGTGTCCGCGAAGAGATTCCGCGCATGGAGCCACGCGAATTCAAAGTAAAGGGGGAGACATACGTTGCGAGAACGCCCCGCGAGGAGGATTTCGCGGAAATGATCGAGCTGCACAAGAGCTGTTTTCCCGCTACCCTCGAGGATGACGGAGCATGGCGGGAGGCCAGCTTCAGTCCCACCTTCAGATGTTTGCCGAAGGGCAGGTATTGCTCACGAAGGGCGAGAGGATCGTGGGTGTTTCCTCCAGCCTGGTTGTGAGCATGGGCAGGGATCCTCTCCGGCATCACTCATATTACGGGATTACGGACGACGGCTACTTTTTCAACCACGATCCCCAGGGCGACACTCTCTACGGCGCGGAAATCTACGTCGATCCGAATGAGCGCGGCCAGGGACTCGGCGCGATCCTCTACGCTCTCCGGCGCGAGCTCTGCAAGCACATGGATCTCCGTCGCATCCTGGCTGGCGGACGCCTCTGGAACTATGAGAACTACAGGGAAAAATACTCGCCCGAGGAATACGTCCACGCGGTGCAGGACGGTCTGGTGAAAGATCCTGTAATGGGTTTCCAACTAAAAGAAGGCTTCGTGGTGCGCGATGTGATGCCGAACTATATCCGGGATCCGCGCAGTATGAACTACGCGACCCTGATCGAGTGGCTGAACCCGGATTACCAGAGTCACGAGAGCGAGGATCGCAAGGTGCGTGTCGCCTGCGTCCAGTACCAGATGCGGAAAATCAAGGACTTTGATGAATTCGCCGCGCAGGTCAGGTACTTCGTGGAAACGGCGGGAGAGGATTACGGTGTGGACTACGTGCTGTTTCCGGAATTTTTCTCCGTGCAACTGCTCTCGGCGATGGAGCCGTATTCCTCGCGGGACGGGATCAGGAAACTGGCAGAACTGACGCCGCAGTTCCGGGAGCTGATGTCAAAGCTCGCCCGTGAGCAGGGCTTGCATCTGATTGCGGGATCCCACCCGGTTCTCCAGGAAGACGGTCGGCTCCAGAACGAAGCGATGCTTTTCCGGCCTGACGGATCCTTCGTTTCCCAGCCGAAACTCCACATCACCCCTTCGGAAACGACGTGGTGGGGGATCACCGGCGGAAACCAGCTTCTGGTGATCCAGACGCCGAAGGCGAAAGTCGGAATCCTGATCTGCTATGATGTCGAGTTTCCCGAGGCCGCCAGGTATTTGGCGGAGCAGGGGGTGGAAATTCTGTTCGTTCCCTACTGCACGGACAACCGGCAGGGCTACCTGCGCGTCACGAAATGCGCAGCCGCGAGGGCTATCGAAAACCAGATCTATGTTGTGACCAGCGGGGTGGTCGGAAATTTGCCGGACGTCCCGGCAATGGATATCCACTACGGGCGGGCTGCGGTCTATACGCCCTCCGATTTCGAGTTCGCACGGGATGGCATACAGGCGGAGGCCGATCCGAACGTGGAAACCATGTTGGTGACCGACCTGGACATCCGCGATCTCTACCGCTCCCGAGAGGCCGGCTCGGTGACTCCGCTGATGGACAGGCGCCGGGATTTGTTCGAGCTGAAGGTGAATTTGGGCGGGGAATAGGGATTTTTCCTGAAACTTGGCTTGATTCCCTGAATTTCCGGATTAAAAGACGCCCCCCCGTGCGAACGCGGGGCTTGTTTCCGTAATGTCCAATTCACTCAAAATCGCTATCCCGAAAGGCAGTCTGGAAGGGCCGACCGTCGAGCTTTTCCGAAAAGCCGGGTATGAGATTTACGTCTCCTCGAGAGGGCTTCGTCCTACCTCGAACGATCCGGAGCTGGATATTTACTTGATCCGGGCGCAGGAGATCGGGCGGTATCTGGCCCAGGGTTTCATCGACTGCGGAATCACCGGGCTGGACTGGGCTTCCGAAGGCGGGCCGGATCTGGTCGATTTCGCGGAACTCCAGTATTCCCGCGCTTCAGTGAACCCTACCCGCTGGGTTCTGGTGGTTCCTGAAAATTCTCCGATCAAGACCCCCCAGGATCTGGAGGGAAAACGCATCGCTACGGAGGGTGTGGGTATCACGCAGCGCTATCTCGACAAGCTCGGGATCAAGGCGGAGGTCGAATTTTCCTGGGGAGCCACCGAAGTGAAAGTGCCGGATCTCGTCGATGCCATCGTTGATGTCACGGAGACCGGATCTTCCCTGAAAGCCAACCGCCTTCGCATTGTTGATACGCTTCTCACGTCCTTCCCACACTTTTACTCCAGCGCGGCTGCGGCCAAAGACGATTGGAAACGTGAAAAAATGGAGCGTATATCCATGCTTCTGAAATCGGCGCTCTTTGCGCGCGACAAGGTGGGCCTCAAGATGAACCTGCCGGAGGGCAATCTGGAGAAACTGCTTGAACAGCTTCCGTCACTCCGGCGTCCGACGGTTTCCCGTCTCTCCGAACCAGGCTGGGTGGCAGTCGAAACCGTTATTGACGAGATCCTCGTTCGCGACATGATCCCCGATCTCAAAGCACTGGGCGCGGAGGGGATCATCGAGTATCCGCTCAACAAGCTCGTCCCCTGAGAACATTTTACCTGAACCCCAACCAAGAACAACACCATGGGCTCCATTAAGAAACGCCGCAAAACAAAGATCAACAAGCACAAGCGCAAGAAGCGCATGAAGCAGAACCGCCATAAAAAGCGTCTCCGCTACAAGTCCTAGTCCGCTGGGATTCGGCATTTTTGATCAACGCCGGAAGTCCGCACCATTGCGGGTTTCCGGCGTGCTTTGTTTCGGGTGAAGGCGTAGATTGTTCTAAACATGGCTTTGCAGGTGGTTCCAACTTTCCGCGTCATCGACGAAACGGAGGACTGGGTGGTGGTTGACAAGCCCGCGCCGCTCATCGTCCATCCGGCGAACAATAAACCGGAACCGACCCTGCTCGGAGGTCTTCAGCAGTTGCTTTCCTATGAAATCGAAAACGGTGCATGTCTCGGGATTGTGACCCGTCTTGACAGGGAAACGAGCGGCGTGGTTCTGATTGCAAAACATCAGGCCGCGGCAAGGGAGCTCGGGATGATCTTCGAGCGTCGCGAGGCGCACAAGGAGTATCTGGCCATAGTCCGGGGATGGCCCGATCCCGACGAGTGGGTTTGCAGCCGCAGGATATGCCGAGCGGGAGACATCGGGGAATCGAGTATCTGGGTTCGGCAGGTGGTCGATCGCCGTGGCAAGGACTGTCTTACTGGATTTATAGTAGAAAAACGGTTCGAGATGGAGAACCGGAAATTTTCACTAGTCCGGTGTTTTCCCCAAACGGGTCGCATGCACCAGATCCGTGTGCATCTCGCGGCGGAGGGTCACCCCGTCGTGGGTGACAAGCTCTACTCCGGCGATGGGGCGGAGTATCTTGACTGGATGGAAAGAGGTTGGAATCCGGATCTCGCCACAAAGCTCGGCCTGCCACGCCAGGCATTGCATGCCGCGCGCCTTGGTCTGGAGTGGCAGGGGATTGAAATTTCCTGGGAGGCCGGACTACCGGCGGATTTTCAGGCTTTCATGGAAGGAAAAACGGTTGGTTTCACAGAGGGTGTTGTCACGTGGAGTCGTAACGGCTAGAATTCGGAATGGCGGAACTACAGGAATTGGTGAGGTATCTGGATGCGGAGCTGAGAACATCCGAAGTGAAGGATTATCCAGGTGCGATCAACGGGCTGCAGGTGGAAAACGACGGCCTTGTTTCCCAGGTGTTTTCTGCCGTTGACGCTTCTTTGGCTGTAGTCGAAGAGGCCTCCAGGAATCCAAACTCGCTCCTGCTCGTACATCACGGGATCTTCTGGAAGGGCGCGCAGCCGCTGACAGGGTCACATTTTCGGAAAATCAGCGCAGCGCTGAAAGGGAATCTCGCGATCTACTCCTCTCATTTGCCATTGGACATGCATCCTGTGATAGGGAACAACACACTTCTGGCCGAGGCCATAGGTCTCAAATCGATTCGCCCGATACTCGTTAAGGATGGATGGGCAAAGGGAGTTGCCGGGGATTGGGAAGGTAGCCGTGATTCGCTGGTTGCCGCCGTCGGCAAGGCGGTGGGAGGAGAGGTTCGGGTATGCCCGGGCGGCAGAGAGGAGGTGGTGTCCGTCGCGGTGATTACGGGAGGCGCCGGTTCTGAAGTAGCGGAAATCGCCGGACTTGGAATGGATGCGTTCGTCACGGGCGAAGGGGCGCATTGGAACTTTATCGAATCCGAAGAGCTCTGCCTGAACACCCTCTACGCCGGCCATTATGCCACCGAGACCTTCGGGGTAAGAAGGCTCGGCAAGGATCTGGCTGAGAAATTCGAGCTTAAAGCCACTTTTCTGCATAGGGAAGGAGGGCTCTAAATCAGTATGAGTTTCCGATGGAATCGCTGGAAACCGGTGTCGTGCCTGGCACCAATTTCTCAAAAAGCCGAGAAAGAAGCCAGCACCCTGGAGAACTGAAAACCAGTGGGGAAATCTGAAGGGTCAAGGATTTGTCTAAAAAACTGAAAAAAGGCTTGCCTGTATCCGTTCGGTATCGGATAAATGTCCTCAACAAAGCGGGCATAGCTTAGTGGTAAAGCGCTATCCTTCCAAGTTAGACATGCGGGTTCGATTCCCGCTGCCCGCTCCAGTCCAAGTCTCCAGATAACATCCAGCCAAAAAATAACGTTATGAAAACAACCATCAAATATCTATTTTTGACCGCTGCCTTCGGCATGGTCACCGCAAGCGCCCAAAACGAAAACAAGGACGATTGCGACAAAATCGCTGCCGAAGTGAAAGAGCAAATCGAAGCTGACAAAAGCGAAGTTCTTGAGATCGTCGAAAAGGCAGTGTCAGAAAACGAAAGCTGTGCTGCTGCAATCGTAGCAATAGCAATCCAAGCCTCTAATGCGAGTAATGCTTTGGTTGGTCAAATCGTTCAGACCGCAGGAAACGCTGCTCCTGGTCAACTGAGCAACATCATTGCCTCGGCGACAGGTGCTGCTCCTGGTGCCTCCGGCGCAATCAATTCTGCAGCACAAACTGTCCAGGCTGCCAACGGAGGCAGTGCTGCAGGTGCAGGTGCCGGTGCTCCAAACCCGCTTGACGCTCCCGGCGGAACTCCGGCAGGTCAGGCTCAAGGAGCCTCTGATAGCGGAAGCTCACAAAATTCTGCTGGAAACAGCTCCGGCGGACAGGGTTCGACGGTTGTCACTCCGACTCCAACTGTTACAAATCCCGATCCAAGTTCAGGCCAAAACTGATATTTGTAATCTAGAACTGTTCACAAACTTTACCTCCCCAGATAAATTATGAAAAACAAATTTACCATCGGCGTGCTTTCCGCGCTGGCAATGACTGTCGCTCAAGGCAAAGGTCTCTATTACGTTCCAAACGACACAGAAGAGTCGATCCCGCTCAAATGGTCAGTTGGCATTTCTGCTACATACGACGATAACACAACGCCGGCCGCCGTCGGTTTCAGTGACGATGAGACTTTCTCCCTGAATCCCTACATAGGTCTGTCCTTTGTCAGCGTTACTCCACAAACCACGTGGGACGTTTACGCTCGCCTCGGTGTTATTTACTATTTGGATGAGCCTGAGGCTGGCGGGACGGACGATGTCTATGGCCAGGCTCGTGCCGGAGTTAACCTTACTCATCGCTTCAACGAGCGCCTGCGCCTCACAAGCCGCAACTTTCTTGCCTACGAGTTGGAGCCTGACTATTCTTATGGTTTTGCTACGACTCGTCAGACGGGCGAGTATTTCTACTGGCAGACGGATAACTCTCTCGGATACAGGTGGACTGAACGGTTCGCCACCATTTCTGGCTTTCAGTTGACCGGCCTCGACTACGATGATGTTCCGAACTCGGATCGCGTTACCTGGACGCTCTACAATCAATTCCGCTACCAGCTTTCGCCGCAATCTGTGCTGACTGCCTCATACCGCTACTCCGAGACCGAAGGGGATGGACTGGCCACCGATTCTACCAATCAGTATTTCCTTGTCGGTTTGGAGCATCGCTTCACACCTAACACAATTGCGATTGTCAACGTAGGTGCGCAAGTCCGTGACGTTGATGGTGGAGACAACAACACGAATCCGTATGTTGAGGTCAACCTCCGCACTCAAGTTAACACGCAATTCGCGCTCCGGACGTTCGTGCGCTATGGAGTTGAGGACTACGATACCGTATTCGGCAACACCCAGTTCGACGAGCGTCTCACTCTGCGTGTGGGCGTCTCCGGAACGTATCAAATCTCGCCAAGTCTCTCCCTCTATGGTGGTGTGGATGTTGTGAATACTTCGTTTGAGAGTCCGACAAGGGTCGCAGTAGGTGGTGCCTTGGCTGCTGAGGCTGATGAGACTCTGGTAAACGCCTACATCGGCGCCTCCCTCAAGTTGACCGAAATTCTTACCGGAACTCTTACATACAACTTCACGGACTCTGATTCGGATATCGTGAATCGTGATTACGACAGAAACCGTATCACCCTAGGACTGAGTGCTGAATTCTAACTCAGAATTCACCCGGTCGAAGGCCAATATTTTTGACTCCCGCAGTGTTTTGCATTGCGGGAGTTTTTTCTTCGGCTAACGTTCGATCAGATTTCTATCCCCATTATTCATGAATCAATCACTTCAACAAAACGAAGCTAGCCTTCACGCCGTCGATTACTGGCAAGTCGTGAAGAACCGTTATGGCGTTATTCTGCTCACCCTTCTGCTCGTCTTTATGACGGCATCTGTAATTACCTACGTGATGCCAAAGAAATATGAAAGTTTTGCAACCATCGAAGTAAAACCACCGGAGCGCACTCAACCACTTGGAGCCATAGTCGGTGACAGGGGACCCACGATGACTCCACAGTTTTTTGGCACCGAATTTGAGAAAATTAAAAGCCGCAACTCTCTATCGAAGGTCGTGGATCGGCTAGATCTCGTTAACAAATGGGGGATGGATCAGGAAACCGCTCTTCGCGTACTCAAGCAAATCGTTGAGACTCAAAACATACGGGGGACGGATCTGATCTCGATAACTGTCAGGCATACCAAGAAAGAAGATGCCCGCGATATCACTGCTGAAGTTGCACGAGCCTATAAGGACTATCGGACGGATCTAGAGGGGAAATCGTTGGAAAAAACTATCAATGAATTAAAAAAAGCCGTTCGAGAGCAGGAGGATAAGGTCGAAGAGCGGCGTAAAGTTTTAACCACCATCAGCCGAACAAAGGATATCGCATATTACGGCGACGGTAATCGAAATAACGAGGGTGGCCTTGAGGAGTCGCAAGGGGCAATCTACGCAATGCAGGAGTATAATCGGCTTGAAGGAGAAAAGGTTCAACTTGAGACCCAAATTGAGAGCCTGCTCAAATATGACAGCGAGCAACTTCTGATTTACGCTTCCGGCTTGGATCTCCCGGACAATATTATCAAATCCCTGTATCCGCAGTATCTCGAACTGAAACGACAGATTGATGGCCTGAAAGCCAGTGGTCTAGGCGACCGACATCCCACGATTCAGACAAATCAGAGAGTCTTTGATTCGATGAAGACTCAACTGGATGAGGGCGTGGTCAACCTGCGAACACGTCTTCAGGGTCAGCTGGATACTGCCAAAGAGCGGTTGATCAAAGTTGAGAAGATGCGTGACGAGGCGAAGCGCGACAACCTTGAGCGTAGCATTGATACCCAAGACTATGGGGATGCAAAACGTGATTTTGAAACTGATCAGGCTCTTCTTGAGCAGATGAAATTAAACTTGGTAAGTAAGGAGATCGAATCCAAGGCGGTTCCGGAAAGCATTGTGGTTCACGATGATCCCGTCATATCTGATTCGCCGGTTAGTCCGAATGTCACCCTGAACTTGGTTCTCGGTGCCGTGGTGGGACTTATTTTCGGAGTCGGTATAGCCTTCTTCCTCGAGTATCTCGATACCTCGGTCAAGAGTCTTGAAGATGTGGAGCGCTATCTCCAGGTTCCCGTCCTGGCGGTGATTCCGAAAGATGTAGGTGTTCTCCACAAGCAAAATGGAATGAGCCCCGATGCTGAAGCTTACCGGATTCTAAGAACAAATATCGAGTTCAACCGGAAAAATCCGGAAGACAACGCAATTACGGTCGTGTCCGGCGGTGCCGGTGAGGGTAAATCCACAACCCTGGTGAATTTGGCCTACATTTGTGCGCAAGGTGGATATACGACGCTTATGATCGACGCCGACCTTAGGCGTCCACGTCTTCACACCTTCTTCGACATCAACAACTCTGTCGGTCTGACCAACTTCCTCACTACCGAGCTTATGCTGGAGGATGTGATCCTCCAGACTCCTGTTGACAATCTCTACTTCATGCCATCGGGAATTCTTCCGGCGGATGCGGCGGGGATATTGAACTCACGCCGCATGTCGGAGCTCATTCAGGACGTGAAACAGCGTTTTGACCTCGTCCTTGTTGACAGCCCGCCTATTCTCGGAGTCAGTGATGCCTCCGTGCTGGCCAGTGAGGTCGATCTCACAATGATCGTCGTCCAGCACCGCAAGCTTCCAAGGAACATGCTGCTTCGGGTGAAACAGGCGGTCGAGAACGTTGGTGGTCACGTAATTGGCGTGGTTTTGAACAACGTTGATGTCCGGAGCGATAGCCAATACCAGTATTACACTAGCTACTACACCTACTACGCACCTGCAGAGTCTCAGATTGGGCCTCCGGTCGGTGCGGGTGCATCAACAGGCCAACCGTCTTCTAATGACGAGTCTTCAAAAGATTCCGACTTGTATTGAGCAATTGTTGGCAGTAGGATCGTAAAAATTCTAATCCAGCCTCACTTTAACTAAAAGCAACAAAAATTAACAAATCATGAACTTTAAAATCGTCAGTAAGATATTTCTTGCCCTAGCTTGCCTTATTTCCCCGGTCATTGCGCAAATTGAGACGGGCACCTCCGTCCAAATCACGATCATGGGTGTTCCTGGCGAGGAAAAGCAAAAGATTGATGCCGTTTATCCGGTTGGTCAGAACGGGACAGTCAATATGCCATTCATTGGAAGTATCCGGGCAGCCGGACTCCAGCCTGAGAGTCTCGCGGCGTCAATTCAAAACGCTTATCGTTCGGCGCAGATCTATCGCAATCCGACGATCCAGGTGATTGACACCCGTGGTGGTATGACCGCTCGTGAGCAGATGGTTCACGTCGGTGGTCAGGTTCGTCGTCCAGGGCCGGTTGCTTTTCAAAAGAACCTTACACTCTATCAAGCGATCCAAGGAGCGGGTGGTGCAACGGAGTTTGGTAGTCTGAAGCGCGTGAAGCTGTTTCGGAATGGCAAAACGCAAACCTATGACGTGACCAAGCCCCAGTTCATGAGGGTTCCTATGCAGAGGGATGACACGATCGAAGTCCCTCAGAAAAACTGGTTGGGACAATAATTTTCGCCCTAGGATACCCCTATGAATAGAGGGTCGCCCTCCTACGCGGTATGAATATAAGGGTAGGCTGTCTCGCTCTCCTAGCTGTTACGACGCTTTTCATCGGAGCTGCTGAGCCCCCTGAAGAACTCATATCGGGTTTGGGTGCCGAAGACTTCCAGAAGCGCGAAACTTCGCAGAGGAAACTGCTGGAATGGGCGAGCGACAGGGTAGATTCCTCGGCCATAGTGCTTTTCCGGCTTTCACGATCGAGTGACGATCCAGAAGTCCGGCAACGTTGTTATGACGTATTGAAGGATCTGAGTGATCAGGACTACTTAAAGGATGGACGGGGCTTCCTGGGAATCACGATGCTCCCCGAAGTGGCGGATGTGGTAGGAGAGGAGAATCCCCGGGCTGTCGTAAAAATTACAGATATCATCAAGAACGGGCCTGCTGAGAAATTTGGCCTGGAGGTGGGCGATGCGATCTTCGCTATTGATGGGGAAAGATTTGCTGGAGAGGATGTCCTCAAGGAATTTAGCGGCAAAATCACCGCCAAGAGTCCGTTGGATGAGGCTCTTCTCGGCGTAAAGAAGGGAAATGGAAAAGTCGAGGAGGTCAGGGTCGTCCTTGCCAAGCACCCGGGTGAAAATCTCGATCTACTCCCGCGCAACCTTCATCTCTTGGACGAAAGAGCCAGAGATCTTCATTTCGAAGAATTTCTTAAGGAACTCGACAAGAAGCCTAGGTAGGATGGCATTATCGAATGCCGATTTGCCTTCTTTCAGAATCGCTTACCAACTTCCACCCTCCGGCAGCCAGAGTTCCGAGCACAAATTCCCCGATTGCGATTCTCAAGAGTCGAAGAGTCGGGTGCCCCACCGCTGCGGTCATTTTTCTTACCTGGCGGTTTTTTCCCTCCACGAGGGTGATTTCGATCCACGTGTCCGGAATGAATTTCCGAACTCGGATAGGCGGATCTCTTGGAGGGAAATTCGGTTGTTCCTCGGGAATTCGTGCCCGGCATGGGAGGCACTTGTGTTTCGCAACTACCAATGTGCCGCTGCTGAGTTTTTCCAGGGTCTCAGTGGACGGCTTGCCCTCTACCTGAGCAAGGTATGTTCGTGAATGTGCGTTTTCCGGTTCTAGGAGGCGGTTGTTCAAGCCGCTTTCGTCACTAAGAAGTAAGAGTCCTTCGGAGTCCATGTCCAGACGGCCAAGGGATACACATCTTTAGGAAATCCGAATTCGGACAGAGTTCGTTGCCCGGGCTGATCCGGGGTGAACTGGCAGAGAACCCCGTAGGGCTTGTGGAATGCGATAATCAGAAGACAGGTTTTACGCTTACAAATGAAAAATGTAAATTCCCGGATCCTCTTGAATGAAGGAAGCTATCGTCCGTCGTATGAAAAATATGAAATCGAGTTGTAAGTTGTTTTTGATTGTAGCCTGCGCATTCGCAATGGCTTCGTGTGGGAGTTCGGATCTTCCGATGGAGTCACGACAGGGTCTCCGCAAAGCGAATGGAAACACGGATCTGCGCCTTCCCTCAATCCGGGGAAGTAAACCCGATCAAAGATCACGTTGGTGGGATGGAAATGAAACCGACTACCCGAATCCCGGTTATTATTCGAGCGAGCGGCGCTAGCTCGGCTCCGTGGGAGTGATGGCAGGTTCCGGCAGGCCGGCCATTGCCTCTTCGATACGGGGATTGATCTTGTGCTCCACTGTCTCAACAGCCACGCGGATGGCATTCCGGACGGCAAGGCCTGTGGACGAACCATGGGCGATGATTACCACTCCGTTGACGCCAAGAAGCGGACTGCCGCCATAGGTTTCATAACTGCTTTTGGCCTTCAACGCCTTGAAGGCACCCTGGGCAAGGACTGCTCCTGCCATGCGCAGGGGGGTTTCCTTGATTTCGGTTTTCAACCATTTGGAGACCGCCTTTGCCGTTGCTTCAACGCTTTTGAGGACGATGTTTCCAACGAAGCCATCGCAAAGCACGATATCGAGCTGCGTTTCGAAGAGGTCGTGGCCTTCCACATTTCCGATGAAATTGATACCGGGAGTTGCTTTTAGCCTCTTGAAGGTTTCCTTGGTGAAAGTGGTTCCTTTTTCATCCTCCTCGCCGTTCGACATCAGCCCTACCCTCGGATTCTTGACACCAAGGACGTATCGGGAGTAGGCGGTGCCCATGATCGCGTAGGCGACGAGGTGCTCCGGCTTTGATTCCGGATTTGCCCCCGCATCGAGGATATTGCAAATGCCGTGCTCATTTGGGAGAGGCGAGGCGATACCGGCACGGTCAACGCCTTTCAGACAACGGAGCTTAAGGGTCGCTGCGGCTACCGCGGCTCCGGTGTTACCTGCGGAAACGAAGGCATCTGCCGTGCCATCCTTCACCAGATCCATCGCCACACTGATGGAAGAGAGTTTTTTCCTGCGGACGGATTTCGCCCCTGGTTCGGCCATACCGATTACTTCAGGGGCGTGGACGATACTCACGCGGGAACCGGAAGGTACCAGCCCTTGGGCGGCGCATGCCCTTTTTAAAACCTCCTCATCACCTACCAAAAAAAGATGCCCGAGTTTAGGAAAGCTTTTGAGGGCCTCAATGGCTCCGGTGATATTGATTTGCGGGGCGTTATCGCCGCCCATGGCATCGAGTGCAACCTTCATGGAAATGGAAATAGGTTTTCAGCGCCGGAAAACCGGCAGGGTACGAAGAAAAAACCCACGCCAGAAGACCAGCGGGGGTTGGTGAGGTATCCTCAGGAAAGCGGACTAGAAAGCCTCCACTTCGAGGACTTTACGTCCGCGATAGGTGCCACAGGAAGGGCACGCGATGTGTGAAGGAATTGCTGCGCCACAATCGGAGCAATTACTGAAGATTGGAGCTTTCCAGCGATTTGCACCGCGGCGCATTTTTTGGCGGCTCTTGGATTGACGGCGTTTTGGTACGGCCATGGTCGTGTGTAGTTAAGGTTGATCGTTGAGACCCGTTAGGTCGTTGAGGGCAGACCATCGGTCGTCGCCCCCGTTGCGGGGAGGAGGTGATATGTCATCTTTCCCGGGTTTGTCCACTGCTAAATAACGGGAATCGATCTCACAGGGTTCCGGGTCGTCGCCTTCGTCACAACGGGGATTCGCAGGGAAGGCGAGCAAAACCTCTTCCCGCAGGGCTTCGGTAACATCAAGCTGGCTGGAATTGCCGATTTCGATGGAAATCGCCGCTGAATCCAGGTGGATCGTTTGGATGAAATCCTTGAGAGTGATCACGCATTTGAATTGGAATGGCGCGGAGACGGAACCCGTAAGAAGAAGCTCCGAGCCGAAACGCTGAGCCCAAAGGCCGTACTCCAACGCTCCGACAGCGGTTGCGTCCTTTTCGGGAAGACCGAAGATTTCCGCCGAAAGCTCGCCGGAGAAGGCTTTTCCATCTTCTGGCAAGGTGGCGAGGTCGATGAGGAGTGAGGTGTGCACCGGGGAAACATGAAATTTCAACTTACAAAGTTCAACTCCCAATGGAGAGGGCTCCCGCATTGCACTCTCGTTCTCCGGGGTTGAAATGAAGTGTGTGGGATGCGAGACTCCCTAATGGACACGTTTTTTCATGCGGCTTTAGTGGCGGACGCGCTCTCGCTGGGGGCGCATTGGGTGTATGACCAGGAGGAGATTGTGGAGGCTTTCCCGAAAGGGGTCAGGAAATTTTCCGATCCGATGACGGACTACCACGCAGGAAAGAAGGCGGGGGACCAGACTCACTACGGGGATCAGGCGGTGATGCTTTGGGAATCGATTGACGGGCGCGGTGGATTCGATGCGGTGGGCTGGCGGGATGACTGGGTGGCCGCGATGGGCGACTACGGCGGCTATGTGGATGGAGCATCGAAGGCGGCACTGAAAACGGAGGGGAAGGTGGCTTCGCCATCGAGTGATCTCGGCGGGGCGGCAAGGATTGCTCCCATCCTGGATCTGGAGCTGCCGCTGGAGGATGCGGTGGCGGCGGTGCGGGCGCAGACGGCGTTGAACCACGGGGATGCGGCGGTGGCGGACGCGGCGGAGTTTTTCACGAGAGCGACCTACGCGGTGAAAGCGGGATCGGTGTTCGAGGATGCGCTGGACAAGGCTGCCGAGGAAGGACGCTACGCGAAGCTGGATGTGGATGAGCACATGGACACGGCCCGCTCGTTGCGGGATGATAATTTTCCCGCAGTGGCGGAAGAGATCGGCCAGGCGTGCGGGGTGGAGCAGGCGTTCCCTCTGGCATTGTATTTCCTGCTCAGGCCGGAGACGGATTTTGAAAAGACGATGAGCGACAATATCATGGCGGGCGGGGACAGCGCGGCGCGTGGAATGCTCATCGCCCTGCTATTCGCGGCGGAGGATGTGGATGTGGCGGCGGAGTGGGAGGAAGGGCTGCGCGCTGTTTGAAACTTTAAACTCTAAACTTTAAATTCCAAGGAAGAGGCCGGTGATCGGATCTTGTTTTGAAGTCCGGCTCTTTAATTGAGGTTTAAAGTTTAAAGTTTAAAGTTTAAGACGAAGGCGTGATCACGCAGGCGTTTATTCTTGGGGCTGGATTGGGGACGAGGCTGCGGCCTTTGACGGATGTGTTGCCAAAGCCGCTGGTGCCACTTTTCCACAAGCCACTGGCGATGTGGGCGGTGGAGGCTTGCGAGGCGGTCGGCTGCAGGCGCTTTGCGATCAACACCCACCACCTGCCGGAAAAGTGGAACGGTTTCGGGGAGGGGAGGGACGTTTCCTTTTTCCACGAACCACTGCTTCTGGAGACCGGAGGCGGGCTGAAAAATATCGAGAGCTGGGTGGAGGATGGCAGTTTGCTGATCCA
This sequence comes from uncultured Verrucomicrobiae bacterium, assembly GCA_963771945.1. Taxonomy (GTDB): domain Bacteria; phylum Verrucomicrobiota; class Verrucomicrobiia; order Verrucomicrobiales; family Akkermansiaceae; genus Luteolibacter. The sequence continues at coordinate 113,853 of CAVYVH010000003.1, read as the reverse complement.
CAATGGCGACATTTTTTCATCGATGGATCTGAAAAAGCTCGCCGATGCCCATGAGACAAGCGGTGCCGAGGTGACTCTGGCGCTGCGCTCGGAGGGAGAGGCGATGCACATCGCGCTTGGCGCTGATGGCCGTGTGCTGGATATCCGTAGCATGCTGGGAGTGGCGGAGGGGAGCTACGTGTTTTCGGGGATCTATTGTGTGAAGAAAGGGTTCCTGGCGCGGATCCCCGCTGGGGAGAAGGTCTCGGTGATCCCCTTTTTCCTGGAGCTTATCCGCGAGGGCGGACTCGGCGCAGTGGTGCTTGATGAAGGAGAGTGGATGGATCTCGGGGATGTGGAATCTTATCTGGCTGCCCACCGGGATCTTTCCTTGCAAGAGCCTGTCCATCCGGAGGCGGAGATCGCCGATGGTGCGATGATCGAAAGAAGCGTGATCGGGAATGGAGCGAGAATCGCTGCCGGAGCCAGCGTGGTGGACTCAGTCGTATGGCCCGGGGCGTGCGTTCTGGAAGAGACTCGAAATACGGTTATTACACAGTAGAAGCCCCGATTTCCTTCGATCCTAGGATTTGCCAATCAAACGTCAAAGCGCAGCTTCGAGGGCACCGGATTCAAAGAGTTGGCCTGCCCGATCACGATCAAAGGTTCCCGGAGGGGAATCCGGGCGGAAGGCATTCTCCATGGAAGTGGATCCCGTTTTGCAATAAGCACACCAACCGCCCGGAAAATTACCCTGAGGGAAAAATTTCACCGCCCCTCCACCCGGTAGAACTCCACATCAGGGGAGGACGGGCTGAACTCGAACTCGAGTTCTCCCTGGGGGTTGATGGAAGTTTCCGAGGGGAGGAGCGGGAAGGGATCAAAGTCATCGAGATCGGTCGAGCGTTTGAGAGCCATGGTCACGGTGAATTTCCCGTTGGCTGGATTCCGTTCGAGGAAAGGCGAGCCTACCGATATGGCCTGGAGCTGGGTTTTGCTGAAAAGGCCGGCGTTGTTCGCGTTGTCGCGCAGGGCGCTGACCATCGCGGGATCGGCGACGAGGGGATCGAAGCCGAGGGAGCCTAGATCAAGCTCGGCGCGGTCGTTCATGCCGTCCATGTCGGTGTCTCCCAAGCGGGGATTGGTTCCTGCGAGGAATTCTTCGAGGTTCGTGAGACCGTCGTCATCGGACTGGAGGGTGGCGATATTGTCGTTGATGCCGAAGCCGTATTGGAGCGCCCACTGATCCGGGATGCCGTCGCCGTTGGTATCGGTGGTCTGGACGAGCACGGTTTTCGTCGCGGAGATCCCCCGGTTTCCCGCACTATCGAACGGAGTGAAGGAGAGCTGATAGCTCTGCCCCTCAAGCAAGCCGGAGAGCGAGGCGAGACGCTGGAAGGAAACGGGATTCGCTGGAGTGTCTGGCGTGAGTGTGTAAACCGGGCTGACCGCGCTGCCGTTCTGATACCAGCGGTATTCGATGCGTGCGAGCGTGTGGTCGGTGACTGCGGGAGGATCGGATTTGTAAAACGGGTAAGCGAAGGCCACAGACCAGTCGCCCTCGCTGTCGCGCACCCGGCAGACCAGGAAATGGGTACCGGTGGAAAGCGGCGCGATGGTCGATGCCGGGACGTTGACCGTTTTCGCGATTGATGTGGCGCTCGTTATGGGAAAGGAAGTGCCGTTGCCCGGCCCCGGATCGATATCAATGTAATACTCCGCAGCAGTGATGTCGGGCGTCACTCCGGGCGATGGAGGATCGGACTTGTAGAACGGGTAAGCAAAGGCCACCGACCAATCGCCTTCACTGTCGCGCACCCTGCAGACCAGGAAATGGGTGCCGGTGGAAAGCGGGGCGATGGTGGATGCGGGAACGTTCACCACTTTGCTGATTGTTCCCCCGGAGGTCACGGAAATGGCGGTGCCGTTGCCCGGGCCGGGATCACTGTCGATGTAATATTCCGCTTGGGTGATGGTCTGTGCCAGCATCGGACAGACGCACAATAGAAGCGTAGCTAGAAAAGTCTTCATGAGCGTGGTTCGCTTGGGTTCGGTTCACTCGGGAAATGCTTGGGCATCCACCTCGAACTGGAGTCCGCTGGTGCTCGTCGCTGTTGCCGGAACGACGAGGCGGGTCGGACGCGGGATGCCGGGGATCCCCGACAGGACGTAAGGACTCGGACCGCCGAAAGCACCCATGTCAGATCCGCCGGTTCCCGCACCAAGGGCTGGAGAACCGGCTTTCAGCCGCCACTTTCCATCATCGCTGCCGGTGTTTAGAAAAACGTTCCCGACAAGCTGTCCGTTGATGTTGCCCGCCCCGGTCGGCAGCGTGTCGAAGCCGACCGCCATGCAATTGGAGACGGAGGAGCCGTTCCGGGCGAAACTCGAGGAGTTAGAAAAAACGAAAATGCTATTGGTGATACTTGTTGAGGGGTTTCCATTGAAAGCGGAAGTGATCACGCAGCGATCCGCCGAGATCCCCGTCACGGAGTTATAAGAGAGCGAACCGATCACGGAATTTCGGATGATCGATCCTTCCGATCCGGAATTGAATCCTACCGCCGAACCGACTGTGGCAGCAAAGCATCTCGCCATCACAACGGAACTTGAGACGTTCCAAACCTGAAATGCCCTCGATACACACTTGTCGATAATTACTCCGGAAACATCCGAACGGACACTGAAGCTTCCCTCCAACCCGATCAATTGGGTTCCGCTGCCGGTTCCTAACAGGGAATCCGAGTCTACCGTCAGGCTGATCTTCGAGGAATTTGGATTAAGACCAGGAACAATATTCTCCGACAGAAAATAGCCTGCTCCGACAATCTTCAACCGTTTGTAGATCGTCGGACTGCTGTAGCTGCTCGACGATCCCGCGAGCAGGATCGTGTCCCCATCATTCGCCGCTTCGTAGGCGTCTTCAAAATTAACATACATCGCCACGGAACCGGGATTGTTGTCCACGGTGAGGATGGCGGCTCTGAGGGAGGCTACTGCGGCGAGCAGGAGAAGGAGGGATCGTATGATGGTCTTCATTGGTTTGTGTGGTTGGGGGTATTGCGAACGTTTTCGGGGAAACCGGGTCGATCTCCCAGGAACTCTGGGTTCACTCGATCTCACCCGACCAATTCAAATCCGGCTATTCCCCAAATTGGGGGGGTGGTGCGGGGGGCGCGCTCCGGACAAGGAGCCGCGGACGCTATCCGCGAGCCGGGTGCCATGGAGGGAGTGGCGGATAACATCCTCCACTCCCTGTGCTTCAAGGCCAACGGCTCTCAGAAAGGGTTCAACAATGCTTCAGCCGTAGCTCGTTGGCGTGAAGAAGTTCCGGATGACCTGAGTCTGGGAGTTGACGCCGAAGTGGCGGTAAACGTCCCGCTTGTAAACTGCGACGGGGTTTCCAGAGATCCCCATGTGGTCGGCGATGGATTTGCGGGGGAGGCACAATTTGAGGCTGAACACGAAGCGCTGCCGCAGGGGGGTTAACAGGAACCCTGCCCCAGCTCCTTGAGAATGCTCCCAAGACCAGGTAGGCGGTAGCCGCGACAGGTCTTCCGCAGGCTTTCCAGATCGGTTTCAGGATTACGCCGGAGCAGCTCAAGGATGTCGGCGCGCGAACTCCAGCCGCCCGCGTAAAGCTTGAGGGCGACGAACTGGGGGATGGGCACGATCCGTAACGGACTGCCGGGGCGAACCCGGAGGTCTTCCCCTCGGAGCGCATCCCGGATCACTGCGGGAAATTTGCCCTCAAAACTGATGACCGGCACCAGTCCGAACGAGCCGGAAACATCGATCACCCCCACCGAGCGGATCGTCGCCATCGGGTCTGCGGAATTCAGCATGGTATCCTTCCGAGCGGAATTTTTCGGTCAGGTCTTCCATTTGAATTAGATCCGCGTTCACCCCCAGATCGATGTCCTCCGTGAAGCGGACATAGCGATGGGCGGCAAGGGCCACCGCGCCTATCACGAGCGCCTGCAAACCCTCTTCGGCGAGGAAGACCGCAACCCGTTCCGCGACATGCAGGTTCGTTTCGGGTTCACCGAACATTTCCTATCCTCCTTTGGGAACGGTTTGTAACCATTGGAACCGCTCGCCCATCGTCAGGGCGGCTTTCACCCTTTGCTCGACAGTCATCCTCCTGACGCGGTCGAGTTCGGCACGGAAAGCCGCGTCCGCGCTCGCGCTTTTGCGGCGGCGTGGATGTGAAGTTTTTTCGGACTCGGCCATGCCCGTAGGATGGGTGAAACGAACCCCTCGCGCAAGCTGCGATCGAGTGAGGATATTCTCAGTGGACGGAACCGCCGGAGGCTCTGGACTGCTGCGGTTCCTATCCGCAGCTCCGACCCCTACGCTGCCTTCACGCCAGCCCCCGTGTGGCAACCGCACGCTCTGATGAAAGGAGCGTCACCTTGAAAGCTGGGAATGAAGAATCCCAGCAGTCCAGAGCCTGTGGCGCTTTGGAAAAAAGCCGGTAATCATTACACCCGCTGTGATCTTTTCGTCTGTTTGGGGATAAGGTCTTTCACCGCTTTCCCGGATTTATCCCAGGAAGAGCGCGGGAGGACATCCTGATTGTGGGAGGCGGCTTGTCCAGGAGGCTCCGATTCATTCGGTGTTCTGTGTTTTAGGTGTATGGGATGGATACGCTGCCCCTCATGAGATCTCGCGGCGACTCCGGCACCAGCCGTAGTCTCGCGGGATGCCTTCTTCATCCGTCCCCAAGCCGTGGCGCGGCGCAGACGTGACCTTCGTTGAGATCGAGATCCGCCACCCATCCGAGCGCCAGATGCGCGTCGAGTTCGGCTGCGGCGTCCGCCTCGTCATCACCGACGCAAGCCAGCTCGCCCTCGCCGCCACCCTCATCGAAACCCTCCGCGCCGGAAAGGAGTCGTTCCAATGATCGGCTTCCCCTCCGGCGTGCGCGTCCACCTCGCCATCGAATCCCACGACATGCGAAAGTCCTTCAACGGCCTCGCCGCCATCGCTTCCGCGCTGGTGGAACGCGGCCTGGAGAACGGCGAGCTTTTCGTCTTTACCAACAAACGCCGCAACCGCCTCAAGATCCTCTACTACGACCGCACCGGCGTCTGCGTGCTGGCCAAGCGTTTGGAAAAGGGAACCTTCTCCTGGCCCCTTGCCTCCAAGGCCGGAGCCTCCGCGATGTCTCTCGCGCCCGAAGCCCTGCAGCTCCTTCTAGGACGGCATCGACCTGCGCGGCGCGGAAATGAGGCCGTGGTATGAAAGGGACTGAAAAGCCCTCCGTTAAAGTAATGTGAACCTAGTAGTTGGCGCGTTCCTTGCTGTATCGACCGCATCGAAACACCGGAACAAACCATCGCCCGCAAGGATCGTGAGATTGAGGCAGCCAACGCGAAGATCGCCCTTCTCGAAGCCAAGCTCGACCACCTGATCCGCCGTCTCTTCGGCAGCAAAAGCGAGAAGATCGACCCCGCCCAGCTCGAACTGCTCTTCAAGGACATGCCGGGAAAGCCGGAAGCCTCTCCCGGCGCGGACGCACCGGAGGAGGCCGCACCAGACGCCGGTGAAACACTGGCTCCGAAAAAACGCGCCGCCCACCGTTCCCGCATCACCGGCCTGGAAAACCTCCCTGTCGAGACCACCGAACTCATCCCCGACCTGGTCGCCGCCGATCCTGACTCCTTCGAGCGCATCGGCGAGGAAACCACCGAGCTGCTTGATATCACCCCGGCCAGATTTTTCAGACGCCTCATCGTCCGCCCGAAGTTCCGCCGCAAGACCCAACGCCACCTCCCTCCCATCGTCGCGCCCGCGCCCGCCACCCCGCTTGTCGGAGGGCTGCCCGCCGCCGGACTGCTCGCCCATCTGCTCGTTGGCAAATACATCGATCATCTACCGCTTTACCGGCAGGAGAAAATTTTCCTCCGCCACGGAGTGGGCATCCCACGGGATACCATCATCCACTGGCTCCACAAATCCATAGCCCTGCTAGAACCCGTCGCCCTTGCGATCAAGGTCGAGACCCTCGCTTCAGACTACCTCCAGGTTGACGAAACTCCCGTGCGCTACCTCGTGCCCGGCAGCGGAAAAGCATCGCGCGGATACCTGTGGGTTGCCAACGGCCCAAAAGGCAGCCTCTTCTACCACTGGGGAATCGGGCGCGGCTGCAACCGGCTTGTCGAAACCATAGGCGGAAAATTTTCGGGCCACATCCAGTGCGACGGCTACGGCGTTTACAAGACCTACGCCAAAGCCAATCCGCGCGTAAGCCTTATCGCCTGCCTCGCTCACATACGCCGGAACTTCGTCGAGGTGCTGGATGCCGGAAAGGATCCGGATGCCGCGCAAATCCTCAACCTCATCCGCGAACTCTACGGAGTGGAAAAAGACCTGCGCACGAGCGGAGCCAGTCCATCGCAACGCCAAAGCACCAGAGCCAAACGAAGCACCCCGCGAGTCGAAGCCATCCGGGCAGCCATGGAAGTGGCTCTGCCGAAGCACCGCCCGAAAAGCCTCATGGGAAAAGCGCTTGTTTACGGCCTCGGCCATTGGGAAGCGATGGGCAGGTACCTTGAAGACGGTCGCTTCGAGATCGACAACAACCTGGTGGAGAACGCCGTTCGACCCGTCAAACTCGGCGCGAAGAACTGGCTGTTCTTCGGCTCAAAGGAGGCGGGTCATAACGCGGCAGTCATCTACACGCTGGTGGAAAACTGCCGCCGCCATGGTGTGCCGGTCGAAGCCTACCTGCGCGAACTTCTCACCCGCCTTCCCGGACAAACTGATCCGGAAACCATCGCCAGCCTGACCCCGTCAAGAATCGCCGCCATCCGCCGCGAGAAATCCGCCGCAGCCTGAGGCCGGTCAAGGGGGTCGCGTTTCCTCCGCTTACTTTTAGGTAGCTCGATGGATGTTGTTACCTCCCCTAATTGAAGGGGCAGCGCCAGTGGGTGTTTCGGGAACGGCGCGGATCCGTTTTCAGAGGATCCGGAGCGGGGGCGGATCCGCTCCTCAGGCCGTTCCCGCGGGATCGAAGAACTTTCTCATGAGCTGGGGCTGGGAGTGGACGCCAAAGTGGCGGTAAACATCTTTGGCGTAGCCTGCGACGGTGTTTTCGGAAATATCGAGGTTCGTGGCGATGGATTTGCGGTCAAGGCCGTCGAGGAGGAGGTTCAGGACGATGCGTTGCTTGGGAAAAAGCTCCGGGGACCTTCGCTCCGCGATCCTCCGGCCAGCCGGTGGCATGGAGCCAAGGGACTTCGGTGAGAACGATGTGGGTGATTTGTTTTTCCTTTTCGTGAAAGGAGGATGGCAAAACCTGCGGTAAATCGCAAGGGCGCTCAGGGATCTTGCGTCGAGCGGGTGGCCGCTCATGAGGAGTGATCCCACATCCGCGTTCTCCCAGCATTGGCGGACGCCATTGGCCTGAGCCAGGCCATCGGGGTCGATCTCGTCTCGTATCATGGTGGTGGGACTGCCTTTTTCCACCTCTTGGAAAAACCGGGCGGCTATTTCACCCATGGCGGGATGTTCGATTGCCCTGAGAAGTTTGGCGAAGCGGTTCTCATCGAATCCGCCGTGAAGGAATGCCGCGTATGCCTGGGGCGCGCCCGGAGCGGTCGTCATACCCAGAGTCCAGACCCACGCATCGGCACCGATCAGCTCGCACAGACCATTCATGAGAAAACGTTTCATCTCCGCATGGCCACCCTGGATGGCAGCGGTTTCGCCCAGTAGGCGGACCATGGCACGGGAATCGGCTTCGGAGATGGTGTTCATAAGTCCGTTTCGTGGGAGTTTCCCGTGAGGAATTTTCTCATGAGCTGGGCTTGAGAGTGGACATCGAAATGGCGGTAGATGTCTTTCACGTATCCGGCGACGGTGTTTTCGGAAATGTCCATGCTCGCCGCGATGCTCTTACGGTCCATGCCGTCGAGCAGGAGGTTCATGACTACCCGCTGCTGCGGGAAAAGCTTTGGCACTCCCGCGCCTCTATCCTCCGGCCAGCCGGCCATGTGCAGCCAGGGAACCTCGCTTAGGATGATATGGGCGATCCGAGATTCCCGGGGCGTGAAGGGAGCCGCCTGGTTGCGGCGGTAAACGACGATGGCGCTGACCGAATCCGAATCAAGGGGCATGGCGTTCATGATCAGGGGGCCGACATCCGCCTCGCGCAGCACGCGCAGCGCGTCCGGCAGAAGCCGGATGCGGTTGTCCGGATCGATTTCCTCGCGGCGCATGGTGGTGAGGCGGTCGCTCTTTTGCACGGCGGCGAAGAAGGGGCCACCCGCCTCGCCGATCTGCGGGTTTTCCAGCATTCTCAGGTATTTCGCGAAGCGGTCGTCGGAAAACCCCTCGTGGATGAAGCCGACGCAGGTGTGGGGCCGCCGGGGCGGATGTCACAGCCGAGAGTCCAGACCCACGCGTCCGCCCGGATGAGGTTGCAGAGGCCGCGCATGAGGAAGCGTTTCTTCTCCGCGTGGCCGCCGTCGAGAGCCGCGGTCTCGCCGAGGAGGCGCACCATCGTGCGGGCGTCGGATTCCAGGATTTCGGATTTGGTGGAGGGCATTCCAAGGGGGGATCTCTGTCACCGCGGGATGCACCGATGACATTTCCTATGGATACCAGATGCCTGGATCGGGGAAAGTATAAACATCCCTCCGGACGCGGGGGCGATCAAAGATCGCCCCCACGCAGTCAGACGAGATTCCGGACGGAGGGTTCCCTGCGACGTTCACCAGCCGTGGTTTGGTTTAAGTTTCCCCACCGCCCGGAAATTTTTTTGAGAACGGCTAGTCGATGAGCAGTTCCACCGTGCCGTTTGAGGAGCCTGTTTGTGAGCCTCCGTCGAACTCGCGGTAATCGAAAGGCACATCCTTCGTTCCGTTGAAATTCAGTGTGATTTCCTCGCGGTAAACGCTCGGATTATTGAGATCCTCATCGTAGGTGAAAGTGATGAGGATGCGGTCGTCGTCAAGGTAGGCGGAGCTCCAGTTGCCCGGTTCGGATCCTGCGAAGGTGAAGCGGGTGCTGTTGACGAATGTGTATTGGAGGTGGGTCTGCCCGACGAGAAGTTCGTCAAGGATGCCGCTTTCCGGCGCGAAGCTGTTGCTGGTCAGATCCAGGGTGTATTCGAAGAGGTCGTCCATCCGGTCGCCTTCGAAAGCCGACTGGCGGGTCTCGACGGTAGCGAAATCCCCGTCCGCGCCGAAGTCGAAATCATACTGGTCGCGTTCCAGAAGCGGATCGTTTCCGAGATCGTCGAAGGTCAGGACGAGCCTTCCGTTCTGAGCGCCGGTGGCTTCATACGACCAGTTTCCGGCGAGTCCGAAGCTGCTCCAGCGGTTGTTCGAGGTGAAGCTGAAACCGCGGTAGGTCTTCCCTCCGATCAGGGAGGCGAAGGCCGCCGGCTCGGGGGCGGTGGCGACCGGAGCACGCTCGACCCGGAAAAATGCCGCGCCATCCGTGGAAGCGCTGTCATCGAAGGACAGGGAGCCGGGCTGGCCGTTGCCGGTGATTGTTTCTTCGGAAAAGCTACCGAATGCGAGATTGCTGGAGCGCTTCAGCGAGTAGGAGAAGCCGGGATCGGTCGGAAACTGGAAGGTTCCCTCCTTCGGCCCGGTCCAGACGAGGGTCGTTTCAAGGACTTCGTTCTGAACCCGCAGAAAGACCTTGGTTGCGGAACTGGCCACGGCAAAAGTGGTGCCGCCGTCCAGCCCATCCACCTCGGCGTCTGTAACTACATCGAATTCGGCAATGAACTCTTATCGATGGCCGGGTTTGAGACTGTTGGCCGGAACTGTATGAAAGATTGATGTTCCTTCCGTGTTTTCGACAATATTCGCGATATCCTCGTCCGAATCGAGATCAACGATCTCAAGTGAGACGAATCCGTCACCGTTTGATTGATTGGTATTGAGGGAGAATTCACTCTTGGCCTGCTCGGCGGTGAGGATCAACTCTCCGCCCTGCCAGCTACCGTTATCAAAGGTAACGACCGGTTGGTTCGGATAGGCGCTGGTCAATGACACCGAGGCGGTGTCACCGCTTCCATTCATCGTGTAGGTGCCATTGGGATACGTGTTGGAATACTGCGCTTGGGTTACCCCAACTAGGTCATCCTCAAAAGCCCAGCGTCCGTTCTCGAACGAGAGACTCTTGGAAACGGATACGGAGCTGAAAGGCGAGTTCGCGGTCAGGCTCCCTTCCACAAAGGCGCGGAACACAAACCTCTCCTGAAGGGTTTGGTTCACCCCCACCTGCTGGTGGACGCGGGTATGGGAGACTCCGGAGACGGTCTGTGCCGGGCATAGCGAGCCGGGAAGTAGGGAAAGGGAGAAAAGAAATAGCGGAAATTTCACTGGAGGTATGATTTAGGGAGTGCTGAGAAAAGATAGGTTGCGGATTGAATATTGGTGGTTACAGGGAGTCCGGTCAATATAACACTTTGAGCTTTCGATAAGGAGCGATTGGGCGGGGGGACATTGCGAAAACGGGCGGAAGACCCGCGCTCCTAAGTCTGCTTCAGAGTTGGGTCGGTTTGATTGAAATTTTGTAATTCTTGTAATTTTTGGGCGATACTCCTTCCTGGCTTGAGGAGTCCTTAATAGAGGACTGGCGGGATATTCATTACCCCGGGTGAAAGGGTTTAAATGAAATCCGGGCGGAACGTGGTCTCCCGCATTTTCATGCTTGAGTTTGCAATGAGCACACCCACCGCCCGGAAAAGAGTCCGCAATCATTCGTCTATCTCGATGCGGTAGAAAGCTTTGGTATCGCCGGGAGCGGGAGTGATTTCCACCTCTATGTTTCCTGCCGGGGTCAGGGAGACGTTTTCGGTGGTGAGAGGGAGGGGAGTGAAGCCGCTGGTGAGATCGGGAGACTGTTTCAAATCCACGGTCATGATGAATTTCCCGGTATCAGGATCGCGCTGCAGGATGGGTGCGCCGGGCTTGAGGCGGCGTAGATCGGTGAGGTTGAAGCCGTCGGTGAGGCTGTCGTTGACGAGGCTTGCCAGGCCGGGGTTGGCTACCGCTGGATCGAGACCGAGGCTGCGAAGGCTGATTTCGATCTTATCGGAAATGCCATCTCCATCGCTGTCGGCCAGTTTGGGATTGGAGCCATTCAGGAACTCGTCTTTGTCGGAGACCCCGTCCTGCTCGAAGTCATTGTTCGCCAGGAGATCTGCCGAATTGTCAGGATCGAAGCCATAGGTGATTTCCCATTGGTCCGGGACGCCGTCGCCGTCACTGTCCGTGGTCTCGATATCCACCGTTCTTGTCTCCCAGAGTCCGCGGTTTCCCTCGCTGTCGATGGGAGTGAAGAGGATTTCATAGGATCCGCCCTCCGCGAGACCGGCCAGGCTGGCGAGTTCACTAAAAGTGGATCGAACGCCGGCAGGGCTGGCGTTCACAGTGATGGGCGCGGTTACGGCCGTATTGTTCTGGAACCATTGGTATTCCAGAGCGGCGATGAGCGGCTGAACGCGTGGCTCCGCAATATCTGGCGGAGTTTTTGAGAAGCTCCTGAACTCCGCATCCGACCAGTGGCCGAGCGCGTTTTTCACACGCACCGCCAGCACATGGAAGCCATCCTCAAGGGCGGCAATCTGCGAGGAGGCCACTGAAACATCCAGACTGCCGCCGTTTCCGGAAACGGAAATGGCGGTTCCGTTGCCCTGGCCTGGATCGGCGTTGATGAAATACTCGGCGGCGACGATGGTGGAGGCGGACGGGAAGTTCTCGATGTTCTGCGCGGGATCGGGTTTCGCGAAGCTGCGGATTTCCGAATTCGACCAAAGACCCTGGTCGTTCATCACCCGGACGGCGAGGACGTGAAAGCCAAAGGGAAGCGCGGCGATGATGGGTGGATCTACCTCGATGTCGAGGCTACTTCCATCTCCTGTGATGGTTAAGGGGGTTCCGTTCCCTTGGCCGGGATCGGAGTTGATGAAGTATTCTGCTTCCACGATATCGGCCTGGATCCAGCCGGAAAGGCAGAAGCAGAGCCAGAGGAAGCCTGTAAGAACCTGTTTAAAGTCTTCTGAGGAGGAGTGAGATGAAGGCGAGCCGTATCATTGAGAGGGAGGTCGAGAGCTTGCGTTCACAATTTTTCCATAGCCTGCGGCATTTTTCCAGCCACGAGATGCTTCTTTCCACCACCCAGCGCTTCGGAATGACCGCGAAGGTATGGAGTTCATTGCGCTTTGCCACCTCCACCCCTGCATCCAGTGTCGCTCTCACGAAGTCCGCGAAGGGTTGCCCGTTGTAGCCTCCGTCCACCAGCACGTTGCTGACCTTCTGGAAATCCGCTTTGCGCGATTCAAGTAGTTCCTTGGCTCCGGCTTTGTCGCTGATGTTGGCTGTCGTCACCGAGAGCAGATGCGGAAGCCCTTGGCTGTCAACGGCTAGATGCCTCTTGATCCCGGATACCTTCTTGCCCGCGTCGTAGCCTTTCAATTCGGCGGGGTCGGTGTTTTTGACGCTCTGGGCATCAACGATGAGGAAGCTCGTGTCCTCCTCTCGCCCGTCCTCGGTGCGCTGGTCGGAAACCAATTTTTTTTTAAGACCAGCTCCAGAAGGGGCAGGCCGCTTTCTTCGTCCACATGATCCCTCCAGATGCCGTGGTAGTAATAGCAGAGCTCCCAGTCGGGATAATCATGGGGAATCGATCTCCAGCGACATCCTTCTTTGAGCAGGTAAAGCACGCCGTTGAACACCTGGCGCAAGTCCGGATGACGGGGCGCGGTCTTCTTGCGGGCAGACCGCAGAAGGGGTTCTATAACTTCAAACTGCTTGCGGGTGAGATCGCTCGGATAGAGAACTTCTGGTTTGGTGGAATCGCTCATCACGGCGATACTACACCAATCTTAAATAACTTTAAACAGGTTCTAAGAAACGTTTTCATGGCGATGGGGAATTCATTTGTTGGGAGACAAGAGCGAACCCGATCACTCGGAGGTCGTTCCCACGGCGACGGCATCGACATTGAAAGTCAGGCCGTTCGCATCGGTGGCGACTGCGTCGATCGCCAGGTTGGTGATGCGCGGAATGCTTGGAAGACCGGAGAGGCGGTATGGGTTCACTCCTCCGAAGGCTCCGAGATCGCCGCCGTTGCGCCCGGCTCCGATGGCTGGTGAGCCAGCTTTGATTTTGTATTGTCCGTCCGGGCTGTCTCCTTGCTGAAATACGACGTTTGCAAACTGCTGGTTGATGTTGCCATTTCCAGAGGGGAGGTAGGTGCCTCCGATGGCCATGCAGTGGGAGACGCTGCCGTCGTTTGAGTTGTTAAAATCTGAGACGGTGCTTGAACTCGAAACAATGAAGATCGAATCGGAGATCGAGGCGAGGGTATCGGTGTTCACGCTAGCTCCGTTCGTAAAAATGCAACGGTCGGCGATGGTATTTGCCGGAAGACTAACGGATGAAACTATGGAATCGGTGATCGATGAGCCAGCCGCGACACCTCCAAAGCCATTTAGAAAGCAGTTTCTGACCGTAATTCTAGGAAGGTCGCTAATTGTTAACCCGCCAACACTTCCTTTACAATAGGTCACACCAAAGCTTACCAGACCATCAAGTCTTCGACCTCTGAACGCACCTTCCAAAAACCTGACTGTTGAGCCAGAGGCATTTCCGTTCGTGCTGCTATTCCAGAAATGAAGAACGACGCTTGCCGATTCTTGGTTCAGTCCTTCGACATTGTTCTCTGACAAGTAATATCCCGGGCCACGAAAGTGGAGGGGTTTATACACATCGTGGTTGCCATAGGACTGTGAACTTCCTGCGATCTGTATGGTGTCACCGTTTTCAGCGGCGTTGATTGCATTTCCGAGGTCGGAATACATCGCCACGGCATTAGGGCGGTTGTCCACGGTCAGTGTTTCGGCGTGGAGGGTGAGGCATGCTGTAACAATGGCTGCCAGGCAATGGAGTATGGTGGTTGGTTTCATGGCGATGTGTGAATTGGTGGTGGAGGATTTCCCGGAATGATTCCGCGAATGAAGGTCGCAGTCTAACAGGCGATCCGGTGTGATCGGCAATGGGTAGAAGTACCCGTTTTAGGGATGCGTTATGGAGAAGGGGTTTGAAACCCCTTCGCGCAACCCGAGCGAATCCATCTCCCAGTCCTCCGCAAAGGGGTTTCAAACCCCTTCTCCATATTGGAATCGCAGGATGGAAGCTTACTTACTCCGGTATCTCGCCTCGGAAATGAGGGTCTTGCGGTTTTCGGCTTCGGATTTTTCGATGAGGGATGCTACGTGCTTCTCCGCGGTTCTCGGGCTGATGCCGAGGATGGTGGCGATCTCGGAATTGGATTTTCCGGAAAGGAGGTAAGGGAGGGTTTCGCGCTCGCGGCGGGTGAGCGTGGATTGCTCGAGGCTTGGGAGGGTGAGGGAGATTCGTTTGCTTTCCGCCTCGGCCTTCTTGAAACGGAGGAAGGCGATGGAAAGGTGCTGGCGGAAGAGATGGATCATCAGCTTCGTTTCCTCGGAGAAGGTGTGTGGGGAGATGAAGCAGGCCATGACCGTGGTATCGCCATAGCCGTGGTATCGCCATAGGTTTCCTCTATGCCGGCGTGATCGACAACGCCGACGTGGCGGTAGAACTCAGAGTGGATGGCGGTTTCCCGGATCTGGCGTAGTGAGGCGAAATCAGTCATGGCGACGATCCTGTCATCCGGAAGTACGAGTTCGCCGCCCTGGCTCAGGTTGGCGACGACGGGATGGGTTCCGACGGTTTCGTAGAACTGGGGGAAACGGGAGTGGACGACTGCGGTATACTGGTCACAAGGGTCATGCCCTCGGGAACGGCCTGGTTTCTAGCACGCTGGTTCCAGGTGGCGTAGCTGAGGCCGAGAGGTGCGGGCAACCGGTGCAGAACAAGATCGATAAGCTCCGCCTCCGTGCGGCACCAGGTGGACTTCGAGACAGAGCCGGTGGACCCGTTGCCATTGGGTGTGGGTAAGTTGTATCATGACTCTGGTGCGGTGGGTTTGATTGCTAGGAATTTGAATGACTGCACTGATAGGAATTTGCTTTTGGGGTGAAGGTCGTTGAAAAGCCGATGGCCGGATCGGAGGAGGGAAAAAGGGGGTTGCGTTGGTTTTGGGCAGCCGCAGGGTGGTGGAATCCTCGACGAGGATACGCATGAAAACCGGAGCTGACAAACTCATCGAGAGTTTTGGTGGAGTCGTTTGTGATCAGGCCGGAGATGACCTGGAGGAGGAATGCGACGGCGAATCTGTTGATACGTTTGTGGACGGCTTGTTTGCACACTGCGGGAGTGGCTGAGCTCAGTGACATGGCCAGTTGGTTGAAGAATGCCTTGCCTGAACAGACCGATTTCAAGAGGGCGAGGAGGAAATTGCCGGGGCTGAATTTCTTGGAATTCCGAGTGACGAGGCCGGTCTTTCTTGCAATTTCATTGAGGCGGGAGACACCGAAAAGCGGGCGGGCGGTGAGCGAAGTATTTAGCACACCGAACTTGCCGCCTCGCTCAGTTAGTTAAGAAAAAACCGATATACTCTCATCTAGATAACTGTGTATCAGTAAGTTACAGTTAAGTTAACGCGAATGGGTAAAATCCCCGGACGGATTATTCATTGATAGCGGTTGGCGTCTTAAAAAGTCCCGGTTTTTACAGTGGACACGTTACCCCAGTTGACAATAGAGGCGTTCAACCGTTTCCGGGCATCGGCGGAAGACACGTTAAAATCGCTACCAAAACCGATAGCATAGCGTTTCTGCGTTGCGCCCTTCGGGTCTTTGCGTGAGCCTTCGACGATGGTGTAACACCCCCCGCCGGAAAGATTAGATGGGGCGATGGTAGTATCTGATATTATATGGTTCGGGTATTTTTGTTTTGCTTGTTTACGTACTTCGCTGAATGTTGAAAATACGTAGTGAAATGCAGTGTCTGTCATATTTCCATTTTCATTTTTAATCTGAAGACGTATAAACGCCATTCTTCGTTTTTTAGCGGCTGTTTTGTTTGCTGACGAGCCACTTGATTCCGATCCCGAAGATTGCGCTGAAGATGGGCTGTCGGTGAAGCCGGATGATGGGGCGGAACCACGATTGTTGGAAGCACGGCTATTTGTAGGCTGGGTGGGGTAGGTTCTCCGGATCTCATCCGCTCTACGATTCGCCTTTGATAATTCGGAATTGAGATAGCCTTGGTTTGCGACTAACCCATCCCCCAATAGCTGGAAGATGGAGGGTTCAGGATTATTGGCAGCAATTTCTTTCTGCATTTCATCTATTTCTTCTGGCAGCATGCCTTGATACCATACTCCTACTCCCGTAAAATCTGAATACGAACGATAATCCTTCTTAGGCATGTTGAAGACGAGTTCGGGTTGTCTAGGATCCGCGATTACACTGTGTGGAGCAACATTCGTTACATCCACCCTCTCACCGCTATACGGGCTAATTACATAGTAATATGAATCTGGAGCAAAATTTGCGTATGGGTGTGGTGAGCAAGATATAAGGGCTAGGGATATTGAGATGAGGATGAGGAAAGATATTTTCATTTTTCTGGAATTTATGACTGTGAGAGATCGCGATTTGGCAATCGTGAACGGCTTCGAGTCCCCCACGGAATTCGATTCCGGAGTAATCGGTTCCGAAGAAACTGAAGCGGGATTTGAGGATTATTCGTTCGTCTCGATACTGTAGAATGCTTTGGTGTCGCTGGGAGTTGGTGTGTTCTCGACCTCGATTGTGCCGAGCGGAGTCAGGGAAAGATTGTCGGTGGTCAGAGGAAGGGGAGTGAAACCGCTGGTGAGATCGGGAGACTGTTTTAAATCCACCGTCATGATGAATTTACCGGTATCCGGGTCGCGCTGGAGGATGGGGGAACCGGGTTTGAGGCGGCGCAGATCCGTGAGGCTGAAACCGTCGGTCAGGCTGTCGTTCACAAGGTGCCGCGAGTCCGCGATTCGCCACCGCAGGATCGAGGCAGAGGCTGCTGCGAGGCAGTGGAGTGTGGAGTTTGTTTTCATGATACTGTGCGAATTGATGGTTGTTTGTTTCACGGAACGGGGCCGCGAATGAAGGTCACAGCTAACATGTGATCCGGTGTGATCGGCAATGGGTAGAACTACCCGTTTTTCGCGCACGTATATTAAGCGGATCGATACCTCGCCTCGGAGATCAGGGTCTTGCGGTTCTCGGCTCCGGATTTCTCGATGATGGATGCGACGTGTTTCTCCGCAGTCCGGGGGCTGATGCCGAGGATGGTGGCGATTTCGGAATTGGATTTTCCGGAAAGGAGGTAGGGGAGTGTTTCGCGTTCGCGGCGGGTTAGGGAGGAGTGGTCGAGACTTGGGAGGACAAGAGACACTCGTTTCTTTTCCGCCTCAGCTTCCTTGAAGCGGTGAAAGGCGATGGCGAGGTGCTGGCGGAAGAGGTGGATCATCAGCTTGGTTTCCTCGGAAAAAACACGCGGGGAAATGAAACAGGCCATCACTGTGGTGTCGCCATAAGTTGCCTCGAAGCCGGCGTGATCCACGACCTCTACGTGGCGGTAGAACTCGGAATGGATGGCAGTTTCCCGGATCTGGCGCATGGAGGCGAAGTCCGTCATGGCGAGGATCCTGTCCTCCGGTAGGGTGAGTATGCCTCCGGGGCTCATGTTCGCGACAACGGGGTGGGAGGCGATGGTGTTGTTGAAATGGGAGAAACGGGATTGGACGGCCTGGTTGTAATCGTTGGTCACGAAAGTCTCACCCTCGGGGACGGCCTGGTTTGTGTTTCTTTGGTTCCAGGTCGTATAAGTGATTCCGAGGGGGGCGGGGGCGCGGTGTAGGACGAGATCGATAAGCTCGTTTTCGCTACGGACGCGGTGGACTTCGAGGCAAAGGGCGTGAACCCGTTTCCATTGAGTGTGGCTGAGCGGTTTCATGGTATTGGTCCGTTTTCTGGGTCAGGCCGGACGGAGCGGTATCTTGCTTCCGAGATGAGAGTCTTGCGGTTCTCGGCACCGCATTTGCAAATAATGGAGGCGACATGTTTTTCAACGGTTCTCGGGCTGATTCCCAGAATGGTGGCGATCTCGGAATTGGATTTTCCGTGGAGGAGGTGCGGGAGGGTTTCCCGCTCGCGGCGTGTGAGGGAGGCGTGATCCAGATGCGGGAGGGTGAGGATCAGGCGTTTCTTTTCCGCATCGGTATGCTTGAAGCGCATGAAGGCGGCGGAAAGGTACCCGCGGAGCAGGTGGATCATGAGTTTTGCCTCCTCGCTGAAACCTGAGGGCGAGTTGAAGCAGATCATCACGCCGGTTTCGTCGTCTTGCCAGAATTCGACGGCGGCGTGGGCTGCGATATCCACGTGGCGGTAAAATTCGCGGTAAACTGCCGTGTCCTCGATTTCGCACAGGGATGAGAAATCGATCATGGAGACGGCAGCATCTCCGGAGAGGTCGAGTTCACCGGTCGTTTCCAAGCCCACCATCACGGGGTGGGTGGTGATGGTCTGGGCCAAGGCATGGATGCTCTGGTGCATCGCATCCCGATAGGCGCCGGTTGGGTCGGCGCGCTCCGGCGGATATCCCCGGCTTTCGCTTGGCCTAAGCCAGACGGAATTGTCGATTCCCAAGGCTTCCGGAACGCGTAGCAAGACGAAATCGATTAGTTCCTGCTCGGTGCGTGCCAGATGGACTTCCAATGAAAGATGATGGACGCAGTTCCATTCGGCGTGGGTTAGACTTGTCATGGGGGCAAGGCAGGCTAAGGGGGCGAAATACCGACCGTTTTTCATGGATCAACGGTATTTGAGTATTTTCGAGATCTAACAGCCTGACCGGATCAGGTCAAATAGGATCGAATTCTCAACAACTACCTGACATAGTCCTGTTGCTATAATCAGCTTGTACCTGTGTTCCTTACATGGCAGCAGTCTTCCCGCAAAATCCGGGCGGACGCATTTTCTTTAGAGCGGAACAAACTCAGTAACGACGGAAACACGGGGGCGACCGAAGATCGCCCCCACGGCTACAAGGTCGCGATCAGTCGCACGAACTGGCGGCCGTATTCGACGTAGGAGTTGTAGCACTGGTCCCAATCGACGGCGGAGGGGTCGGGGGCGTGGAAGACGGTGGCGACGTGCGGCTCGATGGCGATCCAGCCGTCGTAGCCGGATTTGTGGGCGTCGGTGAGGATTTCGCGGAGCTTGGCCTGGCCGAGGCCGGGCATGGTGTATTCCGGTTCCACGTCATCGGAGACGGGGTTGATGCAGTCCTTGATGTGGATGTGGGTGGTATGCTCTTTCACTTTCAGCCAGAACTCCATGGGATCCTGCCATGGGAAAATTCCATCCATTTCCGTTTTGGAGCGGTCGCGCTGGAAGACGGGGTTGCCGGTGTCGAACACGAGTTTCAGCCCGGGGACTTCCTCGACGAGACGGAGGGAGTGCTCTGCGGAAAAGCCTCCCCAGTTCATGCAGTTCTCGTGAATGGCGGTGATTCCTTCGTCGGCGAAACGTTTTACAATTTCACGCAAGCGACGGAAGCGTTCTTCTTCTTTCTGATCCTTACCCCAAGGCTCCTGGGCGTAGGACATGATGCGAATCATGGGGGTTTTGAGACGCTTCATGCGCGGGATGGCGCGATCGATCTCGGCAAGGGTGATGTCGAAATCCGAGTCGATCTTTTTGCCCCAGTTGCCGATGGCGGAGCCGAATTCCGGGACGGTGATCCCCGCTTCGTCGAGTGCGTCGGCGGCGGCGGCGAACTCGTCCTCCGGCATGTCGTGGATGTTCGCGTTGCCGATCATGCGGGTGGAGATGGCGGCCCAGCCGAGGTCTTTGGTGGCCTGGATCTGCTTGTGGATGTCGCGGGAGGCTTCGTCGGCGAAGCCGGTGAGTTTGGAAACGGAGAGCATGCGGCTATGCTACGGGGAAACTTTAAATTTTAAACTTTAAACTTCAATGAAGAGGAAGACCCGGTGGTATCGTCCGGGGATGAAGCGAAGGAGGGCGTGAGGGCGTGCGCGGACTCAAGCAACCGTGGCGGGGCAACTTCCTTTCGCGTTTTCCGGAAGGTGCGCTAGGATCGTCTGGTGACTGAGGAGAATGCCGAGGAAAACAAAACAAATACGAAGCAGAGGCGGGGATGCCTCGGATGGCTTTGGCGTGTCTCCCTGGTTGTCCTGCTTGTTCTCGTGGGATTGGTGATCTGGCTGAACGGGCCGGGCATCCGGTGGCTGGGGCCGAAGGTGGCTGCGCACTTCATCGAGCAGGCCGGGATGACGGGAGGGCTGCGGCTGGGTGGGACTTTGTTTGGCGGACTGAATATCTACGATCTTGAGATCACCGGGGCGGAGGGCGCGGTGGAGCGGCTGGTGGTGGACAGGTTGGAGACGGACTATCGTTTCACCGAACTGATCAACGGCAAGCTAAGGGGTGTTTCCGGACAGGGAATTCATGTGGATCTGCGTCAGGTCGAAAAGGAAAAGGAGGAGTCCCCGCCGCCGGATTTTGCCCAAATCGGGGAAACCCTGAGAGGTGTCCGGGAGAAAATTCTGCCGCTCTCGCTGGATATAGACGATGTGACGTTTTCGATGTCCAAGGACGGTGAGCAGGTGGTCGCTTTGGAATCCACTGATCTTTCCCACCAGGCGGGGTCGGATCTGATCGAGCTGGATCTCGGGAAACTCACCTGGCCGGACGGTCGCGAGGTGGCTTCGCAGGATGTGGATATTGTCTGGGGAGAGCGGCTGCTTTCCTTGGAGAGGCTGGATATTCTGCCGACCGCCGGGATCAGCGATCTGGAGGTTCTGCTCCCGGAAAACGGCGAGGTGGAAGCATCCGTGGATGTGCGGCTGGATGAGGCTGTGCTGAAGATCATGGTTGGTGCCGGGATCAAGGATGTGCGCGTGGATCTTATGGAAGGATCGGTGGACTTCGCAAAAGTGACGGATTCGGTGGGAGTGGATCTGCCGTTGGACGGGCGGCTGACTTCGTTAGCGGTGGATGTGAAACGAATTTTCCCGGAGTGGCAGACAGCGGAGGGGACGGTGGAACTTTTTCTGGAAAATGTTTCCTACGATGGATGGGACGTGCCGGAAGTTTCCCTTGGGTTGCGTCTGGGTGAGGGTGAATACGCGGTGAAGCTGGCGGGTCGGGCTCTCGGCTCGGAGCTGGATATTTCCGGAACGGGGCAGTTCGAGAGAGCGGCTCTGGAGACCGATGGGTTCGTGACGGACGGGATCTCAGGGGACTTGCGTATCGCACAGGTGGGAGAGGTTTTGCGGTCGCTTGACGGAAAGCTGGATATGGGTGGGCGTTTCAAGGAATTTCCGGAAAGCAAAATCGCCGGAACCTGGAAGGTGGATCTCGATGGCGGGATGTTCGCCGGCGTGGATGCCAATCTGCTGCTCGAACCCACCGGGGTGGAGGCCAGTCCGGTGCGGCTTGACGCCACGTATGCCGGCAAGGTTGTGACGGTTCGCAGTTTGGAAATGGACGGGCGGGAGCTGTCCGGGACGTTTGATACGGAGACGCAAAGATATGATCTCCGGGAATCGATGGACGGTTTCCGGACGGATTCCATCAAGCCGTGGTTGGCGGGAGCGGGCGTGGAGCTGCCGGGCTCCGGAGAGTTTTCGCTGGAATGGGAGGGCTCGGGGAGCTTGTTCGAAAATACCCATGAAGGTGCGCTCAGGGATCTTTCGGCCACGTGGAACTGGAAGGAGATCGAGGGCGAGCAAACGCGCGCACCTGTTTCCGCGAGCGGCGAGATCATCTATGACTGGCCGGAGTTTGTGGAGGTGAACAATCTGGTCGCCGAGACCGAAGGGCAGCGGATCGCCCTCGATGCGAAGCTTTCCGACAACTCCCTGGAGCTGGAAAAGTTCGCATGGTTGGATGGCGAGGAGGAGATCGCGACCGGGAAAGGAAAGCTGCCCGTGCCCGAGGATTTCTCGAAATTCCAGGAATTTCTCTCCGGTGATGACAGACCACTGGATCTGGAAATCCAATCGAAAACCCTGCCTCTCTCGAAGCTCAGGCCTTGGATTCCAGCCCTGGAGCAGGTAGATGGAGCCGCGACCGGCAAGGTCGATCTTGCGATTTCGGGGAGCCTTGCGGAACCAAAGGTCGATGCCCGTGTGGAACTGCGCGAGATCAGCGCACCCGGCCAGCCACAGGTGCCGAAGACGGACGTCACCCTAAACCTGAACGCGAAAGACGGCCTCGCGAAAATTTCCGCCGAAGCGACCGCCCCGGACTACGCGCCCGCCACTCTGGAGGCGGAAATGGCCTTTCTCCCGAAGAAATGGGCGGAGAATCCGGAATCGATCAAGTCCGAGAAAATCACCGGCGAACTCGATCTCCCGAGAATCGATCTTTCCCGCTTCCAACCGATCGTGCCCGGAGCGGTCGAGCTGGGTGGTGTGGCCGAAGGAAAAATGACAGTTGGCGGAACGGTCGGTGATCCGGATATCGATGCGAATCTGAACCTGGCCGGCGGCAAGTTCCGCATGGAATCGGACAGCGTGCCAGCGCTCGACGGGATCGATATTGATGTCAGCACGGATCTCGAAAATGTCACGATCAAGGGCGGGGTCAGGGACGTGGAGGGCGGCGATCTGGATGTCAACGGAACCCTCGGCCTGAAAAGCGCGACCGGCGAGGGGCTTGGAGATCTCGACGTCACCCTCCGCGCCCGCGGGATGCCCGTCCTGCGCAACGAATTTCTCATCATCCGTGCGAACGCGGACATCAGCGTGAAGGGCACGATGAGCGAGGCTCGCGTGAGCGGCGAGGTCGGCATCATCGACAGCGTTTTCTACAAGGACATGGATCTCATCCCTATCGGAAAACCTTTCCTTGAGCCCTCCGCCGCAGCCCTCCCTTCGGTCGATACCCCGGACAATCCGGGAGCCGCCGTTCCCGCGCCGTTCAGCGACTGGACGGCGGATGTGGTGGTGAAAACCATAGACCCCATCCTGATTCGCGGGAATCTCGGGAAAGGAAAGGTCGATGTCTCCCTGCGCATAGAGGGGAAACTCGGAGACCCGAAACCAACCGGAACCGTGCGCCTGAGAAAGGCGGTGGTAAGCCTCCCTTTCAGCACCCTGGAGATCAAGGAGGGCTTTGTTAGATTCACCCCGCAGACCGGTTTCGATCCCGTCCTCGAGATTCAAGGAACCGCCGAGCCGAGACCCTACCGCGTCAACGTCTATGCCTACGGCCCCGCCTCCGATCCGCAGCTTGTCCTGACATCCCAGCCCCCCCTTCCGGAAAACGAGATCATGACCTTGCTGGCCACCGGCACCACTTCCGAGGGACTCGAGGATTCCCAGGCGGCTGCCTCCCGCGCCATGCAGCTCCTGATTGAGGAGCTGCGGCGTGGAAGATTTCTCTTCGGAAAACAGCTCAGGCCGGTGCTCGGCCTGCTTGACGACGTGGACTTCAGCATATCGGAGTCCGATCCCTACGACTCCGGCGTTTACAACTCCGCAACCTTGAAACTGAGCGACAAATGGTATGTCTCCGCCGGTATCGGGGCGGAAGGGGGGCAGCGCGTGCTCGCGATATGGAGGCTAAGATTCAAATGAGATTTCCGTTGAAAAAATATATGGGAAAAGCGGCAGCGGCGCTGTTTTTCACCGCGCTCCTACCGCTCCATGCGGAGACGGAGGTGGATATCCGTGGCATGGAGAGCAAGAGCGAGAGCGAGGTGCTACAGCTCATCGGCGGCCGCCTCGTCTATATCAGGAAAAAGGAGGCCAGCACCTGGCGGGCGAACGACGCCGCGTTCATGGTGCGGGAAATCCTCCGGGAGGACGGCTTCTACGAGGCTACCGTCAGAGCTGAAATCGAATCGCCCCGGCGCATAGCCATCATCGTGGATGAAGGTCAGCGGCTTTCTCTCGGCACCATCACCATGACGGGGGACGGCGATTCCGAATCTCTCGCGGAAACTTTCACCACCCCTTTCGAGGGCAGCACTCCGTTCGGCGCGGGTTCCCCTCCGTTCCGCGCGGACGATGTGCCCACCGCGCTGGATTTCGTGACACGCCAGCTCAAGGCGGAAGGCTACTGGAGTGTCGAGGTGACCATGCGCAAGCAGACGATCGACAAGGAAACCGGTGAAGTGGACATGACGATAAACGTGGATCGCGGGCCGCGTTTCACCATAGCCAGACCCACCGTTGACAGTCCCGACGGGCGCGGTGTGAAGCGCGCCGCCACGACCTGGCAGCCCTTCATCGGCCAGTGGGCCAGCACCGAAAATGTCAACGGCCTGCGCGCGGCGATGGAAGAGGCCTTCATAAGCCGCGGCTACCCGGATGCGAAAATCACCATGACCCGCAGGCTGGGCTACGATACCTATACCCCGGATTTCGTGATCGAGCTGGGCACGCGGGTGAAGCTCCTTGACATCGACGTCGCCGGCCTCAAACGCACGAACCCCGAAAGGGTGAAGCAGATCATGAAGCCGCTGGAGGGCGACTGGTATGACCAGGCGGCGATGAACGAGAAGGTGAAGAGCCTGCTCGGCACCGGCGCTTTCGAATCGGTGCGGGTCGAGACCTACGAGGTCGCCCGGAAACGGATCGACGCGACCCTGCATTTCCGCGAGGCGAGGGCGAAAGAGATCAGTTTCTCAGGCGGATTTGAAACGTTCAATGGCCCGCTACTCCGCGCCGCTTACATAGACAGGAATTTCCGTGGCATGCTCCGTGGCTTTTCGGTGGGCGCGGAAGTCAGCGCGCGCGGGGTGCTCGGAGAGCTGAAACTGACCGATCCGTGGTGGCGCGGAACAGATATCCTGCGGACGCACAGGCTTTATTCTCTCATCAGAGCCTATGAAGGCTACACGACCTACGAGACGGGTTTCGAAACCAGTTGGAAATACGATTTAACCGACCATTACTCGATGGAGTTTCTCGCCGGATATTCCTACGTCTCAGTCTCCGAGGAGGGTCTCGCGACCAATCTTCTCGGGGAGACCAGCTACGGCCACGCGCGCCTCGCACTGACCCAGAGCATTGATTACCGCGATAGCAAGATCCTCCCGAAATCCGGATGGCATATCAACATCCCTGTCCAGATCGGCGCGGCCATTGGAGACGATACCAGCACTTACACCAAGCTGGGAATCGATGGTGGCTACTATTACCCGATCAACGATACGTATCAGTTCGGCATCGGGGGCTTCGCGAAACTCGTCCTGCCATCCGGTGACATCCAGGAACTCCCGGTCGATCTGCGCGTTTTCAACGGTGGTGCCCGTAGCGTGCGCAGTTTTCCGGAAAGGGAACTCGGCCCCATTGCCGGGAACGATCCGTACGGCGGGGATTTCAGTTGGGCGGTGAATACCGAGATTAGCAGAAACATCACGGGATCGATACAGGCTGTCGCGTTTCTCGATGCCGGAGCCGTCACCGGGAACTACATCGGAACACGCCAGGGCGGCGTGGAACTCGCCGCCGGGCTTGGGGTAAGGATCGATCTTCCTGTCGGCCCCGTCCGGCTTGAATACGGGTACAACCTCACCAGGGACGCCGATGAACCCACCGGCACCTTCCATTTTGCCATCGGCTCGACTTTCTGAGCCGAAACGCCTTCCCCCTCGATCCGGCCTTTGAGAAAACCGTTGTGCCACCCACCGTATGATGAAAGAACCGCCGCGTCATGACACGCGTCCTTTTCATCTGCATGGGAAACATCTGCCGCTCTCCCGCCGCCGAAATTGTCTTCCGGAAAATGGTCGGGGACGCGGGATTGGAGGAGCACTTCGAGATCGATTCCGCCGGGACGATCGGCTACCACGAAGGCAACCCGCCCGACGCCCGCATGGCCTCACATCTGGAAAAGCGCGGCTATCGGGTGGAGGGAAAATCCCGGCCTTTGCGCAAGACCGACCTCCGGGATTTCGATGTTCTCCTCACCATGGACGAGGAAAATCTGGCCGATACCCTTCGCCTGGATCCCGACAGCGAATTTCACGGAAAAGTGACGCCGTTCACCGGTTATCTTCGCGAAAACGAGGCACCGAGAATCCCCGATCCATATTACGGCGGGGACGGGGGGTTCTCCCATGTGATCGACCTTCTGGAGGACGGTTGCGCAGTGCTTCTGGATGAGCTTTCAGGAAACGTTTAGATTGAAACCGTGATCATTTTCCGAAAACTCCCTAAGAATCCGCCCAGCCAGGCCGTTTTCTCAGGGAATGCCGCTTTTCAGCTAGCTACCTCCGGAATAAACGGTAAAATCTTAAAAACAATCCCATGAGCATCCACGCACAACTCAGTGAAGAAGCCCAGGCAAGGCTGAACGCGCAAAAGCGCAACTCGACGATCTCTTCCATCGTCATCTCCGTTCTCGTTATCGTTCTGATTTTCCTCGTTCTGGGGATTTTCCTCCTCCCCACCATCTATAAGGAAAATCCAACTATCGTCACCTACTCCGCCTCCCTGACCGAGGATACGGAAGAGGCGGTCAAAAAGGTAAGCACCCAGATCCAGCGCAAACCCTCAGCTCCAAGCAACAACATGGCGAAGGTCATCGCCGCGAACAGCGCATCCCCCACGGCGATCCCAACCCCGGATATCGATATAGTCAGTCCAAGCGCGGACTTCGGTGATGGCGAGGACTTCGGCGGAGGCTGGGGCGAGGCCGGTGACAGCGGCTCCGGCGGTGGATTCGGAGCAGTTCCCGCAACCATGCGCAAGCGCTGCTCGAAGGAAGACCGCCTCCAGAGACTCGCGGAAACCGGAGGAACGCCGGAGTGCGAGGTAGCCGTGGAAAAAGCGCTGGATTGGCTTCAAAAAACACAGAATCCCGACGGTAGCTGGACTTCAAAATACAAAACGTCAATGACGGGTTTCGCCGTCCTTGCTTATCTTGGTCGTTGCGAAACACCACTTTCTGAAAAATATGGCGAAACGGTTCTCAAAGGGATCACCTTCTTGATCGACGTCGGTCTGAAAAATGACGGCATCATCTCCCAGTCCAATTTGACAGGCAACGAGTGGGTCTATGAGCAGGGAATCGCAACATACGCGCTGGCGGAAGCATACACATTCTGTAGCAAACTGGGGCTCAATATTCCCGATCTTGATACCGTTACGAAGAAAGCCGGTGATATCATCATGGAAGGCCAGGGTGCCAGCGGTGGGTGGGTTTACAGGTTCGCACCTACTACCAGCGGCGACAACTCCGTCGGATTTTGGCAGATTCAGGCTCTCAAAGCCTGCAAGCACACCGGACTTTGGGATGACTCGGACTTCAAGAAACCATCCCGCAAAGCCCTGGGCTGGCTTGAGAAGGTGCAGGGCGGCAACGGTGCCATCGGCTACCGCGCAAACCCCGATACGAAACCAGGACTGACCGGCGGCGGCGTGCTCGCCTTCCAGATGTGGGACGAGGGCGGCTCCAAGGCGGCGCGCAAGGGGATTGAGTATGTCAGCGAGAACTCCGATTTCAAATGGGGAGCCGACAGCGCGAGACTCTATTACCACTACTACAACGCCCAGGCGCTGATCAACCACGGCGGAGAGGAATGGGAGGAATACAACGCCCGCTTCCGCGACGAGTTGATCAAAGGCCAGAATCCGGACGGCTCCTGGGACAAGGGCGCGGGCGGCGACCACGACGGGGGGGTGCAAAGCGTCCACATGGGCACCTGCCTGGCCACATTCATGCTTGAGGTCTATTACCGCTTCCTTCCCGGAACCACCGCGAGATAACCTGAAATTCCCATTGCCATCCGCGGCGCACGCGGATACATCCCTCCCCGCTGCCTCTTTTCAGGTAACGCCGGCTTAGCTCAGTTGGTAGAGCAACTGATTTGTAATCAGTAGGTCAACGGTTCGAATCCGTTAGCCGGCTCCACTTTCCGCAATGGGATCGATCCCCTCGGCGTGGCACCCCATTCCTCCCTTTCAATCCGGATTTTCCGGATTCCTGCCAATGGAAGCTTGGACATCTCACTCCCGCTTCTCCAGGCGCTTCACAAACTCACTCGGAAGCACGCCATACACAGTTCGGAACTCCCTTCGGAACCCACCGCTCGATGCGAAACCGAGCCTCTCCGCGGCTTCGGAAAAATCCATGCGACCACCGAGCATCCTCCTGGCCATGACCATCCGGTTCTGACGCATCCATGTCTTCGGTGGCAAGCCGATGTCACGCTTTGTGATTTCGTGCAGATATCTTTCCGAGCACTTTAGTGCCCTGCAAACTTCGCAAATCCGGTAGCCGCTGGATAATGCCACGCTCTGAAGACATACCGAAGATCCCGGATGATCCGGACGCAAGACCTTCCACCCGGTCGTTCCCAAGACGAATCTCATCAATGGGACTTAATGCGCTCCATCTAATCATGACAAGGTTTCAATGTGTTCTCATGGTTCGGCCGATCCGGAGAACTGGTTCTGAATCTGCAAATAGTTGAATATCAATAATTTGTATGAAGGTGATTTATTTCACCCGATGTTCTATGAATATTTGAGTATGGTTAACCATACCTCCGAATTTGACCGGCATCGTCGGTTGCTTTCTAAAAATGATCATGGTGGGATGTAGGTGGATGTTGGCTATGAGCTGTGCATTCGGATCCACAAAGTTTCCCGCCGTATGCCCTTTCCGCTAAGAGTGATGCCCGTCCTCCTCCCAAAAATTCCGCCTATACTTATTCTAATGACACCATTTTTTGGCGGCTGTTCAGCTGTTGCGGGTTCCTTTAAGTTACGAGCTGAGCGCCAGCCAGGTGTCCTGGTAACCGAGGTCGAGGGCCTCGGTTGCACTTCACTGGCATTCCGAGATTACCAGACGTTGTATCTGGGGTGGTCGAAGCATGTGCTTGTCTTCGAGGGCGAAGACAATCCTGATATCCTGCCAATGTCCGAAGTGATGGGAGTGTTCGCACCGCTTCCGGCTTCCGAGGCCGTATATGTCTCATCATCCAGTGCGGGACTGCAGATTGCGTGGGAGCCTGCGTTCCGGGGATTTGCTGTAGGATTTCAAACCCGCACCACGGCTAGGCTACCGGTCAACCGATCAATGGTTTTCGAATGCCATCCCTCTTCCGAAACAGTGATCGATGATATCCCCCGTTTTAAACTCAACACCTCATTATGACCCCTCGTTCCGCATCAACACTTCTGTCCTCATTGATTATGCTATTCGCCACGGCATGCTCGAACTCCTCGCACTTGCTTCTCTATCAGCAATCAAACCTCGGATTGAATGCCGGTCTCAATCCCGCGACCCAGAATCTACATGTCCGTGTCGGGCTACGCCGCCAGTTCGGAGCCATCGTGCCGAAATACGCCGTGGGAGCGGAAGGTGAAAGGAATCAGGCCGCATCAGCATTCTTTGGTTCCAGGGCCAGGGTAAGCCATCCTTTCAGAGTGCCGGAAGTCGCTGAAGTGATGGCGACAGGCAGGGCGGCGGTGATTGCCGCCCAAGGCGGTAACGCACTCGATTTTGTTACCAGTGACGATGTTGAAGCACTACCACCGGCGGAGTCCGCAAATGCGAGCGGCCCTGAATTGCCGGACGACGTAAGCGCATTTGTCCAGCCCTAGCGTGCGATACCACGACCTGCCGAACCTGAATACAAAACATGCAATGAAATTGATACCCACACAGCTTGCGATCATCGCCTCGGGCCTGTGCTCCTGCACGAACATCACCCTCATGGGGCACGTTGCCGCCTATGATGTGAACGCCGAGTTCAAGGGGGATCCCGTTACCCCCGTCTCCATGAACGCCGGATTTGAAAGCCATTCCTTTGTAGCGGTTCCACCCGAGCATTCCGGTCACTGGACGGAAAACACAAATCATCTCTTTCTTCCCAAGGGGGACGTGCTTCCCACCATTTCAAAGCTGAAGATCGAAGGAATTCCATCGGATGACTCGCTCAGTGGCGTGGCGTTCGACTTCGTGTCGAGCGGTGCCACGGGTGAAGCCGCGATCGCGGCTGCCGGCGGCGCGCCCAAGGCGCCGGACGGGAACAAGGAGGGGATCAGGTTGGCCAAGAAGGATAAGGCCATGGATCTCGGCAACATGATCGAGGAAATAACGACTGATCCGAACGTGATCCCGATCCGCTAGAGGACAATCCATCCAAACCCGAACACTAAGGAAAAACATCAGGCCATGGGCACACCACGAATCACCAGCAACAAAAGGCTCTCTCCCGATGATTCCCCAAGGATGGCGGGACGGGTATTGTCCGCAAGGAAGGACAGCATAGATTTCCGGGATCGGATGTATGTCCCGAATCTTGTCGAAGTTCCGGCCACCAGGAGTTTGGAAAGTTACCTGGCACACCAGCCGGAGATCCTCGACCAGGGCCAGGAAGGCGCATGCACGGGCTTCGGTCTCGCGGCAGTGGCGAACCACCTCGTCCGCACCCGGGCGGATAGTGCCGGTGCCACGCCGGTCAGCTCACGGATGCTCTATGAGATGGCCCGTCGCAATGACGAGTGGCCGGGGGAAAACTACTCCGGCTCCAGCGCGCGCGGTGCGATGAAAGGCTGGCACAAATACGGCGTCTGCGATGAAACCCATTGGCCGTACATCCATGGAGATCATGACTCCAACCTTTCACGCGACCGCCTGGAAGACGCCCAGAACTGCCCGCTGGGCGCTTATTTCCGCGTAAATCACAAGGATCTGGTAGCCATGCACAGTGCGATCTCCGAGACTGGCATTCTCTACGCGACGGCCAGCGTCCACACCGGTTGGAACAAAGTGACGAAAAACGGTATGATCCGTTACCATGCGGAAATAACCGGCGGCCACGCTTTCGCCATCGTGGGATATGACCGGGAGGGTTTCTGGATACAGAATTCATGGGGGGCGGATTGGGGCAGGGGAGGCTTCGCCCTGATCAGTTATTACGATTGGTTGGAAAACGGCTCCGACGTATGGGTTGCGCGACTTGGAGCACCCGTCCGCATAGACAACTCCATCGCATACTCCGCCAGTACCTTTCCCGCCGCGCAAATGAGCCAGGGCAGCAGCGTGGCGGATCTCCGCCCCCACATTGTCAGCCTGGGCAACAACGGACTTCCATTGCACAACGGGGATTTCGCCAACACAGCGGAGGAAATCAGCGCTTTCGTCTCCGAGGATTTCCCCAGGGTCACCGCAGGTTGGAAGAAAAAACGCATCCTTCTCTACGCTCATGGCGGCCTCGTCGGGGAGAAAGGTGCCGTCCAGAGAGTGGCCGAATACCGCAAGACCATGCTTGATGCCGGGGTCTATCCTCTCGCCTTCGTCTGGCATAGCGATTTCTGGTCCACTCTGAAAAACATCCTCGGAGATGCCCTTGGCCAACGCCGCTCGGAAGGCGTCTTCGACAGGGCGAAGGACTTCATGCTCGACCGCCTTGATGACACCCTCGAACCCATCGCCCGCTATGCCAGTGGCAAGGCCCAGTGGTCCGAGATGAAGGAGAACGCCCTGGACGCTACCCGGAACCCCAAGGGAGGCGCGGGTATTGTTCTGGCCGAGTTGAAAAAGCTCATCGCCGCCGATCCCGATATCGAGGTGCACGTGGCAGGTCACAGCGCCGGATCGGTCTTCATGGGCCCGGTGGTTCGGGAGCTCTCCAAGTTTACCAACATCACCACTTGCAGCCTGTGGGCACCCGCCTGCACCACCGCTCATTTTAAAAAATATTACCTGCCCCACCTGAAGGGGGCCGGTCGCTCCATCCGGGAATTCGCCATCTACACCCTTACCGACGCCGCCGAGCGGGACGACCATTGTGCGAGCATATACAACAAGTCCCTGCTCTATCTTGTCTCGAACGCCCTCGAGGAGGAATACAAGCCGTTGAAATGGGGTTGGCCCGGCGCGCCCATCCTCGGCATGGAGAAATTCATCAGGGCGGACAAGGACATCCAGGCGCTCCTTTCCAACAAGACCGTGAGCTGGATTCTTTCCCCGAACAGCCAGAGCGAGAACCTCAAAGCCTCCGGATCGACAAGCCACGGCGGCTTTGATGACGACGCCAGCACCGTGAAAGGCACCCTCGCCCGCATCACCGGAGCCTCCAGCCGGAAAGCCGCCGGTCCCGAGTTCAATACCACGGCGGCAGCCAGCAAGGACCGGCGCGAGGATCTCGGGAAATTCCAATCTCAATAAACACCAAAGCGAAACAAAACCATGGCATTTGACAACGTAGGAAAAGTTTGGACTCCCGCATCACTCGCGGAGTATCTCGAAAGCCGCGCCGTCCCGGAGTGGATCGATAGCATCACCATCCACCACACCGCCGCACCCTCGCTGGCGCAGAGACCCAAGGGTTTCACCATCCAGCATATCCGGAACATTCAGGACTACTACAGTCGCCCGAAATCCAAGGGCGGGAAGCTCGGCTGGTCATCCGGCCCCCACCTGTTCATCGATGAGGATGAGATCTTCGGAATGACCGATTTCCGGAGGAAAGGCATCCATGCGCGGAGCTTCAACGGCCGCTCACTCGGAATCGAGGTCCTCGGCGATTATGACATCGAGGATCCGAATAGCGGGCGGGGCAAGGCCTGTTGGACGAATGCTGCGGAAACAGTGCGTGTTCTTCTGAAATGGCTCGGCCTGAAGAAAAACAAATCCACCATTCTCTTTCACAACGAAGATCCGACGACGAAAAAATCCTGCCCCGGTACGCGGATAGAAAAGAAGTGGTTTCTCGATCTGATCCCTTCCGGAGTGGACATCCCCGATCCTGAGGAATACGGCAAGCCCCCGGTCGGAATCGATTGGAAAGACTGGCACTTCGCCGGAGAGCAATGGTGCGTGCCGTTATATGGATTCCTCACCGCCAAGGGAGTTCCTTCCGCTGAAGTCCTATCCAAACTGAAAAGCAAGGGCGGGATCATCTACTACGGCGAGGAACTCATCAACGGCGGCTTCTATGTGGCAGAGGGAAATTCTCCCACTCCGGATAAGACCACCTGGGCACCCGTCCGCAACCTCCTCGAAATCCTGGAAGGCTGAAGCCCGCCCTTTCCTCCCGTTCTTTTACCAAACCAACAACTACCATGCCATACACCAACATAGACGCCACAGTCACCGACGAGCAGAAAGCCACCATTCTGGCAGCCATCACCACCATCGGGGAAAACCTCGATTTCCTCATAAACCTCACCCCGCAGGAACGCATGACGCTGCCGAAAATGGGGAACTCGACACAGTCCTTCGTATCGAAATCGCTGGATATCACCGACACCAACCCCCAGTTTGTCCCGCCCTACGTCGATATCGACGGCATGCGGAAGGATTACGAACTCGCCCTCCGCCTCCAGGCCATTGAGATGCAGCTCGCCTCCCTCCTGGAAAAAGTCGCGGATACCAACCTCGCCGCAGGCTCCGAGGCCTTCGTCACCGCCCTCACCATCTACAACTCCATCAAAGCCGCCGCCAAAACCAACGTCCCCGGCGCCAACGCCCTCGCCACCGAGCTCGGCGAGCGCTTCGCCCAGGCCTCCACCCCCGTTACCCCGCCACCAGCCCCCATGCCCTGAAATACCCTGCCACCCCCCCTCCCCAAGGGGGGAGGGGGGGGGTATGATGGGGGGGGTGGGGGGTCAAAGCAGGGACTGCCCACCTTTGACCCCCGCCACCGCACCTCCAACCCCCGCCGCCGCACCCTTGACCCCCGCCGCCGCACCCCTGAGCCCCGCCGCCGCACCTTCGAGTCCCGTCATCGCACCTTCGAGTCCCGTCATCGCACCTTTGACCCCCGCCGTCGTGCCTTGGAGCCCCGACAACCCGCTTCCGAGCCACGCCCCAGGAGATTGAAATCCCGTCCTCCATATTCCGAGCCCAGAATTCAACCACAACCACGCCATCGAAGTGTCAGATCCCGCCAAAGACCCCAGACCCCCAGCCGAGGAGAAATCCAGGACAAGTGTTATCTCCGAGCCGCCCGAGCGACTGATCCTTTGGGTGACCGGAGGACTGTTCCTGGTATTCGCGTCCATATGCTGCCATGTGTTTGTCACTTTTCCCCGTAGTGAGGAACCGCTGGTGTGGGACGGGGGAGAACCGCCTGTCGCGGATGCGGACTATCTCGCATACGCTGGCAGCATAGGCGGACTTCTTTCCCTGGCGGCGGTACCACTTCTAGTCACGGGGTACCTCACCGTGAAGCAGGAGACGGTTACGACCGAGAAAAGCGGTAGGGCGCCGATTACAAGACAACCGGAGTGGATTCCAAATTCGGCACTTGCCCGGCCATCCGGAACTGTCTGCTGATCGCCACGATCGTCGCTTTCATCAGCTGCGGCGCGAACGCAGTCGTCACGGCTGGACATTTCTGGCTCTACACGGCGCTGCTTCTGCCTCTGCTGGGAATCGCCGTGCTTTTCGATTTCACCTTCCCCAACGGATGGAAAGGCTTCTCCGCGTTTAACAACGGCAATCCAATTTTCCGTATCATTCTGTTCTTCACGGTATCGGGGGCCGTCGGTGGCTTCGGGTACCATGTCATTTCCAACGAAGGGCGGGTCATGCTGCCCTCCGTCTGCTATTCCGGCTATTTTGTAAAGGTTGCGGAAGATGCCGCGAAAGCCGGGGCGCCGGGTGATGGGCTGGCGCCAGGCAATCCGGGTCCCGCACAACAGCCGAAACAGAAGGATGCCCTGCCGGGGGGCGGGCAAAAATCTTCCGGGAAGGCGAAACAGGATACCACCATCGCTTTCCGCCCTGTCACCGGGAAAAACCGGGAAGAGGCCACAGAGGCGATCTACATGATGGATGAACCGCGTACGATCGGGATCGTCGAGACCCTCTTCAGCGGGATACTCGGGGACATCCTGATCGGCATGATCACCGCCAACGCGATCCATCTGTTCGTGTCAGGCCTTATGCTCTACGAACAGGACTTGCCGGTCGCCCCGGGGAAAGGATCGGAAAGCGGCATAACCCGCCGCTATTTCAATCGCCAGAGCCTAACAATCATCTCGCTTGGCATACTGTCCGGCTTCGCCGGGCCGCGTCTTCTCCCGGAGCTGGCGGAGAACCTTCGCAAAAAGCAGGTGGAGGAACTCAAGGAGGACAATGAGAAAGCGAGGAAAACGATAGACGAGCTGCGCAATGATCCCATGACCAGTGTGAATGACAGTGCCAGGGACGCTGCGAATTTTGTCATCGCAACGGAGGTCCGGCCCTATTTGGAATTCAACAAGCCTGTGCGGATCGGCAAACCCATAGGCGACCCTGGCGATTTCAATTTCGAGGACAGCCGCTTCAGCCACCTCCCGGAGATTGCCATCGTGCGGATGTACCGGAGGGTGGCCGCTGGCGAAAAACTCAGCGAGGGGGAGATCCGCGCCCTCACGGCGAATGTCGTCTCTCCTGGCGAGGTTCATGACTACGCCTTCGTCATGAATCTGCTTCTGGCGGATCTCCACGCACTGAACGGGCTGTTGGACGAGGCTTTGGCCAATCTCGATTCCGCCGCGGAAGCACAGGATCCGGCGAGGCGGGCCCTCGCCCTGATCCGCAGGGTATGGCTTTTCCCGAATCTCCAGAAAGGATTGGAAACGACGGAGGAGGAATTACGGGGCGTCAATCTCCAGAACCGGGAAGATCTGCGCCGCCCGGTCGATATGGCGCGTATCACGTTGGCGCTGGCGAGAGCGAATCCCGGCATGGAGCGCCAGGAGGAACCTGTCTCCCCGTTTCTGGCCGAGACCCCGCCCGGCCCGGTTGCGGGCGTGCCTACCCCTCAACCGCTAGACAAGAGTAAAAGCAAACCGACTCCGGAGCAGCTCCGGGCAGCGGAAACCGCGGAGACCGTTTTTCTGGCCACGGCTCTCTGGGATCCCGCAAGCTGGGAAGAAGCCCGGGACAGGCTGAACACCTATGCCCCACCCGAGGCACGGGATCTGTGGAGCAAGAAGTTCAACATGATGGGCGGGATTCTGCGCCGGGCCGTGGCGGAGAATGAAAATCCGCAACTGGCCTCCGAGATCGGGAAACTCAAGAAGACGCCGGGCTGGGAGGAAAAGGCGGCGAGTGAAAAAATCCTGAAGGTTGCGGAGCTGCTCGGAACACCGGCTGGCGAGTAAACCCGGCGCGGACAGCGGGGTTGGCGCATTAAACACTCCCCGTAGCGGAGCCCGGTCTTCCGACCGGGACGCCAGCCCATTCGCCTCCCGTCCCAGCCGGCTTCCCTTTTTCACGGAGAGGATTCGTAGTGGGCATCCAGCGCCGCGTTCTCCGCGAGGATGGCGGTGATGCGGCGGGTGTGGTGGGTAAGTTGTTCGGCTTCGTCGGGGGTGAGGGGGCGGTGGAGGAGGGTTTGTTCGCGGTAGCTGAGCCACTTTTTCAAGACTTGGTAGCCGCCCAGGGTGTAGTTCCAGGTTTCCACGGGGACGCCTTTCCAGCGGGTGGTGGCGTTGATGTGGATGTCGAGGAAAGCCCTACTATGCCCCAAAGCGAGTTGCTGCACTGCGAAACCGTTGTGTTGGGGGTCTTCAAATTTTTCGATTTGCGCGGGCATACTGTGCACAAGCTTTTATAACAACGTCCGGTGAGTTTGAAAATCTTGTTAGCCAGTGATCCTTCTCATCTTTCGGCAAAATACACGCGCTCAGAATTGTTGCCCTTTTGGAGGCATCATCAGACGAGTCGATATTCTCCTTCATTGACCTGACGCATCCCCAGTTGCCGGCTCTTGCAGCAGCTAGCGAGATGTAGCGATTAGAAATATCTTGAGGAATTTCTTCGTATGCCGCCTCTACGTTAGACCAGCTATTCATCAGATCCAATGGATGCTTTGCTAGGAGATTCGCGCTCCACTCCTGCAAGAAAGGGGTGCTGGACATCTTTGAGTCATCAGTTAGCCAGTCATACACTCCTTTAAGAAGACCTTTGTTTCCTGATGAATCGACCGCCAGGGTAAAGTCGACAACGTCCCCAACCACAGGTAGAAAATGATCCAGATTGTCGAGCAATCTTGAAATGAATTTGGTTGTGCGCAGCACCGCAGCCCTCCTGAGTACAAACTTCGCCAAGCCCACTTGTATTGGCTCGGAAGATTCAACACGTGAGAATAGCTCGTCGATAGCTCGCCTAGTGGCTTGATTCATTTCAGCGCCAGATGCGGCACCAGGATGACTGGGCTCGTCGGAACTGCTCCGGGATCGTACCACATTCATTAACTCGATCTGTCGATACTCTTCTTCCAGAGCTTCTCCATTGTATACCTGTCCACCAAACTCACTTTTAGACCAGAGCATGGTTTTTTCCGTATTGGTCGCCAATCGATGGTTCCCGAAGAGCATCTTCGAAAAGTCCGCAAGAAAAACAAAAGCAGAATTTTCATCGGAGAAGAAGAATCGGAAATCGTTCTACGTAGCGACACCACTTCACACCCTTGTCGACTAAGAAGTTGTCAATGTCGAGAGACGCAGCCTCAGCGAAAATGATCGACACAGCTGGTCCAATTGGAAGACCCCGCGAGTGATGGTTGGAAGCGAAGGAATCAAGCATTGATTCTGCAAACTTCCATTTTTCATCCGGCACTCCGGCGGCCTGTAGGTTATTTGCAATGCGATGATGGCTTATCTGATTGTAAAAATCAGCAATATCAACAGCCAAGACGCTGCCAATGTTCCTATCGGAAATAAATCTCTCCGTAGCACGGTTAAAATCATCGAAGCCGAAACCAGGTATGAAAAACTGACCGTCGGGGGAAAGACTGGCTCGGAATGAGCAAGATCTCATAGCTTCTTTGGGGATCCGAGCGCCTTCGACAATGGGTGCTAGCTCCCCAGCGAACGCGGTGTAAAGAACTGCGTCGATTGGATTCAACTGACTCGCGATTCTAAAACCACCGGCTGCCTTTGGAACAGCCACACGGCGGGGTACCCTAAATTCGTGTTTGTTCAGACAAACTGCACTAAGCTGATTACAGACGGAGCGGATATCAGAAGAAAGTGCGGTGTATTCCTCTGGAACCGGAAGAATATCGGTATCACCAAATCGATGCAGGTGCTTTATTGCCCATTCGATTGATTCCGGGGACAACGTGATTTCGACGGTTTTCATATGACTGAAATGCCATAGAGGTTGCCTGCGCCTTGGTAGACGGGGTGGATGACGGCGGTGATCTTCGGCTTGAGTGATTCGCCGACAGCGTTGAGGAGGTTTGCAAGGGCGGGGTAGCCGGAGGTTTCCGGGACGCCGACGCCGAGGGAGGAGTGGAGCTGGGTGAAGTAGGCTTCGGCTGGGTGTGGCACGGTTTGTTTCTAAACGCAGGGGGCGGGGTGGGGGAGGATTATTTTCCGGGAGTGCAAGGAGAGGCGGATGGCATCCGCCTCTCCTTGCTGAAGATTTGGTTGTCAGGCGGGGGCTTGTCGCGTTTCCTTCGCGGCGATGAATGGTGACGCGCGTCAGGATTTCGCTTTGGCGTTTCTGAGCATCCTCTTTGAGGGTGCTCCGTTCATTCTTTTGGGGACTCTGGTGAGCGGGTTTATCGACATCTATCTTCCGAAGGGGGCGATGGACAGGTTCCTGCCGAAGAACAAGACACTCGCGGTGATGGTGTCGGGTTTGCTGGGGGCGATTTTCCCTGTCTGCGAATGCGCGGTGGTGCCGGTGATACGGCGGCTGGTGGGGAAGGGGCTGCCGATGAGTTGCGCGCTGACCTACATGCTGGCGGCTCCGATCGTGAATCCGATCACGGCGCTGAGCACCTGGAAGGCTTTCCAAGGGCAGGCTCCGTGGATGATGACGGGCGGGCGGATGTTCCTTGGGTATCTGGTGGCGGTGGGTGTGGGGCTGGTGGTGGCGAGGATTTCGCTGAGGAGGGTTTTGCGGGATTCGATAGTGGATAGAATCGAGGCGGAAAAAAAGGGGGAGGCAGAGCATGAGCATCACGAGGGGTGCTGCGGGCATGACCATTCTCACGATCACGACCATGATCACTCCCACGAGCACCATGATCACGGTGACAACCGGCTCGTCGCCGCGATGCGCTCCGCGCAGAAGGACTTCGTGGATGTGGGGGTCTATTTCACCATCGGTGTGGCGATCACCGCTCTGTTCAATACCGGGATAGCTCCGGGGGCGATCTGGTTGGACAGCCTTGCGGGAAATGTCTTTATCACACCGGCGGCGCTGATGGCGTTGGCGTTCATCCTGAGCCTTTGCAGCACTTCGGACGCGTTCATCGCGGCGACGCTGGCGAAGTTCACCTGGGGGGCGAAGCTGGCTTTCCTGGTCTTCGGCCCGATGATGGATGTGAAGCTGGTTTTCCTCTACCAGACGGTGCTTAGGAAAAAGTTCATCCTTGCGATGGCGGTCTCGATCTTTGTGGTGATCTGGCTGGTGGCGGTGGCCTGGGAAATCTGGCTGGCAAAGGTGGTGATGCCATGAAACCCGAGCTTCGCAGGATCCTGTTTTCACTGGCCGTGCTGCTTTGGGCGGGCTGTTTGCTCTACTTTTACGGCTCCGGGCGCATCGTGAAATATCTTGCGCCGGACTTCCGGCCTATCGCGCTGGCGGGCGGTCTGGGTCTGGCGGTGATGGGGCTTTTCAATCTCCTGACGGCCTTCCAGAAAGCCGACTGCGGCCACGATCACGGCGAGGAGCACGACCACGAGGGCGGGGATATGAATCCCTGGACGGCGTTGCTCCTGATGGTGCTGCCGGTCGCTTGCTCGATGGCGTGGACGAAGGATGGGTTTTCCCAATCCACTCTGGCCCGGAAGGGGCTCTACGATGATTCGGAGTTGTCGAGCTCTGCGTTTCTGGCCTCCGCCCTGCCCCCGCTGACCTTGGAGGAGATCGAGAAAGGGCATAGGCGTACGGCGGACGGGTTCCTTGAGTTCAGTCTGATGGAGCTCTTTTTCGCGACGGGGGACAGGGAGTTGCAGAATCTCATCAGCGGGCTGGAAGTGGAAACCGAAGGCCGGATCATTGAAGAGAAAGTAAACAATGAGAGCGGTACGCGCATGCGCCTCTACCGGATGTTCATGACCTGCTGCGTGGCGGATTCACGGGCGATTCCCATCATTCTCGAGTTCGGGAGCGAGCCGCCGATGCTTCCCGAGAACGGCTGGGTGAAAGTCGCGGGGAAAATGACTTTTCCGGAGGAGGACGGAACGCTGCGGGCGGTGTTGGAAGTGGAGAGGGCGACTGCCGCCGAGGTGCCGTTGGAGGAAAAGTTTTTGAGGAGGTGAGTATCCTAATTGTAGTTATTCGGGATGTTCTGGCAGAGCAATTCCTCGATCCGATACCGTGAGAAGGCGCATTCTTAGCGAATTAGCATACTTTCTCAAAAATTTCGTGAGTCAGGTAGTGATAGTTTTGAGGGGGATGGTTCTGATTGATGCGTGCAAGCTCCAGTGGGACTTTTAAACGTTTGACATTCTTGATTTTGATAGCACAGCCGATTTCCCGGCCAGAGTAATAAGAATCAAAATCTTTCCGGTCGATTCCGCCGATTTCTGAAAACTCATCCCAAAGTTTCCCTGGGTGCGATTCAATAAGTCCGTCAGTTTCAAAAGTGCCAATGATTGCGGCCACTGGCCTTGTTGCATAGACAACAACATGGCTCACGTCTTTGCGAAATTTAGATTTTCTAAATTCCACCTTCTTGGTACCATCCAGTATCGATTCGGCATAATGTGGATGGATCGAGAGAAGGGCTATTGAATTTTTGTTGCTAGCCATTTAATTGTAATTTCGTTTAGTTTGGTGATCGACTGTGGGGCTGATTTCAAATGCCCCGGTTGGATTAGTTTTTTCAGAGAAATCGGTGGAAATTTCAAAGGGATATGGCTGAACAAAATGCCCAACGCGCCCCGACCATGGCATTTTTCCACGATTTGATCAGATGGGTAGACAGTTCTCTTGCCAAGAAATCGAGCCATTTCAGCTGTGTCCGAGCTTCTCAAGGTCTCTTCTACTACACTTATCGTAGTAATACTTTTTAAATCTCTCGAACGGTAAAAAATCAGAAGGTCACCAGGGCTGATCGAGTTGGTCTGTGCGTTGCAAAGATAAGCTTTTCTCATCGCATTCCCGTATGACGTTTCTGAATCCCAGAAATCTCCTGTCGGCGCGAGATCGGGAAAAAGCGCGTCGTGAAAGCGGGGTTCTAACGGCACTAGGAAAACTTGGCATTCCTCCCATTTGAATACGTAGGGTCCGAACTTCTTATGCAAGTCCAGTGCGGAATGGGAAGAAGCTTCTTCCATATTCGGTTTGAAGCTTTTGACCATCACAAGCTCTTGAGAATTTTCAGTCTTCGTTCCAAATTCGAAAAAACCGAATTGTTCCAGAAGATGAATCAGGGGAGCCTGCTGCGGAAATGTTTCTATAAAACAGGATCTGAACCCGTTGGTGTGGGCGTATTCAAATATTGATTTCAAGAGAAGTTCACCCAGTTTGAATCCAGTTGCTTCCTCGGAGATCTTGAATGTGCAGATCTTTAGGGAAGATGATCCGATGTTGGAGTCCGGACAATCCTGGCTGTCTAGAATCGCAACGCCAGCGTATCCTTGTCCCTTGCCGATTTCGATTGCGTAACATTGCCTATGTTTCGAAGCACACTTACCAAGCCATTGATCAAAGCCCGAATAGCTGTCTCGTAGCGATTGGAATATTGGATCCTCTGCATTGAGGCTGTGTGCCTTAAGTGCTCGGACGGACGGGCGAGTGGGAGGGATTAAGATCTGGTGTTTCTGGAGCAAGGGCAGTGCTTCCTCCAATGAAAGGCAACGTGAGGCAAGGCCGACCAAGGCAGCGCGTTTTCTTAGTCTCTTGTCTTCGGTAACAAGATGGGTGACCGCATTACGCTCGACAGATGCGAGTAGGCAACAATCAACCCAGTCATTTGATCCGTGGCTTGGATCCGAAAATATTTTCAGAAGCTCGCTTGATGGAAGCGGCGGTTCGGGAATTGGAAGATACTTTTGGAATAAAACCTCACGAAGTTCCCGCCTCTGCGCGTCGCCATCGCGATTGAGGTCATGCCCTTGAAAAGGGTGTAGATAAACGGATGCACCAATTTCCGCAGCACTTCTAAGCAGTCGTGCTGCGAGTCCGCTGTTACCTTCCAACTGAGATAAATCTCCTGGTTCAAGCGGAATGAAAATGTTCGTGTCTATCAGAATTTTCATCTCGCTGAACTATCAAGGAGAATAGAATGTCGTTTGTGTCGCAGGCAAGCGCTTTCCACTCCAACTCAGCCCCCTCCGGGGGAGGTGCTGTTGTTTTATCGTTAAATCGTGTAGGGGTGGAGAAAAGTCCTGCCATTTTTGACGGGGTTGAAACTCGGCTATTAAACTTCATTGGATCCTCGACTGACCCCAGTGGCTGGGGGGGCGCAGCTTCCACGGCCTGCCCCGGGACGGGGCAGCTACGGTTGGGCTGGGATGGCGGTTCGGACGAGGGTCTCGAATGCGTTATGGTTGGCTTCGATCATTTCGGCTTCGCCGGCGATTTTGAAAAACCAGGTGAAGTCGCCTTTCCTTAGGATGGCGGTGGTGATGGCTCCGTGGCGGTCTCCGCTGAAGAGGGTTTCCTTGCTGACCATGCGGGTGAGGAGAAAGGAGCCGGAGTTGCCTTGCTTGGTTTCGCCGATTGCAGGATCGGATTCCGATTCTAGGGGTGGAAGGCGGAGCTGGGCGCGCCAGCGGTTTACGTTTTCGAGATCGCTGCCGCCGTCGCCTTGGAGAGGGATGACCGATACGTCGCCGTCGATTCCGTTTTCCCCATCGGCGGCGGGAATGCGGAAGCTGGCGACGCGCATCTCGTTGCCTGTGTTTTTCTCCCAGCCAACGGGCACTTCGAGGTTGATTCCGGGTTTCTCGAGGGCTTCCGGTTTGTCGCCTATCTCGATGCTTTTCAGGAGGGAGATGAATTCAGGTCGGCCGGCTTCGAGGGAGCTGTTTGTGGTGCTGAGTTTGAAAAACCAGGTCTCCGCGCCGACGGGGACTACTGCGGCGAGGATGCTTTCCGTTTCCCCTTTGAGTTCGAACCATTTCGCGTGGGAGTCGCCGGATTCGAGGGCGATAATGTCACCAACGGGTTCCGAGGTTGGCTCCAGGCCGATTTGTTTTCTCCAGCGGTTCACGTTTGCTGGGATGCCGCCGGCGTCTCCGGGAAATTTCGAGATGGAGACGGAGCCGCCGGATGCGGGGCGGTAGAGGGCGGTTTGGTACCTGTCCAGGGGTTTCGGCTTCCCATGTTTCAGGGGCTTTCCAGCGGAGGGGTTGGGGGGGGTCGTTTTCGTGGATTTGTCCGGCGGGCACCTCATCGGTTGCGACGCGGTAGGTCGGCGTCTCCTTCTCGGAGCAGGAAGGGAAAGCGATACAAACGAGTGCCAGTGCGACGGCTGGTTTCATTCTTCCGTTTCCGTGGCGGAGGGTGCTTCCGGGAATGCGATCGGCGGCTGGTCGTTGTGATACACGTGGCAGCTTGTGCAACTGTGATCGATCCCTCCCTGCGGGCTGTGGCAATCGAGGCAGGATTTTATGGAAGGGAGGTTCAGGTCGCTGGTGAGCTTGCTGTCCAGAACGTTGTGGCAATCGAGGCAGGAGAGTCCTTTCTGGTGGAGGGAGTGGTCGAACTTTCCAATCGTCAGCCAGCGGTCGGGAATTTTGACATCCGCGATGAGCGGGGTGGCGTTTTCGGTTTTAGGTTCCCCGACATCGTGGCAGGTCGCACAACCCGCGAACGGGGCGCTGATGCCGCGCGGGGTTTCCCCTTTCATGTCTGCGAAAAACACCGCGTGCTCCAGGTTCTCACCGGATTCGTAGAGGGTCTCGATGCCTTCGCGTTTCTCCCGGACATACTCGCTCAGCTCGGTGCGGCTGGTGATGCCCTCGTGGGCGCGGGCATACTCCTCGTACTGGATATTCAGACTGCGGAGGAAC
Organism: uncultured Verrucomicrobiae bacterium; assembly: GCA_963771945.1. Classification (GTDB taxonomy): domain Bacteria; phylum Verrucomicrobiota; class Verrucomicrobiia; order Verrucomicrobiales; family Akkermansiaceae; genus Luteolibacter. Next base: position 70,023 of record CAVYVH010000003.1, on the reverse strand, counting down.
GAGCGGACGTAGTAGGGATCGCCGTGCGGCAGTTGGATTCCGGGCTTTTCGCCCTCGGCGGTCGTATTCGGATCGAACTGCAGGGTGTGGCACTCGACGCAGTGCTTCTGATAGGTGATGGGGCGCTGGTATTCCCCGCGGCTATCCTGCTCGTGGCAGTCGATGCAACTGAGCGCCCTCGGCATGTCGCCGGTGTTCAGATGGATCTCGTGGTTGAATTTGAGGGTGTTTTTGTCCTTCACCTTGTCCCGCAGCAGACGGAATTCCGGGTGGTCGAGGTGAAAGGCGTTGATCACATCGGTGTAGCCTCCCTCGGGACGCTCGCGAGGCTGGATTTTCAGATCCGAGTTCAAGAGGAAGGAGGGGAAATCGTGTGGATTGACTCCGCTCTCCAGGTCGCGGGATGCGGCCATGATTTCTTCGGAGCCGTGGCAGGAGGTGCAGTAGCTGCTGGAGACCTCCGGCATAAATCCGCTTCCCTGGTGCTCCTTGTGGCACTCAGAGCAGGCGTATTCCGCGGCCATGTTCGGCTGGTGGAAATTTTTCCCCACGTGGCATGCGAGGCAGCTTTTATCCATCTCGTTTGTCGCGAGCGGACCGCGCTTGATCAGATCGGCGGGAGTGAGGCCGTGTTTGAAAGCGTCAAACGCCTTCGAGTGCCAGGATTCGACCCCTTCGCGGGCGCTTTCATGGCAGGCGGCGCAGCTACTGGCACTGCCGGATGTTTCCCGGTGGACGTTTGCGAAGTGGTCGCTGGCGTGGACGCTGGAGATCGGCCCGGGGTTTGTGAACTCATCCCGCGAGTTTCTGCTGATCCCGACGAACAGGAGCATAAGGGTGGCGATGACGGTGAAAACGACGACTCGCTTGCGGATGTTCCGCAGCGTCCGGCGCGGCTGGCACTTGGGGATGGCGTTGCAGCAGGTGCCGTCCGGGAGGGGCCGTTCTCGCATTTTCCGCCGCCGGATTTCGGGCGGGTGCATGTCCAGTGGCCTTTGGTTTCACCTTCCTTGACCTGGAGGAACGGCTGGCACTCGTAGGTGGCGCGGCACTTTCCTTTCGGGGACGGGCCGATGCGGCATGGGCAGCCCTTGCAGAGGTTTCCGCAGTCCCATTCCAGGTTGGGGCGGACATATTCGCTTGTCGAAAAATGCGATGACTGCTGGTCGGTCTTCATGGGGCGGAACCGGAAAAGGAATACACGAGGACGATGTGCAGGACGCTGAAGACCAGCAACGAGTAACTGAGCGGAATGTGAACGAAGAGCCAGAGCCGGAGAGCCAGTTGCAGGGAATACTGGTAGTCTAGCAGATGCTTTCGGGCGACGAGTTCACGGAGGCTTTCGAGCAGCTCCCTCTCGTCCTTTTTCACATATCTCCGCACCTCGTCGAACTGGGACTCGTGGGCCACCTGCGGGGCGCGGGATCTGCGGACGTGCGCCCACCAGTTGCTGGGGCCGGTGAAAAACATGCCAAGTTTCTCCGAGTAGAACTTCGCGATGATGGGTGATGTCTGCCCTTCCACTCCGGTCAGCACCAGCTCTTCCGCGTCTTTCCGCAGAGCCGCCCGGGCGTGTGGAATCCGCTCGAAGGGGGTTTCATAGCCTGCGACGGTGAGCATTTTCGGAAACGCCCGGCTCATCCACCAGCCAAGCAGCCCTGAGAAAAAAACCACCAGATAGCATGCGGCGAAAATTTGGCGGAACGTCCCGATCGGCCACGACCATCCGACGTGGACAAGAAACAGAACGCCCGAAAAAATCCCGATGCAGATGTGAAGCCTGAGCCAGAACCGCGATGTGCCGATGTTCAGGAAAGGCACCTTTTTCCTGAGGTTATAGAAGGTGAGAACAAGCATCAGCGCAAACAGCACCCAGCCGCTCAGGTAGGCATGACGCGGGAACGACGGTGCGAAAACTATCCAGGCGGCCACCAGGGCGATGGACGCGAGCAAGGTCAGCAGGAGACCGCCGGAAGTTTTTCGGACCGGTCTCATTTTCTGTTCAGCCACCTGGCGAGGGAGGTTACGTTCGTGAGATCGGTGCGGTGGAGGGCATCGTGCGGGCAGGCGTTCTGGCAGGCCGGGCCGCCCTTTTGCTCCACGCAGAGGTCGCACTTGGTCGCTTTTAGAATCGGTTTCTGTTCATCATCCACGAGGAACTGCCCGGTGGTGGATCTCACCTCGACCATGCGGATGGAGTCGTAGGGGCAGTTCGTCGCGCACATCGTGCAGCCGATGCAGGTCGCGGGGTTGATCACCACCTCGCCCCCGAAGCTGGTGCGGTGGATCGCGCCGGTGGGGCAGCCGATCATGCAGACGGGATCGACACAATGCATGCATGCGTTTGCGACCATGATGTTCTCGATGATAGGCCCGTGGCGAAGGAAGCGCGGATTGCCATCGTGGGCGGAGGAGCAGGCGCGCACGCAATCGTCGCAGCGGGTGCAAAGATCCATGTCGATGACCATGGATTTCGTGCCATTGAAAAACCGGTGCTCCCCCATGAATTCCATCATGTTCGCGGGGGGCAGCTCTCCGGTCTCCGGTGGCTCTTCGGCATCCGGGGCGGGAAACTCGACATCGAGAAGAAAGCGGTTCGCAAATTTTTCGAGCGCGGGCGTCGGTATGAAAATCAGATGGGCGTAGCCCAGCGAACGGAGCGTGTATCGATACACCGCTTCCTCGTCGGGGTTTTTGAAATGGCTGGCGATTTCCCCGTATCCGAACATGCCGCCTCCGCCGATGTAGTTCAGCGTCCGCTCGCCGGCGCCGTGTTTCTGGCTGACCCGGCAGAAGCCGGCACGAATCATGTAGATTCCGTTGCTGTATTCGCCCTCCTTGGCGATCAGAGGCTCGCTGGCTGCGGTGGAGGGGTCGCCGTCCTTGGCCAGTTTCTTGTAAGCGCCGGACCAGTTGTAATCTCCGTAGGTCTCCAGCTTCGCCTCGTCGCAGAGCTGGTCGAACTGTGACTCGTCAAGGTGACTGAAAAGCTCGTGGTTCATCAGGAAGCTTTTCAGCGAGTTTTCCCGGTAGATCTTGTCGATCTGGTTTTTCAGCGCCGCGTCGTAGCGCATGATGTCGCGCAGTCCCTCCCATGAGAACTCCAGCACCACGGCCTTCCGGGCGGACGCGATGACCGTCGCGGTGCGGGGCATCCGGCTGAGGGCGGAAATCTCCCCGAAGAGCGAGCCTTTGCCGAGGGCGGCGGTTTCCACACCGACGACCGTTTTCGGATAGTCCTGAAGATAGACGGAGTTGCGTTTGCTTTTGGAGTTGGTGCTGATTCTATCCTTCGCCCGGGGAGAGCGGCCGCCCCAGCCTTCAGGCTCCGGATTGTTATTCCACAATTGTGCGAAGCGGCCGAAAAGGTTCTTCCTGATACTCTTGGAGCGCCCTAAAAGTTCAGGATTGATTTCCGGGCGGAGGAGCACCTCCACCTCACCCTCCAATACCAGAAACGCGGATGTGCCATAGTCGTCCTTTCTTAATACAATCTCGCCCGCATCATATTCACGAATTGCCGAATCAGCCCTTAGGATTTCCCGAAGTGGCATACTTGAGGGAAACGCTCCGGCATCCATGCTTGCGAACGGCTCTTCCGCCATGAGCATGTCGAGCATGGCCTCGGTCATGTCCGGATCGAGAGGATCGTCCCAGCGCTGCGGGCGGGATGCCTTGCGGGTGAGGCTTTCTAAGGTTGTTCCGGGAGTTGCCATAGTAAGCGCTTCAGGCGTCGATCACCATTTTCCCCTTGGGGCGGCAGATGCATGTGAGGCAACTGCCTTGCTCGGGTTCGTCTCCCGGCTCGCCAACGTATTCGACATCCCCTTCCTTGATTGCGACCAGGCAGGCTCCGCAACTGCCGGAGCGGCAGCCCGGATCGATGGTTGTGATTCCGTTGGCTTCCGCGAAATCAAGGAGGTTTGCCACCGCCGGATCCCAGAAAATCTTTTTGCCGGAGCGCGCGAATTCGATCTCCATCGTCGGCTGATCCCCGGCTGGCGTCTTCGCCTGGGTGTCTTTCGGGCCGGTGCTGACGGTGGCGGGCCCGAAGGCCTCGAACTTCACGTCTTTCTTTGGAACACCCCATTCGTAGAGCCCGTTCACCAGGCTGTCCATGAACGGGCCGGGGCCGCAGAGATAGTATTCGTAATTGCTGGAAGGTAGGACTTCCTTCATGAGATCGACCGATACGCGACTATGATGATTGTATGTTTCACCCATCACATCGCCATCCAAAGGACGGCTGTAACAGATATGCATACGCATGTTCGGGTTTTTCTCCTGGAGTTCCATGAGTTCATCTCGGAACATATGGTCGATGCTATTACGGCACCCGAAGAAAAAGTATATCTCCCTATCATCCTTGATATGTGTCAGGACGCGGGCCATCGCCAGCATCGGGGTGATCCCGATTCCTCCGGAAATCAGGACCACGGGGCGCTCGACCTCCACATCTAGGAAGAACTTTCCGCTCGGGGCCTTCACATCCAGGATGTCGCCTTCCTGCACGTCATCGGCGAAATAGTTGGAAATCGCACCCGGCGTGCCGTCGTTCCGGATGAAGCGTTTGATCGTGACCCGGTAATGGTCGTCGCTGATGGAGCCGTCGGAAAGAGAGTAGCAGCGCACCTGGGGTTTCGGCTCGTTGGGAAATTTCACCTCGAAAGTCAGATACTGTCCGGGTTTGAATCGCGGAAGCGGTTTTCCGTTGTGTGGCTTGAGGTAGAAGGAATAGGTGTCCTCGCATTCCTCCACTTTTTTGGAAACGGAAAACTTCCTGTAACCGTTCCAGGCGACCTCGGGCGCGGCCTGGGCTTTCAGATTGAGCACCTGGATTTTCTTGTTCAACGCATCGAGCTCAAGGCGGTTCCGCCTGGCTTCAAAGGTGTGCCTCGCAGCCACGGCCCACCATTGTGTGGCGACATAGCCCAGCATGACGGCACCTCCGCCCAGCCCGATCACAAGAAAGGGGCTGCCCATGGCTGAGTTGAGTAGGATCTGGAAGTTCACGAGATTTACGCTGTAGGTGGTTGGATCCGAGGAAAGATAGTTATGAAATATGTTTCGTGAATTTCAGATACCTGTTTGTCCCGCTGGCGGCGAAGTTTTCGCTATTCCGGGAAGAAGGAAAATGAAAGCTATGGGATCTAGGAAGCAAATCCGCATGAAGCAGTCAAGCCACTACTTGATTTTGGCGTATCGGCGATATCCGGATTACAGCCATAATAGGCTTGCCAAGATTCGGCCTGAAATTTAGAAAACAACCCGAATGAGGATAGATCATCTATCGGTAGCTGTTCTTTTCTCAGCTTGCCTGGCACAGATCGGATTGGCGGAGCCGCCTGATATGTCGAGGGTGCTTGGATCCCGGACATGCATGACCAGCGGCTGTCATGGCGGGGCGGGTCTCGACCGGGGGGCTTTCAACATCTGGAAAACCTACGATCCTCACTTTAACGCATCCGCTACTTTGGCCAATGGCCGATCCAAGGCGATAGCGCGGGAACTCAAGCTGGATGACGCGGCGAGTTCGGCGAGTTGTACAAGCTGCCACTCCCCGATGCGGGATGTGAATCCGGCAAATCTGGCTCCGACCGCCGATCCCCACGGGCTGGATAAGGGCGTCTCCTGCGCAAGCTGCCACGGCCCTGCCGAGGACTGGATCCTTTCCCACACCCGCCCGGACTACCCGAAAGACGCTCTCACGAAGCTGGGGATGCGTCCCTTGGAAAGCGCCTACCAGCGCGCGAACAACTGCGTGGCCTGCCATCAGAACCTGAGCGACGAGTTGACGGATGTGAACCATCCGCCGCTGGTTTTCGAGCTGGACGGGCTGCTGGTGGCGGAACCGAAGCATTGGCGGGAGGAAGAGGATTTCTCGCATACGAAGACGTGGCTGGTCGGCCAGGCGGTGGCCTTGCGTGAAGCGGCGGCCCAGGCGAACCGCGAGCCGGGTGGCCGCAGGGATGCCGAAATCAGGGCGATTGGCGCCCTTCTGAAAGCAACGGGCACCGGTTGGGACGATACCCGCCGGGATACGGTGAAAGCAGCGGATGACTTCGCGAAGAAAATCTCCGGTTCAACGCTGGGCGACGATCAGAGCCGCGCAATTCTGCGAAGACTCCTCACGAACCGATCCCCGTTCGAGGCCGGTGCCTTCGGAGAGGTGGACGAGGAATACCGGACGTGGGCGGCCGGGTATTATTCGGAGCGGGTGGCCTTGGCCATCGACAGGCTGAACCAGTCCCTGGCGCCGGAGGGTGGGAAGGTGATGGTGAGGAAAGATTTTCTGGACGAGCTTTTTGATGCGGCGGAAGCCCCGAGGGGTTTTGATGAAGAGTCCGCGGAGGTCTTCGTGAGAAAGCTCGACCAACTGGCAACCCCGAACCCGGAGGCGGACTAGGCGCGACAGCCGGATATGAGCGGGGGATTTTTCAGAACCGGAGGGCGCTCCATTTTCATGTGTGGCACCGTCCTGCTGAGCACCTGCTACCACCCGCCCCACAAGCGGACGCCGGACTGGGATCTGGCGGATGGCGAGCAACGGCCGGACAGGCTTTCCGCGCAGCAGGCTCTCGCGCAATTCGATCCTGAAAGTCCGGAGAGTTTTTCACCCGACCCGAGCCTGGATCCGGAGCTGGATCCACTTCCTCCGATCCTGGATATTTCCGAGGAAACGATCGTCACCGAAGACGCCCCGCTGCCGCCTTCGGAGTTCAATCCGGATCCTGGAATGGGAGCCGGTGACGTGCGGGAAAAACCGGGTGCCGGCGATGTCTCGGCGGTGAACCGGCGAAACGGGAACCAACCCGTTTTTCTCGGAAGATGTCACGGGCGGCAATGACCGCTTTTTCAGCCGGGACGCTGCCGCGCCGGAGAAGTTTCCTTCATTTGTCCCGGAGATTCCGGATCATCTGAGGCTGCCCCGCGAGGGTGTCACGCAGCGGAGGCTGGAGGCGGAAATCGTCGGAGGCGGGCCGGTGGAGCGCTACGAGGCGGATATCGACGGGCCGCTTCTGCTCCCAAGAAGAGGCGTCCGCTACGAGAAACGAATCTTCGAGCACTGGCACGCGGGTCATCACGACCACGTGGAGGACGCCCCACTCACCACTTCCATCGAGGACCGCTACCGCATTCCGACCGGTGTCTGGGACCGCTACCTGGATGACGATCTTGCGGAAACACCCTACGAGCGGCCAACGCCCTACGTCTGGCATCCGTATTACCAGAGCGTTTACAAAGGGGATGTGCCGGTGATCGGATCGGATATTTTCGCTTCGATCACTCTACAGAATATCACGGACTTCGAGGTGCATGACATCCCGCTGCCCGCCGGCATCAGCACGGCGCGGGCGGGCAACGCGGAATTCTACGGCAGGGGAGACCAGACCATCGTGCTCTCGAATACTGGCGTGGTGGTGGATATTTTCAAAGGGGAAACTTCCTTCAAGCCGGTGGAGTGGCTGTTCCGGATCAACCCGGTTTACAATACAAACTACATTTACGGATACGAGACGACCGTCGTCTCCCCGGATCCGCGAGGGCTGGGGGTCGGAACGGGTGTCGCTCCGGGGAACAATTTCGGGATGAATCCCGGAGCCGTGAATCCAAGCGATATCGACGCTTTTCTCGATCCGCTGCTTTCTCCCGCAGGCTCGGATTTCACGAATACGAGGGCCACCGAGCGCTTCGAGGACAGGGTAGCCCTACAGCAGTTTTTCTTTGAAGCCCACTTGCTCGACCTTTCCGAGAACTACGATTTTGCAGCGCTCCGGGTGGGCACCCAGATTTTCAACGCGGATTTCCGCGGGCACGTTTTCTTCGATGCGAACTGGGGCTACAGGCTCACGGGAAACTTTCAGAAAAACCGCATCCAATACAATCTCGCGCTGTTCGATCTGTTCGAGAAGGAATCCTTCTCCGAGCTGAACACCTTTGACGACAGGAACCAGAACGTCCTTGTCGCGAACGTCTATTACCAGGATTTCATCTGGGAGGGATACACGGCGCAGCTCAACTTTCTCGCGAACTGGGACAAGGGCTCGGATAGCGGACTGATTTACGATAGTGCTGGAAATATCGTCCGCCCCGCACCCATCGGCACGGTGGCTCCGCACGATCTGGAGGCGTATTACATCGGCTGGAACGGTGAGGGTCACATCGGCCGGGCGAATATCAGCCACTCGCTCTACCACGTATTCGGAACGGATGATCTGAACGGTGTGGCCGGACGGGAAGTGGATATCAGCGCGTGGATGGCGGCAGTGGAGCTTTCCGTGGATACCGACTGGATGCGGCACAAGCTCACGCTTTTCTACGCATCCGGTGATGACGACGCGACGGATAGCAAGGCCACCGGTTGGGACGCGATTGTCGATAACCCGAACTTCATCGGCGGCCCCGCGAGCTATTGGCAAAGGCAGGGCTTCAACCTCGGCGGAACAGGGGTCGCCCTCAAACAGCGCCTCAGCCTGATCCCCGATCTCAGCTCCAACAAATTTCTCGGCCAGTCGAGCTTCGTGAATCCGGGAATTTTCATCGTGGGCGTCGGCGAGGAATGGGAGCTGACCCCGAAAGTCCGCGCCTTCGCGAACCTGAACTACCTGATGTTCATGGAAACCGACGCCATCTCCTCGGCTCTGGTGACGGATGAGATTGACCGGGAGATTGGTTGGGATTTGAGCTTCGGCGTGCAATATAGGCCGTATCTAACGGATAACGTCAGGCTCGTCGCGGGACTGGGAATGTTGTTTCCCGGAGCCGGGATGAAAGATATCTATCGGAAGACTTCACCCGGAGTCGCCGGCTTTTCCCCGACCAATCCGCAGGACACTCCCGATGTCCTCTACAGCGCCTTTTTCTCAGCCAACCTTACTTTCTAACGATGCCCGGATACATAACATACATTCGAACCGCCTGCCTGCTGGCCGCCGCCGGACTGGCCATTCCGGTGTATTCCCAGGAGGCGCCCTCCGAAAACGTGAGGCTTTTCGGGCCGGTGATCGCAGCCAAGGAATCGACCGCACCGGGCGCGGCCATTCCGAAACCGAACAAGTTCGACCAGTCAAAGGCTGCGGTGTTGGCGAAGAGTCGGGGCTGCATCGACTGCCACGAAAACTCTGTGGATCCCCATGAAAGCGAATACGTTCGCCTCGGCTGCACCGATTGCCATGGCGGAAACCCCGCGCGCGGACTGACCATGCGCCAGGCACACCCGGAGCCGCGCAATCCGGTGTTTTTCGAGAGTTCCGCCAACCCGAGCGGCAGCAACGTTCTGCTCAACCACGAATCCCCGGAGTTCATCCAATTCGTGAATCCGGGCGATCTGCGGGTCGCGAAAAAAACCTGTGGCGACTGTCATGCGGAATCCGTCGATCACGTGGGGCATAGCATGATGCGTCACGGCGCGATGCTCTGGGGTGCGGCGGCCTACAACAACGGCGCGTATCCGCTCAAAGACTCGATCTTCGGGCAGGCATACGGTGCCAACGGAGTCGCGCTCGCGCTGAAAAGTCCGGTGGAAGTCACCCCCAAGATGCAACGTACGATGGGCATAGTGGATGAGATGTTTCCCCTCCCGCGCTTCAATGTCGGGCAACCGGGTAACCTCTTCCGAATTTTTGAAAAAGGCGGCACGCGCATCGCGGAGCTTGGCAACCCGGATCCGTTCGAGCTGCCGGGGAAACCGTTCCGCCGTCTCGGAGAGCGCGGGCTTGGCACGTTTTCCAGGGTCGATCCCGTAGTGATCGGTGCTCACAAGACCCGCCTGCACGATCCTCTGCTCGACTTCTTCGGCTCCAACGACAGGCCGGGCGATTATCGCTCCAGCGGCTGCACCTCCTGCCATGTTGTTTATGCGAACGACCGCTCCCCATCGAACTCCGGCTTCTACAGCGCCTTCGGAAACCAGGGACTCTCATTCGATTCTGATCCGATGATTTCCAAAAAGGAAAAAGGCCATCCCATCAAACATAAATTCACCCGCAGCATCCCCTCCAGCCAGTGCATGACCTGCCACATGCACCAGGGGAATCTCTTCGTGAACCCATACCTCGGATACACATGGTGGGATCAGGAGTCCGACGCGGAGCACATGTATCCGAAGGAGCAAAAGAACCCCTCCGACGAGGAAATGGCAATCGCCCTCCGCGAAAATCCCGAGGCCGCCGCGGCGCGCGGTCTCTGGGGCGATGTGAATTTCCTGGAAAAAACCGCCGAGCTGAATCCGAAACTGAAAGACACACAGTTCGCCGACTACCACGGCCACGGCTGGATCTTCCGCGCGGTTTTCAAGAAAGACCGGGAAGGAAATCTTCTGACGCTCAAGGACGAGAAAATCGCCCACGACGACGAGGACAAATTCAAAAAAGCAGTCCACCTGAAGGACGTCCACCTCGCCCGCGGAATGCAGTGCGTCGATTGCCATTTTCTTAACGACTCCCACGGAAACGGCCTCCTCTATGTCGAGCCGCGTGCTGCCACCGCCATCACCTGCGTCGATTGCCACGGGACGGTCAGCGAGCGCACCACTCTCGTCACCTCCGGCAAAGGCGGCACGCTGTCGAAGGATGGAAAGATCGATGCCATCAACCTTCGTGAAAGCAACACACCTTTCGGGCCGCGTTTCTCATGGAGCGCGGATGGAAAGCGGCTGATGCAGCAGTCCTCCATGGAGGCCGGGCTCCAGTGGGAGGTTCCTCAGACACTCGATACGGTCGATCCTGATTCCCACCACTACAATGCCATGAGCGCCTACGCCAAAACACTCAAGCGCGATGGCAGAACGTGGGGCGGCGTCCCGGACGATCCCGCAGCCTGTGCCAACGAACTTGCCCACAGCAACGAGGCCATGGACTGCCAGATCTGCCACACCTCCTGGGCCACGAGCTGCTTCGGCTGCCACATGCCCATGGAGGCGAACATGAAAATGGCGCAAAACAAATTCGAGGGAACCACATCGAGAAATTTCAGCTCATACAACCCGCAGGTGGTCCGCGATGATGTCTTCATGCTCGGCAAGGACAGCACCGCGAAAGACCACCGGATGGCCGTGCTCCGTTCCTCCAGCGCGGTGGTCGTCGGCTCGCAAGGCCCTAACCGCGAGTGGTTCTACACCCAGCAGCAGACCGTTTCTTCCGAGGGCTACTCCGGCCAGGCTTTCAACCCCCACTTCGCCCACACGACCAGCGGCGTAGGCACTACGAAAAACTGCACCGACTGCCACATCTCCGAGAAAAACGACAACAATGCCATCATGACCCAGCTTCTCGGCTTCGGCACGGGCACGGTGAATTTCTTCGGCCGGTTCGCATGGGTCGGTACCGATGACCATGGCCTCTCGGGAGTTGCGTGGACGGAGCGCACCGAACCGCAGGCCGCGATCGGCAGCAATCTTCACCGGATCGCCTACCCGGACTATTTCAAAAAGCACAAGGATAGCGGCGACGTTCTGAAAACAGGGTATCACCATCCTGCGAAGGGCGGCGGCGTCCTCGATCTTCAGGCGCGCGGTGAGTATCTCTACGCGGCTCTCGGAAAAAAAGGCTTCGGCGTCTTCGATATCGCAAACATTGATAACAAGAATTTCTCCGAGCGCATCGTCACCTCCCCCGTTTCCCCTCTGGGGCAGGACACGTTCTTCAAAACCCGCTACGCCACCTCCGTCACGCTTCCGAGCACCCTGATCAACGATCCGAAGCGCAAGCGTCTCCCCCAAAACGAAGAAGACCCGATCGCCCCCTACCACGGCTATGCCTTCATCACCGACCTTGAGGAAGGCCTCATCACCGCCGATGTCGCGACCATGCTTGATGGAAACCCGGCGAACAATTTCGTGAAACGCGCGGCGACCTTCAATCCCGATGGAATGCTCAACGGCGCGCGTCACTCATGGATGGCCGGCCAGTGGCTCTACATCACCACAGCCCAGGGGCTTGCCGTAGTGGATGTGGAAAATCCCTCCGCTCCGGTTTTCGCCGGCGGCTACTCCGGGTCCGCCCTGCGCGGCGCGCGCCAGGTCACGACCCAATGGCACTACTGCTTCGTCACGGATGCGGAGGGTGTGAAAGTTTTCGATATTTCCAATCCCGTGAAACCGATTCCGATCCCCGGCGCATCCGTTTCACTCGGAAACGCCCAGGGTCTCTACGCCGCGCGAACTTACCTCTACGTCGCCAACGGCTCCGAAGGACTCGTCACGATAGATATCGAGAATCCCTCCAAGCCGAAGTTCCTCAGCAAGTTCACCGCGGACGGAGCGCTCACCGACACCCGCGATGTCCAGATCGGATCGGTCAACGCCTCGATGTATGCCCTCGTCGCCGATGGTCGTAACGGCATGCGCGCGATCCAGATGATCTCCCCGGAAAACGTCCCGGGTCACATGGGCTTTTCCCCGCGCCCGGTTCCGAAACTCATCGCCACCTATCCGACCAAGGGAGACGCGGTCAGCATTTCCCGTGGATTCGATCGCGACCGCGTGGTCGATGAAAGCGGAAACCAGACCGTGGTCTTCGGAAGGCGCGGATCACGCCCGTTCAACCTGGAGGAAATGGAGGCGTTTTACCGCAAGCCTGGAGGAGCGGTTTACAAAGTGGTCGATGTGAAACACGGCTCCGGCGCAACCCTCCTGGACACCTTCGGAAAACTCCTGAGACCCACCGTGGATTTCAGCACCCCGCAATCCGCCAGAAGCGACGAACCACCCGCCTACCGTGGCCGCCTGAGACAGAGACGCGAACCGGAGGGACTCAACCAGTGAAGCATTTCCTCAGATCCCGTATGAAATTCAACCTACCCCGTGCCGCAGGCAGTGTATGGAGCGCTGCCTTTAGGCGGCGAGTCACATGCCTCCGCACCGGTCTTCGAAGTTCTTCTGAATCGTGCTTTAAAAACCGGAATTCCAGACAAGTAATTACCGTTCTCGCATTTCTGGCCATTACTCCCTCCCTCCACGCCTTCGGAATCTTCGCGCCCGTCTCCGGCGAAAACGGGGAAGCCGGCCACCAGGACGGAACCGGCGGCGGAGCACGTTTCAACGACCCAATGGGTCTCGCCCGCGATGCCCAGGGAAACCTCTTCATCTGTGATGCCCGCAACCATGTGATCCGGAAGATTTCCCCCGGAGGAGTCGTCTCCACTCTCGCCGGAAAGCCCGGCGAGCACGGCACGACTGATGGGGCGGGAGGCGCAGCCCGTTTCCATTTCCCCGCCGATATCGCCGTCGCCCCGAACGGGACTCTCTATGTGGCGGACAGCGGGAACCACTGCATCCGGAAAATCACTGCGAATGGCACGGTCAGCACCATCGCCGGGACTCCCGGTAGCGAGGACGACATCAGCGATGTCAACCATGGCAGTGGTCTCTCCACGAAAGCACCCCAGCTCGATGGAACCGGCTCCGCCGCCCGATTCAATAGCCCCGGTGGAATTGCCTACGCGCCCGCCGGTTTCCTCTACGTCAGCGATACGGGAAACCAGATCATCCGCCGGGTGGATCTCGACGGGAAAGTGACCTCGCTTGCGGGCATGCCGGGCGTCTGGGGCTCCAACGATGGCACCGGCCCGGGCGCCCGCTTTTATTCTCCCATGGGACTGTGCGTGGGCACGGAAGGGAATCTCTACATCGCGGATTCGCTGAACCACGTGATCCGCCGCATGACCCCCGAGGCCGTTGTCACCACGTTTGCCGGAAGCGTCACCGAGTTCGGTTGCAAGAGCGGCCCGCGTCTGGACGCCCGTTTTTGCGAGCCGACCGATATCACCTGCCACCCGGATGGAGGGTTCATTGTTTGTGAGTCTTTCGGAAACGCCCTCTTCCGTCTGAAGACCGACGGCATGGTCTCCATGTTCGCAGGAAACGCCGAGACCCCGTCCGCGAACACGCTTTCCAATCCAAGCTCCGCCGTCTGCGATCCACAGGGCAACGTCTTCGTCTCCGACACGTTCAACCAGCAGGTTCGCCTGATCATCGAAAAATTCGGGATGGATATTGAAATGGTCGGTGGCACCCGCCAGCTAAGGATTTCCTGGGACAGTCTCCCCGGTCGCGACTACCAGCTCCAGCTCCTCGGCGATCAGGGCTGGGGAAACTCCTCCCAAGCCCCCGTCCGCGCCACCGCCGAGAAAACCAGCGTCTCATTTCCCATGCCCGGTGAGAAAACTGGCATCTACCGGATTCTGCTGCTCGGATTTTGAGTTGGTCTGACAGCTTTACATTCGGAACGCATCCGTTATGGTTCCAGTATGAATGGCGCGACGATCACGCTCAAAAACGTCCCGATTCAGATCCACCAGGGTTTGAAAGAGCAGGCGAAAAAACATAAACGCTCACTTAATATGGAGGCGATCCAATGCCTGGAAAGCGCCTTGGAAGGTCTCCAGGAACAGCGCGGGAGTTTAAGAAATCCTCCGCAGTCCTCGAAGGTTGGAAAAATTCTCAAGCCTCTCGAGAGACGCGCCGAAAGGCAGGATGAGATGCTGGAACGCGTGCAATGACCGGTCTGGACACAAGTGTCCTGGTCGCGGCCGCCATTGGCGACCATTCCTCGAACAAAAGCGTCTGGATCTGGATGAACGAAGCTCTCGACAGGGGAGAGACTTTTGCGATCACATCGGGAATTCTGGCGGAGTTTATCCATGTCGTGACCGATCAGCGCCGCTTTGAAAATCCCCTGTCCATGACGGAAGCTTTGGAATGGTCTCGTTACTGGTGCGATGCGCAGGAAGTCACTCTCCTGAACGCGGACGAACATGTGAACGCGAGATGGCTCCACTGGATCGGGGAATTCCGGCTTGGCCGGAAACGCCTACTCGATACGCTCATCGCCGCGATATGGATGGAGAACGGCGTAACGAACATCTTCACCCTGAATCCGGCAGATTTCACCGTTTTCGGGGAATTTCATATCCATGGGATCGAACCGAGGGACTGATGACAAGGCTTCTTCAGAAACTCGTCGCCGCTCTGGGAAACTTCGCATAGGGGATGCGGGCGCGCTGATAAACCATGTTGTCGGAACGTCCCGCGCTTGGCGGTAGAAAATCTCTAGCTCCGCTCGCCGCCACGATATCGTCCTGCTCGATTCCGTCCCCGGAGACTCCGATGGCACCCACCAGTACCCCGTTTCTGTAAAGGGGAAATCCGCCTGGAAAAATTGTGATGCCGTTCGGGACGTTCGCGTTGACCGGAGACGATGGAACCACGCCGCCCGCAAGCGAAACCGCCTCCTGATCACCGTGGAGCGGACCGGCGGCGTCCCGTCGATACCAGGTGGGAAAAATTCCTGGGCGAGGAAACCGACCGAGCGGCACGAGAACGCCCTGACCGGCCCGCGCTCCAGGCCGCGCGAGTAAACCAGCGCGGTCCGTGCTTTCTGGGAGGAAACATCCCAACTGAAAATCGTGGCATCCGGAGTCCGGTAGGTTCCGAGGATGACCGGCTCGACACCCCCCACCGCAGGATTGTTCACCACGGTGATCCAGACCCTTGCGATCTGTCCGCGTGGCAGGCGGATTCCCGCGCGCGTAATGGTGGAGCGCTCCGCCGCGAGTCTGATGATATCTCTGACCTCCGCTTCGGTCAGCCGGGGTTGCCCTCCGATCAGTCCCGCCTGCGGATCCGCCCGGATCGCGGATCGCAACTGTCCGGGAACGCCCCCGACACCCGTGAGACCGAATGGATTCGGATAAACCACCGAGGCCGGCGAGGCTTTCGGAGAATAATCCACCGCACCGTCATCCGAAGATCCGGGCACTCCATCGATATCAGCGAAAATCACAGCCTGGCCGTTCGCGGCGAGGTAGTTGGCGGGATTCGTAACGGTTGCGTTGGATCCCGATTCCACCTGGTATGCGAGCCGCAGCCCGTCGATGGAAACCTTGCTTCCCGCGAACTCCGGATTGGGACGGAATCCGGCCTGGCCACTGAGGGCGATGCGCTCGTTCACGCTGCCCTGAAAGGATATGTCAAAGCCGGTGACATTCGCGTCCGCAAAGCCGACCACGCCGATCCCGCCAATCAGGACACCGTTTTTGAAAAGAGCCACCCCGCCGGGATTCGCCGCTAGCGAGGTGAACGGGACGCTCCTGAATGTATCCGCCGGAGTCGCGCTCGCCAGATCCGCCGCCGGCCCGTTTCCCGGAACCGGAGGTAAAGGGAAGTCGTTGGCAGGGGGAGGGGAGGGGGCTTTGAACTTGTTCGTGTCCGAAAATGCCAGACTGGAGAAACCGACTCCGACGAGCGGGCCGTTCGGCCGGTTTTCCACCTCGGGCGGGAAATGGTCCTGGATGATGAAGCCCGCCGTGCGCGTGGTGAACGCATGCTGGTTGCTACTGAGATACGCGGCGGTTCCCGCCTTGGCGACCGCCGCCGCGACATCCGCCGGAGTAGGATCCGGGGCCGCGCCTCCGTTCACGTCCCATACCGCGAGGACGTGTCCCTCCCTGTCAACCACGGCGATGATCCTGTTGTCCGCCGGGGAAACGACGAGCGCCTCCTGAACCGCCTGCGCCAGAACGGCGCGCACCTCGTCAAGCTCCATCCGCTGGGCGAACAGCGGGGAAGTCAGCGCCAATAAAAACAATGGGACGGCCTTTCTCATCAAGCCCGTTCGTTATGCTCAAAGCCGGACGTGATGACAAGGCAATAGGAAAATCCCCTGCCAACGATGAATCCGGCCCGGTGGAAGAGATTTCGCGACTAAAACATTTCCCTCCGGGTCAGATCATGCAAGATGCTTTGTTATGAAAACAAAACCAGCATTGGAGAAAGAAGTTAAAGCGTTCATGTCCGGTCTTGAAGAAACGCAATCCCGGCGAGAAGGAGTTTCAACAGGCGGTTCACGAGGTTGTGGAAACCATTATTCCCTTCACTGCCGAACATACCGAATACCGGGATGCATATATCCTTGAGCGGATGACGGAACCGGATCGCATCATTACCTTCCGTGTCACTTGGGAGGACGATGCCGGAGCAATTCACGCCGACCGCGCCTGGCGCGTACAGTTCAATAACTCCATCGGTCCCTACAAAGGCGGGCTGCGTTTCCATCCATCCGTCACCCAGAGTGTTCTGAAATTCCTCGGCTTCGAGCAGGTGCTGAAAAACAGTCTCACCGGACTTCCCATGGGCGGGGCGAAGGGCGGCTCGAACTTCAATCCGAAAGGCCGCTCCGACCGGGAAGTCATGCGCTTCTGCCAATCCATGATGATCGAACTCCACCGCCACATCGGCGAGGATGTCGATGTCCCGGCTGGCGATATCAATGTCGGTGCGCGCGAAATCAGCTACCTTTTCGGAACTTACAAACGCCTGGAAAACCGCTTCGCCGGCATCCTCACCGGGAAGGGCCTCGCCTTCGGAGGCAGCCTCGTCCGCAAGGAAGCCACCGGCTACGGCGCGGTTTACTTCATGAAAAACATGCTCGAGCACGCTGGCGACGAGGTCAAAGGCAAGACCGCCGTCGTTTCCGGATCGGGCAACGTCGCCCTCTACTGCATGGAGAAGCTCCTCCATCTCGACGCGAAAGTCCTCACCGCCTCGGACTCCTCCGGTTTCATCCACGATCCCGAAGGCATCGACCGCGCGAAGCTCGACTGGCTTATCGATCTCAAGGAAAACCGACGGGGTCGCATCCAGGAATACGCGGAAAAATTCGGCTGCAGGTTCCACGAAGGGAAAACCCCCTGGGAAGTGAAATCCGACCTCGCTTTCCCGTGCGCCACACAGAACGAACTCCATATCGAGGATGCGCAGGCAATGGTGAAGAACGGGGTCAAAGCCATCGCCGAGGGAGCCAACATGCCCTGCACCGCAGAGGCCACGGAGCACTTTCTCGAAAACGATGTCCTCTTTGGCCCGGCAAAAGCGGCCAACGCGGGAGGTGTCGCCGTCTCCGGTCTGGAGCAAAGCCAGAACCAGCTCCGCATCAGTTGGGGCCGTGAAGAAGTCGATCAGCGCCTCAGGGACATCATGGATGACATCCACGAAAAATGTGTCAAATACGGAACCCGCGAAGGCAAGCCCGTCGATTACAAATCAGGAGCCAACATCGCCGGCTTCGTAAAAGTGGCCGACGCCATGATGGCATACGGCGTTGTCTAAAGTCTTCCTGAAAACTGAACACTCCCAACTGGCAAACTCAAAAACATATGAAAGCATCCGACCTGTTTGTAAAATGTCTCGAAGCGGAGGGTGTGGAATACATCTTCGGAATCCCCGGCGAGGAAAACCTCGATTTCCTCGATTCACTCTCCCGCTCCACCATCCGCCTCATCCTCACCCGCCACGAACAGGGCGCGGGCTTCATGGCTGCCACCTACGGGCGGCTGACTGGCAAAACCGGTGTCTGCCTTTCCACCCTCGGCCCCGGCGCGACCAACCTCGTAACCGCCGCCGCGTACGCCCAGCTCGGCGGAATGCCCATGATGATGATCACCGGCCAGAAGCCCGTGAAAAAAAGCAAGCAAGGCCGTTTCCAGATCCTCGATGTGGTGGAAATGATGAAACCCCTCACCAAATTCACCCACCAGATCGTCAGCGTCGATAACATCCCCTGCCGGGTGCGCGAAGCGATCCGCCTCGCCGAAGAAGAACGCCCGGGAGCAGTCCATCTCGAGCTTCCGGAAGACATCGCCGCAGAGAACAGCAGATGATGCCGGCCCTCTCCCCGCCTCCTCCGTCCGCCGCCCCATCGCCGAGGCGAAATCCATCGCCATGGCCGTGGAAATGATCGCTGCCGCCAAGCATCCCCTGTTCTTGGTCGCCGCAGGTGCCAACCGCAAACTGACCAGCCGCATGCTCCGGCGGTTCACGGAAAAGACCGGCATCCCCTTCATCTCCACCCAGATGGGCAAGGGCGTTCTCGATGAAAACTCCGACCTTTTCCTCGGCAACGCAGCCCTCTCCGATGGCGACTACCTGCACCGTGCCATCGAATCCGCAGACCTCATCCTCAACGTAGGTCACGACGTGATCGAGAAACCACCTTTCTTCATGCGCCCAGGAGACCAGCGGAAAGTCATCCACATCAACTTCTTCTCCGCCACCGTCGATCCGGTCTACTGGCCACAGGTCGAGGTCGTCGGAGACATCGCCAACAGCATCTGGCAAATCACCGAAAGCCTCAACCCTTCCCCTCACTGGGATTTCGAGCGTTTCATGACCATCAAACAGGCCGCCGACTCCCAGCGCGTCGAAGGTTTCGATGATCCCTCGTTCCCCGTAAAACCCCAGCGTCTCGTCGCCGATGTCCGCCGCTCGCTTTCCGAAAACGGAATCATCGCCCTCGACAACGGCGTCTATAAAATCTGGTTCGCGCGCCACTACAATGCCGCTCTGCCCAACACCGTCCTCCTCGACAACGCCCTCGCCACCATGGGTGCCGGCCTGCCCTCCGCCATGGCTGCGAAAATCGTCCATCCCGACCGTGACGTCATCGCGATCTGCGGCGACGGCGGATTCATGATGAACTCCCAGGAACTGGAAACCGCAGTTCGTCTCGGACCTCAACCTCACCGTCATCATCCTCCGCGACGACTCCTACGGCATGATACGCTGGAAGCAGGCGAACATGAGTTTCGAAGACTTCGGCCTCACCTTCGGCAATCCTGACTTCGTCCTCTACGCTCAAAGTTACGGAGCAAAAGGCCACCGCATCAACACCTCGGAAGAACTCCTCCCACTCTTGAAAAAATGCCAACAGGAACCCGGCGTCCACGTCATCGACCTCCCCGTCGATTACTCCGACAACGACCGCATCCTCAACCACGAGATCAAGGAACGCTCCGCAGCAGTCTAAAAGGATCGCAGAATCAGACCAATCTATCAGAAGAATTTTACCACAGAGACACAGAGATCACAGAGCCAGCCTATTAAATCTCAAAGAACCAAAACCACGGCTCTGTGTCCTCTGTGCCTCCGTGGTTAGCAATCTTTCTTGTGAGTTAAATTTTGAAGTTTGAATCATATGTCCACCAAATCCCATTTCAAAACCCTCGTCCCCGGCTATTCCGGAAGCGCGGGGACACTTGAAGTCGTCGCTCCTTTCGATGGCACCACCGTCATCGGCTCCGTGGAATTAGCCGATGCCGCTACCGTCGAAAATGCCCTCTCCACCGCAGCCGCCCTCCACGCCGATTTATCGAAACGACTTCCCGCGTGGGAGCGCATTTCCATTCTGAAAAAAGCCGGCGAACTTCTAAAAGAACGCGCTGAAACCTTCGCCCTCGAATCCGCCCGCGAAGGGGGAAAACCACTCATCGATTCCCGCGCAGAAGTTGCCCGTGCCATCGATGGAATCGACTACTGCATCGAGACCCTCCGCACCCAGCACGGGGAGGAAATTCCCATGGGATTGAATCCCGCATCCGCCAGCCGCCTCGCCTTCACCTCCCACGAACCCATCGGCCCCGTCCTCGCATATAGCGCGTTCAACCACCCGGTGAATCTCATCATCCACCAGGTCTTTCCCGCCGTCGCCACCGGCTGCCCGGTCATTGTAAAACCCGCATCGGACACCCCCCTTTCCTGTTTCCGTCTCGTCGAGCTTCTCCATGAGGCAGGACTCCCACCCGGGTGGTGCCAAGCCGTCGCCATCAAAGACCGAGACCTCGCAACCGCAACCGTCGCCGACCCGCGCGTCGCCTTCTTCACATTCATCGGCAGCGGGAAGGTCGGCTGGATGCTGCGCTCGAAGCTCGCAGCCGGCACCCGCTGCGCCCTCGAGCACGGCGGCTCCGCCCCCGTCGTCATGGACTCCACCGCAGACCTCGGAAAAGCCGCCGCCCCCCTCGCAAAAGGAGCATTCTACCATGCCGGTCAGGTTTGCGTTTCCGTCCAACGCATCTTCGCCCCCGCATCCGTCGTAACCGAACTCGCCGACCGCCTCGCTGCGGAAGCCGCGAAAATGACGACCGGAGATCCCACCTTGGAAGAGATAGCCATCGGTCCCCTGATCCGACCCAAGGAGGTCGATCGGGTCGAAAAATGGATTGAAGAAGCCATCGCCGCCGGAGCCAACTTGCACTCCGGCGGCAAGCGCATTTCCGCCACTTGTTACGAACCCACCATCCTCATCGATCCCCCGGCTGACACCAAAGTCAGCAAGGAAGAGATCTTCGGCCCGGTCGTCTGTTTATATACCAGGGATACCGTAGAAGAATCCATCAAATCGGCCAACGATGTCCCCTTCTCTTTCCAGGCATCCGTCTTCAGCCGGGAAATGGACACGATCTTCCGCGCTTACCGCGGGCCTCAACGCCAAGACCGTCATGGCAAACGACCACACCGCCTTCCGCGTCGATTGGATGCCCTTCGGCGGCCTCCGCGAATCCGGCCTCGGTATCGGAGGAATCCCCCACACGATGGCGGACATGCAGGTCGAAAAATCGCTGATTATCAAATCGGACTACCTGTGAGCCATTCTGGTTTCGTTTTTCCTCCCACTGGCGCGGGGCTTGGTCTTTATTCGTGCGGCGGGAAAATTTCCGTTTCGAACAGCACCTTGAATTCCCATGCAGCGAACCTATCTCACACTCCCTTTCGCCCTACTGCCGCTCGTTTTCAGCTCCTGCGGTGATGAGGAAGTCCGCACCTACAAGGTCGCGACTGACGAGCCTTCCGAGGTCGGCCCTGCGGAGGCTGAAGAAGCTCCGCACGATCACGCGGCGCATTCCAACAGCGTGGTCTGGCAGGCACCCGGGGATTGGGATCAGGAGGCCGCGGGACAATTTCTCACCGCCGCGTATGGCCTTCCCGGTGGCGGACGTGTCACGGTTTCCAAGCTCGGAGGCGATGGCGGAGGTCTTGGCGCGAACGTAAACCGCTGGCGCGGACAGGTGGGGCTGAAACCTGTTTCCGAAGAGGAGTTGGGCGGGCTCGCCGTGGAGGTGCCGGGCAGCGGAAAGCAAATGCTACTCTACAACCTGGCTCCCGAAAGTCTTGCCGCGGATGCGGATGGCATCCTTGCCGCAGTCCTGCCGCTGGATTCTGAAACGTGGTATTTCAAGTTCACCGCGCCGTCCGCCGTCCTTCGTGAGAAGGGTGGGGTCTTCATGGATTTCCTCCGCACCATCCGAATCGCGGGAATGGAGGACGTGCCGACTCCTTCGCCACCTGCCCCGACCCGTGGCATCACTGTCACCGCTCCGGAGGGTTGGGAGAAAAGTGAAGGCAGCTCCATGCGCGCCGCAAGCTTTTCCATTTCCGGGGACGATGGAGCGACCGCCGACGTCTCCGTGATCCCGCTTCCCGGCGAATCCGGCAGCGTGCTGGACAACGTGAACCGCTGGCGGAAACAACTCGACCTTTCACCCATCGCCTCAGCCGATGACCCGGAGCTGGGGAAAAACATCGAAAGCCCATCCGGCGAGTTTTTCCTCAGCCACATGGTCAGTAGCGAGGCGATCAAGGATGGAAAAAAGCAGGCCATCAGCGCCGCGATCCTATCGAAACCGGACAAGACCTGGTTTTTCAAAATCACCGGCGAAGCGGATCTTGTGGAAGCCAGTCGAGAGAAATTCGAAGAGTTCGTCCGCTCCGCAAAATTCGAGTAACCGTCGTTTGCCAGTGAACGAATTTTTAGCGATGAAATGAATATCCCCAGCTTCAACGAAGCCGAGATTCCAAAGGAGAAAATTACAGCCTACCTTCTCTGCCCGGAACATCCTGAGGGTGGATCAAAAGCCCGATTTTTCCTTTCACGCGGTTTTTCAAACGAGTATTGGGCTGAATTGTCTGAAGCCTTGCGCCAACAAGCTGTGTCTGGCGGAGTTGCCAGTAAAGAAGAGGGACGCTTCGGGACGAAATATATCGTGGATGGCACGATTTCCTGTCCCGATGGCAGTAATCCTTTGATTCGAACCGTTTGGATCAAAGTTTCCAGCAAGCACTGTCCGAGGCTTGTCACAGCCCATCCCCTAAGCTAACCTGCACTGATGTTGAAGGAACATGACAGAGTGGTTCTTACCCAATCGTTGCCAGGCCATCGGCTCGAGGAGGGTGATGTAGGCGCAATTGTTTTCGTTCATGAGGGCGCCGCCGGTTACGAAGTCGAGTTTGTGACTCTCGATGGAGCCATATCACAAGTTGTTGAGGTGGCTTCCACGCAGGTAAGGCCGGTGAATTCCCGTGAAATCCCGCACGCACGTCTGCTGGCCGAGGCATAATCATCAATGCGCGGCACCGCAGTCTCTCTGGTCGCGGCCTACCAGTGGCTTTTTAAATAAGGAATACAGGAAAAGACCAACCCGAGTTCCTGCTTTCCAGCCTTCCTTATTAAAATATCTTTCCCCCGTGCCGATCTTCAGATTCCTCAGCTCCCTCCGTCTCACGGTCACACTTCTGGGCTTCGCGATGGTGCTCATTTTCGTAGCCACCCTCTCGCAGGTGCACCTCGGCATTCATGAGGTTCAGGCGCTTTTTTTCCGCTCGTGGATCGCTTGGTGGGATGTGATGCCAGGTGAAAAAACTCTCACGGTTCCGCTCCCCGGCGGCACGCTTCTTGGCATCGCCCTTATAGTCAATCTCCTCGCTGCCCACACTGCCCGTTTCAAGCTCCGCTGGAGCAAGGCGGGCATGATCGTCATCCACTCCGGCATACTCATCATGCTGCTGGGGGAAATTCTAACAGGCATGCTCGGGAAAGAGGCGCAGATGCCAATCGACGAGGGGGAGACGGTAAACTGGTCCGTGTTTCCGCGTGAGGTGGAGCTCGCACTGGTGCGGCCGGATGGCGATGGCACGGAAACCGTCACCGCGATCCCGCAGAGCCGTCTGAAAGATGGCGCGGAGTTTCCCATGGATGGATTCGTTCTGAAAATCCACAGCTACTACCGGAACAGCGAGATTGTTCCTGCGGAGAAAGCCGGCGATGAATTCGATAGGACACGCGCCAACCGGGGTGTTGGCAGTCAATACGCGGTAAAGGCGAAGCCGAGGGAAACGAAAATGGACAGGCGCGACCTATCCGCCGCCTTTGTCGAGATCGTCCCCGATGGAGGGCAATCGCAGGGACGCTGGCTTCTTTCCAACGTGTTCAAGGGTGAGCAAAGCTTCGAGGCGGCGGGCAGCACGTGGAAGATGTCCATCCGCCAGCGCCGTCTCTACCATCCGTTTTCCATCCGGTTGCTCGATTTCAGCCACGACCGCTACCTCGGCACCAACGTCCCGAAAAACTTTTCCAGCAAAGTCCGCATCATCAATCCGGAGACTGGAGAGGACAGGCAGGATCTCATCTATATGAACCATCCTTTGCGCTACGGCGGGCTGACCTTCTACCAGTCCGGCTTCGACAACAACGATACCACCAGCATCTTCCAGGTCGTGCGAAACCCGGTCTGGACGCTGCCCTACATCTCATGCGCCATGGTCGGCTTCGGCCTCCTCTGGGTATTTTCCCAGCATCTCATCAAAGCCGTCTCGCGGCGGAACAGGGCAGTCGCACCATGATGAAAAAACTTTTCCCCTGGCTCATCCCCGCGCTTTGCCTTCTCTTCGTTGGCAGTGCCGTTTTCCGTGCGCTTTCCCCGGAAAAAGGATTCCATTACAAGGAATTCGCGGCTCTTCCCGTTGTGTCCAACGGACGCGTGCAGCCGCTGGATTCGCTCGCGCGGAACGCCCTTCTGGCAATCGTCGGGAAACAGAAAGTCTCCGGAGAGGACGTTCCCGAAAGCCCGGCCGAGTGGCTTGCTGAGCTTTCGTTCCGCCCCCGTATCGCGGATGAAAGGAGAATATTTCTCATCCATCACGATGAGATCCTCGGACTCACCGGGCTGCCCAGGAGTGAAGAAAAAACCTATTCCTACTCGCAGATCCTGCCCTCCTTTCCGGCGATCCAACCCGAGGCAAGACGCATCGGAGCGAAGGAGCCGCAGACCCGGACTCCTTATGAAAAAGCCCTGATGCGGCTGACCCGGAATCTAGGAATCTACAATCAGCTCAAGCACGCACTAGGTCACCCCGGCCAGGAAAACGCGGAATCGGAGTTCAGGAGATTCCTCACAAATCCTTCCGCTATCCCAGGCTTGCGGAGCTGGGCTTCCTTCACCGAGACCTTCACGGTGCCCTCCGGAAAAGGCGAGGACGGCTGGCGGAAACTTGCGGATTCCGTAATCGATTCCATGGAAACGAACGGACTCCATCCCGCCACCCTGGCGTATGCAAAACTCGGCGACGCCTACCGCGCGGACGAGCCCGGAAAGTTCAACGAAGCCCTGGCCAGCTACGAATCCTGGCTCTCGGAAAAGCGTAGCGAGCAACTCGGGAAAGGCTACGCTGAAACCGTTTTCAACCACGTCGCACCCTTCTATCTCTGCATGGTCATCTACGTGATCGCTTTTCTCTGCGCCATCGTCTCGTGGCTTTGGCGTGGTACGCTTTTCCGTCAGTCCGCTTTCCGGACTCTTCTGCTTGGCTTCGCGATCCACTCCACCGGTCTGGTCATCCGCATGGTGCTGGAAGGGCGCCCGCCGGTCACGAACCTCTACTCCTCCGCCGTGTTCATCGGCTGGGGAGCCATCGTCCTCGCCATCGCCATCGAGCTGTTTTACCGGAACGCCATCGGCACTGCGGTCGCGGCCATCGTCGGATTCGCGACACTCCTTATCGCCCATCATCTTTCGCTTTCCGGGGACACCTTGGAAATGATGCGGGCGGTGCTGGATACGAATTTCTGGCTGGCCACCCATGTCGTCGTCATCACGCTCGGCTACTCGGCGACATTTCTCGCGGGAACCATCGCCATCGTTTTCCTCGTCATGCGGCTGTTCGGAACGATCCCGAAGCCGACAGCGAATTCCCTGCGCGGCATGGTGTATGGCGTCCTGTGTTTCGCCACGCTTGCCAGCTTCGTCGGCACCGTGCTGGGCGGGATCTGGGCGGATCAGTCGTGGGGCAGATTCTGGGGCTGGGATCCCAAGGAGAACGGAGCGCTTCTCATTGTAATCTGGAACGCGATCATCCTTCACGCGCGCTGGGGCGGAATGGTCAAAGAGCGCGGCATGATGGTCATGGCGGTGTTTGGAAACATCGTCACGAGCTGGTCGTGGTTTGGCACCAACATGCTCGGCATCGGTCTGCACTCCTACGGATTCACCGATGCGGCGTTCGTCTGGCTTTCCGGCTTCATCGTCAGCCAGCTTGTGATCATGGGGTTGGGATTTATTCCGAGAAAGACCGCGGAGGCTGGCTGAAAAGATGTCCTTCCAAGATGGACGGGAGCGGTTTCCTTGCGGAGCGCGGGTCTTCAGCCCGCCCCGAAGAGACAGGTTTCACCACGCAGCAAAAGCAAAACCAATGCTCCGGGGCGGGCTGAAGACCCGCGCTCCGTTGCCGTGCATTCACGCGGTGCGTGCCCAGACAGGTTCTAGAATCCCTTCCCTTTCGCCACGTTCCAGGCCTCTTCCATTTCGTCAAGATCCGCTTGTTCCAGGGATTTCCCGGAGTTCTTCAGAAGCTTCTCCATCTCCCCGAAACGATTCTCGAACTTCGTGTTGGCTTTCGCCATCAGGATTTCCGGATCGATTTTCCGGAAGCGTGCGAGGTTGACCACGGAAAACATCAGATCGCCCAGCTCCTCCTCGACATCGGCCATCCTCTGCGCGTCGATGGCGGACTGGAGCTCGCAGAGTTCCTCGCGGATTTTTGAGAGGACTCCGGTTTCCACCGGCCAATCAAAACCTATCTTTGCGGCCTTCTTCTGAAGCTTGCAGGCGCGGACCAGGGCGGGCAGCCCTTTCCCGACACCATGCAGGTATGGAACCTCTTTTTCGCCTTTCTCCTTCCGCTTGATCTCATCCCATTGCTTGAGAACGGCATCGGAATCATCGGCGGAAGATGACGCGAAGACGTGCGGATGGCGTCGCACCAGTTTCTCGGAAATCCTGCGGGCGACATCGTCGAGGTCGAAGCGTTCCTGCTCCTCGGCGATCTCGCAGTGGAAAACGACTTGGAGCAGCAGGTCGCCGAGTTCCTCGGTCATGTCCGTGTCGTTGGCGCGCTGAATCGCATCGACGGTTTCGTAGGCTTCCTCGATCAGGTTCGGAACGATGGATTCATGGGTCTGCTCAGCGTCCCACGGGCATCCGCCAGGTGCGCGCAAGCGGTGCATGATCGCTTTCAGTCTCTCCACCTGGGATCCCGCACCCGTCCCGCTGATCATCTCGTCGTCTGTCATTTTTGCGTTTTGTGTTTTTCAGATGCGCGGACAAGCAGATCCCGCTCCTCATCCGTGATACTCTGGAACCCGTCTTTGGAAATTTTGTCGAGTATCTCATCGATCTCGGTCTGCCCGCTCAGATCCACCATCGTGCGTGGCTTGATTTTCGCCTCGATATCGGTTCGCGGGCCTCTGGTTATCCCTGCGGGTGAACGACCCGATTTCTGCCACCACATCCAGCCCCGTATGAGGAGGAATCCCGCCAGCGCTCCGCCAAGATGGCCGGCCTCCCCGCCTTCGTTGCCGCCGATGCCGAAGAGGATGAACGTGATGGAAATTCCCAGCGCCGCCAGAGCCAGTTGCCGGATTGTCAGTGAGATCGGTGGGAAAAGCAATGTGACCACGACGGAAGGCGCTATCACCGCGACACCCACGAGAATTCCGTAGATGCCGGCCGAGGCACCGATCAGCGGAATCATCGTGGCGGGCACCATGATCATGTTGCCGGCGCTGTCCACCGCGCCGATCACCTCGTCCGGCAGAATGCCGACGTAGATCAGCAATGCATAAAAAAGCGCTCCCCCCGCGCCGCTGAGGAGATAGAATCCCAGGAATTTACCCTGCCCCCACCATCTCTCCATCCACGGGCCGAAGATGAACAGGCCTATGGAATTCATGAGAATATGTCCCACGCTGCCGTGAAGAAACTGGAACGTGAAGAACTCCCAGACACGCCCCTCGGAAATTCCGGAGTGGACGGTGAACGCTCCAAACGAGCGGAGCAGTCCGTCCGGATCGTTCCCCTTCAGGAATAGATCCAGCACATAGATCCCGATGTTCAGGATCAGCAGCCATTTCACGACGGGGGTGATCCGGGAAAAACCCCCTCCGCCCGAGTCAGGCCCCAGTTTTCGATCCGCCCATGCCATGCCGGAACTGAGTATTCCCGTTTCCACACGGACGGCAAGCCTTCCCGCAGGATGGTCCGGATCAGCCGCGTTTCCGCTCCAGGAGGACGAGCATCAGGAAGGAGAGGATGAGGTTGAGTTCCTCGCGTGCGCTGAGTTCGCCTACTTTGGTGATCTCGAATTTCCCCTCGAAAAACGCGGCTTTTTTCTCCAGGCGCATCGCCGGGGTGCCATCGCTGCGGGTGGCGAGATAGCGGGGATGGAACATGTAGCCGGTGGCGAGGCCAACCACCGGGATACCCCCGAGAATGCTGTCCATGACCTTTGCTCCGGGGTTTTCCTCCCGTATCGAAAAATCCGGGATGTCGTCCCCGGGATTGAAAACCTCGTAGTGCGCCCGCCAGATGGATCTCCAGCCTTTCCGACCGACCGTGCCGATGGGCTGGCCGTTGGCGTCGGTGCTCTCGTAGCTGGCGAACCAGTCGATGATCTTCCGTGTCCTGATGTCCGCGAGGCGGGTTGACTTGCTCTTGTCGGTGAAAATTTCCACATGCTCGCGGAACTTGAACAGCTTCTGCTTGGTGAAAAGAACCGTGTTTCCGGCCGCGTCCGTGACCGTCGCCTGGCTGGCGAGGGCCATGATTTTGAAACTCAGATTCAGCGGGTATTGGACACCCGCCAGCTTGCGGGAAATGTCATCGGTAGGGAGCGGGGGAGGCGGCTGGTTGAAAGGGACTGTGTGTGGATTGGCGGACATGCGTTTATCCAATCAGGAGCGAACGGAAAACCAAGCCAACATTCCGGCCCTGCCTGGTGGGTTTTCCTGTAAAAACCTGTTTCCGGCTTCCGCTAGTCGTTTGGATGGGGGAGCCTCTCTTCCGTCCATGCACACTGTTTCCGATCCACCACCGAATTTGCCACCTTCCGTTCGCCTCACCGGAACCGGTTATCCTGTGTTTGAAATCGACCACGCCACTTGCACGGCGCGGGTCTCGCTTCACGGGGCGCAGGTGATGTCGTGGAAGCCCGCTGATGAGGAGGAGATCCTGTATCTCAGCCCCGATGCGGTGTTCAGGGAGGGCAAGGCGATCCGCGGCGGGATTCCGGTTTGCTGGCCATGGTTTAACGCGCACCCGACGAATCCGGAGATGCCATCGCACGGGATCGCGAGAACACGGTTCTGGGAGCTGGTGGAGGCGGGCGAGAGCGGCGACGGGGTTGTCCTGAAATTCGCGATGCGCGAGGGGATCTGGAACGCAACGGCCACCGTGAAGGCCGGGGCGGAGCTGGAGGTCATATTGGAAAGCGTCAACCCGAACGAGATCCCCATCCTCGTCTCCGGCGCATTGCATCCGTATTTCGCAGTCTCCGATATTGAAGAGGTGCGGGTGGTGGGACTCGAGGGGGCGGATTACCTGGATACGGTTGGGAATCCCACGGAGCGTGCGCAGAAGGGCGTGCTCGATTTCCGAGGGGAGGTGGATTCCATCTACCATAGTTTTAGTAGCACGCTGCTGGTCGATGACCTTTCCGGACGGACGCTACTGATCGAGAAAAGCGGAAGCCCTTCGACGGTTGTCTGGAATCCCTGGGCGGAAAAAGCCGCCGCCCTGGCCGATTTGCCGGACGAAGGCTACCGGAAATTCGTCTGCATCGAGGCGGCGATCGCGAATGACAAGGCGGCGATCATCATGCCCGGAGGCTCCCACATTCTCAGCACGCGGATCAGCGTGGAGGAGTGATCACTCGCCCTTTTCCAAAGTTTCAAGAAGGAGTCTGGCCGCCTTCTTCGCGGAGGAGGGATTTTGTCCAGTGACGAGACGTCCGTCGCGGACGGCGTTCTCGGAAAAGTCCCTTGCCGTTTCGACCGTTGCCCCGTTTTTCTCAAAAGAGGTCTGAAGCAGGAAAGGCATCGTTTCCGTAAGCTCGACCGCTTCTTCCTCCGAGTTTGTGAAGACTGCTGTCTTCTTGCCCGCGATAAGGTTGGAGCCATCGGAAAGTTTCACGTTCACCAGCGCGGCAGGGCCGTGGCATACCGCGCCAACCGTGCCGCCGCTTTCATAAATGGCGGCAGTCAGTTTTTGCAACGGTTCGGAATCCGGGAAATCCCACATTGCGCCGTGGCCGCCTGCGAAGAAAATGGCGGAGTATTCCGAAGGATCGACTTCCGCCAGCGGCTTGGTGAGCGGAAGGCCGGGATTTTCCTCATCCTTGTTGCCGTATTTTTCCCAGAACGATTTGTTGGCGGCGTCATCGAGATCCATGCTCTTCGGGTCGATGGGTGCGAAGCCGCCGTCAGGGCTGGCGAGCGTGACCTGGTGTTTGTTTTCAGTGAAGACCTCGTAGGGATGCGCCGCCTCCGAGAGGTAGAACCCGGTCTTTTTCCCGGTGTCTCCGAGCTCCGCATGGTTCGTTAGGACAAGAAGGATGGGAGCGTCTTCGGCTGCAAAGGATGTTGCGGCGAGTAGGAGGGATAGGAAAAATGTTTTCATTCCACTACCTACCCCTGAAACCCTGGATCGCAAATCGGATCTGGGAGAGCGGCTCGGACAGAGGGCCAAGCGCTCAAGTGAGCCATGGATTGAGCGTAGGGATCTCCGGGGGAAAATCGCGGGTGTTCCTGGTGACGACCGTCAGGCCAGACGCCAGGGCGGTGGCGGAGAGAAGGCTGTCGATCAGGACGAGATTGATGCCTTTCAATTCGTTCCCTGCATAGAGCTTCGCCCAAACCTTGAGGGTGTCCAAATCGAGAGGGAGGATGACGTCCTCGAAATCCGTTTCGATTCCTTGCGCCCAGCTCGAAATAGAATTTCTGCGTTTGCCTTTTGGTAACAGGTGGATGCCTTTCCAGATTTCCCCTAGGGTCAGGGCGGAGAGGGCAGCTTCATCGGAGTTTTTCTCCAGCCACGCCAGGACTTGGGGATCCGGGGCTTTGGCGGTCGCCTCGCAGATGACATTGGTATCGAGAAGATAACGCATGGCCTAGAATTCCACTTTGCGCGCCTTGTCCTGGATGCGGCCGGTGACGAGTCCGGTCAGGTCTGCCGGGCATTCACGGAGCGCGGAAAAAAGGGACTTCCTCGGCTTTACGGATTTCTCGTAATCCCTAGCGGAAAGGATCACGACCGCCGGCTTGCCGTGTTTCGTGACGGTTTGCACACCCTCACGGATCGCGAGGTCAACCACCTCGGAGAACCGGTTCTTGGCTTCCTGGAGTTGCCATTTCGTCTTGGGCATGGGGATACAATAATCGGAAAATCTGGCTAGTCTAGCTAGAATTATGAATCGCCGCCTGAAGGCAGCGGTCCTTCAGACTGCGGAGAGCGCCTCTTCGAAGACCGTCAGTGTATCATCGAGATCGGCCTCGGTGTGGGCGAGGGAGAGGAAGCCGGTCTCGTAGGGGGAGGGGGCGATGTAAACGCCGCGTTCCAGGCAGGCCCAGAAGAACTTTTTGAAGAGGGCGAGATCCTGTTTCATGACGTCATCGACGTTTACGATCTCGCGGTCGGTGAAGAAGAGGCAGAACATGGAGCCGACGCGGTTGATGCTGTGGGGGATACCTTTTTTCGTGAAGACCTGGCGGATTCCTTTTTCGAAATGGGCTCCTAGTTGGTCGAGGCGGGTGTAGCCGTTTGACACGCCGCCTGAAGGCAGCGCTCCGTCGAGCTCGTTGAGCTGGGCGAGGCCGGCGGCCATGGCGAGGGGGTTTCCGGAAAGGGTGCCCGCCTGATAGACCGGGCCGATGGGGGCGAGGAAGTCCATGACATCCGCGCGGCCGCCGAAGGCACCGACCGGGAGGCCGCCGCCGATGACTTTTCCGAAGCAGGAAAGATCCGGGGTGAGGTTCTCTAGTCCCTGCACGCCGGCCTTGCCGAGGCGGAAGCCTGTCATGACTTCGTCGAAGATGAGGAGCGCTCCGTGTTTTTTGGTGATGGAGGAAAGCAGTTCCAGGTAACCGGGTTTCGGGAAAACGAGGCCGGCGTTGGCGGGGTAGGACTCGACGATGATTGCGGCGATTTCCTCACCCTTTTCCTCAAAGAGTTTCGTGAGGGATTCGGGGTCGTTGTAGGACAGGACGATGGTCTTTTCCGCGAAAGCTTTCGGGACTCCCGCGGAATCCGGCTCGCCGTGGGTGAGCGCGCCGGAGCCTGCGGCGACGAGTAGGGAATCGGAGTGGCCGTGGTAGCAGCCGTCGAATTTCACGATGTAGTCGCGCTTGGTGAAACCGCGGGCGAGGCGGATCGCGGACATGGTGGCCTCGGTGCCGGAGGAGGTCATGCGGACTTTTTCCACGGAGGGAACCCACTCGCAGATCGTCTTCGCCATATCGACCTCGTAGGGATTCGGGATGCCGAAGGAGATCCCGTCTTTCGCGACCTGGTGGATGGTGTTCGTGATGGCGACGGGGGCGTGGCCGAGGATATTCGGCCCCCAGGAGCCGATATAGTCGATGTAGGTTTTTCCATCAATATCGGTGATGCGGCAGCCCTTTGCGCGGCGGACGAAGAAAGGGTCGCCATCGACGTTTTTGAAAGCGCGGACTGGGGAGTTCACTCCGCCGGGGATGTATTTTTTTGCGGCGGTGAACATTTTCGAGGAAAGATTCGGCATGGGCAGACCCTAAAACCCGCATCCCGGAATTCAAAGCCCTTTGAGAAACCCGTGACGAAAGTTTCAATCTGCTCCGGGAAATTGAAGCTCCCACTGGACAAAAGATGCGGACACGAAAAAACCGCCTCCCGGGATGATGGGAGGCGGTTCTGAGATCGTCGAACGCGGCTTAGTCGGCGGCGAGTTCCTTCGCTCTGGTGGTAGCAAGGGACGAAGCTATCTGGGCGCGTTGGCTGGTGATCAACTGGCGGACATCGGCGGGAAGCTCGGAGCATTTGAGTTTTTCATCATACTCTTCGAGTGCGGCTTCCTCGCCACTGACGCATTCTTCCAAAACGGCCTCCTCGTCGTGGTCGGAGGTCAGTGTATCCTTGACTGAAATCCAGATTTGGTGGGCTTTCGCCGCCACGCTGCTTCCTTTGTCGGGCTCTCCGCCGTAACGGGTAATCGCCTGTTTGATGTCATGGCCGAACGAGAGGCGCATGTCGCTCTGCCTTTTGAAGAAGCTGACCAGAAGGGGATGACCTTCTGCGCGCTCCGCTGCTTTTTTGAAACCTTCCTCGGCATCGTATGCTTTCGTGAGGAGGTCGTTGAGTTGTTCTACAATTTTTTCGTTTTCCATAATGCCTTTTCAATCGCATGGCGCATGCCAGCGGGAAAAGGGTCTCAGCCTCCTGGTAACCAAGGGTTGGAACGACT
The DNA here is from genome assembly GCA_963771945.1 of uncultured Verrucomicrobiae bacterium. Lineage (GTDB taxonomy): Bacteria > Verrucomicrobiota > Verrucomicrobiia > Verrucomicrobiales > Akkermansiaceae > Luteolibacter. The sequence continues at coordinate 36,647 of CAVYVH010000003.1, read as the reverse complement.
CCTGGTAAAAAGGTGCACGATATGATCCAAGGGCATGGCGCATTTGGCACGATCAACTTTGGTTTTTGCAAATATCCGGGATCTCTCAGCAAGGCGCTGTTCGCTTGGCGTTGATCATTTTCAGAAGCTCTGCCGTCGCCTCCGCATCGCAGAGGGCGCGGTGGTGGGATTTCAGGGGAATGTTGAAATACTTGGAAAGAACTCCGAGTCCGTAGCCGGGGAGTCCCGGGAAAAATTTCCGCATGGCCACAACGGTGCAGAGAGTCGGCCTGCGGAAATTTTCCCCCAGTCGCTCGAATTCCTGCCTTAGGAACCCGTAGTCAAACGGCGCGCTGTGGGCAACGAGCACCGCGTCGCCGACGAAATTGCGGAATTCGTCGGCGATTTCCGCGAACTTCGGGGCACCGGCCACCATGGCGTCGGAGATGCCGGTGAGCCGGGTGATCTTCGCGGGGATACGCCGCTCGGGATTAACCAGCGTGCTGAATTTTCCGACGACCTCCCCATCGCGCACCCTGACGGCTCCGATTTCGGTCACGCGGTGATACGCGGCGCGCCCGCCGGTGGTCTCGATATCGACCACCACGTATTCCTGCCCCGGATCGGCGAACCACTCGACGCGGACGACCTCCACCGGGAAACCCGCCCGCTCCAGCGCCCGCAACTGGACGAGCTGGTGCCTGCGGATCTGGTCACCTTCCGCTTTGATTTCGACAAAGCGGAGACGCCCCCCGGCGACGACCATGAGATCGGGAAATCCCACACCGTTGTTTTTCGGATCGCTGGCGATGCGTCTCAGAATTTTTTCGATGGATGCCGGCGGGCCGTGGGTGATGAGTTGCCGGATGAGCGTAGGCGTGTCCCGCCTCCAGCGGAAAACTCCGTTCGGCTTTCCCGCATGGGTTTCCATGACGCCCTCCAGGTGACCGGCAGCCTCGCCGGTGTGGAGGAGGGAGAGCCGCCGGTTGATCGCGGATTCGTTTTTCCTCAGGAAACTCCCGTCGGTGAGCTGGGTGGGGCGATGCTCGAATTCGTTGTGTGTTGTTTCGCCGTTCTCACCCTGGAGCAGATCCCAGAACATGAGTCCGAACAAGGTTGCCCAGAGGGAGTTCTCCGTCCGGTAGGCCTTCTCGCCGCGTTTCGTAAAATGGACGACCGCCGCCTTTTCCGCTCCGTCCCGGAAAGCCTCGTCGATTTTTATCACCGGGGCGGAGCGCAGCATTTCAGTGAGGCGGCTGAGCTTCCGGCCACCGAATTTCCTGGCCCGGAAATCCTCGGCGAACAGCAGTTCCTCGTCGCTGGACGGTGATGCGATGATCTCGCCCAGCAACTTCTCCGCGCTTTTCGTATCGCCGGAGGAAAAAAGGATTCGGCAGATCCGTTCCCGAGCGGGATGGCAGTCGGTCTGGCGGTAGGCCGATAGCGCCAACCGGGGGAGACCGGCCTGCTCTAGTCTCGCGCCCAACCGGCAGACCTCCCGGTCACGTGCAACCGAGAATGTCGGATTATCGGTGCGGGGCCAGCGGGGGATGTTTTCCGCGAGGGCGGCGAGATCCGGCTCGTCGGCACTGCTGATTTGTTCGGCGAGTTTCGCGTGGAAAAAGGAGTAGGTCGCGATTTCCCTGGTTGGAAAACGAACCTCGAAGGACGCCTGGCCGCTCCGGGTTTTCACGATTCCCAGATCCCTGAGCGCGAGCGCCTGGAGATTCCGACGCTGTTTCCCGAAGAACAGGAAAAACAGGAAATCCACCGTATCGACCCGCTCCTGGACGATGAAGCCTGCCAGGAAATTTTCAGGAAACGGAGGCGTTCCATCCATCGCGAGAAGCATCCCAAGCAGTTCCGGCTTTGTCTTGGACGACAGCCTTTTGAGAGGCTTCAGCAGGCCGACGATCTCGGGGCGCGTGAGCGTCTTCAATATCCCGATCGTATCTTCCGCCGCCGGAAATCTGGCGAACCCGTTGCTTACGAGAGTGCTGAGAACAGAGTCCAACTCCGGCAGCTCCTTGTATTTCAAACCGGAGATCCGGAACACGGTGCCTCCCCGGTTGGCAAGTCTGACGACGAGCGCCCGCGCCTCCAAATCAAGCGACCGGAAATCGCGGATGAACGTCTCCTCCCGTCCGCCCAGAAGGGAGGAGCAGTTTTTCTCCAGAAATGAGAGCATTTCCTCGAAATGGTCGAGGTAATAGAATGGCCGGAGAGTGGGGAAGGGGCGGGACACGGCGGATATGCGGAGAGGTAACGCACATCGCAAGGCAGTTCAATAGAACAGTTCCAGGAAATTGGGTTTTTCCCGTACACATGCCGTTTGCGCTTTCACGTCGGGGCTGCCGGGTGTTTTCTCCCTACGAAAATTTTTCCATGAAACCCGAAGACAACACACCCAAGCCGGCACAGGAGCATCCGCTCGCCAACATCCTGATCAATGTCCTGATTCCGGTGCTCGCCCTGAGCTACCTGAGCAAGGATCCGGCAATCCAGGAGATGCTGGGAAAATCGGTGAACCCATGGCACATCGGGCCGGTGAACGCGCTGATCGTGGCGCTGGCGTTCCCAATCTGCTACGGGATCTGGTTTTTCATCAAAACGAAGAAGATGAATTTCTTCTCCGGGCTGGGACTGTTTTCCGTGCTGCTCACCGGCGGCCTGACGCTTTTCCTCTGGAACAAGGACGGGACCGTAAAGGAGCACGCGGCGGTTTTATTCGGGTTGAAGGAGGCCTCGATTCCCTTCGTTCTGGGTCTGGCGATCATCGCCTCGCACTGGTCGAAGACCCCGCTCCTGAGGACGTTTCTCTACTCGGATACGCTTTTCGATATCAACAGGATAGAAAAGAAAGTCGCGGAGCTTGGGAGGGAAACGGATTACCGGAAGGTGATACTGGACGCGACGCTGCTCTTCGCGGGATCGTTCCTCCTGAGCACGCTGATGAACTTCGGCATGGCGATCTATTTCCTCGGCGATCTTGATCACACGGCCAGTAACGCCCGCGAGCTTTACAACTCCCAGGTGGCCAAAGTCACCGGCTGGGGTTTCCTGGTGATCGGCGTGCCAATCATGGTTTTCCTATATCTCACCCTGCGGAAACTGCTTAAAGGTCTGCACCGGGTGACAGGGCTGGAGGACGACCAGTTGATGATGCCGCGTTGAGAAACCTTGAATTTCAGAATCTAAACCCCAAGGAAGACCTGGCTTGGGTAAGCCGCCCGGAAGGACGGCTCCCCACAGGCTAATCGACCAGGTTGTCGATGCGCTGGGCGAGCTGGATGTCCAGATCGGTGACGCCGCCGACGTCGTGCGTGGTCAGTTTCAGTGTGACCTTGGTGTGCTTGATCGAGATGTCCGGGTGGTGTTGCGCCTCCTCTGCGATCTCACCCACGTTGTTCACGAAGTCGATGCCGTCCATGAATTCCTCGAACTCGAACACACGGAAAATGTGTTTTTTCTCTGCTTCCCATTCAGGGCATTTCTTGAGGGCGGTGGTGAGTTCGTCATCTTCTAACAGGTCGGACATGGTGTGTGGGGATTGGTTTGAATCGTTCGCGGAAAGATTGGACGGATGCTTTCAGGCTTGGCAAGCCCGTCTTTGGATTTTCTCGAAAAACAGCATGAACCCGTCTCGAATCAGGGTGACGGACACATGAAAAGTTGCAAATTTGCCGCCCGGGTGGAAACGTGCGGTATGAATGCAATCCCTCTCAACCTGTGTGCGGCGGCCGCCGTGTTTCTGACCGTATCCTGCGCTCCGTCCACCCCCGAATCCCGCATTGCCCAGCGACCCTCCGCATACGAGGCGCTGGGCTCGAAGCACAAGGAAATGGTCAGGCGCGGTGAGATTGGAAAAGGCATGAGCAAGGATGCCGTGGCGATCGCATGGGGCAGCCCTTCCCAGGCGGTCGAGGGTTTCCGCAACGGAAAGGAAATGGAGCGGTGGGATTACGAAGGCCAGCGCCCCGTGGTCACCAACAATTTCTTCGGTGGTTACACATCGGGTTACTACGGGGGCTACCGTTACTCAGGCCTGGGCGGGGGATTCGGCCCGCAGGTTACCTACGTTCCTTATCGCAAGAGTACCGTCTGGTTCGTGAGAGGGCGGGTCGATGAATGGGAAAGCATCAGGTGATCCCCGCGCCAGGCCGCGGACTTGCTTTTTCGAGGGGAAGGGTCACGCTGTGGCCGATCCGGGAAGTTATGAAAAACCAAACTGTAATTATGGCACTGCTCGGTCTCGCCGTGGCAGCGGGATTCTCCTCATGTTCCATGAACAAGGCCGGGGGCGGGTTGAGTTCCTACCAGGCTTACGACCGTCCGGCGAAACTTCCGACGAATCCTTCCGCCGTGAAGGTGAAAGTCTCTCTCAGCAAGCAGCGCGTTTACGTGATGGAAGGCGGTGAGATGCTGATGGTCATGCCGGTATCAGTCGGCGCGCCTGCCACCCCGACCCCGACCGGAAATTACCGGATCTTCAACAAGGAGCACAAGCACCGCGCATTCACCCACGGCTACGCCAGGAGCGGCAACCAAGTGAAGCAAACCTATCTCAAAAACAAACCGGCCGGCTGGGATTTCAAGGGAACCCCCATGCCATACTGGAGCGAGTTCAAACCCGCCTACGGCTTTCACACCGGCTGGATCAAGCACACTCCCTGCACCCACGGCTGCATCCGCATGCATGAGAATCTCGCCCCGAAATTTTTCCGCCTGGTCTCCAACGGCACCCCCGTCTCCATCTCATACCGGCAGCCCGAGGACGCCGAACATGCGAACATCCCTCTCCCTCCGGATGCCGGGCCGCTCCCGGACTACCCCGTCATGACCTATTTCGGTGACGGGTATTTCACCCGGCACAAGGAGCCGAAGTTCGACTGAATCTTCCCGGGCGTCCCCGTCCTTTTTCGCGGATCCCGTGAAAATTTGGAATCCTCTTGCATCGCCGGGGGATCGGTTGCCTTGTCTTCCAATGAGAAATTTCACAACCATCCTGACCCATCCGGGCAGTTCGCATAAGGACGAGTTCCTCGCGTGCTGCCTTCTGGTCGCCGTTCATGAGGCGCCCGTTCTCCGGCGCGAGCCAACCCCTGCGGATCTCGGAAGCCCGGACACCGCCGTCGTGGATGTCGGTGGTGAGCACGAGCCGGAACGCGGCAACTTCGATCACCACCAGTTTCCAAAAGACCATCCGCCCACATGCTCGCTCAGTCTTGTCCTCATGGACATGGGTCTTTATGAGGACGCGCGCGAGTATTGCGACTGGCTGGAGGTCGCCGAATGGTTCGATACCCGCGGTCCGCAGGAAACCGCGGCATGGCTGGGAGTGGAAAGGGATCTCCTCGCAAAGCTCAACTCCACCATTGATCTCACCCTTCTCCGCCGCTTCGCCGGAATGTCCCGTATCTCACCCGGCGAGCCGATGTGGGAAATCATGAAATGGATCGGAGGCGATCTGATCGGCTACCTGAAATCACTCCGTGAAAAGCTCGACGAGATCGAAAAATCCAGCGAGATCTGGGAGATTGAGCACCCGGAGAAAAACTTCCGCGTCCTCTTTCTCCCGCGCTGTGAAAACCTCGCCGACGATGCCTCCGCAGGCCTCGGACGATACGCTGCCGGACTCTCCGAAGATCAGCGGGTGGTCGGAATGGTCTATCCGGACAGGCGAGGCTCCGGCTTCGCCCTCTCCCGTTTCAACGACCACCTCGGCTTCGATTTCACCCGGGTGGGCGGGGAGCCGGACGTCCATTTCGCACACGCGAGAGGCTTCGTGGCGAAATCCTCCGCCACCGATCCGGCGCGGATCCGTGAGCTGCTTGCGAAGAGTTGGAAACCGATCGACTGAGAGGAAAGGAACCGCGATTTCCGAATCGCGGCTCCCTTCACTCCGTATGTGCGTGACAGCCTGAGCGGGTATGACAACTTTCGGAAATGAGTTTGATAACGATTTCCAGCCTCAAAGAGCAGGCGGGCGAGGTGCCCCTGATCGCGGAGGTGGCGGCGCAGTTGCAATCGCGGGCGGTGAAAACAACCAAGGGAGGGAAGCCGTATTTCGATCTGGTGTTCGCGGATTCCACCGGATCCCTGAGTTTGAAAATCTGGTCGGACACGCCGCTGCACACGGAGGCGGAATCGCTTCCGCTCAACACCATCGTCCGGCTGGAAGGCGAGTGGACGCAGAACCAGTACGGCGTGAACGGGAACGGGGTGAGCTGGGCGCGGCTGGATGATACGGCGGTGGCGAATTTCCTGGCCGGCGATCAGGAGACCCGGAAAAAACAGGAAAAGGACTTCGCCGATATCGAAAAGCTTTGCGGAAAAATGACCGATCCCCGCCTGAAGAAACTCGCCGACTATTTTTTCGAGACCATGGGAGACCGCTTCCGGCGCACGGCGGCCGCGCGGAAAAACCACCACGCGCGCCGTGGCGGACTGGTCGAACACGTCGCCCAGATGATGCGCTCGGCGGAGGCCATCTGCGGTGTCTATCCGGAGCTGAACCGCGACCTGATGATCTGCGGGGTGCTCTTCCATGATTGTGGGAAGCTATGGGAAAACACCTATCCGGAGGACGGGTTCGGGCAGATCCACTCGCTCCACGGGGAGATGCTCGGACACATCCCGCTCGGAATCGAGCTGGTGAACAAGCTCTGGCGCGACCTTGCGGACGGGGAAGCCTTCTCCGAATTTTCGGAAGCGAAACCATCCACCGAGGAAGTCCGCGTCCACCTGCTCCACCTGATCGGGAGCCACCACGGGCAGTTGGAATTCGGTTCACCCGTGCTGCCGAAAACTCCCGAAGCCTACGCGCTCCATTACATCGATAACCTCGATGCGAAGATGGAAATGCTCAAGGAAGCCTACAAGCAGGCGACGGAGGTGGCGCCGGGGATCTACGACAGGGTCTTTCCCGCTCTCCGCAAATCTGATCAGGCCGCTTCGCGAGTTCGAGGAGGGGGAAGCCGTTGCGACGGACTGACCTGGCCGGGGGAATCCGCTTGGCCTTCGCCCCCGCTTTGAATAAACGAAACCCATGAAAATAAAAAATCTGATTGGAAAAGCGACAGAAACTCTCGCGGTAACGGTGGCCGTATGCTCCCTCGCCAGCGCGAAAGAACCTCTCGCCGTCGGCGCGAACCCCGAGGCGATGACCCGTGGCTTCGGCGGCAAACTCTACGTCAGTATGATGGGGGAGACGCGGACGGAAGGCGACGGTAACGGCGGTATCACTGTAATCGAAGACGGCATTCCTAAAGTTTTCTGCGATGGTATGGACGATCCCAAGGGCATCGTCATGCTTGGCGATTTTCTGGTCACCACGGATTTCCGGAAGATGTGGAAGATCGACAGCGAAGGGAAAAAGGAGGTGCTCGTCTCGGCGGAGGATTTTCCGAACCCGCCGCTTTTCCTCAACGACGTAGTGCTATCGCCGGATGGAAAAAGCGTCCTCGTCACCGACATGGGAGACAAGGACAGGATGAACGATCCCGATGGAAATCTCTGGCCGCTGGGTAGCGACGGCGCGAAGGCACTACCTGTTCTCGGGCGCGTCTATCGGGTCACGCTTGACGGGGAAATCACGGAAGTCATCCCGCCAAACCCGGACATGCCATGCCCCAACGGAGTGGATCAGCTTGCCGATGGCAGGATCCGCGTGGCCGCATACTTTACCGGAAACATCCTAGAGCGCGAGGGCGACGGCTGGAAAATCCTGGCGAGCGGCCACCGCAGCGCGGACGCCATCGTCCACGATAGCAAGGGACGTTTCTACGTTTCCGAAGTCAGAACCGGTCGCGTGACACGCTATGAGGCGGACGGTAGCGGCCAGACGGAGCTGGGCGAGGGACTCGGCATCGAGTCCGCCGCAGATATGTTCGTCGATGAGGAAAACGAGATGCTCATCGTCCCGGACACCAAAGCCGGGAAGCTTTTCTATATCGGACTCTGACCGGGAGTTTTGTATCCCTCAGGGTTCCGCCTAGGTGCGATTTTTATCGGTGGATAAGACCGCCGGAGGCTCTGGACTGCTGCGGTTCTTATCCGCAGCTTTCGTCCTGACGCACGTGACATGGCCTCAACCATTCCTTCCCAGCAGTCCAGAGCCTGCGGCGCTAAGAAAAACACCGATGAAAATCACACCCGTTCCACCTTGCTTCCTGCCTGGTTTGGTATAGGAACAGGGGTTATGAAGATTCATGAAGGTCTTCCGCAAACCAATCAGCCCACCATGAATTCCAAAACGTTTTTCTCAACCCTGCTCGCCTTCGCGTGCTTGTTCACTTCCGCGATGTCCCAGATCGAAGCCGGGCAATCCGTGATCGTGAAAATCATGGGGGTTCCTGCTGACCAGAAAGCGATGGTTGACGAGACCTACCCAATTTCTGAAGAGGGAAGTATTAATCTGCCGTTTGTGGGCGAACTTCCTGCCGCGGGCAAAAGTTCCGGTCAACTCTCGAAGGAGATCCAAAAAGCATACCGAGACGGGGGGATTTTCAAGAACCCGGTGATTCAGGTTCTCGCGAACAAGGAGGACATAAATCCTCAGGAGCAACGCGTTCACATTGGTGGGCAGGTGCGCAACCCGGGACCGAAACCGTTCCGTGACGGCTTCACCGTTTTCCAAGCCGTTCAGGCGGCTGGAGGCGCGACTGAGTTCGGAGCGATGAATCGCGTGGTGCTCTATCGGAACGGGAAACCGAAGGAAATCGATCTCAAGACGGTTGACGGCAAAGCGGTAGTGGCGAAGTCCGACGACACCATCGAGGTTCCCCGTAAGAACTGGCGGGGCCAGTGAACGGCTTCCGGCAGAGGCGAAAACTCTCGCCAGATCACCCGGCTCTGATTGAATGCTAGGGTGATACTCGGAAAGGAACGGATGTTCGCCCTGATGGGGGCGGCGCTTGGGATGATTCTCGTGGTCCTCTCGGTGGGGCGGGACGTCCCCGAATGGCTGCGGTGGGTATGTCTCGGGCTGGGGCTTGCGATGCTGATGCTGATGGTGAGCGTATCAGGGTCGGCGCGGCTGGAGCTTTTCGAGAGCCAGATGCGGCTGCGGAAAACCCGCAGGGAGCGCGATGAGATGGAGCGCTACTTCAGCGCACTGATGGACACCATGCCGTCGTGGATTTATTTCAAAGACAGGGATTCCAAATTCATCCAGGTGAACCAGGCGCTTGCCGACTACTCTGGACTGAAAATCGAGGAGATGATCGGAAAGACGGATGGCGAGTTTCTCGATGAGGAAAGCGCCCGGAAAAACCGGGAAGACGAGATCAGGATCCTCGCGAGCGGCGTGGGGCGGGAGCGTTTCGTCGAACGGGAGCGCATACCCGGCGGCGGCGATGCCTGGGTGCTCACCACCAAGCTTCCCCTGCGTGACAAGCAGGGCCGGGTCATCGGAACCTTCGGCGTTTCCAGCGATGTGACGGAAATGATTGAGACCCAGCACGCGCTGGAAAAGGAGCGCAACACCCTGCGGACACTCCTCGACAGCATTCCGGACAGTATCTACATCCGTGACCGGGAGGGGAAATACATCGTGGTGAACCGGGCGCTGGCGGATCTCGTGGGTGCCGGGAGCCCCGGAGAGGTCACAGGGAAATCTCCCTACGATTTTTTCACCGAGGAGAAGGCGAAAAGCTTCATCGCCGAGGACTCGAAGGTGATGGATGTGGGCGATACCGTGGTCAATCCGAACAGCCTGGTTCGCCCAAACGACGGTGACATCCGCCATTTTCTTACCACGAAGGTGCCGATGCGCGATCTGGATGGAAACGTGTTCGGCATCCTCGGGATCAACCGTGACATCACCGAGCAGGAAAAGGCGCGGGACGCTGTCCGGCAAACCGAGCACCGGATGCAGGAAATCGTCGATAACAGCCCTTCGCCCATGTACGCAAAGTCGGTGACAGGGCGCTACCTGATGGTCAACAGGCGCTATGAGGAGCTGTTCGGGTTGAAATCGGAAGAAGTCGTCGGAAAAACCGACATGGACTTCATGACGGACAAGCGGCTGGTGAGGCAGTTGCAGAAAAACGACAAGCTGGTCCTGGAGCGCGGGGAGCCTCTTCAGTTCGACGAGACCCTGAGCTTCGAGGACGGGGAGCACGCCTATGTTTCCATGAAGTTCCCGATGCGCGATCTGGACGGGGAAATTTATGCGGTGGGTGGAATTTCGACCGACATCACGGAGCGGAAAAAGGCGGAGCAGGCTCTTCAGGAACTGAACCAGGAGCTGATGCAAACCCACGAGAACCTCACAAGCGCCCACGAGCAGCTCATCCAGGCCGAGAAGATGGAGTCGGTCGGCAGGCTCGCCGCCGGAGTAGCCCATGAGGTGAAAAATCCCCTGGCGATGATCGGTATGGGCCTGGAACTGCTGAACCGCCGGATTCCCGAAGACGATACGAAAAGCAGGGAGACCATAACGCGGATGAAGCGCGGGATCGATCGCGCGAAAAAGATCGTCCGGGGGCTGGTGGACTACTCATCGGACCGTCGGCTCGAGTTCCACTCATACGATCCGAACCAGCTTGTTTCGGAGGCTTTGGAACTGGTGGAATATCAGCTGATACAGGGAGGGATCACCATTGAATTCACACCTGGCAAGGATCTTCCCCGCGTGGAGGCGGATCAGACGAAGATCGAACAGGTTCTGGTGAACCTTTTCATCAACGCGATGCACTCGATGGAGGAAGGCGGCGTCCTCGCGGTTCGGGCGGAGCCGGTGAACCTTTCCGGCGTAGTGCGTGACGAGGGATCGCGCCTGAGAGACCGCGCGCATGAGGGTGACGGGATGGTTCGGATCGTTGTCACGGATACCGGAAAAGGAATTCCCGAGGACGTGCTTTCCAAGCTTTTCGATCCATTTTTCACGACGAAGGCGACCGGCAAGGGAACCGGTCTCGGTCTCACTGTCTCCCGGAAAATCGCCGACTTGCACGGCGGAGAACTCATCCTATCCAACCGGCCGGACGGCATGGGTGCCATGGCCGTTCTCACCCTGCGGGCGATGGAAACATAGCCGTCGGGCCGTCTGAGCTTTCCGGAGGAATCACCTTCGCCTTCTGTCTTGCTAGAAGGCGGGAAATGGAAAGAATGGGAGAGATGAACGCCAACCCAAAAATACTCCTTATTGACGATGAAGTTGATTTTACTGAACTTCTTGCAGCGAACCTCGAAGAGTCCGGTTACGAAGTCACCCAGATCAACGATCCGACAAAAGCGCTCGCCGCGGCCCGTCGGTTCCAACCCGACATCTGCATCATCGATCTGGTGATGCCGCGAATGGACGGCGGGGACGTGGTCAGCGCGCTTAAAGACGATCCCGCCCTGGCCGGGACGCCGGTTCTGATGCTCACCGCCCTGGTGGAGGAGAACCCGGACGATCCCGGTGAGCTGCAGATGAAAGGCGGGCTTCCGTTTGTCAGCAAGACCTCGGATCTCGAGGTCATTATCAACGCGATCAAGGTTCAGCTCGGGCATCGCTGATTTGTAAAATCAACACACCCGCCACGGCCGGAGCCATCGCGGGTGTGTCTTTGCCTCCCTGGAAAAATTTTAGCCTTCAGTTTTCGAGAGTCTCGGGCTGGGATTTTCCAGGCCCGCCGAAACGGAAGGAAAAGCCGAGCCCGTTTCCTGATTTCACCTTGTCGATCCGCTGACGGATGTCGTCGGGCGCCGCAGTCCTGTCCTCCTCGCTGTTCCACGGCCCGCTCCAGACGATATCATTGTTTTCATCGCGGACGGTGGCTACGGTATCGCCGTTGGATGTGTTGAGCTCGATCAGCCCGGTTCCGTCCGATACGCGTATGGTAGAGCTTTTCTGAAGGCGGTTTTCGGCCTGCCCACCGGAGCCATACTCCGGAATGGCGAGACCTTTCGGATGACTCATTTCCGGAAAACTGTGCAGGAGATCCTCCGGAAAAATCTGGAGCCCCATGCCACCATTCTGGCCAAGTCCTCCCATGTGTCTCTCGATCAGGTCACGCAGCCGCTCCGCGTGCGCCTGTGGAAGGCCTTCCAGCATGGGTTCCTGTTCCACCCCGAAGGCCAGATTCGCGGGGCGTCTGGAGAGTGTGACCTCCACTTTGGCCGGCTTGCCCTTGTGAATGAGGCTGATCGCGATTCGGTCGCCGGGTTTTCTTTCCCGGATGGAGGAACTCAGTGCTTCCGGATTGCCGACAGCCGTCTCTCCAACGGAAAGAATGATGTCATTCACGGAGAGACCGGCTCTCTGGGCGGGACTGTCAGGGGAAACGGTGCGGACGATCACGCCGGAGCCCTGTTCCAAATCCAGGTGGTCGGCGACCATTTCCGGAACCGCGGCGGTTGCCAGGCCGATAAAGGCGACATTGCTCTCCACCTTGGATTGAGGTTTGGTTGCGGGTGAGTTTTTCACCCCGTTCAGAAGTGCCGCCGGCGGCTCGGCGGTGTCCGGCGGGGGCTCGATGGCCAGCGCGGGGCTGAGGCTCACCACGGCCATCCCGCCGATCAATCCGCTTGCTGATATGATGGTAAGTTTCATTCTCATGGCTAACTTTTACATACTAGGAGCGCAGTAGTTACGAGAATTTGTCTCGGAATTTCTCAATCCACCTTTTCAGGCACGAGCGAGTATTCATAGCTCGGTTGCTCCATCTGGATGGTCTCCCCGTTTTCGCTTTCCGCGGTCAGGCGGTCGGTGAAGGTATGCAGAAGCACCCGGTATGGGCGGTTGGCGTCCCTCCAGAGGACACCCTCGTCGCTGGTGCCGCTCAGACCACGCTCAAAGCTGGCTGGCGCGAAGTTGGTCTGCGGCAGCACCTTGGGGACGAAAAAGCCCGATGATACGTTTTCCGCTTCCGTTTCCTGAACCGCCTCCGCCGTGTTTTCCGGCGGACGATCCGTCGGAATCATGAGTGCCGCGACCGAACCAAGAATCGCAACTGCCGCGGCCGCCGCGATGTTGAAACGAATGAGGTTTTTTGCCGTGCCGCCCTTTCCCGCCGATTGGCCCGCCTGGTTCGGCTTGTTGAACAGAACGATCTTTTCATCAACGGCGAAGGGTGTGTCGCCGATAGTTTCGGTGAGACTGGAGACCAGGGCGGACTGGACACCGCGCGGGCGGATGCCACGGAGCGTGGATTCGAATTCCAGCTCCGCGCCGGTAAGTTCGGCAAAGGTCTCCTCGGCGCAAGCCTCGAGTCGCAAGAGGAACTTCTCGTCGAGACCGCAAGGGCTGAGGCCTCGGAGTTCCTGCTCGGTAATGGATGGGATCTTGGACATGTTCGGTTGGTTAAGCGAAGCTCCGGTTCTTCTTGGTCTTTAAATTTTCCTAAATGGAAAGGTCGCCCCTCATCCTCGCGGTGCCGAGTTCGCGTTTCAGGGCATCCAGCCCGTAGCGGTAGCGGGAGGCGGCGGTGTTCTGGGAAATACCGAGAGTCTCGCCGATCTCCGCGAAGGTGCGCTCGCCCCAGATTTTCATGATGATGACTTCGGAGAATTTTTCCGGTAGGGCTTTGAGCGCGTCCTCGAGCTGGGATCGCGTCTCGTCATCGCCGCTCTCGTTATCAAACCACGGGTGGAAGGCGTCCTGTTGAAGCAGCTCACTGTCAGCGGAAACATTGTTCTCGCGCCTGGTGCGCCGGTCGGTCTTCCGCGAAAGGTCGATGGCAAGACGGCGGATCGTGGTATATAGATATGGCTGCCAGGCTTCCTGCCCGCCGACGAAATCACCGGCACGGATCTTCTCAACCAGTTTGACGATCGCATCCTGGAGAACGTCCTGTGCGTCCTCATGGGTGCGGGTCTGCTGACGCGCGAAAAGGAAAAGTTTCGGGCCGTGTTCTTCCAGCCAGTCGCGCCATGCGCCGGCGGCCGGGGAAGTCTGCTTCGGAGCTTCGATTGCTGACATGTTTTCGGAAGGTGGGGTTACAGTGGTAACTTTACAGGTTTTTCTCAGATTTCCAGTGAAAGGGTCGCCTGTCGGTCTGATCGTCGGGTCTTGCAACGATTTTCCCCGTTCACCCCAGTCGGGAAGCCTTTCTATTCAGGATCTGCACCCGGGAGCGCTGCAACTGGGCGAACGAATAACACCCTGCCGTCGATTCCGGACGAGCAGGCGTGGAGGCGAGGGGGCACTGCGCCTCCGACCGGGTAAGGTCGCAAAAGGGGGATGATGATTGGTGGGTGGATTGGCCAGTGATCAGTGATCGGTGGGTCTGAGGAACCAGGGGATGGCGGGGGTGAGGTCGATGGCGTCGGGCACGGTGGTGCCGGGCGGGAGTGGATCGAGGAGGATGAGGAGGGTTCTCATTTCCGGATGCCGGGCTTTGGCTTCGACGAGGGAGCGGACTTCGCGCTGGAGCGTGGCGGGATCGCTGGCGTTTGCGCAGACTTGGATGAGCCGGGCGTTTCCTGCGGCGTCGACGGCATGGAAGTCGATTTCGTTTCCTTCTGGTGTGCGGAAGTAGTGAACTTCGTTTCCGCGGCGGAGCAGTTCGATGAAGACGGCGGTTTCGAGGGAATGACCGAGATTGTCGCGGCCGACGCGTTCGTAGATGGGGATGAGGCCGGAATCAATGGGATAGGCTTTGCGCGGGTTGACCATGCGCTGGCGTTCCGAGGCGGTGAGCAACGAGGTGGTACGGATCAGGAATGCGTCTTCGAAGTAGGCGAGGAAGGCATGGAGGCTGTCCTTGGAGACGGGGAGGCCCTGGGATTTCAGGGCATCGTAGAATTTCTGGATGCTGAAGGGGGCGGACGGGTTGCCGAGCAGGTGGCGCTGGAGCCAGCGGAGGGCGACGGGGTTGGATATGCCGTGGCGCTCGATGATGTCGCGCAGGACGGCGACATCGACGTAGCCTTGCAAGAGCGGTCGGCGGTCGCGGACGTCGAGGTTCTGAGCATCGGGAAAACCGCCTTCGGTTAGGTATGTGCGGAAGGCTTTTTCGATGGTGGAGCGGCGGGCCTTGGGTAGGGTGTCCCAAGGCTTTTCCGGCAGGAGATCGCGATGGCTCAGCGCCTCCCTGAAACTGAAGGGAAACACGGTGACCTCCATTGCCCGTCCGCGCATGCTGGTGTGGACTTCCCGGCTGAGCATGGAGGCGGATGAGCCGGAGAGGAAGAGGCGGACCTTTTCGCTATCTAGAATGCGGCGAGCGAAGGTTTCCCAGCCGGAGACGAGCTGGATCTCGTCGAGCAACAGCGTGACTTGGGTGTGATCCCTGAACTCGGGGTGGAGCTGATAGTAGGATTCGAGAAGGAACGAGAGGTCCGAAGCATCCATTCCGGCGAGGCGGTCATCCTCGAAGTTGATGAGAACCAGGGATTCGCGGGGGGCGCCGTCGGCAAGGAGATCCGTCATGCACTGGGAGAGGAAGCAGGTCTTGCCGCTGCGGCGCATGCCGATCACGGCGAGGGCCTTGCCCGGAACCGCAGGCAGGCGGATCTCCCGTCGCGTGAGCCGCGGGATTTCCGCGACCAGCGAATCGTTGAGCTTCTGGCTGAGGGTCTCGTGGATTTCTCCTTTCATGAGATCAGAAGCTGGCGGTTTTTCTCCTTATGAAAAGGAGAAAGCGGGGATGGATTGTTTTTTGTCAGTCTGGCAGGAGGACGTAGATGCCGAGGATGTCCATAGGAAGGACGGGATGGACGGGATGGACGGGATGGACGGGATGGACGGGATGGACGGGATGGACGGGACGGACGGGACGGACGGGATGGACGGGATGGACGGGATGGACGGGATGGACGGGATGGACGGGATGGACGGGATGGACGGGATGGACGGGATGGACGGGATGGACGGGATGGACGGGATGGACGACTTGGTATCGGCGGCGGTCGATGAGTTTGCAGAAGCGTTCGTGGGCCTGCCCAAGACGCAGGCCTTCGTAGAAAGCAAGTGGCGGTTGATCTAGAGCGTGAAGTCGATATCGATATCCACCGCGGGGAACGGTTCAGAGATTGCAATCAAGTCTTAGGATTTCCTTGAGCATCAAACGCATCAACGTCTTTGTCACCGGACAGCAAAAACCTGAGGAAGGATTTCTCCTGAAAGCGACAGGTTTGCGCCACCCCAAGGAGCCTGAGGTATCTGTGAATTCCCGCTTTGCCAAACGACCCAGATATTTTTCGTTGAATCGCAAGGTGCCTGAGTGCCCGCTCTGCCATATTGTTGTTCCACGGGATGCCATCCTCCGATAGAAAGGTGAAAAGGCTGTCTCATCGTTGGAATCTCTTCTGATATTTTCGGGTCGTTTCGTGGGCGTGTTCGACGCCGTCAATGAAACTCGCGTAGAACTGCTCGACGTGATTCCAGTGTTTGTTCAGGGCACATCCGGCAACTCCCCACTTGACCCCGACGCCCTAAACTACTAGATATCTAGTATGCGATTCAAGCTACCCGCCGCCGGACAGAAAGATCTCTTCTCCCAGATCGAACACGCCGGGAAGCTGGCCGCCGAACAGCCCTGCGCCCTCGACAAACTCAAGGCCCGCGTCGATTTCGAGATCTTCCGCGACGAGCTTCTCGACATCCTCGGCTACCGTGAGCGCGAGGACAAGGGCGGCAACGCCCCCTACGACCCGGTTTTCATGTTCCGCATCACCGTTCTGCAGAAATACTTCGGCCTCTCAGAGGAACAGACCGAGTTCCAGGCGATGATCCTTTCACCGTCGATGAGTTTGGAAAGCGCGTGCTTGGCTGCTCCGGTGGTCTCGCGGGCGATGCGTTTTTCCTCCTCGGCGGAAGCGGCGGGCCGAGACCTCAAGAGCGAATATTCTGACTACGCGAAGGAGTTCTCGATTGCTTGCCTTTATCGATGACATCAAGCCAAGGGATCGCTTATTCCAGAGAATCAGGCGTCCTAGCCGTGCCTGCGGATTTACCAAAGACTCAGGCCTCGGTAGAGAGCGAGAAGCGATCAATCTGGCGCCAGCAATTGAACTCGAGATCTAACGTGGGGAGACCCTCCCTCCGGACTCGATCGCCCTCAATCCGGTGGATCAGTTTCACACGGAAAACACACGGCTAAAATCCAGATTTTTACTCTACTCAGAACTAGAGCCCATGCTCGGAGTCCCATAAGTTCAGGGTTCCACTCGCCGAAACCCTTTGAGTCATAGGGATCTGATCCACTAGTATTTCGGCGGGTAACTAGCTAATAATAAATCAGTTGGTGGAGGCGAGGGGAGTCGAACCCCTGTTCCGCCAAGGTCGTTTTTGAAGATCCTGTGAAGTCCACCGAAACCTTTTAAATGCTGAATAAACGAGAATGGACGTTGACGGACTTCCTAGGGCATGGTATAAGAAGGGGTATAAACCAACAGACTCCATGGCATTCGTATTCAAAAACAAAAACACTGTGAACTGGCTTGCGGGCTTCAGAGACGTGACAGGCAAGAGGCGCAACCGTTCCACCGGACTTGTCGCCACCGAACGCAACAAACGAAAGGCGGAGCAGATTGCCGATGAATACGAGTCAGCAGCACGGAACAAGCGCACGGCTCAACAGGTGAGGCGAACAATTTGTAGCTTGCACCGCGAATTGACTGGCGAGGATATGCCGGTAATTACGATGCGGCTTCACGTAGAGCAGTGGCTACGTAGCAAGAAAACTTCCGTCTCGGAAAAGACGGTCGATTTCTACAGCGGGGCTTGTGGAAAATTCTTTTCCTTCCTTGGAGAAAATGCCGACAAGGAAATCGGGGAAATCACCCGTGAGCAAATTGAACTGTTCCGTGATGATCTGGCTACTCGTCTTTCACCGAAAACTGTGAATCATCATGTAAAGGTTTTGAGGATGGTTTTCAAGGACGCGAGGGACAGGGCTTTGCTCGTGGATGATCCCACGGAGTTCGTTAAAACCGTGAAGAGCAGGAAAGTGCTGGAACGCCGCCCGTTCACCATGGATGAGATTCGCGGGGTGCTTGTTCATTGTGACGACGAATGGCGTTCCATGGTGCTTTTCGGGCTATACACAGGGCAGCGGCTTGGTGACATAGCCCGCTTCCAGTGGAAGAACGTGGATATGCGGAAAGAGACGATTTCCCTGACAACCGCCAAAACTGGAAAAGAACTAATCATTCCCTTGCCACCAGAGCTTCACAAGCATCTTGCTTCGCTTCCCTCACCCATTTCCGATGAGCAGACTATCCATCCAAGCGCAGCCGCCATTGTCGCCGCTCAGGGCAAGACAGGCCATCTATCAAACCAGTTTGGCCGTATTCTGGCCTTGGCGGGCTTGCGGAAGGTTACGACCCACAAGACGACAGGAAAGGGGCGCAGCGCGAAGCGTGAGACTAACGGGCTATCCTTCCATTCCCTCCGCCGCAGCACCGCTACCTACCTTCACGAAGCGGGAGTGTGAGGTGCAACTGATTTCTGGACCAAATTTGGTTAGTTCATAAGATTGTTTTTAACTTCAAATTCCGAGGGCGTCATGTAGCCGAGGGAGGAGTGTTTGCGGTGGTGATTGTAGTAGGATTCGATGTAGTCGAAGATCTCGATACGGGCATCTTTTTCGTCGGTGAACTCGCCCCCCTGGAGCATTTCGTTTTTGAGCGTGCCCATGAATGATTCGGTCCAGGCGTTGTGGTAGGGGTTGGCTCTTGCGGACATGCTCTGGGACATTCCGGCAGCGTCAAGAATGTCCCGGTGGGCACGGCTTCCATACTGGCTGCCACGGTTGCTGTGGAAGACCAGTCCGTGCGCGGGGCGCCTGGTGTGCAGTGCCTTTTCGAGCGCGGAGGTGACCAGCTCCGAGCGCATGTGGTCGCCCGAGCTCCCAGCCGACGATCCTGCGTGAGCAGAGGTCGATGATGACGGCCAGATACCGCCATCCCTGCGCGGTGGGGATATGGGTGATATCGCCCGCCCAGACACGGTCGGATGCGTCCGGCAGGGGCTTGTCCAAGAGCAGGTTGGGCGAGGGTTTGTCAGCCCGCCCGTCGCTTGTTCTGGGGATGTAGGATTTGGGCTGGATGGCGCGCAGCCCCCGTTCCTCCATGATCCGCCGGATTCGTGCCGGAGCGCATGATATGCCGGCATCAGTCAGTTCGCTGTGGATTCGACGATAGCCGTAACGACGTCGGTGGCGCTTGAACACCTTTTCGATCAGTTCTCCCAATTCGCTGTCGGCACGCATCGTGGGCGTGGGTTGGGCGGCGTGGTAATAGCTGCTGCGCGACACCTTGAGGACAGCGCAGATCGGACGGATACCGTGGCCGGTGGCGTGGTGGATGGCATCGATCATTTTGCGAAGTTCGGCTGGGGTTTGGTGCCTAGAATCACAGCGGCTTTTTTTAAAATGTCGTTCTCCTGGCGGAGGAGGGCGATTTCGCGTCGCAGGGCGCGCGGATCGTCCGCTGCTGCCTCCTCGCCTACGGCTCGCAGGCCTTCGCTCCCGATCCGCGCGCCCTGCGAAGTGCTTCTCCAGGAGTAGAGCAGGTTGGTGCTGATGCAGAGTTCCTCGGCGAGTTCGGCGACCGATCTGCCGGCTGCCATGAGTTCGACAGCTTGGGCTTTGAACTCGGCGGTGTATTGCTTTCTTTGTTTGGTGGTGTTCATGGATGGAGTCTGTAGGATTCCGTCCTAGAAATCTAGCTCACCTCAGTGCCGCAGAGCGTGGCCATGGCACTTATCGGCCACGACAGCACCGACATTCATTCCATTTACGTGAACGTAGGAGAGGAAGCCATGCGCTCCGCAGCACAGAAACTTCCTGCACTATGAGTGAACAGATAGAAGAGCTTGGGGATTCAGCATCGCGAGTCAGAGTTCCTGTTCCACCTCCTCTACCATTCTCCACCCCTTCACGGGAATATTACACAACGCTCGAAGAATATGAGGCTGACCACTGTACCGTAGGTTATCAGGATTTCGTAGGGGAGCTGAGGTTCTTTGTGAGGTGAGCTAGATTTCTGACGGAATCCTACAGACTCCATCCATGAACACCACCAAACAAAGAAAGCAATACACCGCCGAGTTCAAAGCCCAAGCTGTCGAACTCATGGCAGCCGGCAGATCGGTTGCCGAACTCGCCGAGGAACTCTGCATCAGCACCAACCTGCTCTACTCCTGGAGAAGCACTTCGCAGGGCGCGCGGATCGGGAGCGAAGGCCTGCGAGCCGTAGGCGAGGAGGCAGCAGCGGACGATCCGCGCGCCCTGCGACGCGAAATCGCCCTCCTCCGCCAGGAGAACGACATTTTAAAAAAAGCCGCTGTGATTCTAGGCACCAAACCCCAGCCGAACTTCGCAAAATGATCGATGCCATCCACCACGCCACCGGCCACGGTATCCGTCCGATCTGCGCTGTCCTCAAGGTGTCGCGCAGCAGCTATTACCACGCCGCCCAACCCACGCCCACGATGCGTGCCGACAGCGAATTGGGAGAACTGATCGAAAAGGTGTTCAAGCGCCACCGACGTCGTTACGGCTATCGTCGAATCCACAGCGAACTGACTGATGCCGGCATATCATGCGCTCCGGCACGAATCCGGCGGATCATGGAGGAACGGGGGCCGCGCGCCATCCAGCCCAAATCCTACATCCCCAGAACAAGCGACGGGCGGGCTGACAAACCCTCGCCCAACCTGCTCTTGGACAAGCCCCTGCCGGACGCATCCGACCGTGTCGGGCGGCGATATCACCCATATCCCCACCGCGCAGGGATGGCGGTATCTGGCCGTCATCATCGACCTCTGCTCACGCAGGATCGTCGGCTGGGAGCTTGGCGACCACATGCGCTCGGAGCTGGTCACCTCCGCGCTCGAAAAGGCACTGCACACCAGGCGCCCCGCGCACGGACTGGTCTTCCACAGCGACCGTGGCAGCCAGTATGGAAGCCGTGCCCACCGGGACATGCTTGACGCTGCCGGAATGTCCCAGAGCATGTCCGCAAGAGCCAACCCCTACCACAACGCCTGAACCGAATCATTCATGGGCACGCTCAAAAACGAAATGCTCCAGGGGGGCGAGTTCACCGACGAAAAAGATGCCCGTATCGAGATCTTCGACTACATCGAATCCTACTACAATCACCACCGCAAACACTCCTCCCTCGGCTACATGACGCCCTCGGAATTTGAAGTTAAAAACAATCTTATGAACTAACCATTTGGCTGAGAAATCAGTTGCACCTCAGTTCACCAGAAAGGGAGCAGCTACAACAAGCTACTAGCCGATTTCAGGTTTGGCTAATCGAGGATATCGTGCGGTTTTCAACGAGATACTAAAAATAGCAACCGCCTCCTCCTTGACTTAAGGGTGGCATTTCAGCTTCGAGAGCGCTAACTACAAATCATCCGACTATGCCGATCCCCAATTTCGATCACAACCTCGTCCTTCCTCCACATGCCGGGGATCCAAGACTTCCGGGTGACTGTCCCCGTATCCTTGCACCACGTTGGAGCTTGTTGAGAAGTTCGCAACCAGTCCGGAGAGAAAGCTAATTCTCAGTGGTTATTTGGACTTTTGGAAGCGTCTTCGCTCCGAAGGCCTTATGACTGGCTTCCAATGGTTGGATGGGAGCTTTTTGGAAGATATTGAAACACGAGAAGGTCGTCCGCCTGCCGATTTGGATCTGGTTACTATTTACTGGGGTTATGATCGGGCATTTCAGGTGGATCTGGCTCGGAAATTCCCTGAATTCGCGAGCCCGATCCAGTCAAAGGCTACTTTCCGATTGGATCATTATCCTTTCGACGCTGGGGACAACCCGGCCAATACTGTCGAGTGGTCACGCTACTGGGGCACAGCTATTCTCACACAATCGGCAGGGAGTGTGGAAAGGAATGCTGAGAATTGACCTCAACACCGATCTGGAGGATAGTCAGGCCATCCAGAAACTTCAGCAAAGCTAAGTATATGACATCGCGAACCCAAAGAGAGAAGCTGAGCGCGCAATTGGCGGATACCCGTCGAATGCTTGAGCTTGCTGGAGATCACCCCCTCATGGCGGGCGCCTTTTTGGAGAAAGAAAAGGGAGCTGGAAGACCTTATTGAGGGATTCCCTTAGGAGGGAAGGAAGCTCGCACGATTTTGTTCTTTTCCGGTGAACCTGTTCAAGGGTCGGAAGGAATCGATGCGTCATTTGCGGGACAGGTTCTTGAGCCGTTCCAGAGCATGGTGATGGCTGATTATGCAGACCGTTACCATGGGGTCGTTGGGTCACGGGGTTGCAGAGCTGGTGAGGCTGATTCCAGGCTACTTCTGACTTCCTTACCGAGAGGATCCTTTGGCTTGGAGCTAACCAAAGCTGATAACGACGAGATCTTTGAAGAAGATCAGTTAGCAGACACGCTTGCACATGTAACCCGGCTTGTTGAATCCGCTGCCGACAGTGATGAGGATTTTGCCCTTGAGTTGAATAATACTGCCCCTCGAGTGATCCAAAATTTACGGGCGTTTCTTGGTGTGGTTTCGAAAGCTAGGGCAGGTCTGCGGCTGGAATCGGGCGATAGCCGTTGCACGATGGATCCAATTCGTGCGAGTGAAGCATTCGAACGGGTCTCCGCGACGATTTCCAACACAGAAGAAGTTAGGATTCGTGGTGTGTTCAAAGGCGTTCTTCTCGAATCTTGGAAATTCGACTTACTCAACGAGGACGGTCATAAGATCAAGTGGAAAAATCTTTGATGACTTGACCGCCGATGAGGTGGCTCAATTAAGCAGAGATTTCTTCAATCAGCGGAGCATAGCGGTTCTTGAAAAAACAACCGTTCTCTTCCGGAACGGTTGCGAAAGAACAACCTATATTCTAAAGAATCTAGAACCTATTGGCTAATTAGATTCATGATTGGATACTTCGAAGTCCACCAAGTCGAGCAACCTGCGATCGAGTTCATCTAGGCTGGGATGGGATGGATTCTTCGGGAACAGTGGGAGACTCCGTTAGTATGCTTGGGTTGCCGGGCAGGGGTATTCGAATTCCCCGGCTTTTCCGTTTGGTAAGAATCGAAATGACTACTTTCCTCAAAAACCTCTTTGTCGCATCGGCCTTCGCGGGGATGTCTTCTTGCTCTTCACACGATCCGCTGGAGATCCCGAAGCCCGGTTCCACGGTTACGCGTGAACAAGCGATCGCCACAGCGTATGCGTATACGCAGGTGACGTGGACGCCCGCGGCTAGGCATGTTCATCATGGGGATGATGGGCGGGGATCGAAGTCCACACTCCGGACAAATCCCTGAACCGACGCGGGTTCGCGAACGGGTGGTGGGAGCCGGGAAAGGAGATGAAGGGCATGCCCTACCAATGGGGAGGTTTCGATACTCCGAAAGGATTTTTGGAATCTCTTGGAAAAGGGGAATTCGCTGGCGATATCTCGACGAAGAGCAAGCGTGCCCTCGGAGATGATGGAACCAGCGCCAGGGCATGTGGAATCGACTGTTCCGGTTTTGTCTCCCGCTGCTGGAGGCTGGACCGTCCCTATTCCACCAAGCAGCTTCCTGAAATTTCCACCAGACTTAAAACCTGGCTGCACCTCGGGGCGGGGGACATCCTGCTCAATGACAAGCACGTCCTTATTTTCAAGTCCTGGAGCGAGGATATGAAATCCGTCCTGGTTCTACCAGCCGGCTCCTTCCCCGTATGGCGAGTCAACGCCGCCGAGATTCCCCATCAGGAAGCTGGAGGCTGAAGGCTACCACCCGCGGCGCTATACGGGTATCCGGGACTGAGTGGAGGCTGAAATATCTGACCGGAATCCATCGTCGAGAGCGGGGAGTTGGAGACCCTTGGGTTGCCGGGCTACAAGGATGTAGCCCTGGCATCGTGAGGGACAGAGGCTGCGAGAAATCGGATTGAGTGATGAAGGGTTTTCCCGGAGGGTTTCCGGTATGGGATTTTCGGAGTTTAGGAGGGCGTATATGAATGCGAGGTTCCGGGCGGAGGAGCCGGAGGGAGGTTGGCCGGTGGAGTTCGGAGTGGTGACGGCTTGCAATCCGCAGGGGAAGTTGTTTCCCGATGCTGAAAACGAAGGGCTGACGGGAGGCTGGAGCTGGCACTGCTGAACGAGGGAAAGAGGATTTTCCCGGTGACGGGATATGACCGGGACTCGGACGGACGCGGAGGCGGGGTTCGGCGTGGTGTGCGGGAGGAAGGAGATCCTGGAGCTGGGGAGGGCGTGGGATCAGTTAGCGGTATTCCACGTGAAGGAGGGAAAAGGTGTGGCTGCTTTCCTGCAAGCCGGGTGGCGAAAGCATTTTCCTGAGAACGCTCCCGGAGATGCTGGAGGCGATGCGGTGCCCGTTCTGCGGGACGGGGATGCACCGCGGGACTTCCAAGCTGGAATACACTTTCGAGGGTTCCTGTGGGCGGGATTGTCGAGTCTGACTTTGTTCTTCCGCGCGACGGGTGGGAAGCGGGTGCCGGTGCTGGGATCGGGGAGAAGCGGATTCGCTTTACTGCAAGGGCTGCGGGACGCTGGTTCTTCAGGGCAGCCGGGCGGTGGAGCGGAATTGCCGGAAGTGTGGCGGGGCAGTGCGTCCGGGGGAGTGGAACTGCAGGGATTGTTATACGCCTTATGTGGAGCCGGATGTGCCGGAGTGGGATAGGTAGGAGTGGCTGGTGCCGAGTGATCAGTGATCAGTGGAAGACTTGGGTTGGGGCGGAAGGAATTCGCCACTCCTTGGGGATGGGTCGGTTGTGTTAGCGGAGGGTTTTGATTTGGGCATCGAGGTTGCGGCGGCGATCAGGGCTGTCCACTTATGTGGCCGCTTATCCCCCTGCACCATTTCGTCATGCGTGGGTTTCTTTTCTTCGGCTTGGTTCAGGTGTCTATGGTCGAGGTCAAGGCTTCCCCATGGATGACGCCGCGGCATACCATCGGAATTTTCAGTCCCCCGGGGAAGGCGTTGTGATGGCATACGCGGATGGTGGGACGGTATCATTCGGTCACGCGGGGGAACTCAGGGAAGGCGGTCCGGAGATGGATCCGGATACCCTTTTTGAGATCGGATCGATCACCAAGGTTTTCACCGGAATCCTGCTGGCTGATGCGGTGAACAACGGCAAGGCGGCTCTCGAAGATCCGATTTCAAAATATCTTCCCGCCGATCTTCTCGCGCAGGACTCCCCGCTGCAACCCACAACCCTGCTGGATCTCGCAACGCATACCTCGGGGCTTCCCAGATTGCCCTCGAATCTCGAAGCCGGAGCGGATCCGCAGGATCCCTACGCCAATTACTCGGATGAAAAGCTGTATGCCTATTTGAGAGGATTCAAGGCATCCGATTTTGAAAAACGCGGTGAGATGAATTATTCCAATCTCGGAATGGGGCTGCTCGGCCATCTGCTGGAACGGATCGGTAGAAAGCCTTATGAGGTGCTGGTAGAGGAAACGATCTTCACTCCCCTCGGCATGACATCGAGTCTCATCCAGAGGTGGGCGGATTCCGTGCCCGCCGGATTCCGTGACCGGATCGCCACGGGGCACAGCGGCGGCCATCCCGTCGGACATTGGCATTTTGACTCGCTCTGTGGTGCCGGGGCGGTGGTTTCCTCGGCCAGGGACATGATGAAATTCGCCGAGGCACACTGGTCTGCAGAGACACCGGAGGCTTTGAAACATTCCATGAAGCTTGCCGCCAAACGCCACCGGGACGGATGGGACTGGGCTGGCTCATAGGGAATGACGGTCTCCGGCACGACGGCGGCACGGGAGGTTTCCGCACCGAGCTGCGGGTGGATACGGAGAAGGAATCGCTTCTTTGAAATCAGAGCACACCGCTCCGCCACAGAGGGGAACGTCGGCAACTTCAAGCCCATTGCGGGTTACTGGGAGGGCACGCTCGATACCGGCAAGACAAAGCTGCGGTTGGTGGTGCATTGCGGCCGGAGGTGGGGTTGTGTTGCATAGTCTCGATCAGGGCGGAGTGGGGATGCCGGCTGCCAAGGCGGTCTTCGAGGATAATGAACTCTCCGTAGTCTTCAGCAGCATCGGCGGAAGATTCGAAGGGAAGGCGGAGGATGGAAGGCTGACCGGACAGTGGAGTCAGGGCGATGCATTTCCGCTCACGCTCACCAGACAGGATGGCATTCCTGAGGAGCTGAAGAAATCCCTCGGGCGCCGGATGAAAGGGGAGGTAACGGATGTGGCCGGATATTGGTCCGGTTATCTTGGGGGCGAAACGGGGCTTTTCCTCATCCTCTAAATCGAATCTTTCGATGGCACCGGGGAGGCGCGTATCTACAGTCCCGACCAGAATCCGGAACCCATCGCGCTCAGTAGTCTTTCCTTCGATGGCGAATCCTTAACGCTTGCGATCGACCCGTTGGGAGCCACCTACAGCGGCAGTCTCGATCCGTCGGGTGAGCTGAGGGGGAGCTGGAAACAAAACCAAACGACCCAACCACTTGATCTGAAGAAGTCCGTGGAACGTCTCGGAGGGAGTGAGCTGCCCGTGCATGTCGCGGATTTCCAAATCGCGGCTCCTCTCCTACAGCCCTGTGCTTTTCCTTCACCTTCTCGATCTCCTCGGTGAGGGATGACCAGCGCGTGTAGGAAGATCAGGTGTCTTGGTGATTTTTTCGACGGCGTTGGTGGTTTGGCGAAGTTTGTCGGAGTCTTCTGAGATCTCCGGGCTGGAGAGAGCGGTGGTGAGGGTGGCCTGGGCGGCTTCCTGTTCGGCGATCTTTTCTTCGAGCGATGCGAGTTCCTTTTCCAGGGGGCGAGGATCTTTGTCTTCGCCTCGCGTGCCTGGGCTTCGAGCTTGCGCTGCTCCTTGCGGTTGATGCCGGGGGTGGATGACTGCGGGTTGCTGACTGCTGATTTTTTCACTTCGGCATTGGCCGTGGTGG
The DNA here is from genome assembly GCA_963771945.1 of uncultured Verrucomicrobiae bacterium. Taxonomy (GTDB): domain Bacteria; phylum Verrucomicrobiota; class Verrucomicrobiia; order Verrucomicrobiales; family Akkermansiaceae; genus Luteolibacter. The sequence continues at coordinate 9,867 of CAVYVH010000003.1, read as the reverse complement.
CGGGGAAGTTTTTTTGCGTGGGCGAGACGCCCACGCTCCCTTTTTCCTCGGCTTTTTTGTCCAGGTAGTAGGCGATGTTTCCGTGGAAAAGACGGGGCTGCTCGCCGGGCGGAGTTTGAGGGTCTTGGTGACGAGTTCGTCAGGAAGTCCCGGTTGTGGGAAACGATCATGACTCATCTGGGTAGTCGAGCAGGGCACGTTGGAGGACACCCTGGGATTGCATGTCGAGGTGGTTGGTGGGCTCGTCGAGTATGAGGAAGTTGGCCGGTTTCAGCAGCATGCAGGTGAGTGCGACCCGCGAGCGCTCGCCACCGGAGAGGACGCCGATTTTTTTGAAAACGTCATCGCCGGTGAAAAGGAAGCAGCCGAGGATGTTCCGCACTTGCGGCATGGCATCGCGGGAGGCGACGGCCTGGACGGTTTCGAGGATGGTGAGATCGGGGTCGAGTTCGTCCGCGTGGTTCTGTGAGAAGAAGGAAGGGGCGACCTTGTGACCGAGTTCGATCTCACCCGAATCCGTCTCCTCCTGTTTCGTGACGAGGCGGCAGAAGGTGGATTTGCCCGCGCCGTTGGGGCCGACGATGGCGAACTTCTCGCCTTTGTTGATCTCGAAAATCGAAGCCGTTGAAAATCTGCAGTGGGCGGTAGGCTTTCGAGACGTTTTCAATTTTCGCGACGGTGTGTCCCGGGAGTTTGGTGGGGGCGGAAACTTGAAATTCATCACCGCGTCGTCCTGTTCCGGCTTGGGGATGCGCTCGACTTTTGCGAGAAGCTTGATGCGGGATTGGACGAGGGTTGCTTTGTTCGCGGAGGCGCGGAAACGATCGATGAAATGTTGGCTCTCGGCGATCTCGCGTTGCTGGGCGGTGTATTGCTTGAGTTGGATTTCCTTCCGGAGAACCGACTCGCGCTCGAAGTAGGAGAAGTTCCCGGCGTATTCCTCGGCACGGCCGTGGGCGAAGGCGATGGTGCGGGTGCAAAGCGTGTCGAGCAGGGCGCGGTCGTGGGAAATGAGGAGAATGGCGCCGGGGTAGTTGACGAGGTATTGCTCGACCCAGATCTGTGTTTCGATGTCGAGGTGGTTGGTTGGCTCGTCGAGCAGGAGGACGTCGGGCTGCTGGAGGAAGAGCTTCGCCATGGCGATACGCATCTGCCAGCCGCCGGAGAACTCCGAGCAATCGCGCTTGAAATCCTTTTCCTGGAAGCCGAGGCCTTTGAGGACGGATTCGATCTTCGGCTTCATCAGCTCGGGATCGTTGGCGTAGAGCTTCAGCTCAAGCTCCCCGATCTCCTCTAACAGATCGCCGTAGGGAGACGATCGCGGATCCATTTTCACGAGCGCATCGGAAAGACGGTCGACCTTCTCCTTGATGGCCATGATCTCGCCGAATGCGGACTGGGTTTCCTGCCAGAGGGTGCGTCCTTTTACGTGAATGCCTTCCTGGGGGAGGTAACCGATTTTCGTGCCTTTCGGAGCGGAGATCTGTCCGCCGGAAGCGGGAATGATCCCGGCTGACGCACTTCATGAGTGTGGATTTTCCGGCACCGTTGTGGCCGGCGAAGGCGATGCGCTCGCGGGGCTGGACGGAGAAGGAGAGGTTGCTGAAGAGGACGCGCGGGCCGAACTCGACGCGAAGTGCTTGGACGGAAATCATGGACGCCGGGAGGTTGCACAGGCGCGGGCGATGGTCAAGCAAGTGCCGCGTGACGAGTGGCGGGTGATAACGAAACCAGCCTCAGCTTGCACTACACCTAAGGTGCGAGAGCAAATTCAGGATGTGTTGCTGCGTATGCTGCGACTCGATCCGATTCCTCGCGTTCGCGATCGGATCTAAGTTGCTTAACAAGGAGTGTGTGTATCGCCTCCTCGTCGCAATCGGAATTCCATCCCTTAGCTCCTGTTTCCAACGTTTCGGATTCCTCTGCGAAAAGCTTCTGGACCTGCGAGGAATTTCTCCGCCGGAGACATCGCCCGGGCCTGGCGGATTCTCGCCATTTCGGCGAATCTGATGTCGCCTTCGATGTCCGGTTGCATGAGGGGAATCTAGTGGGTGTCCGGGTTCCGGGCAATGTTCGTTTTTTACGGTGGCGTGTTGAATGAGTCCTATGGGAGGCTACGGTGGCAGGGAAATGAGTCACATCGTCCTTCTACCCTTCGGCAGCGCGGGGGACGTGTTTCCATTTCTATGGATAGGAAAAATCCTCAAAAGGCGGGGACACCGGGTGACGATGATTTCCAGTTGTCTGTTTCAGGAGGCTGCCGGTGTGGCCGGTATTGATTTCGTGTCTTTGGGGACGGAGGAGGAGTTTCTGCAATCGCGAACGATTCTCGGATCTGGAAGACGGGTACCGGAACGAAGGCGGTATTGGACTACGCGGTGGGTTGGACGGAGCGGTATCTGGGGGCGGTGGAGAAGCTGGATCGTGCGAATCTTCTGATGGCTCCGCTGACTGCTTTCGGGGCGAGGCTGGCGAGAGAAAAGCTCGGGATCCCGCTCATCACGGTGCATCTGCAGCCGATGGTTTTCATGAGCGCGTATGACACGCCGCTGGTGCATCCCGCGCTGAAATGGCTGGGGCGGCTGCCGGTTGGGTTGAAAAGGTTGCTGTTCTCATTGCCGAATCCGGTCGATCTGCTGGCTTTGCCCCGAATCAGGAAGATCTGCGCGGCGCACGGGGTTGCGCCGCCGGCGAGTCTGTGGCGGGAGTGGTGGAATTCGCCGGACGGGGTGCTTGTGCTTTTCCCGGGAATGGTTCGCCAAACCGCAGCCGGATTGGCCGGAGAATCTGTTTCAGTGGGATTTCCCCATGGAAGATCTCGGAGGGGAAATTGTAATGAATTATGGGTTGGAAGATTTTCTCGGGAAGGCGGAAGGTGTTGGTTTTCACACCGGGCAGCGCGAATGTGCAGGCGGAGAGATTTTTCGAGACGGCATTACAGGCGGTGGAGCGGCTCGGGGTGAGAGCGGTTTTGGCGACACGCATGGAAATCGCAATTCCACGGGAGATGCTGGGAGAGTCCGGGTGGAAGAGTTCGTTCCTTTCGGAAAGCTATTGAAGCATGCCAGTGTTTTTATTCACCACGGCGGCATCGGCACGATGTCCCAGGGGTTCCGTGCGGGAGTGCCCCAGATGGTAATGGCGATGGCTCAGACGACCAGCCGGACAACGCAGACCGTCTGGAAAGACTTGGATCGGGAATCGCGCTCGCGCCCCGACGGACTTTCACTCCGGACAGGGTGGAAGCAGGAATCCGCAGGCTGTTGGGGGAAAGCGCTTTTCGAGAAGCCGCCGTGAAAGTTTCCCGTAGAGCCGTGAATGAGAAAGATCCCTTGAAGCTCGCGCAATGGATCGAGCAGAAGGCTGGAGGCAATGAAGGGGAAATTCCGCCTGCCTAGTTTATACCGTTTGGAGTCGGGTATGATTTTTATCGTTGTTTTTCGGGGGCGCCGCAGGCTTTGGACTGCTGGGATTCTTCATTCCCAGCTTTCACGGTTGGCTTTTTCCATCGGCACGGTCAATTGTTACCCGGTTGCCCGGGTGATAGCGGCTCTGGGGTGAGAGCTGCGGATAAGAACCGCAGCAGTCCAGAGCCTCCGGCGGTCTCATCCACCGATAAAAATCACACCGTTTGGAGTCTTGCAGGAGGGGCGTGCTGCCGGTATGGATTGCCGCATGAGGTGTCGCGTTGCCGTATTAAGTGTTCTCGTGGGATTGTTAAGCGTGACCTGCATCCATGCGGGAAAGCCCGTGATTCTTCAGTCGCAGGTAAAAGGGCTGTTGGTGATCGAGCTTCCGGACGGGTTGCATGCGGAGGAGCATCGCAGATGAATGCGACCGCGGTTCCGGATGGCAGCGGGGACTCCTTCGGGCTTCGTTTCAATCAGGATGTCGGCGAAATGATGAACGCCGCGACACAGGAGGTGGAAAAACTGATGAGAGTAAAAGGCATCCCGATTCCCTGCCGACCGGGAATTTGATCGAGTTCGGATTCGCCGACAAACATTCGCCAAAAGACGGGCCTTCCGCTGCTGTCGCGTGTGCGCTAATGGCAGAGTCCATCATCACCGGAGTGGATCTGGATCAGAAATTCGCCGTCACAGGCGATCTGACCGCGACAGGTGACGTCCGCCCCGTAGGCGGGGTGGAAGCAAAGCTCAGAGGCGCCGCGAGGAAAGACTGTGAGATATTTGCCGTCCCCGCGGGTAACAAGGCGTCCATAGACGATATCTATGTGATCGACGGGATAGCTGCGGTCTCCGAAACACAGGTGATACTCATCAATACTTTCGAGGAGGCACTGAGGATTGGCAGATCGGAGAAGGAGGAAGCGGTGAAGCAGGCAGTGGAGGATTTCAAACTCGTCAGCAAGGCCGTGAAATCGAATCCGAAAAACGCCTCCCATCCGAAGGTCGTGGCCAAGCTGAAAACAATCCTTGAAGCGATCCTGGGCGACGAATCCGCGCTGTTGGTTGCTCTGCACGGAGTGGCCGCCTCGCGCACCCTCTCTCTGCAGGGGTCGCTGAACGTCATCGAAGCGAGGGCGGCATTCCTTTCGAACACCATGAATCCGGCTCGTTCAAGGATACCGGTATGGAGCCACCCTTTGTGGACAACCTGGGCGAACTGAAATCCCGACGCGGGATCGTCGATCAGCGGACACGTCCGTATCTCGATTCTTTTCTCGCGGTGACCTCGTTCATAAAGCAATACCGTGGGAAAACCTGAACTTCAACGACCAACTCATGAGGGAGTTCGATCTGGTGCTCGGGAAGATTGATATCGAACGCCAGAAGCTCATGAGCAACCGCGAGATCCAGGAGGAGCTGATGGATGAGTAATGCGGGCGAAATCTAGCGATTTTCCAGGAACGCTTCGGCACAATTCCGGAGGCGGGCGTTTTCCCGACGAAAACTTTTGCCAGGTTCTCGCCATCATGGATGAGCGCGGGTTTTTGAAAAAAGCTCCTCGTGATCGGCGACGAAAGTCCAGAAGAGGCCGTCCCATGTTTCAGTCCACGGGCCTTTCTTTTCATCGGACATTTTCAGGACGTAGTTGGAGCCGGAGATGTAGGGCTTGGTGGTGAAGCGCCGCCATCGGCGAACTGGGACATGCCGTAAACATTCGGCACCATGACCCAGTCGTAGGCGTCGATGAAGAGTTCCATGAACCATTTGTAAACCTCGTGCGGATGGAATCGGCAGAGGAGCATGAAGTTTCCGAGAGAGCACGGAGCCGCTCGATGTGGTGGCAGTAGGCTTCGTCGTTGAGTTGTTTGATCACCCGGTCGATGGGAGGGATGCCGGTGGTGCCTTCGTAAAATGACTGCGGGATGGGGCGCGTGTTTTTCAGGAAATTCATGTTCCTGATTTCCACTCCCTTGTGGCGGTAGATGCCGTGCATGAATTCACGCCAGCCGATGATCTGGCGGACGAAGCCTTCGAGGGAGTTGATAGGGATTTTCTTCCGGGTGGAAAGGGCCGCGTCGATGATTTCCTGCGGCGTGAGGAGGCCGATGTTAAGCATCGGCGTGAGGAGGGAGTGGTTGATGAAAGGGTGGCGGGTGGAGATGGCGTCCTCGTAGGCACCGAAGTCGGCGAAGCGGTCTGCGATGAGTCTTTCAGCCAGGACTTTGCGTCCGCGCGGGTAACGGGGTAGCGGAAGTTTTCCGTGTAGGCCGGGGTTGTCCGGGAAATGCCGCTCGATATGGTTGATTGCGGCTTCGGCGTAGGGATTTCTTTCCGTCTTTGGCGGCGAGGGAGGTTCGTGGTTTTTCGGAGTTTTTTGCGGTTGTCTTCGTCGAAAGACCACCGCCCCCCGGTTGGATTTCCATCGCCATCGACGAGGATGCCCATCCGTTTGCGCTGCGCCTGATAGAAGGTGGCCATGAACGGTTTCTTTCGTCCGGCGATGTGTTTTTCGAGAAATTCGGGAGGGGAAAGGAAGGCCGGGGTGGGATGAAGGTGGAGTTCGATATCCCGCTGATCCGCGAACTTCCGGAGGCGCTTTTCCAGAATGAAATCGTGTGGCTCGGCGAGATGGAGATCGGTCATTCTCGGGGAGAGCTTCCTGGTAGGTGTTGGTATGGGGGACGTTGTTTACGGAGTGGCCGCCGTCACGCAGCTCATCCGTGTATGCCTGCATTGAGGCACGATGGAGGACGAGTTCTGTTTATGGAAAGCGACCGGGTAGTGTTCGTCGTTTCCGAAAAATAGAGGGTCTTCCGCAAGATAGATTGAGCGCCCTTTTTCGATGGCCGGGTGGTCTTCGAAAAGCTGGTGGGGGAAGATGAGCGTGGCGGATTTCATTGGTTCGCCGCTGGCTTCGGTTTCGCGTAAGGCAGGCGGGTGAGTTGCTCGATTTTGAAATAGGTGTCGAGAGCCGTGGAAGCCAGGGAGCCGAGAGCCGGCAGATCCACGGATCCGTCCTTCGCGAGGTGTTCTTCGGGTAGCTGAACGAGCACCACTTTCCCGATAATTAAGACCGTGTTGTTCGCGGAGATCGGGATTGTTTCAACCAGTTCCAAGGCGAAGCGGAAATGCGACTCGCCGACAAACGGTGCGGTGACTCCTTTTTCGAAATGTGCCGTGAGTCCTGTCGCGGAGAATTCCGATGTCTCCCTCGGATAGCGCGCGGAGCAGTGGTGGGCTTGCTCGACGATATCCGCGTTGACGTGATTGACCGTGTAAGACTCCGTCTCAAGAATGTTTGAGAGCGTGTGTCTATCCACAAGATCCGGGCGGGATACGAGGCCGATAAGAGCGGGGTTCGAGCCGAGGTGGGTGACGGTGGAGAAAGGAGCGAGGTTTGTCCGACCTGCCGAATCAGTGGTGCCGACAAGGGAGATGGGTTTGGGGCCGGGTAGGGAGTTGGCGAAATGGACGCGTGCGAGTTTGTCCATCCGTCCGATGTCGGAGAGGGTTATGGATTTCATTGGAAGGTTCTGACAGATGAGAGTCCGCCATCGGCGGTGGATCTGGCCGGTGATGAATGTGGATGCGCCGGAAAGCAGGAACGCGGCGATCTGGGCGACATCGTCCGGTTTGCCAACGGACTGGAAGGGATGGCGTTTTTCAGCGGCTTCCTTCTTCGCATCGTTTCCAAGAAGAGTCGATGCAAGCGGGGTATCTGTGAGGGAGGGCGCGATGGCGTTCACCCGTATCCTCGGGGCAAGCTCCGCTGCGAGGGATTTTGTGACGCCTTCGACCGCGGCTTTCGCGGCGGAGATGGATGCGTGGAAGGACATGCCTTGCGACGGCTACGGTGGAGAACATTACTATGGATGCCGTAGAGGTTTTTTCAGCGCGGGGAGAGCCTGCTGGATCGCGGAGACCGCACCGAGGCAATTTATTTGGAAGTCGTTGAGAAAATCCTCGTTCGTGAGCCGGTGGAATGGCTTGAGATTGATGGTTCCGGGGAAGTAGACGAGGCCGTCCAGGGAATCGGGCAGCTCAAGAGAGTCCGGATTCTGTGCGTCGAAGGGCTGGACGGGAATGCCGAGGGCTTCGAGTTGATCCGTGCTACGGGATGCCGCGATCAGATTGTGGCCTTGTGATTTAAGTAGTTTTGCGGTGGCGAGACCGATTCCGGAGTTGCCGCCGATCAGAAGTATGTCCATGGGAAATCCCTAAGCCCGGAATCGTATTTCTCAAGCGAGAGGTTTCTCCGATCTCACAATGGCAAGTCCGGCGTATCTCCCGGAGGGGAAGGAGCACGAACGGGCGCTCGGAAATCCGGGATGGGGGAGGGTCAGGCGGGGGATCGGTGAGTTTCGTTTCACCGAAAAGGAGGATATCGATATCGATGACGCGTGGAGCGTTTCGGACTGGATTGATCTCGCGTCCGATCGCTATTTCGAGGGATTGGGTCTTGTCGAGGAGCCGCAGTGGATCGTCTCCGCCGTAGTGCAGATCGATTACGGTGTTCAAGAAACGCGGAGAATCCGGGGGCAGTTCTGGGGAGCCGTATCGTGGAGGGATGCGGTGAGAAAAGGCTCACCCGGTGTGGCGAGATCCCGGAGCCCGGCGGTTGCGGCAGCGATGTTCGCGTGGCGGTCACCGAGGTTGGAGCCGAGGGCGATGGCTACTCTGGGCAAAACTCTGAACTCTGAATTTTAACTCCAACGAAGACGCCGGGATCAGTCCTCCAGGTTGTAGAGATTGCTGATTCCGTAGGCGGATTGGACGCGTTTGTTGGCCTTCTCGACTTTCGCGGAAGGAATGATGATGGGGCGGTTCGCTCGGGACAGTTCGATCACGTGGAACTCCGGCGGGTTTTCCGCATAAAGCATTTCGTGAAGCTGCTCCAGGCTTCGGCGAACCGGCAGGCCGTTGATCTTTTCAACCGCGAGACCCGTGAAGTTCCCGATCCGGGAGGTAACCGGATCGGCCTCCATGCGAGTGAGAATGACAATGTCCTCTTTCTCCTGGAAAATTCCTTTGGAAACATAATCGGAATAGAGTCGGCGGACGGTGACGTCCTTGAACTTCGATGTGGCGAAAAGATTGGTATCAAGCGGCTGGAAAACGAGGCCGGCGAAAACCACGTAGCGTGGCTTTTTTCCAGACCGCACGGCATACATGCGGGGGGCGGGATTGGCTTGAGAGTCACTTCCACATCGTTCCAGGAGCCGTCGCGGAGGAAGCGGATGGCTACTTTGTCCCCGGAAATTTCCTTTCGACGATCTCGTTGAGGTTCACCTTTTCCCCATCGACAAGAACCTGCCCGCCGGAGTCCACAGGATTTCCGTCAAGGGAAATGAGGACGTCGCCGGTCTTGAGGACACCGTCCACGGAGCTGTCGGGGATCACGTTAGTGACGAGAACGCCGGTGCCATTGTCGGGCAGACCCAGGGCTTTTCGCATGGCCGGGTTGTGAGCGGGCAATCGTTCAGACCCAGATCCGCGTAGTGATCGTAGGAACCGTCCGAGATGTCTTTGAGAAATCGTTTTACCACAGGCATGGGGATGATGTAGCCGGTGTTATCCGCTCGGCGCAGGCCTTGGAAGGCTACGCCGACCACCTTGCCATCCTGAAGCACGGCGCCACCCGAGTTTCCGGGATTGATGGCGGCATCGATCTGCACGACCAGATGCGAGTCCGCGCGGCTGTGGGAGTAGGGCTGGAAATCGATGCGCGAAACGATTCCCTTGGTTACGGGAAAGGCGCTCGCCGCCAACGGGGTAGCCGATGACGGTGACCTGGGATTCCAGAAGCGGGATTTCCCCGAGGGGGAAAATCGGGAAATCCTCGAAGTCGGAAAAGTCGTCCAGGGAAAGCAGCGCCAGATCGCAATCGTGCGCGATAAACTCAACTTTCGCGGGATACTTTTCCGGAGAGCCGTGGACGGTGATCAGGATACGCTGCTGGTTCGAGACCACGTGCGCGTTGGTAAGGACACGGTTTTTTCCGATTAGGAAACCGGTGCCGATCCCGCCGCCGAATCGTCCGGAATTCCAAGGGGTCTCGTAATCGGGGGTTTGTGTGGCCACCTCGATCCTGAGGACGGAACGGTAGAGTTTTGAAGAGCCGGTTTGAGCCGAAACGGAAGCTGTGAGAAATGCGACGATGGCAAGGGCAAGGCGGATCATGTTGAGCTGGATGTTAGGAGTGAGAATGGAAATGGCAAAGGAGAACTCTTCAGAATGCTGGGAAACCGTGAAATATCTGCGAGGTTTAATGCATCTTTTCCGTGTTGTTAGAAATGTCCGTAAAGTCAATGGATAGAATATGTTGCGGTATTTTTTAACGGGAAAAATCGGGGATATGCAAAATCCATCTTGCGGAACAAACCGAGTCACACACACTGTCGTCCTCCTCTCATTCCACGCAGTGCTGTCATAATCCGGGGGGAGAATGACGGCCGCG
>CAVYVH010000002.1:0-1394696 GCA_963771945.1 uncultured Verrucomicrobiae bacterium | reverse complement strand
TGGAGGCGAGGGGAGTCGAACCCCTGTCCGGAACGCCATCTGCGAAGGCATCTACACGTTTAGTGGATCATCTGGAGTTTCGGAAACGCTGGGCCGACCCACCGCGTTGCGCTTCCTAGGAGCCTGTTTAATCTCGATGAAATGCCCGGTTCCCCGACTTTCCATCCAGCCTGCTAAGTGTCGCCTTGTCCCCCCGCAGGCATCAGGGATTCGGCGTTGCCGTCAATTAAGCAGCAAGTGCGAGCTCGTTAGAGTCTGCATTTATGTGTTTTGGGCGGCTTTTTTAAGAGGCCAACCGACCAACCTCTACGTGCAGCCAGCGCTTCAAACATTCCGTCGAAACCAGAACGCCCCCAATCGCTAAGCGAAATGAAGAATAGTGTGGGCGCGCATTTTTTCAAAGGAAATTCATTGGGAAATTCCCTCGTCATGCGCGGAGATCATTTTTCTGAGTAGTGCGGCCTCGGGGGTCGGTTGGCGGGTGAGGGCCGGGTCTTTGTCGAGATCCACGAAGCGGAGTCCGAAGTCGGTATTGGGATCGAAGGGGTGCCCCCATTCGCGGTTGGAGGTGATGGACCACCAGTTGTAGGCGCGGACTGGGACTCCGCTGGCGATGGCTTTTTCCACTTCGGCAAGGTGGCTGGTCATGTATTCCGCTCGGGTGACTCCGCCTGCGGTGGGGGTGCAGCCGTTTTCCACGATGAGAATTTCCTGACCCGGGAACCATCTGTGAAAACGCCGGAGTGCGTGAAAAAGTCCGCGCGGCCAGACGGGTGCGCGGAGAAAACGGCCTTGGGCTGCGTCCTCAAGCAGCCGGAAACGGTGAAGGCGGCGGGTGGGCAGACCCCAGTAGTAGTCGAGGCCGATGAAGTCCTGTTTGCCGACGGCTTCGTCCGGGCAGAGTTCCCTGGCGAGCTTTCCGGCCATGCCCAAATACCACCAGTTCGCATTCGCGATGAGGGAGGTGGTGCCCCAGAAACGCCATGCCCAGTTCAGCCAGCTTGTTTTCGAATCGAGGACTCCGAGGCGTTCGCCGGGAGTGATGGGAACGATCTCGATCCTTGTTTCATCGCCGAAGACTTCCCCGGCGATCCGACGGGCGAGGCGCATTTCCAGGCCTTCCGCGGTGCAGCTTTCGGAAATCCCCGGGGCGTCAGTTCGTATGCCGATGCGGATTTTTCCCCGGCGCTTCACCCTACGAAGTCCACGGCCGCCGGAGAGGCGCTCCGGGAGGCTGTCGGTTCCCTCGAATACCTCGTGAAGCGAGACGGGGCGTGGCGCGTCGCGGACGATCCCCCTCGGTTCGGACAGCCAGGAGACGTCGCAGAAACCGGCGAGATCCTGGCTGAATCCGCGGATGGCATCGTCCACATGGTCGAGCAGGCGGGTATGGCCGTGTGGAGCCACGACCACGTAGTGCTCCTCGCTGAGCTGGGTCTTCAGGAAACGGAAGCGGTCTCGGTTTTCCAGTTCCACGGGGAGGAGAAACAGGGCGTCGCCATAGACGGCATCGACACGGCCGGCGTCCAGCGAACTACGGGCTTCATCGTAGTTGCGGAACACCTGTTTCCGGATGCCGGCGGGAAGATCCCGCTTCCAGCCCCGGGGTTGGTTCCCGATGTCGATCACTCCGATTTTTTTCCCGGTCAGCGAGAGCATGTCGCCGCCTTCGTAGTCCTTTTTCACGAGCACCGCCTTGCAGGTGCTGAGGTAGGGATCGGAGGTTTCGTAGCGCAGGTTCCCGTCCATCGTGACGCCGCCGATGACGAGATCCACGTTTCCGCGTTCGCTTACGAGCGCGCCTTTGGTGGTGAATTTGAATAAGGCTTCCGCCATGCCCCGGTGGCAAGCGCCCCAGTCCATGAGCATTTGCAGCCAGGTGGGAAACCCGGTGACGAGGGGGTTCACGCCGACTTTTGCATCGGTATGGCGCTTCCGGATCGCGTCACGCGCGCGGGAGTGGGCCAGGAAAAGGTTGGGCACCAGTTTTCCGACAGCCTCCGCTTCCGCATCCACGGGCGATCCGGCGGGGAGTCCGGGCGGCATGTAGTAGCGGTTCTGCCACCAGGGTTTGATGTAGCCGAAGGTAAGCTGGCTGGGTTCGTTGAACGTGATCCACCAGGAGACTTTCTCCCCAAGCGTCTGGGAAATCTTTCCCGCGTATCTTGCAAAGAGATCGGGAAACTCCGGTCCGATCATTCCGCCATGATCACGCTCCAGCCATACGGGCCAGACGAAGTGGTGGAGTGTGACCATGACTTTCATGCCATGGCGCCGGATGCATTCCGCGAGCTCCCGGTAGTGCGCTAGCGCCGCCTCATCGAATTTCCCGCACTCCGGCTCGACGCGCGCCCAGGCGATGGAAAAGCGAAAGAGCTTGCACCCAAGTCCGGCGGCGGAGGCGATGTCCTCCTCGTACCGGTTCCAGAAGTCAGTGGCACGCCCGCGGGGGGTAAGTCCCTGGCACCGCTCCCAGAGATCCCACACATCCTCCCGCAGCGGGTCGTGTGCCTCCACCTGGTGGTCGGCGTTGGCGGTGCCGAATAGGAAGTCCTTTGGAAATTTCAAAATTCAAATCTCAGAATTCAAGGAGAGTGAATTTATTTCGGAATCGTCAGGGTCTGGCCGAGGCGGATGATGGTGCCTTTCAGTTTGTTGGCCGATTGGATTCTGGATATGGATGAGCCGTATTTTCGCGCGAGGCCGGTGAGCGTGTCCCCTTTCCTGACCGTGTGGCGGACGGTGACAGGCTTGGGTTTTGGCTTCGGTTTCGGCTTGGGTTTCACGACGACCGGTGCCGGGCGCGGCTCGACGGGAGTGACCACGGCTATCTCCGGTGTGGGCGCCGGTTCCTTTTTCGCGACGACGGTTTTCGGCTTCTTCTTGGTTTCGGAAGGGGAGTTTGGCCTATACCAATTTTCGGGCTTGTCCACCCAGTCCTCAATGTAGTTCCCCCGGCTGTCGAAAGGGCCGGTTACGGCTTTGCTTTCAGGCGCGCTTTTGGTGCCACACTGGGTAAGCAATGGGAAAAACAGGGAAATTGCCAGTAGCCGTGGGGCGAAACGCATTGGATGGATCATGCCGCAATGCTTCGGACATGCAAAGCATAGTTGCGGGTTTGGAAAAAAATTTACCGGGGAGCTCCGCGAGAAAAGCGCCGTGGAATTTAGACCAGCTCCCCGTATTCCAGAAGACCCTGGCGTCCGCCTTCGCGGCCGAATCCGGATTCCTTGAAGCCGCCGAATGGTGACGCCGGATCGAACTTGTTGAAGGAATTTCCCCAGACGACACCGGATTTCAACCGGGTGGCGATCTGGAGATATTTGGATCCCTTGTCAGTCCATACCCCGGCGCTTAGGCCGTAGGCGGTGTTGTTCGCTTTCTCGACCGCCTCGTCCGGAGTCCGGAAAGTCAGAACGGACAGCACCGGGCCGAAGATTTCCTCGGTCACGACCTTGTGGCTCTGTGTCACGCCGCCGAGCAGGGTGGGGGCGTAGTAGAAACCTTTCCCCGGAAGCTTGCACTCGGGCTGGAAAATCTCCGCGCCCTCCTTCACGCCATCGTCCACCAATTCGGTGATTCGCTCCCACTGGCGCTTGGAATTGATCGCGCCGATGTCGGTGTTCTTATCCAGCGGATCGCCGGTTTTGAGCGTCTTCATTCTCAGTTTCAGCTTCCGCATCACCTCGCCCTCGATGCTTTCCTGCACGAGGAGCCGCGAGCCGGCGCAGCAGACGTGGCCCTGGTTGAAAAAGATTCCGTTGATGATTCCCTCCACCGCCTGGTCGATGGCCGCATCCTCGAAGACGATGTTCGCCCCCTTGCCGCCAAGTTCCAAGGTCAGGCGTTTTCCGGTTCCCGCGAGTTCACGCTGTATCCATTTCCCGACTCCTGTTGATCCCGTGAAAGCGATCTTCGCGGCGGTCGGGTGTTTTACGATGGCACCGCCGGTCTCGCCGGCACCGGTGACGATGTTCACAACGCCTGCTGGCAAGCCGGCGTCGCGGATAAGTTCGGCGAATTTCAGGGCGGTAATGGAAGTGGTTTCCGCAGGTTTCAGAACCACGGTATTCCCGAGAGCAAGAGCGGGAGCCAGTTTCCATGCGAGCATGAGGAGCGGAAAATTCCACGGAATCACCTGCCCCACAACGCCCAGCGGGGCGAGTTTCCTGCCCGGCGCGGCGTAATCCAGCTTGTCCGCCCAGCCCGCGTGGTAGAAGAAATGCGCGGCGGCCGTTGGCACGTCGAAGTCACGCGCCTCGCGGATCGGCTTGCCTCCGTCGAGCGTTTCGGCGACGGCGAATTCCCGTGCCCTGTCCTGCAGGAGCCGCGCGAGACGGTAGAGATATTTACCGCGCTCCGCTCCGGAAAGCTTCGCCCACGCCGGTGCGGCCTTCGCAGCCGCCTCATACGCGGCATCCACGTCCGCCTGGTTCGCCATGGCGATCTCGGAAAGCTTTTCCTCGTTCCGCGGGCTGATGGAATCGAAATATTTCTTCGATTTCGGAGCCACGAATTTTCCTCCAATGAAGAGCCCGTAGCGATCCGCAATTTCCGCCGAAGCCGATTCCGGAGCCGGATCGAACTCCCACAGGTCTCCGAACAACAGTTCCCTGGCCACAGGCCTTTTCGTTTTCGCACTCATAGATTTTCTTCCCCACCCTCCATCCGGTCGGCTCTTTTGGCGAGGAGAAAGGCCGTTGATTTTTCCGGTGGAATCCATCGCCGGATTCCGAACTGTAGCTTGCCGTGTCCATTTCCACACTTCAGAAATCAGGGCGCAAAAGGACGTCCCGGAACTCGGAATTGCGCTCGATGTAGGTTTCCACGTAAGAGCAATCCGGGATTACCTTCCAGCCGAGTCGGCGGGCTTCCAGCAGGGCATCGTGGGTCAGAACCGCGGCGATGCCCTGCCCGCGCATGGCCGGGGGAACGTAGGTGTGATCCATGACGGTGGCGTCGCCCCGGGTGTGGTAGGTGAGGATGGCCGGATCGCCCGGGCCTTCCTTAAGCTCGAAGCGCTGCTTCCCCGGATAGTGGATGACTTTGTGCGCCACGGGTCAGGACTGGTTGAGAAACGCGGTGAGAGGCGAGGTAGGATGGGCGGTCTCGGAAGGTTGCGGGAGACCCAGCTCGAAAGCGGTGCGCCCGGCCTCGACGGCTTGCTTGAAAGCCATCGCCATCTTCACCGGATCGGAGGCAATGGCGATGGCGGTGTTCACCAGGACGGCGTCGGCACCGAGTTCCATCGCTTCCGCTGCATGGGAGGGGACGCCGATGCCTGCGTCAACTACTACGGGCACAGTAGCCTGGGCGATGATGATCTCGATCTGGTCGCGGGTGGTGATCCCCTTGTTGGAGCCGATCGGGGAGCCGAGAGGCATGACCGTCGCGCATCCCGCTTCCTGCAGGCGTTTCGCGAGAACCGGATCCGCGTTGATGTAGGGGAGCACGGTGAAGCCCTCCTTCACCAGAATCTCGGCGGCCTTTAAAGTCTCGATGGGATCGGGGAGGAGGTAGGTGGGATCAGGATGGATCTCCAGCTTGATCCATTTTGGAAGTCCCGCCGAGTGGGCGAGGCGGGCGAGGCGAACCGCTTCCTCCGCATTCATGGCTCCACTTGTATTGGCGAGCAACAGGTATTTTTCCGGATCAACGAAGTCGAGGATGTTGGCGAACTCGTCGCCCTTTCCCGAAAGATCCGCGCGCCTGAGGGCGACGGTGACGATTTCCGTTCCGGAAGAGGCGAGAGCGTCCCGCATGGATTCGTTGGACGGGAATTTTCCGGTGCCCAGGAACAGGCGGCTGTTGAAAGTTTTATCGGAGATTTTGAGCATCAAGGTTGCTTGTGTTAGGTGTTCAGGGAAGACAGTTGCCGCGCAAGCCAGTCTTCAAATGCAGGGTGGTTCTCCAGGTCGTACTGGTGGGTGCGGAATCCGAAGTTGTTGCCGGTGGCGATGTTGGCGGGGAGGTCGTCGATGTAGAGGGTCTTTTCGGGGACGAGGGAGTATTTGTCGATGGCGTGTTGGTAGATTTCCGGGTGGGGCTTGATGGAGTTGACCTCGAAGGAGAGGATGGATCCGTGGAAGAGGGAGAATTCCGGGAAGTCCCCGAAGACTTTCGGACAGTGGATGGCGTTGGTGTTGGAAAAAAGGATGAGGCGGTGGCCTTTGGCGTGGAGCTTGCGGGCGGTTTGCCACATGGGAAGGTTTGGGGTGAAAATGTTTTGCCAGGCGGTGTGGAACTGCTCCGGGGTGGCGGTGCTTTCCATGATTTCCAAAGCCCAGTTCGTGTAATCGCCCACGGAGATTCGACCCGCCTCGAAGTCGTCCTTCTTTGCGATGAGCTTGGCGAGGGCTGCGGCGGGATCCGGGTGGGCGGCCGGGAGGAGGGTGGTCAGGGAGGTCTCGAAATCGAAGTCCAGGAGGACTTTTCCGATGTCGAAGAGGAAGTCGGTGGCTGGCATGAAACTTTAAGCTTTAAACTTTATACTCGAATCAAGAGGTTTTGAGTTCGTTGAGGATGAAATTTGCGGCAGTGATTGCGCCGTCGTTGCGGTCGTGTTTTTCCAGGGCGGTCTTCATCCTTCGCCAGCGGCTGGCGTTGTCCGCGAGAATGGCCGAGACGGCTCCGGTAAGGTCTCCGGGGTTTTCCGCGAGATCGCCTGCGCCAAGTTGCTGGAGTAGTTTGAGGTTTCCCTCCTCCTGGCCGGGGACGAGGTGGTGGATGAGCATCGGGCAGCGGGCGGCGATGGCTTCGTGGACGGTGGCTCCGCCGGCTTTTCCGATAACGAGGTGGTGATTGTTGAGGAGCTGCGGGACTTTCTTCGTCCAGCCGAGCAGGCGCACGCGGCCCGGGTAGGCGGCTTTCAGTTCGCGGGCGCGGGACTGGAGTGCGCGGAAGTTTTTCCCCATCACGATGGTGAGTTGCACGTCCGGGGAGGCATCGAGCAAGGCGCGGCCATGGCGGCGGATGAAGGGCTTTTTCCCGGTGGCGAAGTAGAGGATGCGGAAGGGTTTGCAGGAATCGTCCGCCGTGACGGGGGTGAGGGTGGAAAAGGCCGGGTTCACGCAGAAGCCGGTGTTGACGATTTTTTCCTCGGGAATGCCCCAGCAGCGCATCGTTTCCAGGGTGGCCTGATCGGTAACGAGGAAGAAGTCGGTAGGCGCGCGCAGCCAGGAGGCGTTGATTTCGATTGAGTCGGTGACGACGGTGAAGACCGGGATTTTTCTCCCCGTTTCATCAAAATGGCGCTTCAGGAAATACGGGTAGATGGGGTAGGTGGAGATGATGGCGTCCGGCTGGTATTCCTCGACGAGGGTCTGGAGGTAGCTCTCCGGGCGGCGCATGAGGGGGAGGTTGGGGTTGGAGAAGTCACACTCGTCGGTGCCTTTGTAGATCTTTTCCCACACAAGCGGGAAATGGGTGGTGACGATGCGGTATGCCCATTGGATGACGGCTGTGGCCTGTGGTGCGGACAGGACGCAGGGGTCTGCCACGCGGGTTTCCGCGCCCTTCCCGGCGGCGGCGAGCGAAAGGTTCCTGGCGGCGCTGTTGTGCCCCTCGCCAAAGGCGGCGGTAATGATGAGTAGTCGTGGTTTCCGGGTCATCGCGGTCGTTTCTGGGACTGACTTTAGGTGACAACAAGGCATTGCGTCGATGGGCTTTTCTGCTTTCCTAGTGCCGCCGATGGCAAAGGAAAAGGACAGGGTGGAATTGAGACCGGTGGATGAAGGCACCGAGAAGGATTCGCGCCTCTACCGCCTGCACAAGGATGCCGTGGAGGAGGTTGACGATTCGCCGCCTGTGAGGGTGGGACAGAAAATTGTTCCAGAAGCCAGGCTGGAGGCGCTGGACAAGGACGGGCTGAAGATCCGCTCCGTGGAGCCGGGCGTGGCCTCGCTCATCGAGAGGAATGCCGAGGAACAGGCGAGACTCGAAAGCGAATGGGAAGGGCCGCTCCGGCCAGGATGGTGCCGTGGGGTTGGATGGCTCTGATCGGGTGCGCCTTCGCCGCTGGGGTTCTTTGGTCCCTGGTGGAGGTGAACCGGTCCAATGAACGCAACGAAGGTCTTGTCGAGGAGGCGATCGGCATTCTCGACAAGGAGCGGGAAGAGGAAATGGAGGCCGAAAAAACGATCGAAGCCATCGAAAAGGCGGTCAGGCAGTTTTTCGATTCCCGATCCGTGGACGAGTTGCTCAAATATGTGAGGCACCCGAAGCGTGTGGAGCCGCTTATGGAGAATTATTACGCCACGGATCCGTTCGTCCCGCGCCGGGTGGAGAGGATACTCAGTTTCGATCCGCTCACGATTGATAACCATGCGAACTTTTGGATGGTTCTTTGCGAACTCTCCGATGGAAGCAACGGGCAGGTACTGACCGAAGTTCTTTCAGGAAGTGTCGCGAAGGTGGATTGGGAAACGTTCGTATGCTATCAACCCGTGGAATGGGACGAATTCGCGAAAAAAAGACCGCCAGGATATAGCGGTGACTTCCGGGTGTATGCGGAATCCGACAATTACCATACTTATCAGTTTTCGGATTCGGAAACATATGCCGCCTACCGCCTCACCGCCCTGGATTCCGAGGAGGTTCTGTATGGGTATGTGGAACGCGGAACCAGCCTGGCGGAAGAACTGGAAATGCTCGCCCCCGCTGGAGCCGGGAGAGCCGTCCCGTTGATCCTGCGCCTGGAGGTGCCCCGGATCGGGATGTCCAAGCGGGGTCTGCATGTGCGGGAACTTGTCTGCGCCAGGTGGATGTATGTGGAGTCCCCGGAGGTGGGGCCGTGAGTGGTTTCCGTTTGAAAAGGAAAGCAAATGCTTCGTTCGCCCTGGTTTTCGCTGGTGCCGGACTTTTCTTCGCATACCAGTTCGTGCTTTCGCTTGTCAGGCTAGGCGAAGGCTCCGGCGCGATGGAGAACAAGTTCAGCGCCCTGGCCAAAGACAAATATATCGGCTTCCTCATCTGGCAGAACGTGTATGCCCTCGCGGCGTATTTTATTCTCGCCGTACTTTTCGCCCTGGTTCTCCAACCGTTTCTTTCCGCAGCCTGCCGTCGTTTTTCCGTCCGCGCGTGGCCGTGGAAAATCACGCTCGCGGTGGGCGGGGCGTTCCTCGTCCATGGCTTCTTCATACTCCGCCTTGTGGAAACCCGCCCCTATTTCCTAAGCGACGCCAAATTCGGTTACTGGTACTATGAAATTGTAAACGCCGTCCCTGACTTAGCGAAGCCCGCCATTTTCCTCGCCTTTTTCACCGTCCTCCCGCTGGCGGTCGTGATCTACGCCGCGTGGTGGCATTGGTGGAGGCTTTCGCGGAAAGGCCGTGGGATCGCCGTCGTTTCCGTGGCCGCCATCGCCTTTTTCCTGTTCTGGAAAACGGGAGTCCTCGCCCCGTCCGGGAAACAATACACCGCCGATGCCTCGCGACCGAACGTCATCATCATCGGGTCCGATTCCCTCCGCGCCGACCGCCTGGGCGTCAACGGCTACCGCCCCCGTCGTACGGACGGACTTGCCGCCGGAGGCGTCTCCCCCCGCATCGACGAGCTCGCCGCGCGCTCCGTGAATTTCAGCCAATGTTACACTCCCATCGCATCCACGCTGGAGTCCGGCACCTCTCTCATGGCCTCCCAGTATCCGCACACCCACGGATTCCGGCACATGTATCCGGATGAAAAAACGGTGGCCGCCACCAAGGCATCCATCGAACCCATAGCCCCCCTTCTTTCGGAAAAAGGCTACGACACCGCCGCTTTCGGAGACTGGTGCGCGGGCTATTACGAGCTCATGCCCATGGGGATGGAGACCGTCTCCGTATCGTCCTTCGACAACTTCAAGATATACATGTCACAGGCCGTCGTCATGGCGCACTTTGTCATCCCGCTGTATTTCGACAACGCCGCGGGCTACACTCTTTTTCCGCAGTTAGGCTCTTTCGCACAATTCGTTACCCCCGGCGTGGTCACGAACCGCGTGGAAGAGCGGCTCTCGAAAGTCGCAGCAAGCGGCCAGCCGTTCTTCTGGCACGTCTTCTACTCCTGCAACCACCTTCCGTTCCGCAACCCGGAGCCCTACGCCTCCATGTTCACCGATCCCGATTACTCCGGGCCGAACAAGAACGGCGTTGATTTCGATATCGACTCTTTCATCGGCGGCACCGATCTGGAGAACAAATGGAACGCCCTTCCGGAAAAGGAAATCCGCCAGATCCGTGACCTTTACGATGGATGCACCCGCCAGTTTGACGACAACGTGGGTGAAATCCTCGATGCCCTGGAAAGGGAGGGACTCTCCGAAAACACCATCGTCATTATCACCTCCGACCACGGCGACAACCTCTACGAGGAAGGCACCACCCTCGGCCACGGCCTCACCTTCAACGGCCCCTTGAACGCGAACCACGTCCCGCTCGTCTTTCATCTTCCCGGCCGCGCCGCCAAGGAAATTCCTGAAGCCGTCCGCATCATCGACATCGCCCCCACCATCGCCGATCTCACCGGGATTGAAAAACCCGCATCCTGGGAAGGCCGCAGCTTCGCCGGATGGCTCGATGGTTCGGAAAAACCCTCACCCCGCGCCTTCTACGGGGAAACCGGTTTCCCCTTCGTCCAGTTCCGCGTCCCCGGAATCGAGCGCCCTCCTCTGCCACCCATGGACGGCATGGCCTTCATCGACGCTTCCTTCAACTACCAGTTCGTCCTGAAAAAGGAATTCGAGCAGCCGCTCATCAACGCCAAGCAACGCTGCCTCGCCACCCCGCGCTGGAAGCTCGTCTGCACGCCCACCGCGGAAGGCGGCAGGCACTTCGGCCTCTTCGAGCGTACCGCCACCGATGGCGAAACCGATGTATCCTCCGAAAAACCAGAAGTCCTCGCCCCCATGAAAGCCGCTTTGGAAAAATGGATGGACGAGAAAGTGGAAACGCCCCTGGAGCAGATCTTTCCCGCAGAGTAGGAGGGGCGAATTCCTCTCCTGCCCTCATTAGGCTCGACGGGCTTACTTCCATGCGCGAGGGGGCTTCCGGCTCCTACGCAACCCCGTTGGGGTTGTGTGTTTTTTCCGGTCAATGTCCGGGGTAGCCTTCGTTCCACTCCGGCAACCCCGGGCTGAAATCCGCAACCCCCTCGGGGTTGGCAATAGGGGAAAGGGGATTTCATCACCAGGCGGCTTACAGATGTTTTGTCCTACGGTGGGATCGCCCGGCTTCTCCCACTCCACCCCTCTTCTAGCCCAAGGGGCTTGCGTATCTAAGCCCGGCGTTGGCGGAGCAAAGCGCAGCCTACGCCGGGTAAAACCACCACCATATCCCCAACCCCAATCGGGGTTGCGTCCATGCCCGGAACAGCCTGGCCACGGGTCAATCCCAGACATAACGCTCGTCCCATTTCTCCTGATGCAGGCGCAGCAACTCCCGGTATTCATCCCTTGGATTCAACGCGGAAACGCAACGGTTCGGAATAGAGTAGATCAGGGCTGACCGAACGGCTTTGATTCCCTCGTTCAAAATCGAATCCAAGCACGAATGTCCAACCAGCACCTGACGTCCAACCAGCACCTGACCTACGGGGAGCGTTCTACCATCGCCACATTGAAGCGCAAGAACCGTTCCATCACCAGCATCGCGGCAACCCTCGACCGCCCTGTATCGACCATCTCACGCGAGATCGGACGCAACTCCAGTCCCGATGGCAGCTACACAGCCGCCGCCGCGCAAAAGCGTGCCGCCACCCGTGCCGCCGCCGCCTCCTGCCGCGCCTCACGAATCGGGCCGGAGCGCTGGGTGTATGTGGAGAAGCGCCTCACCGAAGACCAGTGGAGCCCCGAACAGATCGCCGGGAGGATGAGGCACGACGGGCTCAAGCCCATCAGCCATGAAGGAATCTACCGATACATCCTGCGTGACAAGGCGAAGGGCGGAAGCCTCCACACCCATCTGCGCCACAAGTTCCGCAGCTACCGGCGGCGCGGCTCTCCGCGTGAGCGGCGCGGGCGCATCCCCAACCAGCGGATGATAGGGACGAGGCCGCATGTCGTGGAGGGGCGCACCCGTTTCGGTGACTACGAGATGGACACCGTCATCGGCCGGCCTCCGGGGAAACCCTCGTCACGATCGTCGAGCGCCGGAGCCGCCACACCCTCGTGCTGAAGGCAGCCGACAAGAGTGCCCTTGCCGTCACCACGGCCATCGTCACCGTCCTGCTGCCTTACCGGGGAAGCATCCACACGCTCACCTACGACAACGGAAAGGAGTTCGCCAACCACGCATTCATCGACGGGGTGCTGGGCGGCACCGGCTACTTCGCCAATCCGTATCACTCATGGGAAAGGGGCCTCAACGAGAACACCAACGGCCTCATCCGGCAGTATTTCCCGAAGCGAACCGACTTCGGGATGGTAACGGAATCGGAGGTTCGCGATGTCCAGGACAAGCTCAACAACAGGCCGAGGAAATGCCTTGGCTGGCGCACCCCCAACGAGATAATCTCAAATCAAGCCGCAATCGTTGCGCTTCCGAGTTGAAACCGCCTCCTGAAACGTGGTCTTCCTGTGATGCTCCTCCTGTTTCTCAATATATCTCGAAACCACCGCGACTTGCGATTCTGAAACGGAAAAACACCCGTAACCCGACTGCCAGGCAAAGTCCTTGTGCCCGTCCTTTCCCTTCGCCCACAGGGCGCTGTTGCGTTTGATCTCTTTGACGAATTCAGCAACCGTCACCGTCCTGGAAAGGGGAGGTCAGCAGGTGCACATAGTCTTCCGTCCCGCCTATGCTTACCGGAAGGCAGCCAAATAGATGCAACCCGTCGGGGGTGAATTAAAATTACTTTTCCACAAAGAAAATGAGCATGGATAGCCGTCGAGGCATTAGTCGGATGAACTACGAATCTAGCAGTAACGGCTGGCTGGTTCGCTACACCCGAGACGGGCAAACTTACAACGAATTAGTCTCAGACAGTAAGTATGGATCGCCGGAAGCATCTCTTGAAGCCGCCCGCCAAAAAGCTTCGTGACGATTTGCGGGAGCTTTTCCCTCCTCCAACCTGGGAAGAATTTCTCGCTCAATCCAACAAGCCAGAAAGCGGCATTCATGGAGTCAGGCGACAGCTTCCACCTAACGGGAAGATCGAAGATTCTTCTTGGATGGCGCGTTGGACAGTGAACGGAAAGCAGGTCGGAAGAATCTTCAGCGTTAAGAAGTATGGGGAAGACCAGGCTAAGCAAATGGCAATCGATATTCGCAAATCTGTGGAGCCGATGCTCGAAGAGCAATATTACGAGAAGCTCTGGAATTACCGAACAGGCCGAAGGTTCAATCGTACGGACATGGTTGCCGAGCCTTTCGCGTTTGAAGGCGCAGAGAAGTTCGTCCTACATCGAGCCGCAGAGAGAGATCCACGGATTCGGAACTTGAAGTTACGTGAGTTCATCAAAGAACATGGTTCCTTGTTTTGTGAGGTCTGTCGGTTCTCGTTTGAGCGAGTTTATGGCCAGTTGGGCAAGGGCCTGATAGAGGTGCATCATCTGCTGCCAATTGCTGAGATGGAACCCGATCACAAGACAACATTAGACGAGCTAATCTGTATCTGTTCGAATTGTCATTTCACCGTACATAATGGCGATCCGACTGAGAATCTTCGGCTTATGCGCGTGATTTTCGACCGTCCAACAACCGAACAGAAAGAAGCAGAGCAAGAGGCATAGGATGACTCTGGCTCCCGGAGAAATCAAAACAAGAAGTTGCTTGTAGGGTGATACTGCCGCCATAGTGAAGTATGGCATTTGGTAAAAGAGGTTTGGTTGAGTGAGTCCGAAGCTCCGTGGAAGATTGCGTTCCTAGGGGATTTCCCGCCGAGGTTGTGCGGGATTGCGACGTTTACGAGGGATCTCTGTGAGGCGGTGGCGGGGGCTGCGCCGGGCTCGGAATGCCTCGTGGGTGCGGTGAACGACAGGCCGGATGGTTATGATTATCAGGAGCGGGTGCGGTTCGAGCTTCAGGAAAAGGAGCTTGGCTCCTACCAGAGGGCGGCGGATTTCCTGAATTTTAACAACGCGGAGGTGCTCTCGGTGCAGCATGAGTTCGGCATCTACGGCGGGCCTGCTGGGAGCCATTTGCTGGCTTTGCTGAAAGAGGTGCGCATGCCTGTGGTGACCACGTTGCATACGGTTCTGAAAAAGCCCGACCCGGCGCAGCTTAAAGTGATGGAGGGGCTGATCACCCTGAGCGACCGGCTGGTGGTGATGGCGCAAAAGGGCGTGGATATCCTTCGCGAGGTGTATGATGTGCCGGAGGGTATGATCGATCTCATCCCGCACGGGATACCGGACGTGGGGTTCATGGAGTCCGCCCCTTTCAAGGAACAGTTCGGCGTGGAGGGGAAACAGGTGCTGCTTACCTTCGGACTGATCGGGCCGGGGAAGGGGATCGAGCATGTGATCGAGGCGCTGCCTGCGATCGTGAGGGAAAATCCGAATGTGATCTATCTCGTGCTGGGTGCGACACATCCCAACCTGCTGGCGCACGAGGGCGAGCGTTACCGGATCGGCCTGGAAAGGCTGGCGGCGGAGCTGGGGCTGGAGAAGCACATCATTTTCCACAACCGCTTCGTCACGGAGGATGATCTGAAAGAATTCATCGGGGCGACGGATGTCTATCTGACCCCGTATCTGAACGAGCAGCAGGTGACTTCCGGGACGCTGGCGCAGGTGTTCGGCGCGGGAAAGGCGGTGGTCTCCACCCGCTACTGGCATGCGGTGGAGTTGCTGGCGGACGACAGGGGGGTGCTGGTTCCTTTCAGTAATCCGGAAGCGATCGCGGAGGGCGTGTGCGGTCTGCTGAAAGACGGGGAGCGGATGGAGAGGATGCGCCGCGATGCCTACGGGGTGGGGCGCGGAATGATCTGGTCTGCGGTGGGGGACTTGTATCTGGAATCTTTCCGCAAGGCGCGGTTGGAGCGGAAGGTGGCTCCCCGGGCATCGTTCGCGGAATGGACTCTAGGCAGCCGCCCGCAGGCACTCCCGCCCTTGCGGCTGGACCATGTGGAACGGATGAGCGACGGGACGGGCATTTTCCAACACGCGATTTTCAATGTGCCTAACTTCCACGAGGGCTACTGTACGGATGACAACGCGCGGGCTTTCATCCTGTGCAACCTGCTTGATGAAATCGGCAACCATCCGCCTGCGAAGAATCTCGGAAAACTCGCGACCAACTACCTCGCGTTCATGGCGGCGGCGCTGGATTACGAAAGCGGGCGTTTCAGGAATTTCATGAGCCACGGACGGCAGTGGCTGGAGGATGTGGGGAGTGAGGACAGTCACGCCAGGGCTCTCTGGGCGACGGGAACCGGAGCCGGGCGCTCGCGCAATTCGGGGCACCGGAAGCTTTCCGCGCAGCTTTTCATAAAAGGACTGCCTGCGGTGGAATCGTTCACTTCGCCGCGCGCATGGAGCTTCAGCCTGCTGGGCATTCACGAATATCTCCGTCACTTTCCGAACGAGCCTGCGATAGACGGGATGAGGCAGCTGCTGACGGGAAAACTGGTGGGGCTGTGGAAGGCTTGCGCGACAGAGGACTGGCCGTGGTTCGAGACCAGCGTGACCTATGACAGCGCACGGATCTCCCAGGCGCTGATCCTGAGCGGTCAACACATGCCGGATACTGAAGCGTTGGAGATCGGGCTGGAATCGCTGCGCTGGCTGGCGGCGATCCAGACGACGGAGGCGGGGCATTTCCGTTCCATCGGGAGCAATGGCTTCTACCTGAAAGACGGGGCGCGGGCGGACTTCGACCAGCAGCCGGTGGAGGCGCAGGCGATGGTCTCCGCATGTCACGAAGCCTTCCGCGCGACCCGCGACGAGCGGTGGAAAAAGGAGGCGAAGCGCGCTTTCGAGTGGTTCCTAGGTCGCAACGACAGGGGCACGGCTCTCTATGATTTTACAACCGGCGGATGTAGCGACGGGCTGCACGCGGATCGTATCAGCGAAAACCAGGGCGCGGAATCCACCCTCGCCTTCCACCTTTCCCTCGCGGAAATGACCCTCGCGGGACAGCCCGTTCATTCCCCGACCTGCTAACCCATGAAACCCATCCGACTGCGCCGCCATGAAATCTCACTCGCCCCGGACTGCGCGCGAGTGATCATCCGTCCCTTCATCCCCGGTGAAAAATGGCGGGTGGAGCATATCGTCGGGCGCGCGATGGCGCTCAGCAAGGAGGAGGTGACGGAAGAGCTGGCGGTGATCAACAAAGAATTCGAATCGCGGCATCTTGACACGGAGAGCTGCTTCCTGAGGAACTACCACAAGGTCGAGAAGTTCATCCCGGACTCCCACTCGCTGAGCCATGAAAGGCGGGTGCTGATCGGTGCTATGTTCTCGGGCGAGTATGCGCTGGAGGCGGCGGCACTTTTCAATCCATCCATGGTGCCGCACCCGGATCAGTCGGGGATGGAGGCGGGAGGACTGCGTTTCGTAATGAGTCTCCGGGCGACAGGGGAGGGGCACATCTCTTCCATCGAGTTCCGCACCGGGGAGATTTCCCCGGAGGGGGAAATTTCCTTCGAGACGGTGTCGCGATTCGTGAGCGAGCCGGAGATCCTGGAGAACCCGTCCTACCGGAAGAAATCTTTCATTCTGAAGTTGCGGGAAATGGGCTTTGAAAACCACCACTTCACCGCCGCGGTGCTGAAGCCTTTGGGCGACCATTTCACCCTCAGTGACCTGAACCGCAGCATAGGCACGGTGCGCCACGAGGCGAGCGGGCCGATGCACGAGCTGACCAAGACGCTCGAAACCATCCAATGGCTGGCGGACTCCAACTACGAGGTCGAGTTCTCATCAAAGCTGGCGATGAGCGAGCGCATCATTTTTCCCGTCTCCACCAACGAGACCAACGGCATCGAGGATGCGCGCTTCGTGATGTTCACGGAAGATGACGGGTCGGTGAAATACTGCGCCACCTACACCGCTTACAACGGGCATTCGATTCTGCCGCAGCTCATTGAAACGGAGGACTTCCTACACTTCCGCATCCTCACTCTCAACGGCAGCGCGATCAGCAACAAGGGCATGGCGCTGTTCCCGCGCAAGGTCGGAGGCCAATACGCAATGCTCTCGCGGCAGGATGATGAGAACCTGTTCATCATGTTTTCCGACAGTCCGCACTATTGGAGTAATCCGGAGTTCGTCCTCGGGCCATCGCAAATGTGGAACTCGGTGAAGAGCGGGAATTGCGGATCTCCCATTGAAACGGAAGCGGGCTGGCTGGTGATTACCCACGGGGTGGGGCCGATGAGGAAATATTCCATCGGTGCGGCATTACTGGATCTCGAAGATCCGAGAAAGGTGATAGGCCGGCTCAAGACCCCGCTCCTGGAGCCGGAAGGCGACGAGCGCGAGGGATACGTTCCGAATGTCGTTTATAGCTGCGGCTCGCTCCTACACGGGAGAAATCTGATCCTCCCCTACGCGGCAAGTGACCGGGTCTCGAAAATCGCGACGGTCTCGCTGGACGATCTGCTGGCGGAGCTGGCGGGGTGAAGGAAAGCCGCGCCTGTGGCCGGCTTTTCCAATGCAACGGAAAGCCGGCTGAAAGCGCGGCTCTCCATTGTCACTCGGCCATCAGTTTCTCGATCTCATCCGGCTCGATGGGGATGGAGGCCATGAGATCGATGTTCTCGGTCTCGCCGATGAGGTAGTCGTTTTCTAACCGGCAACCGAGGTTTTCCGCCGGTATATAGATACCGGGCTCGATGGTGAAGACCATGCCGACGGCGACGGGTTCGTTGGGCGGGGAGACGTCGTGGACGTCGAGACCGAGGTGGTGGGAGGTGCCGTGCATGAAATACTTTTTCACGAGGGGCTTGGACTCGTCCTGGGCGGCGGCTTCCTTTTCGGTGAAGAGGCCGAGTGCGATGAGTTCCTTCTCGGTTCGTGCAATGACCATTTTCTGGTAGTCCGCGATGAGGATGCCGGGGCGGAGGATGCTTTCCGCGTAGCGCAAGGTGCGGAGGACGGCTTCGTAAACCGCGCGCTGGCGTTCGGAAAATTTCCCGGAGGCGGGGATGGTGCGGGTCATGTCCGAGGTTCCATCCGCCGTACTCGGCGGCGACATCGAGGAGGATGGTTTCGCCCTCCCGGGTGCGGGAGTCGTTGGTAAGGTAGTGAAGGCAGCAGGCGTTTTTCCCGGAGCCGATGATGGGGGGGTAGGCGAAGCCGCGCGAACCCCGGCGGGTGAACTCGTGGATGAGCTCCGCCTCGATCTCCCACTCGCCGACGCCGGGTTTCACGAAGCCCAGCAGGCGGCGGAAGCCGGCCTCGGTGATTTCACACGCGGATTTGATGAACTCGATTTCCTCAGCGGATTTGATTACGCGGAGCTTGTGGAGGAGGGGGGCGAGCCGCCCGTAGCGGTGGAGCGGGAAGCGCGCCTGGCATTCTCTGATGAAGCGGCCGTTGCGCGTTTCGATGCCGGGGGTGGATGAGCGGGGGTGCTCGTTGGTGGTGAGGAAAACGGAATCCGCCTGGGGGATGAGGCGGTTGATGGTGGAGTCGAAGGCGGAGCCCCACTCGACGCGGGCTATGCCGGTGCGCTCGGAGGCGGTTTCCTTGGTGAGCTTTTCCCCCTCCCAGACGGCGATGTGGTCGTTGGTCTCGCGGAGAAAAAGGATTTCCCGGTCGTTGGGATCATGCGCTCCGGGGAAGAGGACGAGGGTGCTTTCCTCCTGGATCACGCCGGTGAGGTAGAAGAGGTCGTTGCTCTGCTTGAAGGGGAGGGTTGCGTCGGCGTTGGAGGGGTAGATGTCGTTCGAGTGGACGATGGCGATGGCGTTTTCGTCCAGCAGGGATGCGAGGTTTTTCCGGTGTGTGGTGAAGAGGGCTGCGGAAGGGGTTCGGGTGCGCATGGAAACTTTAAATTTTAAACTTTAAATTTGCCTATCGGCCATGAGGTGTGGTCTTCGACAGTAGTGGAAATTCGCTGTCGCTCATAGGTCATTCAAGGAAGAGGAAGAAGTGCCGAGTGAGAAGTGAGAAGGCTGTGGTTCTGGGTTCTGGATTCTACTTCTTCTGATCGAGGTTCGCTTTCATCTCCTCTTCGGTGGGGGTGGTGGAGGTGATGCCCTTTTCCGGAACGGCGACCCCGGCGATCCATGCGATGGCGTTGAGGACGATGCGGCGCTGGTTGTCGTCGCGCCAGTTGTGGTGGAAATGGCCGCCGGTGAAGCCGAAGCCGCGGCCGCCGCCGAGGGATTCCGGGCGCTCGAAGACCCACATGACGTGCTGGGGTTCCTTGTCCTCGAGAACGGCCTTGCGGACGTGGGGGTTGCCGGAGTGTGCGCCGTCGGGGCGGGAGAGAGTTTCTGCGGGAGGGAGCGCGGTGAGGATGGGGGTGACACCTTCCATTTGCTTGCGGAAGCGCATGTGGTAATACCATTCGTCCTGGATTGAGAAATCATTCACGCCGTTTGCGATGGGATGGTCGGGCAATACGAAGAAAGGTTTCCAATGGGGGTTCACCGACCAATGCGCCTCGAAGTATCCGCCGATGGAATCGAGGAAGGTGCTTCCCGCCTCGCCCACCGGCACCTCGACGGCGTAGTGGATGCAGCCGATGCCAACTCCTTTTTCCGCAAGCCCGCGGAGCTTCGCAATATGCTCCATGGCGGGGTGCCCGCCGCCGCCATCCGCGTAGATGACGATGGCCTCCGCGCCGTCGAAGACGGATTCGTCCTCCGGCCAGCCGTTGGTGACGACGGTGGTCTCGAAGCCGGCTCCGGACTTTTCTAGATGGTCTGCGAGGAGCATGGAGCCGGCGCGGTGCTCGTGTGCGCCCGGGCCGTGACTGGGTTTCCCGGCGATGAAGACGACTTTGGTTTTCCTAGATCCTTCCTGCTCCTGGGCTGCGGTGGCGAAAAAAAGGACGGTGCTGGCCAGTCCGGCGAGCGCTGCGAAGAGGAGTGGGGTTGGTTTTCTCATGGGGAAAGGATACGGGTGAGGCTGGGGGAAATTGCAACGGATGGCGAGGCGGGAATTTGTCATGGCCGCTTGCAATGAGCCGCCGCTTGTGGAGAGGTAGCGGCGGAATGGAATTTCTGGAACGGAACAATGTCTCGCTGAAAATCTGCGGGGTGAAACTGGAGGCCGATGCCGAGCGGCTCGTCGGGCTGGGCGTGGATGCGGTGGGATTCAATTTCTGGCCGCAGTCGAAGCGCTATCTGGACCCGCGCGAAAGTCTCTGGATGAAGGGGCTGGCCGGGGAAATTTTGCGGGTGGGTGTTTTCGTGAATGAGACAAGTGATCTTCCGTTCCGTTTGTTCGGAGACGGTATGATCGATGTGGTTCAGCTCCATGGCGATGAGGAGGCGGGCACGGTGAGGCGTTTCAAAGAAGCGGGTATCCCGGTGATCAAGGCTCTGGGTGTGAAGACCGCGGAGGATATCGCATCCGCGGGGACGTTTCCCGCGGATGCGATTTTACTCGATGCGCACGCACCCCGGGTCTTCGGCGGAACGGGGGAGACGTTCGACTGGAAGCTGGCTCTGGATTTCAAAGAGCGCTTCCCGGAAGTGCCCATGATTCTGGCCGGGGGAATCACTCCGCTGAACGCGGCCTCGGCGGTGGGTGAAGTCGCGCCGGCTGCGCTCGATGTCGCATCCGGTGCGGAGATCTCACCGGGCGTGAAAGACTTCGAAAAAGTGGAGGCGCTGCTTGCGGCATGCAGATCATGATCACCGATTCCCACTGCCATCTCGCGTCCGGACGTTTCACCGATGACGAGCGTGCCGGTATCATAAGCAACGCGGTCGAGGCCGGCGTGCATCGCATCGTCACGCTTGCGACGTGCCTGGAAGAAGTTCCGAAAAATCTGAATCTCGCGAACCATCGCGGAGTCCGCGCCGCCATCGGCATCCATCCCTGCGAGGTCCACAACGCTCCGGATGACGCTGTGGAAATGCTTTCCCGACACGTGACCGACCCCCGCGTCTGCGCGATCGGGGAGACCGGACTGGATTATTTCCACCAGGCACCCGATGGATGGGATGAGGGTGCTTTTAGGAAACGGCAGCAGGATTTTCTCCGCCAGCACTTCGAGCTGGCGGCGGACACCGGTTTGAATGTCGTGATCCACACGCGCGACAGGGAGGGGAGCGCCTCGTTTGACGACGCGCTCCGTATATATACCGGATTTTCGGAAACGGTGCGGGCGGTCTTCCATTGTTTTATCTCCGGTTGGGAGATGGCGGAGCGGGTCACTTGCGAAAGGCGGGCTGGTTTCCTTCGGCGGCGTGGCGACTTTCAAAAAATCGGAACTGGTGAGGGAAACCGTAAGGCGCTGCCCGGCGGGAAGCTTCATGCTGGAGACCGATTCCCCCTACCTTGCGCCGGAGCCGGTGCGCGGCAAACGCAACGAACCGGCCTTCACCATGCACACCGCGCGGGCGGTGGCCGCACTTCGGCGAGAATCCTTGGAGGAACTCGCCGCACATACTGAACGCGCTGTGGATGAATTTTTTGGTTGGGAAAAGGATGTGACTTGAATAAAAACCGTTCCGGCGGTCGTTTCCTATTCTACGGACACACTGTCTACTCAACCAACTCCCAACCTTTCCAACTATGAAATATGTTTCCCTGGCTCCTTTCGCCGCACTCTCCGCCGTTCTCGTTTCCTGCGCTTCACAAGGCGGCGGCGAGGATTACGATGTTTCCAATCCCTACGCGGCTCCCGATTATGGCGCTGAAAGCGGCACACCCTACGAGACTTCCGATGTGAATCCCGCATATGACGCGCCTGCCGTCTATGAGGATACCGCGCCCACACCGTCCTACACGCCGGCACCGGCTCCCGCTGCCAGCGCGAAAGCGCATACCGTCGTCCGCGGAGATACCCTCTGGGGACTCGGGAAGAAATACGGTGTCAGCGTGGATGCGATCAAGCGCGCCAATGGCATGACCAGGGACACGGTTGTTCTCGGCTCCACGCTCCAAATCCCGGCGCAATAACTGCAATGGTTCTGCCAAGGCTCCTCGCTGGGATGTTGGCGGGCGGTACGCTGCTCGTCGCACAGGTGGAGCCTTCTCCGGAGGCTCCCATGGATCCGAAGGAGGATGCCATCGAGCAGATGCTTTCCGAGCGGGAGTCCGCCGAGGCTTTGGAAAAAGCCGTCGCCGCGGCTCGCAAGCTTGGCGTTTCCGAACAGGCCATACTTGAGGCGCGGTTTCTTTTTCACGTGGATCGCGCGGAGGATGCGGAGATCGCGGCCCTGCTCCCGGAGTTCGAAAAACGGAAGGCGGATTTCAATCTGGTGGAGTCCGAAATCTTCGCCGTGGAGGACGACTGGCTCGCCGTCACCGAATACGTCCGCGCCATAGCCGCGCTCAAACAGGGTGATTCGGCGGGATTCAAAGAACATATCACCGAGGCCTTCTGGCTGAGCCCCAGGCAGGGTGCCGCCTTCGCCCCGCACATCGAGCGGATGCGCCTCATGGACGCAATGAAAGCCGTGGAAGTGGATTTCGGAAAAACCTATAAGGACATCCTAGGCGGCGAGCCGGTTTCCCTGGGAGATGTGGTGGGGGACGGGAGAGGCCTTCTTCTCCATTTCTGGTCTCCTTGGAGCCGCGAGTGCGAGGCCACGCTTGCGGATTTTTTCCTAACGGCGGAGCACCTGATCCCGAAAGGTGTCGCCGTGGTATCCATCCTCCCGGAAACATCCGCGAAGGTGGCCGCGGACGCCCTGGCCATGCTGCGGGCGACTGGAAAAAACATTCCGGGCCGGTGGATCGTGGACTCCAGGAAAGCGCCGGTCAGCCACAAGCTCAAGGTGCAGAGTGTGCCCGTCGTGGTGCTGGTCTCCGCGGAAGGTCGGGTATTGTACAACGGCCATCCCGCCGAAGAGAATTTCTGGAAGGCGCTTGAGAGCCTCAACCCGGAAATCCTGCGTCCCGAGATGCGGGAGGGGGAATGACTACTAGGCGCGGGGTACTACGATGCCCGGCGTAGGTGAAACGACCGCTGCCGGATTCGTTTGAATATCCGTATTATTAACTTGACGGAAACACGAAATACTAGTTTTGTCGTAACAAGCAAACGAAGTGAACCGAATGGCCAAACCTTCCCACCCGTCGAATCTCGAACTGCAAGCGCTCACAGTCCTCTGGCACGAAGGGCCGTCTACGGTGAACGTAGTACACGATTCGCTACCGGACGGGCGCGAGCGGGCATACACCACGGTGCTCTCCGTCATGCAGAGTCTTGAGCGGAAAAAACTCGTGCGGCGTACGCGCACCGGCAGGGCGCATACCTATGAACCCGCCTATTCCCAGGAAGTGATCGTGCGCCGGGCCACGGAAGACTTCGTGACAAATGCTTTTGGAGGACGCCTCGGTGAGGCCGTTCTCGCTACCCTCTCCGCCGGTACATTGACGCCGGATGAGAAAACCAACATCGAACGCGAACTCCAACGACACAAAACTATGGCTGCAAAAAAATCAGCAAAGAAAGCCGCGGCCAAGCCCGCGAAAAAAACCGCCAAGAAAGCTGCGAAAAAGGCAGTGAAAAAAGCAGCTCCTAAAAAAGCGGCCAAAAAAGCGGTGAAGAAAAAAGCACCCGCTAAAAAAGCTCCTGCCAAAAAGGCGGCGGTGAAGAAAAAAGCGGCTAAAAAGAAGGTGGCCAAGAGCGCCAAAAAAGTAGCGAAAAAGGCGGCGAAGAAAGTCGTGGCCAAAAAAGCCGCCAAGAAAGCTCCCGCCAAAAAGAAAACGGCCAAGAAAAAGGTCGCTAAGAAAGCGGTAAAGAAAGTCGCCAAGAAGGCACCTGCCAAAAAGAAGGTGGCCAAAAAGAAAGTAGCGAAGAAGGCGGCTAAGAAAGCTGCCAAAAAAGGCAAAAAATAGTCACCAGACCGCAAACAGCTTTTCTGCCCAAAAGGCATAACCGGCTGTTCGCATGTTTCTGATGTTATCAAAGGAAAGCGGGAGGATCTCCGGATCCCCCGCTTTTTCCGCGCCCAGGCGACGTTGGAACCGAAAATCTTTGAAATATCTCCGTAAGATGTGACATGTCTGAATGACAATCTGGTTAACGGGATGCTCCTCCGGCCTCGGGCGGGCCATGACAGGCGGGTTTGTGAAACAAGGCCACACCATTGCCGCCTGTGCAAGACGCTCCGGGCGCATCGATTCCCTGCGTTCGGACTTCCCAGCGCCCAACCTGTTCATGGAGGCCGACGTCTTATCCGATGATGAGACTCGCGACTTTTGCTACAAGGCGCTGGAAGCGGCGGGACCGCCGGATCTACTGATCAACAACGCCGCGATCATCAATCCTTCCGCCCCACTCTGGGAAATTTCCGCGGAGGATTTTGACACGCTCATGGCGATCAACGTGTGCGGAACTGCCAACATGATCCGCCACGCGGTTCCGATCATGAGGGAAGCGGGACGGGGTGTCATCGTGAACGTCTCCTCGGGGTGGGGGAGATCGACTTCTCCGGAGGTAGCCCCGTACTGCGCCAGCAAGTGGGCGATCGAGGGACTCACCCGGGCGCTTGCACAGGAGTTGCCGGCCGGTCTGGCCACAGTCGCACTGAATCCGGGAATCATCGATACGGATATGCTGAGATCCTGTTTCGGGGAGGAATCCTCCGGCTACCGGGGCGCCGAGGAGTGGGCGGTAAGCGCGGTTCCCTTTCTCCTGGGACTGGGCGTGGAAAACAACGGTGAATCCCTGACCGCTCCCTAAGCAATGCCGAAAGGTATTTCGTGATTGAAAGATCGTCTGGCTTGCTGGATTTTCATGCATGGCAACAGCATCGAACCAATGGACGTTTTTCAGCAATCACGGGCACGTCCTGATTTGTCTGGCGGGGAATCCGGACCAGCCCCTGCGTGAAGTCGCCCTGGCCGTGGGAATCACGGAAAGAGCCGTTCAGCGAATCGTGGCGGATCTGGAGGAGGCCGGCTACCTCACCCGCGAAAGAAGCGGCAGGAGAAACGCTTACACCCTCAATACAGACAAGAAGCTTCGACACTCTCTGGAGAGAAGCCACACCATCGGAGAGGTTCTCGCGGTGCTCGCGGATGGCTGAGGACGCGGCGGACTCTTTACTAGCCCGGATCGATGGGCACCAGAACCCACTGCGGTTTGTCGTCGTATGGGATGATTTCCACGGGTAGCCGCTGGTTGATGGGAGTTGGGGCGGGTGCCGCCGAGCGATCCCGTTCAGCCCTGTTCCATGTCCATGCGGAGAAGGCCGGGATGGCCAGGAAAGTCATCACGAGGAGGGGGGTGGATTTGGAACGTAGCGGTCTGATAAAGGGAAAGTAGCGAATTTCAAAAAACAATCAAGATTTCCGTAATAATTTTAAAAAGTTCTTATTGGATGCCGCTTCCGCCCGAACTAGCTTCAGCCCGTATCAACATGGCAACGAACAACACGGAAGATAGAGGAAGACAGATACTCGTTGGCGCCGCGATCCTTGGGACGATTATGGTTCTGGTTTGCGGCCTGCTTGTTGGTTGGCGACTGATCCCGGGTTGGGTCGGGGAAAGCTTCGGTATGCTCGCAGGAATCCTCTCCACACCGTTTTTCATGGAGGGGTCTTTCGTGATTATGGGATTTCTTATCGTCGTCGGTCTCAATACCTGGCGTCGCCGCAACGAGGGGGACGAGTTTGTGGAGATCGAGACTGGCGGTGAGGCTGGCGGCGGAAATCTCGATTCGAAATAGAGGGGATGGTTTCCGAGCCGCAAAAGGAACTGAGGTTCACCCGCTCGGCGCAGGCGGTGAAATTCTGCGTGCTGGGAGCGGTATTCGTTGGCGTGGGGGTCACGCTTGTCGCCACTGGATTTTATCGAAGCGTAAATCCCGCCGTGCCCCACCCGGCGTGGTCGGTGCCATGTTTCCTGCTGGCTGCGGGAGTTTTCCGGCTGGCGGTGCATTTGGCCAGTCATGCATACCTGATCCTGACACCAATGGGGTTGGAAATTTTCCCTTTCTACCGGCCAACGAAGGGGATGCAGATGGTCATGTGGCAGGAAATTTCCGCTGCCGAGCTGGACGGGGAAATGACCCGCCTGACACTTCATTTCAATGAGGAGAAGACCGCGGGAATGCACCTCTCGCTCCGGCCCATCCAGCGGAAGCTTCGCGTTCTCTTGTCGAAAGCGATCATGGGGAGAGCGGATGGCTCTTCTTTCCAGGAATGAATTGAACGGAAGACCTCCCGAAAGTTGGCTGCGGTTTCAAAAATCGGGTGGCGGTGAGTTTTATCTTTCAACTCCGCCGGGAAGCATGGAAGACAAGGGCATGAGAGCGCATTCAAGACAGATCCTATCGGTGGAGGAAACTTTCGGGAAAAACGGATGGCACGCGGAGTTGGTCGAGGGGCGGGAGGTGCTCCGCGCAGGCTTCGAGGCGCACCACACGCGCGTGGATCTGGTGGTGCAGGCCTTTCCCGAACTCAATGCCCTGAGCGTGCTCGGGGAGAGTCCGATGTTCATCGCGGAACCCCAGATACCGGCCTTGCTAGAGCTGCTGATGCGGGGAAACAAGCAACTGACCCTGGGATGCTTCGAATACGATCTGGATCGGGAGATGCTGGTTTTCCGCGTGACGAACCTTTTCGAGAGGGAGAAATTCGACTCGGACATCGTGGTCTCGATGGTGCACTGCGCGATCGCGGAGCTGGATAGAATCGTCCCGTATGCCTCCATCGTGAGGGGGACTCCGGCTGATCTTGTGTCGGATCTGGATTTGGAAAGGCTGCTGGAGAGGGAGGATGTAATCCCTCCGGTCCCGGGGGGGGAAGAGGAGGAGTACTAGTTCCGTTCGTGGCGCGAGGTCACTCTGAGCACGTTGCCATGAGTCTGAGCAGGCGTTCGATGTCCGGGGGCTTGTTGATATGGTGATGGAATCCGGCTGCGGCCGTCTTTTGCCTTGCCTCCTCATGCCCGAAACCGGTGACGGCGATGGCCACGGCCCTATCGTCGTGGCGCGAGACGATCTCCTTCAAAAGATCGCAGCCGTCGGTTTCGCCAAGGCCGATGTCGATGAGCATGATCTCCGGTTCGAATGTTTCCCTGGCCTTTAGCGCATCCGGTGCGGAATCGCACTGGACTACCTCACACCCTTCCCCCCGTAGGATGGAGACGAGGCCGGTGGCGGCATCGCGGTTGTCATCGACGACGAGGATCCGGAGTCCCGGCCTGAGGTTTACGTGCTCTTCTTCCTCGGCTCCGTTTTCCTCCCGGTATTCACGGAGTTTCGGCAGCTCAATGGTGAAGCTGGCTCCCTGTCCCTCCCCGTCGCTACTGGCGCGGACGCTGCCGCCATGTTTTTCGACGAGTTCCCTTACGAGGGAAAGGCCGATTCCCAGACCGGTGTTGCCTTGCTGGGAGCCGTGCAATTGCTCGAAGGGATCGAAAATTTTGTCGAGATCCTCGTTCGCGATCCCGATGCCGGTGTCGGTGACCGTTAGTCTGGCGGACTCTTCATCGCTCCGGAGAGAAACTGAGATTTCTCCTCCCGCTTCGGAGAACTTGTAGGCGTTTGTCAGGAGGTTTCCGATTACCTGGCCGAGCCGGTTTGAATCCCCCTCCACCCAGACGGGATCCACCGTTTTTCCGAAACGAACCGTGAGTTCCTTCTCCGCGGCCTTTGCCCGGAAGCCCTCGACGTGATCGCCCACCAGCGAGCCGAGGTCGAGCTGATCCATGGCGAGCTTCATTTTTCCTTGTGAGATGCGCGTCAGATCGAGCAGGTCGTCGAGCAGGGAGGAGATCAGATTCGTGTTGGCACGGAGGAGATCCAGCAGTTTGTCCAGCTTGGCGGGATCCCGTTCGAGCACGGAAATTCCCATGGAAACCGCCATCAGCGGATTCCTGAGTTCATGGCCGAGAGTGGCGAGGAAACGGTTCTTCGCCTCGTTGGAGGCTTCGAGTTCCTCGACGGCGTTTTGCAGGGATGCCTCGAGGTTTTTCTGCTCGGTGATGTCGATGACCATACCGATCATCCTCTCGGGTTTGCCGTTGTTGAACACGTTCTGACCACTGGCTTCCACCCAGGTCTCGCGACCGTCTTTCCGGTTGATGACGCGGTAGATGGCGTGGTAGTGGCCGTCGCTCTCAGGATCCCCGGCGATTTTAAGTGCGGTGGCCGTGGCCTCCCGGTCATCCGGGTGGAGGCCTTCCCAAAATATCTTCATGGTGGGCGTTTCGTTCTCCTCCAGACCCCAGATCTCTGCGAGGAGCGGATCCCAGTCCAGATCGGCATCGGCGTGGGACAGCTCGAATGCCCCAAGGCGGTTGGAATCCCGGGCCATGCGCAGCTTCTCTTCCTTCGCCGCAAGGGTGAGGAGAATCTCCTTTCGTTCGGTGATATCCTGAACCGTCCCGACGATCCGGACGGCCTTCCCGGATTCGTAGGCCGTGGTCCCCGTCGCCTCCACCCAGTGCACCCGTTTGGTGAGAGCGTTGACGACCCGGTATTCTATCCGGAGGTATTTTCTTCCCTCGTCTTTCGCCGCCTCCTCGATCGCGGTCAGAGTTTTGTCGCAATCGTCCGGATGGAGACCTTTCCGGAATATCTCAAAGGTGACCGGATCGAGATCGTCCGGCACGCCCCAGATCTTTCTGATCACCGTGTCCCAACTGACGGTGTCCGTCGTCAGGTCGTGGTCATGGATTCCGATCTGCGCGGCCTCGCGGGCCATGTCGAGCCGGTCCCTGCCCTGTGCCACTTCCTTTTCCGCCATCTCCCGGGTGACAGCGACGGACAAAAGGTTCGCTACGGAACTCAGGAATGTCGCCTCCTCATGGGTGTAGGCGCGAGGCGAGCGGCTATGGACCGCCAGGACGCCGTAGGGATGTTCCCCACCTTCGATGACGCAGCTGATACCGCTCACCACCCCGTGATCCAGAAGGAGATCCGGGCCGTGAAAACGCCGCTCCTTCTGCAGGTCCGATACGATGACCGGATCCCTGTCCATTAGTGTGTATCCGGCCTGGGAGTGCTTTTCATCGGAAACGTAGGCCTCGCCGATTATTCCCTTTTCCCATCCGATTCCGGCGACGAGGTGCAGGCGTTTCCGCTCGGGTTCATATCTGAGGACTTTGGAGAAATCGGAATCCAGGACGTGCGCCACCTCGCGGACGATCTCATGCTGTAGCGCATCCACGGAGCGCCCGCCAAGCGCGTCCACACTCAGTTTTGCGAGCAGGGAATGCCGTTGCTCGCTGGCTTCGAGGAGTCTGATGGCGTTCTTCAGCTCGGTGGTTTCAAAATAGGTGATCACCACCCCGTCAATGCGCTGGTCGGCGGTCTTGAACGGGAGGATTTTCCGGGTGAACCACCGGCCGTCCGAGGTCTGGATATCCCGCTGGGAGGACTCCAGGGACTCCATCACCGCCTCGATATCCCTGGCTTCCCTGCCACCCATGAGTTCGTGGGAAATGCCGTGCAGCCTCCTCCCGATATCCTGTGGTCCCAGATCCAGGAGGCGCTCGGCCGCCGGGGTGAGCATGCTGAGCTCGAGTTTTCCGTTGAGGAAAAGGGTCGCGATGTTGCTGCTGGCAAAGAGATTCTTTCTGTAGTCGTTGGCGGACTGGAGCTGTTCGATCTTTTCCTTCAGGTGGGAATTGACCGTGGTCAGCTCCTCGTTGAGGGATCGCAGCTCCTCCGTGCTGGCCTCAAGCTCCTCGTTGGCCGATTGCAACTCCTCGTTCGTGGAAAGAGCCTCCTCTTGCGAGGCCTTCAGCTCCTCGTTGCTTAATTCCAGTTCCTGGGTTGCGTTCACGAGTTCGTCTCGGGTCTGGGCGAGTTCTCGCTCAAGGTCATCGACCATGCAGTCGTGCTCCTTTGAATAGGAAGGGATATCGTTCTGCTCAGGAACCGGACCCGAGGTGGTAAAACGCACGACCAGAACGCCTTCGCCAAGCGATGGGTGCTCCACCGGAACCACGCGGACGACCAGATTCCCTTTTTCCGGCATCTGTTTCACAAAAGTCCGCGGCGGATGGATGACGACCTCCTCGCCGGAGCGCCGTGCCTTGAAAGCCGCTCCCCTGATCCGGCTGCCTAGCTCGGGATGGAGCGT
The DNA here is from genome assembly GCA_963771945.1 of uncultured Verrucomicrobiae bacterium. GTDB lineage: Bacteria > Verrucomicrobiota > Verrucomicrobiia > Verrucomicrobiales > Akkermansiaceae > Luteolibacter. The sequence continues at coordinate 1,364,602 of CAVYVH010000002.1, read as the reverse complement.
GGAGATGAGGTCGAGATTCGGCTCACCCTCCGGGATTCTCAGGAATCCGTCAAGGGAACCGTGGACGAAAAGGATACGGTTCTCGCCGTCGATCACGACCGCAGGTTCGAGCTGTTGCAGCAGCACCTCCTGTGCTCCCGGGGTTTTTGTCGGCTTGGACTTCTCCCGGTTTCTTGGTTTCGGTTCCCCCGGTTGGCGGGTGGATTTTCGTCCGACCAGCGGCGTATGGAACGAATCCTTCACCTCGGCCCGGCGTTGGAAAATGCGCCATCTGGCGGAAATCTGGCGGAAAAGTTTTGTCTGCTCGCCGAGACTTTCCGAACTTCCCAGGAACAGGTAGCCCTCCGGGCGGAGAGCGAAGCCGAGGGAATTGAGAATCCGCACCTGGGTCTCCGGGCGCAGGTAGATCAGGACGTTCCGGCAACTGATGAGATCCATCCGTGAAAACGGCGGGTCCGCGAAAAGGTTCTGCGTGGCGAAGGAAATCTTGTCCCGCAGGTAGGAGACGACTTTGAGCATTTCCGCCCGATCCTCCCTGAAATATTTTTTTCGGAGATCCGGCGGCAGGACTTCCAGCGCGCTCGTCGGATAGACTCCTTTTCTGGCGAACGCGATGGCCTCTTCATCGACATCCGTAGCGAAAATCTTCAGATCCAGATCCTTGTCCGATTGCTCGATGCTTTCCCAAAAAAGGATGGCAAGTGAATAAGCCTCCTCTCCCGTCGCGCAGCCGGCGACCCAGATGCGGACGTCCCCGCCGTCCCGGACGGAGTCAAGGATGGTCGGCACGATCTGCTTCAGGGAGTCGAAAGCTTTCCGGTCCCGGAAAAAATCGGTGACGTTGATCAGGAGATCTTTCATCAGGGCTTTCCGTTCACCCTCGTCCTCGCGCATCAGCGCAAGGTAATCCTCCGCCTTGGCGACACCGGACAGACTGATACGTCGGCACAGGCGCCGCCCCACGGTAGTGTCCTTGTATGGCCCGAGATCGAAACCCTCGTGATCGCTCAACAGGTCGCCGACCTTGGTGATGAAAGAATCCGCCAGTTCGTCCTGCAGTCCGTCCTCCACATACGGCTGTCCGGAATAGTGGTGGATGAACCCGGCCATGTCTTTGGCTTCCATCACGCGATCCACGATCCCGGTGCCTATCGCGCTGCGCGGCATGCTCTGGTATTCGGCGGATTCCGGGTTCTGCACGAGAACGAGACCCCCCTCCGCCTTGATCGCCCGCAGGCCGGCGGTGCCGTCGCTGCCCGCGCCCGACAGGACGATGCCAACCGCCCGGGTTCCGTAGGACTTCGCAAGGGAGCGGAAAAGATGATCCACCGCCGTGCGGAAACCGCGTTTCTCGGTGGGCTCGACCACCCGGATCGCACGATCCGAGATCTCGATATAGGCGTCCGGGGGTATCGTGTAAACGCAGTCCGCCTCCAGGCGATGTCCGTCCCTGGCCTCGGTAACCTTGAGCCTGCAGCGTTTGTCCAGGATCTCCGCCATCATGCTTGAATGGTTGGGATCGAGATGCTGGACTACGAGAAACACGAGCCCGCTGCGCTCGGGAAGATCGTCGAAAAGCTGTTTCAGCGCCGAAAGGCCACCGGCCGAGGCCCCGACACCCACCACTAAGGATATTTCCGATGTCTCCTGATCGTCGCTCATACTCGCAGATGGCCGGAATCTAACGGAGACGATTCGGCGGTGCAAGTTCTCCGTAAACGGTCGGCAATTTCATCCGCCGGAGAAGACAGGGTTGAAGCCGGCTTCTGTCAGGACGCGTTTCACCTCTTCGCGCTTGTCTCCCTGGATCTCGATGTTTCCGTCCTTCACGGTGCCGCCGACCCCACAGGATTTTTGAATTTTCTTCGCGAGTTCCTGTTTTTCCGCGAGGGAGATACCCGTGAAATTCTTGGCGACAGTGACTCCCTTGCCGCCGCGATGGGCGGTGGAGCGGATGATATCGACCCGTCCCCGGCTGATGTTTTTCTGACCGCGCTTGGATGTCCTGACCGGCAAATGTGTTTCCGGGCCGGAAGGGAGATCGCCCAGCGCGTCCAGGGCTCCAAAAGCGTTTGGAGCCGGTTTCTCTTCCGCGGAGCGTGCCGCACGATCTTTCTTTCTGCTCATGGATACCATTCAAGGGAATTCTCCCCAAACCTCACGCACAAAGAACCGTTTTATGTTCCCGACGCGGGAAAAACAGTTTCCTTTTTCTTTTGAAAAGGAGGTTCCACCTCCTAGTTTCTCGGCAGTTCACATGAAATTCCTCCCCACCTTGCTCACTTTGCTTGCCGCGTCCCCGGCGATCCTTTTTTCCCAGACCCAATCCAAGGCGGAACTCTCACAGCGCGAGGTGATGAAGGATTTCGCCAGCTTCGGGGATGCCGAGTTCGAGGAGGGCAAGGCGCTTTACGGGATGGTGTGTTCCGCCTGCCATGGTGACGAGTCCCGGCCTCCTTCCGTGCCGAACGCGCGCTCTTTTCACAAACAACCCCTCCTCAACGAGGCCGATCCGCACAAGCTCTACCAGACCCTCACCCAGGGATACAACCAGATGCCGGCGCAGAACTGGATGACCCCGGAGCAGAAATATTATGTCATCCACTATCTCCGCGAGGAGTTTTTTAAGGACAAGAACCCCTCCCAGTATGTCGCCCTGGATGACGCTTACATCGCATCGGTTCCGGCGGATGAAATGATCGCATGGAGTGCCGGGCGGAAGGCTCCGACCGCACGCGTGGAGTTCGATCCGGCCAAGGTCGATTTCGGTCGTGCCATCTTCGGTCACTTCGAGTCATCCCTGAACAACGTCGCTCCGAAAGGGGTAATTCTCAGTCTGGAAAAAGGCAAGGGCGTGACCGAATCGAAACACCACGCGCTCTACGATCTCGACACCGGACGGCTGGTGGCGGTCAACAAAGGTGATCTGCTCGATTGGCGGGATCTCAACTACAACGGCGAGCACCGCATGCACGCGAAGCTCGCGGGAGAACGTATTTTCGAGTCCCCGGTGGGGCTGGCGTGGGCCGAGGCGGGAGAAGCGCCAGCGGGGCGCTATCCTGATTTCCGCGACCCGCGTGAGGAGGCGCTGAACGGAAGGAAATACGGGCCGCTCCCCGACGACCGCATCCAATACCATGGCATGAATCTCTCCACGGAAATTCCGACCATCCACTACTCGGTCGAAGGTACGGAGGTGCTGGAGACGACCACCGTGTTTGAAAAGAACGGACGGACTTCCATTATCCGTAGCCTGCTGCTCAAACCCCATGAGCAAACCTTTTATCTACGCACCCACGGAAAACGAATCGAGACCCGCCTTTTCGCGAAAGAAAACGGCGCCCGGATGATCAATGGAGGCGGCATCAATGAAGGGGTTGTCGAGATTTTCCCAAGCGACAAGGAGCGCATGGTTCACTTCCTGGCAGGTGAAGTCCGCGACGATCTGATCGCCGTGAAGGACGACGAATTCCCTGTCTTCACCTGGCCGAAAGAGCGCACCGAGGACACTGCGAGATTCCTTGGAAAAGTCCCGGCCGCTGACACGAAAATAATCTCCGCGCAATACCGCCGTATCGTTTCCGACGGGGCGTTCGAGGTGGAGGAAGCAGTGCTGCCGCAGGAGGTGAAAAATCCCTGGAACACGCGCATCCGTTTCTCCGGTATGGACTACCTCTCCCCGGACTCGCTGGCGATGGCCACCTGGACGGGAGATCTCTTCATTGTCGATGCCATCCAGGGGAAAGTCGGCGAGTCCATCACCATACGCCGCATCGCCTCCGGCCTCCATCAGCCGCTCGGACTCAAGGTGCGCGATGGACAGATTTTCGTCGGCTGCCGCGATCAGATCATGCGTCCCCACGATCTCGATGGCGATGCCGTCGCCGACTACTACGAGGCATACAATACCGATCACGTCCTCTCCATGCACTTCCACGAATTCGCCGGAGGACTTGATACCGATTCCGAGGGAAATTTCTACTACGTGAAATGCAGCCAGCACGCAGATGCCGCGTTTTTCCCCCGTCACGGCACCCTGATCAAGGTCTCCGCCGATGGGAAGGAATCCGGGATCGTCGCCAACGGCCTCCGCTCCGCCAACGGCGTTTTCGTGGACAGCGATGACCGCGTGTGGACGACGGATCAGGAAGGTTTCTGGAATCCGCAGAACAAGATCATGCGGGTCGAGCCGGGGAAATTCCACGGCAACATGCTCGGATGGTACGACCCCGAAAAGATCACCGCCGATGACAAGGATACGGTCGAACCCATGCTCTGGATTCCGAAAACCTATGCACGCTCTCCCTCGGAAGTCTTCCGCTTTCCCGAGAGCGGCTGGGGCGGGTTCAGCGGGAAACTTGGCTACTACGAATACGGCCAGGGCAAAATCATAGTTCTTCCATACGAGGAAAAGAGCGGTCGGGTCCCAGGGACTCGCACAACCGCTGCCCATCCCCGATTTTGCCTCCGGCATCATGCGAGGGCGGTTCCATCCGGAAGACGGCACTCTCTACGCGGCGGGTCTTTTCGGATGGGGCAGCGTGCGCACGGAGACCGGCGGTTTTTATCGCATCCGTCCTACCGGAAAAGCGGCTTCGTCCGTGGTCGGCTTCAAAACCGCCCCCTCCAAAGTTGTGCTGGAATTTTCCGAACCACAAACCACCGACGCCATCACGGAAGGCAGTCTGAAGCTCACCTCCTACACGATCAAGCGCTCGGCACGCTACGGATCGGCGATGGAGAATGAAACTTCGCACCCGGTCGCGAAGAGCGAATGGTCGAAGGACGGCAAGACGCTCACCCTCACGGTTCCCGACCTCGCCCCGACCCGAGTGCTCTACATCGATTTCGAAATCAAATCCGAAACAGGCGTCCGCCAGGAGCGGCTTTGCGCGAGTATCTACGGGCTGTGATCACGGCGTTTTCGCCTATGGATTTTGCCATTGGAGATCCGGCGGGATTTCCTATGATGGCCGCTTACGATGAAAATTTCATACCCCATACTGGTTTTCGCGCTCGCATCCTTCTCTCCTGCCGGTGCCCAGACAGTCGATAAAATCCGGCTGATCAATGCGGACACCGAACTGCCCGTCGCGGGCTTCGATCCGTTGGTTGACGGTGCGGTCCTGGATCTTCGGGCGTTGCCAACGCGGAACCTCAGCATCGAGGCGATCACCATCCCGGCAACCGTTGGCAGCGTCCGCTTCGGATACGATGGCAACCCGAATTTCAAGACGGAAGGCGTGGCTCCCTACTCGTTCACAGGCGATTCCAATGGCGACTTCGATCCCTTTACCCCCACCGTTGGCAGCCATACGGTGACGGCGACCGCTTTCTCCGGCGGCGGCGCTTCCGGCACGGCAAGTCCCACCTTGACCGTGAATTTCACCGTGACCGATGGCGTGCCTCCGGAGCCACCCGATCCCGCTGATTCCGCGGTCTTGCAAACCCCGGAAAAAGGCATCTACGGGGAGCTGAAACAATGGCACCGGGTGACCATCGCCTTCGAGAGGCCGGCCAGCTCGGAGAACGCCACGCCCAATCCTTTTCTGGCCTATCGCCTCAATGTCATTTTCACGCACGTTTCTTCCGGGCGCACGATGACCGTGCCGGGGTATTACGCCGCTGACGGGTTCGCCGGAGAGACCGGGGCGGACTCGGGAAACATCTGGCGGGTGGGTTTCGCCCCGCCGGAAACGGGGGAGTGGACATACTCCGCACAGTTCCGCACCGGCAGCAACATCGCGGTGGATGACGTGTCCGGTGCCGGAGTCCCCGCCACCCTGGATGGGAATGCCAGTGGTATCGTGACCGGCGGATTCACCGTGGAGGACACGGACAAGGAAGGGCCGCGACAACCGGTCGCGCGGTGTGCTCGAGTATGTCGGTGGCCGCTATCTCCGGTGGGCCGGGACGGGTGAATATTTTCTGAAACAGGGAGCCGACGCCCCGGAGAACCTCCTCGCTTACGCGGACTTTGACGGCGGATTCGCTTCCGACGGACAAAAGGACGATCTAGTGAAAACCTACACCCCCCACGTTTCCGACTGGATGGCAGGCGATCCGACATGGCGCGGCGGGAAAGGCAAGGGGCTCATCGGCGCGGTCAACTATCTCGCCTCCGAGGGACTGAACGTCTTTTCTTTCCTGACCATGAATATAGCCGGGGACGATAGGAACGTCTTCCCCTACACCACGTATTCCGAGAGGGAGCGGCTGGATGTATCGAGGCTGGACCAATGGGAGGTGGTATTCGATCACGCCGATCGCAACGGCTTCTACCTCCACTTCAAAACCCAGGAGACCGAGAACGAAACCCTTCTCGACAGCGGCGAGCTGGGTATCCGGAGAAAGCTCTATTACCGGGAGTTGATCGCACGCTTCGGACACCATCTGGCGCTGAACTGGAATCTCGGCGAGGAAAACAAGCGGCAGACCGACGCGCAGCGGATCGCCATGGCGAAATATTTCCATGACCACGATCCCTACCGGCGGAATATCGTCATCCACACGTTTCCGGGCGACAAGGCGACGATACACACACCGCTGCTGGGGGATGCCTCGGAGCTCACCGGCCTTTCGATGCAAGGGACGAGACCGAAATTCGACGAAGTCCACGGCGACGTGCTCGAGTGGATAGGAAAATCCTCCGCAGCGGGAAAGCCGTGGGTCGTGGCCTATGACGAACCCGGCAACGCCGAGGACGGACTGGTCACGGATGCGAGAAATTCCGCCGCTCCCACGGGCAACGGCAACTACACCGACGCCCGGAAGAGAGCACTCTGGGGCGTGTTGCTCGCCGGTGGTGGCGGGACGGAATACTACTTCGGTTACTCCCATGCGCATTCCGATCTCACCCTGCAGGATTTCCGCAGCCGCGACCGATGGTGGGACTACTGCCGCCACGCGCTCGATTTTTTCTCCGGTTACCGGGTGCCGTTTCATGAAATGGAAAACCGAAACGAACTGATCGGGAACCCGGGCAATTCCAATAGCTCCGGCTACTGTTTCGCGAAGCCGGGGGAGCAATACATGGTTTATCTGCCGGACGGGGGCACGAAAAATCTCAACCTCGCCGAAGCGGCCGGGACGTTCCAGGTCCGGTGGTTCGATCCCCGCAACGGGGGCGCGCTGATCAAAGGATCCGTCACGGAAGTCACGGGTGGCGGACAGGTTTCACTGGGAAATCCGTCCTGCCGGCACCCCCTCGGACTGGGTCGCGTTGGTCAGGCCGGGTGTCTCCGTTGCCTACGTCCACGGCGATATCGCGGCAGACGGGACTGTTCCCTCCGGCTCCGATCCGGCCTATGACCAGATGCTCCTCACCGATACCGATTCCACCGGACTTTCCGAATTCAAAAACCTCGTCGAAAACGAAGGACTTTCGATCACCCAGCACTACGACAGGAATACCGTTCTCGACGCGGCGTTTCTCGCCCAATACCAGGTCGTAATTTTCGGCCTCCACCAGAAGATCTGGTCCGCCCCTGAAAAGCTGGCTCTCGACTCGTGGCTCCGGGCAGGGGGCGGCATGCTCATCTATAGCGATTCCGCATCGGGAGGCCGCTTCAACATCGTGGGCGCTCAGAACAACGTCGGACAAAGGGCTACGAACAATCTCATCAGCCGCTACGGGATGGAAGTCACCGTCGATCAGGCGAATGGAGTAAAAGCCTTCCGTGCCGGTCCGGGCGCGGTTCACCCCATCGTGACCGGCAGGCCAGTCCTCGAGGGCGAAGGGGTTTCCCCCGTCGCAATCGATCCAGCCGCTCCGGCGATCCGGATTCTCATTCCCTACGTGGACGATGCGGATTTCAAAGTCAGCGGGAATCCGGACATCAACCATATGCAGAACCTCACGATTCAGAATCCGGATTTCGCCGCTCTCGCGCTCCGCAAGGTGGGTATGGGAAACGTGATAGCGATGTTCGACCGCCAGCCGATGTGGAACTCGGGAGTCGGCTCGAATATCGCCAGACGCGACAACCGCGAGATCCTGCGCCGCTTGATCCTCACGCTCGCGGAGGTTCCTGACAAAGATTCCGACGGGCTTTCCGACGACTGGGAGGAACTCTTTTTCAAAGGTCTCGGCAGTCAGCCCGATGCGGATGACGATTCCGACGGCAAAACCAATATCGAGGAATTCCGCGCGGGAACGGATCCCGGGAAATCCTCCTCCGTATTCGGCATAGTCAGCGCGGATGTGATCGCTACGAACGGCTTTACGGTGAAGTGGAAATCTTCAAAAGACCGCATCTACAAGGTGTATCGCTCAGCCAGCCTGGATGGAGCGTGGCAGTCCCTTTCCGGGGAATTGGCCGGAACTGGCGGTGAAATGTCCTTTACAGACGAGGATCCCATAGCCGGGAAAATGTTCTACCGTATCGGCGGTGAGTTGCCCTGACTGATTTGAAGGAACCGGACTTGGAAATTTCCAACCACGTGTAATCCTGTATTCAACCATGGCAGCGGCTTTCAGAGACTATTACGAAATTCTAGGGGTCGGTAAAACCGCGACCCAGGCGGAGGTGAAAAAAGCCTTCCGCAAGCTGGCTCGGAAATACCATCCGGATGTCGCGCAAGACAAGGCGACCGCCGAGGAGAGGTTCAAGGAAATCAACGAAGCCTACGAAGTCCTTGGCGATTCCGAGAAACGCAAGAAATACGATACGCTGGGTGCGAACTGGAACCAGCAGGGCGCCCCTCCGCAGGGCGATGGCTATTCGAGCCGGCCCGATGCCGGGCGGTGCGGAATACCAGTTCGATGGCACGGGCTTCAGCGATTTCTTCGAGCAATACTTTTCCGGCGGAGGCGCACGGCGTTCGGCGGGTTTCGGCGGTGGTTTCCCCGGCGGTGGCGCGATGCGCGGGCAGGACATCGAGGGCGATCTCATGGTTACCCTGGAGGAGGCTTTCACCGGATCCATGCGCACCATTTCCCTCCGCAAGGCGGGTCAGGCAACCCCGGACGAGGTGCAGGTGCGCATCCCCGCGGGCATAGGCGAAGGCCAGCGGCTCCGCGTCCCCGGTCACGGAGGTCAGGGGCATGGGGGAGGGGAGGCCGGCGATCTTTACCTCCGCGTCCGCATTGCCGCCCATCCGGATTTCCGGGTCAAAGGCCACGATCTTTTCCGCGATCTCGCCCTCGCCCCGTGGGAGGCGGTGCTTGGGACGACCATTTCCATAAACATCCCCGGAGGAAAATCCGTGCAGGTCAAAATTCCCGCCGGAACCGGCCCTGACGACCAGCTCCGCCTCAAAGGCTACGGCTTGCCGAAGAAGAACGCACCGGGCGACCTTTACGTAGTGATCTCCATAGAAACCCCGCCAACAACAAACGACGAGGAGCGTGCCCTCTGGGAAAAACTCCGCGACGTTTCGAATTTCAACCCGAGGGAAAACTAAGATGAACATGATAACCCCCGATCCCCACGACATCCATCCGCTCGAGGTTGTCATCCGCATGACAGGCTCCTCCCACCGGAAAATCGTTTTTTACTGCCGCAAGGGCGTCGTATCACCCGTTCCGGATCGGAAGGAATGGCACTTCGACGAGGAGAGCGTTATGCGCCTCCGCCACATCGAAACGCTCCGCCAGCAGCACCGCATGAACTGGGCGGCGATCCACACCATCATCGGGTTGTTGGACGAGGTGGAAAGCCTGCGGGAAGAGTTGAGATTCCGAAGGTAATTCGGATTTCCGAAGATTTCCCCTCGCGCCGTAGCCGTTTCCATGTAGTGTTCTCGTGAACAAATGGAACTGGAAAAGAAACTCGGAATACTGGCGGACGCGGCGAAATACGATGCCTCCTGCGCAAGCTCGGGCGCTCAGCGCTCGGATTCGAAAACCGGCAAGGGTGTCGGCTCCACCGGTGGCGCGGGGATCTGCCATTCCTATGCCCCGGACGGGCGGTGTATCTCCCTCTTGAAACTTCTTCTTACGAATTCCTGCATCTACGATTGCCACTACTGCATCAACAGGCGCTCCAGCAACGTCCGGCGGGCGGTGTTCACGGCGGAGGAAGTGGTGAAACTGACGTTGGATTTCTACAAAAGGAACTACATCGAAGGCCTGTTCCTAAGCTCCGGGATCATCCGGAACGCCGACTATACGATGGAGCAGGTCATCGCGGTGGCGAGGACGTTGCGTGAGACCCACGATTTTCGCGGCTACATCCATCTGAAAACCATTCCCGAGGCATCGCCCGAGTTGATCGAAACCGCTGCACGCTACGCGGACAGGATCAGTATCAACATGGAGCTGCCAACCCAGAAGAGCCTCGATCTCCTCGCTCCGGAGAAAAACATGGCTCGCACAAAAGTCGCCATGGGACGCATCCGCCACAAGCTAGAGGAAGCGAAAGAGAGGAAAAAGGACGGGGATAGGAAACTCCGTCATGCTACCGGGCAAAGTACGCAGGTCATCGTAGGAGCTGATGAATCGACGGATGCCGATTTCCTCGCAGGTTCCGACGAACTCTACCGTTCCTACAAACTCAAACGCGTTTACTACTCCGCCTTCAGCCCGATCCCGGAGCCATCCGCCATCCTTCCGCTGAAATCCCCGCCAATGGTTCGCGAGCACCGCCTCTACCAGGCGGATTGGCTGATGCGTTTCTACGGTTTCAAAACCAACGAAATCCTCTCCGCCGATACCCCGAACCTCGATCTGGAACTCGATCCGAAACTCTCCTGGGCGCTGCGGAACCGCCAGGATTTCCCCGTCGATATTGCAACGGCATCCCGCGAAATCCTGCTTCGTGTGCCCGGCCTTGGGGTTAGGAATGTGGATCGTATTCTCAAAATCCGGCGGTTCACAAAAATCCGCCTGGCCGATCTCGCCCGGCTCCGGGTTTCTCTCAAGAAGGTGCAGCCTTTCCTGATAACCGCCGATCACAATCCTGCGAAATACCTCCTGGATTCCGACCGCCTCCGCGCCCTCTTCGCGCCGAAGCCCCAGCAGCTCGAGCTTTTTTCCTGAGGAGAAATGAGAAGCGTCGATCCGGGAAGGGATTTTAGAAGTTGGCGGGAGGCTGCGAAAGGCTTGCTAACGGAAGGCGTTCCCCCGGAAGAAATCCTCTGGGAAAAGGAGGCCGGGCTGTTCGGAGCTGCCGCACCGTCGGGGAAGGGGACGTTGAAAGTCCCGAAAGAATTCGTCGATCTCGCACAGGCTGTCTCCTGCCACAACGATCCCTCCAGATGGGCGCTGCTCTATCGCATCCTCTGGAGGATTGTGAAAGACGGTGAGCGGAACCTCTGCTCTGATCACCAGCGATCCCGATGTTTCCAAGGCGATGTTTCTCCGCAAAAACGTCAGCCGTGAAATCCACAAGATGCACGCCTTCGTCCGCTTCAAACTGGTTGCAACCGATCCGGAGAGTGGCCGTGAAAAATACGCCGCGTGGTTCGAGCCGGATCACTGGATCGTCGAAGCCGGAACACCGTTTTTCCGCAAGCGCTTCGCAAACATGGACTGGAGCATTTTCACCCCGAAAGGCTGTGCCCATTGGGACGGGGAGACCCTGGGCTTTTCCGAAGGGCTGGAGAAAAATCCCATAGAGGATGCGGATTCGCTGGAGGATGCCTGGCGCACCTACTACCGCAGCATTTTCAATCCCGCCCGTCTTAAAGTGAACGCGATGCGCGCCGAGATGCCCAAGAAATATTGGAAAAACCTCCCGGAGGCCGACCTCATCGACGAGTTGATCGGCGATAGCAAGCGCAGGGTTGGTCACATGCACGGAGAGGAACTTCGTCCCGCGAAACCCGCCCCGAAAAACGCCTACCTCGGCAGCCTCCGCGAAATGTCCGACGCTCCCGTGTGCCATGGGCCGCAGAAGGGACAGGATCTCGCAGCGATGCGGAAAGCCGCTGCCAACTGCCGGGGTTGCCCGCTCTGGGAGCACGCCACCGGCACCGTTTTCGGCGAGGGGCCGGCTGACGCGCGAATCATGATTGTCGGCGAACAACCGGGCGACAGGGAGGACGTTTCCGGGAAAGCCTTCGTCGGCCCGGCAGGAAAGCTTCTCGACCGCGCGCTCGTCGATGCGGGTCTGATTCGCGATGAAATGTATCTGACCAATGCGGTGAAACATTTCAAATGGACGCCCAAGGAAACTCCGCGAGGAAAGATCCGCCTCCACCAATCACCGGGCAAAGGTGAGATCGACGCCTGCCGCCCCTGGGTTCTCGGGGAACTGCATCAGGTCGCCCCTGAAGTCCTGATCCTCCTCGGAGCGACCGCCGGAAAATCCCTTCTCGGAAAAAGCATACCGGTCATGAAATCCCGTGGTCTGATAGACGCGCCACAACTCGCGAAAAGGGTGATTCTAACAGTCCATCCATCCTATCTTTTGCGACTCCCCGCGGGGGCATCGAAAGAGGAGGAATACAACCGTTTCGTAGCGGATCTCACTTTGGCAATTGGGTAGAGAAACTAGCAATTCCATTTTCCCTGCTTGCCAGAATCCTCGGAATAGCGACGAATCCCAGTGTGAGCCAGATACCACCACCACTTCCGCCCGCCCAGAAACCCATTGGCGCCGATGCCGGCGTCCGATTGCTTATTCCCGTTGGTCGCTCGATGTGGGCAATTGCCGCCGGTTATTTCGGCCTGCTTTCCGTGATCCCGATCTTCTCCATCCCCGCTCTTGTCTGCGGGGTCGTGGCGCTGATGGATATCAAAAAATCAAAGCTCGGCCCAAGCCGAAACACGGGATGGGCCGTGCCTGGTTCGGGATCGTGATGGGTGTGCTCGGCTTGATCTTCGGAATTTTCCTCGCCGTCAGGATCATCTCGGAAGCCTAGCGGGCTTTTAGAAAATGAAAATCATGTAGGAGCAAGTTACGGCGATTACAAGCAGCACTCCGCAGAGCTTCGCGTGTTTCCAGGGAGTGAGATCCAACAGCTTTGCGTCTGCCTGTTTCCAGGGAGTGGCGAGGGGCTTGAATTTCGCAATCACGATCATCATCAGGATGAGTAGGGCGAAGACGATGGCGACGAGATGGAAGCCGGGTATGGGCTTGAGCAGCGTGACTACGGGTGGCACGAAGCTCGTGATGCAGAAGAGTCCCTACTCCCACGATCAGAGCGGCGTTCGCGGCGACGGGTGGTATGCGCCTGTGAAGAAGCCCGAGCACGATCACCGAGAAGATCGGGATGAAGTAGATGCTGTTCACGCTCTGGAGGTATTGGAAAATTCCCCCGGTGGATGCGAGCAAGGGAGCAACGACGATCGCGAAAAGGGTGACAACGATGCCGAATTTCCGGCTCATGGAAACAATCTGTTGCTGGGATGCGTCCGGGTTGACGGTCGCCTTGTAGAGCCCGAGGGAAAAGAGCGTGCAGGTGGAGTTCAGGGCGGAGTTGAAGGAGGAGAGGATCGCGCCAAGCAGGGCTGCGGCGAAGAAACCGACCAACGGTTTAGGCAGGACTTCACTGACGAGTCGGCCGTACGCGAGATCGCTCTTTTCCGGGGAAATTTCCGAGGAGAAGAGGTGGAAGGCAATGATGCCGGGGATCACCAGATAGAGCGGCCCGAGCAGTTTCAGAGCGCCTGTCAGAATGATTCCCTTCTGGCCTTCGGCGAGCGATTTCGCCCCGAGCGTCCGCTGGATGATCTGCTGGTTCGTGCACCAGTAGAAGAGGTGGAGGAGGATTACACCTGTGAAGATTGTGGAAAACGGAACACTGGAATCAGGACCGCCCACTGGATTGAATTTCTCCGGGTTCGCCTCCCGCAGGGTGCTCCAGCCTGCGAGGACACCGTCCCCGTCACCGACTGCCGCCAATCCGAAGAAGACGATGAGGAAACCACCGACCAGCAGCCCGATGCCATTGAGCGTATCCGAAACGGCGACCGTTTTCAGACCTCCGAAGAGGGCGTAGATCGCACCGATGACGCCGACGCTGGCTGCGATCAGGATCAGAGTGCTTTGGTAAGGGATTCCCAGCAGTTCATCGATCCCGAGGATGCCGACCATTCCCGTCGCACCGGTGTAGAGGATGATGGGAAGCAGAACGAAGGTGTAGGCGATGAGGAAAATGAAGTTCGCGATCGTCTGGGTGCTCTTGTCATAGCGGAGCTTGAGGAACTCGGGAACCGTGGTGATCCCGGATATCAGGAAACGGGGAAGGAAGAAGAGTGCCATCGCCACCAGTGCGAGGACGGCGAAAATTTCCCAGACCATGACCACGAGGCCCTCTTTGAAAGCTCCCCCGTTGAGTCCGACGAGCTGTTCGGTGGAGAGGTTCGTCAGGAGCAGGGAGCCTGCGATGAAGGGAAAGGTGAGCGAGCGGCCACCGAGGAAGAAGCCGTCGGAGGTGGAGTGCTCGTCTTTCCTCGTCATCCGCCAGGTGATGAAGGCGACGAGTCCGGTGAAGAACAGGAAGGAGATGGTGGTCAGGGCGTTCATGGGGTTTTATTTGGGCTCTGGAAAATCGAAGACGATCGTGTGCTCGTAGATTTCGCCGGGTTTTAGAATGGAAGAGGGGAATTCCGGTTGGTTTGGCGAATCGGGAAACTTCTGTGGCTCAAGACAGAGAGCGGAATGTTTGTGCCCATGCGGAGAGGCAAGGTAGAACTGGAGACCGGGCTGGTTGGTGGTCAGGATCATGGTGCGCCCGGATTGAGGATCGTTCAAAGTGGCGGTGGTGTCCGCCGCAGGATCAAGGATGTAGTTGTGATCGTAGCTGCCTTGCATGGTCTTGAGATTCTCTCCGATGGCAGACGGTTTTCGAAAATCAAAAGGTGTTCCGGTTACGGGTCTCATCTCCCCGGTCGGGATGAGGGTGTCATCCACAGGCAGATATTTTTCCGCGCGTATGGCCAGCACATGATCCAGCACGCTTCCGGAAGGATCGCCGGTCAGGTTGAAATACGCGTGATTGGTGAGGTTCACCGGCGTCGCCTTGTCGGTGGTGGCGGTCGCTTTCCAAGTCAGGGAGTTTTCGGAAAGCGAATACTCTACGGCCACCTTGAGATCTCCCGGATAGCCTTCTTCCCCGTCCTTGGAGAGGTAGGTGAATTTCACGGAACTCCCGCCGGTGATTTCGCTTTCCCAGATGGCCTTGTCAAAGCCCGTCACGCCTCCGTGAAGGTGGTTCGGGCCGTTGTTTTTCGCGAGTTCGTAGGTCTTGCCATCCAGGGTGAATTTTCCCTCCGCGATCCGGTTCGCGTATCGCCCCACGGTCGATCCGAAGAACGATCTGTTCTTCAGCCATTCCTCGTCCGTTTTACAGCCGACGAGAATGTCTTCGGCTTTCCCCTCCCGATCCGGAGTGGAAAGCGACCGAAGGGTGGCTCCGAGGTTCGAGACCGTTGCGGAAATCCCGGAGGGCGAGGTGAGGGTGAACGTTTTCACAGGCATGTCATTGGGAAGTCGGTTGACGGTTTCCACGCGGACATCGGCGGGGAGGGGACTCGCGATGGCAAGGAGTGAGAGCAGGATCTTCCGCATACTGGGGAGATTGGAGACCCTGATCCGGCGATGGAAGCGCGAAGTTTCGCCCGCCGGAAGCTCAACGCTTGCAGAGGTCTGGGAGATGGCTATATTGCTTCCATGCAAGCGGTGACGGACAGGTTGAGGAATTTTTTACAGTTCGTGGCGGTGAAGCTGATTGACGACCCCGCCCGGGCGCAGTTGAAAGTCGCGGAACTGGGGCCGAAGCGTCTGCGCTTCAAGCTGGTGCTTGCCCGTGAGGATGTGGCCATGCTCATCGGCCGGAACGGTTTTACCGCATCCGCCATTCGCAGCGTGCTGAAAGCCGCCGCCGAAAAGGAAGGCGTCCAGGTGACCCTACAGATCCACTCCCATGAAGAGGAGGCCGAGTTTTTGGCCAGGGAAGCCTGATGCAGCCCGAGCTTGTCGCCCGAACGTGCTTGCCCATGGCATGGTGGGTGCTTATTGGGACGTGCAGAGAACCCTTTGTTTTTACTGATTTATGTCCATCCACGTAGCCCTCCACCATCGCACAAGTTACCAGTATGACAGGCTCGTGGAGCACGGCCCGCACGTCGTCCGCCTCAGGCCTGCCGCCCACTCGAAGACGCGTGTGCTCTCTTATTCGTTGAAAGTCGGCCCCGGGGATCATTTCATCAACTGGCAGCAGGATCCGCAGGGAAACTACCTCGGGCGCCTGGTTTTTAACGAGGAAATGAAGAGCCTCGACGTGGAGGTGAACCTCGTCGTGGAAATGGCCGTCCATAACCCCTTCGACTTCTTCCTTGAGGAAAAAGCCGAGAATTACCCTTTCTCCTACGACAAGGAAACCGCCCACGAACTCGCCCCTTTCCTCGAAGTGGAGGGAGCGGATCGGCGGATCAACCACTGCATCAATTTCTTTAGGAAGAAGACCGGCCGCACCATCGACGTCCTCGTCGAGCTGAACGCCGCCGCGCAAAAAGCCGTGGATTACAAAATCCGCATGGAGCCGGGTGTGCAAACTCCGGAGGAGACTCTGGAAAAAGGCTCCGGCTCCTGCCGTGACTCCGCGTGGATGCTGGTAAACGTCCTTCGCGGCATGGGTCTCGCCGCCCGCTTCGTTTCCGGATACCTCATCCAGCTCAAGGCGGATCAGGAAAGTCTCGACGGCCCAAGCGGTTCCGAAGTCGATTTCACGGATCTCCACGCATGGACGGAAGTCTATCTCCCCGGCGCGGGCTGGATCGGCCTTGATCCCACCTCCGGCCTCCTCGCCGGCGAAGGCCACATCCCGCTTGCCTGCTCCCCGCGCCCCGGGAGTGCGGCAGCCATTTCCGGTGGCACCAGCAAATGCGAATCCACCATGGAGCATGAGATGTCGGTGAAACGCATCTACGAATCCCCGCGCACCACCCTTCCTTACACGGAAGAGCAGTGGGAAAAGATCAATGCCATGGGTCACGAGATCGATGCGGAGATGAAAGAGATGGACGTCCGCCTCACCATGGGCGGCGAGCCGACTTTCATTTCCATGGACGATTTCGACGGAGCCGAGTGGAACACCGCCGCCGACGGCCCGACCAAGCGCAAGCTCTCCGACAAGCTCATCAAACGCCTCAAAGGCCATTTCGCCCCCGGCGGCCTCCTCTTCTACGGCCAGGGAAAATGGTATCCCGGCGAGCAACTCCCGCGCTGGAGCCTCGGCTGCTATTGGCGCAAAGACGGCGAACCCATCTGGAACGACGTCTCCCTCATCGCCGATGAATCGAAAAATTACGGCTACGGCCCGAAGAAGCGGAGCGTTTCAGCCAAGCACTCGCCAAACAATTCGGAGTCAACAGCAAGCACCTCATCCCCGCATACGAGGATGCTTACTACTACCTCTGGAAAGAGCGCCGCCTCCCCAGCAACGTCGATCCCCTGGAGTCCAACTTGAAGAACAAGCTCGAGCGCGATCGTCTCGCCCGCCTTTTCGAGACCGGTCTGAACACGGTCACCGGCCACGTCCTTCCGCTGAAAAAGAAGACCGTCGATGGCACCAAGAAATGGGTCAGCGGCCCATGGTTCATCCGCGAGGAAACCCTTTTCCTCCTCCCCGGCGATTCCGCAATGGGCTACCGCCTCCCGCTCGATTCCCTCCCGTGGGTGAAAAAGGAGGACTTCCCGTGGGACATCCCGCAAGACCCGACAGCCAGCTATCCCGAGCTCCCGCCAAGAGCGCGTCTGGTAATGCAAAATCCTGGAGAGCCGAGCTTCCAGCCGGCTTCTTCCCCGATTCCCCAGGACGGCCACAGCGATCTCCACAACACCATCTCCCGCGCCGAAGAAGTCCTTCTTCTGAAAGAACCCGGCCAGCAGGAAAGCGCGAGCTGGATTACCCGCTCCGCCCTCTGCGTGGAGCCGCGCCACGGTCGCCTCCACGTCTTCCTCCCGCCCGTTGATACCACCGAGGATTTCCTCGAAATGATCGCCGTCATCGAGAAAACCGCCGCCGCGGAGAAACTCACCATCATCCTCGAAGGCACCCCGCCATCCTACGATCCGCGCATGGATGTCGTGAAAGTCACTCCCGACCCCGGCGTCATCGAAGTAAACCTTCAGCCCGCCGCCTCCTGGGATGCCCTGGTGAAAAACACCACCGTCCTCTACGAAGAAGCGCGCCAGTGCCGCCTCGTCACCGAGAAATTCATGGTCGATGGCCGCCACACCGGCACCGGCGGCGGCAACCACATCATCATCGGCGGTGAAACACCTTCCGATAGCCCCATCCTCCGCCGCCCGGATCTGCTGCGGAGCATGATCACTTTCTGGAACCACCACCCCTCCCTCAGCTACCTGTTCTCCGGGCTCTTCGTCGGCCCCACCTCACAGGCACCGCGTATCGATGAAGGACGGAACGATTGCATTCACGAGCTGGAAGTCGCTTTCCGCACCCTTGAAGGCGAGGGCAACTCCGTCCCATGGAAGGTCGACCGCGCCTTCCGCAACCTCCTCATTGATGCCACGGGAAACACCCACCGCGCCGAATTCTGCATCGACAAGCTCTACTCGCCCGACAGCGCCACCGGACGACTCGGTCTCCTCGAAATGCGCGGCTTTGAGATGCCGCCGCACCACCGCATGTCCCTCGCCCAACACCTCGTGCTGCGTGGTCTCGTCGCCCGTTTCTGGAAAGAGCCATACACCAAGCCCATGGTTCGCTGGGACAGTGAGATCCACGACCGCTGGATGCTGCCACATTTCATCTGGCAGGATTTCAACGAAGTCCTCTCGGATCTTGGAAACCACGGCTACCCGGTCGATCCGAAATGGTTTGATCCACACCTCGAGTTCCGTTTCCCGCGCATCGGCGATCTCAACCAGTTCGGCATCGAGATGGAACTCCGCCACGCCATCGAGCCATGGCACGTCCTCGGGGAAGAAGGCGCGGCAGGAGGTGCCGTCCGCTACGTCGATTCCTCCATCGAGCGCATGGAAATCAAAGTCAAAGGAATGACAGGCGAGCGCCATGTGGTCGCCTGCAACGGCTACCGCATCCCGCTCCACTCCACCGGCACCCATGGCGAGTTCGTTGCCGGCGTCCGCTACCGCGCATGGCAGCCGCCGAACTGCCTCCACCCGACCATCCCCGTCCACACGCCCCTCGTTTTCGATCTCGTCGATACCTGGAACGACGCCTCCGTCGCCGGTTGCAAATACCACGCCACCCATCCCGGCGGCCGCAGCCACGATGATTTCCCGGTCAACTCCTACGAGGCCGAAGCACGCCGCCTCGCGCGATTCTTCCGCTCAGGCCACACCGGCGGAAAAATCCAGGTCAAGGAGCCGAAACCCAGCCCCGACTTCCCCTTCACGATGGATTTGCGGACTCTGCCGGACAAAGTCTAGGAGAGTCGGCATCGCATTTTTCCGGAGCACGTCGTCGTCACCGTCTTTCTTCGTGTGATGAATTGGTTTCGCTTGGCAAGCTCCGCTCCCGTGCTCTACATCCGCGTCAGATGAACAATTTTCAGGAACCAATCGAATGGCCGGACGAAGTTGAGGTGCTTGTCGATGACCTTGAGGGAAAAATGACCGAGGGAACCCTCAGCCGTGAGGAACGCGCCCTGATGGATGTGTATGAAACCGTGCCCATCCTTGAAAGCGACGACTGCCTGCACGAATTCTGGCAGAGTCCGCTCGATCATCAGCGCGTGATCAAATCCTTCGATCTCATCGGAGCGCAAGGCATCGTGGATCCCCTGAACGCCAGCCGTTGGTGCGGCACCCGCAGCGAAGACCGCAACGACTACACCGAAACCGAAGCGGAATACCTCAACAGCATCGAGGAAGAACTCCCCGCCGGAATGGATGAACTCGTGGATCTCGTGCTCGAGTTCATCGAGGAAGAGCTGGAATAGGGTGGGGGAATATGGAGAGCCGTGCTTCCAGCCGGCTTTCTATCCTCTGGCAATGCTGCCGGCTGAAAGCACGGCTCTCCGTTATTGTCCGAAAACGCGCGCGCCCGCTGGACAAACCCATCATCCGGCGCGATGAAGTCCCCACTTTCCATGGAAACAGAACTCCAGAACCGGTCGCACTTGTGCGACACACATCGCGAAGAGGTCGCGAGCATAGCCACTCATGCGGTGGGGATTGCTTTCAGTGCGGGCGCGTTGGTGGCGATGCTGGTGCTGGCCTGGGGGGATTCGCTCAGGACGGTTTCCGCTGTGGTGTTCGGGGTTTCGCTGGTCGTATTGTATTCCTCGTCCACGCTCTACCACTTTTCGACGACACTCCGGTGGAAGGCGCGTTTCCAGACTCTTGACCACATCTGCATCTACCTCCTCATCGCCGGTTCCTACACGCCTTTTACGCTGATCACACTTCGCGGGGCATGGGGGTGGACGATCTTCGGGGCGGTTTGGACGATGGCCGTGGCCGGGATCCTGATGAAGACCTTGTGGAAGGGGAGAAAGGATCACTGGTTCTCCACCGCGCTCTATCTGCTCATGGGCTGGCTCATCGTGTTCGCGATCGTGCCGCTGTGGACGCAGTTGCCAGTAGCCGGATTCGGCTGGCTGGTTGCGGGAGGGCTGGCTTACACGCTGGGCGTGATATTCTTCGCGTGGAACCGCCTTCCCTACAATCATGCCATTTGGCATCTGTTCGTTCTCTTCGGAAGCGTCTGCCATGTGCTCTCCGTGAGCATGTTCGTGTTCGCTTAGAAAAACTTCCCACCGATGCGGCGAAGTGATACGGAAATTCTCATAACGATTCGCGGTTAAAGCTTCCGGCCGCACGCGGTTACTCTAGGGTGGCGGAGCGGGAGAGCGAACGAGCCAACCCTACGACGATGCACTCCACTCCCCTTCAGCGTTTCACGGCATCGGTCTCCCATCGCGTTCGCCATGGCTCCACACGCCTGGGAAAATGGCTGGCCGGATCTCCCAAGCTCAAGGACTGGTTCTATCCGCCTGCGGTGACCAGGACGCCTGCCGAGAAATACCGCGAGTACAACGAGGAATGTTTTGCGAACCTCCACGAGCAGGAGCGGATGCTGGCGGACGGGCAGCGCATGGCCTTCTATCACGAGGCCATCAGGCGGAAGATCAAACCGGGGGATCGCGTGATCGATCTTGGCACCGGCACGGGAATCCTTGCGGCGTTCGCCTCGCGCCAGGGAGCGGCGCGGGTCTATGCGGTGGATCACTCGTCCATTATCGATCACGCAAGGGAGCTGGCGGCGGAAAACGGGATTGAAAACGTGGACTTCGAGGATGTCCACAGCACCGAGCTCTATCTGGACGAACCGGTGGACGTGATCCTCCACGAGCAGATCGGGGATTGGCTTTTCGATGAGGCGATGGTGCCCAATGTATGCGATCTGCGGGATCGCCTGCTGAAACCGGGCGGGCTCATCCTGCCAAGCTGCTTCGAGCTTTTCTGCGAACCGATGACACTCCATGACGACAGGCGTGTGCCCTACATCTGGGAACTGACCGACGTGCATGGATTCGATTTTTCCAGTATGGAGAGAAGCCGTCCCGACGACGCGGAGTATCACAATCTGGTGAGCTGTGATCTGGGTGTGGTGAAGCATTTTCTGGGCGATCCCACCCCGCTGTTGGAAGTGGATCTGCATACGATTACGGAATCCACATTGCCTCCCTCGATATCGTTTGTCCGCAAAGTGACCACCCCCGGCCTCCTCGATGGCCTGGTGGTTTTCATGAAAGCCAAGGTGGACGGGGATCTGGTGCTGAGCTCCAGCCCCCTCGATCCGAACCGGGCACCGCACTGGGGATTCCGCATCCTGCGCCTGGATCAGAGCCATGCGGCGGCGGGTGACGAGCTGGAGGTGACCCTCACCGTGGGAGACTGGGCGGATCCCGATACGTGGCGTTGGCGTTGTGAGAGCCTTGGCTCCTGAAATCCTGCACGCTATTTTGCCAACAGCGCGGTCAGCACACCGTGGAGCATCCGGAGATCGTCGTCGCTCGGATCGCTGCGGTGGAGAACCGCGCGGAGCTTGCGCATCGTGTCCGGGCGCTGGGTAGCGACTGCGAAAAACCGGGACTCTTCGAGGGCGTTCTCCAGCCGGGTGAGAAAGGCTCCGGTTTCCTCTCGGGGGGCTGCGGCGCTCGCACTCTTGATTCCCGCTGGTTCCACCGAAACGGCCTGCCGCCATTCCCAGCCAAATAGCAGAACCGCCTGGGCGAGGTTCAGCGAAGGGAAGTCGGGATTGGTGGGAAAATGAATGAGCCGGTCAGCGTGCGAGAGAGTCTCATTGTCCAGGCCGGAAGCTTCGGGGCCGAAGAGGATCGCGGTCTTCGGAGGCGGGGAGGCGGCCGTGATTTCACCCACCGCCTCGCGGAGATCGAGACCCGGTATCCTGAGGCTGCGCTGCCGGGCCGTGGCGGCGAAGACGCGCTGGCAATCACCGATCGCGTCTTCGATGTTTTCGTAAACCTCCGCTTGGTCGAGGACGCTGTCGGCATCGGCGGCGGTCGCGCGGGCGCTATCGTTCGGCCAGCCGTCGCGGGGCCGGACAAGCCGCATCCGGTCTAGCCCGCAGTTCAGCATGGCGCGGGCGCACATGCCGATGTTCTCCCCGAGCTGGGTGCCGACGAGGATGATCACAGGTTGTTCGGAAATGGAGGAGGCCATCTGATGGAAGTCCGATTCATGCGCGACAACCGCCACCGGATCAAGTTTCATCATCCGGAAGGGTGTGCTTTCTATCGGTGTTTTCCTTAGCGCCGCAGGCTCTGGACTGCTGGGATTCTTCATTCCCAGCTTTGGCGTTGCGGTTTGAATAGCCGCAAAAATGGTTGAGGTCTTGTCACGTGCGTCAGGCCGAAAGCTGCGGATAAGAACCGCAGCAGTCCGGAGCCTCCGGCGGTCTTATCCACCGAGAAAAATCGCACCTCATCCGGAATCCGCCCGGCGCTTCCCGGAACCGTGGGAATAACCGTGATTCCATCGCGTGGCTGCCACAAGCTCTCCGCGAAGCAACAACCTTTATGACCAACAACGATATACTGCGCCGCCTGCGCTACGCTCTCGATATCAACGACGCCCATGTGGTGAGAATTTTCTCCCACGTCATGGAAGATCCGGATCCGCCCCGGGTCTGCTCGTGGCTGAGGAAAGATGATCACGCCGACTTCGAGCCACTCACGGATGCCATGCTGTGTCGTTTTCTGGACGGCCTCATCATCGAGAAACGCGGCCCGCATCCCGCCGGGCCGCCTCCCGAGCCACAGGAGTATCTCTCCACGAACGAGGTTCTGAAAAAACTTCGGATCGCCCTTTCCATGCGGGACGAGGACATGATGGCGGTCTTTGGACTGGCGGAGTTCGTCGTCACGAAGTCCGAGCTTGGATCGTTTTATCGTGCGGAAGGGCAGAGGAACTACCGGAAATGCCCGGAGCAGGTGCTTCGGAAATTTCTTCTGGGTCTGGGGAAAAAGACCGAGATGGAGAGATCCTGAACTTACTGCGGGGATTGGTTTTCCTCTCCCTGTTTTCGGAAATGCTCAAAAATCGCCGCGTGAATGTCCTGGGCGGATTTTATATCCGCCCCTCCGCCTATCAACACCGGTTTCTCGCCGTCCTTCACCTCGTCCCGGCCGTGCGACCCTTTCACCAGGGAGGCATCCAGCGGTATCACATCCAGCAGTCCACGGATCTTCAGCTTCTTCTTCAATAGGAACTTCGCGATCTTCAGTTTCGGAAAAGCGATGGCGGGATCGATGAACAGCTCGCAGGGGTCGTAGCCGGGCTTGCGGTGGATATCGATGGTACGGGCGAAGTCGGGAGCCTTCCCATCATCGTTCCAGTAGTAGTAGGTGAACCACGCATCCGGCTTGGCGATGGCGACGAAGTCTCCGGCGCGGGGATGGTTCTGTTCGCGTATTTCATCGATTCCATCCGTCCCCTCCAGCAGCTTCCGGACTTCCGGGAGAATGGCTGGATCATTCACATATACATGCGCCACCTGATGATCCGCCACGGCGAACGCCTTGCAGCCGCCGTAGTCCAGTGTCTCCCTGCCCAGCTCGTCCTTGATGGAGAGCCAGCCTTTTCCCCGGAAAAGGCGGTTCAGGTGAATGGGCTTCTCCACCGGGGAGATTCCGTATTCGGAAAGGAGCATCACCCGCACGTTACGGGACTCGTAGTAGTTGATGAGTTCCGTCACCACCTTGTCGATAGCCCGCACCTCGGAGGGGATGTTCGTGGCGGCGGGGCCGTCTTTCTGCAGGCAGTAGTCCAGATGCGGGAGATAAACCAGGGAGAGGGTGGGGGAGTGCTTTTCCTCCACCCATTTCGCGGAGGCGGCTATCCATTCCGAGGAGGCGATCCCCGCCGCCGGGCCCCAGAAGGCGGGAAAGGGGAAGGGGCCGAGATCCGCTTTCAGCTCGTCCCGCATCCCCATCGGCTGGGTGTGGACGTCGAAATGCTTGGAGCCATCCGCCGGGTAGAGCGGGCGCGGGGTGATGGTGAAGTCCGCCGTGGA
This sequence comes from uncultured Verrucomicrobiae bacterium, assembly GCA_963771945.1. Classification (GTDB taxonomy): domain Bacteria; phylum Verrucomicrobiota; class Verrucomicrobiia; order Verrucomicrobiales; family Akkermansiaceae; genus Luteolibacter. The sequence continues at coordinate 1,340,179 of CAVYVH010000002.1, read as the reverse complement.
GTGCATGTTGTACCACCAGAAGAGCTTCGCGCAGGTGAAGCCCGGCACGCTTTTCCGCAGGGTGTCCCAGATCTTCTCCCCGTGGACGATGTGGTTGGATTGCTTCCAGAAACGCACCTCCGCGCTCTCCCTGTCATACCAACCGTTCGCCACGATCCCGTGCTCCTCCGGCGGGGTTCCGGTGATGATGGAGGACTGCGCCGTGGTCGTCAGCGCCGGGAAGGCCGGGGCGTAGGTTTGCAGCCCGTGCTTCTCGGCAAAGGCGGTGATGCCGGGAGCGTCTTTCCCCAGAAGGGATTTCGAGAGGCCGACGATGTTCAGAACTGCCAGGCGCATGGGGATGTGTGGAAAGTAAGCAGTGATCAGTGATTAGTGGAAGACCTAACCACGGATCAAGAGGATTGATTTTCCTGTCGGAAACGGGCATTTCCACTCCATGTTCAAGAATATTTCGGAGTCGTTCCAGAAGACTGCGGTGAGAAAAGCCCTTAAAGAGGGAAAGCTCGCCTGCCCGGAATGCGGGGCGAAGGCCGGGCCGCTGCCGGCGGAATGGGATCAGGTGATGAAGTGCCAGGCTTGCGGGGCGAAAGCCTCTCTTCCCGAGTGGGTGCGGAATGAAGGCCTCGTTCACGGCAGGGCGGATCTCCCACCCGCCAACACGAAAATCCGCAGGGAGGGGGACGGGCTGGGTGGCACGGTCTGGCACATTCCGGCTAGCGGGAAATACGGGTTCTTCCTCTTCTTCGCGGTGTTCTGGCTCGGGATCACCGTGATCGTCAGCGGCGGATTCCTTACGGCCATCCTTTCCGGAGAGGGTGTCGAGGGAGACATGCCGGACTGGGTGCTGATCCCGTTTTTCGGAATCTTTTATGCCGTCGGTATCGGTATGCTCTATGCCGGTCTCAGGGAGAAATTCATGCGCCACCGCCTCACGGTATCCGGCGGCGGTGTCACGCTCCGCAGTGAGATGTTCGGCAGGAGCAAGGAAAAGTCCCTTGAGCCGGGCACCGTGAAGAGCGTGGCGCAAAAGGAGTTTTACCAGCAGAACTACAAGCCCGTGTATGGGATCGATATCAGGGGCAGCGGCGGCAAGCTCCGCTTCGGCTCCACCCTCACGCCTGAGGACAAGGCATGGCTCGTGGCGGATGTGAAGGAGACGCTCTTCGGACGGGAGGAAAACGAGCTCAAAATGGCCGTTCCGGGTTCTCGCGGAGGAGGATCGAAAGAAATTTTCTCCGTGGAATTGCCGCGCCCGCCGATATTCGGAGCGCTCTTCGGATTGGTTTTCAGCGCCGTCGCCATCGTTTTTTTGTGTATAGGCATTTCCGTCCTGGAAGGGGATCCGCTGTTCGGTTCGGAGAAAGGATTCATCGCCGCCCTCTCCAGCAACGGCTTCCGCTGTGCATGGCTGCTGCTGAACAGCGTCTTCACAGGGCTAGGGATATTTGTTTTCGTCACGAACATCTCGGGTGCCGGGAAGGACAGAAGGATAGAGGGGAACTCCGCCGAGATCTCCATCCGCACCTACAAGCGGGGTCTCGTGGTGGATGACAAATCCTTTCCCCGCCGTTCCATCACGGATATCCGCGCCATTTCCAGCGGCGGATCGCATGGCAATACCTGGAAGCGCATCGAGCTTATAGTCGGCGATAAATCCGAGAAGCTGGGCTCCTGGGTCGATGGGGATACCGCGGATGAGGTCGTCAGGGAACTTCGTGCCGCCCTGGGGTAACCCGTCCGGAAAAAGGTGCGGCCATGGCAGGGATGGCGCTCCGCGCCGTCCGGGAAAATGTGCCGGCCCGATCCAGAATAGAAGTGGAACCCTCCCGCCTTCAACGCCCGATCAATCCGGCACCGTCCCGCCAGGTAGGTTTTCGGAAGTGGTGGCGGAAGGAGTGGCGGAAGCACAAAGCGGCGAATGGCAGGGATGGCTTTCCAAGCCGTCCGGAAAAAGGTGCGGCTCGATCCAGGATAAAAGTGGAATCCTCCCGCCTTCCAAGACCGATCCACCTGGATCCGTTCTGTCAGGTGGTTCGTCCAAATGGGTGGCGGGAGCACATTGCGGACGGCTTGGAAAGCCATCCCTGCCATGCCATGCGTGTCTCGTGGCAGGGGATAACATGCCAATCAAATTCGGTCTTCTCCCCGGGGTCGCTTTTCATTAGTGTTCTGTTAAGAATCAAAGAAAAACATGAGATCAACAATCGTAGTCATTCTAACAACACTGTTCGTATGGCAGGGCGTGAAGGCAGAGGATTCCGTTTTCAAACCCATCGCCGCGCCCAAGGGAGCCGGAGGGGAAGAGTTCTTCAAAATCGAGAACGGGGAAGCCAGGATCGATGCGGAGGTGATCAAGCTCATCGTGGTCAAGCCGGAGTATCTCACCGCAAGCTATAAGAACGATAGCGCCGAAGGACTGTTTCCCAAGTGCACGGTAAAGACCTACAACCGGTATGGCTATCTTCTCGGCAGTGACGAGGTCGGGCCGAGCATGTTCGGCGGCAGCTCGAAGCTTGAAGCCGGGGATGTGGGAGGGGAGAAGATCCGCGTGGACCTGATCGATCTCAAAGAGGTTTTCCTCCATACGGAACTGGAACTCCCGGAAGATTTTTTCGAAGCGGCATGGCTCTCGTTGTCCGCCAGCAACAGCAGGCTGACGGACAAAGAGCCTGGTCCGGGGCGAAAGTGAAGAAGCGGGGAAGGCGAAACCGGAGAAGCGGCGGATTGAAATCGAGGGCTCCGAAGGTGCGCCATAACCACAACTTTCATCACGAACAAGGACGCCTAATAAGTGAGGACGGTAAGGTTTACGCCCTCTGACGGTTGTGTAACGCTCTAGGACGGCAATGTTACACCGTAAGAATGTCAACAGACGGCCTAAGAAGCCAACGCCTTTTGTTCTTCCCGAGACCATGGGAGCGGTTAGAAAAGTCATGACCTCACCACATGTTCGAACAAACCTTCAAAAACATCGACGACGTCCTGTGGAAGGACGCGGGCTGCACCAGCGAGCTGGACTACACGGAGCAGAGCTCCTGGCTGCTTTTCCTGAAATACCTCGATACCCTGGAGCAGGAGAAGGCGATGGAGGCGGAGCTGGAGGGGAAACGCTACGAGTTCCTCCTGGAGTCGCGCTTCTGGTGGTCGGAATGGGCGGTGCCGAGGAATGATGACGGAACCATCGACCACGACAACGCCCTCGTCGGCGACGACCTCCGGGACTTTGTGAACAAAGAGCTTTTCCCCTACCTTGAGGGCTTCAAGCAACGCGCCAGCGGCCCGATACCATCGCCTACAAGATCGGCGAGATCTTCGGGGAGATCCGGAACAAGATCCAGAGCGGCTACAACCGTTCGGCTGAGCTCACGGCCGAAGCCTGCGCGACATCATCGAGAGCGTGGACGAGCTGAGCTTCGGCTCGCAGAAGGAGAAGCACGAGCTCTCCCACCTCTACGAGGCGAAGATCAAGAACATGGGGAACGCCGGGCGCAACGGCGGGGAATACTACACCCCGCGCCCGCTCATCCGCGCCATCATCTCCGTCGTGGATCCGCAGCTTGGCGAGACGATCTACAATGGCGCGGCCGGCTCCGCGGGCTTCCTCTGCGAGTCCTTCGATTACCTGCGTTCGACAGGCTCACGCACCGGCCGGTCATTGAGCACCGCCGAAATGCGCACCCTCCAGACAAAGACCCTCTACGCGAAGGAGAAGAAATCCCTGGCCTACGTCATCGGCATCATGAACCTCATCCTCCACGGAATCGAGGCTCCGAACATCGTCCACACGAACACCCTTGCGGAAAACATCGCGGACATTCAGGAAAAAGACCGTTACGACATCGTGCTGGCGAACCCACCCTTCGGCGGGAAGGAGCGCAAGGAAGTGCAGCAGAACTTCCCCATCCGCACCGGGGAGACAGCCTTCCTCTTCCTCCAGCATTTCATTAAAATCCTCCGTGCCGGGGGCAGGGCGGGCATCGTCATCAAGAACACCTTCCTCTCCAATACCGATAACGCCTCCGTCAGCCTGCGGAAACTCCTGCTGGAAAGCTGCGATCTCCACACCGTGCTCGATTGCCCCGGCGGCACCTTCCTCGGTGCGGGGGTGAAGACCGTCGTGCTCTTCTTCGAGAAAGGCGCGCCCACGCGGAAGGTCTGGTACTACCAGCTCGATCCCGGCCGCAACATGGGGAAAACCAACCCCCTCAACGACGCCGACCTCACCGAGTTCATCCAGCTCCAGAAGACCAAGGCCGACTCGCCGAAAAGCTGGAGCGTGGACGTCGCGGACATCGACCCCGCCACCTACGATCTCTCCGTGAAAAACCCGGACGGCGGCGAGGAAATCATCCACCGCAGCCCGGCGGACATCATGAAGGAAATCACCGCGCTGGATCAGGAGAGCGCGGAGGTTTTGGAAACGATTAAGGGCTGTTATGAGGAAAGGATGGGAGACTAGAGCTCTTGGGGAACTTTGCCGCTTCATTGACTATCGCGGAAAAACCCCAACAAAAGCAGAGACTGGACTGCGGCTAATCACGGCCAAAAACGTTAAGATGGGCTTTCTGCAAAAGAGCCCAGAGGAATTCGTTGCACCCGAGTCCTACGAAAGTTGGATGACTCGCGGAATCCCGGTCATCGGAGACGTGTTGTTTACGACTGAAGCTCCATTGGCAAACGTCGCTCAACTCGACACCGCTGAGAAGGTTGTCTTCGCACAACGAATCATCGTTCTGCAACCGTTAGAGCATAATCTTGACCGGACTTTCCTGAAGTATCTTCTCATTTCAGATGTGGCGCAGAGCAGGATTCTTGATCAAGGCACAGGCGCGACAGTTCAAGGAATCAAATCATGTCTACTTAAAAAGATCCCAATCGATTATCCACCCATCGCCGAGCAGCAGCGTATCGTCGGCATCCTGGACGAAGCGTTTGCGGGTCTCGCCACCGCCAAAGCCAACGCCGAAAAGAACCTCCAAAACGCCCGCGCCCTCTTCGAAAGCCACCTCCAATCCGTCTTACGAAACAAGAAGTGGAAATGGCAAAAGCTTGGGGATTTGTGTGAAGGGGTCGAATACGGTTCATCTGCGAAATCAAGAGCGGAGGGAAAGGTTCCAGTTCTACGCATGGGAAACATCCAAGATGGGCGGTTTGACTGGGAGAATCTTGCTTATTCTGACAACGAGACAGAGATCCAGAAATACCTTCTCAAACATAACGACGTTCTTTTCAACCGAACGAACAGCCCGGCACTTGTCGGCAAGACGGCTATCTACAAAAGCGAAGTCCCCGCCATCTTTGCAGGATATCTCATTCGCATTCGCCGCAAAGAAGATCAGTTGGATGCGGACTATTTAAATTACTTCCTGAACAGCAAAATAGCCTTCGACTACGGCCAGACGGTTGTGATTTCGAGCGTCAACCAAGCAAACATCAACGGCACAAAGTTAAAGGAGTATCCAATCCCAGTTCCTCCACTCAAAGAGCAGGAGAGGATTGTAGCCGAACTTGACGCGCTCTCCGTCGAAACCCAACGCCTTACCGCTATCTACACGCGGAAGCTCGCGGCGCTGGAGGAGTTGAAAAAGGCGTTGCTGCACCAGGCCTTTTCCGGAGAGTTATGAGAGCGGAGCAATATGGAGAGCCGTCCTTCCAGGCGGCAGCGGAACCCAAGCCCATTCGTCCGGCACGATGAAGCCTGTTGCAGATATAGCCGCCTAAAAGGACGGCTCTCCATATTGGCAGTGGAACCCAAGCCCATTGCCCGGCACGATGAAGCCCGTTGCAGATCAAGCCGCCTGGAAGGACGGCTCTCCATTAGGCTCTGTTCGCTTGACTGATAACTTGACTCACGCTTGACGCATTTTACCGAGCTTGCGTCTCTTAATGTGTCGATATAAACGATAAAATTCGACATGTTTGATTGACGTGTCGATGCCATCGACCTATTTTTCCGATATGTCGAAGAAAGAGGGAAATGCTGATGCGTCGCCTAGTTGGCGTCCCGACCCGCCGTTCGACTCGCTGCCGCTCCTGCCACCCGAGGCGGATCTGGAGAGCAAGGCCATTCTGAAACAATGCATCGAGGCACGGGCGGCGGTTGCGGAATTGAAGCAGGCCGCCGAGCTGATCCCGAACCAAGGCGTTCTGATCAATACGCTGCCCTTGTTGGAAGCGAGGGCGAGCTCCGAGATCGAGAACATCGTGACTACGGCGGATCGCCTGTTCCGTTTCCGCGAGAGCGAAGGCAAGGCGGACGGCCCGACCAAGGAAGCCCTGCGCTACAGCCATGCCTTGCTGGAGGGTTTCGGGACACTGGAAGACCACCCGTTGAACACCCGCACGGCGGAGGAAGTTTGCAGCAAGATCAAAGGCACAGCAATGAGTGTGCGCCGGGTGCCGGGCACAACGCTGGCAAATGACCGCACGGGCGAGGTTATCTACACACCGCCTGCCGGGGAAGATCATCTGCGGGGGCTTCTGGCGAACTGGGAAAGATTCCTGCATGAGCAAGTGGAGCTCGATCCGCTCATCCGCCTCGCGGCCGCCCACTACCAGTTTGAAGCAATCCACCCATTCACCGATGGCAATGGCCGCACGGGACGGGTGCTCAACAGCCTGTTCCTGATCCAGGAAAATCTGCTCACCCTGCCCATCCTTTACCTGAGCCGCTACATCATCGCCCACAAGTCGGATTACTACCGGCTCCTGCTCGGCGTCACCCGCGACGGAGCATGGGAGGAATGGGTGGTTTTCATCCTCAAAGGCATAGCGGATACGGCACTATGGACCACCGGAAAGATCGCAGCGATCCGCGATCTCCAGGAGCGATGTGTGATGCATGTGCGGCAGGAGATTCCCAAGATTTACAGCCGTGAGCTGGTGGATTCCGTGTTCGAATTTCCCTATTGCAGAATCGCCAATCTAACGGATCGAGGCATCGCCAAGCGTCAGACAGCATCCGTTTATCTGAAAGAGCTGGTCAGGATCGGGGTGCTGGAGGAAAAGGAATCAGGCAGGGAACGGTTGTTCATCAATACAAAGTTGATGCAACTGCTCACCCGAGAGTCGAATCACACCGAAGACTATTCCGCATGAACGAATCCGAGACCCGAGCCGAGCACATCGATCCCGCGCTGAAAGAGGCGGGGTGGGGTGTTGTGGACGGGAGCCGCATCCTGCGGGAATACCACATCACGCCGGGTCGGATCGAGGGTGGCGGGAAGAAGGGGAAGGCGGAGATTGCGGACTACATCCTGGTTTATAAGAACACGAAGCTGGCGGTGGTGGAGGCGAAGGCCTGGGGAAAGCCGCTGACGGAAGGAGTGGCGCAGGCGAAGAGCTATGCCGGGAAGCTGGAGATCCGTTTCACCTACGCGACGAACGGGCAGGGGATCTACGCAGTGGACATGGCAGAGGGCAAGGAGGGCGATGCCGTTTCCTACCCGACTCCTGATGAACTCTGGGGGATGACTTTCGCGAAGAAGAATGAGTGGCGGGATCGCTTCGCCGCCGTGCCCTTCGAGGACAAGGGAGGATTTTTCCAAGGTCGCTACTACCAGGACATCGCCATCGAGCGGGTGCTGGAGGCGATTGCGGGTGGGCAGGAGCGCATCCTGCTGACGCTTGCGACGGGGACGGGGAAGACGTTCATCGCCTTCCAACTGGCATAAAAGCTTTTCCAAAGCCGCTGGAACCTGTCTTCGACAAGCTCAGACACCGCATATGTTTCTCGGAGGCCGCGCATCCTTTTCCTGGCGGACAGGAACATCCTTGCGAACCAGGCGTTCAATTCGTTCTCGGCATTTCCCGAGGATGCGCTGGTGAGAATAGACCCGGCATCGATACGCAAGAAGGGGAAGGTGCCGAAGAACGGGAGCATCTTCTTCACGATCTTCCAGACCTTCATGGCTTCGGCAGGCTCAGCCACCGGTCGGGAAGATAGTGAACAAGCGGACAGTAGTCCACTGCCGATCCAATCTGTGAACTATGGGGTATCGGATGAAACCCACTTCGATGAATTGCATGAGATCAGAGATGCCGCTGGTTATATGTATATTCTGGAGTGTGCCGATGGCAGCTTTTACACCGGCAGCACGAATCACCTCACAAACCGGCTGAATCAACACCGGAACGGTGAGGGAGCCATGCACACGAAAAGGCGGCTGCCGGTGAAACTCATCTATTACGAAACCTTTGACCACGTGGCCAAAGCATTTGAACGAGAGAAGCAAGTCCAAGGATGGAGCAAGAAAAAGAAGGTCGCCTTGATTCGGGGTGATTTTAGCCAACTCAAGCAATTGGCTAGGGCTCATGCATCGGTCCTGAGCCTGTCGAAGGGAACTTCGGCGAGTATGCGGAGGATTTCTTCGACTTCATCGTGATCGACGAGTGCCACCGTGGCGGGGCGAACGACGAGGGGAACTGGCGCAAGATCCTGGAATACTTTTCCCCGGCGGTGCAGCTCGGCCTGACGGCGACGCCGAAGCGCAAGGACAACGTGGACACCTATGCCTACTTCGGCGAGCCGGTCTATGTCTATTCGCTGAAAGAGGGGATCAATGACGGGTTCCTCACGCCCTTCCGCGTGAAGCAGATTCAGACGACGATGGATTACTACACCTACACCTCCGATGACACGGTGGTGGAAGGCGAGATCGAGGTCGGCAAGCTCTATGAGGAGGCGGACTTCAATACGAACATCGTGATCCGCGAGCGGGAGAAGAAGCGGGTGGAGCTTTTCCTCGGGATGATCAACCAGAAGGAGAAGACCCTGGTCTTCTGCGCGACGCAGCGACACGCGCTGCTGGTGCGGGATTTCATCAACCAACTGAGCACAAGCAAGGATCCGAACTACTGCCACCGCGTGACGGCGGATGACGGGGCGCTGGGTCGAGCAGCACTTGCGGGATTTCCAAGACAACGAGAAATCCATCCCGACGATCCTGACGACATCGCAGAAGCTCTCGACCGGCGTAGATGCGAGGAACATCCGCAACATCGTGCTGATGAGGCCGGTGAAGTCAATGATCGAGTTCAAGCAGATCATCGGGCGCGGGACACGGCTCTACGATGGGAAGGACTACTTCACGATCTACGACTTCGTGCAGGCGCACAAACACTTCAGCGATCCGGAATGGGACGGGGAACCGATCGATCCGGAAGCCTGCGGGACATGCGGCAGCCATCCGTGCGTCTGCGATGTAACCCCGCCGAAGCCGTGCAAGGTCTGCGGGATGCGTCCCTGCGAATGCCCGAAGGAGAAATGCGAGATCTGCGGCAAGCAGCCGTGCGCGTGCGAAAAGAAAAAGAAGGTGCGCGTGAAGCTGGCGGACGGCAAGGAACGAACCATCCAGCACATGATGATGACCAGCTACTGGCATCCGGACGGGCACACCGATGACTTCGATCCAGTTCATGGAAATGCTTTACGGCAAGCTGCCGGAGTTTTTTAAAGACGAGCAGGAACTGACCGCCCTGTGGAGCGAACCGGGAACCCGTGTAAAGCTGCTGGAAGGACTGGCGGAAGCGGGCTTCGGCAACGACCAACTACGGGAAATGCAGAGGATCATCGATGCGGAGAAGAGCGATCTCTACGATGTGCTGGCTCACGTGGCCTACTCCATGCCGCCGCTCACCCGCGAGGCGCGCGCAGGCAACGCAAGGGTGGAGATCAGCGGTCTTTTCAACGAGAAGCAGCGGGCGTTTCTGGAATTCGTGCTTTCGCACTACGTTACCGTGGGAGTGGAGGAACTGGACAAGGACAAGCTGACCCCGTTGCTTAAACTTCGATATCACGATTCGATCCCGGATGCGGTTAAGGATCTGGGGATGCCCATGGAGATCGCGAAGGTGTTCTCCGGTTTCCAGAGATTTCTCTACTCGAACGAAGTCGCTTAGTGACGAGGCGCGGCTAGCCTATGTCCGCCGACGAAGATCGATAAATGGCTTGGGCTTTGGGGCGGGCTGAAGGCTCGCGATCCGTGGCAGGGATGGCGCTCCGCGCCGTCCGGGAAAGGGTGCGGCTGGATTCAGGGTGAAAGTGGAACTCTCCCGCTTTCCGAGCCGGATTGATTCGGTGCGGTTTGGTGAGGTGGTTTGCTGGAAGGGAGTGGCGGGGCGCAATGCGGACGGCTCGGAGAGACCGTCCCTGCCTATGGTTCCCCCTGCTGCCTTGCGGCCTTGGAGGGTGTTTTTCATGAGCATGGCGATGGTCATCGGGCCGACTCCGCCGGGGACGGGGGTGATGGCGGCGCAGCGGGGGGCGACTTCCTTGTAGTCCACGTCGCCGGTGAGGCGGGAGCCGGATTTTCTGGAGGCATCCGGGATGCGGTTGATGCCCACGTCGATGACTACGGCGCCGGGCTTGACCCAATCGGCTTTCACCATGTCCGGGCGGCCTACGGCGGGGACGAGGATATCGGCGCGGCGGCAGACGGCGGCGAGGTCTTTGGTGCGGGAGTGGGCGATGGTGACGGTGGCGTTCTGCGCGAGGAGAAGCATGGCGACGGGTTTCCCGACGAGCATGGAGCGACCGATGACGACGGCTTCCGCCCCGCTGATTTCCGCTCCGGAAACCTCGAGCAGTTTCATGCAGCCGGCGGGGGTGCAGGAGACGAAGCCGGTGGGATCCCCGAGGACGAGCTTGGCGACGTTTTCCGGATGGAGGCCATCGACGTCTTTGCGCGGATCGATGGCGCGGATGACGGAGTCCTCATCGAGGTGCTTGGGAAGGGGAAACTGGACGAGGATGCCGTGGACGGAGGGGTCGGCATTGAGTTCGGCGACGGTTTCGAGGAGTTTCTCCTGGGTGGTGTCTTCCGGGAGCAGGATCTTGGGAGAATGGAAGCCGAGATCCGCGCAGGTGCGGGTCTTGGAGCCGACATAGACGGCGGATGCGGGATCGTCCCCGACGAGGACGACGGCAAGGCCGGGGGTGATTCCTTTTTCCTTCAGCGCGGCGGTCTCGGCACGGCATTCTTCGATGACGGAGGCGGCGACGGCTTTTCCGTCGAGGATGCGGGGTTGGTTCATGCGGGAAACTTTAAATTTTAAACTTTAAACTCCAAGGAAGGACTTCGGAAAATGGTCACGGCATCTGACATTAGAAATTTATCAACCGCAGATGAACGGGATGAACACAGATTGAAGAAAAGATGATGGTTTCAAATCGTCCTGAACTGGCAGATCCCGCTGAAATTCTCTCTGAAAATAAAAATCCCATCCTCTTTATCTGCCTCCATCCCGTCCATCTGCGGTTAAATACCTCCTCTACCCCCGATGCGGATCCAGATGTAGGTGCCCTGGGAAAATGGTGATCGCTCTTGACCCGGTAACCATCCGTCCCTACTCCCTGGTGCGTCGCGGAAAACAAAGCGGCACCTTTCGGGAAGCCCGTAGCACGGGCGGGAAATTGATGGGGAATCCGGTGTGAATCCGGAGCGGTACCGCCACTGTATGGCCTTTCGCGAAAGCGGGAGTCCGAGCCAGATCGCCAGCCTGAGGGGTTTTTCTGAACGAACCCGCGGAACACGGGTTCACGGATACGAATACAAATAATGCAAATACACAAAGCGTCCGGGCTATTCCGGATCGCAACGATACGCCGCTGCCTCCTTCTGGCAGTGGGAACCGCCCCTCTTGGAACACTTTCCGCGGAGGTTGAAAACGAACTCGATGCGCTTGTCGTCTCCGCCCTGCGGATGCCTTGGAGTGCGACGGAATCGACCTCCTCGGTGACGGTGCTGGATGCGGGGGAGTTGGAAAAACGGGGGATCCTGGATCTCCGGCAGGCGCTCAACGAGGTGCCGGGTGTGATCGCCACATCGACCTCCGGGCAGACGGGGGCGATCGGGTCGCTCTTCATCCGCGGGACTACGACTTCCTACTCGCAGCTCGTCGTGGACGGGATGCGCGTGAGTGACTCGACCGCGCCGCTGGGGAACTTTTTCTCCGGAGCGAGGCTGGATGATCTCGGCAGGATCGAGGTGCTGCGCGGGCCGCAGGCGGCGGTGCACGGCGGGGAATCCGTCGGTGGCGTGATGTGGCTGGAGACGGCGCGCGGTAGCGGCGATCCTGAAACGCGGCTGAGGCTGGAGGGTGGATCCTTCGATTCGTTCAACGGCTTTCTCTCGAGCTCCGGGCAGAGCGGAAGGCTTTCGTGGTTCGCCGGGGCGGGGTATGACGGGACGCACAATGACGCGGACTTGCAGGACTTCGACCAGGTGCGCGGGTCGCTGCGGCTGGAGTGGGAGCAGACGGAGGATCTGACGCTGGGCATGACCTACCGGGCGGTGGACTCGCGCTTCCAGTATGACTTTTTCGGGACGAACACCGACCATACCGATAGCGAGCTGGCGACGGTCTATGCGAATGCGCGGCTTGCGCCGGGCTGGCTGGCGCGCTTCACGCTGGGGCGGTACTCGGAGAGCTATGACAATGACACGGCGTTCGGGAACTTCGGGACGGATCTGGAGCGGACGGTGCTTTCCACGGACCAGAGCTTCGAGATCGACGGGCGGCATACGCTACTGGGCGGTGCTTTCCTGGAGTACACGGATTTCGAAAACACGATAGGCACGGATGCTGACGAATACCGCTACGGGGCACATCTCGGCTGGCAGTGGAAGCCGGTGGATAGCTTCACGGCGGATGCGGTTCTGCGCTGGGAGGACTACGCGGACTTTGATGACCAGGTGACCTGGAGGATCGGCGGGGCATGGCAGGTGCTGGAAGCGACACGCATCCGCGGTGGTGTGGGAAAGGCTTTTCGCACGCCGACTTTGCTGGATCTCAATGGCACCGCTTTCGGAGCGGGAAATCCGGATCTAGAGGCGGAGGACAGTCTCGGCTGGGATATCGGGATCGAGCAGAAACTCGGGGAGGGGCATGCGGTTTCCGTGACGTATTTTGAAAACTCCATCGAGAATCGCATCCAGGCGTTTCCCACTCCTCCCGTGAATCTGCCGGGGGATACGAACACGCGCGGGATCGAGTTCGCGGCGGAGGGGGAGATCTCCGGTTGCGTGGATTACCGAATCGCGCTGACCCATCTGGGTGCATCGCTTCAGGATCAGCCGGACAATACCGCGACGGCATCGCTGGACTGGAGGCCGCATGAAAAGGTGCTGCTCGGGATCGGCGCGACGTATGTAGATGAGCGCTCCTATGGGGGCGCGCCGCTGGATGACTACCTGCTCCTCCGCCTTCACGGGAGTTATGCCGTTGCGGAAAATGTGACGGTCCATGCCCGTGTGGAAAATCTTGCGGATCAGGAATACGAGCTTTCCCGGTTCGGCGCTCCGATCAAGGGGGCGGGACTGGGGTTCTTCACCGGCATCACCGCGACGTTCTGATATTTGAAAACGGTGGGGTCAATCCGGCTCGGTCGACCCTGCCTTATCCCAGGCCGCCCATGCCCTCGAATCCCTCGGTATCGCCGGTCTCGTCGAAGTCCATTTCGCGGACGCGTTTTCTGTCACGCATGGCTTCGACCTTTTTTCGGAGTTCTTCGCGGAGTCCGATGCAATCGCGGATGGCGCGGATATCGACCTTGCGGGAGGGAGCGGTCGGATGTTTCGAGATGGACGTTTCCGAGGCCGGTGAGGCGCATCCACCATTTCCGTTCCACGAGGATGTCCTTGACCCGGTATAGTTCCACCTCGTCGATGCTTTGGTTGATCACCCCTGTGGTGATGCGAAGGCGCTCGGTGGTGAGCTCGAAGGTCTGGCAGCGGACTGTGAGATAGCGCCAGATGCATGTAGATCAGCGGAATGACGAGACCTATGAAGGCTGGAGGGAAAAAGATGCCTCCTGCAATGATCCCGGCGGCGAGGAGAATCGCCACGGTAAAGGGGCCGATGTTGAGCCATTGGGAGGGCCTGCCTTTCCAGAAAGTTGTTTCGGTCTCGTTTTCCATGCGCAGGGACTTTAGTCATGGAATTGATCCGTGAAATCCTGAATGCGGAGGCTGGAGGGGCGAATTTCTCTGGCCCAGCCGGTTGCGGGGGGAAGGGGCGAAAGGAATTCGCCCCTCCGTCGGGAATCACTTGCCGGGAGGCGCGGGGGCGGGTGAAGGTGGCGGGACAGATGGACAAGCTTTTTGAAGAACTGGATTTTCGAGAGACGCCGATAGGCGATCTGATTTTACAGCGGCGGAAATACCTCCAGCTCGACGGGCAGGTGGTTTACGAGGTGAAACTCGGGGACGCGTTTCTGATGTCGAGCATGTTCCATGTGGTGGAGGTGGCGCTCTCCAAGCTGGGGCTGGCGGCGCTGGATGGGGAAGGCTGGGATGTGGTTGTGGGAGGTCTGGGACTGGGATACACGGCGGTGGCGGCGCTGGAGTTTCCGCAGGTGAAGGAGCTTCTCGTGGTGGATGCGATGGAGGGCGTGATCGACTGGCATGAGCGCGAGTTGGTGCCGCTTGGAAAGACGATGAACGACGACCCGCGCTGCCGATACGTCCTCGGGGATTTTTTCGCGCTGGCCGCCGATCCGGACAAAGGTTTCGATCCGGAAACAGCCGGGGAAGAAATTTCACGCGGTGCTGCTGGATATCGATCACTCGCCATCGAATCTGTTAGATCCGCGCAACGCGACTTTCTACACGCGGGAGGGCTTGGCGAAAATGGCGGAGCAGTTGCATCCCGGCGGGGTGTTCGGGCTGTGGTCGGACGATGCGCCGCATGCGGGCTTCACCGCGGATTTGGAGAGTGTTTTTGCGAAGGTGGAGGCGCACATCGTAGAGTTTGAGAATCCGTTGTTGGAGACGGTCTCGAAGAGCACGGTGTATGTGGCGAAGAAGTGACCAGTGCCGAGTGATCAGTGATCAGTGGAAGACCCGGTTGCTGGGATCACGGAGTTATTGCTGACCTTTAGCACGGGAAGGGGGCGGATGTTTTCCGTTGTTTCGCGCCAGCCGAGGTTGGTGGTGGTGATGAACTTTTGGGCGTGGGGAGGGAGATGGTGGAGGAGGGCGTTGCGGCGGGTGGGGTCTAGCTCGCCGAAGATGTCGTCGAGGAGGTAGATGGGTGTTTTTTCGTGGCGCTGGTGGAGGAGGTCGCCCTGGGCGAGCTTGAGGGCGAGGGCGATGGTGCGTTGCTGGCCTTCGCTAGCGTAATCGCCGGCGGGCATGCCGTGGAGGCGGATGGAGAGATCGTCACGGTGCGGGCCTACTACGGACTGGCGGGTGGCTGTTTCCCGCTGGCGAGCCTGGAGGATGGAGTCCCGCATGCAGGGGCCGGAGGCGGGGAGGTAGCTGAGTGTGAGTGCTTCGTTTTTCCCGGAAATGTCGAGCTGGGCGGCGGCGGTGAGAGGGGAGAGATCGGCGATGAGCTGGCGGCGGGCTTCGGTGAGATAGGTGCCGTGCTCGATGAGGATTTCCTCCCAGGCGAGTAGTTCCGGGAGTCGAAGTTTCGGTTCTTTCAGCAGAAGGTTTTTGGCTTTGAGGGCGCGGCGGTAGCGGGTGTATGCGGTGCGGTATTTCGGGTCGAGCTGTGCGCCGAGGAAATCGAGGAAATGGCGGCGAGCCTCGCCGGGGCCGCGGATGAGGGTGAGATCCTCGTTTCCCATCCAGACGATGAGGCCGCCATCGGAAAGATATTCGGTGCGGGAGGGTATTGGCTCGTCATCGACTTTCAGGACGAGGCCTTTGGTGGTCTGCTGGATTTTCCTTTCCTGCCCCCACGGATCGGCGGCGACTCCGAAGCCGGGGGTGGAGAATTTCGTGAGGGTATTGAAGCGGCTGGTGCGGGGGGAGTGCAGGCGGACGAGGGTGCAGATGGCTTCCAGGATGGAGGTTTTTCCCTGCGCGTTGTCGCCGAGGAAGATCGCGCCTTCGGGAGGTGCCTCCAGGCTGAGGGAGCCGAAGCAGCGGAAGTTGAGGAGCCGGAGATTGGTTAGCATGCCCTCAAGGAGCTGCCAGCGGGGTGGTGCCGGTGAAGACGAACTCCCAGCCACGGCTGGATTGCTTCGGCTCGGGGAGCTGCCACTCGAAGGCTGCGAGATCGTTGTTTTTCGTGAGGTTCTGGGAAAACTGGTTCACGGACTGTGCCTGTGGCGCCTCGCCGATGAGGCGGATCTCGGTTGGGGAAATGTCCGCTGTTTTCAGGCGCAGGCCGGAGTTCGGCGGAATGGATCGGGCTACGCGATTGAGGATATCGACGGTGTTGTAATTCCTGTCGATGGCGTATTCCAGCTCGTCCCATTTGGCGATATGCAGGGCGTAGGCCGCGCCTTCCGGGGAAACACGGGCGACCGTTTCGTTCAGCTCCCGGGTGGTGGAATTGGTTTTCCAAAGCTGGTAGCCCAGATAGCCGATGGTGCCGAAATAGGCGATGGCGACAGCGGCGACGGCCAGGTTGACATTGCGGCGTTTCGAAGCCGCGCGGCGGGCGGCGCGGACGTCCGCGGGGAGGAGATGGCTGAGAGGATCCGGCAGGACGGGAGCCGGGCGTGGCTCGAGATCCGTCTGAAGGGAAAGCGTCTTGGAAATGTGCGAGGTATCGATTTTCGGATCGGACGACCAGACGGTGGCGCGGGATGGCGAGGCATCGAGGCCCTGGATGGAAAGCTGGGTGATGGCGATGCGGATCTCGCGCGCAAGGGAGGCGTCGGGCGAAGCGGCGGACGAGGCGGTGGCCTGGCAGTAGATGAGTTTACCCTCCTTGTGGATCATGAAGACCCACTGGCCAAGCTCCCGCCAGAGGCTGAGGGTGTTCCCTTTCACCGGGAACGCGCGCGGGGAGATGTCGAAGGCTTTCGGGGATTTTTTCGGTAGATCCTCGGTTTCCGGTGTGCGGAGGATGATGGACAGGATGGTCGAGCTTTCCGAATTTGTGAAAAGCGGGAAGACGTCGGTCAGTTGGCCGGCGAAGGGATCGGGCCGGAAGCCGAGGCGCTCTGCATGTGTTTCCGCGAGATCCGGGAAAAGGGAGGCGTCCCCGGTGTTGACCTGCATGGGGAGGGCGGTGATCGCTTTGACCGGAAAAAACAGGATGACATCGCCAGGCGGGAGCCTGTCGAAATCCGAGGGTTTCGCGGCAGGCGGGGAATCGACTACGGAGGGTTCCGTGCCGGTGGCGCCGCCGGTCCAGACTTCCCAGGTGGTTTCGCCGGGGATCAGGAGCAGGTTTGTGGAGGATTTGGCCATGGAAACTTTAAATTTTAAACTTTAAACCTCAAGGAAGAGGGGTGTGGGGAAGGGTGCTCGGGCTTGGGGAAAGAGGAACCACGGAGGGACGCGGATAGCAATTCTTTGGCTTGGGTTGTGAAATTTTTTACCGCAGAGGCGCGGAGGTCGCAGAGGGAACGCGGAGCTTGGGTTCTGGGTTCTTCATTGAGATTTAAAGTCTAAAATTTAGAGTTTAAGGAACGATTTCGGTGGTTCGGTCGAGGAGTGCGGGGCGGCCGGTGCGGTTGCGGACGATGGCGGTGATGCGGCGTTTGGCATCGCCGGAGCGGGCTGTGGATGTGATGCGGATGGTGGTGTCGTCGGTGGTGAAACGTGCTGCTATTTCCTGACCCGAATCGCCGCCTATGCCAAGCAGGGAAAGTGCGGTGGTGACGTCCTCGAAGGGGACGTCGTCGTCGGTATCGCGGATGTCGTCGGTGCCGCGGACGGTTTCCGGGATGATCGGATGCGGTGGATTCGGTGACATCGGCGGCCACGGCGATGAGCTCGGCGTCGGCTTCGTTCAGGTCGAGCGTGCCGCTGGACCAGACGGTGAACCAGTCGCGCCAGTCCGGGCGGAGAGCCTCGATCTGATCCATGCCGAGGACGAGGCGCATTTCCTCGATGTCGTAGAACGGGCGGTTGAAGGGTTGGTTGAGGCGACCGATTTTTTCGTAATCCTCGACTTCCGCGCCGTTGAGTGCGGATTCGTCATCCTCGTCGGTCCAGTCGGTGAAAGCGTCGGTGAGAGCCTGGGCGGAATCGAGATCCAGGCCCCAGTGGATGAAGATGGAACGGATGAGGGTTTTGTCCTCGGCGAAGATGAGGGTGTTGATATTGAAGCGGGCGCCTTCGGAAGTGAGTGTGACGTGGACTTCCTCGTTGTTTGCCTCGTCGATGCGGTGGAGAAGGGGATCGTTGCGCTCAACGGCTGGATTGCACCCGATGGCGATGCCCATCTCGGCGAGCTGGTAAGCGCGTGAGCCGTGGATTTTCGCGGTGACGACCTCCATGTCGAAGGAGATCACGCGGAGAGTGGTGATGGCGGCAAGGCCGAGGATGGCGATGAGCCAAAGCACGGCGATGAGAGCCGCGCCATGATTTTCCGAATTCCGGGGATTTTTCATGGCTTCGGTGGTCAGGGGCACAGGGTTCAACAGGGAACTTTGGGTTGTCCGGCCGCACTGCTGGAGCTGGCGCATGAAGACTTCGGGATTCTGGCGGGGTGGGATCCAGAAGACCTGGCGGATTTCCTCACCCGATGCGCCGAATTTGCAGCTCAGCTCCATCTGGAGGGGCAGGCGTCCGGGAAGATCCCAGTCGAACTGGTATTCCATCGTCCGACCATCCAGGACGCGCCACTCGAAGTAGGCGACATCCGTCAGAAGAATGATTTCCGCGAAGGGTTCCTCGTCTGCGGATGAGGTGGTGCCGGAAGAGGATTCCGGATCGATGATCTCGTTTTCGTAATAGCGCAGGACGATGTCGAGAAAGCCGGAGCGGCGTTTCACGGTGGAGAGCTGGATGGCCTTCGCGGTGCGATCCTGTCCGCCCCAGGTGAAGGAGAGCGGGACTTGCTCGAGGGTGAGGTCGGTCAGGTAATGCGATCCCGCGTCGGTCACCGCCAGATCCATGAGAGTGTTTCCCGGAAGGGCGGCGAAGCGGTTTTCCAAAAGATCGAAAAACGCCTGGTGGAGCATCTCCTCGTTCTGGGTCTGGACGACGGAGTTTCCGAGAACCAGGGATGAGCGGGCGGTGGAGAAAACCATGCCGACCAGGAGGGCGATGAGGAGGAGGGCGATGACGAGTTCGAGGAGGGTGAAGGCGGGTTGCACACGCCGCCTGAAGGCAGCGCTCCGTGCCGATGCCGACGGCTCGCAGTCCAAGGACTTCGGGGGTAGATTCCTGATCCCTCTCATGGCTGATACATCAGGTTGTAGCGCCAGGTTTCCGCTGAGCGGGATTGCCATGCGCCGTTTGCGAACCAGTTCGCGGTGATCTCGATGTGATACATCTGCTGGAGTAGCTCGCCGTCCTGGTTCTCGAGGTCTTCGATGGGCTCGATGACGACATCGAGTTCGATGTCGGTGCCCTCGACCGGGATCTGGGTGACTCCTTCTTCCAGGGTGGGGAAGGAAAGTTGCTCGGTGAGGGCGGAATCAAGGATGCGGGTGATGCGCATCTCCGTCTGCGCCAGGGAGGCGGATTCCGCCATGCGGTGGAAGGCGACCGCCATACCGGTAGCTGCGATCGCGAACACGCCGAGAGCGAGGACGACCTCAAGGAGGAGGAAGCCGTTTCTGGTGGACGGGCGGTTGGAGGTTTTGTGCAAGGAAACTTTAAACTTTAAATTTTAAACTCCAAGGAAGAGGAAGGCTTGGGTTTTCAGGACTCCTATCTGGCTTCGAGTTCGGAATCGGCGATGGTGGCGGTGAGGGGGTGGTAGGTGTCCTGGGCGTAGCTTTCGCCGATGGTCAGGCGGACGGTTAGAGGCTCGGAGAGGCCGTCGGGATCGAAACGCCAGGTGGGGACGAGGTTTTCCGTGGGAGTGGTGAAATCGGTGGTGTTCCAGTGGCGGACGGTCAGGAGGATGTCCGGATCGATACCGATGGAATCGCGGAGGGTGGGGCTGGTGTTTCCGCCGACCTCGCTGCCGCCGATTTCGTTGCCGAGGGCGGTGGTTCGATTGAGTTCCGAGGTTTCCGCGAAAGGGAGGACGTTCACCCTGCCGGGGCGGAACTGGATCGCGTATGGCGTCTGGTGGAGAATGGCTGCGGTGCGGGCGCGTTTGGCGAGAAGCTCGATCTCGCTGGAGGCGTTTTTGAGTTTCCGCTCGGACGAGGAAAGGATGACGGTGGTGATGGCGCCGCCGATGATTAAGGCGGAGACGGCGAGGACGATGACGATTTCCAGGAGGGTGAAGCCACTGGGGAACGTCGAACATCGAACGTTCAACGTTGAACGTCGACGGAAAGCAGAATTTCCTAATCCTGGGAGGAGATGTCATCTTCGGTGCCTTCCTGTCCGTCGGGGCCGTTGGTGTAGATTTCGAAGTCGCTGGCGTCCTTTTTGCCGGGGTTGCGGTATTGGTATGGCTTTTGCCACGGATCGAGCGGGATTTCCTTTGCGAGTTGCGTCCATCGTTTCGGAACCGGGGTGGAGGTTGGTTTGGTCACGAGCGCCTGGAGTCCCTGCTGGGTGGTCGGGGCGGTGCCGGCGTTCAGCTTGTAGGTGGAAATGGCGGAGGAGATGGTGTTGAAATCAGAGGTGACGCGCTGGAGTTTCGCGCCGTCTCCGAGTTTTCCGACGACGGCGATGGAGCCGCCCAGGATGACGGCGATGATGCCGAGGACGATGACGATTTCGAGAAGTGTGAAGCCGCGTGGCTGAAGAGGGCGGATGGTGGATCTTCCTATTTTCATGGTTCTGCTGGGTAATGCCGCCGGTGGCGGCAGTTGTCTGGAAATGGTTTCGGGAAAATGGGCGTTTCAGTCAACCGGGATGGCGCGGAGGAGCCTTCATCGACCGGTTGGGCACGGAGTGGCTCGTCGCGGACGGGCTGGGCGCGCGGGGGCGGATCCTGAGCGATGTGGTCTGGATGGCGGCGGCGGTAGATTGTCCTCGGAAACCGGTTGCGCTTTCGCCGGGTGGATGGGGCAGAGATCGGTGGAGTCCGGCGCGATGTCCGCCGGGATTTGCTCCGTAGTGGCGGTGCCTGCCTGGTAGCAGCCGTTGGTGGCGCGTTTCCCGGAAAGTTTGCAGAGGTCGATACGGAAACCATGCTGGATGTTCGAGTGGAGGTCGCCGGCCTTGTAGCCGAGGCGGTCGGCGGTTTTCATGACATCGACCCAGACCGGTAGTGCGAGGGTGGAGCCGTATCCGCCTCGAATCGTTTTTTTCGGCTGGTCGAACCCGACCCAGACGGCGCAGGTGAGACTGGAGGTGTAACCGGCGAACCATGCGTCCTTGAAATCATTGGTGGTGCCCGTTTTTCCGGCGGCATCCTTGGTGAAGCCGAGACGTCTTCACGGAGGCGGCGGTGCCGGTGGTGGCGACCTGCTCGAGGATTTTCGAAACCGACCAAGCCGAGCCGGTAGTTCGTCGCGGGGTAGGAAAGGGGCGGGGTGGTGTAGAGGACGTTGCCCGTCGCCATCCTTGATCTCGGAAATGAGATACGGGCGGTAGCGGGTGCCGTCGTTGGGGAAAATCGTGTAGGCGGTGGCGACCTCCCATGGACTCGCCTCCCAGGAACCGAGGAAGGAGGAGGGCGTTTCCGGCATCGCGGTGCCGAAGCCGGCCATGCGTGAGACTTCCTTCACTTTGGAAACGCCCGCGTAGTTTCCGACGCGGACGGACATGGTGTTGCGGGAGCGGACGAGACCGTAGGAGGCGGGATTCATTCCGCCGAATTTTCCGTCGGAATTGTTTGGTTTCCAGGTGGCGGCGCCTTTGATCTCGCCCCGTCGGATCGGGCGCGTCGGAAATCTGGGTGGAGGGGCTCAGCCCTTTGTCGAAGGCGGCGAGATAGACGAACGGCTTGAAAATCGATCCGATCTGGCGACGTGCCTGGATGGCGCGGTTAAACTGGGATTCGTTCGCATCCCGCCCGCCGACGAGGGCAGATGACGGCTCCGGTGCGGTTTTCAATGAGCACAGCGGAGCCCTGGATGTATTGCGGAGCCTTCCGAGTTCGCTCCGGAAGGTTCTGCCAGGCGGCGCGTGTCTGGTGGGGGTAGCCGGAAAGGCGCTCGGTTTCGCGGAGTTTTTTGTCGAGTGCCTCCTCCGCGACGGTCTGCAGGCGCTGGTCGATCGTGGTGACGATGGTCAGGCCGCCGAGCTGGATGTTTTCCTGCTCAAGAATGATCTCAAGATCCCGCCGGATCGCATCCATCGCATAGGATTGCTGGTAATCCCGCCGCCATGGCGGGCGGACCGTGATCGGCTCCTTTTTCGCCTCATCCGCCTGTGCCTGGGTGATTTTCTCCGCAGTGACCATCCGCGCGAGAGTGGTGTTCCGTTCGCGTTCCGCCGCTTCCATGGAGCGGAAAGGATTGTAGGCATCAGGTCCGCGGACGATGCCAGCGAGGAGGGCGGATTCGGAAAGGGTCAGCTCCGAGGGGTGCTTTTCAAAGTAGATCCGCGATGCCTCGCCGACTCCCTTGATCTGACGGCCCCAGTTGATCTGGTTGATGTAGGCCTCGAGGATCTGGTCTTTGGAAAGTGCGGCGTTGATGCGGAACGCGATGGCGATCTCCAGCATTTTCCTGTCGAGCTGGCGGGGGAGGTCGCCGCGTTTCTCGCCGTATTTTAGCTGGAAAACATCGGAAGCGAGCTGCTGGGTGATCGTCGAGGCTCCCTCGCGTTTTCCTTCCATGTTCTTCAGAATCGCCCGGCCGATGCCGATGATGTCGATGGCACCGTGGGAGTAGAAACGCTCGTCCTCGCGGGCGAGAATGGCTTTTCGGAAATCTTCCGAAACATCCTTGAGTGGGACGATCTAGCGTTTCTCCCCGTGGATGCGCCCGATCTCCGTGCCCTGTCGGTCGAGGATGATGGTCCGCTCCGGCATGCGGTTGATTCGGCCCAGATCATAGCCGGATGAGCGGAAGCCGTAGATGACCGAGAGAACCGCGAGGACGTAGAGCCCTGCGATCGGCCGGGAACGCCGGCGAGCCGGGCAAGAATCCGGACGGGAGCCGACAGCCGCGCGTCACGGCGAACAAGCAGATGGAAAGGCCAGAACAGCAGCCAGGAGAACGGTCCGGAGGATCTCCGCGATGCGGCCTTTCTGCGGGGCTTGTTGGACTGTTGTTTGCGTTTTGCCATGGTTGCTCTTGGACGGGAAGATAGGCGGAAACTTCAAACAGGAAACTGTAAACTTGCGGGCCGCAATCACGGGTAGTCCGCAAGGAAATGCCTAGACGAATCCGCATCATGGTGTCGATTGTTCGGAGTGATGAGAGTTTCAATTCCCGCAATTGGACTGGCGTTTCTCGCCGCGTTCGCCCAAGCGCGCGAGCCGGCGGCCACCGCCGAGGATCTGGTAAACCTGGAGGAGAAGGTCGTGAAATGTCGCCGAGAAATCCCTGCCTGCCACCGTCGCGCTGGTATCCGAGAGCAACGGATCCTCGGGATCCGGAGTGATCGTTTCCGAGGACGGTCTCATCCTCACCGCCGCCCACGTCACCCAGGGACTGAAGGAGGTGGATGTCTATTTCGCGGATGGGAAAAAGTGGCTGGGAAAAGTTCTCGGATCGAATTTCTCCAAGGACATAGGGATGGTCAAAATCGTGGAAGCCGGGCCGTGGCCTTTCGTGGAACTCGGCGAGTCAAAGCCGCTGGTCGCCGGTGACTGGGTGGTGGCTCTCGGGCACTCCGCCGGGTTCGATCCGTGCGCACCCCGCCCGTCCGCTTCGGTCGGGTGATGTCGGACGGGCCGGGAAATTATTTCACCACGGACGCCACGCTCATCGGTGGCGATTCCGGCGGCCCGCTCTTCGATCTCGATGGGAAGCTCATCGGAATCAACTCCTCGATCGGGTGGTCTTGGAAAACGAACAACCATGCCGGGCATCGACGGCTTCCGCGAGGACTGGGACAGGCTCCTGGCGGGCGAGACCTGGGGCGAACTCCAGATGAACCCGCTGGCAAATCCGGAAACCCCGGTGCTCGGAATCGGCATGGGCATGCAGCGCGGGGAACGGCGTCTCCGTCCAGAAGGTCGAGCCGAAATCGCCCGCCGCCGCTGCCGGGGTTCGGGTCGGCGACATCATCCTTTCCGTGGACGGCGAGCGTGTCACGGAAGGAGCCGAACTCCAGCAGGTTCTTGATCAAACACGAGGTGGGCGATGTGGTGAAGCTCGGTATCATGCGTGACCGAGCGAAGCTTGGAAATCGAGGTGGAACTCGTGAAACGAGAGGAACTTTACAAATCAAAATGATGCTTTGGAAATTGTTCAATCTCCATTCTTACCACCGGTGCTGTCGATGTCGAAGCACCGTTCGATGACCCGGGATCTCGACAGGGTGCCGCTGATGCGCCCCGACGAAGAAGCGGAAGTAAACCGCCAGTCGGATGCCTTTCAACAAAGCGCTGGAACCCGTCATTGCGGATGCTGCGAAATCCACCGTGCGGATCTGGGGGAACTCCGCAGGCCGATGATTCTGGCCTACGGAACGGTTGTCGGAGACGGGACACAAGTGCTCACAAAGTGGAGCGAAATCGAACGTTTCTCCGATTCCCTTCAAGTCCAGACGAGCGGCAGGGATTCCTATTCGGCGAAAATTGTCGGGTGTTTTCACGAAGAGGATCTCGCGCTCTTGGAGCTTGGAACCGGGGCAATGCCCGGACTGCAGTCTGGGGAAAGTCCCGCAAAACTGACTCCCGCGAATTTCACCCATCCGAACTGTCTCTCGGGAAATTCCTAACCGCTCCGCAACCAACGGACAACCGGTTGCCTTCGGTGTGGTCAGCGTTCTGGAGAGAAATCTCCGGGAAACCGACCAGGCTCACCTCGGAATTATGGCCGAACGCGGCTATACGGGCGAAGGGGTCCGTATTGCCAATGTCCAGCCGGAATACGGAGCGGCAAGCGCCGGTCTTCAGGCGGGCGACGTGATTCTGAAAGTCGATGACCGAACAATCTCCGGTACTTTGGAGCTGAAAAACGCACTTTCGTCCAAGCAACCGGGCGATACGGTAAGCATCCTGATCGAGTCCGCCGGAAAGGAACGCGAGGTCGATGTGCTCCTTTCCAACCGGCCTGTGACCGGTCAGTTCGCCGGAGATAGGCTCAACCAGATGGAGCGCATGGGCGGTGAGCCGAACAAGGTTCGCAGCGGTTTTTCCAAGGTAATCCAGTCGGACATGCAAATTCAGAGCGACCGTATCGGTGGCCCGGTCGTCGATCTTGAAGGTCGTGTTGTCGGAATCACACTTGCAAGAGCGGACAGGACGAGAACCTATATCATGGGCAGTGAAGCGGTCATGGATTTGCTGAAAAGCGACTTCGATACAGTTGCGGAAGCCCGGGCGAAACAGGAATCCCGCGAGCAAATGCTCGCCAAGCAGCAACGTGAACTGCTACCGAAAATCCGCGCCATGGGCAAGCCACGCGACCTCCAGCGAATGCGCAGACACTCAAGCGATGTGGAACGGCTAATGGAGCGCATGCGCGAGGAGATGGATGCCCTGGATATCCCTGAGCCGAAATTGGGCTTCATTTCATGCGGCCACCTAGGATGCCCGCGACATGAGCGACAAGGAATTTTTCTATCAGGATCCGTTTCCCCTGGGAGCGGACGAAACGGAATACGAATGCATCCGCGAGGGCGGGGTGCAGGTCTCCGAATTCGAGGGAAAGACAATTCTCAAGATCGCTCCGGAAGATCTTACCTTTCTGGCCGGTGAAGCAATACGCGCCATCAATTTCACTCTTCGGAGCAGCCATCTTGCACAGGTTGCGGCCATCCTAGACGATTCGGAAGCATCCGGAGAATGACCGCATGGTTGCGCTGATGCTTCTGAAAAATGCCGAGATCGCATCTCACGGAATTTTGCCTGCGTGCCAGGACACCGGCACCGCGACGATCATCGGGAAAAAAGGCCAGCGGGTCTGGACGGACGGCGACGATGCCGAGCATCTCACCAAAGGCGTCTACGACACCTACACGAAGGAGAACCTCCGCTATTCCCAGACAGCGCCGCTCAACATGTTCGACGAGGTGAACACAAAGACCAATCTTCCCGCTCAGATCGATCTCTACGCGACCGAAGGCGATGAATACAAGTTCCTTTTCGTCAGCAAAGGTGGCGGCTCTGCGAATAAGACTTTCCTCTATCAGGAAACCAAAGCCCTTCTGAATCCGAAGCGCCTGAGGGAATTTTGCATCGAGAAAATGAAGTCGCTGGGGACGGCAGCCTGTCCGCCATACCATCTCGCGTTTGTTATCGGCGGCACATCGGCCGAAACTAATCTTAAGACGGTCAAGATGGCGAGCACGCGCTACTACGACGCTCTGCCGACCAGCGGCAACGAACACGGACGAGCCTTCCGCGATCTGGAGTTGGAAAAAGAGCTTCTTGAAGAGGCGCAAACCATCGGCATCGGTGCGCAGTTCGGCGGAAAATATTTCGCTCTCGATGTGCGGGTCGTACGACTGCCCCGACACGGCGCTTCCTGCCCGGTCGGGATCGGCGTCTCCTGCTCCGCCGACAGACAGGCGAAGGCGAAGATCACCAAGAACGGAATTTTCCTCGAAAAACTGGAAAAGAATCCAGGCAGGTTCATTCCGGAAAAATACGCCGATTGGAAATTCAAGGGCGTCGAGATCGACCTCGATCAAGGGATGGAGAAGACCCTCGAAACCCTTTCCAAGTATCCCGTCACCACCGCGCTATCGCTCAGCGGCACGATCATCGTCGCCCGCGATTCCGCTCATGCGAAGATGAAGGAAATCCTCGAAACGGAAGGCGAACTGCCGGAGTATTTCCGTAAATATCCCGTCTATTACGCCGGCCCGGCCAAAACCCCGGAAGGTATGGCCTCCGGCTCCTTCGGCCCGACCACCGCCGGGCGCATGGACGGATATGTCGATCTTTTCCAATCCAATGGAGGATCCATGGTCATGCTCGCGAAAGGCAACCGCTCCCAGCAGGTGACCGATGCCTGCAAGAAACACGGCGGTTTCTACCTCGGCTCCGCAGGTGGCCCGGCAGCCCTCCTCGCGAAAAATCACATCCGCTCTCAGGAGGTGGTTGCGTTCCCCGAACTCGGGATGGAAGCAGTCTGGAAAATCACCGTCGAAAACTTTCCCGCCTTCATCCTGGTGGACAACAAAGGCAACGACTTCTTCCAGACGATCAACCAGTGCCCGGTCTGTTAGATGGCTGTGTTGCAGCCCAAGGAGTCGCGGATGTCATCCGCGACTCCTTGGGTCATTTCAGTGTGACCGCAACCGGACAATGATCCGAACCGAGCACATGCGGCAGGATGCTGGCATCCTTCACCCTTCCAATAAGTTCCGGGGAGACTCCGAAGTAATCGATTCTCCACCCGACGTTCCGCTGCCGTGCGCCGCCACGGTATGACCACCAGGAGTATGCCTCGGTTTTGTCCGGGTAGAAGTGGCGGAATGTATCGATAAAGCCGCTGTCTAACAGTTCGGTAAAGCTCGCACGTTCTTCATCGGAGAAACCGGCGCTCTTGTGGTTTGAATTCGGACGGGCGAGATCGATTTCGTTGTGCGCGACGTTGAGATCGCCGCAGAAGATTACCGGTTTGGTCTTCGCAAGTTCGTTGAGATGGCGTCGGAACGCCGTATCCCATTCCAGCGGTAGGGCAAGCGGCGAAGTCCGTCCTTGAGCTTCACCGTGTAGACGTTCACGAGGTGAAAATCCGGATACTCCGCCGTGATCACGCGGCCTTCGCCATCGTGTTCTTCGATGCCGAATCCGTGGGATGACAGTTCAGCGGTAGCTTCTTTGTGAAAAAATCGCAGTGCCTGAGTAGCCGGGTTTCTGCGCGGAGTTCCAATAGGACTTGTAAGCGCCGAATTCCAAAGGCAGTTCCACCTGCTCCTCGCGGGCTTTCGTTTCCTGGAGGCAGAGAATGTCGGGGTTTTCAGTGGAGAGGAAATCCGCCATGCCTTTGTTCAGCGCGGCGCGGATTCCGTTCACGTTCCATGAGATCAATTTCATAAAATTCAAATTTCAAAATTCAACTCTCAAGGAAGAGAGAAGAGGCAGTGGCTTCAGAGGATTAACATGCAGTCGCCGTAGGAATAGAAGCGATACTTTTCCGCGACTGCCTGTCGGTAGGCTTCCAGGTCAGTTCGCGCCCGGCAACGCGGAGACGAGCATGATGAGTGTGGACTGCGGAAGGTGGAAATTCGTGAGAAGCGCGTCGATGGCTTTGAATCGGTAGGGCGGGTGGAGGAAAATCGCCGTCTCTCCGGTCTGGTCTTCCTCGCGTGCGATCCGTTGATTTTTCCCGGCCAGCGATTCCAGAACCCGCGTGACCGTTGTGCCCACCGCGATGACGCGCCCGGCACTGTTGATCGTCTTCGGCCGTTTCCCCGGAGACCGCGTAGCGCTCGGAGTGCATGTCATGCTCCTCGATATTGTCCACCGACACCGGGCGGAAAGTGCCTACCCCGACATGCAGGGTGATGAAGTCATGGCGTATCCTCGTCCAGCATTTCCGGAGTGAAATGGAGTCCGGCGGTCGGCGCGGCGATTGCGCCTTCCTCCTTTGAAAAAACGGTCTGGTAACGTTCCTTGTCCATCTCCTCGTCATCGCGCCCCATGTAATGTGGCAGGGCGAGATGGCCGTGCTCGTGGATATCGAGTGATCTCCTCCCATTCGATCAACCGGTCGCCGTTTTCGAAGACTTCCACTACGTTTCCAGTAGTTCCGCCGACAACGACACTCCTACCCACTTTCATTCGCTTGCCCGGCTTTGCGAGACAGCGCCAGAGGGTGGGCGAAAGCTGGTTGAGGCAAAGGAGTTCCGTGCGTCCGTCGTCGGAAAACAGTCGGGCGGGGATGACCCGGGTGTTGTTCAGTACGAGAAGGTCTTCGGGTTTCAGAAAGCTCTCAAAATCCGCGAACATCCGGTGCTCGATTTGGCCCGTATTCCGGTGAATGACGAGCATGCGTGACGCGGCGCGATCAGCAGAGGACGCGAAGCGATAAGCTCCTGTGGAAGGTGGTAATCGTAGTCTTTGGTGAGCAGCGACATGGAAACTTAAACTTTAAACTTTAAACTCCAAGGAAGACGGAGTCTCTTCGGATCGCCCCAGACGCGGAAGAGGTTTGTGGTGTGGCTGTGGTCTAATCTCTCGGTGGCGATGAGGACTTTCGTTCCGTCTTTGGACAGGTCCCATGGGTCGGTATCGCCTGCGGGTTTCCAGCCGTCCTCGAGAGGAGATCGAGGTAATGGAAGCGATCCTGTCCATCAGTGCCGGAAATGCGGAACTCCTGTAAATCCTCTTGCCCGGGTCTTCTTGGAAAATGCCGGAAGAGGGAATTTTATCCTCCGGTTTCTCGCCCAGCGACGGACTGGCGGGTTGGAGAATTTTCACGAGGTAAGAGAAGGCTGGTCGAACAAAAGCCCCTGAACGCGGAATCAACGGGGCGGAGCGGGAGCATGCGGTTGACGATCGACTGGTATCCTGCCTGACCCATGGAGCCGTAATAAATGATGGAATCTCCCGCCGCCCGGACGCTGCCCCCGCCGTAAACGAAACCTTCCCAGCGCGCCTCGCCGTTCGGCTTGAACCGGTGCGGGTGCTTTTCCATGAGGATCTTCTCCGCGTTTCCGTAGCCCGTCTGTTGTCTGAGAAATGCCCGGACGGAGGGGCGTCTCCAATGCCAGACGAAAGCGCCGGGGACGAAGCCCATCGCCAGTCCCGGCATCGCTGAGCCGCCAGCAGAAATCCACATCGTCCCCGGCGGTGCGGAATCCGGGATCGAATCCTCCGATTTTTTCAAAAGCCTCCCGGCGCACCGCGATGTTGCAGCCGGGAAGATGCTCCGCACGCGTATCGTCTAACAGAACGTGGCTGGGTGCGCCTGGCGCGGCGCGTATGACCGCCTCTTCCAAGGTGCCGGGCCGGAGGCGGGAGATTTGGGCCGCCCGCCGCCGCGATTTCCGGGTCGTGGAAAGCTTTGTCCAGGCGGGCGATCCATTCGGAGTCCGGTTCGCAATCGTCATCGGTGAAGGCGAAGATCTCTCCGGTGGCAGAGGCTGCTCCGGCATTCCGCGCCGCGCTCAACCCCGAGGGAGGGATGGTCAGAAGTGCGGACTCGCCGGGAAATTTTCGGAAACAAGTTCCGAGGTGCCATCGGTGGAGCCGTCATCGACCACGATGGTTTCGTATGGCCCGCCGGTCATCGCGGCGATCCCACGAAGACAGGCCGCTATGCTTTTTCCACCGTTGCGCGTGCAAACGATCACGGAAAAACGGTGTGCCGGCGTGCCGGGTGGGGACGTATTGAAATTTTCACACGCGGCGAGAGCCGACTTTGGTTTGCCCTTCCGTCGATGATGCCGAAGCTCCAGTTCAGTAACCTCCACCCCGCCGTTCTGCCAGAGATCGCACCAGGAATAGATGGTCATCCCGGCCGTTTCCTCCCTGGTGGGATACCTCCAGCGCCCACCCCATCACCGCTTGCCTGGACGTCGGTGCCGTTGCGGGAACGAATCCATTCCGAATTCGGAAACAACCAGCGGCCTGTCTCCGGCGATGTTCTGTAGCCTGCGGAGATATCTGGCAAACGCCTCCCGATCCTCAAGGTAGATGTTGAACGCGGAGAAGTCCGCATTCGCCGGTTCGAGATACTCGGTCGAGGGGTAGTTGGCGTAGGCGAAAAGCAGATGGGGCGCGATGCCGCGTCCAAGCTCGATCAGGTCTTCGATGGCGTGGCGCACGGCGGCGGGCCCATCCATCTGACGAGATCCGAGGAGACCTCGTTTCCCACATAGACGCCGGAAAGAGCCGGGTGGGTCTGCGTGTGTCTTCAGCCACTCGGAAAGGGTAACCCGCGCTCCGGAGAGGGTGCCGGGACGGGATAGAAAATCGGTATATTGCCACGAATCGATACCGGCGAAAACCTGTAGCCCGTGCTTCGCCGCAGCATCCAGGAACACTTGATCCGGCAGGGTGAAGACCCGCAGGGTATTGAACCCCGCATCACGGATTCCGGGAAAATCCTCGGCCGGCGGACGTTCTTTTCCGGGCGGGAAAGGGCCGTAAGTCACCGCCCGCATCCACTCGCGTGTTCCCGCCCCGATGGAGGAATTTTCCATCGGTATTCCAAGAAGGGTCTTCGCGGCTATCCGGCACGGGTGGAGACTAGGCGAAGCAGGGGGAAATGGGGAATGGAAATCGTTAGGCTTGATATAATGCTTGGGAAAGAAAATTTAACCGCAGATGGACAGGATGGACGCAGATCCAAACCAATGAAAATCCAGACAACGAATTCATCCCATCCTCTTCATCTGCGTCCATCCCGTTCATCTGCGGTTAGAAAATCTTATCCGCAAGGCCAGCTACCCATCCAGCGGATCGGGGCAGACGGAGCGGAGACGGCAGCGGGTGCAGAATTCGCCGAGGTAAAGGGAATCGATCCATTCCATCAGCGGTGCGACGTGTTGTTTCTCATCAGTCAGGATGCCCGCTTCGAAATTTCGCTTGTCCGGATGTTTCGCTCCGAGTCCTGCTCCGGTGAGGTTGGCGGATGTGATGAATGCCGTTTTTCCATCAATGATGATGGCCTTGGTATGAACCCTGGGGCAGAGGATGCGCTCGAAGAGATCGCTCTCGATAAGGACGGGGTAGCGGTCGAAATCCTGCCTGAAACGCGGTCCGGGTTCCTTTGCATGGATCAGCCGCACGGCCACCCCGCGCTCGACCAGTTCCGCGAGCACCGCAAGAAACGGAACCGAGCGCCGTCCCCGGATCACATGCATGTCCTTGATGTCCGCGGTGACGATCCAGAGGAAACGCTCTGCCGAGGGGATTTCCTCCTCAATGATCCGTTTGTAGATCGCTTCGTTGAGGATGAGTTCGGTCATGGGGATCAGTCGATGACGGCATATGATCCCGGTCGGGCGTTATCTACTGCCAGGGAGATTTTCTCGCGAAGAGCTTTGAGGGCAGGCCACCGGTTCGTGGGTAATTCGATAATCGCTATCGTCTTGTCACGGAGGTTCTGTTGATAGCGGAGATTCTTGTCTGCCAAGATAAAGATATCGAAGTGTCCTTCCAACCGTGAAAGCAATTCGCCGTTCTCAACACCGCCATGCCCCTCGCGCTGAACGCTTGTGACTTCATGCCCTGTAAGGAACTGGCGAAGCGGCCACGGAACGTTTTCGTCAAAGACGATCTTCATTCCGGGGATTTCTCCAATATTCGCAAAAACTCTTCGGCATCCTCCTTTGTTACCGAGGGGAAATACTCAAGGAACTCGTCTAGCGTAAATCCATCGTTCAAGTAGTCCAAAAGCGTTTGGGCTTGGACCGGGTGCCTGTGAACACGATGGCTCCACCAAGGATCTTGGGCGAGGACGAGATTGGTGAATGTTCCAAGACGGACATGAATGGAAGATACACCTTTTCAGATGGTGCTGAAAGCCGGATTTTCCTGACTCAATCCGCGAGCGAGCGAATGAATTTCGAGAAGAATGCTTTTCCTTCCTCCAGCAGTGCGATGTCGATGAACTCGTCTTTGGTATGTGCCTGGTCGATGGAGCCGGGGCCGAGGCAGATGGAGGGGAGGCCGGCGGCGGAAAGGTGGGCGGCATCGGAGAACCAGGGGGCACCGGTGAGTTCGGTGCGTGGATCGGTGGCGAGGAGGCGCTGGATGTATGGATCGTCGGTTTCCGTTTCCATTGGCGGGTTTTCGTGGGCGTATTCGATTTCCAGGGGAAGGCGTAGCTCCGCGATGGTCTCGCGCAAGAGCTGCAGTGCGCCGCCAGCGGAGTGGAGTGCGGATGTCTGGCGGATATCGATCTGCGCGGTGGCCTTGTTCGGGACGATGTTCGGCGCGGAGCCTCCGGAGATGGTGCCGATGTTCATTGTGGAATGGCCGACTACGGGATCACCGTACGCGGCGAGGCGGGGGGCGAGTGTTTCCTGGAGAAGTAGAAGGGCGCGGCTGATTTTCAGAATGGCATTGTCGCCGAGCTGTGGCTGGGAGGCATGGGCGGAGATCCCGTCCGCAACCAGCGTCGCCCAAAGCGAGCCTTTCGTGATGTGGACGACGTGCATCGAGGTCGGCTCCCCGACGATGGCGAAGCGGTAGTCTTTTGCGTGATGTGCTGCGAAATGTTTGGAGCCGTGCTGGGACGCCTCCTCACCCATGAAGCCTACGAAGTCGATGGCGGTCGGCAGGTCGCGGAGGATGTTTTTGTTTTCCTTGAGAGCTTCCAGCATCGCCGCCATTGGGCCTTTGGTATCGGAGGCTCCGCGACCGTGGATCTTGCCGTCGCGGATTTCTCCGGAAAAGGGATCGATCGTCATGTTGCCGACTCCCACCGTATCGAGGTGAGGGCCGAGGAGGATGCGTGGGCGACCGTCGAGCGGGGCGAAGCGGGCGATGAGGTTGGGGCGGCGGGGCTGGATTTCCTCCAGGGTGACTTCCGCCCCGATGTCGGTCGAGGTAGTTGGAAACGAAATCCGCCATGGCCTGCTCGTGGGTGATCTCCGGGCTGTCGGGCATGTGCTCGGGATTAACCGACGGGATGCGGATGAGCTGTTGGAGGAGAAGCATGCGGGAAACTTTAAATTTCAAACTTTAAACTTCAAGGAAGAGCGGTGGAAGGGGGATTTGAGATTGAGATTTGAGATTTGAGATTTGAAGGTTAGAACGCCGTGATGCACGGACTGGTATTGGCGGGGGGAAAGGGGAGCCGGATGGGGCGGGAGAAGGGCGGGATGGTTCATCCCGACGGGCGAACGATGGTGCGGCGGGCGGCGGATCTGCTGACCGGGGCGGGTTGCGGGAAGGTGCTGGTTTCGCTGCGGGAGGGTCAGGAGTTTTCCGAGGAAATTGAGGTTGTGCGCGATTCGGGTGAAGGTGCGCTCGGTGGGATCATCGCGGGGATGGAGACTGCGCCGGATGAGGACTGGCTGGTGGTGGCCTGTGATTTGCCGAGGCTGGAGGCGGATTTCTTGAAAGGATTGCTGGGGTTTTCCGAGGATTTTGTGGTGTATGGGAGTGACGGGAGGCTGGAGCCGCTTTGCGGGTTTTATGGAAAGTCTGCGCTTTCCATTCTGAAAGCGTCGAGGGCTGCCGGGCAGTGGGGCTTGCAGAAAATCCTGCGTGCGAACGGAGCGAGGATTCTGGAGCTGGGGGATGAAAGGGCACTCGAAAATGCGAATACTCCGGACGATTGGGAGCGAATTTCCTCCTGAAAAGGGAAGGCGGACATGAAAAAGAGCGAAAACTACGCGATCGCGTTATAGGATGATGGCCGTTTTTGGGTAGTCTGTTCACATCGGCGCGAGCGAAAGCCCCCCATTCGTGATCGCCGGTTCCCCCCCAGAATTGCACATCCCCCCAAGAAAAGCGTCGGCAGACATTCCCCCCCGGTTGTCTGCCGACTCGCATTTAAGGGGTTTGGGTTCAGCGAGGAATCTTCCGTTCCGACATGAATAAAGCATGTGAATATCCACGGAATCTGCTTTCTTCGGCCGCGGATGAACCAGAAACAGAGATTTTCACCGGTCGCCGGATCGGGTGTGGCGGAAGCGCCACCGGGCGGCGTGTGGAATGAGTTGCTGGACGGGCAGGGACGCGTGCGGCCGTATTGGGCGGAAATGAACGCACGGATCCAGGAGCTGGACGGCAGATGAGCAGGAAGGCGCTTGCTTGCTGAAACCGGCGCGGATGCTTGAGGATCTCGGCACGACTTTCAATGTGTATCGCGATGTGGGAGGGGCCGGTCAACCGTATGAAATCGATCCGATTCCGTTCATCATGGAACGGCAGGAATGGGATATCGTGGCGAAGGGGCTGGCTCAGCGGATGAGGCTGCTGGAGGCGGTGCTGGCGGATCTTTATGGCGCCCGATTGCTCCTGAAAGACGGGCTGGTGCCGCCTGATCTGGTCCATGCGAGCCCGGCGTTCCACCACTCGACCCGGGATATCCAGCCTTCCGGAAAAAAATGGCTGCTGGCGAGCGGTTGCGATCTGGTGCGGGGCGTGAACGGGGTCTGGACGGTTCTGAGCGACCACACCCACACGCCGGGCGGACTGGGGCAGACGCTCGAGAACCGCAGTGTGGTTTCCGCGGTGTTGCCGGATCTTTTCGAGCAGGCGCAGGTGGCGAAGCTCAAGCCGTTTTTCGATGATGAGCACGCGCGCTCTGCAGGATCTGGAAACGAGCAGAGGAGAGGTTTCCAATCTGGTTTTCCTGACGCCGGGCTACCATCATCCATCCTATTTCGAGCATGCATACAAGGCGCGATTGCTGGGGATTTCCCTGGTGGAGGCGGCTGATCTGACCGTCCGTGAGAGACGGCTTTTCCTGAAAACCCTGGGCGGGTTGCGGAGGATCGACGGGGTGATCTGCCGTCTGGACGACGACGGGATCGATCCTCTGGAGTTCTGGACATCGCGGCGGGGGAGGCGTGCCGGGGCTGATCGAGGCATGGCGCTCCGGGAAACGTCGCGCTGATGAATGCGCCGGGAGCAGGTTTTGCCGGATCGCCCGCATTGCAGGCATTTCTCCCGCTGATCTGCCGGAAGTGGTTCGGCGAGGAGCTTTCTCTGCCTTTCGTGGAAAGCTGGTGGCTGGGTCAGCAGGGAGTGCGCGAACGTTTGCTAGGAAATCTCAACGGCTACGTGCTGCTTTCGGCTTTCGGAAAGGACCGGCTGCTGCCGGTGAAATGGGGGAGCCTGTCGTGCCGCCTCCCGCAAGCAATGGCTGTCGGTGATCGCGCAGAGGCCATGGGATTTCGTGGTGCAGAGGGACGTGTCCCCGAGCCTGGTGCCTTCCATGGCAGGGCGCGGCGTGCAGTCCCAGGCCGGTGATTCTCCGGGCCTTTACCCTCAACGGGAAAGACGGCCAACAGTGCTTCCCGGTGGGTCTTGCCAGGATCGGGAAACCGGGAATCCCGCCTCAGCTCTGGCCAGATCACGAGGGTTTCACGAAGGATGTGTGGCTCACCGGGAAACCGGCTTCGCCGGAGCCGGGAATCAATCTGCAGCGTGCCGTTGCTCCGGGACAGGCTGGGAATGCCCCGGAGGTGCCGAGCCGGATCGCGGAACAGCTTTATTGGGTGGGCCGATATGTGGAGACGGGTGGAAATCGTCGCGCGGATGCTGCGGGTGACGCTTGCGCTGTATCGAGGGGGAAAGCGGGCGGAGGCAGCGCGACCAGCTCGGAGCATGCCTCAGCTCTGCTTGCAAGGGAGCGGCGTCGTCTCGGAAGATGCCGGGGAAATGAATTCGGTTGCGCGAGCTCGCGCGCTGGTTTTCGGGAAAAACGTGCACGGCAGCCTCACGAAACTCGTGGACAGCCTGATCGCGAACGCCGCCAGCGCCCGGGACCGGATTTCCGATGATACCTGGATCATTCTTCAACCATCTCAAGACGACCGTCGATGGCGCAAGCCGTCTGCCGCGTGCGACCGATCTTCTGCGCACGCTGGACCGTATGCTACTGCACCTCGCCGCATTCTCCGGGATGCAGGCGGAGAATATGATACGTGGCCAGGGCTGGCGTTTCTGGAAACCGGGCGGCGCATCGAACGTGGACTCTGTGGCCTTTCCCTGCTGCGCACCGCTTCCACCGATACCGGAATGCTTGAGCCTCTGATTGAAATTTGCGACAGCGTGATGACCTACCGCCGCCGCTATTTTTCCAAACCGGACTGGCAGGGCGTGGTGGAGCTTCTCTTCTCGGAGCGTAGCAACCCGCGCTCCGTCGGATTCCAAATCGGCGTGCTGCACGCGGAGTCCGAGCGTTTTCCGGGAGACCACGACTTCGGACTGTTTCCGAAAATTCACAAGCGTCTGGGACTCCTTAACGATCGGTTTGAGTAGATGAGAAACATTCCCGATGGCGAAGGAGTCTGACAGCCGATGCGTAAGCGGAGTTGGAAGACGCTCTCCGATCTGCATCACCCAGCACTACTTCAGCCACTCGGTAAGGCGGGTTTACTAACAAAGGGAGACGGCGGGCTGTGGCTGGAAATACGCCGGTCTGCTATTTAAGCTTTTCCTGAATTTCCCGCCTAATAAAACAATCTTGCTCTTGACGAGTCGGACAGGGGATGCTTCCGGAGTCGGAAAACATGGGAAGTCGAGTCAACAGAAAGCGCGGGCATGTGGAGGAGCCAAAGAAGTGGTCCAGCGAAATCGCCGGAGTCTGCTGGATGGCCGGTGGCCTGATCCTATTGTTTTCCCAGCTTTCCTACAGCCCGGCGGATCTTCCCGAGTGGGGGATGTTCGAGGCATTCGCCGACAAGGGCGATGAAAGTGGCGACAACTGGCTTGGGCCGGTGGGAGGCATCCTTGCCTTCGTGCAGATTCTTTTGTTCGGCGCGGCCGGTTGGATGCTGGCTCTGGGCTTCATCTGGTTCGGTGTGCTGAAGCTCGCATTTCGCGGAAACCTCTGGCCTAGGATCGCTCTTGGACTGTCGGTCGTTCTGGTTTCAGGTTCAGTTTTTCTGCATGCGACCGGAATTTTTTTCGTCGAGTGGGCTGCAAGATGCCGCATGCCCAGCCCGGGTGGTGTGATTGGAAACGGTCTCGGAGGTTTCGTCCTGATGCCGATCATCAGTAATGTCGGGAACAACAATTCTTACCGGCATCGCCTATCTCATCGGCCTGATCTGGCTGACCGGGCAGACGCCCGGTGGATTTCGGTCGCGGTTGCTATCCGAATGTGCAAAACGGAGAATCGATGCCATGGAAAATGAGCCGGACCGAGGCGGGTCGTGCCGATGCCCGCGAAAGGGAACTCCTCAACGAAC
The DNA here is from genome assembly GCA_963771945.1 of uncultured Verrucomicrobiae bacterium. GTDB lineage: Bacteria > Verrucomicrobiota > Verrucomicrobiia > Verrucomicrobiales > Akkermansiaceae > Luteolibacter. The sequence continues at coordinate 1,302,518 of CAVYVH010000002.1, read as the reverse complement.
GCGAAAAACAGCGTGAGCAACGCCGCTGTGGAGCGCGAGCTTGCGAAACTCAAAGAGGCCGAGACCGACGCTCCCGGCCAGAAGGAACTCGCCATCCGCGAGACCCCAGCCCGCAGATCATCGATTCCTCCCAGCGCCGTGCGATCGGGTGCGGCTGCGGTTGGCGAAAAGCCTTTCGAGCGGAAAAAGCCTGGCCACCAATCCCTCTCCGTCACCGGGTTTGAGGATTACGAACTGCCGGGATTCGATCTATCTGGATGAGGTCGAAGTAGAGGCGGAGGCCGCGGACCACGGCGAGCTTCTGGCAGTCCAGACCACCATCGTCGAAACCCTCCAGGCATTCGGCATCGACGTCACCCCCGGCGACATCACCCGTGGCCCGACGATCACCCGCTACGAAATCTATCCGTCCACCGGCCTCCGCGTTTCCCGCATCTCCCAGCTCGAAGCGGATCTCGCCCGCGCCACCCGCGCCGAGCGGATCAACATCCTCGCGCCCATTCCCGGCAAGGACACGGTCGGAATCGAGATCGCGAATTCCACCAAGGTCGCCGTCCCGCTCCACGAGCTTCTCCACGATGCCGAGTTCCGCTCGGCGAAAAAGAAGATCCCGCTCGCGCTCGGCAAAGACGTCTACGGAAAAACCGTCATCGGCGATCTCGCAGCCATGCCCCACCTCCTCGTTGCCGGTGCCACCGGTTCGGGAAAATCCGTCTGCATCAACTCCATCATCGCATCCATCCTCTTCAAGTTCGGTCCCGACGAGCTGCGCTTCATCATGGTCGATCCGAAAGTGGTCGAGATGCAGATGTACAACAAGCTGCCGCACATGGTCGTGCCCGTGGTGACCGATCCCAAGAAAACCGTCGCCGCCCTCAAGTGGGTGGTGAACGAGATGGAGAAACGCTACAAGATTTTCGCGAAAACGGGCGTTCGGAACTTCGACGGTTTCAACAACCGCCCCCGCGAGGAAAAAGAGGAAGTGCCGGTTCCGGAAGAAGAGGAGCCGGAAGTGGATCTTGCAGGACATCGAAGAAATCGCCACCGCGCTCGAAGACGGCGACCTCGGTCCCGAGGCGACTGAGGAGGAACTGGAGATCGAGGAGGATGAGATTCCGGACCGTTTCCCATACATCGTCGTGCTCATCGACGAGCTTGCCGACCTCATGCAGACCGCTCCTGCGGATGTGGAAATGTGCATCGCCCGTATCGCCCAGAAAGCGCGTGCGGCCGGCATCCACCTCATCATCGCCACCCAGACGCCGCGTGCGGATGTCGTCACCGGCATCATCAAGGCGAACATCCCCAGCCGGATCGCCTTCCAGGTTTCCTCCGCGCTCGATTCCCGCGTCATCCTCGATACCAAGGGTGCCGACAAACTTGTCGGAAAAGGTGACATGCTCTACCTCCCGCCCGGCTCCGCGAAGCTCGAACGTGCGCAGGGCGCCTTCGTTTCCGACGAGGAAGTCGAGCGTATCGTCGAGCACTGCTGCCGGACAGGCGAAACCCCGCTACGAAAAGGACATTCGCGAGTCATCGAGAACGCCGGAATGGACGACGAGGAGGAAGTCTCCGATGCCGACGAGGAACTCATCATCAAGTGCATCGAGGTCGTCCGCCAAGAACAGAAGGCCAGCACCTCCCTCCTCCAGCGCCGTCTCCGCCTCGGCTACACCCGCGCCGCCCGCATGGTGGATATTCTCGAGCAACGCGGAATCGTTGGTCCGGGGGAAGGTGCGAAAGCACGTGAGGTGTTCCTTAAATGAATCCGTTCCTCCCAACCGGGGACTCGATTTTAGTTTCAATGAGCGCCGACGTTTCATATTTTCTCGAATTTCAGGAGACGGAGAAAAACGCCTCCCCGCTGACCGTGCGGAACTACTCCGCCGCGCTGAAGAAATACGCGGAGTGGCGGGGGATGGTTTTGTCAACTGGCGGGACGAGACGGGGGATGATTTCCGTGGCTATCTTTATGAGCTGATGAAGCAGGGTCTGAAGCGCTCGACGATTCGTCTTCGCTTCGCGGCCCTTCGATCATTTTACAAATATCTCGTCCTCCGCCGTGGCCTCGCAAGCAGCCCGGTGGCGGAAGTCCAGATGCCGAAGCCGGAGCGAGAGTCTGCCGGTGGTGCTGAGCGTGAAGCAGATGGATGAGCTTTTGGAGATGCCTCTGAAAGACTGATGCTCCGACGAAGGGCCCGCAGTGGCTGAAATATCGGGATGCCGCCATCCTTGAGCTGTTCTACTCCTCCGGTCTGCGGATCTCCGAGCTGCTCGGACTCGATGTGAAGCACGTGGATTTCGTGGAGAGATCGTGAAAGTCGTGGGAAAAGGCAGAAAGGAGCGAATGGTTCCCATCGGCGGAGCGGCGATGCGTGCGATTCAGAAATACAGGCAGGAAGCGGTGGTTACCAACGGTCCGCTCTTTCGCAGCATCCGTGGGACGCGGATCACCCAGCAAGCGGTGGATCTGATGTTGAAAAAGTATTTGAAGATGAGCGGGATTCCCTTTGGGGTAAGTCCGCACAAGCTGAGGCACAGCTTCGCGACACACATGCTCGATGCCGGAGCCGATCTCCGCAGCGTGCAGGAACTCCTCGGTCACGCCTCGCTTTCCACCACGCAAATCTACACCCACGTGACCAAAGAACGGCTGAAAACCGCCTACGACGAAGCACATCCCCGGGCGTGAAAAGACTATCTGAACAAATGAAACTCCTGGCGAAAATCCTCGGCTTCCTCGGCCTTTCAAGCTGTGCGGTCCAACCTCCGGGAGAAAAGCCTTCCGAAGCTCGCGACGAAGAGAGCGCCTGAAAAACGAACGGAGGTTTCCGTCCTTTTCATCGGGAACAGCTACAGCTTCGGTGTGCCGCAGGCTTTCAGGAAGCTTTCGAAATCGCGTGGGAAGAAGGTAAGAGTCGGTCATTCCACTTTCGGAGGCTGGACTCTTGAGCAGCATTCCGCCCACGAGGGGACTTTGAAAAAACTCCGTGCAGGGGAACTTGGGATATCGTCGTGATCCAAGATCACAGCCTCCACCCGGGTAGCCCGGAAAGCGAACGGAAGAGCGGTGATGGATCCCTTCGTGAAAACTTTTGCCGACGAGGCGCGTGCAATCGGAGCGATCCCACTTCTCTATCAGACATGGGGCCGGCGCGATGGGGATGAACGGATCCCGGGTGACGATTTCTATGCGATGAACGACCGTGTGAGCGAACGGCTACCGGAGAGCCTCCGAACATGCGGAGTGGTGACCATCGTCCCGGCGGGTGATGCATGGGAGCGCGAATACCGCGCCGGACGAGGTCGCGAACTCTACCACGAGGACGGCAGCCACCCGAGTGATTACGGAGATCAGATTACCGCGAGGGAGTTCTACCGCGTGATCTTCGGGGAATAGTTTTACAGCGAGTGCTCGAGAATGAAGCTCTGCAGGGCGCAGTAGAAATGGTTCCGGAGCAGCGCCTCGTGGCGGAGCGGAGTGAGATTCGCCGGATTCGGATTCCGGATCGGGGCCGAATTTGTATTTGTCCTCCAAGGCCAGCCGTGCCTGGTTCAAGCCGCTATACCACGTGAACGCATCTTCCCGCGTGATCCATATCGGCGATTCCTCGGCGTCCTGGAAAGCAGCGGCCGCTTCGATGGCGGCATATATGTAGTGGAGGTCATCGGCAAAAGACTCGCGCAGATCCGGCACGACGATATCCTGCCAGTCTTCGGAAATTTTCTCATCCGTGATTAGTCCGCCCAAGCGTGTCGGCGAGATCGGTCTCGCAGCCGTTCGCATCCAGTGCGATGGCGCGCAGGATGTGCCAGTCTTCATCGGTCTCCGGGTCGATCCTCAGGCCTCCCTCCATGGTCGGTGCGATTTTCATTCGGATTGTTCGAGGGAGGTTTTCAACTGGTGGAACTGGAGTTGCTGGGTGTAGAACTCCGCCTTCTCCAGCTCGCCGCGTCCATACCACGGAGCGCCCTTGCTGGTGGACCTGGAGCATCAGAGTGGTCGCATGACTTTCGTTGTAGCCGAAGATTTTTATCAGCACGAAAGTCACGTAGGCCATGAGGTTCACGGGATCGTCATGGACAATGACGTTCCACGGGGGGGCGGTGGAGACGTCGGTCTCGGTCTTGGTTAAGGTGGTGGTCTCTGCCATGGTTCAGACGGTGGCGGGGGCTTGCTGCGGGTGCTTCGATCCACTTGCCGTGCTCGGTGATCAGGTCAATCAGGCGCTCGACGGCTTCGGCTTCCGGAATGTTGAATTTTACCGCTGTCTTCCCGACGTAGAGGTTGATCTTTCCGGGTGCTCCGCCGACGTATCCGAAGTCGGCATCCGCCATTTCTCCGGGGCCGTTGACGATGCAGCCCATCACTGCGATGCGGACTCCTTTGAGGTGGCCGGTGGCAGCGCGGATTTTTTGGGTGGTGGATTGGAGGTTGAAAAGTGTTCGTCCGCAGGAGGGGCAGGCCACGTAGTCGGTTTTGAAAATGCGCGTGCCTGCGGCTTGGAGGATGTTGTAGGCGAGGCGGAGGGAGGCTCCGGGAGCGGTTTCGCCCCGGACGAGGATCGCATCGCCGATTCCATCGCAGAGGAGGGAACCGATGTTTTGGGAGGCGGGGAGGAGGGCTTTGAGGAAATCCGTTTCGCCGGAGGGAGGATCTAGCGTGTCCTTGAGCAGGATGGGGTGGCGGGGATCCGCTTTGAAGGCGAGCATGCGGAAGGCATGGATTGGCTCCATGGGAATGCCGTCCGCGACGGTGATGAGCTGGGCTATCCGTTCCGTCATTCAGGGAAGAAACCGCCGAGTCGTCGCGCGGATCGATGGCGATCACGCCGGATTTTTCCAATACGATCTCCGGTTTGAAGTCGCCCATGTTCGCGATCTTGTGGGCAAGGGCATTCCAGCGCTCCTGCGTGGTGAAGACCCGGACGGGCTGGTCTCCACCGAGTTCGTGGCCTTCGATGGTAAGGATGGAACTACTGCGTCTCTCGTAGGAGAAGGGATCGTAGGATGGAGCGAGCGTAGCTGCCCCGTCCCGGGGCAGGCCGTGGTCTTCGGCGTCCCGCCGAGACCCGTCCATAAGCGCTCCCAACCCACTCCCAACCGTCCAACCCGGCCTTCACCGGATTATCCAAAACATACTCCACCTGGTTCCGAAGATCCTCCCCGTCCCGAATCAAATGATCATAACTTTCCTTCTGCCAGATCGTGCCGGTAGTCCCACCACGCTTGTTGATTTCATGGCGCCGTGAAACTTTTCCAAGAATGCAGGATTTTTTCCAAACTCTCTCCAGGATTGGTTTTCAAAACCACATGCGCATGATTCGGCATCACGCACCATGCGAGAAGGTCATATCGTTGTCCCATCGAAATGCTTCAGTGCGTTCTGAAGAAGGTTCGCGTTTTCCGGATCTTGGAAGAAGGCATGAGCCGTGGCCTTGGTTGAGTGCTGGGTCGATGATCGCCGTTTGGATCTGGTTTAGCTCGTCGCGGAGTTCGCGAGTTGGCGTGATCTGGCTGCGGGAGGAATCGAGTTCCTGGAGGATGCGTATTTTTTCGAGAATGGCGTCGCGGGTGTCGCGGTAACGGTTGAGGGCGGCGACGGGGAGGGCGTCCGCCTGGCGGAATGTTACGGCGTAGGTGCCACCGTGCATTCGCCAGTGGGGGAGGTAGGTGGCGTCGTCTTTCTCGACCTTGTCCCAGTCTATGGTGATGTTTTCGGCGTCTTTCGGGAGGCTGCGGGACGCAGCTTCCACGGCCTGCCGCAGGACGCGGCAGCTACCCTCGCTGCTTTGCAGCTCGACCAATGCCTTTGCCACCGGGATTTCGTGGACTGGCGTCTTCCGTGAGGGAGACGCGGATGGTGTCTCCGATTCCGTCTGCCAGCAGGGAACCGATTCCGATGGCGGATTTGATACGGCCGTCTTCGCCGTCGCCCGCTTCGGTAACGCCGAGGTGGATGGGGTAATTCCAGTCCGCGCCTTCCGCATCCAGCCGCGCGACGAGGAGGCGGTAGGCCTCGATCATCACCTTCGGATTGGAGGCTTTCATGGAGAATACGAAATTGTGGTAATCATTTTCCCTGGCGATCCGGGCGAATTCCAACGCGCTCTCGCACATGCCGAGCGGGGTGTCGCCGTAGCGGTTCATGATGCGGTCGGAGAGGGAGCCGTGGTTGGTGCCGATCCGCATTGCCCTGCCGAGATCTTTGCAAAGATGGACGAGCGGGGTGAACTGCTCGCGGATTCGTTCGAGTTCCGCCTCGTATTGGTCGTCGGAGTATTCGCGGATCTCGAATTTCTTTTTGTCCGCGTAGTTGCCGGGATTCACGCGGACTTTTTCCACCCACTTCGCGGCTTCCATGGCGGCATCCGGTTTGAAATGGATATCCGCCACCAGGGGAACGTCGCATCCGGCGGCGCGGACTTCGCGGGCGATGTTTTCCAGATTCGCGGCATAGACTTTGGTCTGCGCGGTGATGCGGACGATCTCACAGCCGGCCTCGGCAAGTCCCAGAACTTCCGCCACGCACGCGGGGGTGTCGCGGGTGTCGGAGGTGATCATCGACTGCACCCGGATCGGGTTGTCTCCGCCGACGCCCACGTTGCCGACCATCACTTCACGGGTCACCCGGCGGGTGAAACTGAGGAGATCGGGGCAGTAGGAAAGGGCGGCTTGGGGAGTCATTGGCGCGGGAGGATAGACTGGAAATTTTCCGTGGGCAATGACGGGATGCGGTGCAAAAATGTCGGCATGAAGATCAGGATGTCTTGGGCACGGAAAGTCGCGATGGTTGCGACTCTGCTTGTCGCGACGGGAAACGAAGGCTTGGCGGGCGATTTCATCCGGGTCAAGGAAACCGAGGAATCCGCGAAACTCCAGACCGCCGTGTTCGGATACGAAAAGGACGGGGTGCGGGTCGATCTCATCGGGGCGATCCACCTTGCCGACAAGCGCTACTACGAATTTCTCAACAAGTATTTCGAGAACTACGAGGTGCTCCTGTTTGAAATGGTGGGAGGTGAACACCTCGGTGGCGGGAAAAAGCCAGCGGTAGTGGAAGGCGCCGAAGACAGGACGATAACCTCGCCGGGCTTACGCGTAATCTACGAGACGATGGAAAAGGCGCTCGGGCTGACAGGGCAAGGGGCGCTGATCGACTATTTCGCGGAAAATTTCGTCCATGCGGATCTGACCATGGAGGAGTTCGAGGAGCTGCAAGAGGAGAGGGGGGAGTCGCTGCTGGGGTTCATGATCCAGGCGGGGATCGCAGCGAAAAAGCCGAGCCGCGAGCCGAATTCCCTCAACCTCATGCGAGGCATGCTGACCGGTCGCGCGGATCTGGTGAAACTGGAACTCATGCACACCATGGCGGAGGGCGACAAGCAGATCGACTCCCTCGCCGGGGAAAACGTGATCATCGGCGACCGGAACGCAAAGTGCCTGGAGGTGTTGGAGCAGCAGGTGGCCGCCGGGAAAAAGAACATCGGGATTTTCTATGGAGCCGCCCATTTTCCCGATATGGAGAGGCAGCTCGTGGCAAAAGGATACGAGCAGGTTTCCCGGAAATGGCTAACCGCCTGGCGGGTCGTGAAGCCGTAGATGCTCTATGCAGGATGCCCGTTTCGAAAGAAAAAGGACGAATCCCGCCATTGCGACACGCAGCAATCGCAGTCGAGGCGATCGCCGGTATTCCTACCGCCATCAATGAGTACGCTGCTGCAGCAAATCCCGCTGCGATCGCCGCGAAGGGGAGCTGTGAATGCACGTGTGCGGTTGGTTCGCAACCGGATGCGATGGCAGCTGACGACGGTGGTATCGGAAAAGGGGCTGCAATGATCTCCCAACACCGCTCCGCCGAACACAGCTCCGATCACAGCCGGGACGAGGGTGGAAAGTTCACCGGACGACAAACCGGCGGCTCCGGCCGCGACCAGAGTAGCAGGCAACGCAAGCGGCATCAGCAGCCCCATCGTCCCCCAGGAGGAACCGGTGGCGAAAGACATCAGAGCCCCGCATCCGAACACGGCGAGTGGCAGCCACGCCACCGGGAAACCATCCGAGAGCATCCTCGCCAGTTGCTCCCCGGCACCGAGTTCCGAGAACACGTTCCCCAGCGACCATGCCAGGACCAGGATGATGAGTGCGGGCAGGAGATTTGCCGCGCCGTGGTAGGCTGCCTCGTTCGGAGAAACTTTCCGTCCTTTTGGATACATCACCCACGCGAACGCCAGACCCGACGAGACTCCCGGCGACCAAGGCATACGGCCCGGCATCCCCGCTAAATGCGTCTCGCCAGCCTGCGGAGGAAAGCGGGTTTGTCATCGGATCCGAAAGCAGCGGAAAGGCTGCGAAAATCCCGACCACCAGCGCGACCAAGGGCACCACCGCCCGTAGCGGAGAAGTTTCTCCCGTATGAGCAGCGTCAACCGGCTCCGCCTCCTGCGGCAGGTATCGACTCATTGCCCGTGGCTGGTATTTCAGAAAAACCGCGAGCGGCACCAGCATCAACGTCAGCAGGCAATACGGGTTCGCCGGGATCGATTGGAAATAGAGGGAGTACGGCTCCACTGGAAACGGTGCACCCTCCAGACCCTCCTTGATCAGGCTCAGTTGGGTCGCGATCCATGTGGAGATGAACGCCACGCAGGCTACCGGCGACGATGTTGAATCGACCACCCATGCCAGCCTTTCCCGCGAGACTCCTGTCCGATCTGCCAAAGGTCGTGCGATCCGACCCGTCAGCAAGCTGTTCGCAAGCCCGTCGAAAAAGCACAGCAACCCGATCACATACACGCTCCCCAGCAGGCGCCTTTGCGGATCTTTCGCCTTGGAAACCAGTCGGGAAAGGATCGTATCGAATCCACCCGATTTTTCCAGCAACCCAGCGAACGCCCCGAGGATAAGCGTGAACACGATGGCTCCCACATGCCATGACCCATCGAGAGAGGGGAAGATGTAGTCGGAAAAAATCGCCCGCAACGCTCCGGCGGGACTTTCGTGATGGATGAGCAAAGCCCCCGCCACCACTCCGCTCCCAAGACCCAGAGCCGCATGCCGCGTCCAGACGATCACCACCAGCGCACAAATCGCCGGCCACAAGGCGGTGAGAACGTTCGGAGCATCGAAAACCGGCAGCAAAAAAGTCAGTGCGATGAGGGCGGTAAAAACGACTGACTTCTTCATGGATGGGCAGAGCGGCAGTATTTCCCGCGGCGCAAGGTTGCGGATACTACTTTGCGATCGGCGTGACCTCGCACTCGATACGCCTGCTGTTTCTGATCACGTGCACCGGGGTGGATTTTCCGGGGACGGAATAGAAAAGCGCGTTCACCGCATCAGGATAGCGGGCGATCGGATATGTTCCGGCTTTCACTAGAATGTCGTTCTCCCGGATCCCTGCGCTCGCTGCCGGGGAGTTCGGCAGGACATCGGTGATTCTCGGGATCTGGGAACCGGGGCTGAGTGCGATGCCCAGCCAGCCTTTCACAAGCTGGCGGTGCTCCCTCATGTCCTGCTCTACTCTGCGGACGGCCTGGGCGGGAATCGCGTAGGCCTCCGTGGAGGAGGCGGACTGAAGGATCAGCCCGACGATTTTTCCTTTTGAATCCACAAGGGGTGTCCCGGCCGGTGGCGTTTCATTCTGGAAAGAAACGTTCAGCAATGCCAGCGGAAGAACCTTGTCCCCGATCTGGGTGATCCATCCTTTGAACGCACAGTTGGTTGTTTTCGAGAAGGCGATCGCGCGGAGTGTGCCTGGGTTCTCGGTTCGGAAATCATCCGCCCACTGAGCCGCGCGGGCGGTGTCGGGTCGCGGATTTTTGAAGAAACACAACCGGGTGATCCTGTCTTCGCCCACCAGAGTCAAGCCGGTCCGGCGTTCCCCGGCGATCCAGTCTGCCTCTGAAAGCTTGGCCGAACCCGGATGAACGGAGACGAGAAAGTCCGGACTTGGTGAGGTGATTGCGCAAGCGATGCTTCTGTCGGAAGAAAACTTGATCTTGATTGGATCCGGGGCGGCAGCAATCGGACTGACCAGGAGAGCGGCGAAAACGCACGACGCGGACAAGCCGCGCAATGTGGCCGACCTTTTGGGGCGGTTGGAAATTGCCATGGCCGGAAACTAGCCGTGGTTAGAACACCTGTTCGCCCGTATTTCCCTGTGTGGAGGGATCGAGATCCAACTGTTCCAACTGCTCCAGCGTGGGAGCGGGCACAACCTGGTGATTTACCGGGGAGGGAGCGGTGTTTTCCACCTCGACTCCGCGGGGAATCATGAAGAAAGCAATTGCTGCCGTGGCGTAGGCAAGACCCGCGCCGTAAGCCCACCTGGAGGGGCTCACCTCGGAGAACCATGAACGGACACGCTCAGCGAAAGCTGCGGGGGCGGACTTTGCAGCAGCCTCCACGCGCTGGTTGTGGTGGAATTCCCGGAGGAAATCCTGCCAGTAACCCTCCTCGGGACGCAGATCGCCGCGTTGCGAGAGTAGGTTGCTAATTTGTTCGACCGAAGGTTTCATGGCGGTTGATGATTAAGATTTACTAATTATCAGCGCCTTCTGCAAGATCTTTTTTAAAATCTTTCGTCCCAAGCGTCCTGGAGGGCGGATTGGAGCTGCAAATGCGCATAATGGAGTCTGGATCGAATGGTGCCCTCGGAGCTGTTCAACACCACGGCGATCTCCTTGTGGGACATGCCTTGGACATCGAACAGCGTGACGACCATTCTGTGGGATTCAGACAGCTTCATCATCGCTTCGTTCAATCTTATTTGGAGTTCATTGATACTGGACTGCCTTTCGGGATTGGCGTCGGCAGCGGTATCAATGAGCGCGGGATCCTGGTGAACGGGGGATTCCTCATTGTCCAGACTGACGCCTGCGCGGTTTTTCCGCTTCTTGAGGAAGTTCAGGGTGCGGTTGGTCGCGATCTGATAGATCCAGGTGTAGAAGGTCGAATTGCCCTTGAACTTCGGAAGGGACTGGTAGGCTTTCGCAAAAATTTCCTGGAGGAGGTCGTGGGTGTCCTCCTTGTGGGAGGTCATGGAAAAGACCAACCCGAAAAGTTTGTCGCCATACTTCAGGATCAAGGCATCGAAAGCCCGCGTATCGCCTTTTTTGGCGCGGGAGACGAGGTCTTGGTCAGGGTCGGGGGGACGGGACTGACGGAACATGTGGGGTGTTGCGGGTGCGCAGCCCTGCGATCCTGCACATCGCGGCAAGATGTGTAAAGCACGGGGTTCGCATGCGTAGGGGGCGGAAAAAGAGGCCGGGGATTGGCGATCGGCGGTATTCCTTGAGCAGTCGGATTTCGCTCACTTCACTTTCCTGACGATCTGTTTCCGGAAAAGCGGGACGAATGATTCCTCGATGTAGGAGTGGGCGGCCGCGAGTCCTTGATCGCGGTAAATGTTTCCGATGACGGCCTCCACACTGGTGGGGTTTCCGAAGGCGCTTAGGAACTCGTTGGAGGTGAGGTGGGTGAACCAGATACCGTCCATGCACCCGCGCTCGCGGAGGACGAACTGGCGTGCGTAAAGTGCGAGAACAGCGTCGCCGATCCAGGCGGCTTCGCGTTCGATTTTCAGAGCTTCGTTTCGGGTCACACGCGGATTCTGAAACTACATTCCGGGCGGAGCGAGCCTTTCCATGCGTTCGCGGCTGATTCTTTGGCGGAGCCTTTCCTCGGACTCCGCATCCCAGTAGCCGGGCTGGAGCTCCATGAAAACGGACGTGTAAGGGAGGGCGGTGGGGGTGCGGATCACGAGAACTTCGAAGTTCTGGTTCGCGGACTCCAGAAGGGTGATGAGGGACTGTTGGTCCAGCTCGGTGGGTTCATGGCCGTGAAGAGCGGCTTTCACTCTCCCCCGTAGCTCGTCGATCCCCGGCGCAAAGTCATTTTCGACAGCCCGTAGCTCCCTGGTGAGAAAGATTTTGGGAAGGACGTGCTGGTTTTGCTCAATGGCATTGAGAACATAGTCCACGACCTCCGGGATCTCCGCGGTGGAGGAGACCTGGCGGAAGCCCGGGCGGTTGTGCGCCGGAAACGAAGCCTCGGTGATGACGATCCAGTTCCGGTAGCCAAGTTGATTGACCTGGCGGGAAACCGAGCTTTTCCAATCAGCCGGGTCGTTCAACGGGCGCACCCGGCGGTCATCGCGACCGCGAACAGGAGAATGGCGAATCCGGGTTGTTTCATGTTTGGGAAATCATATTTCCACCGTTGAAGAAGTCAATTTGCACCCTGCCGGAGAGCGGGATCGCCTATGGTTTGCGATGCGAGCCGTCACATAGCGGCGGGTTTGCCGTGGCTTTGCATTGGCACAGATTCAAAGTGGTTTTTTCCGAAATCTCCAGTTTCTTCGGCTGCAGGCCTGTTCCCTTGTGGGAGCCGTCGCAGAAAGGGCTGTGGCTAGTCCTGCCGCACGAGCACCACCAGTAGGTGCCGGGCTCCAGCTCCAGCTTTACCGGTTTTGTGTCCGGGCATATGGGTTTTTCCGGCATGGGATGTCAGCGGCTATCGGTTTCCGTGGTAGCCACGGCGATCTCCCCATTGCCATCCGCGCCGCTCGTTACGGAAGCCGTTGCTGAAGGTTTTTCCTGCTTCTGGTAGCGCTCCACGGGAACTTCATGAAAATAGGTCACTCCAAGCCAGGCGAGGAGGAGGGCGGAAGATGCGCCGATAAAGTTGCGGATGCTCATGTGGTCGAAGGTATTTGCAGGGAGTTGGCCGCACGGCTTATGCCAACTTGGGATTGAGATTGCAATAAAAATCAAGAATCTTGATATTTAACATTCTCGAACCATTGCCGGAGCCGATTCAAGCGGGTTGCTGGATTCGGGAGTTGTGGAATCCCGCACCGTAGGGAAGATGGGGGTGTGAAGGACGAACGGAAGGTGCGGGATGTGGTGTTTGCGGGAATCGATTTCGAGGGGGCGGGGGCGCAGCACGGGAAGCCGGACTGGCCGGTGCAGATCGGTATGGGGACATGGTCTCTGGAAGAGGGTTTCGGCGATTTTTTCGTATCCGATCTGGAGGGGCAGGGTGAGGTGGACTGGTATGCGAAAAGGATACACGGGATCGACGAGGCACGGCTCGAAGGCGCCCCGAGCCTTCTCTCCTTGTGGCCGGAGGTGAACGGGCGGCTCGGTTCCGGGGCGGTGCCGGTTGCGCATGCGAAGGGGACGGAGAAGAAGTTTTTGCGAAAATTCCCGGGAAATCCCTTCGATCCCTGGGTTGACACGCTCTCACTTGCACGTGCGTCCGTGCCGAATGCGCGGAAGCACTCGCTGGGAGTTTTCTGCGAGGATTTGGGGCTGGCGAAAAGGGTACGAGAGCTGGTGCCCGGCAGGAGCTGGCACGATGCTCTCTTCGATGCGGTGGCCAGCCTGGTTCTGCTGGAATGGGCGGTGAAACAGTTTCGCCTGGAGGATCTTCCGCTCACCGCGCTGGTGGTGCCGAACACGACCGCGTGGACGCGGCTGCGAAAGGCGATAAGCTGAAGACTTCAAGTTTCGATTTACGAAGAAGAGCATGATGAAACGGATTCTACAAATTGTCTTCGGATTAGCCGGACTGGCTTTGATCGTTTTTCTGGCCACACGTGAGCCGAAGCGCCCGGCTCTTCCGCGGTGGGAGAGGCAGGAAAAGCTGCTTGGCGCCACGGAAACGGCTGCTCGGAGAGAGGCGGATATCGCGTTGGTAAAAGGTCTTTTGAAAGAAGACCTCTCGCACCGTGATTTTGATTTTGCGACGGTTTCGGAAGCGGTTTCCGGGAAGAAAATCATTCCTCTGGCAAAAATGAAATCCGGCAGGCGCGTGTATGACGCGATCTCCATGGTTCTGGGGGACGTCCTGGAGAAGATGAATTCCAAGGATTCCCCGGTGCTCGGCCTGAGGAGGATCAACGAGGGGTCACGCTTCTTCGAGGAAGGACTTTTGGAAGGTCTGAATGAGCTTGAAGGGCTGAAATGTGAGATGCCCAAGACGCGGAAAGGGAAAGAACAGCGCTCCGGATACCCGGATCTCCAGATTACGGACGAGGCCACGGGCGAGACCTACTACCTGGATCCGAAGCTGATGGAGCAGGGTTCGGAAGACAGCACGTTCCGGACGTTTTACTTCGAGCCGAAGGACAGGACGCTGAAGATCAACGAGGATGCCGCGCATCTTCTGGTGGGGATCGAGCACGACGGGGTCGATGGAAACTGGCATTTCAACGGCTGGAGAATCGTGGATCTCAGCCAGTTGAAAGTCCGGTTGAAGGCCGAGTTTCACGCATCGAACCGTATCCTTTACGGAAAATCTTCGGGGCTTGTAAAACCGGAACCGGACGGAAAGGATGGCGACAGATGACCCAACCCATTTCCGGCAGGACCAGTGGCTCCGTGGCCATGGACGACTACCTCGAGCAGATCCTGCACCTCATCGAAGCGAAGGGTTATGCGAGGGCGGTGGACATTTCCTCGAATCTGGGAATTTCCCAGGCGAGCGTGACCAACATGCTCCAGAAACTCGATGCCGAGGGGCTGGTGAAGCATGAGAAATACCGGGGCACGGTTCTTACCGAGCACGGGCAGAGGATCGCGCGGGCGATCGTCGAGCGGCACGAGACGCTGACCCGGTTCCTTAGGCTCTTCGGACTCGATGAGGAAACGATTTACCGGGATGTGGAGGGAATGGAGCATCACGTCTCCAGACCCACACTCGAAGTGATCCGGGCGGTGGCGGATGCGCTGGAGGGGAAGGGGAGCTTCCTCGACGAGGTGAAGGGACGGATCGGATCCGGTTCGTCGAATTGAGTCGAACCGGGCAGTGGCTGCCATCGGTGGGTTTTGTCTAAATTTCTGGAGGAAAAAGTTCGGAATTTCCGAACTTATACTTGGTGTTCCCTCCGTCTTTGTATCAGTGTAATAGACGGACAGGGCGGAGGACGCCTTTGTTCATGAATCAACAAATAACCACTAAGAACCATGCAAACTGCTAACGTCAATCTGCCCATCACCGTAACGGTAAGGCACGAACAAGTGACCGACTCCCTCCGTGAATACGCCCACAAGAAAATCGAAGGGCTCCATCTCGATTACCCGAAAATCATCGAGGCGAAGGCGATCCTGGACGTTCAGAAAAACAGGCACATAGCCGAGATCATTTTATTCTGCACGAACCACATCACGATCGAGGCGCACAGCGAAGGGCGCGACATGTACGTGGCTCTCGACGAGACCATCGACAAGATCGCGCGCAGGATGAGAAAGCACAAAACCCGCCTTCTCAAGAAGAACCGTCCGCACCGCAACGAGTCCATCCGCTACCTGGAGGAAAAGTACTTCAACGACGAGGCGTTGGACCACCCCGAGGAGTCCGAACACGATCCGGAGCCGTTCATCGTGCACCGCGATACCTTCGCCGTGAAAACGATGTATAAGGAGGACGCGATCATGGAGCTCGAGCTTACCGAGCGTCCCTTCGTTCTCTACAAGAGTGCCCGTCGGGACTGCCTCACCATTATCTATCGCCGCAAGGACGGCGAGTATGCGGCGGTTGACGTGAATGCCTAGGCGCGTCGCCGCAACACGTTTCCGAAGGGGTGGCATCAAGCCGCCCCTTCTTGCGTTATGCCGGCCCGGCGGTAGGATGGTGTCTTGAAAATTCTGCTCACAGGCGCGAACGGCTATATCGGTCTGAGGCTCCTTCCTTCCCTGCTGGAGGCCGGGCATTCGGTCGTCGGTCTTGTGCGGGACAGGGGACGTTTCCCCACATCCCAGTTCGATCCGTTTCTCGCGGACGGCAGGCTTGAGCTGCTGGAAGGGGACATGTTGAAACCGGACAAGCTTCCCCGTTTTCCGGAGGGGATTGACGCGGCGTTCTACCTACTGCACTCGATGGGTGCGGGGGAGGGCTTCGAGGACAGGGAGAGATCCTGTGCGGAAAACTTCGTGGAATGGATGAACGGCGCGGGCTGCCCAAGGGTCATCTATCTCGGAGGACTCGTCCCGGAGGGAGACCTGTCCCACCACCTCAGATCACGGGAAACCGTCAACCGCGTGATCCGCTCCGGCTCCGCGGCGGTGACGACTTTGCGTGCCTCCATCATCGTGGGTTCCGGCTCCGCCTCTTTCGAGATCATTCGGGATCTGGTGGAGAAACTCCCCATCATGATCACCCCGAAATGGACGAAGACGAAGTGCCAGCCGATTGCGATCCGGAACGTGGTCGGCTATCTGACGGGCTGCCTTTGCAATGATCGGACGACCGGGGAGGAACTGGATATCGGCGGCCCAGAAGTTCTGACCTACCGGGATCTTCTCAGACAATATGCGGATGTTAGGGAGCTGACCCGACTGGTGATTCCGGTTCCGTTTCTCACGCCGGGTCTTTCCTCCCACTGGCTCCATTTCGTGACATCCACGACCATGCCTCTGGCGAAGTCGCTTATCGGCTCCCTTTCCAACGAGACCATTTGCAGGGACGAGCGAATCCTGGAAATGATCCCTCAAAAGCGCCTGAGCTACAGGGAAGCCATTGAAACGGCCTTCGCCCGGATCGCGCAGAACCGGGTGCCTTCGTCATGGATCGATTCCCTGTCTTCGGGGCGGCTTAATCCGGAGTTTCTCCGGTCGATCAAAGTCCCTGAGCACGGTGTTCTCAGGGACAGGAGGGAGGTCCCGCTTGCAGCGGATCGGAAACTCGTGATCCGATCCGTCTGGGCGATTGGCGGGCAAAACGGCTGGCCCTCGATGAACTGGGCCTGGCGGTTGCGTGGGATCATGGATCGCATGGTCGGCGGCATCGGGGTGCGCCGGGGGAGGCGGCATCCGACAGAACTCTACCCGGGAGACGCCTTGGATTTCTGGCGCGTCGTACTCGCGGATGAAGGTGACGGGGAAAGACCCGCCCACCTGATCCTTTCCGCCGAGATGAAACTCCCCGGCGAGGCGTGGCTCGATTTTGAAATCACGGGTGACAGATTGATCCAGACCGCGACCTTCCGCCCGAGGGGATTGTTTGGCCGCGCTTACTGGTATGCGGTTCTACCATTTCATTTCCTTCTGTTTCCACAAATGGCGGCTAGATTGGCCTCCGGCTACCTGAGGGCGGAATTGGTCGAAAAATGAATCTTACGGGATCTCTCCGAAAAGTTCAGTGAGTATTCCGGGCGTAAGAAGCTCAGGGGTGATAAGGGGTTCTTTTCCGGGGATTAGCAAAACGTTTACCGGAATGGCGGTGCGCCCGAGTTCCTGAAGTTTCGCCTCTATGGCCGGATTCGGTCTGGTTTTATCCGCTTTCAGAAAGACGATGTTTTTCTCTTCGGCCAAAGCCATGACCTCATCCGTATATGCGACTTTCTTGTTCACCTGGCAGGTGACGCACCAGCGGGCGGTGAAATCAATATAGACAGGAGTTCCTTCCGCCAGGAGTTCATCCACCGTTTCCTGTGACCACGGTTGCCAGACGGATTTTTTTTCAAGTGATTCCGCTGTGGGTGGTAGGGCGAGAATGGTGCCGGTGGCGGCGAATCCGAGAGTTACCACCAGTGCGATGATACGCGTCTCCTTTGCTTTGTGAGGGAGGTGCCAGCGTCCGTAAACCCAGGCTGCGGCTGCGATCAATGTGAGTCCCAGGAGCACGGACAGGGTGTGATCCATGCCTACCAGATCGGAATAAATCCACAGCAGATACGCGGCGGTCGCGAAGAGTAGGAAGGACATCGCCTGCTTGAACGATTCCATCCACGCACCGGGCGGGGAAGCTTTTCCACAAACTGGGGGAAGAGCGACAAAATGAGATACGGCAGAGCCAGACCTGCTGCCATCAGTCCGAAAGCTGTGAAAAACTGCCAGGCCGGAAACACCATCACGGCTCCGATGGCCGCGCCTAGGAAAGGTGCGGAGCAGGGAGTCGCTACCACCGTGGCCAGCACTCCGGAAAAGAACGATCCGGTGTGGCCTGATTTGGATTGCAGGCCGCCGCCGACCGAAGTCGCCGAGGTTCCCATCTCGAAGAGTCCGAACATGTTCAGCGCGAGGACGAACATCAGGAGCATGAGAACGAGAACCACCCATGGATCCTGGAGTTGAAAACCCCAGCCGATTGTTTTCCTAAGAGCGAACAGAAACCCGCTCAATATGGCGAACGATGCGAACACTCCACCCGCGAAGCTCACTCCGTGTAGGGCGATTGATCGACGGTTTTCCCCCGCCTGCTGGACGAAGCCCATGATTTTCAGTCCGATGACCGGGAATACACAGGGCATGAGATTCAGGAGAAGCCCGCCAAGAAACATTCCCCAGAGGACGGCCAGGAAAGCGCGCGGAGACGCTGACTCCGATTCGGTTGTCTCCGACACGTCTGGTCGGGGGGCGCTGTCCTCCGGAACTAGGAAACTTTCTCCTGCCACGAGGATGCCGGTCACCGTGTTCCCTTGCGGGATGTCCTCGTCGAGCATGTCCTTCATCTTCCGCTGAAGTGTCAGGATGGTTGTGTCACCTTCGGTCTCAACCGTGCCTCCGTCCGAAAGCGCTTTCAGGTATGGTTCATTTGGAATGAACTCGGTTGGCTCGGAGTCGAGTCCCTGAACCGCAAGCTGGATTGATTCCTGATTTTCCGAGTCAGCGGTGACTGAGAATTTCACAGTGTCCGGAGCGGGCTTCGGGAGGTTCGCACGCGCTGCTTGGAAAAAATCCGCCTTGTCCGGGTCGATCAACGCGTTTGCGGCAACCGGAAGATCCAAGGTGAAACTGGCCGATTCGTTAATGCAGGACGTCTTGCAGATCTGCCACTTGGCATCGGCGGAAAAAGCAAACGTTTCGCCCGGGGAGAGCGAAGCGGGCGGCGTGATCTCAATCAAAAAAACCGGGGATCCGGGATAGATGAAACTTTTCCCGAAATAGCCGTCCTTTACTTCCGGCACCGGCCATTGGATGGCACCGGCGGTGGCACCTTCGGGAATTGTCCATGTGATCTCAGGGGGGAGCTCGACTCCGCCGGAGTTTTTGTAGTAGCTATGCCACTCCGCCGGATGCTCGAGTTTCAGCGCGACGGTAAAAGCCTCTCCGGGGGCGACCGCCGTGTTTTCGGAAATCAGAGTGGAAACCGAAGCGGTTTTCTGGGCGGCGACGACGCCACTGAGAGCAATAAGGAAGAGAATGGCGACGTGCATGACTGGACGGAAAAAATATTAGGCAGGGGGTTGACCCGCTTCCCAAGTATGAGAGACGGGTAGGGGGTTTCATCCAAATAAAAAAAAGCCGCAGGGAACAATCCCTGCGGCTCCTGTGAAGGTCTGTTCGTATCAGGAATCAATACCCGCTGTTGTAGCGGCGGCGTTGCTCCGCGTCCTGCTGGTTGCCATAGAGTGCGCCGGCGCCGCCGCCCGCGGCAGCACCGATGGCAGCACCTTCGAGGGCGCGTCCGGACTGGTTGCCGATGATTCCGCCGAGTGCCGCTCCGCCGAGTGCTCCGACTGCCGCTCCGCGCTGGGTGTTGGGGCCGGTAGGCTCGGCGCAGTTGCTAAGTCCGAATGCGGCGAAGGCCGAGATTGCGAGTGTGGATAGTTTTTTCATAATGTTTTCTGGTGTTGTTTCAATGGTAGTTACTGGGTTGGTAGGATCAAGGAGATTTAAGAACCTCTCCCGGTTTTCCTGTCAAAGGACAGACGTTTGTCCGGGGAGGAAATTCAACGGATTTCTTGAGATATTTTTTGTCTTATTTCGATTTGCCGTGGTGGATGAGTTTCTTGTTAACGAATTCCAGGATGCCGAGATGGGACAGTTCCCGACCGTAGCCGGAATTCTTCGTGCCGCCGAATGGAAGCTCGGCCTGGGACTTTGTCGGCTGGTTGATGAAGACCATGCCGGTGTCGATCCGCTCGGCCACTCGGCGGGCGCGTTCGATATCCTTGGAATAGACGGAACCGCCAAGACCATAGGAGGAATTGTTGGCGAGAGTGATCGCTTCGGCTTCATCCTTTACCGTGTAGATGGTCGCCACCGGGCCGAAGAGTTCGTCGTCGAAAGTCGGGTTTTCTTCTGTCACTCCGGTGAGGATGGTGGGGTTGAAATACGCCCCGGCGCGATTCGGACGGTCGCCGCCGAGAATGGCTTTCGCTCCGGCGCGGAGGGAGGACGTCACCTGTTTCTCCAACGAAACCGCCGCCCCCTCCGAAGATAGCGGCCCCACATCGGTGGCCTCGTCCATGGGGTCTCCCATTTTTAATTTCCCCATCGCTTTTTTCATCCCGGCGATAAACTTTTTCGCGAGGGGTTCCGTCACGATAAAGCGCTTCGAGGCGACACAGGACTGTCCGGTGTTCACCATCCGCCCTTTCACGGCCTTTTCGATAACGTCTTCGAGATCCGCATCCTCCAGCACGATAAAGGGGTCGTTTCCGCCAAGCTCCAGAACCGAACGCTTGATGTTTTTTCCGGCGGTCGATGCCACTGCGGCTCCGGCGGGTTCGCTGCCGGTCAGGGAGACGCCCCGGATGTGTTTGTGTGAAATCACCGTGTCGATGAATTCGGTGGGAACGAAAAGGTTGGTGTAAACTCCCTCCGGAAGCCCGCATTTTTTGAACAGTTTCTCGATGGCCTCGGCGCATTGCGGGACGTTGCTGGCGTGGCGCATGAGAATCGTGTTCCCGGCCATGATGTTTGGCGTGGCGAAGCGGATCACCTGATAGAACGGGAAATTCCATGGCATCACTCCAAGCAGCGCGCCGACAGGCGTATGCTGAATGTAGGCGTCCGCATCCTCCACCTCGACAGGGGTGTTCGAGAGAAATTCCTCGGCACCGTTCGCATAAAATTCCGCGATGTTCGCACAGTATTCGATTTCATATTGCGCTTCGGAGATACGTTTTCCCATCTCCGTGGTGATCAGCTTGGAAAGACGTTCACTGTCGTCGCGTAGCAGCGAGGCGAATTTCAGGATGGCGTTTTTCCGGGTTGCGAAATCAGTCCGTCTCCAGTCGGAAAACGCCTCGTGGGCTTTTTCAACCGCGGAGACGGTTTGCTCCTTGGTAAGCGGTTTGTAGGATTTGAGTTCCTCGTTGGTGGCGGGATTGATGGATTTCATGGTGTGCGATAATGAATGAACAGCCCGGGAGAAGATCCCGGGCTGTTTAAGATTCTGATTCTTTTCTCAGGCGGTCTGGAGACGATGCTTTCCTTCCGCGAATTCCTCCATCGCTTTTTCGCAGAAAGCCGGAATGTCATCCGGGTTGCGGCTGGTCACCAGTCCCTGGTCGCAATGGACTTCCTCGTCCACCCAGGTTGCTCCGGCGTTTTCGAGATCCGTTTTCAGACTTGGCCATGAGGTCAGAGTGCGTCCCTCGACCACGCCTGCTTCGATCAATGTCCACGACCCATGGCAGATTGCGGCGACGGGTTTGTGTTGCTTGAAGAAGTCGCGAACGAAGGAGACTGCGTCCTCGTTCACGCGGAGTGCATCCGGATTGTGGACTCCGCCGGGGAGGATGAGGCCGTCGTAGTCGTCCGCTTTCACCGAATCGACTGTCTTATCGACGGCGAAGGTATCCGCCTTGTCCGCGTGGTTGAAGCCTTGGATCTTTCCCTCCTTCAGCGAGATCACATGAACCGTGGCTCCGGCTTTTTCCGCGGCTTCCTTGGGTTTTGTGAATTCCACTTGTTCGAAGCCGTCGGTTGCGAGAATTGCGATGGTTTTTTTGCTGAGATCGTGTGTTTTCATAACACATTCCCTTTCGCAAACTCCATGCCCGACGCTAAACCTAGGTTTCCGGGTGACACCGGGTGCCCGACTGTTGCGTTATGCACGGATCTGTTTTCGCAAAACAGGAAGCTGCAATCCTCAAACCGCACAGGCGGGAGCCGCTTCTTCCGCCGGAACCGGGGCAAGCGGGGAGAGTCCGAGCTTTGCAAGAAGAACCTGGTCTTTTTCCACCGAAGGATTCTTGGCGGTGAGAAGTTTGTCTCCGTAGAAAATCGAGTTTGCTCCGGCGAAGAAGCAGAGAGCCTGCGCCTCATCGGAAAGGCGGGTGCGTCCGGCGGAGAGGCGTACTTTCGCCTTCGGGATCGCAATGCGGGTGACTGCGATCATACGGACGATATCGAAAGTATCCACCTGCGGGTTTTCCGCGAGCGGGGTGCCGGGCATGGGCATGAGGGAGTTGATCGGCACGGATTCGGGTTGCGGATCGAAATTTGAAATGACTTCCAGCAGACGCAGGCGGTCGGTGATGGTCTCGCCGAGGCCGAGAATGCCGCCGCAGCAGACGGACATGCCGGCGTCCTGCACGTTTTGGATCGTGCGCAGCCTGTCCTCGTACGTATGTGAGGTGACGATGTTCGGATAATGTTCCGGTGAGGTGTCGAGATTGTGGTTGTAGGCGGTGACACCGGCTTGCTTCAGCCGCTTCGCCTCCTCGGGGCCGAGCTCGCCCAAGGTCACGCAGACCTCCATTCCGAGTTTGGAAACGTCCTGAATGATATCGATCACCTGCTCGAAGCGTTCTGTACCGCCACGGACACCGCGCCATGCGGCACCCATGCAGAAACGGGTGGAGCCGGTTTCTGCGGCGACCTTCGCGCGCTCCATCACATCGCACTTGGCCATGAGTCGCTCGGAATCGACCCCTGATTTGTAGCGGGCGGATTGGGCGCAGTAGGAGCAGTCCTCGGAGCAGCCGCCCGTCTTGATGGAAAGAAGAGTGCAGAGCTGGACTTCCGGGTGCGCCCAGTTGTCCTGGTGAACCTTGCGGGATTTTTCAATGAGTTCGAAGAACGGGAGGTCGTGCAGGGCTTGGAGTTCGGAAAGGATCATTATCGAGAGTTTTTCTGGGGACGGACTGATGTGCGGGGGAGGAATCAACGTGTCCAGCCGCCGAAGCCCTGTGGCATCTGCCCACGGCCTACCATGGTGTAAAGCGTCTTCCCTTTCGCGCCTTCAAGGGGGAGGCCGAGATGGCGTTTCCACACGGCGGACATCGAGGATCCGGTATGGCAGCCCCAGGATTTGCAGTAGGCGCTTTTGGTGAAAATCGAGGAGCTGAGACGTGGGATGTCACGTTCGTGCAGCCAGGCGGTGGAGACGGCCATGATGTCGCTGCCGTAGTCGAACATGAACGCGTATTTGTTCGAGTGGCCGAAGTAATCGTAGGTCACCACGGAGTTGCGCGGGCGTGAATTGATTTTACGGATGTAATCACCGGTGGAGTTGAACCAGATCAGCGTGCAGTTGCGCTTGGCCGCCTGTTCCGCGATCCATTTGGTGTAGGGTTTTCCATCCTCGCGTCCGCGCGCCTCGTATCCGGGGCGGTAAACGAGCCACACCAGCGGCGCTTCCTTTCCGTAGGCGAGCCTGACCTCGGCCATCCGCAGGGTTGAGGCGCGGACGAAATTCGCCCACCACCTGTCATGCTGGTCGTCCGGCACACGGTAGTTCTCCCATTTCCGCAAAGCTGGCCCGCCGCAGACGATCACATGCTCGGCCTGGGCGGCCTGTGTGAAAAGGAAGAGAAAGAGAATGAAGGCCTTGATCGCGCGGGGCATGGGAAAAGTTACTTCGGGGTGTGGCCGGGGGTCAATCGGGAACGGTATCGGCGGCAGGGCGCTACATTTGGATCTGCATCGGGGGGAGGAGGGGTATTTAACCGCAGATGGAGGGGATGGACGCAGATAAAGAGGGTGGGATTTTGATTTTTAGATGGAATTTCAAGGGGATTTGCCAGTTCAGGATGATTTGAAACCATCATCTTTTCTTCAATCTGCGTTCATCCCGTTCATCTGCGGTTGATAAATTTCTAATGTAGATGCCCCGGTTTCAGCGGTCGCGGTCGAAGCGAAGGACGCGCTCGCCGGGGCGGTAGTAGTTAAGGCGGTCGCGTGCCTGGATTTCCAGATAGGCGGTGTCTTCCCGCAGCGCGTGGAGCTGGATTTCCTTGTATTCCTTACGTGCGAGGGCGGCCTCCTCCCGTGCCTGGGTCTGGCGCAGCTTGGCCTGGAGCTTCTCATACTCCTCCTTCTGCGGAGCGGCGGTTGCCGCGATGAGCAGACCGAAGGCGATGGCCACGCAAAAACAAAGGATACGGTTGATCCCGCGGATCAACCGCGTGGATGTCTCAACGCTCGCAAGCTTCTTTGCTGTGTATTGTTTTCTGGCCATGGCGGCACACGGTTTAAAACAAATGCTTCCCGGAATGTCAAGAAAAGCGAGGTAGCGCGGAGCTACGCGGGATAAGTATTGCACCGCAGGTGCTTCTGTTTATCGTCCGCGACCCGGCCGTGCCGGATTTTTGAAAATGAAACTACCTCATGTGGCGATTGTCGGGGCGACGGGTGCCGTCGGCGTGGAAATGCTGCTCTGCCTGGAGCAACGCAACTTTCAACTCAGCGAGCTTACCTTGCTGGCTTCCGCACGCTCCGCCGGGAAGACCATGAAATTCCGTGGTGAGGAAATCACCGTAAAGGAACTCACCCACGAGTCTTTCACTGGAATCGACATCGCTCTCTTCAGCGCGGGCGGCGGGATTTCCGAAGAGTTCGCGCCCTCCGCTGCCAAAGCCGGCGCGGTGGTCATAGACAACTCATCCGCCTTCCGCATGGACGACGCCGTGCCTCTCGTCGTCCCGGAAATCAATCCGGAAGCTGCCAAGCACAGGCCGAAAGGAATCATCGCCAACCCGAACTGCACCACGATCATTTCCCTGATGGCTCTCGCTCCACTTCACGAAAAATTCGGTTTGGAAACGGTTATCGCATCCAGCTACCAGGCCGTCTCCGGTTCCGGGGCGCAGGGCATCATCGAGCTGGAGGAGCAGGTGAAAGCCATCTCCAACGGCCAGGATTTCACCCCGAAAATCTATCCCCGCCAGATCGCGTTCAACGTGATCCCGCAGGTCGATTCGTTCACCGAGAACGGCTATACGAAGGAGGAAATGAAGATGCTCAACGAGGGTCGGAAAATTCTCGGCCACGATACTCTGAAAGTTTCCTGCACCTGCGTCCGCGTCCCCGTTTACCGCTCCCACTCGGTGTCGATCACCGCGCAGTTTTCCAATGGGCCTTCCGTCGAAGCAGCCCGGGCCGCCTACCAGGGCAAGCCGGGAGTCCAGGTAATGGATGATCCCGCAAACAAGATTTTCCCCGTCCCGCTCGATACCACCGGAAAGGATGACTGCCTCGTGGGCCGTATCCGCAAAAACCTCGTTCTGGAAAACGCCCTGGACATCTGGGTCGTTGGCGACCAGGTGCGCAAAGGTGCGGCTCTGAACGCTGTGCAGATTGCCGAGATCCTGTAGTCATTCGCTCATGAGCACGGCTTTGGCAGATTATTTGAAAACTACGGCAACCGCTGTGGATGCCGCGATGGACGGTTTTTTGCCTGGGGAAAACGAGAACCCGGGATCGATCCATGGGGCGATGCGTTATTGCGTCTTCGCCGGTGGCAAAAGACTGCGGCCTGTGCTTTGCGTGGCGGCGGCGGAGGCTTGCGGGGGGCACCGGGAGAATGCGTTCCCGGCTGCCTGCGCAGTGGAATTGATGCACACCTACTCGCTGGTGCACGATGACTTACCGTGCATGGATGATGATGACCTGCGGCGCGGGCGGGCAACCTGTCACAAGGTTTACGGGGAGGGAATGGCGGTGCTCTGCGGGGATGCCCTGCTTACCGAGGCGTTCATTTTGCTGTCCGGGGCTAAAGGTAGCGAACGGTTTCCGGTTGGCGCGATGGTCGCGGAACTCGCGGCTACAGGAGGGAGCAAAAAACTGATCGGCGGGCAGGTGCTCGATCTGGAGGGGGAGGGGAGGAAGCTTTCGCTAAAGGAGCTTGTCGCCATCCATGAGGCGAAGACGTCCGCGCTTCTGACCTGCTCCGTCCGGCTTGGTGCGATGAGTGCGAATGCGAAGGCACAGGAGCTGGAGGCGATCACCGCCTTCGGGTATGCCCTCGGACTGGCTTTCCAGGTGATCGACGATATTCTCGACGTTACCCAGACAACGGAAGCTCTCGGAAAAACCGCTGGCAAGGACGAGGCGGTGGAGAAGGCGACCTACCCGTCGGTAATCGGACTGGATGCTTCACGGAAAGAGGCGGAGAGGCTGACGGCGGAGGCGCTTGGTGCGTTGGAGATTTTCGAGGATCGCGGGGCGCGGTTGCGGGAGATCGCGGAGTGGATGCTGATGCGGGAATATTGATTCCAGATCGTGGTTGAACAAGACGCCCGCATAGGGCTAATTCCGCCTATCAAGAAGCGATCTTTCAGTCTGATGTTGGCACGGCGGTATCTGAACCCGCGGCGTGCCGTCCTTTCCTCGTTCACACTGATTTCACTCGTCGGCGTGATGCTGGGGGTGCTGGTGCTCGTGGTGGTGATGGCGGTTTACGCCGGGCTGGAGCGGGATGTGAAAGGGAGGCTGCTTGGATTCACCCCCCATATCCTGGTGAAATCCATGGAGCTGAATCTTCCGGAGGACGAGGTCGATCCCGATGCCCCCACCTGGCATGATCTCGCCGGGGAGGCTGCCAAGCTGGAAGGCGTTGCCGCGGCGACCGCCTACGTCGCCGACAATGTGATTCTCGATGTCGGCTCCTGGCAGCGCCCGGTGAGTTTCCGGGGGATCGATACGACCGATGCCGTTCAGGTCGAAGGGGTCGCCGCGATGCTGGATTTGAAAAATTTCCCGGAGTCCGACGCCGATCTGGGTCTGGACGACAGGGCGGTGATTTCCTCCATCGTTGCGGAGCAGTTCCAACTCAAAGTGGGCGATACGATGAGGCTCTACTCGACTCGGAATTTCGAAAGCGTGATGGAAGCCTATAAGGCCACCGAAAAGCCCGTCGCCCGCGAGGCGTATCCGGATGAATGGGCGCTGGCGCAAAAAACCTTCGGACGGGAATGGGAGAAGGAGGGAGAACTCCTCACCGTGGGCAGCGCGGAACTGATCGATGTCTATAACGCGCTGGAATTCATCTACAACGAGGAGATCCGCGAACCCGAGAAGGAACTGGTCGAGGACATGCTACGTGCAATGGGCGAGCGTGTGCGGGCGGAGGACGAGCCGGAAGAGCTTGAAAAATTTCGCTTCACAGCGGAGGTGAGAAAGGAGATTGACGAGGCCTTCAAAGCCCTCGGTGAAACCGATGCGGAGAAGCTGGATGGTGAAATTCTGAGAGGATTGAAAAGTCTTGTGTTGCCGAAGGAGGCTGTCGTCGCCGGAGTGTATTCCGCTTCCCAGATGGCCGTGACACCGGAACTTTTCGTACCTCTCCCATTGGCGCAGGATCTGGCTGGTCTTGGCGACGGCGTTCAGGGAATTGCCCTGCGCCTGGACGATGCCTACCAGGCCGAAACCGTGGCGGAAAACGGGCGGAAGGTTCTCGGGCAGGATCGTTTCCTGGAAACCTGGGGAGACCAGTACCAGGCGTTTTTCGCACTGATCAACCAGCAGCGGGTAATGATGTATTTCGCCCTCTCCTTCATCGTTCTGGTTTCAGCGTTCTCGATGATGGCGGTGATGTTCACCGTTACGATCCAAAAGCGCAGGGAGATCGGCGTGATGAAGGCGCTTGGCGCCGCTCCCGGTCAAATCGTGCGCGTCTTCCTCTACCAGGGCATGATACTCGGGCTGCTCGGTGCCGCTCTTGGGGTCGGCCTCGGAAGGCTGGTGATCCATTTCCGCGGCGGTGTGCAGGAAGGGATGAGGGCGATCGGCTTTGATCCGTTCTCCGCGTCCCTGACCGGCTTCGGCGTCCTGCCCGCTCATAACGATCCTGCCGAGCAGGCGGTGATCGGCTTCATGGCATTCGTCCTCTGTTCCCTCGCCGCCCTCGTCCCCGCGTTTTTCGCCGCCCGCAGTGATGCCGCGAAATCCCTGAGAAACCTTTGATCATGGATTTCTGGATCATACGCGAAGGTGAGAGAGCGGGGCCGTATCCCGATTACGAAATACGCTCCAAGATTCAGCACGGGGATCTCGAGCGGGATTCCAGAGTTTGGAGCGAAGGATTGGAAGGCTGGACGAAGGTCGGTGAAATGGATCTGTTCCGGGAGGAGTTTGAGAAACGGGATCCGAGATCCGAGTCAGATCAGGCGCCGGTTCCTCCACCGCTTCCCCAGCCTGAACCCGGCACCGCTGATGTGGTGAAACCAAAAGCCTACATCATGCGGCGGTTCTGGGCCAGATGGCTGGATCTCACGGTTTACGGCTCGCTCTGGTGGCTGGGTCTGTATTTCGCCGGCAGGGACATCGCAGCCGTCCTTCTCAGTGACTGGATGCTTCTGCCCATGTACATCCCATGGTTCGCGCTGGAAACCTGGCTCCTTCACCGGTATGGCACCACTCCGGGAAAATGGTTGATGGGTCTGCGGCTCCGCAATGAAGACAACAGCCTGCTGAGCCTGCCGGCGGCCACGAAACGCTCACTGCGGGTGCTCGTCAGCGGGATCGGTTTCGGCTGGAAATTCCTTTCCCCGATCTGCCAGCTAATGAGCTGGTTCACCACCAGACGGATCGGAAAGCCGATCTGGGACTACCTCGGCGAGCACAAGATCGTGGCGCAGCCATTGGTTCCACTGAAAGTGATCGTTCTGGTCGGGATCTTCATCGCCAGCATGTTCCTCCGGATGGCGATCCAAGGCCGGCACGCCGAGAGGATCACTCTGAAGGAGAACCCCGAAGCAAAAGAGGTTTTCGACTACTGGCGCTGGATCTACCTTCCGGACAGGAGCGGGGATTGAGGAGGGGCGGATATGAAATCCGCCCAGAGAAAGAGCCTCAATCGGGGCGGATTTTATATCCGCCCCTCCGGTTAATTCCTGCGGCTTTCTTCCTCCAGGAAGATTTCGGAAAGGCGGAAGCAGCGGCGGGCGAGTTCGCGGGCGTCATTGTCGCCGATGAGAGCCACTCCTTCCTCGCTGACCTCGGCCAGGAAAATTTTCCAGGCGTTCTTCGCCACCTTGTCGGAGTCGAGCTTCGGACGCTGTTTCTGACCCGGGCGTTGATTTTGCTGATCCCCGCGGTTTCCGTGCTTTTCCTTGCGCTGGTTGGAGTCCTTTGAATCCGAATCGACCAGATCAGTGGTCTCTTCGGAAACCGGAGAGTCAGCATCCGACGATTCGGCATCCTTCTGGGATGATTTTCCCTTACCCCTGCGGCGGCGGTTGTTCTTGCGTTTCTGATCACCTGCCGCGTCCTCCTTTTCCTCGCTCTCCGAAGCACCGGCGGGCGGGGTGGAATCGAATTCTTCGATGGGAACGGCCTGTTCTTCGGGAGGCTGCTCTTCTTTCGTGGATTTTGCCGCCTTGCGGGGATTCTTGTTGGAAATTCGGCGGACTTTTGGCTTCGGCTCGGATTCAGCAGCTACCTCTTCGGAAGGGGGTGTGGTTTCGTCTGACATTTGCTAGAAAAAGGGATGCCGGACATCGCCCGGCGTCGAGTGAAATAGGGTTACGGTGAAGTGGGGAATTGATCGGAAAACCACTAGTTGTGATGGTCGTCCGGGGTATTCAGATCGCCATCCTGACCTTTGGAAATCAGGTCGAAATCGGGATTCAGAGTTCCAGGGTTGCGGTAAATGTACCCAGCGCCCCAAGGATCCGTGAGTTGTGATGGATTTGATTCAGTATTCCATCCCTGTTTGTTGTTCTTTGGATCAAGATCGGCGAGATAGATCTTGTTCTCGTTTGGATTGTCCACGCCGTCTTTGTAAAGCTTCTGATAAAGGATGTTTATGTCCGTTGTGCCGGTAGCGGCTTTCGGATATTCGCCGTGATCCAGTTTGTATTCCTCAATGGCGTTTTCCAACAGCTTGATCTGGATGGCAGCCTGGGCATTCGCTTGCTTTGTCGTGACGTATTTGAAGCCGCCGAGGGATAAGCCCGCAAGGATAACGATGATCGTGATCGTCACCAGCATTTCGATCAGGGTGAAGCCGGCTTTGGATGAAGATTGGATTTTCATGGGTTGATGTTGGGTTGGGATGCGTGGGCGGGACGCCCACGCTCTTACTGCTCGCTCATGGTGGAGATCATCTTGATGAGTGGTAGGAACAGGGCGAAGACCACCGCGCCAACCACGAGGGCGAGGATGACGATCATGATCGGTTCCAGGATGGATGTGAGAGCCGTAACGGCGTTATCGACCTCGTCATCGTAAACGTCTGCCACTTTCAGAAGCATTTCAGGAAGCTGACCGGTTTCCTCACCCACATCGACCATCGAGATAACCATGTTGGGGAAAACGCCTGACGAGGAGAGGGGGGTGACGATGGATTCACCTTCTTTCACCGCTTCGTGAACCTTGCTGATAGCCTGGGAGATCACGACGTTGCCCGCCGTGTCACGGGTGATGTTCAGCGCCTGGAGAATCGGAACACCGGATGTGACCAGCGTGCCAAGAGTCCGTGCGAAACGGGACACCGCGGATTTCCGCTGGATGTCTCCGAAGATGGGCATGTGAAGCTTCATCTTATCGATGAACTGGCGCCCGCCCTTGGTTTTGCCGATGGCGTTGAATGCCGCGTAAATCACACCGGCGGCAACGAACAGCCAAACCACGTTGGGCACCACCATGGGACGCGCGAGCATGAACTCCGAAAAGCCGAAGACGATCTGGGAGATGAGAGGAAGGTTGGAATCCGTCTCGGTGAACATCTCCTTGAATTTCGGAACGATGAAGACCATCAGGAAGATCAGGATGGCGACTGCGATGAACATCACGATCGCCGGATAAACCATGGCGGAAACGATCTTGTTTTTCAGTTTCTGCGCCTTCTCCTGATATTCGGCAAGACGGTTGAGAACGACTTCGAGCACACCGCCGAGTTCGCCGGCCTTGACCATGTTCACATAGAGCTTGTTGAACATTTTCGGGTGCTGCGCGAGAGACTCGGAAAAGGTCGAGCCGCTTTGCACGGAATCCGCGAGGGAGCTGATCGTGTTTTTGAGAGCGGGGTTCGGCTCCTGCTTGCCAAGAACCGTGAGAGAGCGGAGCAGGGGAAGTCCCGAATCAATCAGGGTTGCTAGCTGCCGGGTGAAAACCATGAGGATCTTTGGCTTCACCGTGGTCTTGGTCTTGCCAATCGTCATGTTCAGGCTTTTGCCTTTGGCCTTGGCTTTCCTGGCCGGGGCCTTCGCACCCGCGGCGGGCTTGCCCTTTCCTTCCTCATTGATCTGTGTCGGATAAAGGCCTTGTCCACGGAGTTTCTGGACGGCTTCGGCTTCGGTTCCGGCGGAGATGGAACCATCGGCCTGTTCACCTTTTGCGTCGAGGGCGGAGTAGTTGAAATTGGGCATGGGATTTATTTGAAAAAACTGTTTCTAGATAAGAAGCGATGGAAAGGGACTTGGCGATGGGAAAGTTAGGCGCAGGGGAGAATTTTTTGAACATCGAACATTCTCCGGTGAACGTCGAAAATCCAACGTCCAACGCTGAACATCGAAGTTCAAAGGGGCGGCGAAGCCGCCGGGATTTTTGGAGTTTAAAGTTTAAGATTTAGAGTTTAAGTATATTTCAGGACTTCCTCGATGGTTGTTTTTCCGAGGTAGATGTTCCGCAAACCGTCTTCGCGGAGGGTGTTCATCCCCAGCTCGATGGCTTTTTGCTTCAGCACTACGGAAGGAGCGCGGTTCGTGATGAGTTCGCGAATCGGCTCCGTGATGTTGAGAAGTTCGTAAAGACCGGCGCGCCCGCGATACCCGGATTGGCCGCAGACATCGCAACCGGCACCGGTGAAGAACTGCTTGTCACCCAGTTCGTGCGGGGAAACCCCGAGCTGGGAAAGAACCGCTTCGTTCGGCTCGTAGGGGGTCTTGCAATCCTTGCAGATCGTTCTGACAAGCCGCTGAGCCAGAATTCCTTCAAGCGAGGCGGCGACGAGGAAAGGCTCGCAGCCCATGTCGATCAGACGGGTGACGGCTCCCGGGGCATCGTTCGTATGCAAGGTGGACAGCACAAGGTGGCCGGTGAGAGCAGCCTGGATGGCGATGGTCGCCGTATCCTTGTCCCGCATTTCCCCGATCATGATGCGGTCGGGATCCTGGCGGAGGAAGGCGCGGAGGATGCGTGGGAAATCCAGTCCGATTGCCTCGTTGACAGGGATCTGGATGATGCCGTCGATGTCATACTCGACCGGGTCTTCCGCGGTGAGAAGTTTGGCGTCGATCGTATTGATGCGGCGCAGGCCGGCGTAGAGGGTCGTGGTTTTTCCCGCTCCGGTGGGACCGGTGACGATGAAGATGCCGTTGGGTTTTTCGATGGTCTCGGTGATATACTCGAAGATGTTGTCCGGAAGGCCGAGGTTTTCGAGAGTAAGGTTTACCGAGGAGCGGTCGAGCACCCGGAGCACGACGGATTCCCCGTGGTGGGTGGGCAGGGTGGAGACCCGCATATCGACCTGCTTCTCGCCGATCTGTTTCACGATGCGTCCGTCCTGCGGGATGCGACGCTCGGCGATGTTCATGTTCGCCATGACCTTGACCCGGGAAAGAATGGGTAGGGCAAGGTGAACCGGGGGTGGTGCCATTTCATAGAGGGCACCGTCCACACGGTAGCGGATTTTGAAATCCTTCTCAAACGGCTCGAAATGGATGTCGGACGCCTTTTCCTTGATCGCCTGGTAGAGAACCAGATCGACATAGCGGATGATGGGCGCGGAATTCGCCTCGGCTTCCGCGTTGGCGGGATCGAATTCCTCCGCGCCCGCGTCGAGCTGGCCGAGGATGTCTTCCATTGCTTTTCCCTCGCCGCCGTAGCATTCGTTGATCTTGGCTTCGACCAGATAATCCGGGGCGACCACGACGACGATCTCCCGGTCGAGCGCGAAGCGAAGATCTTCGACGGTCTGCGGATTTAACGGATCGACAAGAGCGAGGTGGAGTCCCTGCTCATCGAAGTTCACCGGAAACGCTCCGTGGAGGCGGGCCGTTCCGGCAGGGACGAGAGCGAGAAGGGCGTCGGGTGGAGTCCAGTTTTTCAGATCCACGAGAGTGGCGCCAAGCTCGGAGGCCACCACGGGCCAGACATCGTCGCGGGATTGGACGACTTCGAAATCGGCGAGAAGCTCTGGAATCGTTTTTCCGCTGTTTTCGACCTCGGCGAGGATTTCCTCGGCGAGCGAGGCATCAATCATGCCCCGGGATTGGAAAAGTTCTAGGAGTTGGCGGTTGTCCATGTGGTGAGAAGAGAAGTTTTAAGTCTTAAACTTTAAACCTCAAGGAAGAGGTCTGGTGCGAACCGAGAGGGTAGGCAGTTGCGTTCGTCTTAAATTTGAGGTTTAGGGTTTGAAGTTTGGATTTTTTTAGTCGAAGTCCCCCATGGTGGCGTGAACTACTTCGTTCGCGGAAGTGAGGCCGGAAAGGACTTTCCGTATGCCGTCCTCACGGAGGGTGCGCATCCCGAGTTCCCGCGCCCGGCGGCGGAGCTGGCTGGTGGTGAGACCCTGGTTGATCATGGAACGGACTTCGTCGTCGATGTTGAAAAGCTCGAAAATTCCCATCCGTCCCCGGAAGCCGTTGCCACGGCATTTGTCGCAGCCTACGGAATCGTAGATGGATGCGTCGGAAAGACGGGACGGATCGAGGTGAAGGGCGCGCAGTTCTTTTTCGGTGAGTTCGGCGGGAGCCTTGCAGATCGGGCAGAGCTTGCGGACGAGTCGCTGGGCGAGGATGGACCGGACGGCCGATGCGATGAGGAAGGGTTTCACCCCGATATCCGCGAGACGGGCGACGGCGGAAGGCGCGTCGTTCGTGTGCAGCGTGGAGAAAACCAGGTGGCCTGTGAGGGATGCGTTGATGGCGATGTTCGCGGTTTCCGCATCCCGGATCTCCCCGATCATGATGATGTTGGGGGCTTGGCGGAGCATGGCGCGGAGGGCGTTGCCGAAGGTCATGCCGATGTCCGCCTTGACCATGACCTGGTTGATGCCGGGCAGCTCGTACTCGACCGGATCCTCCACGGTGATGATCTTCTTGTCCGGTTTGTTGATGACGTTGAGACAGGCGTAGAGTGTGGTGGTTTTTCCCGATCCGGTGGGCCCGGTGACGAGAATGATGCCGTCGGGGAGACCGAGAAGTTTCTCGAACTGCGCCTGGTCGTCGGAGAAGAATCCCAGCTCGGGGAGGCCGAGAAGGAGGGCGGTCTTGTCCAGAATCCGCATGACGATGGATTCGCCATGGTTGGAAGGGACGGCGGAAACCCGGAGATCGATTTCCTTTTCGCCCATTTTCAACTGGATGCGCCCGTCCTGCGGAAGGCGTTTCTCGGCGATGGACATGCTGCCGCTCATCACCTTGAGACGGGCGATGATGGCGGGAAGGAGTTTTTTCGGATGGGTATCGACGTGGATGAGTTTCCCGTCCAGCCGGTAGCGGATGCGGACGGAGGTCTCGAGCGGCTCGATGTGGATGTCGGATGCCTTGAGGCGGAATGCTTCGGTGAGTGTCTGGTAAACGAGGCGGATGATGGGCGCGTCTCCGGCCTCGCTGCCCGCCTCGGAGTCCCCGGTGGAAACCTCCAGCGTGTCCCCTGCGGATTCGGTCTTCTTTTCCTCCACGTTGTAGAACTCCATCAGGTGATGGTTGATATCGCTGTGGGTGGCGCAGGCCAGATTCAGCTCGCGGCCGATGACGTGGGGAAGGCTGTCAAGCGTCTCGAAATCCAGGGGATCGGCGACCGCCACGGTGAGATACATCCCGTCGTCGGAAACGGGAATCGCCCGGTAGCGGCGGGCGATGTCCTCGGAGACTGTAAGAATGACGGAGGGATCAAAATGGAAGCCCGCGAGATCGACAAAGGGGATGCCCGCGTTCGAGGCGAGGGTCTCCGCGACCTGCGTTTCGGTAAGAGCGGTGTTGTTGATCAGGTACTCAACGATCGTTTCCGAACCGGAAAGTGAAGAGCGCGCTTTCTGGATCTGATCCGCGTCGATGGTGCCGGCTTCGGCGAGGAGTTCTGCGAGGTAATCTTCGTTGGAGAACACTGGGAATTTTTTCTAGGATGGTGAAAGACTGGCAGGCTTGCAGGCAAACCGCGTAATACTACGTTCCTACGATGGTCAAATGACGGCATGGTGTCAACCGACCGTTCCGGAAATGATCGCATTTCTGTTAGTTGGCGGAAACGGGTTGCGGGCGCTGGCGAAGAACCCGGAAATGCCCCGCCGCTCCGGCTGTTACAATGTCTTCGCGTTCCATAAACGGTCCGATGAAATCCGCGTAATCCGTGGGTTCCCGGCTCTCCAGCCAGGGTTCTGTCCATTTGGCGAGATCCGTGAAATTGACGTCCGCGGTGATGTCCTGCATGCCCGCGTTCCCGTAAACAGCCTCCCCCTCGAGGCGCTGGTGGATGAGATATGCGCGCAGCGAACCATTGGGTCGGCGGTTGTAGAGCCGCCCGACCGTATCCCCGTAATCGATGGTAAGCATCTCTCCGTTTTTCCAAAGAGGGAGCCAGGTTTCCAGCCAGATCCTGTAAGCATCGTGTATCTCTATCCTTTGGCCGACGGGGAACTCCCTTTCGAAAATCGAGGACGGCGGGAGCTCGTCAGTGGGAAGGAGGATTTCGCGTTTGACGGAGCCGTCGGTTTCAAGAGCCACTTCCCGCCAGCCTTCTTCCGTGTATTGGAAAAGCCGGACGGGAAAGGCGTCCACCAGCTCGTTGGAGAAAATGACCGCGTTCCCCTCGCTGGCTGCGAGCGCGGAGTGGATGCCGGTGTGATAGCTCGCACGCTTTTTCAAAAGCTCCCGCTGGCGCTTGGAGAGGGCGGGGGAGGACTCCACAAGGTGAAGTTTTGTGCGAAGCCGGAGAAGGGGAGGCATTCTCCTCAGAACATCATTCGCAAGTGTACCGAGACCCGGACCCACCTCGATGAGATGGCGGCAGCCCGTTTCACGAAGCGCACTTGCGGCCCATGACGCGATGGCGGCGGCAGGTGCGCTGGAAAGCTGGGGGGCGGTCGTGAAATCACCGCGCAAACCAATCGCCCGGATGTTGCGGGCGTAGTAGCCTTTGACGGGATCATGAAGGCATCGCGCCATGAACTGCTCGAATGTTTCCCGGGTCATTGGCTGGGCTTGGGTGGAAGAAGCCTGCTGGAAGCACGGCTCTCCATATCGGCTCTCCGTGAAAAAAAACAACCGCGACCTTTTCGGGCGCGGTTGCTTCTGAAAACGGTGTGGAACCGGGGGCTTACTTGGCAGCGGCTGTGCGCGCCTTGCGGATGAAGCTGTTCACGGTTTCGGATGGATTTGCGCCGACGGCGAGCCACTTGTCCGCTTTTTCAAGATCGATCTCGTAGTTGGTGCCTTCGACCAGAGGATCGTAGGTGCCGATCTGCTCGATGTAACGGCCATCGCGGCGCTTGCGGCTGTCCACGGCGACGATCTTGTAATAAGGGCGGTCTTTGGTGCCCTTGCGGTTGAGACGGAGAGAAACTGACATGATTTGGCGTGTTGCTGGGTTGCCCCTGTTCGGGCGGGCGCGGAAATTGGGGGAAATGTGCCGGGAGGGCAAGCTCTATTTTTCTCAAACTTTAAATTTTAAACTCTAATTTTCAAGGAAGAGAAGAGTCCCTGGAAATAAAAAAAGCCGGAAGGTTTCCCATCCGGCTTTTGGAAAAAATTCGGTTGTTCCGACCTTAGTATTTCTGGGTGCGGGTGTGACCATAGTAGGTTTCAAAACCAAGTTCCGGCGGGAACTCGGAGAGACCTTCGTGCACGTTCATCTCGATGCGGTTGTCCTGTCCGCACCTTTCATAAGGCGGCTTGAAGGTGCCGCGATAGGTCGGGCAGGTGAAGGTGAAGAGTTCGTAGAAACCGTATCCAAGACGGCGGAACGCGCGGTTCGTGCCGTCAACCGCACCGTAAGACCAGCCCGCCTTGCGCCCGTATGCCTCGTTTTTGCGAACGATTTGCTCCGGGATCTCGATGAAGCCGTATAGAATGTTGCTGATAGCGCGCCCGAGCTTACGTGTCGAGGTATAGTGGGAACCTGGAGGCGATTGGATATCGGCTGCGGCGAAACCGCTGAGAACGACAAGTGAGGTGGCTACAAGAAGGAGTTTTTTCATGCTTGGAAGAAAGTTAGGGAACCGGGGCGGGGGTTGGCAAGTAGAAGTTTGTCCGAAGGTGAACTTTGGTTCGCGACGAATTCAGAGGGCGAAGGAAAGCACTTTGATAATCCCCGGGGTTTCACGAAGGGTTTTGAGCAGTTCCGTCGTCGGCTCGGTATCCACTTCGATAACCGTGACCGCCGTCTTTTTCTCCGTATTGCGGGAGAGTGCCATGTTGGCGATGTTGACTTCGGCGGTGCCGAGCGTGGAGCCGATCACGCCGACGATGCCCGGCCTGTCGTCGTTTTCCACGAAAAGGAAGCGTCCGGTCGGGTTCGTCTCCACGTAGTGCCCCGCGATGTGGACGATCCGTGGTGAGTTCCCGTAGAACGTTCCGGCAACGGTGGTGGTCTCCTTCCCTTTCACCGCTGAAATCTCGATGAGTTCCGTGCAGTTCGTGGAAAGGGCGACGGTGGATTCCGTGACTGCGATTCCGTGCGCTTTGGCGATGGCAGGGGCGTTGATGAGATTGACCTGCGCCTCGTGGTGGGCGGCTGCCAGGTAGCCGGTAAGGATCTGGCGGGTGACCAGCTCGGTATCCAGTTCGGAAACTGGACCAAGGTAGGAAACCCGGATGGAATCGCACTGCGCGGGCGCGATTTCGGAGAGAAGTTTCCCAAGGGACGAGGCAAGATCGAGGTATGGCCCACGGATTCCAGGGTCTTCGCATCCAGGTTCGGCATGTTGACCGCGTTCCGGATTTCTCCCGTCTGAAGGAAGTCCTTGATCTGGATGGCGACTTCAATGCCGACGTTTTCCTGCGCCTCTGCGGTGGAAGCTCCCAAGTGTGGGGTGAAAACCGTTTTCTTAGCGGAGAAGAGCGGGAAATCCGCAGGCGGCGGCTCGACCTCATAGACATCGAGCGCGATGCCTGCCAGGTGACCCGCGTCGATCGATGCCTTGGCGGCCGCCTCGTCCACGAGCCCTCCGCGTGCGCAGTTCACGATCAGGGCTCCCTTGTTCATCAGGGCGATGGATTCCTCGTTGAGGATGTGCTTGGAATCCGGCGTCATCGGGATGTGAAGAGTGACGACATCGGCTCCGGTCAGGGCGGCTTCGGCTGTCTCCGCCAGCTCCACCTTGAGTGACTGGGCGCGTGCTGCCGTAAGGAAAGGATCGTAAGCGACGACCGTCATGCCGAAGGCCTGGGCGCGCTTCGCAAACTCCGTTCCGATCCGGCCCATGCCTAGGATGGCAAGGCGTTTTCCAAACATTTCCACACCCCCGTATATCTTGCGATCCCACCTTCCCGCGACCATCGAGCAATGCGCCGGGCCGATGTTTCTCGCAAGGGACAGCATCAGCGCGAAGGCGTGCTCGGCGGTGGAAATCGTGTTTCCCGAAGGGGTGTTCATCACCACCACCCCGTGATCGGTGGCCGCGTCGCGGTCGATGTTGTCAACGCCCACTCCCGCGCGGCCGATGGCCTTGAGATTCTTGGCGGCGGCGAAGACGGCGGGCGTGACCTTCGTCTCCGAGCGGATCACCAGCCCGTGGTAATCACCGATCACCTCCAGCAGTTCGTCCGGCGACATCCCTGTTTTCACATCAACGGAGATACCCTCGGCGGAACGGAGGGCTTCAACACCTTTTTCAGAAATGGGATCGGAGACGAGGACGCGGAATTTGCTCATGGGTGGTCTCGGTAATCTGGAAGCAGGCCACTGGCAAGAGGAAGTGCATGAATAACCCGAGAGGTGCGAAAAAAAGCCAACCGGATACCAGTGTGCCAGCCACGCCGGATCAGA
The DNA here is from genome assembly GCA_963771945.1 of uncultured Verrucomicrobiae bacterium. Lineage (GTDB taxonomy): Bacteria > Verrucomicrobiota > Verrucomicrobiia > Verrucomicrobiales > Akkermansiaceae > Luteolibacter. The sequence continues at coordinate 1,263,684 of CAVYVH010000002.1, read as the reverse complement.
CGCCTCTCAGCCGCAAAAAGGCACAAAACGGGCGCAAAAATCAAATTTCATCACCCGATTCGATCCATGGGACCTCCTTCAAAGTAAGGATCCTTATCAACAACAGCAGCAAAACCCCCGTCCATTCCCATCTTTGCGAACTTTTTGCGCCTCTTTGCGGCTAAAAATCCCCCAACGGTTCTCATACATCAACCTCACCGCTCAAATCCACCACCACGAAAACCATTGACCCGCATGCTAGAGTGCCCGCGTGCTTCATTGGTTTTCAGAAGGGAAATTCCCCTTGTATCTCGCTCCCATGGCCGGGGTAACCGATCTTATCTTCCGCCGTATCTGCAAGGAAATGGGGGCGGATGTCATGGTCACGGAATTCGTCAGTGCGGAGGGCATCATGCAGGCGGATGACAGGACACGGAAATACACCGAGTTCGACGAGGGTCAGAGGCCCGTGGGCGTCCAGCTCTTCGGGGCCGATGGCGTCAGGATGGGGGAGGCGGCCCGGAAAATCATCGACAAAGGCCTCGCCGGCCGGATCCCGGATTTCATCGATATCAACTTCGGCTGCCCGGTGAATAAGGTCGTCTCCCGCAACGGCGGCTCCTCCCTCCTTCGCGATTGTCCTCTCCTTGCCAGCGTCGCCGGCGGGGTCGCGAAAGCGGTGGGAATGGACGTTCCCGTCACCGCGAAAATCCGCATCGGCTGGGACGCGGATTCCGTCAACGCGGTGGAGGTGGCGAAAACCCTCGAGGACTGCGGCATGCAAGCCATCGCCGTCCACGGTCGCACCCGGGCGCAGGGATACTCGGGGGAGGCCGATTGGGAAACGATCGATGCCGTCGCCAGGGCCGTCTCCGTCCCCGTCATCGGCAACGGCGACATTTCCACCGGTGGCGACCTCGCCAGACGCAAACGCGAAACCGCCGTCTCCGGCGTCATGATTGGCCGCGCCGCCATGCAGAACCCCTGGGTCTTCCGCGAGGCGAAATATTTTCTGGAAACCGGCAAAGAAATGGAACCCGTGCCGCTCCAGGAAAGGTGGGCTCTCATCCTGCGCCACTGCCGTATGGCCGTGGAGAGCGGCAGATACGGCAACGAGCGCCAAACGCTCACCGCCATGCGCGGGCGACTCATGGCCTATTGCAAAGGCTTCCCCGGCGCAAAGGATCTCAGGCAAAAACTCTGCCAAGTGGATTCCGTCACCTCCGTAGAGAATCTCGCCGCCCATTCCCTCTCCGCGCAAGAACAGGCGTAGCTGCCGCGTCCCGCGGCAGGCCGTGCAAGCGGCGTCCCACCGCCCGTCTCCCAAAAGCGCAGCAGAGGATTCCAGCCCCAGGCCCCAAGGAGGGGCGTGCCCTATGGCCGCCCAACAACCCAAGTCTTCCCTCCCAAAACCAAAGCCTCTCCACTCCCCACCAGCCACTTACCCCATCTTCCTTGAATCTTGAATTTTGAGATTTGAATTTTTTCTTCAACCTTCCGCATTTTCTCCTTGTCCCCGCCCCCGCAACACTGTTTTCTCTCCTCCATGCGAAAGATTTCTTCCCGAGAAAATCAACCGCAGTGACAAACCTGTCACCCGAAACTCTCTAGACGAACTCCACCAGCCAAACCTAAATTCTGGACGTTATGAAAACACTTATTCCTTTTACCATCGCCGCCGCGCTATCTGTATCTTCCATCGCCAATGCTCAAGCTTTCTCCAAGCCAAGCGGGTATGTGACCCAAGAACTGGGAGTGGGTTTCAACCTAGTAGGGCTAACGCTTCAAAACTCGGCAGTCTTTACTGGTCAGATATCATCTATAAATGGAGCGCAAGTTACTTTTTCAGTAGATGTGTCGGCGCTACTTCCAGTCAATAAAACTTACATTTTGGATGTGTCTGCTGGCTCAGGGAGTAGTGATGACCTTGTTCAAGAGTTCGTTATTGTTTCAGGTAGCACGATCACTCTTCCTGCAGTCATTCCTGGCCTTTCAGGTGGAGATACCGTTTCCATCAGCGTTGCGCCTACGCTAGAAGATCTATTTGGAACATCATTGCAGTCGCAGGCAACTGCAGGCGGGTCTGATATTGTTTGGCTTCCTTCGGTAGTAGGGCAATATGATAGATATTATTTTAAGAAACCTCTTTTCGGAGCGGCTGTTTGGACAAAGCTCGGGAGCAATAATACAGAAATTGCCGCCCCTAACACGCCTGCAGTTTTTGTTGATGGCATGTTTGTTCAGATAAAGAGTACCCCTAAAACCCTGACTTTGACAGGGGTTGTCAAGACCACCCCGACGAAGCTGACTGTCGGCACCGGCTTTAATCCAATAGGCGTGATCTTTCCGGTGGGTGCGACGCTCGAGAACTCAAATCTGCAATCCTTCCTCCAAAGTCAAGCGACTGCTGGGGGATCTGATATAATCTGGGTGGCTGAAAGTGCAGGTGTTTTCAGTCGTTACTTTTACAAAACTCCGCTATTTGGAGCCAAACAGTGGGTGAAAATTGACGGTAATACTGAAACCGCTTTTGGAACAGGAGCCACTGTTAACTTGTCGAGTGGAGTCTTTTTGCAAAGAAAGGGTGCCGCTGCGATGATTACTTTATCTCCACCAACCTCATACTCTTCACTCTAATAACACCAAAAATCAGATCAATAATTATCACTATGAAAACTCGTATTTTAGGACTAGTCGCCACATCAGTTGCTCTCACTCAGGTAAACGGAGCTTCTGTTTCGTTGTCAAATATTGGATCTGCAGGCACTAGCAACTCTCTGGCAATCGCTTATAACGGAACCTCTACTGCTGCGGGTGGGGGGATTGCAGCTGCGGGGTATTTTGGAACGCTTACCGACGCTCAGGTCTTTCAGCTGTCATCCACTTCTGGTATTGCTGCTATTCCTGCATTGATAGCAGATTTTCAGATTGTTGCGATGACAACGCTGGATAGCGCGGCTGCGGGTTCAATTCCAGGGGGCGGCCTATTTGACTTGAACGCTTCGAACCTCGTGTTTCCAACAAGTACCTCTAGGGCAAGAAACTCCACCGAGGGGACTTTATACGTTCTTGGGAAATGAGAGCACATTGGGAGCTTCGACCCAATGGCTTCTTTGGGACAATACCGACATTATAGACGCACAGGATACTGGCGCTCAACCGGACGATAATGCCCTTTTAATGGCTCAGGAAGGATCGGCTTTGATTTCTGGTGGCATGACTACGGTAGTAATTGATGCTACTGGAGCGGGTGGCGGAAGCGCAGAATCCGTGCCTGCAATTCAATTGGCTGCTGTTCCAGAGCCTTCCACTCTCCTCCTCAGCGCTTTTGGTGTTCTCGGCCTCCTTCGCCGCAAACGCTAATTGCTGAAGAGCGAAACGATTTTAGATCTTATAGGATTTTATAGTAGGAAGGCGAGCTTCGGCTCGCCTTCTTTGCGTCACAGGCATTCACACACAGGGACAGACCCTTTGCACAAATCCGTTCTTGCGTGCGTTTAGGGTCGAAGGGGATACAAGGGGAAATGATTATGACCGAAGGCATGGGAGGTGAGGAATGAGGCGGGCGCGGTGGCTGGCTCCGTGGAAGGATTCGGAGGAAAAACTGCGATATATCACTGCGTAAGCCGCGTTGTGGACAGGCGCTATTCACAGGGACATATTCACAGGGACACACCATATTCACAGTATTCACAGGGACAGACCCTTTGCGCGAATCCGTTCTTGCGTTTTGGGTCGAGGGGGATACAAGGGGCGATGATTATGACTGAATGGACGGGAGGTGAATCATGAGGCGGGCACGGTGGCTGGCTCCGTGGAAGGATTCGGAGTCCAAGCCTGCGATTTATCACTGCGTGAGCCGCGTTGTGGACAGGCGCTACGCTTTCGGGGCGGAGGAGAAGGAGCGGTTCCGCACTTTGATGCGGATGATGGAGAAGTTCACCGGTTGCAGGGTGCTTTCGTATTGCGTGATGTGCAACCACATCCACGTCCTGCTGGAGGTTCCGCCCGTGCCGGCTGAAGGGGTTTCCGATGAAGATTTCCTGTCCAGACTTTCGGTTCTGTATGGCGAGGCCTTCGTGGCGGATGTTGCCAGGCAGCTTAACGATGCTAGGCACGAGGGAGGGCTGGCTGGTGGGAATCCAGAGCGGGTCGAGGAAATCAAGGGGCGCTTCACCTACCGGATGTACGACCTCGGGCAATTCATGAAGGGACTGATGCAGCGTTTCACGCAGTGGTTTAATTCTACTCACAAGCGGTCGGGAACCCTGTGGGAGCAACGGTTCAAAAGTGTGATTGTGGAAGGTGGTGTCGCTGCACGGACAATCGCAGCGTATATCGACCTGAATCCTGTGCGGGCTGGAATGGTCTCGGATCCTGCCGAATATCGCTGGAGTAGCTATGGAGAGGCGGTCGGCGGGGGAATGAAGGGAAATGGAAAGAAGGCGAGGGAAGGCCTCTTGCGTGCTATCAGCTCCGATACGGATACAGGATTCGACGCGGGCAAATGGAAGGACGCTTCCCGGCGCTACCGGCGCCTGATGGGCTTGGCACTGGAGCGGCAGAGCGGAAGAGCTGACGTGACACTGTCGGCAAGAACCACCGGAAGAGACTTGAACGATGCCGAATCCCTGGAAGCCGCTGATGATGGCAACCCGTCGCTCCCGGAGCTGGGAATGGCCGGGATGTTGCGGTGCCGGGTGAGGTATTTCACGGACGGCGCGGTGATCGGAAGCAAGGAGTTCGTGAACGATGCCTTTGCGGGGGCACGGGATCGGTTTTCAGAAAGAAGAAAGGACGGGGCGCGTCGGTTACGCGGAAATGCAAAACCTGCGGCAGGGAGGCTTTGGAGCATGAGGGATCTGCGTGTCGGGATCGAGTAGGAGGCGTCTTTTCGGAAAGTGACGAATTGACCTGATGAGTTTTCAGTATTCCGGTTTCAAGGGAGATCACTGAACCGGGAAACGAGGGTTCAACAAAAGGTCACAGAGTAAACGGCGTGGTTCCCTCTTCCTCGCCCAGCGTTCTTCCGCGCTGGGAGGGTTGATCTTCACGAGCGGAGCGAAGTGCGCCTCGACAATACGGGGGTCAATAAAGCGCGCGGGATGCGGACTGGGCCCATCGCCGGTAGGAAAGTCAATCTCCACCAGAGATAGTAGCTTTGATGCGTTCTGTAGCTTTTTCTCTTCCATGTTTGGATACGATAGCGAAAAAATCGGGGTCGTCGAGGGTGAGCTTGTGAACCTCTACCAGCGCCAGGATATCGTCCCAGTCCCGGGAGGTTTCCCGACGAGACGGTTGATTGATGGCATGGAGATTTAGGGCGATCATTGAGACCACGTCAGGGGTAGGGATGGGCATGGAGTCGTTTTTCCGGCTTCCGAGGCTCTCAAAAACCCTGTCATTTACGAGCATCAGATCAACGGGAGGTAATGGGAAGCCGGGGTGTGGCTCGAACTGGATGAAGTTTGCGGTTTTCGCGTAAGGACTGTAGCTGAGGCGCGAAAGTTCGCTTTTCCAAACTGCGACGGAAGAACGTGGGATATGAAGGTCGAGATCATAGGTGGCTCGCGGATGGCCGAGAGCCGTAACAGCGTGCCCGCCAATCATCAGGGCAGGGAGTTCCTTGTCACGAATGAGGTCGGAAATGGTGGTAAGGAAATTTTCCATCAGGAGGATCCTAATGTATGAGGACTCATGTTGTCACTGACTGAGAAACGTGCATTCAAAGGCATTCAAAGGGACAGACCTTTTGAACAAAACCCACCAAGGTTTCAATGGGGGCAGGGCGGTATCGCGGCCTGTTTTGCGATATCCGGGCATTGTCCTCATCTCCCGGAGGGGGTAGAAGCTCTCCGCTCAGCTTTTACAAAGTGCCTTTTCCTGAAGCTCTGCCATTTCCGATGCGGAAATGGATGTAGGGTTCGGGTAGTCGAACATTTCGCCTTCGTAGTTGCGGAGGGTGACCTTTGATTTGTCGGAATCCACGACGTAGTTCGGGTTCACTGGGATCTTTCCGCCGCCGCCGGGGCCGTCGATGACGAATTGCGGGACGGCGTAGCCTGTGGTGTGGCCGCGCAGGTTCTCAATGATATTAACTCCTTCGGCGACGGAGGTGCGGAGGTGGGAAGAACCTGTGATAAGATCGCACTGATAAAGGTAATACGGGCGAACGCGGCACATAAGGAGCTTGTGGACGAGCGCTTTCTGAACCTCCGGGGAGTCGTTAACCCCGCGCAGCAGCACGGACTGGTTACCGAGCGGGATACCGGCCTCGGCCAACCGCACCAGGCCGTCGCGGACTTCGGTGGTGAGCTCCTTGGGATGGTTGGCGTGAATCGAAATGAAAAGCGGGTGGTGCTTTTTCAGCATCGCGCAGAGTTCCGGCGTGATCCTCTGCGGGAGAAAGATGGGAATGCGCGATCCGATGCGTAGGAACTGGATGTGTGGGATGGCACGGAGGCGGGTGAGGATTTTATCCAGCTTCCCGTCGGAAAAAAGGAGCGGATCGCCACCGGAAAGCAGGACATCGCGCACTTCCGTATGTTCCTCAAGGTATTTGAAAGCGGCTTCCCATTGGGTTTCGAGCTGTTGCTCGCCCACCCCGGAGACCACCCGTGAGCGGGTGCAGTAGCGGCAGTAGGAAGCGCAACGGTCGGTCACGAGGAAAAGGACGCGGTCGGGATAGCGGTGAACCAGACCGGGGACGGGCATGTGGGAGTCCTCCCCGCACGGGTCGGCAAGTTCTTCCGGAGCTGCCCAGCCTTCCTCGATACGGGGGATCACCTGGCGGCGGATCGGGCAGTCGGGGTCGTTTTTATCGATGAGGTTGAAAAAATGCGGCGTAATGGACATTGCCAGCTTGGTGCCTGCCAGGAGGACGCCGGCCCGCTCCTCGTCGGAAAGGTTGATCCTCGCCTCGAGATCGGCAAGGGAGTCGATTCGGTTGCGGAGCTGCCAGGTATGGCTGTCCCACTTTTCCATGGCGGAGTCCGGCCAGTAGCCGGGAGCATGGGATTTGAAAGTCGTGTCAGGTTCGCTGGTGGAGGTCATTCGCGTTTTGTTAGGTGAAATCGGTCGGGCAGGAAGGTTTTCGGGTCAAGGAGCGATTTTTTGATCAGCGGGGAGGCTCTCTATTCCTTGGAAAGCCTTTGTATCAGCTCGACCAATCTGCCAGTGGATGCCGCGAGCGTCGGGGCAAAGGGAACCATGTCATCTTTTTCGTCCGGCAGAAGCGTGGGGCGGGTGGCGATGCGGATGGCAGGTAGGCCGGTCTCGACGAGAGTGGAAGCCAGGTCGAAATCGTCGCCCAGGCAAGTGACTTCCGCGCCTAGGATTTTTCCAAGTCCCGCGAATTCCTCCACGGGGGTGGCCTCCGTATCGCGGGAGGTGAGGATAAGCGTTTCCGCGGACGCCATGGCCTCGACACACAGGATGGCGGAATGTTTCTCCGAGATATGTTGGGAAACGAGAAGCGCGGTTTCGAGAACCGGTGCTTCGGATTCGTTCACGTGCGGGATGAAAAGAAAGCGAATGGGGCGGGATGGAGTGGCATCGGCGAGCGCCTGCGCAGCGGCGAGTGTTGCCGCCAGGCCGGACGCGTTTTTTTCCGCTCCGCGGGAGCCGAGAGGCGAGTCGTATGACGTGAGAACCCAGACGGGCGACGCGATGCTTTTTTCCCCCGGAACCGTGGCCTGTATCATGGGGAAGTCGGTGGGGCTTTTGATCAGCTTGACCTCGTATCCGGTGTTGGCCGGCCCAGAAGCCCTTGGATCATCGAAGAGGTTGCCGCGAGTTTTCCCGGAGTGGCGGTGTTGCGCTCACCCACGAGTTCCACGATTTTCCTAAGGTCGTCCGCGATTCGTTCCGAGGAAACGGATTGGGAGAAGCGCTGCTCTGCGGCGCGCTCCCCGGCTTTCTCGTTCTGAAAATATTTCACCAGTGCGAACGCGGCGGAAGCGATCAGCCACACCGGCAGAACGACGAGCAGGACGGGGACGAGACGGAATTTTTTCCTTTCGGCCATGGTGATTCAGGAAGTCCCGGTTTCCTCTTGCGGCGGATCCTCCGCTTCATCCTTGTCGGAGAAATCCTCGATTTCCTTCCTCCACCGCTGGGAAATCCACGGGCGAACAAAGCCGTAGATCAGATAGGCGCTGAACAGGACAACTGGCATGATGTAACGGAAACGTATCGTCGCGAAAATCACGACCAGCGCGAAAACGATGGTGGTAAGAGAGCCTTTGGTCTTCCAATCCACCGTCTTGAAGGACGGGTAGCGGACATCACTGACCATAAGCCAGGACAGGCCGAGCATCACTCCGCCGAGAACGTATTTCCAGATGCCGACTTCGTGGTCGTTTTCATAGAGGTCGATGATGAGGAAGGTGAGTGAAGCGATGAAGCCTGCGGCCATGGGTATGGGAATTCCGCGGAAATCCGATGAGGCGCCGGGCTTTTTCGGAACGAAGGCGAGACAGTTGAAGCGGGCCAGGCGCATCGCTCCGCAGACCAGATAGATCAGCGCGATCCCCCAGCCGATGTTTCCAAGGGGGAAAAGGACGGCGCGGGAGAGCAGCATCGCCGGAGCCATGCCGAAGGAAATGATGTCCGCGAGAGAGTCGAACTCCTGCCCGAAGGGCGAATCTTTCCCGCCCAGGCGCGCGAGACGCCCGTCGAGCAGATCGAAAAGACAGGAGCCGAAGATGAGAAGGATCGCATACTGGTAATACTCGCGGGAGACCGCGTAGTATTGTTTGGCGGCAAGAACGGCATCTCCGGAGACTTTCTGGACTTCGATCTGGCCTTTCAGGATCATGAGGACGGCGAAAAATCCGCAGGCAAGATTGCAGGCGGTCATCAGGTTCGGGAGGAAGTAGATCTTCGGCTCGTCCGGGTCGCGGGTTCGGGGCATGGCGGAATCTGTACCGGAAATGCATCCAACGCCAGTTTGGAGTTCGATCAGCCAAGGAGCGCCTCGGCAATCCGGAGGGCAGCGAGGTTTTCCCTGACGGCGTGGACACGGTGAAGCATGATCCCCTTGGAGCGGGTCAGGGCGGTGAGCGCGGCGGTGGGAGAGTCACGGTCGGCTGGCTCGATGGCGGGCGTGACTTTTGCGAGAAAGGACTTTCGCGAAACCCCCAGAAGGAGAGGGGATTCCCGTGGGGCGAGGCGGTCGATGTCTCGAAGAAGTTCCCAATTGTGGGCAAGGGATTTTCCGAAGCCGATGCCGGGGTCGAAGCAGATGCGGTCCTTGGAAATTCCCAGTGCGCCGAGTGTCGCGAGACGCTCCTCGAAAAAGGCCCGGATCTCCGAGGTGACGTTCTCGTAAACGGGATTATTCTGCATCGTTTCCGGGCTGCCCTGCATGTGCATGACGACGATGCCGCAGTCTGAGCCGGCGCAGACACCGGGCATCTCCGGCTCCGCGGTGAGGCCGGAAATGTCGTTGATGATGTCCGCACCCGCGGCAAGCGCGGCAGCGGCCACGGATGCCTTCGTGGTATCGATGGATATGAATCCGTCCCATTCGGAACGGAGGGCGCGAACCAGCGGGATGGCTCGCTCCATTTCCTCATCCGCTCCGACAGGGACGGCTCCGGGTCGGGTTGATTCTCCGCCGATATCGATGAGGGCGGCTCCATGGGAGATCATTTCCCGGGCATGGGTGATCGCCTTTTGAAGTCCGTCGAATTTCCCGCCGTCGGAGAATGAGTCGGGAGTGACGTTGAGGATGCCCATCACTTGGGCGTGGTGCGAAAGATCCAGGATGCGGTTTTTGATTTTCCAAATCATGTGTTGGTGGGCACGCTAGTTGGAAAATCGCGATGGGTAAGCTGAAAAGGTTGGTGAAAAAACTGTTGGCATGTGCGGGCCGGGGCTTTCATGTTCCGCGCATGAACTGGAACGACACATTCGAGACTTTGTTCGCCCGCTGCGCCGCCGATTACAAGGCGGGGAATTTCGACTACAACAAAGATTACACGGCGGAGGATCTGGAGTTCCTGGCAAGCATCGGCTACAAGCGGCGGGAGTTTTTCGATTTCATCGAGGACCACGTGGATGGCGGGGAGCCGTCTCCAACCACCGCCCTTCTTGTGGCAGCGGTGCGGCGTGACTATTTCCTCGTGGAGCAAGGAGGCTCCGCCAGCGACAAGGAGATCAACCGGGACGACCTGCCGACCCGCGACGCGGAGCTGGACGGGATCACATACCTTCCGAGGATACTGGTGAAAGCCCGTGCCAAGCTGCGTGGTGAACTGGATCCTGACACGATGTTCGGCTGTGGTGGTGACCGGAATTTTCTATCAAGGCATGGCAACACTCCGCCGGCTGATTTTCTACGCCATGTGTGGGCGTCCGGCGGGGACGATTCCAAGGTGGTCTCTTGGTTGAAGGGTCTCTGATTTCGCCGGAATTTCCTAGATCCGGGCTGTCATTTTGATCGTATAAAAACCGGAAAGTCCCTGCTTTACAAGGTGGGTGACCATACCCATATTCCGCCGCCCATGATTTTCGCCGCAATTAACTGGCTCGCCATTAGTATCAACCTCCTGCTGGTTGTCTTCGTTATCGTCTGTCTTCTGATGTCGCTGCTCATCCTGATGCAGCGTCCGAAACAGGAGGGACTTGGTGCCGCGTTCGGTGGTGGTGTGACCGACCAAGTATTTGGTGCGCGGACTACGAACGTTTTGCAGAAGGGCACGGTGTATCTCGGTTCGCTGTTTTTCCTGCTCAGCCTGGCGCTGGCGATTCTCATCGGAAAGCAAAGCAAGGACAAATCCCTGCTGGAACCCGACACGGTGGTTGCGGAAGAATCCGCCGAAACCCCTGTTGTTGAGGAAACTCCCGCGACTCCGAAATCTCTGGCTGACGAACTTCCCGTTGAGGAAGCTCCCGCTCCAACCGAAACCGAAACGGAACCTGCCACTGTCGAGGAAACCCCGACGGAGGACGCCGCGCAGGCGGAGGTGGAGGCCACCGAACCTGTTGTTGAAGAGGCACCTGTGGAGACTCCGGAGCCGGCCGAAAACAACGAGAACAAATCCGAGTAAGCCGGACGCTTGCAAGGAGTGAAGATAGCTGACCAGGACGGGAGCGAGGAACTGGATCTCGCGATCTGGCAGCGCGACGAGGCTTTTCCGCCCGCAGGCGAAGGCTTCGGCTGGGTCGATAGGAAAGGTGGAAAGCACCCCTGCGCGTCTCTCGAAGAGCTTTCAAAGGCGATACGGGAGGATCGCGATAGCACCCTGGATCTCGTGTGGACTCCGGATTCCCGGTTCTGCCGTATCCCCGAGGAGATAGCGGCGTTCTCCGAGCCGATCCAGGAGGTGCGCAAGAGCTGGGCGGTCGATGACCTGGCGGATGCGCGGCACAGGTTGAAATGGTTCGGCATCGGGGTGGCTGTTCTTCTCTGCTACGTGGCGTTTCAGGGATCCGCGCAGCTCGATGCGTTGGCGAAAGCGAACAAGGTGGAGGTGGACGCAGTCCAGCGAGCCCGGTGGATCTTCGGTGTGCTCACGAAATCGATGACCGTAGGCATGTCTCTGCTCGGTTTTTTGATGTTCGCATTCATCCCCTGGTATCAGGCGCAGAAGCGGATTGGCGAGATCCGCAAGCAGGGCGGAAAAGCGGTACCGGTCGTTCCGCTGATCCGTTTTGAAACATGGCTGGGCTTGCAGAAGGCTCCGCTTACAAGGGTGATGCTCGGACTGGTTCTTGTGGTTGCCCTCGCGCAAATGTTTGTCGATGGCTCGATCTTCGCTTTTCACGGTTCGGTTATGCGCGCCGGTTTGGTGAAGCAGGCTTATTTCGGCGGGGAATGGTGGCGGCTGTTCACCGCTCCGATGATGCACGGTGGGATTGTCCACCTGGTAATGAACGCGTTGGCACTGCTGTATCTCGGAAAACGGGTGGAGGTTTTCGCGCGATGGCCGCACGTGCCGATGGTGTTTCTTTTCGCCGCTCTCGTCGGTGGCGAGGCATCCGCCCGTTTCATGGCCGCGCCTTCGGTCGGCGCTTCCGGCGGACTGATGGGATGGTTGGGTTTCCTGCTGGTTTTTGAAACCCTTCACTCGAAGCTCGTTCCCCGCAGCGCGAGACGGAGACTTGTCGGGGGAGTGATCATGACCGCTCTGATCGGCCTGGTTGGTTACCGCTTCATCGACAATGCCGCGCACTTCGGCGGATTGATCGCCGGGATGGCCTACGCTGCGATAGTTTTTCCGAAATCCGTATCGGTCATGAGGCCGAGAATGACCGTGACGGATCGGATTGTCGGAGTGGCGAGTCTTGCGGTCATCGCCGCTTCCGGGGCTTTTGCGATTATGAAAATGGCAGCCTGAAGGGCAGTTGGGGATGTCCGTTTCTATTGCTTGCGTGGAAGTTGGTTCGCGGCTTAGGATTTCTCCACGATATGACTGAACGACGGGTTGTGATTACTGGGATCGGCTGCATTTCCCCGCTGGGAAATGACTTGGAGACGACATGGGACGGACTGAAAAACGGCAAGAGCGGCATCCGCCTCATCGAGACGATCGACGCCACGCCCTTCGATTGTAAGATCGCCGGTGAGGTGAGGAACTTCGACGCGGACGGATATTTCCGCACCCCCAAGGACGCCCGCCGTTCCGACCGCTACGTCCAGTTTGCCGTGGCGGCCTCGAAGATGGCGATGGAGGACTCCGGTCTGGATGTGGAGAAAATCGACGCGCGCCGCTATGGTGTGATGGTCGGCAGCGGTATCGGCGGACTTTCCACCCTGGAGCGCGAGCATAAAACGTATCTGGAAAAAGGAGCCCGCCGCGTTTCTCCGTTCACGATCCCGATGATGATCTCAAACATCGCTTCGGGAATCATTTCCATGGAGCACGGTCTGCTCGAGCCGAACATGGTGATCGTGACCGCGTGCGCCACATCGAACCACAATATCGGCGAGGCATGGAGGATGATCAAATTCGGCGATGCCGACGGCTTCCTTTGCGGTGGTGCCGAGGCCGCGGTTCTCCCGATGGGGCTTTGCGGTTTCAACAACATGAAGGCGCTCAGCACCCGCAACGATGCTCCGGAGAAGGCTTCCCGTCCCTTCGATCTCCATCGTGACGGTTTCGTCATGGGCGAGGGCTCGGGTGTCGTGATGATCGAGGAACTCGAAACGGCAAAAGCCCGAGGTGCGAAAATTTACGCTGAACTTATCGGCTATGGTGTCAGTGCGGATGCGTATCACCTCAGCGCCCCTTCTCCCGACGGCAGCGGCCCCGCCTATGCGATCGGCATGGCTCTGAAGCACGGAAAAGTGAACCCCGGGGAAGTTGACTATCTCAATGCCCACGCAACCTCCACCGGTCTCGGCGACATCGCCGAGACCAAGGCGATCAAGGTTGCCTTCGGCGATTACGCGACCAACGGTCTCATGGTCAGCTCCACGAAATCGATGACCGGGCACATGCTCGGTGCGGCCGGTGGAATTGAGCTGATCGCGAGCGTGATGGGCATCGTCGATGGCGTCGTTCCGCCGACGATCAATATCGAGGAGCAGGATCCGGAATGCGATCTGGACGTGGTTCCGAACACCGCCCGCGAGGTGCCTATCAAGATCGCGCTCAGCAACAGCTTCGGCTTCGGCGGGCACAACGCCTCGGTTCTGGTGCGGAAGTTCGAGGACTGATCTTCTAAGGATACTCTTTTGGAAAACATCCGTCACCGCTACTCCTGCAAGGTCGCTTTTTCGGATACGGATGCGAGTGGATGGGTGCATTTTTCAAAAATCCTGACCTATCCGGAACGTGCGGAGCATGACTTCCTCGAATCCTCCGGTATCGTCGTTTTCAATCGTGGAAAAGGTGGCTGGCCGAGAGTGAAGGTTTCCTGCGAGTATAAACGCCCGCTCGAATTCCAGGATCGCATCGAAGTCCTGCTGGCCTTGGATCACATCGGAGGCACCTCGCTTTGCTGGAAGTTCGAGATCTTGAAAAACGGAGGGGAGCTCGCCGCACGCGGTGAAATGGTTACAGTGAAAGTCGATCACAGCGGAGCGGTCTCCCCGCTTTCGGACTCGGAAAGGAAAATCCTGGAGGGAACGGAATGAGCGGGGACGAGCCGACCGGAGGGCGAATCATCCTGGTGCCGACCCCGATCGGAAATCTCGGGGACATCACCCTTCGTGCCATCGAGGTTTTGAGATCCTCGGATCGGATCGCCTGTGAGGACACCCGCAGATCCGGAATCCTGCTCTCCCACCATGGGATCACGGGAAAGCCGCTCGTCGCACTCCATGAGCACAACGAGAGCCGGAAATCCCCCGAACTCGTCGCCGCCGCGAAAGCTGGCGAAACCATCGCCTTTGTCAGTGATGCCGGGATGCCGGGAGTTTCCGATCCGGGATACCGTCTGGTGCAGGCTTGTCTGGAAGCGGATGTCCCGTTCGATGTCCTGCCCGGGCCTTCCGCCGTTCTCACAGCCCTGATCGGATCCGGCCTACCCTGCCATGCTTTCCGTTTCGGAGGTTTCCTCTCCGTAAAATCCGGAAAACGCCGTACTGCCATGTCGAACGCACTCGAAAGCGGCGAGACGGGTATTTTCTTCGAGAGTCCCCACCGCATCGTTTCCACTCTGGAAATCCTCACGGAGATCGCCCCGACCGCGAGAATCTGTGTGGCCCGTGAACTCACGAAAAAATTCGAAACCTATCACCGCGGAACGGCAGGAGAGCTGCTCGAGTGGTTCAAGTCCCAGGGCACCAAAGGGGAGATGGTGATCCTGATGAACGGGGCGTGACAATCCTCCGGGCATGGCCGACAAGAACGTCATGAAGAAAACGTTTCCACTCGAAGATCCGAAGCACAAGCCCGCCCGCATCGTCGAGTCGATCAAGGCGGAAGTCCGCAAGTATCTGAAACGCGAGCACCGCAAGGTGCTTCCCGAAGACGTTGATTTCTGGGATTTCGACTGCCGCGCCGGCAAGGATGCGGAGACGGCGGAGCCGGTTCACGTTTCCGATATCGTCAAACCCATCGACAGGGCATCGGAGGAAAACTGGGACTCCATTTACATCGAGATCCTCGCCAAGCCTGGTCACAGGGCGAAACCTCCGGCAAAGGAAAAGCCTTCTGACGAAGTGGAATGACTTTGCTGGACGGGGAGGGGAAAAGGCGGTTGAGTTGCCCCGCTTCTCCATGCGAAACAATGCCTCCGTGGTGGAATGGTAGACACTGCGGATTTAAAATCCGTTGCCCTCACAGGCGTGCCGGTTCGAGTCCGGCCGGAGGTATTTTTCTTATTTTTCGTTGAATCTGATGATGCCCTTCCAATCGGGGGGGCGCAATTCCAGGAATCTCCGCGTGTGATCCAGCAGGTGCGTAGCCACTCGGTCGTCCGCGAATTCACCGACGTATTTTTCAAGATGTGCAAGCGTGGTTTCGAAGTCCCCGGTCTCGAAGTGACCGAGCGCTTCCGCATACGCCGCGCGCGCCTCTTCGCTGATCACGGATGTCCATAGATCGACGGGTTCCTCCCGGCCTTTCACCTGCACTTTGGCGATACGCCGGAGCTTCGCCTGCCCCCCGGCAGCTTCGATGAATTGCCCGCTTCCCAGCCATTGGCAGGAAAACGCCTTTGTCATACCTTCCAGGCGGGAAGCGAGATTCACCGCATCCCCGATCACTCCGAATTCCGTCCTCTGCTTGGAGCCAATTTCCCCCGCGAGGACTTCCCCGAGATGGAGGCCGATGCCGATACCGAGTTCCGGCAGGCCGCGCTTTTTCCAGTCCGCGTTCAGCCTTTCGAGCTCTTTGATCATGGCTTCGGTGGCTGCCAGGGCGCTGTTGGTGAAGTCTTTTGGGTCCCCGTCGTCGAGAGCGCCCCAGTGGGCCAGAATCGCATCGCCGATGAACTTGTCGAGGGTGCCACCGTGGTCGAAAATGATTTTGACCATGGCGGTCAGGTATTCGTTGAGCAGGGCGAAAAGTTCCTCCGGTGAAATCTGCTCGGAAAGGGAGGTGAAGCCGCGGATATCCGAGAACAGGACGACCACTTCCCGTTTCCGCCCGGTTGCCGCCTGCTGGTAAATTCTAGGATCGTTCACCAGCGAGTCCGCCACATCCCGCGATACGAAACGCCGGAACTGCCCGTGGAGGCGGGAGCGCTCGAGTTTCTCGCTGACCAGATAATAAGTCTGCCCGGCCACACCGCTTACGAAGAAGGAGACGATGAACGGTGTCGGCCCTATCCAGATCCCCCGGATGCTTGCATAGACGAACGCGGCACCCGCCGCCGCGGCGATGACGATGATGCCGAAGGTCAGCGCGATGATGGGTTTCCGAATGAAATACAGAAGCAACCCGCCGACGCATGCGCCAAGCAGAGCCATGCCGACAACGCCCGGCCTCCAGGTATCGATGGGCCTGAAGGCGAAACTGTCGCTCAACCCGCTTCCAATCGCCTGAAGGTGAAGCTGCGGGCCGTAGAGCTGGCCGACGGGGGTCTGGTGATTGTCTTGGAAAGCCGCATAAGCCGGGCCGATCAGGATGATCTTGTCTTTGAAAAAAGCACCGTTTCCGTAGCGGTGCTCCCAGGCGTCGGGGATGAAAATGCTCCTGGCGGACAGCGGGCTGTAGATGCGTGTTGACTCGTTTTCCTTCGAGAACCGGTCTCCGGTGGCGGGATCGACCCCATCGTCTTCCATGGCGAATCTCATCTGTGCCTGATCGTATGGTGCCGGTTTGCCCAGCTTTTTCAGCACCACCCCGGCCAGCGAGTCGTACCTTTCCTCTCCGGGAATGGGCGGATAACCGTTCTCCTCCGAAACGGATCTCGAATAATAGGCGTTGCGAACCAGGCCGTCAGATTGATCGGGCCGGAAATTCACGAAGCCGTACTCCGGAGCCGGCTCCATTTCGAGAAACCTGTGGTAGGGCTCGATCAGCGTGAACGCATGGTCGTTGCCGACCGACAGTGGTGCGAAGTTTGCGCCCAGCACCACCCTGTCAGCGTATTTTCGCAAGACTTCGGCAAAAGCGGCGTCCGCTTCCGGATCGGACTCCGTTTTGAAAAGCAAATCGATGACCACGATGCGTGCTCCGGCGCTGAACAGCTTCTCAAGCATATCCGCGTACACTCTTCGATCCCACGGGAACCCCGCTTGCATTCTTTGCAAATTGACCTCGCTACCGATCAGTTCCGGATCAATCCCGTTGAGAGTGAGGCTGTCCTCGTCGATGCCGATGAAAACCAGTTCCTCGCGGGGCTCCGGGAAATCCGGGGAATACAGCACATTGTCGCCAAGTATCCTATCGATGGTGAGGAAATAATCGGCCACCGGATTGATCAAAGCGGCGGCGGCGACCAGGCACCCACCCCCGAATGCGAGGAGTGCGGTTCGGCATCCGGAGCCTTTCGTTTTGGGTCTTGCGCTCATAAGCACAGTTTCCTAGATTTTCAACTTCCAGCAACACTTCAGTTCATGGGTAAAAAAATTATAATAGCAATCGTCCTTGGTTCCATATCTGCGCAGGCGGATGTTCTGACCCCGTTTCAAAGATTTTTTGGGATGGGCGGACAGGTTCCGGACTATGCCGGGGAAGCTGGCCAACCCACTCTGACATCTCTTGACGAGGCTCCCTACTCACCGGCGGATTCCGATCTCGGGGTGCAGGAAATCCTCGTCGAACGGCCGGATACCGCTCCCATCCTGGCCGATTTCAGCACCGCCATCTATCGCACGGACAACGCTCCCAGTGGCAACCCGCTGACCGATCGCTCCTCTTGGGTTTCGTCGTCCCGCGTTTCGCTTGCATGGCGTCCCCACCTTGTCCAGGGCTGGTTTGGTGATCTAGGGATCGGCCAGGACATTCTCCGGTATGATCGGAGCGATGCGATCGATTTCGAAAACATGAACATCCGCCTGGGAGCTTACAAGATCATCCCCGATCTGGATGATACGGTTTTCTTCGCCCGCTATGAGTATCAGCGGGTTACCACCGGTTCGCTCAGCGATGGTGATTACAACGCCCAACGGATCAGGGCAGGTCTTCAAAAAGTCGTCTGGGCGGCTCCCGGAAAACAATTCACCGCCGGTATCAGCGGTGCGTATGAGTGGGCCACCAAGCCGGCCTCCCTTGAGCGTAACGAATTTGCGCTGGATCTCGGTTACCGGCATTCGTTCACCAACTCCGTTTACACTCTGGCCACGGCAAGGGTCGCGCGTTACAACTTCGATAGTTTTGGTCGCGACGATTGGACTTATGGTCTCGGGCTGGAGCTTATCTGGCAGATCAGGCGGGACTTCAGGGCGAGCGCCTCGGTGTTTTTCGATAAGAACGATTCCGATACCGGCAATCTCAACGATTATGAGGCTTGGTCAGGAGGCCTTGGAATCGGCGCGAAATGGCTATTCTAAAATCTTCGGAATACGATATATTTCGATCTAAAAATTCTCCGGATAAAAAATCCAAACCATTATAAAAGATCATGAAACGAATCTTGCTCCTGGCCGCCATCGGCACCACGGCCACCGTTCCTCTCTCCGGCGCACCGTTGAAATCCGCAGTCATCACGAAAGTCGTGGAAGACGTGAAAATCAGCGAGAACTCCCGAGCCGCCACCTCGGCCAGCACCGGACAGAAGATCGGAGGCTCCTCCACTGTTCTGACCGGCCGCCAGTCGCGGGCTGAACTCAGTTTTCCCGACCAGACGGTCACCCGCATCGGCGCGAACTCGGTGTTCCGTTTCAATTCCGGCTCACGAGACATGTCCATCGAGAAAGGCTCCTTCCTTCTCCAGGTTCCGAAAAACGCGGGCGGCGCGACCATCCGCACGGCAACCATCACCGCCGCGATCACCGGCACGACAACCCTCATGGAATACAGCCCGGATCAATGGGTGAAATTCATCTGCCTGGAAGGCGAAGCGCAGCTCTCCAACAAGTACGGAAACAAGACCACCATTTCCCCGGGAAGCATGCTCATCATGCACCCGGACGCGCGGGAATTTCCCCGCCCGGTAACCGTGAATCTCACGAAGCTGGTGAAAACCTCGAAGCTGACCAACGCTGCGGTTTTCGGCCAGCTTAACGACGCGGCGGTTGGCAAAATCAACCAGTCCATTGGTAATCAGATGCAGCGCCGCCGCGGCGGCGGGCTGGTTCCATCCGGTGTGATCGTCCGCGGCCCGCGAGTCCGTGGTGACGGCGGCCCGGAAGGCGGTGCCGGTGGTGGAACGGGCGGCCCGAGCGGCGGTGGCGGGCCCCGCGCGATCCCCTCGGCCCGGGTGGTGGTGGCCCTGGCGGCGAAATGTCTCCCAACGGTGGCGAGGGATCCCCGGGAGGCGGCGGAACGTTCCCCGGCGGAGGTCAGACGGAAATCCCCGGAGGCGGAGATTTTACCGGCTCTCCCGGTATCGATCCTCCGACTGGCGGTGGACAGAACCCGTAACCAAGGACAGTCGGTTGCACCCCCACTCAGGCAACTTTCCTACTTCCATGCGTCCCATTGACGCATGGTTTTTTGGTTAAAACGCGTTTACCGGATGGCGTCGATCAGCGGTTTGACAAAATCGGCCACGGCTTTGGCGGGGTTTGTCTGGTTCAGCTCCACTTGTTTCACAATGGCGGAGCCAACGATGACCCCGTCCGAGGACTTCGCCACCATGGCCGCCTGTTCCGGGGTGGAGATGCCGAATCCGACGCAAACCGGGACGTCCGTATGTGCTTTGATTGCGGCAACCTGTGCAGGAATGGTCTCGGCAGGCGCGGAGTGGCCGCCGGTCACTCCGGTGCGGGAGAGCGCGTAGATGAATCCTTCCGCTTTCTCCGCCAGCAGTTTGACGCGTTCCGGCGGCGTCGATGGGGCGATGAGGCGGATGTGGGAAAGCCCGTGGTTTTCCGCAAGCTCTTCTGAAAGCTCACCTTCCTCCGGCGGGAGATCCAGAAGCAGGATGCCGTCCGCCCCGGCGTTCACCGCGTCGAGCTGGAACTTCGCGAAGCCATAAGTGAAAATCGGATTCAGGTAGGTGAAAAGGACGAGAGGGGTTTTGTCGTTTTTCTCGCGGAAAGCCCGGATCAGATCCAGAGTCCGCGCCGTGGTCATACCCGCTTTCAACGCCCTGTCGGCGGCCATCTGGTTGACGATCCCGTCCGCCAGCGGATCGGAAAAAGGCAGCCCCAGCTCGATAACGTCCGCGCCAGCGTCCGCGAGAGCGTGCATCGTTTCCAGTGAGAGATCGAACGTGGGATCGCCCGCGGCCACGTAGGCAATAAAGGCTTTCCTGTTATCGGCTTTCAGCGAGGCAAAGGTATCGGCGAGGCGCATGCGGGAGACGCTAGACTTCAATCTCTCAAAGTGAAACTCAAATCCCGGGTTGGCACCCTGATCTAAAACGCCTTCCTTCCGTCGAGGCGGAGCGACGTCATGCGCCATTCGTGAGCTTTGATTTTCACGGGGCGCTGGACGCGTTCCAGAAAACGGGTGGGCCAGACCGATCCGTCAGAAGCAATTTTCATTTCATAAAAGGTCACGTCCACGTCGGCGCCTTTGGTGGATTCCAGGCCGTTGAGCGTGAACTGGATGCGTTTCAGGTAATTGGTTTCCTTCGAGATCCAGGCGATGAATCTGTCTCCGGGGGAGCGGCCGAACCCGGGTTTTAGTTCGCCGGATACCAGGTGGCACGGCTCGCCTTCGATTGACCGACCGGGAAGGAGTTGGAGGTTTGTTCCGTTTTCGGCGAGGTAGGAGGTGCCGAATAGGAAGGCAGTGTAGGCATCGGTCACGAGAGCGGCAGCATCAAGCTTCTCCGTATCCCGGGTGGGGGTGCCGTTGTAGGAAACGGAGATCGAATTCCCGTTCCGTGTGACGGTCTTGGTTCCATCGGGGCCGGTGTGCGTCTGGGAGACCTCCTTCCGTCCGGTGCGGTAGGTTTCGACCGAGGATTTCCGGAAACGGGGATCGGTAAGAGCGGGTTGGATTCTGGTGGCCAGATCGCCCCATTCCCCGTCGAAGGAAACCCGGATCCTTTCGTAGCGAATCCAGGGATTTCCGTGGGCTTTCGCAGACGTTTTTATAATAGCGGCCGCTTTCTCGTCGTTTCCGGAAACGTCGGTCTCGTAGGGATTGGGCAACGTGGCACAGGAGGCGGCAAGGAACGGAAGGAGGAGTCCGAGAAGTTTCATGGTGCAAGGTTCTCCGGATTCGCATCCGGTCAAGCAGGGGTATGCCGCGGGTCTAACTGAAAGTGGTAGGGGCGTTTTGACAAAACGGCCCAGGGTGCGGGTGTTTCCACGGGGCTTTGGTGGGGCAGCGGGAATCGGAAACTCGGGGACAGGAGTGGGTTTCCCGGTTGGGTCGGGCGCACAGGGTGGGTCGTTTTATCAAAACGCCCCTACCATTTGCTGTTGCCGCTGTGCCCGCCCGTTCAGGAGAAAAATTCACACAACGGCTGGACGGGGATGTCCTGTTGCCCTTTGCTCGGCGGACAGTGAATCGGAAGACCCCAGCAGCCCTCCCCGCAGATCTTGAGATCAAGGACGCCCAGTTGATTTTCAACCGTGTTTGGAAAAGTTTCGAAGACTCCATCGGGCGCGAGGAGCTGCGATTCCCCAAAGAGCTGATCCTTTTGGGCGGGGCGCCTGGATCGGGCAAGGGGACGAACACGGACTTCATCCGGAAGGTGAGGGGAATCAGCGCGCAGCCCATCGTGATCAGCCAGCTCCTGGACTCGCCCGAGGCGAAAAAGATCAAGGCCGGCGGCGGGATGGTGGGCGATGAGGAGGTGCTGCGGCTGCTTTTTCACGAGCTTCTGAAGCCGGAGTTCCGAGATAGCGCGGTGCTCGACGGGTTTCCCAGGACGGACGTGCAGGTGGAGTGCCTGAAAATGTTTTACGACCAGATGGTGCTTCTCCGGAAGGAGTTTTCAAACACCCCCAAGGCGCATTTTTTCCGCCAGCCGGTATTCCACATCATGGTGCTCTTCGTCGATGAGGCGGAGAGCGTGGCGCGCCAGCTAAAACGCGGAGAGGAGACCCTGATCCACAACGCGGAGGTAAGGGAATCCGGAATCGGCGAGCTTGAGGAAGAGCGAGCGACGGACTTTGACGAGGGTCTTGCGAGGAAACGCTACCAGACTTTCAAGGAAAAGACCTACGACGCCTTGGTCTCGCTGAAGCAGATTTTCCATTACCATTTTATCAACGCCCAGGCGCCCATCGAGACGGTGCAGCGGAATATCATCCGGGAGCTGGAATACCAGAGCTCCCTGGAGCTGGATCCGCGCACCTACGATACTCTCCGGCACATCCCGCTGGCGGATGAGATCGTGATCCAGGCGAGGCAGGATCTGGTGAATCGGCTGGATAGCTACCAGGTGGAGCACCCGAAGCTACTGGTGGAGGTGGTCGATTTCATCCAGGACAAGATGATGCCCGTCATCCGGCGCTACGCGGTGACGGGGCGCGCGACGGTTAACACGGAGGCCACCCTTTTCCACAATCCCGTGGCCCTCGCCATCCTGATCGATATTTTTTCCGAACGCGGCTTCCAAGCGATGGTCGATATCCACCGGCAAGAAATTCCTGAAAGGTTCGATCTACAGACCGGGAAGATCGAGACGCGTCTGAAGAAGGTGTATCGTATGACGGTGTTTTTCAGCGGATCGAAAATTCGCCGGGGGTAGAGAAAAGCCTTCCGTCGCGAACGCGACGGAAGGCCTGGGTTTTCGCTTTTTCGCCGGGAGTGTCTAGTCTTCCAGACCAGCGAAATCGTCCAAAGATTCGGGAACGAGCACCTCGCCAATGGAGTGCATCACTCCGTTGTTGGCCACAACGTCAGCGCTCGCCACATGGAGGTCGTTGATTTCGATCTCGGTGCCGTCATCACCAACATCCACTTCGATTTTCTCGCCGTTCATGGTCTTTAAGTCCATGTCTTTCAAATCCGCTGCCATCATGTTTCCGGCGACCACATGGTATAGAAGGAGCGAGCGAAGCTTCTCCTTGTTCTCGGGAAGAAGAAGCTTGTCGAGTGTGCCTTCCTCCAGTTTGCCGAAGGCCTCGTCGGTCGGCGCGAAGATCGTGTAGCTGCCTTTTTGACCCAGGACGGTATCGAGCTCAGCCGCTTTCAGAGCCTTCGAGAGGATGCTGAAGGTTACCGAATCCTGGATGGATGTGGTGAGGGAACCTTCCATGATCTCGGTTTCGACCGCCTCTTCGGCGGCTGCCTGCTCACTTGCCACGGTGTTTGTTTTTTGTGATTCCGCGAGGACAAGGGATGAGATGGCCGCAATGGATGCAATGATCGTGATTGGTGTGATGTGTTCTGCTTTCATAATAGGTTGTTTGATTGTGACCGGGGTTGATCCGGCGTGTTCAATCCCTATCGCAAACACCGTGCCACCGGATGGGAACGGCTCGTGAAGAACCGATGAAACATCTGATTACCAATCGTTTACGTGGCCTTGTTACGGACGGTCAGATGCGTTTCGACCCACGGCAACAGTCCACTCGAGTCGCAAACCGCGATTGCACGCTGCGAACAGCGTGCGGATTTCAGCCGCGTTACCGGCCCATCCTGGCACGGACGCCGGCCACCGCCTGGATCGCGCTGGCATCGTCCGGCTGCTCCACGAGAAACTTCTCGAAGTTTTCCAGCGCCTCCTCGTAACGCCCCGCATCCGCCAGAAGCATGCCCTGTTCGTAGAGGGCGATGAGGAAATTCGGGTCGGCGGAAACAGCCTTTGTCAGCGCGGCGAGCGCCGCGTCCTTTTTCTCGGTGAGTCGCAACACATGGCCGAGAGCGTAGTTCGCGTGCGCGTCATCCGGCGCGAGAGCCACGGCCTTTTCAGCAGCCGCCAAGGCGTCCGCCGTATATTCGCACTGCATCAGGGCGAGCGCGAGGCTGGCATGGATCTCCGGGCGATCCGGCTCAAGTTCCACCGCCGCTTCATAAAAGCCGATGGCGGCTTTCACATCCCCCGAGCCGGCGGCGGCGGCGGCGGCTTTCATGAGCAATTCGTCCGCCTCGCCTAGTCCCATTTCCTGAAGTTTTGCCGTGGCCTTTGCCGCGTCTTCCGTTCGGCCGAGCGCGTTCAGGATGACGATGTAGAGCTGCCATGTCTGGCTGTCGGCGGGATCTTCCGTGAGGGAATTTTCCACCGCGGTGAGGGCTTCCTGGATCTTGCCGGACTGGACTGCGTCGATGGCGGCGTTGTAGAAATCTATACTGGGCTTGGACATGTGGCGCGAGGTTACGTGACGCCCGTCCGATTCCAAGGCTGGTTTTTATGAAATCGGGTCTATCAATCCACGCGTGAATGGTTAGAAGTTCACCAAGTCATGGGGGATTTGGGATTTCTGGAGAGCCTTGGTATCATTGCGGTGTGCGCGGCGATCATGGTGGCGCTGGGGCGGGCGGTGAAAATGCCCGCGATCGTGGTGTATTTGCTCTGCGGGATCCTGCTGGGTCCGATGCTGGGTTGGGTCGGGATGGATGAGGGGCTGGAGCTGGTTTCGGAAATGGGAATCGCGCTGCTGTTGTTTCTCGTAGGGTTGGAGCTGAGCATCGGGAAGGTGAAGGACGTGGGAAAGGTGGCGGTGGTCGCCGGCTTGCTTCAGGTGGGTCTGACGGTTTTTTCCGGATACCTGATGTGCACGATTCTTGGCTTCGGGCTGATGGAGGCCGTTTTTCTGGCCATCGCGCTGACCTTCAGTAGCACGGTGGTGGTGGTGAAACTGCTCGATGAGAAGGGTGAGTTGGAAAGTCTTTACGGGCGGATCAGCCTTGGCGTGTTGCTGGCGCAGGATCTGGTGGTGATCATGCTGCTGACGTTCCTTGCCGGGATGTCTGGCGGAGACGAGGCGATGGATGCGGGAACGGTTGGCCTGGGGCTGGCGAAAGCTTTTGGTGGGATGGCGGTGCTGCTGGTCGTCGCACTGGTGGCTTCGAAATACCTTCTGCCGCGTCCGTTCAAATGGGCGGCGAGATCGCCGGAGGTGCTTCTCATCTGGGCGCTTTCCTGGTGTTTCCTGATGGTCTTCGGAGCGCATGAATTCGGACTTTCCCTGGAAGTCGGGGCGTTCCTCGCAGGGATGAGCCTGGCGCAACTGCCCTACAACGAAGACCTGCGGCGGCGGGTGCATCCGCTGATGAACTTTTTCGTCGCGGTGTTTTTCGTGACCCTCGGGGTTAGGATTGATTTCAGCGGAGCGCTTGATCACACGGGAACGGTGCTGGCGCTTTCCGGCTTCGTCCTGCTGGGAAAACCGCTGGTGTTTCTCGCGATCATTGGCGGGATGGGTTACGGGCGGAAGACCGCTTTTCTCACCGGAACGACCCTTGCGCAGACCAGCGAGTTCTCGTTCATTCTCGCCGGACTGGCGATGGGCAAGGGGCTGATCGGGGCGGAGATCATGCTGGTTTCCGCATTGGTCGGCGTGGTGACGATCGCCGCCTCCTCCTACATGATTCTCTACAGCCACAGCCTGTATGCGTGGGTGCTGCGGCTTGGAATTTTGAAAATGAAATTTCTCGATGGAAAGCCCGAGATGACCGACCGGATCACGCATGCGGGCGAGCACCTGGACGGGCATGTGATCGTGGTGGGGATGAACTCGCTGGGGCGGGATCTGGTGAAACGTCTGGTGGCGAAGGGCTTCGGTGTGCTGGCGGTGGATACGGATCCCGTGAAGATGGAAGGGCTGCCCGCGCGGACGCTCCTGGGCAGTGTGGGTTATCTAACGGTTCTGGAGGAGGCCGGGTATTCACGGGCGAAGCTGATCGTTTCCGCGCTCCAGATCGAGGAGACCAACGACCTGCTCGCCTACCGTGCGAAAAGCGTCGGCGTACCGTGCGCGATCCATGTGGTGGATTTCTCGGTGGTGGACAACCTGCTCGAACTCGAGACCGATTACCTCATTGTTTCCAAGGTGGATGGCGTGAAAGCCCAGTTAAAAATCCTTCGGGAAATGGAGGTGCTGAAATGACGGCCTTCGCTCTGTTGCTATCGACCGCTGCCGTTGCCTACGGGTTGGCGCGGTTCTTCCGTCTGCCCTCAGTGCCGATTCTGATAGGTGCCGGGATGAGCCTGAGTCTGGCGGGTCTTGTGCCGCACGAGTTGGAACTCGGCGGTGGCGAGGGAGCGATGGATATGTTGGAGCTCGGGCTGGTGTTCCTGGTGTTTTCATCCGGGGTGGAGCTGAACCCGGGGCGGTTCAGGAAGTTGGCGAAAGCGGTGATGTGGGTCGCCGGGGTGCAGTTCGCGCTGGCGATGGGAGTTGGTTTTCTCTGCGCGAAATGGATGGGTCTTGGCAACCTGGAAGCCACTTATATGGGAGGAGGGTTGGCCGCGAGTTCCACCCTGGTGGTGCTGCGGCACTTGCAAATGCGCCAAGCGATGTTTGAGCCTTACGGGCGTGTCGTCACCGGGGTGTTATTGTTACAGGATGTCGCGCTGGTGCTTTTGATCGTGATGCTGTCACGGGTGGATGGCGGTGGTTGGGACATTGGGAAAGGCCTGTCCGAGACCTTGCTGATGGGCGGAATCGCATGGGTCGCCCAACGCTTCGTGATCCCGAAGCTGGTGCTCCGTTTCAAACCGGATGAGGAGAATCT
This sequence comes from uncultured Verrucomicrobiae bacterium, assembly GCA_963771945.1. Classification (GTDB taxonomy): domain Bacteria; phylum Verrucomicrobiota; class Verrucomicrobiia; order Verrucomicrobiales; family Akkermansiaceae; genus Luteolibacter. The sequence goes on along the minus strand of CAVYVH010000002.1, from coordinate 1,237,114 downwards.
TCTGCTCTGGTTGGTGGCAGTCCTGCTGGGTTTTGTGGGTGTGGCCGCGTGGCTCGAACTGCCGCTGATTGCGGGTGCGTTCGCAGGAGGGTTCGTTTTCTCCGCATTCCCGTTGAACGGTTTGGTTCGCGGCCAGCTTTCCTCGCTGGTGGATTTCTTCCAAGCGATGTTCTTCGTCGCGCTCGGCGCTTTGCTGGGCGTGCCGGACGGTGGGCTTTGGCTTCAGGCGGGACTGTATTCCATCGTTGTGATCGGAGTCACGCCGCCTTTGGTGGCCTTGGTCGCGGAGTGGCGTGGCCTGAACGCACGGGCGGGAATCGAGGCCGGGCTGCTGCTCGCCCAAACGAGTGAATATTCCCTGCTGCTTGGAATCACAGGAGTGGTTCTCGGTCACGTCAGTCAGGACACGTTTTCGATCCTGGCCCTGACAACGGTGATCACCATGGTCGCCACTCCTTTCCTGGGGCGTGAGGAAGTGGCGAATTTCCTTCTGCCGTTTCACCCGTTGCGGAAAAAGGCGGAGGATTCGGAATCTCCGGAGGGGCACGTTCTTATTCTCGGTTTCGGTTCGGCCGGAATGTGGACGGTGAAACCCCTGCTGGCCCAGGGAGAGAAAATTCTGGTGGTCGATGACGACGCGATCGTTTGCAGTGTGCTCGCGAAAAAGGGGATCCCGTTCTTGCGTGGTGATGGTGCGGAGGTCGAGGTTTTGGAAAAATCCGGGGCGCGGAAAGCCAAGCTGGTGATCGCCTCGATGCGGCGGGTCGGCGATGCCCTAACCGTTCTCAAATACGTCGATGGCGTGCCGGTCGTGGCGCGTGTGTTCGAGGAAGAGGATGCGGAAAAGGTGATCAATGCGGGGGGCGTGCCGGTGATGAACTCCCAGGCGGCGGCGGACACGTTCATGGCCTGGCTGGAGAACAACGACCGGGTGAAAATGTAGTGCTGGAGAGCCGCGTTTTTAACCGGCTTCTTCCGCATTGGCCTGGGTTGTGTCAAAGCCGGCCACAGGCACGGCTCTCCATTATTTGCCATTCCCCGGGTGCGAGATCTCCCAGTAGGATGGAACCCACGGACTCCCGGTGGAGTTTCGTCACCCGGATACCGAAACGCAGGAACATGCGTTTGATCTGGTGGTGCTTTCCTTCGAAAATGGTTAGGCGGCATTCTTTCTCCGAAAGGAGATCCACGGAGGCGGGATGGGTGCGGATTTTCTCTTTGTCGAAGGACATCCCGGAGCGAAACTTCGCAACGGCTTCGGGATGGATGGGAAGATCGGTTGTGACGAGGTAGGTTTTGGGAATCTTTCCTTCCGGGCGGGTGAGGGATTCGGAAAATGCGCTGTCGTTGGTGAGAATTACCAGACCGGTAGTAGATCGATCTAGCCGCCCTGCGAGGTGGAGTTCCGAAGCCCAGGGTTCGGCTATCAGATCGATAACCGTTTGGTATTCACGATCCGTGGTGGCACTCACCACTCCGGCGGGTTTGTTGAGTATGAGGTAGCGCGGGGTGTTTGCCTGGAGGATTTCACCTGCTGCGGAGACGTGGTCGAATTTACCGACCGTGAGGGATCCCTCGGTGACCGGCTGGCCGTTGAGAATGATATCGCCATTTTCCAAAAGCTTCTTCGCATGGCGCTTACCAAGCCCGGTGCGTTTGGCTATGAATTGGGAGAGGGTCATGGGTGGGTGCGGCAGGCGGTTCAGATTGTCTCGATTTCGGTAAGTGGGATCACTTTGATTTTTTCCGAAAGTTCGTAGGTCCGGGTACCGGGATAGATCACGAATAGTTCGTCCAGTTTCAGGTCTTTCATGGCGATGGACATGGAGCGGGTGAGGCCGGGGGCGTCGTTGCGTTTGAATTCGACACCGGTTTTCCGTCCGTCTCGGAAGAGGAGGAGATCGAGTTCGGAGCCGCTGTGGACGGCCCAGAAGTAGGCTTCGTCCGGGCGGGTGAAGCGGAGGATTTCCTCGAGTGCGAAGCCCTCCCACGATGCCCCGAGCTTGGGGTGGGTCAGGAGGTTTTCCCTGGAATGGATTCCTTGGAGGCGATGGAAAATCCCGCTGTCCCGGAAATAGAGTTTTGGGGACTTTACCTGCCGTTTTCCGACATTGGCATGCCAGGGTTGCAACTGGCGGATCATGAAAGTCTGGGTGAGTGCGTCCAGGTAGCTGCGGGCGGTATTTGGTGCGATGCCAAGGGAGGCGGCGATTTCGCTGGAGTTCCAGATCTGTGCGTGATGGTGGGATATCATCGTCCAGAAGCGACGCATGAGCGCCGGGGACATGTGAAAGCCCAATTGCGCCAGATCGCGCTCCAGAAAAGTCCGGACGAACTCGCGCCGCCAGCGGTCGCTCGCGGAATCGTTCGCCGCGAGAAAGGAGCGCGGAAATCCTCCGCGGAGCCAGAGTTTCTCCCAGGAATCGAAGCCGGTCTCGTGAAGTGCGAAGCCGCTCATCTCGATGATTTCGATGCGCCCGGCGAGGGATTCGGAGGTCTGGCGGCTCAGCTCGGGAGACGCGCTGCCGAGGATCAGGAACTTGGCGGGCTGGTCTTCCCTGTCGGCCAGAACACGGAGTATTGGGAAAATTTCCGGCATTCTCTGGGTCTCGTCGATGACGACGAGTCCGGTGAGTGGTGAGAGCGCGGTCATGGGTTCCGTCAGACGACGTGCGGCGACGGGATCCTCGAGATCGAAGTAGTTCAGCGAGGCGGGGGGGACGAAGGTACGCGCGAGAGTGGTTTTCCCGCATTGGCGAGGACCCAGGACTCCAACGACGGGATTGTTTTCCAAGGCTTGTGTGACTTCCTGGTGGAAAAACTGGCGCGGGTATGGAGTCTCCATACGTGAAATATTGCAAGGTCATTGCAAGATTTCAAGTGTAAAATCGGATGGTAGGATCGGATATTTGGCTGGATCACGGTGCCAAAATTCCGATGCGGGCCGTTTCAAGGGATGAGCGGGTGAGGCGCAGCAGATCCACGGCATGGGGGCTGTCGCCATGGACGCACAGTGTTCTTGCTTTCAACGGGATGGTGGTTCCGTTGAGGGTCGTGACCGTCTGCTGGAAGGCGATCTTGAGGGCTTGCGACACCGCCTCATCGACGTCTTCGATCAACGCCCGTTCTTCCAAGCGCGGGCAAAGGTTGCCGTCCTCCTGATAGCGGCGGTCGATGAATCCTTCCCCGCAGGTGGCCAGCTTGATTTTGCCTGCGGCTCTGGCAAGTGCGCCGTGGGGCGGGCAGTAGAGGATGGTGTCCGGTTGCATCTCGGCGATGGCTGCTACCAGGGCTGCCGCCATTGTTTCATCTTGGTTGGACTGGTTGTAGAGTGCGCCGTGCGGCTTGACGTGATGAAGGTCTGAATGGATTCGCAACACTCGCTCAAGTTGACGCAGGACTAGGCTGCGGATTTCCCCTGTTGACCGATGTATGGCCTTTCTTCCGAAATTTTCCCTGTCCTCGTAGCCAGGATGGGCGCCGATGGCGATCTGTGCCTGAGTGGCCAGTTCAACCGCGCGCCGAATGCTCCCCTCATCGCCAGCATGTCCCCCGCAGGCGATGTTGACCGAGCTGGCCAGGGCCATCAGCGCTTCATCCTGTTCTCCTCCTTCACCGAGATCCGCATTGAGGTCGATAGTCCGCATCAGCTTTCGGTAAGTTTCATCGTTAGTCCTGTGTTGAGAAGGGCAAGATCGCGCTGCAGTTCGTTCCATGCATGCCGGGCCTCGTCGAGATCGATTTCACGGAAACGCACCTGCGTGCCCGGCCAGGCGCGGGCGAGTTTGGGAATGTCCGCAGAGATAACGTGGGCGATCTGCGGATAACCGCCTATCGTTTGGCGCTCGCTCATCAGTACGATGGGCTGGCCGTCCAGAGGAACCTGTACGGTGCCGAAAACGACGGGCTGGGAAACCATTTCACGGGCTTCCCTGAGTTTGAGATTGGAGCCTGAAAGGCGAGTCCCTGTGCGGTCGAAGGCGGGACTGATTTCGTAAAAGCTTTCTGAAAACAAGCGGTGCGCCTCCTCCGTGAACCAATCCGCCTGCATTCCACGGAGATAGCGTAGTTCGATCATGTTCCTATCCTGTCGGGGCCAGGAGACATGCCAATTCACGGAAACCGGAGCTGTGCATGCTTTGGCGATGGGCAGGATGTCACCGGCTTGCAAGATTCGTCCGTGATGGCCACCGAGAACCGCCCGCAGGTCGGTGGCACGGCTGCCAAGCACTTCTGGCACGTCGATGCCACCTGCCACGGCGAGATATCCCCGAAGATGGCTCATTCGGCTGCGGAGATCGATGCTTTCACCCGCCTTGATCCAGTGGGGTTTGCCTGAGTCCTCATCCGCCCAACCGACCCATGCCACCCGTGCATCGACGTCAAACTGAAGCACTGAGCCGGTCATGGTGCATTCGATGACCGCGGCCTCGTCGGAATTTCCGACAAGGCGGTTGGCGATTGAAGCCAGCACCGGATCAGAGGCTCCTCCGGGCGAAATACCGAAATGCTGACGACCCCATCTTCCGTGATCCTGGATGGAGCTGAGAGCACCGGGTTCGATGACGCGAATTCCACCGGGAGGGGCGTCCGGTGCCGGAGGCCGGGGTCTGGCTTCTTCCAAAGTTGTAACCTCCACGAAACGCACCTTGTCGCCCGGCTGTAGGAGCGCGGGATGCTCGCGATGGGGATCGAAAAGAGTCAGATCGGTGCGCCCGATCACATGCCATCCGCCCTGCGAAGCGAAGGGGTAGATCCCGGCCTGATCGCCGGCGATCGCCACCGAGCCCGCCGGAACCTTCTGCGGGCTGGAATGGCGAGGCTGATGGAGCTGCGGGGGAAGCCCCTGGAGGTAGGGGAAGCCGGGGGAGAATCCGATCGCGGCGACGGTGTATTCCGTGTCGCGGTGAAGGCCGATGAGTTCGGAAACGTCGAGCTTCCTGGCGTTCGCCAGCGCCTGCAGGTCGGAGCCGGAATCGCCGCCATAGACAATGGGAATCGTGACGGTCTGTTCGTGAAACGTTTGCTGATCCCCGGCTTCATCGAGCCGGATTGAAGTCAGGTGTTCGAGTACCCTTTCGCCGTCGAGAGGATTGAAATGAACGGCGATGGTGTCGAATGAGGAGACGGTATCGACGATCTCCGGGATGGGATCGATTTTCAAAAGCCGCCGCAACCGGAGGATCAGCTCCAGTTTCTTTTCCGGAGATGTTCCGTTGGCCTTGAACAGCCATGCCGAGTCTCCGAGTGCGTGCAATCCCATGGGAACAGAATGGCAGGAACGTGAGTCGGTGCAAGATGGAGAAACGCTCAATCCACAGGTAATTCTACCGGGCACCAGGCCGCCAACCTTCGGTTACAGATGAGCTGATCACCATCCGGCGACCTGACCTCCGTAGAAGTCACCGGCTGAACCCCCGTGGAAATATTCCCCGTCAGATTGCCCGAGGGCAGGGTTCGTGATGTAGAGCTGACCCACGGCAGGAACGTTGTTCAGATATATGTATCCGGTGACTCCGCTTGCGGAGGGCGGTTTCGGCTCGGTCAGATACTCCGATCCAACCAGTCCCGGAACGCCGCTGTCGCCATCGCTTCCTGCGAAAATGGTCTCATGATATAGCGTGGAGCTTCCGGTAGTCAGGCCATACATATTGGCATGGGCACGAACCGCCTGCTGCACGTTTCTGACGTTCAGGATGTTCGCGGTCCGATCCGATCCCTTTTTCCAGGCGCGGGCTCCAATGAAAAGGGTTGTGATCAGCGAGAGGAGAACCAGGATGACAACGGTCAATTCAAGAAGCGTCATTCCTCTCCTGCGTCTGGTGATTTTCGGTGTTTGTTTCATGAGATCAATTGATGGTGGTATTGTGGGGTTCCGGTCGATTTTTTAGCCCGGATGCGTCCGAACACTTCGATAAGCTATCAAAAGCAGCCGGTTCTAAAAATTACGCAATAACGTAGTAAATTCCGGACTTCTAATTCATCCGTCGCGACACAAGGCTCCGGCATGAAGTTGGCGCGGCTGGGGGACGGGGCGGAGATTTTCCACACCTTGCAAGGTGAAGGGGTTTCCATGGGTGCGCCTGCGGTGTTCGTTAGGCTTTCCCTGTGCAACCTTCACTGCGTCTGGTGCGATACGGATCACACGTGGAATTTCGAGGGAACGCCGTGGGAGCATGAGAAGGATGCGGTTCAAGGATACGTGAAACACCGCAAGGAGGACGTGATCATCGAGATGGGGGTCGCGGAGATCGCCGAAAAGGTGAGGGGCTTCGGCTGCCGGAGGGTGGTTCTTACCGGCGGTGAGCCATTGCTACAGGAGGCGGATCTGCTGGAACTGATGGGAGTGCTGAGAAGTGACGGGGAAGAATGGTTTTTCGAGATCGAGACGAACGGAACGCGGCTGCCGGGGACGGATTTTCTCGCTGCGGTGGATCAGTTGAATGTTTCGGCCAAGCTGGCGAATAGCGGGGTTGCTGCCAAGCTGCGGGAAAAACCGGAGGTGATGGCGGGTCTAGGTAGAACCGGGAAGGCATGGTTCAAATTCGTGATCCAAAATGAAGGGGATATCGCGGAGGTTTTGGAGATGGTGAAAGGATTGGAAATTTCCATGGACAGAGTGATTCTTATGCCGGAGGGGCGTACGGTGGCTGAGCTGGATAAGACCGCGGCATGGCTGGCGGAAAGGTGCCGGGATCTGGGGGTGAGGTTCTCGGACAGGCTGCATGTCCGCCTTTGGGGCGATAAGCGGGGTGTGTGAAAATTCCTGGAACTTTTTAATTCGGGCGGGGTTCAAATGGGCGTAAAAACATGAAAATGGACGACGAAAAGGAATGGGGCGCTGAGGACGCAACCTGGAAACTGCTGGGCGAGGCTGAGCCAAGCCGTGCCAGCGGACGGTTTGCGGACGACACGTTGCGCGCCGTGAAGCTTCTTCCCGAGGCTGATCCCTGGTGGCCGAAGATCCTCACGTTTTCGCCCTGGGCGGGGGTCGCCGCATGCGGTGCGCTGGCCGTGTTTCTGTTTATGAACGGAGCGGATGAGGGAGCCGGACAGAAGGATCCCGTGGTAACCGTGACTTCCGAGGAGAAGTGGGTGGCTATCGAGGAGGTGGCGGAGGCGGAAATGCTTGCTGCGGCCGCGGATGATCTGGATTCCTTCAGCGATCAGGAGCTGGCTTCGCTGGTCGGATTCTGATTTCTCCCGCGAGAATGCGGGTTGCAATCGTCAGGTTCATGGGATTATGTTCCCTTTCCGAAGGTATAGATTATGGCGATTGCAGGAGAAGAATTGGCGAAGGCATGTGTGAAGGCGGCGGAGGAAATCCAAGCGGAGAACATCCGTGTCTGGGACATGCGGGGGGTATCGAATCTAACGGATTTCATGATCGTCTGCGCGGGTTCATCCATGCCCCATCTGCGGGCGATCATTCGTGACGTCGCCGGACTCGTCGAAAAGGAACACAAGGTGAAAGCCGTGTATTCGGACGGGAAGGCGGATTCCCGCTGGGTGGTTCTCGACTACATCGATGTGATGGTTCACGTGATGCACGAGGAGATGCGCGAGTTTTACGGACTGGAGGAACTGTGGGCGGACGCGAAGGAACCGGAATGGAGCCAAGGGGGAACCGATCAGGATGGCGGCGGCCAGCGGAAATCCAATTTCACCCACTGAGCAATCGGCGGGGGACGGGCGTATCCGGGCAAGTTGGACGCGCCGAGGATTGATTTTGGCGGGGCTTGGCGTAGCCCTTTTTCTCGTCGGCATGTGGCGGGTGGATGGAGTGATGGCGGCAATGGGTCTGGCTGTTGCCACATTGCTGGTCGTGGCCAGAATTTCCGGAAGGGAAAATCTCAGGGGCCTGACTCTGGAATACAGGGGGCCGCGAAGGATGGAGGCTGGGAAAGGTTTTTCGGGGAAGGTGACCTTGGGAAATTCGAGAAGACTGTTGGACGGATTCTGGGTGGATTTTGGGGTGTTGCTGATGGGCGAACGAAGTGTCTCCGGTCGGGTGCTTTGGCTGGAAGGCGGTGGCACGGCTGTTGCGGAAAGCCGGGTGTTGCTGACGAAAAGAGGCTGGGGGGAAGAGCAGAAGGGCTGGCTGAAATCAGGTTTTCCGCTGGGGCTGTTTGCATTCGAAAGATCGGTGCCGGTCGGCGCGGAGGTGGGGGTTCTTCCTAGGGTGAAGGTTCCGGTGGAGTTGCGTTTGAGCGGGTATTTGCTGGACGGGCCGCCGCTCGGTGGCTCCGGTGCCTTCGGTGGAATAGGAGAGTGGCGCGGACTGCGCGAGTGGAGGGGTGGGGATCCAGTTCGGCGGATCGCTTGGACCGCGAGTCTGAAATCCGAGGCAGCAGGGGGCGGGTTACTTGTGAGGGAAGACGAGCCTCCGGGTTCCCAGGCCGAGGGTTGCCTTGTGGTTTTCCATTCCTTCGGCGGGGACGGGAATTTGATCCGGCCGGATCGCTTTGAGAAAGCGCTGGAGCTAGTCAGCGGGACGGCGGGGGTTCTGCAAAGTTTCGGGATGCCGGTGAGATGGCTTGCGGATTTTGACGGATGGGAGGGGGGTCTGATCCGGACGAACAGGCAGCTAGCGCATATGCGGGAGAAGCTGATGACCGCGGAGCGGGCGGCCTGGACGGAAGCCCACGATCTTTCCGAAGCGCTGGCGACCGCCGGTGACCACGAGTGCGTGGTGGTCATCTCCGATATGCCGAAAGAAGCATGGGAGGCGACGGTGCGTGGCCTGGTCCAGCCGCCTGTGCTGGTGGATATTTCCAAGTACGATGGTTCCAGCAAATTAGGCAAAGGGGGCCGCAAATGATTCTGCGGCTGCTGGTGCTGTGTCTGGCTGGGGCGGGGGCATACCTGTTGCTCAAGGGGCGTCCCGAGGAAATGGCGGTGTTGCTCAGGGCGTGTCTGGCGGTGCTGTTGCTCGTCGGCGGGCTTGGCTGGTGGGCGGCGCGGGGGAAGGCGGCGGATATTCCCGTTGTGAAGGGCGGCAGGAAGCCGGGTTGGACGGATTTCCTGGCGGTGGGAACGTGTGTGCTTGCGTTGGAATGCGGTTTCCTGTGGTTACTGAGCGCAGCTCCCGCACCTTTGGAAAATGTAGCGATGGAGATCGAAGCGAAGTTTTTGCCTGCCGTAGCGGCGAAACGATCCGAAGGGGACGATGCAGGAAATGTTTCCGGAAACTGGCTGTGGGACGAAGCGCGGCAGAGGGCTTTGCCGAGACGGACGAACCTCAAGCCGGGTGCGAAACCGGAGGTGTTCGTGAGGTTGCCGAAAAAGGAAGACGCGGCCGCTCTCCTGAAAAATCAGGTCTATGTCAGGGCGTTCGTATTGGATGATTACCGGAACGGGATCTGGAGCATGGGGGAGGTCGTCACGGAGGATCTCAAAGCCGGGGAAGACGGCTGGATCCAACTGGGAGAGAAGAAGGGCGATGGGATTTTCCACGAGGTTTTCCATGGGCGGAACGCGGCTGGCAGGGATGTGCTGACCGCCCTGCAAGGGGTGGAATCGGTAAGGCTGAACAACCTCAGAACCGCGGGTGATGGGATGGCTTTCCTTCCGGATGTGAGCGGCCCTTCCGGTTTCGAATATCTGGCGAGTTCGGTTCCCGTCACGCTGGAAGATCTTGGGAAAGCGGAGGCGGGCGGTTCACTAAAACCCGGCAGTGCGAAGGGCAGGTTCGGACGGCTCGCGATGAGAGCGGCGGGCGAGGGCGAGCTGTTGGATCGACTGAAGAATATCCAAAGCTATCTCCGGGAAGGCTTCGATTATTCCCTTAGGACCGAGAACCGGCGGAACCTGGATCCTTTGGAAAACTTTCTCTACGAGGAAAAGCGCGGGCATTGTGAGTTTTTCGCGACCGCGGGAGCGTTGATGGCGAGGGAGCTGGGTGTCGAATCGCGTGTGGCGTATGGTTGGGCGGGAGGTCAGTATTTCAAAGAGAGCCAGATGTTCGTCTTCAGGGCGCGGGAGGCTCACGCGTGGGTGGAGGTGAATCTCAAGGGGCATGGATGGGTGGTGATGGAGCCGACTCCTCCCGTTGTCCTTGGCGGAGGTGGTGCTCCGAGGTTGGCGGGTGCGGGAGATACCCTGCCGAGTCCGGAGGAGGATTTTACCGATGAATACGGGGATGGTCTCGCCGCCGGAAAGGCACATGTGGAAAAGGTTGCGCTGGGGCTGATGGGAGCCTTTGGGATCGTTGCTTGCGCGATGTTCCTGATTCGTGGGAAGAAGCAAGGGGACGGGTACGCAGGTATCCGGCTTCCCAAAGAGGGAAAGGGCGGGTATTTCCGGGCGTGGCAGGACTCGTTTCGGAAACGAATGAAGGGGGCGGATCGAGGGCTTACGCTGGGTAAACAGTTGGAAATCCTGCAGGAAAAGCCCGAGTTTGGGGAAGAGCTGCTCCGGTATCACTACGGGGTGCGATACGAAGAAAAACCGCCCGACGCGGAGAGCGAAGGGCGGCTTTTGGAGAGGATCGCCGATTGGGACAGGAGGCGGGACGCCTCCTGAACGGCCTGACGCGAGACGCGGCAGCTACGAGACTTGGCAGCTACGAGACAATCTCGAAGCCTTGGCGGTATGAGCCTTTCAGTAACGGGTTTGCTTCGTCGGCGAAGTCTCCGGTAAAGGTTTCCTTCTCGGGATCCAGGGTGAGGTGCTTGCCGAGCGCGAGCATGTCCTTTTCCGGATTTACACCGTTTTTTTCCAGATGTTCGATCATGCGTCCGATCGCGTCGTTCGTCGGCGCGTTTTTGATGGCTGATTTGATATCGGATGGAGCCGTCGGCGCGCCCAGCTTCCAGGAAATATTTCCGATGTGTGCAAGCGCGGCGGAGAGATGGCCGTTTTCCGCCCCGTGTGAGTATTCGATTTTCCCCTCATGGCAGGAATCCACGAAAGACTGCATGTGGTTCGTCGCTCCCTGGAATTTTTTAAGCTGCTTTCCGTCCTTGTCATAGGCGGTGCAACCCGGGCCGTGGCCTCCGGCGAGGTGCCCTCCCTCGCATTCGATGATATTGCCGATTTTCTGGCCTCTGTATTCGTCGGTCGGAAGGCCGCGGACTTCGAAGACGATGGGAATGGGGTAATCGTAGTAGCAGACCTGGGTGTTGGCCCAGTTGCCATCGTCCTCATAGCCGAGACGCGCGCCGACCGAGACAGTGGCCGCCGGAAGGATCGGATCGCCTGTGAACCAGCGGCAAACGTCGAGCTGGTGTGGCCCCTGGTTTCCGAGATCCCCGTTTCCGTATGCCTGCTGCCAGTGCCAATCGTAATGGAACTGCTTGCGCGGAACGGGGACGATCTCGCGCGGACCGCACCAGAGATCGTAGTTCACGGATTTCGGAGGATCCTGCGGCTTGTCAACCTTGCCGATAGACGGACGGGGTTTGTAGCAAAAGCCGCGCGAGAGGGTGATTTTCCCAAGTTCGCCGGATTGGAGGAAATCGTAGGCCTCGTGCCATGCGGTCTCGGAGCGGCGCTGGAAGCCGTGCTGGATGACGGTTTTGTATTTCTCAGCGGCATTCGCCAGCTGGCGTCCTTCCCAGACATTGTGGGAAACGGGTTTCTCGACATAGGAGTGCTTGCCGTTCGCGGCAGCGGTCGTGGCGATCAGGGTATGGGTGTGGTTCGGCGTGGCGATGACCACGGCGTCGATGTCCTTGGACTCGCAGACTTTACGGTAGTCCTCGAATTTCGCGACCTTGATGCCTTTCTTTTCGAAGTCGGAGGCCAGGGCGTCGAGAACTTCTGGATCGACGTCGCAGAGCGCGACGAGTTTGGCTCCTTTGGCTTTGACCACTTCGTTGGCGAGGTGTTTGCCCCGGCTGTTGAAGCCGATTACACAGACACGAAGGTCGCCATTGGCGCTGGCTGCGGCGCGGACGAAGGACGGGGTCAGGGCAAAGGCGCCTGCCAGTGTGGAGGTGGAGAGGAAGCTGCGGCGTGTGGTTTTCATGAGTTTTATAATTATGGTTTTGCTGAAAGGGATTTGTAAACTTCGTCGAGCTTCGCGGATTCAAGCGAGCCGTTGTGGATGATGGCAGTGTATTTCAAAATGAGCGTCTCGCCCTTCTGAAGCGTATGGTTGCCGATGGTTTTGTCTTCTTTTGATTCGAAATCATGGATGCCGAACGGGTTCGCCGCGAGAAGACCGTAGTCGCGGGCGTGCCAGTGGGTCGGGTTGCGGAAAGAGGTGGGGTTATCGATGATCGCGATCACTACCGCCTCCCCGTTTTCGTCCGGGCCGGCGTAGGCGGCCCAGTTGGCGCGTTTGCCCCATGCGTCGAGATTCGTTTCGCCGTTGGAATTGGTCAGGGTCGCTTTCGCTTCCTTTCCTTTCACGCGAAGGGTGCGGTCGGTGCGGATTGCGAAGGTTCCTTCCTTTGTGTCTCCGAAGACGACCTCATCCTCCAGAGCCGTCATTGTGGAGGTGATATCGATGCGGAGGGTTTTCTCATCCGGGCGGGAAAAGGTATGGGTGCGTGTTTCCTGAAGGAGGTTTCTCCCTTCCGCTGTCCAGGTGAGGTCGGCGGTGATCGTGGCGGATTCGGCCGTGGCTTCTTTTTCGGTGATCGAGTTCAGCTTGATGGAGGCGTTCTTGTTATCGTGCCCCGCCCAGAAGTCGTAGCCGTTCACGCTGCCGTGGGAAAGCCAGAGACCGCGGTGGTGGGGATGATCCTTCTCCTCGGATTTGATGTCGTTTTCCATCGGCCAGTGTCGAGCAATGTTCGTCCCGGAGGGGGCGGTGAGCGGGTAGAGGTAGGGAACCCGGTAGTCCGTGCGGAAGGCGGTGACGAGCGTTTCCCCGTCGCGAAGCTGCAGTGCGCCGTCTTTTTCCGAGAGGGTGAAGTCTGCGGAGGCAAGCGGTGCCAGGACGAGCGAGCAGGTGGTGAGAAGTAGTGAGCGGATTGGTTTTTGCATCTGTTTTTCGAAATCGTAGTCCCCTCCTACGGGAGATAAAGAAATGTTTTTTCGTTATCCCGTGATTATTCGGAATAGCGCCGAGCGGATTCCGCTCCTATGCTACAGAAATGAGCGAGTTCGGAGAATTGGTCGATGCGCACTACCAGGCGTTGTATCGTTTCGGGTATTCCCTGACGCGGAGTCCGGACCGTGCCGCGGATCTGGTGCAGGAAACCTTCTGTATCTGGGCGGAAAAGAACTCCCAGCTCCGTGACAGGAGCAAGGCGAAGACCTGGCTTTTCACCACCCTGCACCGCGAGTTTCTCGGCCAGAGAAGGAAGATGGCGCGTTTCTCCGACGAGCCGGTGGACGAGACCACGATGGCATCCACGGTCGAGCAACGACGATGATGCGGAGCGCCAGATGGATGGGCACCGTGCTGTGGAGCTTCTGGGGGAAATGGAGGAAATGTATCGGGCGCCCCTTGCGCTGTTCTATTTGCAGCAGCACAGCTACAAGGAGATCGCGGAGATCCTGGATGTGCCGATCGGAACGGTGATGTCGCGTTTGTCCCGTGGAAAAGAGATGCTAAGGAAGAAGATGGTCAGAGAACCATCAAGCGGCCCAAGAACCTGGTGGATGTGAACCCCGAACTATTTCAGAAGAACCATGGATAAGGATAAAGCTAAGTTTGTTCTGCAAAGCTTCCGCCCGGACGGTGCGGATGCCGAGGATGTCGATTTCGCTGAGGCGCTTCAGTTCGCCACCGAAGACCGGGAGCTGGGCGAGTGGCTCGTGAGGGAGCGCGCCTTTGACGCGGAGTTCGCCGAGGCTCTCGCCCGTGTCAACCTGCCCCGGGGGCTTCGGGAGAGCGTGCTGCTCTCCATGGTTCAGGACGGTGGTGATTTTCCCAAGGTGGACATGGCAGAGGAGGGGAAATGGATCACCGCGATGGCCGGCATCGAGGTTCCGGAAGGTTTGCGTGACCGCGTTCTGACCGCGATGGAACAGACGGCGAAAGTTCACAAGGCGGATTTCGGATGGAAGCGGATCGGCATTCCCCTTGCCGCGGCGGCCGGAATAGCGGTCGGATTTGTGGCGATGCGTGATGACTCCACCGCGCCGGGACAGGTGGCCTACACGAATCCGGAAATATCGAACGTTTCGAACAAGGTTCCCGCCGAAGCTGTCGCCGCGGGATTTGTCAGAACCTTCGAGTCCCCGATTTTCAGCCTGGATGAGACAAGCGGCGAGATGCCGAAAATCGTATCCTTCCTTCAGGGGAAAAACCTGCCCTGTGGGGAAGGCTATCTTCCCCCCGGCCTCAGAAAAACCAAAGGCCTGGGTTGCCGCGAACTTGTCATCGACGGTGTGAAAGGATCGCTGATCTGTTTTGATGAAAAGGACGGAACCGTCCACCTGATGATTTTCCGGAAAGACGATGTCTCGGGGGATCTTCCGGGTATGTCCGATCCGCGGATCGCGCAGGATGGTGACTGGGCAACCGCCACATGGGAGAAGGGCGCATTCGTCTTCACCATGATGGGTCTCCGGGACAAGAACCAGTTCAGGGAGTTTTTCTAAAACTCTCCGAACCGTTCAGTCAGTCCCGGATCACTTGGCAAGGACGTCGTCCATCGCGTCGATGAGTTCCTGCATGGACGCTTCCGTTTCGTTGCCCATGTTGGATATACGGAAGGTCTTTCCTTTGATTTTTCCGTAGCCGCCATTGATCAGGAAGTTGTGCTTCGTTTTCAGCTCCTTGATGAATGCCGGGAGGTCGAAGTCTTCCGGCGTCGCAAAACAGGTGAGAGCAAACGAGCGGCGCCCTTCCGGAGCGAATCGCTCGAAGCCGTGTTTCGCACCCCATTCGCGAATCATCGCATTGGTTTTCGCATGGCGTTCTTTCCGGGCTGCGAAGCCTTCCTTGGCGATCTCGCCGAGCATGAACTGAAGGCCGAAAAGCAGGGAAATGCACGGGGTGGTCGGAGTGTTGTTGGCGGCGTCGTTCTTCGCAAACTCGTGGAAGTCGAAGTAGTAGCCACGGTTCTCAATCGTCTTGGCGCGAGCCATTGCCGCCTCGGAAACGGCGAAAAGCGCGAGTCCCGGGGGAAGTGCGAGGGCTTTCTGGACACCCGCGAGGCATACGTCGATTCCGTTCTCGTCCATGTCGATATCAACCGTGGAGAGGGAGGAAACGGTATCTACGACGAGCATCGTATCGGGAAACGATTTTACGACCGCAGCGATGCCTTTGAGATCATTCAGGACTCCGGTTGACGTTTCCGAGTGGATGAAGGTAACGGTGTCGAAGCCGCCTTCGGAAAGTTTCGCCCTGACCGCTTCCGGGTCTATGGCTTCGCCCCATTCCACCTGGATCGCTTCGGCTTCGTAGCCGCATTTTCTGGCGACATCGATCCACTTGTCAGAGAACGCGCCACAGCAAAGGCAAAGGACTTTCTTCTGAACAAGGTTCCGAAGCGCCGCCTCCATCACGCCCCAGGCCGAAGAAGTGGAAAGGAAAACCGGACGGCTGGTGCCGAAAATTTCCTTCAGGCCGGGCTGCAGGGATGAGTAGAGATTTTCGAAATCGGAACCACGGTGTCCGATCATCGTGTGTGACATCGCCGCGAAGGTCTCGGGTGAAACATCGACGGGCCTGGATTGAATAGTTTTGGAGTAGGCATGGGATGGTTAGATGAGGTTGTAGGATCTGAGCAGGGCGCGGAGGGCGACGAGGTTGTCCTCCGCGAGTGGTGCGAGGGGTAGGCGGAGTTCATCCGAGCAATGGCCCTGGAGTGCTACCGCCGTTTTGACAGGAACCGGATTCACATCGAGCGACATGAGGCCGCGCATGAGAGGGTAGTATTGCTTTTGCAGCGCCAGTGCCTCGGTGAATTCACCGGCGAGGCAGTGGTTGACCAGCTTTGAGATGACATCGGGCACCAGATTCGCGGCGACGGAAACGAGTCCGTTCGCACCGCAGGAAATGAACGGAAGTGTCAGCGGATCGTCGCCACTGAGGATGCCGAAGCCGTCCGGAAGTGCCTGGACGAGCTGGTTGATCCGGTCAACCGAGCCACCCGCTTCCTTGATTGCGGTGATGTTTTTACAATCCGCAGCGAGCCTGGCTGCCGTCTCCGGAGCGATCTCGACCGATGAGCGACCGGGAACCGAATACAGCATGACGGGCAGCGACGTGCTGTCCGCAATGGCCTTGAAATGGAGATACAGACCTTCCTGCGAAGGCTTGTTGTAATAAGGGCAGACTTGCAGGGAAGCATCGACACCGAGTTTCTCGGCGGCCTGGGTGAGCTCAATGGCCTCTGCGGTGGCATTGGCGCCGGTTCCGGCGATGACTTTCACGCGCCCTTTCGCAGCTTCAACCGCGAGCCGGATGACTTCGATGTGATCCTCCGCTCCCAGAGTCGGTGACTCCCCGGTGGTGCCGACAGGGACGATACCGTTGATTCCGGCCGCGATCTGGCGCTCGATGAGTGCCTCGAAGGCAGGAACATCCACGGCTCCGTCGCGGAAAGGGGTGATAAGGGCTGTGTGTGTGCCGGTGAAATTCATAACGCGGGGACTGTGGGGAAACAGCGCGGAAAGTAAACAGCGATCACTTCGCCAGGACGCGGTCGAGCACCTCCAGGGCGCGCTCGTTCTCAGCAGCCGTGCCGATGGAAATTCGCACCCAGCCCGGCAGCTTGTAGCCGCTCATCGCCCGGACGATCACGCCCTGTTTGAGCATTTCCTTGAAAATACGATCCCCCGTCGCCGACTTCCACGAGGATGAAATTGGCAACGGATGGCACGTATTTCAGACCTCGTTCCGCAAATGCCTTTTCATAGAAGGCCAGCCCGTCACGGTTCACGACGCGGGTTTTTTCGATGTGATCCGTCATCGTCGAGAGCTGCCAGCGCCCCCGCCTGTGCGATGGCGTTCGTATTGAAAGGCTGGCGCGCCTTCTGCAGCAGATCCGCGAGCGGCTTCGGGGCGATTCCATACCCGATCCGAAGTGCGGCCAGGCCGTGGATCTTCGAGCAGGTGCGCAGGACGATCACGTTTTTCCCGGCGCGGACGTGTTTCAGGACATCCGGCGGGGTATCGAGAAACTCGAAGTAGGCCTCGTCGAAAACAGCGACAACATGCTCCGGCAGCCGCTCGACAAAGCTGTCGATCGCCTCCTGCGTCACCTGGGTGCCGGTCGGATTGTTCGGGTTCGCCACGAAAACGAGTCGTGTGTTTTCCGTGACCGCATCCGCCATCGCATCGAGATCATGGATGAAATCCGGATCATCCACCTCCACGTATTTCGCGCCGAAGAGAGTCGCCATCAGCTTGTAAACCACGAAAGCGTGCTTTGCTGCGATCAGCTCCGCATTCCGGTTCAGGAAAGTATGGCAGAGCAACTCGATGATCTCGTTCGAGCCGTTTCCGAGAACGATATTTCCGATATCGAAGCCGAGCTTCTCCGCAATCGCGGAGCGCAGCTTGAAGCCACCGCCGTCCGGGTAAATGTGAGCCTGCTCAATCGCCTCCGCCATCGCCTTTTTCGCCAGCGGAGAGGGGCCGAGCGGATTCTCATTGGAAGCCACCTTCACGATGGAAGCCGGATCCAGCCCAAGCTCACGGGCGGTTTCCTCGATTGGTTTTCCGGGTTCGTAGGCGACGAGGTCACAGACAAATGAATTGGCGAAATCCGAGATGGGCATGGCGGGATGGTGGGTAAATGCTGAAAAACTGGAAGGCGGAAATCAATTTAGCGCAAGACGAATACCAGCCAGGGAAGCACCGCTGCCATACCCGCCGCAACGACCAGGCCGGGAATGAGGAAATCCCGGGATGAAAGGCGCTCGGTGCCGTGGGCTATGGCATTGGGCGGAGTCGAAATGGGTAGGGCCATCGCCGCGAGCAGCTGATGGCGATGGAGACGGTCACCAGGGTGGCATCAGCGTCTCCGGCGAGGCTTGATGCCAGCGGGATGAGCAGGGCTGCGGCTGCCGTGTTGCTCATCAGGTTCGAGAGGAAAAGCCCGAGCAGGCTGAAAACAACCGCGATGGATACGATGCCGAGATTTTCCGGCACATTGCCGGCGAACCACTCCGCCAGCCCCGTGACCTCCACGCCAACGCCGAGCGAGAGCCCCCCGGCGAGCAGCAGGAGCACATCCCAAGGGAGCAAGCGCATGTCCCTTGCTCCGATGACACCGGAGACCGCGAGCGCGACGATGGGGATGAAGGAAACCACCGGTGAGGGGATGCCGGTGAGCGACTCTCCCATCCACATTGCCACGGTGACGGCGAAGACGACCAACACGGTGATGCGGTGGCGGTATTGGCGGGCATCGCTTTTCACCGGCGGGGTGAGGCTGATCGTGGGGTTTTCCCCATTGCCACGGATGTAGGTGCGCCAGATCAGGAAATAGGTGGCCGTGGCCAGGAGCAGGGCGGGCGGTAGCGCGATGGCCATCCATTTGATGAAACTCACCTTGCCTTGGAGTTCTCCTGCGGCGATCGCGTTGGGCGGGGTGCCGATGATTGTGCCGATCCCGCCGAGGTTCGCCCCGGCCGCGACGGCGAGCACGAGACCCTTTGCCAGGCGGCTTTCCTTTGGCAGGCCGGCGAGAACCGGGGCGGTCACCGCGATCATCATGGCTGCCGTCGCGGTGTTCGACATGAACATGCTGAAGACGAAGGTGATCGCCATCACGCTTGCCACGAGCCTCGCCGGGCTGGTGGCGAAGCGCCCGAGCACCATTCCGGCGAGCCATCCGTCGAGCTGGTCTTCGAGCACGCATGGGCCAGTACGAAGCCGCCGAGGAACAGCCACATGGTCGGCGAGGACCAGGGTTGGACGAAAACGGTCCAGGCCCTGGTGTCCCCCTCCGCCGCCCAGACCCCGCCGGGGTTTCCTAGGATTGCGATCTGAAGACCGATCACCAGCAGGGCGACCGCGAAGGCGGGCATCGCCTCCGTCACCCATAGTGCGGCGGCGAAAACCATGATGCCCAGCGAGGCTTTTGCGCCTGCGGGAAGGGTAACGAAAACGTCCGAGCCGAGGAGGCCGGGAAGGAAGACGACGGCCAGTGCGAGGAGAAAACATCCCGCTGTCCTGATGACTCCCTTCCGCTCATCACGCTCGAACGATCCAAGCAGCCTTTTTGCCTGCGCCCGGGTGTCCATGAACATGGGAAGGATGATGGGGGTATCCTGCGGCGGTTACAAGCCGTTGGAACGTGAAAACTCAGGGGTGTAGCGTCGCCGCCCATTCCTCCGCCTTGAAGCCAACGAGAACGGTGTTTCCTGAGGTGAGAAAGGGGCGTTTGATCAGATTGCCGTTTGAGGCGAGCAGGGAAATGGCTTCGGCTTCGGAGAGTTTCGGCAGCTTTTCCTTCATGCCGAGGTTTCGGTAGTCCTGGCCCGATGTGTTGAATAGCTTGCGGATGTCTCCGGTGGATTCCAGTCCTGTCCGGAGTTCGGCTTTGGATGGCGGGTTTTCGCGGATGGGGATTTCCTCGAAAGGGATCCCGTTTTGTCCGAGCCATTTGGTGGCCTTGCGGCAGGAATCGCAGGTTTTCAGGGTGTGGATGGTCATGACGAAACTTTAAATTTTAAACTCTAAACCTCAACGAAGAGGAAGAAGAATGGCTGCGGAATAAGTCCGCGTTTCTCTCATAATCCCCACGCTCCGGCTTTGGTTGATTTCGCTTCTTTTTGGAGATTCAGAAGATGGTTCTCCTGTTTCCGCTCTGAAGTGCCGTCGGGCATTGGGGCGCCTTTGGTGTGGATGCGGGCGTAGCCATTCTCGACTAATAACTCGTGAAGAAACCGGGTCTTGCCGTCATAGGAAAGTTCGATGAAGGCATGGTAGCGTTTGTCGTTGAACGGGCTGTCCCATTCGGTGTGGACGGTGAAGGGCGCTTTGGCCAAGTGGTTAAGGGTGAAATCTTTGGCTTTTTTTCCGATTCCGACGGCCTGCTCCGGGGAGATCCCGCCCAGATCGTCCGCCTGCTGCCGGATGCGGCGGTGGTTGTTTTCGCCACCGCCGTAGATTTTGAAGGAGCTTTCCGGCGTATCCACGAAGTAGAGGCGGATAATCTCCTTCTTCCCGTCAGGAAAGTTCACACGGAAGCTGTCGCCGTCGTTTCCCCTGTCGCGGGAGAGGGTGCAGCCCTCGTAAACGTCATACCGCCCGGTTCGTTTCGGGGAAGTCCGGGTCTCAGCCGGAACGGGTTCTGAGTTCTCGGAACCGAGGAACGATCCGAGTTTCCCCTGGCTAGTAGGCATCGTGAATCCAGATTCCGACAGCCGCGCAGAGGATCAGTAACGGCAGGAGGGCGGAGGCTTTCGAGCGCTTGCGGGACATCGTGGAAACTCTAAATTTTAAACTTTAAACTCCAAGGAAGAATGCCCGATTCCCGGCTCTTCGTCTTCATTGAGATTTAAAGTTTAGAGTTTGAAATTTCAGAGTCCTTTAAAGCCGGCGTATTCCCTATAGGTGCCGGTGGGGATGGAGACGCCGCGCCATTCGCGGTTGAGGCGACGGTATTTGTTGATGAACTGGGTGGGATCCGCCCAGTTGGCGCAGATCGGACGGGGCGGCGTTCCTGTGCATGCCGATACTGATGTTGTGCCGGATCTCGAAGTGGAGGTGGGCGGGATACATTCCGAAATTGCTGCCGATGGTTCCGAGCTGCTCGCCGCGCTTCAGCTTCTGACCGACTTTCACCATCATCCTGTCGAGATGGCCGTAGAGGGAATCGACGTAGCGGACTTTCCCGCTGCCCGGATCGCGGTAGGCGTGACGGACGAGCACAACGTTTCCCCAGCCCTGGCGGACGTTGTGGGCAAAGGTCACGATGCCGTCCGCGCAGGAATAGACGGGATCCCTGAGATCGGTATCACCACCGCCACGCCCGTTCCAATCCTCGCCGAAATGAGTGGGGGAGCGGAGGCGCAGGCCGCGAGCCTTATAATACCCGGCGGCGTTCGGTTTGCCGACCGGGAAGTCGAAACCGTCGGCGAGATTCACCTTCGCTCCGTGCGCCAGGGGCTGTGCGAGAAGGAGCACGGAGCAAAACAGGAGCACGGCGGTGATTCCCCGCGACAGGATGCGATGTGTCAGGGGGAGTGCGGACTGGTAGTTGAGTTTTTTCTGATGAAATGCCATCCGGATTGATTTCTCCCCCGCAGTCAGTGGTGAAGCAAGGGAAAAGAAAAACGGCGCACCCTTTTCAGGGTGCGCCGTCGTGAAGCTGTCTATGGAAAGGCAGTTATCGGACGGGGCCTTCGACTCCGCCGGACATCTGCTCGAGGCTGAGTGGTTTGTATCCGCCGATGCTCCTGAAGTAGAAGAAGAGCATCAGGAAGATGACCGCCATTGCTGCCGGGATGAAGGAGTCAACGCGTAGCGTGTCGCGGTTGCCCTCGATGTCAGCGGCGACGATGATTTGCTGGGCTTCGGTTCGGTCGTCCGGTTTGACGGCCTTCGCTTCTTCAAGTGTCTGCGGGTTGATCGGCTGGACTGCCTCAAACGCGAGGAACTTGCTAGCGTCACCGTCGCTCTTGAACTCCTCGTAAAGAGCGGGGCTTTCGTCCTGAAGCGCATCGGCGGCCAGGCGATCCTTGAAGTATCCGAGACCAGGGGAGCCGATGAGTCCTGCGGACATCATGCCGACACCGCCCATGAGGCTCATGGCCACCGCACCGGTGGCGGGGAAGCGGTCGCCGACGATTGCGAGCATTGTTGGCCAGAAGAAGGTCTTGCCGAGAGCGTAAACCGCGAGCGCGCCAACCGCGGCTCCGAAAGTATTGACGGCGGCAACGAAGTTCAGACCGAGGATGGCGAGCAGCGAGCACACGAGAAGAAGTCCGATCGGATTGAGCCCGACTTTTTTCTCGATGAAGTGCGCGCAGAAGCGAAGCCCGAACATCAGGAGGGAGGTGATCACGAAGAGGATCTTGCCCTGGGTCGGGTCGAGAATGGCTCCGGTGATGTTCTGGATCCAGCCGTCGGTTCCGAGCTCCACCGCACCGATGAGGGCGTGGGCGATGAAGAGGACGAACAGCAGCCAGTGGCCGATGCTGAACTTGGTGATGCTGCCGATGACCCCCAGAAGGACCACGGCGAAGATCGCCGAAATCATTGTGGGAACGGAGGATGCCTCGTCAAAGAAAGGAGCGAGAGTGCCTTTCGTGAAAAGATACAGCATGAAGCAAACGACACCGCCGCTGAGGAGGCCGACGTCCTTGAACATTTCGTCCAATTTTCAGACCTTTTGCGGAAGCTTCCGATTTCGGGTATTTCTGACCGAAGAACATCACTCCGTAAACGAGTGTCGGGACGATGTAGAGTGCGAGCTGCCATCTCCAGTCCCAGGCGTTGTCGCCGCTGCCGAGAGTCCAGCCAATGAGTCCGCCGAAGACCATGCCGAGAGGCCATGATGCGTGGAGAATGTTCAGGTAGTGCGTGCGGTTGTTCGGGAAAAGGGTGGCGACGAGGGGGTTGGAAACCGCCTCAAGCGTGCCGTTGGCGAGAGCGAAGATGAACGTGCCCCAGAAGAGGAACTGGTAGGCCGTGGCGGATGCCATGCCTTCCGCCGCGCCGATGGTCACGAATGCGGAGATGATGTGGAAAAGGAAAGCGGCAAGGACGAGTTTTCCGTAGCCGATCTTGTCAACGACGATACCGCCGATGACGATACCGAAACAGAAGCCTGTGAATCCCGCGCCTCCGATGGCGCCGAGCTGAACTCCGGAGAAGTTGAACTCCTGTGCCCAGTTTGCGAAGATGCCTCCACGAACTCCGAAACCGACTCCGGCTGCGAGGATGGCGGTGAATCCGGCCCATAGGAGCCGGCTTGCGTTTGGTGCGATTGCGTCTGGTTTACTCATAGGGTTTGCTGAATGGTCTGTTGGGATTATCGGGTCGGGAGGGGGTTGGCAAGCATTCGGATATGGAAATTTGGATTTTCCATTTGATATTTCCGTTTTGTTGAAACTCAGGGAGGGCTGAACCGGAGTTTCCGCTATGTTCAAAAAACCGTTTGAAAAACCGAATGTCGGTATAGGGTGCGCTCGCTGCGCGCAGGACAGGTTTCCCGTGTGGAAGTCACCGATCGAGAGCATGACCATTTTCCGAACCGCCGCCGCTTGCCTGTGCGCGAATGCTCTCCTGGTTTCCTGTCCCTATTTGCCGGAGCCGAGAGCCGATGGCAGCGAGGACGGGCTGGCTATCCCCGGCGGATTATCAGCAGCGGCCGCGCACCCGTCCCCGAACTGGTGGACAGTCTCGGGGACGTTTTTTACGACCCGGGACTGAAAAAGCAGATCGCGCCTCTCTCAGCAGCGCAACCCCGATCTTGAGGCGGCGGCGGCTCGGCTGGAGGAGGCCGGTTTCAACACCCGCAGCGCACGTGCCGGGCTTTTCCCAGCGCTCACGGGGAACGGAGGCGCCAGCCGCGGCCAAACGAATTCCGCCGGAGGTGGATTCAATTTCGGATCGGTGATCACGGAGCGATACAGCGCCTCGCTCGACGCGCAGTGGGAGGTGGATGTGTGGGGAAAAATCCGGGCCGGCGTCTCCGCCGCGGAAGCGAACCGTGATGCGGCGGCTGCCGATTACGAGGCCGCGAAGCAATCGATCGCGGCGCAGACGGCGCAGGCGTACTTCGATCTCGTTGCCGCCACGCAACTGCGCGATCTGGCAGGCCGCGCAGCTCGATTCCTTCCAGAGCACACTCGATCTGGTGAACCGGCGTTTCGAGCTGGGAACGGCGGATCTTGGCGAACTCGATCTCGCGAAAACCGATGTGGAAAACGCGAAGGCAGCGATCAACGCAGCGAAAGAACAGCCGCGACCAGGCCGCCCGCCGTCTCGCGGCGCTAACCGGGGATTACCCGGACGCGTCGCTCGGTGCCGGTTCCTGGCCGTCCCTTCGCCGAAGCGTGAAATCCGGCATCCCATCGACCCTGCTGATGCGCAGGCCGGATATCTTTTCCGCCTACCAGCGTCATCCTCGCAGCGGATGCGAACGTGAAAGTCGCCCACGCGGATCTCTTCCCAAGCTTCGGACTGACTGCCAGCGGTGGCCGCCAGTCCGGCGAACTCAAGGATCTGGCCGACAGTGATTTCACCGTCTGGTCCATCGCCGCAAATCTCACCGCCCCCATCATCGACGGAGGCCGCCGCCGTGCGGAACTCGGTGCCGCCAATGCCCGCGCCAAACAGGCGCTCGCCACCTACCGCTCCACCGTTCTAAACGCCTTCCGCGAGGTGGAGAACGGCCTCGGCTCCGAGCTGTATCTGAAGAAACAGGAGGAGGCCACGGCCAACGCGCTCTCCGCAGCGAAAAGCGCGGAGGACCGCAGCCTGCGCAACTACGAATCCGGACTCGTCGAGATCCTCACCGTTCTGGATGTCGACACGCCGCCGTTTTTCCGCAGAGGAAAGTCTGATCAACCTCCGAAACCTTCGCTTCCAGAACCGCGTAGCCCTCGCCCTCGCCCTTGGGAAAAGCCTACTGACAGCATGAAAGTCGCTCTGAAAATCATCATCCCCATCGCAATCATCGTGTTGGCGGTTGTCGCTTTCAAATTCCTCGGGAGCCTCAGGCCGGAGCCGAAAAGCAGACAGCCGCCTCCCGTCGTGCCGGTCGTGCAGGTCATCCCGGTTTCCCCGGAAGACCATGCGCCGCCTGTGAAGAGCTACGGGACGGTTAGTAGTTACTTCGAGACCGCGCTGACCCCGCAGGTCAGCGGTCGTATCACCTATGTTTCCGAAAAATTCCGCGTAGGAGAGACGGTCGATGTCGAGCACCTGCTCGTGAAAATCGACCCCACCGACTACGAGGCCGCGCTCGCCCGGGAGGAATCGAACCTCACCGTGGCCGAGCGGACTTTCGCGGAGGAGGAGATCCGATCCGAGCAGGCGGCGGGCGATTGGAAGGCCTCCGGGCGGGATCTTTCGACGGCCTCCGATTTCGTTCTGAGAAAACCCCAGCTCGCCGCCGCGCAGGCAAATATCGAGTCCGCGAAGGCCGCCATCGCCAAAGCGCAGGCGGATCTCGACCGCACGGAAGTCCGCGCACCATTCCCCTCCATCATCACCGCCCGCGACGCATCGCCCGGAAACCAGGCATCTCCGCAGGCCTCGCTAGGAACTCTTGTTTCCACGGAAAAAGTCGAGATCCGCCTCCCGCTGACCGCCGACCAGATCGCCCGCCTTACGCTTCCCGCCAGCGCGGAACTCACCAGCCCGCTCAAGCCAGGCACCGCGTGGGATGCGACACTCGTCCGAATGGAGCCGGTCGTGGATCAGCAGAACCAGGTCATCTACGCCGTCGCTGAAATCGAAAAACCTTTCGAGGGCGACAAGCCACCTCTCGCGGTCGGGATTTTCGCGAACGCGACCATCGAAGCGGATCCCATAGGCCAAAGTTACCGCGTCCCGGAAGCCGCCTATGTAAACGACAGCTTTATCTGGACGGTCGATCCCGATGGGAAACTCGAAAGCATCGAGGCCGAACGCCTACATGCGGATGACGGCTTCGTGTTTCTAAAAGCGACTCCCGGGACTTCGGACGAACTCGAAGATCGTCTCCCGCCCACTGAGTAATTTCAAGAACGGCACCAAGGTGGAAATGGTCGGAGAAGAATCAGAAGCCGAAGAAGAGAAGTGAACAAGCACCCCTTCATCACCTGGTTCGCGTCCAATCCGGTCGTGGCGAACATCCTGATGTTCTCCATTCTCGCGGCGGGGATTTTCACCGCGCTGAATGTCCGCAAGGAGGGTTTTCCCGCCTTCGCAGCCGAGTCCGTCACCATCACCGTTCCTATCCGTGGAGGCACTCCGGAAAACGTCGAGCGCGGCGTTTCCATCCGCATCGAGGAATCTTTGGAATCGGTCAGCGGCATCGAGGAAATCCGCTCGGAAAGCACCGACAGCCTCGCGACCATCACGGTCGAGGCGATTGAAAACTATCCGATCACCAAGCTCCTGGACGACGTGAAAATCCAGGTCGATGCCATCCCGTCCCTTCCCGAACAGGCGGAGAAGCCCGTCGTAAAAGAGAACCAGCGCACGAACCAGGTGCTCTGGGTGGAGATCTACGGCTCCGATGACGAGGCGTTGCGGAAGGAAACCGCACGCCGCCTCCGCGACGAACTCCTCGCCCAGCCCGCCATTTCCAAAGTCGAGACGATAGGAGCGCGTGACTATGAAATTTCCATCGAACCCTCCGAGGATCAGCTCCGCCGCTACGGTCTCACCTTCCAGGAGCTGGCCGATGCGGTCACGGAAAACTCCGTCGATCTCGGCGGCGGCGATGTCCGCTCCGCGCGTGGCGATATTTCCCTCCGCTCCCGTGACCAGGCATATGTGAAAGAGGATTTCGAAAACATCCCCGTCCGCACCAATCCGGATGGCACCAGGATCTTCGTGAAAGACGTGGCCGATGTCCGGGACGGCTTCGTCGATCAGAAATTCCTGAACCGTTTCCGTGACCAACCCACCACCAGCCTTCAGGTCGTCACCGAAGGCAACGACGACATCATCAATGCGGTGAACCAGTCCCGGAAAGTCGTGGAGAATTTCAAGGACATCCCCGAAGGGATAGAGGTCGCGAGCTGGCTGGATGGCGCGACCAGTATCCGCGACCGCCTCGTCCTGCTCGGGAGAAACGGCGTCATCGGCGTGGCGCTTGTGCTCGGCATCCTCATGCTTTTCCTGAATCTCCGCCTGGCATTCTGGGTCGCGATCGGTATCCCGGTCTCCCTGGCGGGCGCGGTCACACTATTCCCCATTCCCGGCCTGGACATGTCGGTGAACGTGATCTCCGCCTTCGGATTCCTCGTAGTGCTCGGCATCGTGGTCGATGACGCCATCGTGATCGGCGAGTCCATCTACACGGAAAAGGAGGAGAAAGGGGACGGTGACAAGGACGCCATAGCGACGACCGTGTCCGGCGTCAGCAGAGTGGTCACCCCGGCTACCTTCGGGGTCATCACTACCATCGCCGCCTTTCTGCCGCTCACCCAGGTCAGCGGGCGACTGGGAAATGTCTTCGGTCAGATTGCGACAACGGTGATCTTCTGCCTGATTTTTTCCCTGGTGGAATCCAAGCTCATCCTCCCGGCTCACCTGGCACATATCAATGTTCACAAGAAACCGAAGAACATCGTTTCAAGATCTTTCGCCCGTCTTCAAAAAGCGATCTCCGACGGGCTGGCATGGTTCATCCGGAAGTTCTACCGCCCCGCCATCGTCTGGGCCATCGCCTGGCGCTACGTGGTGTTCGCCGGATTCATCGCAGTCTTCATCCTGGTCATCGGCCTCTTCCCCGCAGGCCAGCTCCGCTTTGTGTTTTTCCCGAACATCTATCAGGACAATGTAAGCGCGAACCTCAGTCTGGAGCAGGGGCAATCCGTCGGTTATCTCCATTCCGAGGCCGAAAGAATGGCCGAGGCGGCAAGGAAGCTCGGGAGGGGATACGAGGAAAAGTTCGGCCACGACCCTTTCAAGGAAATCCAGATCGCCGCCAGCACGAACACGAACGCATCGGTCGCCGCGGAGCTGACGCGGTCGACCGAGCGTGAATTCCTACCCTCCGAAACGATTGTCCAAGACTGGAGAAAAGCCGTGGGAAATGTGGCCGGCGCACGTTCGCTGACCTTCAGCGCCACCGCCGGCCCGCCGGGAGGCGACGTCGCAATCAATCTGGAAAGCGATGATCTGGAGGAACTCGAAAAAGCCGCGCAGGAGCTAAAAGCGGAGATCGCCACCTACCCCGGCACCTTCGATATCAGCGACAGCTTCAAATCAGGGAAGCCGGAAATCATCTACTCCACCACCCCCGAGGGCGAGGCCGCCGGTTTCACCCGCAGGGATCTCGCGCTTGCCGTCCGCGATGCGTTTTTCGGAAGAGAAGCCCAGCGTGTCCAGCGCGGGCGCGACGAGCTGCGCGTGATGGTCCGCTACCCGGAGGATCAGCGCGATTCATTGGAAACCCTGCGGGAAATGCGGGTGCGCGCTCCGGACGGCTCCGCGGTTCCGTTCCCCGTTATCGCGAAGACCGAGTTCGGCGAATCCCTCGCCTCCATCGAGCGTATCGATAACAAGCGCGTGGTCACCATCGACGCCTCCGTGAACAAAGCGACCACCACCTCCGACGCCGTCACCGAGCGCCTGGAAAAGGAATTTTTCCCGGAGTTTCTCGCCCGCCATCCATCGATCTCCACCACGGAAAGCGGCGAGGTGGAGCAGCGGAAAAAGTCCCTGAAATCCCTGCTCAAAGGTTTCGCGTTCTCCATCGTCTTCATCTATGTGCTCATCGCCATCCCGTTGAGAAGTTATCTGAAACCCCTGATCATCATGTCGGTCATTCCTTTCGGAATCATCGGCGCGCTGATGGGGCACTACCTGATGGGCATCGATATCTCCATCCTCTCGGTCTTCGGCATCCTCGCGCTGTCCGGGGTGGTCGTGAACGATTCACTGGTTCTGGTCTGCTCCGTGAACGACCTCCAGGATGAAGGGAAATCCCTGGACGAGGCGGTCTCCCTAGCGGGAGTAAACCGCTTCCGCGCCATCCTACTCACCTCGCTCACCACCTTTTTCGGCCTCGCCCCGTTGCTTTTGGAAAAGGAAGTCCAGGCGCAGTTCCTCAAGCCCATGGCCGCCTCCCTCGCCTTCGGGATCGTCTTCGCCACTTTTATCACCCTCTTCCTTCTTCCGGTGCTGTTCATCATCATCAACGATATCCGCAAAGCGTTCAGGAGATACCTCGGCTTGGAAAAGGCACCGATGCAGTAGGGTGCGCGTAGGAGCGCTCGCTTTAGCTGGCGAGTCAGAAGATTCAGACTGTCTTACCCAAAGGCCATGCCAATCAATCCCGAAAAGATCGCTACCACTCCCAGAAGCTTGAATCGTTCGGTTGGCTCGTCGCGATAAATCCCGAATACCGTAGCTCCGAAAATCCCCGCAATACCTAGGATCCAGAAGAAATCGGTGAACTCCTTGGTGAAATAGCCGAAATGCCTTTTCCTCAGACCGGAGACAAGAAGAGAGACGGTTACGATCACCAACAGATCCAGCATGATAAATCCGAGAATGTTGGCAGGGATACGGTATAGAAGCTGGATTCCCTCCCATGTCTCATTTCCATCTCCTGAAAACTTACGAGTCACTCTCTTTCCGGCGATTACGACGAGTGAATACAGTCCATACGCGAACGCGAAAACCAATCCGAATTTCACGAACTGACTCAGGGCGATACGGACAAGCTCCGGCATAACGGTCACCTGTACACGTCTGGAACCGCAGACGGGAAGAACATTCGATGGGAGCCGCTCCTCCCATCATTATCCTTGCCCGCCCAAAGCCCATCCGCTTCCCTTCGCCCACCATGTCCTCACTCCCAACCGCTGACCTCCTGGCGCTTGACACGGATGGCTTCCAGAGCCGCCTGTCAAAACTCAGGAGGTATCTTTGACGTCCCTGTTCTAGAAAATAAAATCCAGACCCTCGAGGAAGCCATGGGCGCTCCGGATTTCTGGGACGATACCGAAAAAGCCCGCTCCGTTTCCGAGGATGCGGCGGGAATGAAAAAGAAACTCGAAGCCTTTCTGGATCTGGAGAGCCGCAGCCAGGATGTCATCGAAGGAGTCTCCCTTGCGAAGGAATTTGACGACGAGGAACTCGCCAAAGAAGCCATCTCCAGCGCCGCCAAGCTCGAAAAGGACATCCGCGATTTCGAACTCCTCACCCTCCTGAACCGCCCCAACGACGAGGCCAACTGCTACCTCGCCATCCAGGCCGGAGCCGGCGGCACGGAGGCCTGTGATTGGGCGCAGATGCTCCACCGCATGTACACCCGTTGGGCGGAGAGCAAGGGATTCAAAGTCGAAACCCTCGATTGGGAAGACGGCGATGGCGCAGGCCTCCGTTCCTCCACCGTCAAGATCATCGGTGAGAACGCCTTCGGTTTCCTGAAAAACGAACGCGGCGTCCACCGCCTCGTCCGCATCTCCCCCTTCGACTCGGCAGGGAAAAGGCACACCTCCTTCGCATCCATCGACGCCACCCCGGAGGTGAACGACAAGATCGAGATCGAGATCAATGAAAAGGACGTGGAAATTTCCACCATGCGCTCCGGCGGCAAGGGCGGTCAGAACGTCAACAAGGTCGAGACCGGAGTACTCCTCCGCCACCTTCCCTCCGGCATCCTCATCAAGTCCACCGCCTCCCGCACGCAGGGCGCGAACAAGGAACTCGCCTACCAGATCCTGAAAGCAAAACTCTTCCAGATCGAGGAAGACAAACGCGCCGCCGAAGCCGAAGCCGTTTACGGCGAGAAAAGCGACGTCTCCTGGGGCAGCCAGATCCGCTCCTACGTCTTCCAGCCCTACCAGAAAGTCCTCGACCTCCGCACCGGCCAGGAATCCGGCAACATCCAGGACATCATGGACGGCGATATCGACGCCTTCATCGAAGCCAAGCTCCGCGGAAAAGTCCGGGTGAAGGGTGAGAAGGATGATGAGGATTGATCTCTGGGGAGCCAAGGTATTCCTCGACGCCCGGGGGTAAGTGCGGCAATCTGACTACATGAAATTCCCCGAAATCGAGAGGATCACCTTCGATCCGGCAGTAATGGGAGGCAAGCCATGCATTCGCGGAATGCGTGTCACTGCGGGCGCCATCCTGGGGCTGATCGCGTCCGGAGCAGGCCGTGAAGAGATTCTCGAACTTTATCCGTATCTGGAGAGCGCCGATATTGACGCCGCACTCGCATACGGTGCGTGGAGGGCGGAGGAGCGCGAGCTACCGTTGGCTACGGCGTCTTGAAGGTGGTTATCGACATGAACCTTTCGCCCTCCTGGGTGGATGTGTTCGGCTCTGCAGGATGGGAAGCCGTTCACTGGGGAGAGATCGGGGCATCGGATGCTCCTGATGTGGAGATCATGAATTGGGCGCGAAAGAAGGGGCGCATCGTTTTTACCCACGATCTGGATTTCGGAGCCATCCTCGCGGCATCCGGAGCGAAAGGGCCAAGCGTCATCCAAATTAGAGGGGAGGACACACGACCCGCAACGATGGGTCGGATGGTGAGTGAAACAATGATCGTCTATCGGGAAGAATTGGCTGGGGGGGGCGTTGGTCACGATCAACCCGCGCCGCGGCAAGGTCACGCTCCTTCCACTCCGCGCGCGATGATCCTTGCAAATTATCGTCACTGTTCTGCAGGTCTGATCGCTCCGCTTTTGACGACCTGCCTCGGGGTCACGATATCACAGAACCCTTTCCGGTGGACGGCGTGGAGCTGGTAGCCGGAATAGTGGAGGGCGGCTACGACGAGGGTGGCGCAACTGAATTCGTCACCGATTTCGCTGAGGGTCTCCGGATCCGAGGGGGCGTTCTGCAGGCCGAGGGCTCCGGAGTAGTCGTAGGCGGTTTTGGGATTGGAGGCGTTTGCGGTTACCTGTTCGGTGAATTCGCGGAGCTTTTCAGTATCAACCGAGCCGTGTGGAGGGCGGAAGACGTGCCATGATTTTTCCGAGAGGTAATCAAGTCCGCTGTCGGCATTGACCGCCTGGCGCATGGCGACCTGGAGGAGGCGGGGTTCGGTTCCCAGTCTATCGGAAACGGGGACGACGAGGGCGATGTGGCCGTAGCGGAAAAGCTCGTAGGGGAGTTTTTGGATGCCGCCTTTGCGGAGGTGTTTCCAGGCGTCCCGGTGGCTCATGTGGAAGGCGATGATGTCGCCGGGTAGGAGGAAGCTGCGTTCGGCTTCGGTGAGGGGCCATCGTTTGCATGGTGCTCCATTACTAGATCCATAGTAACAAGGGAGCTGCCGGAAGGGGCTTTCGGGGGCTTTTCCATCCAACTGAACGGGATCCTGCCACGATGCGGGGAGATTTCGGTGCAGCCGGAGAATACGGTGACGATAAGGAGAGCCGCTGTGACGATGGCGGCGCGGCGGAGTTTCTTGCGTTTCATAGGATGCGATTGGTGAGGGATGCGGATGGGAGGTCGCAGGAGGATGTTTTCCCAAACCACTGGTAGCGGTGGCGGGCGACGAAGCGGTAGAGGATGTCGGAAAGGGGTGGCGGGACGATTTTTCCAAGGATGGAAATGGCACGCCAATGGCCGCCGAGTGCGGAGAGGAGGGCGAGGATTGCCCGGGACTCGGTGAGGGTGCAGTTGTTTGCGACGACCTGGATGGATGTGGGGTTTTCGTCTGTCAGAGGAGTGAAACGGATGAGATCGGCGCGGTCTTCCTCCGCGAGAAAGCGCATGGATTTGGAGCACATGAGGCATTCGCTATCGTAGCGGACGAGGAGAGTGCCGGCGGACTTGGGCCTGAGCCAGGAGGGATCGAAGGTGAAGAGGTGGATTATGAGCATCCCGAGGCTGAGGTCTGCGAAGTCGATGACGGCGACGATGCCGAGATGCATGAGGACGAGTGTCAGCCAGATCCACGGCCTGCTTTTTCCCCACAAGGCGAGGGGAAGGAAGAGCAGCTCGGCGGCGAGGGCTCCCCAGGTCATCGCGGCGAGTAGGGGATCGGGGAGGCTTCCCATCAGATCGCGGAGGAGGCCTAGGCGTGCGAGGGGATTTTCCAGAAGATACCCTATCGCGGAGCCATCGACCCAACTGGCGGAGAAGAGCTTGGTGTAGCCGGAAAAAGTGTAGCCTGCCGCGAGCA
Organism: uncultured Verrucomicrobiae bacterium; assembly: GCA_963771945.1. GTDB lineage: Bacteria > Verrucomicrobiota > Verrucomicrobiia > Verrucomicrobiales > Akkermansiaceae > Luteolibacter. The sequence goes on along the minus strand of CAVYVH010000002.1, from coordinate 1,204,490 downwards.
GGATCCATGCGCTTGCGAAAACCCAGTAAGGCATGAACCATGTGGCGTTGCGTTTCCCTCTGCCCAGCGGCTCTCCGGTCGGGACGAGGATGCTCAGGATGAGAAGCAGTCCGATGTAGGGGATGGACGGGTTGGCGATGAGGTTGTTCCGGTGGAACAGGGCGCTCCATCCGAACCATAGCAGTGCGGCTGCAACCCTGCGCCAGATGCCTGCTGCAAACAGTGCGGAGCAGACGGCCATTGCGATTAGGGAGGCGATGAGCGTTCCGTCGGCGAGAGGCAGGTTGAGGGGATTTGGGAAAAGCCCGTGGGTGGGGTTGAGCGTGGGATCGGGTAGGACTCCGCTCTTTCCGAACAGCTCGCCCGCCCACGGGACGAGGTGGATAAAGTGCACGAAGAGATAGGTTCCGAAAATGATGCGGAACAAGGTGAACTGCCAGGGTGAGATTGTTTTCATGATTCGGGGAAGATCCGATGGGCCGTGTGGTTCGCCAACGCGGGGGGTGATCTCGACGCGGAGGTTCTTGATTTGATCGGGTATTTTCAGTTCCTGTCTGAGTTGGGAGCCGGGTGCGAGATCGAGGGATAGGAGGGAATCGCGAAGCTCGGCCGGCAGGCGCGGCGCGAAGGCGAGCGCGGCGCCGTGGACGTTGCGGCGGTTGTAGGGGCCGGAGAGCATCGAGTAGCGTTCCGAGGTCAGCTCGCAAGACCACGGGGAGCCGTCTGGCATTTCGCCCAACAGGCGGAAGCTCGCTGCGAAGGGTTCGTAGCCATCGGATTCGCTAAACACTTTCGGAAACGGTGCGATTCCGGAAGCGAGGCCGATGCCCCGCAGGATTTTCCATCCGGAAAGGTAGCCCGCCATCTGGGTGAGGCCGATGGCGAGGATGATGATGGCGAGTGTGTTGCGGGTTTTCATTGGGGGATTGGGTCTGATTTTTTCCGTGGTTCCGATGAGTAGCAGGCCCAGCGCTTGCTGCAGCCGAAGCAGGTCGGGGAAACGGGTGTCCTGTGGACGTCCTGGAAGGTGAGCATTTCTGGAATACGGAGTTCGCGCTCTTCCTCAAAGCCGCAGCGGGAAGGGGATTTCGTGGGGTTTTTCAACGTGCCGAAAATCCAGTCCCAGAGTGGGAGATCGGCGTAGTTCTGGGTGTGGTGTTTAAACTTGTGGTGGAGCCTGTGGCTTTCCGGACGCTGGATGAGCCAGCCGAGCCAACGGGGGGTGCGGACATTCCAATGGTAGAAATATTCCGCGACCGCGGTGAGCCCGGTGTAGATCGCAGCGGACTCGATGCTCAGTCCGAGGAGGGCGTAAACGATGAGGGCGGAGAGGATGGAATTGATGGAAATCTCCACCGGGTGCTTGTAGAAGCTGGTGAGGAGTTCGATTCGCTGGGGGGAGTGGTGGAGCTGGTGGCAGAGCCTCCAGAAGAACGAGGATTCGTGGCGTATCCTGTGCCAGAAATAGTAGATGAAGGTGGATAGAAAATAGGCCACAAACGCAGCCAGCCATGGATGCATGGAATCCCCCAGATGGAAGAGTGAAGCGGATGAAAGCCAAAGATCCCACGTGAAACCGGCGAGGATGACGATGCCCAGTTGCACGGCGTTTACCATGATGATGCGTAGCCACCAGAGGCGTGATGAGGGGAGTTCCTGTCCCGGCCAGAGTCGCTCGATGGCGATCATGAATGCGGCGATGATGATGAGTGTCCAAATCATGCGTGCAACGTGGCACGAATTCACCTGTCACCGTTAGTCGATTATCTTTTACAAAACATCGATAAAAATGATAGTTAGTTCTCGCGATGTTGCAGCCTTTGCCGAACCTTCATCACCTCGAGTTGTTCTACCATGTGGCGAAAGCCGGTGGTATCACGGCTGCTGTGAAGAGCATGCCGTATGGAATCCAACAGCCGGCGGTGAGCGGTCAGATCGGGCAACTTGAGAAGGATCTGGGAATCCGTCTGTTTCAGCGTCGCCCGTTCCAACTGACTCCGGCCGGGCGGGAGTTGTATGAATTCGCCAGTCCGTTTTTCGGAGGCTTGGCGGGGGTGACCCAGCGGCTGGCGGGAAAAGCCGGGAGACATCTCAGGATGGCCGCGCCCGCGACGGTGATCCGGGATCACCTGCCATCGATACTTGAGGCGGTGAAGAAGGACATTCCCGATCTGGAACTGACTCTGCTCGATGCGGATCAACGAACGATCCACTCGCTTCTGGAACGCGAGGAAATCGATCTGGCCGTTGCGGAGATGGAGGGGAAGCCAGCATCGGGAACCAGATCGCAACTGCTTCTGACGATGCCGTTGGTTCTGTTGCTCGGATCCGGCATGAAGGCGGGGAAGAGGGGGATCGCGAACCTCGCAGGAAAATTCCCACTGATCCGACCCGCAGACGATACCGCAGTCACCCGGCTTTTTGCGAAAGGTCTCACGCGCAAGAAGCTGGATTGGCCTGCGCGCATCGAGGTCAGCACGCTGGAGCTGGTGGAGAGTTACGTCGCCAGTGGCTTCGGGATCGGTCTGAGCGTTCGGATTCCGGGGAGGAAGCTTCCGGAGGGCGTGACCCAGGTTGAGCTGAAAGATTTTCCAGAACTGAAGATCGCCGCGCTCTGGCGGGGAAAACTTTCGCCACTTGCCGGAATGGTGCTCACCGAGCTGAACAGGCGTGCGGAGCGAATATAGCTTTTCCGGGACACTTTTGTTTTCCTCGTCCCATAGTCGCTCCGCCCTTGCCCTGGCGCGGAATGGGGTTAAAGCTCCCGCATGGTTGAGCGGTTGAGAGAAGCGATTCGTGATGTTCACGGTTTTCCGAAGGAGGGAATCGTTTTCAAGGACATCACACCCATTCTTGGCGACGGGGAACTTTTCCGCTGCTCCATCGATCTCCTTTGCCGGACGGCGGGCGGGGAGAAAATCGACAAGGTGGTGGGGATAGACGCCCGGGGGTTTATCTTCGCGGCGGCGGTGGCTGACCGGATCGGCGCGGGCTTCGTGCCGATCCGGAAAAAAGGCAAACTGCCGTGGGAATGCGTTGAGGAGTCCTACTCGCTGGAATACGGCGAGGCTGTCGTGGAAATCCACAAGGACGCGGTGAAACCCGGAGAAAAAGTCCTGTTGGTGGATGATCTCCTGGCAACGGGAGGGACGGCCGCCGCGGCGGTGAAGCTGCTTGAAGGACTGGGAGCCGAGATCGTGGCGGTATCGTTTCTGATCGAGCTTTCTTTTCTAAACGGCCGGAACAAGCTTCCGGAGGGGAAGGTGAAGGTCATCCTCGACTACTGAAAATTTTCAAAAAGACACATAATGAGCTGGAAAGAATACAATGAGAGTTTGGTGCGGTATGATGATCTTGGCTTCAGCCTGGATCTTTCGCTGATGGATGTGGATCAGTCCTACAGGGACGGTCTCGGGGAGAAGGTGACCAGGGCTTTCGACGACATGGTGGCTCTGGAAAGTGGCGCGATCGCGAACCCGGACGAAGACCGGATGGTCGGCCACTACTGGCTGCGGAATGCGGATCTCGCTCCGACTCCAGAGCTGAAAGCCGCGATCACCGAGCCTCTGAAAGCGCTCAAACAGTTTGCCGAGAAAGTCCATACCGGACAGGTGCTGACTGCGGAAGGGAAGGCGTTCAAAGAACTCCTACTCATCGGGATCGGCGGCTCGGCGCTTGGCCCCCAGCTCGTCTCCCAGGCCATCGGGCAGAAGGTGAAGATGCCGATCTCCTTTTTCGACAACACCGATCCACAGGGAATCGACAATACGCTCGCAACGATCAATTTGGCCGAAACACTCGTGTTGGTGATTTCCAAGTCCGGCGGAACCGCTGAGACGCGAAACGGCATGCTGGAGGCGAAAGCCGCCTTCGACAAAGCCGGGATCGACTTCGGGAAGCATACGGTGGCCGTGACCGGCGAGGGTTCCAAGCTCGACAAGTTTGCGACGGCGCAAGGTTTCATCGAAAAATTCCCGATGGATGATTGGATCGGCGGACGGACGTCCGTTCTTTCCACTGTCGGACTGGTGCCCGCCGCTCTCCAGGGTCTTGATATTGATGCCATGCTCGAAGGAGCCGCGGCGATGGACAAGAAAACGCGCGTCCAGGATGCCGGTAAAAACGCCGCGATGCAGCTTGCGATCGCCTGGCACAAAGCCACGAACGGCAAGGGCGAGAAGGACATGGTCGTGCTGCCCTACAAGGATTCGCTCGTCCTCTTTTCCAAATACCTCCAGCAGCTCGTGATGGAATCCCTGGGCAAGGAGCACGATCTCGATGGCAACGTGGTCAACCAGGGTATCGCCGTTTATGGTAACAAAGGCTCCACCGACCAGCACGCATACGTGCAGCAGCTCCGCGACGGGGTGAACAATTTCTTCGCCACTTTCATCGAAGTCCGTCACGGGCGGAAAGGGAAATCCATCGAGGTGGAGCCGGGCAACACCAGCCAGGACTACCTCCAGGGCTTCCTCCGTGGAACACGTTCCGCTCTCTACGAGAGTGGCCGGAAATCCGTCACCCTCTCCATTTTCGAGGTGACGCCATTCAGCCTCGGCATGCTCATCGCCCTTTTCGAGCGCACGGTCTCCTTCTACGCGTCCCTCGTGAACATCAACGCCTACCACCAGCCGGGTGTTGAGGCGGGGAAAGTCGCCGCCGCAAGCTTCCTCGAACTTCTGGGGCAGGTGCGGGGGCGTCTCGTTTCCGAGGCAAAGAACGCGGAGCAGGTCGCCTTCGAATGCGATGCCGATCCGGAAGCGGTCTATCACTGCCTCGTCCACCTGGCCAACAACGGCGAGGCGCAGATGTCCATGGGGAAAACCCCGTCGGAAGATCGGTTCCAACTTTGATGCGGGAAAGTTTTGGGTTTCAAGTTCGGCGTTTCGGGATAATTTCCCGACGTGGCAACGATCGAAATTACCAAAAACGCCGAGGAAAACCTCCGAAAACTGCTGGAAGCAAAAGCGGCTTCGCCAACGGCTGGGCTCAGGCTCGCCGTTCGCAAAGGCGGTTGTGCGGGCTGGCAGTATGAAATGAATGTCGCGGAGCCTGAGGAGGGTGACGAGTTTATCGAGCAGGGTGGTGCGCGCGTGATCGTGGCGGGGGACAGCCTGGAAAAACTCCGGGGTTGTGAGATCGATTTTTCAGACGACCTCACCGATGCCGGTTTCAAGATCCAAAACCCGAAGGCACGCCGTGCCTGTGGTTGTGGCACCTCTTTCGAGCCTGAGGATGAACCCGAGGGAAGCGGCGCGGAAGACGGCGCAGTCTGTGGCTCGGGAGGGGCTCAATAGATCGTGGCGGCGAAGAACCGGAGAAAGAAAAAATCCGAGGAGGTCGTCCGGCGCAGGCCGGCCTACTTCTGGTGGTTCCTCGCGAACACCCTTGCGCTATGTTTCGCCATCGTGAGCTGGGCCTTCTGCCTGCATGTTTTTGGCAATCCCGAGATTGCCCGGAACTACAAGATCCTGAAAAAACTGGGGCGGCTTCCCGAGCTGAAGCGCTATACGGTTCTCGACGTTCCGAACGGAAACGCGCTTTCACCTGGCGAGCTATACGGAAAATACTTCGGGCTTGAAGAGGACAAGACCGCGCGCCTGAACGCCCTGCTCATGCGCAACTACATGCGCAACTTCGAGAAGACCCTCCTGCTGACCTATGCGGAGGGGGACTACCAGGTGGCGGAAACGAAAGCGCTCGGGCGGGATGATTTTCTCTACCCGGGTTTTACGATCCGTGCGCAGGCCATGGTCAAACCCGACGACTTCACCGAGGCGGTGGGTTTCCCAGTGGTCATCGAATATGTTTTCCCGACCGCTGACCAGACAGCGGTGTCCCGCTTCAGCGTGGGTGACGTTCTGGAAGTGAATAAGAACCCGAACTGCGCCGCTGTCGTTCACGTTTCCAGGGTCGTGGTCGATGAGGAACCCGCCCTTCAGTTAACCGTCATCCCCATCGCCTACGGCCCCTACAGGGTGGGGGATGCGGAAAAGTTTTCCATCGAGCCTCCCGAGGAGCTGAATCCCGCCGCCGGCCTTCCCATCTGGAAATAAAAAAGGGACTCCGTATTACGGGAGCCCCTTTTCACAAAACAAATTACCCGGGAAATTATCAGGACTGCCTGCGTCTCCTGAAACAAAGCAGGAGACCGGAAGCGGCGGTCAGGAAACTGGAGGAAACCTCGGGAACGACGGTTCCTTTGAAAGTGAGGTTGTCCACCGCGAAGGAGGTGGTGGAGACGATGTCGAACTTGGTGATGCTCGAGAGACCGGCCTGGCTGGCGGTGAGGAAGCTCGTCCGGTTCGCGGACTTGTCCGCGTAAACGATCGAGTTGTCCATCGCCTTGAGATCGGCTCCGGTCCATGTGAATGAGCCGTTCGCGCCGTATGCGACGATCTTGATCTGACCTGCGGATTCGATGTCGATGAGGTCAACCCGGATCGCGTCAACGGTGACGCTGGCGCCCGGATTCAGGTCGAAGGTGAACTTCCCGCCATTGGCGTGGTCATCGACCTTTTTGAACGGGTCGTTGATCCTTCCGTTGGAAACGGTGAACGATGTGTTCTCCTGGATGATCGCGACGTTGCCGTAGTTGGCATTGCCGCGGTTGCCGATTCCGTTCGGGATCAGATCCTGGTCTTCTACCCGTGAGTCGCCTTTGGCGCTGACCGTATCGAAAATGACGGCTTTGTTGAAGCCGCCCTGCGGTGGGGTCACACTGATTTGGGGGCTGAGGTATTGGAAACCGGAGTAAGCTCCCGGCTCCACGATACTTCCGTGTTGGTAGCCCATGTCATCGAAGCCGATGCTATGGGTGAACGATGTCTGGCCGTTTGCCGAAAGGCACGCTGCGGCGAGAGTGGCGGACGCGACAGCTAGGCTGCGGATGATGTTTGGGCGCACGTTTGCACGCGATTTGTTCGGGGGGTACATAATTTGGGGGGGTGAGACGATGCCGTATGTGACAGCAAAGCCCGGGGGGTTGGGGGTGATTGGTTGGGGGGAGCCGACAGTGACCACTGATCGCTGGCGACGGGCGGAAGCTAAACTTTACAGTCGCCGACTAAAAGCTCTGATTATCAATATTTGCGGAACACTTCCTCGGTTCCTTGAAATATAAGGGTTTCAAGGGATTGGAAAATGCAAGGTCCCGGCTCGATAAAACTTAGGTAAACTTAAGGAAAATGCATACCCTGTAAAAAAGGCACCCCCGCAAAAAATACGAGGATGCCTGTAGGTGGGAAGTCCGGAGCTTCAGAGGACAACTTTTTTCCCTCCGTTTTTGGCCGATTCGTAGATGGCACAGATGAGGGCGACCGCTTTGCGTGCTTCCGCCGCATCGGTTTTGCACAGCCGGCCTTCCTCGATGGATTGGACAACTTCCTCGAAGTTCCGCTGGTGCTGGTGGAAATTGATCGCGGACGGATCGTTCGCGCCCAGGCCGGCCTCCTGGCCTTTCATGAGAGATGATCTGATCTCGGCATCCTCCGGTTTCTCTTCGCGGAAATCCCATATCTCAAAAGATTCGTCCGCGAGAAATACCGAGCCGTCGGTTCCGGCGAGTTGCACGCGGGCGGGGTGGCCGTCCTTGGACCAGGTGCAGGTGGAGCATTCGATCACGCCAAGCGCGCCGTTTTCAAACTCCACCGTGGCCACGATGCTGTCCTCCACCTCGATGCGCTCGTGCGCCTGGCAGGCGGTCACGGCAGTGACGGATTTCGCGGGGCCGGCAAGATAGAGGAGGGCGTCCACGGTATGGACGGATTGGTTCATCAGCGCGCCGCCGCCATCCAGCGCCCATGTTCCGCGCCAGCCTGCGGAATCGTAGTATGCCTGGTCGCGATACCATTTCACGTAGGCGGATGCGGAGGTGAGTTGGCCGAAGCGGCCTTCGTCGGCTGCCTTTTTGAAAGCGTCCATGCCGGGATGGAAACGCCTGTTGAGGACGGCGGAGAGGGTCTTGCCGTTTTTCTGGGCGGCGTGCATGAGCAGATCGATGCGCTCGGTGGTGACCTCCAGGGGTTTCTCACAGATGACATGTTTTCCAGCATTCAGGGCGGCGAGCGCCGGGTCGAGATGCGCGCCGGAAGGTGTGCCGATGGTGACGATCTCCAGCCCGGGATCCGCGAGGAACTCGTTGATGTCCGAATGTGCTTTGCCGCCATACTCGGCGGCGAGCTTTTCAGCGGCTTCGCCCCGTAGGTCGAAGACGGACTGGAGTTCACCGCCTGTCATCGCGGTAATTGCTTTTGCGTGGAAGTGGCCGATCATGCCGGCGCCGATGATTCCGAATTTCATGGGAAATTGTGTGTCTGAGGGTTGGTTCTTGGGGAGCTGTGATCGCCCGGGAGGATGTTTGGCGGGCAGGCGGGCGGTGGCAAGGTTGGAAATCGGAAGGTGCGAAGTCCCTTCCGGAATTCAGAGGAGCCCGGCGAGCACTTTTACCGCCTCGGGCGGATGGGCGGCGGAGAGAGTGATGCGCAAACGGGCGGTGTCCTTCGGGACGGTGGGGAAGCGGATGGCGGGAATGAGGAAGCCCTGTGCGGCGAGGGAGTCGGAAGCAGCAAGGGCGGCTTCATTGGTGCCAAGAATTTTCGGGACGATGGGGCTGGGGTGACCGGCGCTGAGGAGTGCTGTATTTGAAAAAAGTTTTTCGCGGAGAGCCGTTCCTTCATCGGAGCGGACGAGGTTGAAGGCTCCCAGTGCGGCATGCGCCAGGGCGGGAGGAGGAGCGGTGGTATATATAAAGGGGCGGGCGCGGTTTGCGATGAGGTCTTTCCAATCGCGGCTGGCGGCAAGGTAGCCTCCGGAGAGGCCGAGAGCCTTGCTGAGGGTGCCCATTTGGAAAGAGATCCTTTCCTGGAGGCCTAGCTTCTCGGCTAGGCCCAGTTCCGGTAGGGCCGAGGACACCGGTCGCATGTGCTTCGTCCAGGAGGAGGTCGGCGGAGAAATTTTCGCAGGTGCTGACGATTTCGGGAAGAGGGCAGAGATCGCCGTCCATCGAGAATATTGATTCGGTGACGACGAGAATAAGTGACTGCGGGTGGGCGGAGCGGATTTTTGCGAGTATGGCGGAGAGCTTCTCGACATCATTGTGGGGGAAGACGCGAAGAGTGGCACCGGAGGTTCGTGCGGCATCGACGAGGCAGGCGTGGGCCAGCCGGTCGAGGATGACGAAATCGCCTTTTCCGACAATAACGGGAATGGCGGAGAGGGCGGTGGTGTAGCCCGAGGTAAAGGTGAGGGCGGCCTCGGTGTGTTTGGCTGCGGCAATGGTTTCCTCTAACAGAACGTGGGGAGAGAAGGTGCCGGTGACGAGGCGGGAGGCCGTGGCACCGGTGCCGAATTTCGCGATGCCCTCCGTGAAAGCGGCCGCGAGGGCGGGATGGTTTGACAGGCCGAGGTAGTCGTTGGAAGCAAAGTTCCACATTTCCCGGCCATCGCGGATGATGCGGAGCGGGGAAGGGGATTCCCCGGTGATTGCTCTGCGGAGAAGATGTTTTTCCGCGAGAGCGTCGAGCTGTTGGCGCGGAGACATGGAAGAAGTGCCGAGTGCCGGATGCCGGGTGATCAGTGTGGAAGAGGCTGGTGGGAGACTACTCGGCACCAGGGCGTTCGACAGCCCAGCGCATGAGTTTTTCGGAGTCCGACCAGATGTTCGCCGAGTTGGATTTCAGGACGACGCAGATGACGGAGCGGCCGTTGTGGGTGCCGGTGGAAATCAGGCAGCGCCCGGAGGCGTTGGTGGTGCCGGTTTTCATACCATCGCAGTATGAGACCCGTTTGAGGAGTTTGTTGGTGTTTTCCAGGAGGCGGGTGCGGCCGTCGTTGTATTTGAACGTGTATGCCTTGGTGGCGAAGTAGGAGCGTAACAGCGGACTGCGATACGCCTGGCGCGCCGCGATCGCCATGTCGCGTGCGGTGGAGTACTGGCCCGGCTCGGTGAGACCGTGGGGGTTTTTGAAATTGGAGTTCCGCATGCCGAGCTGGTCGCATTTGCGGTTCATGAGCTCGGCGAATTCCTCCACGCTGCCCGCCACATCGCGGGCGAGGGCGCGACCGACGTCGTTGGCACTTTTCACCATGAGAACTTTGAGCAGTTCGCGCCGGGTGTATTTCTCTCCGGGTTTCAGGTAGAGTTTGGTGGGCTCGCAGAGGGTATCGTAGGCGGTGATCGTCACGGTTTTGTCGATGTTTCCCGCATCAAGAACGCAGAGTGCCGTGACAATTTTCTGAGTGGACGCGACGGCGCGGACACTGTCGGCGTTTTTCGCATAGAGGTTCCTGCCGCTGGCGATATCGACTACAAGCACGGCTTCGGCCGCGACTGCCGGAGGTGCGGTGCGGGGGATGGTTCCCACGCGGACGGGCGCGGGGGATCCGGGCTGGTTGCGTGATGGTGGGGGATTTCCCCCGCAAGATGCGATTGAAAAAATGGCGAAGAGGCTGACGGCGAGCGGTCGCAGGAATGTCATGGGCGGAGAATGTTGCGCGAAGGGGGGGATGGTCAATAGGGTATTGGTGCGGAACGTCTGCGAATTTTGCGTGGTTCGCGCCGATAATTTCCTGCTTGCGGAAGACTCCGGGGCACGGTTAGATCAAGCCCGTAAAGCACTTGCGTGGGTGAAACGTCCTCGCAATTTTCTCTAATGACTTTTTTGGAACGCCTCCCAGCCACAGCCACCTCCGGTAGATCCGGTCGGTGCGGCTATCTTGTCACCTTTTCATGACTTGCCGTTCCAGTCAGCTTTCAGACACTTTCCTGCCCCTGCATCCGGCGGCGACACTGTCGCCGCATTTATGCGGGCTACGAAACAAACCATCCAAAGGATAAGACCATAGCCAGACCACAGAAAAACAACAACAGGGCCGTTACCGCGACATGACGCGGGTTAACGACCGAATTCGCGCGCCCAAGGTTCGTGTAGTGAATGCGGAGGGCGAGCAGCTCGGCGTGATGTCCTCCCGCGATGCTCTCGTGAAAGCGAAATCCGTAGGGCTGGATCTTGTCGAGATCTCCGGCCAGGCGGATCCACCGGTGTGCAAGATCATCGACTACGGGAAATACAAATACACCCAGGCAAAGCTCAAGAAGGGCAAGTCCAAGACTTCGACCCGTATGAAGGAAGTGAAATTCCGGGTCGGCACCGGCGAGCACGACTACAATATCAAGCTGGGCCGCGCGGAGACTTTCCTGGAGGGGAACCACAAGGTGCGTTTCGTCCTGCAGTTCCGCGGTCGTGAAAACGCCCACAAGGAACTTGGTTTCGTGGTGCTCAAGCGAATCATCGAGGACTTGAAAACGATGGCCGCGGTTGACCAGGCGCCACGCCTGAACGGCCGTGCGGTCGCCATGATCCTTTCCCCGCTTCCGGCGCATCAGCGCAAGCGCCATTTCCAACTCTACCACGGCGAACTCATCGAGGATGACGACGACCAGGACGATGATGAAGACGATGATGACGATGTGGTTTCATCCGACGATATCTCCGGACAGGAACCGGATGCGGAAGAGGATGCCACGAAATCCAAGGACTGATGTCCGGCACCATAGCGGAATTTTTCCAAACCCTGAAAACGGGTAGCGAGCCGTGGCTCCTTCTCTTCGATATCGATGGCACGCTCGTCGATACCGGAGGCAAGGGAATGGCCGCCTTGCGGAACGCCGTGATGGAGGTTTTCGGCGGAGACGCGCCCCCGCTCGATCTTGCGGGTTCCACCGATCTTGGGCTTCTGGAAAACCTGTATGTCCATTTTGAAACCGACGCGACGGACGAGAAAACGCATCAGTTTTTCGACGCCTATCACCGCCAATTGGAAGCTTGTCTGGAATCGGATCCGGCCATCGGAAGGGTTCTGGACGGAGTGATCCAGCTTTTGGAAAATCTTACGCGAACCGAGAATGCCCGGCTCGGGTTGCTGACGGGAAACACCTCGCTGGGTGCGGAAATCAAGCTCCGCCATTACGGGTTGGGGCATCATTTCACATTCGGTGCCTACGGGTCGGATCGCGCGGATCGGAACCTGCTCGGTCACATCGCCCTGGAACGCGCGTTCGCGATGACCGGGCACGCGTTTCAAGCGGACAGGACACTGGTCATCGGGGACACGCCGAAAGATATCGCCTGCGCACACGCCATCGGAGCGAAGTGTCTGGCCGTCGCGACAGGGCGGTTCTCCGTGGAGCAGCTTGAGGAAGCCGGTGCGGATTGGGTGCTCGGGTCGCTATGCGAACTCGCTCCCGGCTAGATCCTTCCGGTGTTCCCCGGCGACATGTGGTTAAGCAGCTTCTGGTTGAATTCATCCGCCATGTTGTAGCCGAGGCGGCGGAGCTGCTGGTCTAGTGCGGCGATGGCGACCATGCGGGCGGTGTCCCTTCCGGGGCCGACGGGGACTTCCACGTGGACGACCTGCTGGCCGAGAAGCTCGTAGGTTTTCGATTCCAGTCCCAGCCTGTCCACTTCGTTCAGATCGGTGGCCGGTTTGAGGGTCACGACAAGATCCAGGCGTTTGTCGGGGCGGATGGAAGCTAGGCCGTAGAGGTTTGCCACGTTGATGATGCCGATGCCCCTGATCTCCATGTAGCCGCGGGAGAGATCCGGTGCGGTGGCGATGAGTTCCCCGCCCACGTGTTTCACCCGCACCATGTCATCCGCGACGAGCGAGCCGCCGCGTTCCAACAGACCGATGGCGGTCTCCGATTTTCCCGAGCCGCTCTTACCGACGATGAGCACGCCAATACCGCGCATATCAACCATGCAGCCGTGGATGGTGACGGTCGGGGCGAACTCGTGTTCGAGGCTGATTGTCGCTGCGTTCAGGAATTTCATCGTGATCTGCGAAGTTCCGAAAACAGGAATCGAGTGTTCCTTCGCCACTGCCATCAGCTCGGCGCCGAGGGTGGCTCCGCGGGATACGATGATGCAGGGAATATCCCGCTCGCACATGCGCCGGAAACGGTCGATCCGCATTTGCTCGGGCAGTTTCCGGAGGTAGGCCATCTCCAGGTTTCCCAGAACCTGCACGCGTTTTTTGGCGAAATAGGAGAAGAAGCCGGCCAACGCGAGACCGGGGCGGTTGACAGCAGGCTCACTGATCAACCTGTCGAACCCGATACGTTCACCGAGAAGAACGATTTTGAGGGATTCGGAATATTTCTCGAAAAATTTCTCCACCGTGATCGATGCCACGGTTTTCACTCGTTGTGCCATGGGGAATCCCTAGCAAGCCTTCCGGGAAACGGCACGCGAAATCGGCAACACACGCGAATCCGATCACACGGTATGCGGGATTGATTTCCACATTCGATGCTTGTAGGCTGCCCGGCAGCAATGAAGTTCCCGGACATACGATCGATCGCTTTCAAGAAGCACCTCCCGGAGGAATTTTCCGTGGCCGGCTTCTGGGATGTGGTAGGGAAGCTATCCAGGCGTGGCGGGCGGAAACTCCTTTCCGCCGCACTCACACTTTTCTTCTGCCTCAAAGATCCGGAAACACCCGCATGGGCGAAGAGTGTGATCGTCGGGGCTCTCGGCTATCTGATTTTCCCGATGGATGTCATCCCGGACGCGATCGTCGGGCCTGGTTTCACCGACGACTGGGGTGTGATTTTCGGAGCGATGGCCGCCGTCGTCACCCACATCAAGCAGGAGCACCGCTCCAAAGCCGCAAGCTACGCGGATCGGTTTCTGGGAGAAGCCGCCGACGTGGGAATTCCGCTGGCAAGCGAACAAGCTTGAATAAATCACCATGTCTTCCCGTATAAGAACGCAACCAAGCGAATCAAATGAACTTCAGAAATTTCACCATATCCCTGTTTCTCCTCACAGGCACCTCTTTCGCGGAAGTCTCGGTAAGCGAAACCGATTTCGGAAAAAGTCTCGGCGGATGGGATGCGCGTGGCGGGAAGGCTGCGGACTATCCACTCTCCGGCGCCGACTACCGGACGTTCCGCCCGGAGATCACACCCACGCCTGATGGCGGTATTTTCATTTCCCTGCGCATCGATCACGTGCGGGGTTGGCTGTCATCCAACGACCACGCCATGCTGGAGATCACCGTTGATTCCCACGGCAGGATCGCCTCCGCGCAATCCAGCATCGCCATCCAGGGGAGATCCGTCACCAGCGATCTGATCCGAGGGGGCACGGATGGTGGGCAGCAGGTGGTCGGCGTCGATCATGCGGTGAAGATCGGAACCGATCTCATTGCGGACGTTTCCGCGAAAATGTTGCGCGAAAAACTGGTCGAGGCCGGACGTGTCTCTTTTCCGGCGGCTCTCAGGCACAACTACAACCTTCTCTATCAGGCCATCCGGACATCACCGAAGGCCGTGGTCGTGGCCAACCCGCTGAATCCTCCGGCGAGAGATCAACAGCCCCAACCTGCGGAGAAAAAGAAAGCGCCCGTTGTCAGGAAGCTGGACATCAAGCCATACGGCACCGGAACTCATCCCGATCTTCCGACCAACGCCGAATGATGGACGCCCTCCGCGTCATCCACGCGGATGGAACTTCCGATGGGCGTCTTTCAATCCCTTCATTCCCACATGGGTATAGATCTGCGTAGTGGAAATATCCGCATGACCCAGCAGCTCCTGGATCACCCTGAGATCCGCGCCACCTTCCAATAGATGGGTTGCGAACGAGTGTCGCAGCATATGTGGATAAACGGCGGTATCGATGCCGGCGAAGGCCGCTCGTTTTTTCACGATCTGCCGGATGCGCTCCGGTGTCAGGGCGGCTCCCCGGATACCGATGAAAATATGGGATGATGTGATCCGTTTCACCAGCTTCGGCCTCTCGTTCTCCAGATAGTCCGTCATAGCGGCGAGCGCCTTTTTGCCAACACGCACCATCCGTGGCTTGTTTCCTTTCCCGGTCACGCGGAGAAATCCGTCTTCGAAATCCATCCATTCAAGCCGCGCGGCGCACAACTCCGCCAGCCGGAGACCCGCCGAATAGAAGAGCTCCAGGATCGCCTTGTCACGCCTTCCCAGGATTTCTTCCGTGGAGATGCCCTCCAGCCAGTTCGCGACCACCGCGGGGGAGAGGGTATCGGGAAGTTTCCTGTCCGCTTTGGAAGAGACAAGAGGCTCAGCGGGATCCATGGCGACCGTTCCTTTTAAAAGCAGCCACCGGAAAAAAATCTTCAGATGGACTGTCGCCAGACGCAGGGAGGATGCGCCGAGACCCTCGGACTTTCGATGGCTCAGGAATTCGGCGAGTTCCGCCGTGCCCAGGTCGTTGAGAGCCAGAGAGTTCCGTTTCAGATATGCGCTCAGACTGGTCAGAGTTTGCGCAACCGATAGCTGATAGGCCTCGGATAGCCCGCGCTCTGTCGCGAGGAAGCGTAAAAATCCATCAATTTGAGAATCCATTCGGAGTAAAAATTCGCCGTAGAAGCGGGATAAAAACCATTTTTCTAAAATTAACGACCACTAAGTCTTAAAAATGTTCAAAAAAAGATTGCCAGAGTGCATTTATTGTCTAAAGATGCGGACTTCAAAGCGTACAAGATATTTAATCTTTCTTGACTAAATCGTCCTGTCCCTTAGAAACGCAACGAATCTGAGAAATTCAGAGACAAAACCATGAGCGCCAAAACACCATCCATCCGACTCGACTCCGGTCTTGCCATTGGCTACTCGGCTCCACTGGCAACGTTCAAATCCGCCGTCAGCCTTGAAGGCGGCACCCATTTCCTGCTCGCCAGAAACGGCCGTGGGAAATCCACCCTTCTGAAAACCATCGCTGGCAGCCTGAAGAGGCTTTCCGGTGATCTCTCGACGGAGGGGTTCATGCAATACCTCCCCGAGGACATGCGCTTCGATGCGGAGATCACTCCAAAGGCCATTTTCAAGGCCATGCTTCCGAAATCCTCCCACGAGGCCGCGTTCGGTCTGGCTGATCGCATCGAACTGGACGTGAACAAGTTGTATGGCCGGCTCTCCACCGGGAACCGCCGTAAGACCGCCCTGATCATGGCCGAGCATTCGGTAAAATCGGATCGCGGAAACATCCTCCTTCTCGACGAACCCTTCAGCGGTCTCGACGCCTTTGCCCGGGAGGCATTCGAGGAAATGTGGAACGCCTCTTCCGAGAACGTCCTTCGTCTCGTTTCCTGCCACCCGGACTACGATTCCATGGCCATGCCCAGCGTCCTTCTCATCGAGAGGGAAAACATCAGCCACCACAGCGCGGCGGATCAGAACTGGTCCACGCTCAAAAGCCTCCTGAACTAAGAATTTTCAGAACCATGCGACTCTTCAAACTGACCTTTGCAACCATCTTTCGTAGGAAAGCGTGGGCGATCTGTCTATTTGCCGTCCTCGTGATGCCATTCGCCCTCCCCATGATCTCCAGTGCTTCCGAGAAGCCCGTGTTGATCCAGCCGGCCCGCATCCAGGCGGCCTGGGGCACGCTCTTCGTCTGCACCATGGTATGGGGCTTTTTCGCAGCCTCCCGCCTTGGGGAATCCAATACGAAATCCGGAACGGGTGAGTATTTCCGCACGACGGGAATGTCATCCACCCGCCAGCTTTTCGAGATCTGGCTCGCGCTTCTCTGCTACATCGTCCCGCTCGCGTTCGCCGCCGCAGGTATCTGCCTTTTCGCCGCGATGCCCGGGGATCCTTCGGAAAAAGCCATGTGGTGGACGCTGAACTTCCAGTATCTCACGCTGTTCCTGCTGGTCTTCGCTCCGTTGCTTGCCCTGGCTTGTGCTCTTTCCTCGCGTTTCGGTGGCATCGCCGGATTCTGTGCCACTTTTCTCATCACGGTCTATGGCCTCTACGGAGTCGGCTACCTGGACAACATGCTGAAACTCGAAGCGAACTCCGCTCTCCAGGCTCTTTGGCTTTACTCCCCGCAATACCGTTTCGCGGATCTTACCCAGCGTCTCTACTTCAAGACCGGAGCGCTCTCCGGGGATGTCTTCGCCAATATGGTTCTCTACTTCACCGCCATCCTCGCGGTGAACGCCGGGATCTCCCGACTCTGCTTCCGCACCAGCTCGAACGCCTGATCAATTTTCCCCGAATCCACTGTCATGAAATCCGTTTCAAATATCATCTCCATCGCCCTCATCGGGGGCGGCGTGGCTGGATTTGCGATCACTTCCAAGCCGCTGGTAAACAACGAGGAGGCGGACGTGCCACTCAATATTCTCGGAATCAACCGCAGCCCCTACGGCGAGGTCTTCGCCATGGCCATGCAGGGGCCCATCGACACGTATTTCCATGCTGCCGAGGACAAGGCGCATTCGTGTGATGCCACGGAGGGTTGCGAGCACCACAACCACGTCGAACCTGAAAAAAATCCCGCAGGGAAAGCACCCGCGCGGTTCGATGACCGCCTACGCCAGCATATTGACGGTATGGCTCGCGGTCTGGTCGAGCGGACGAACCCGAAGGCCGCGACCGACGCCCACAAGTTTTTCATCCGCCGTGGCATCGAGGACAAGCTCCGCTTCGCCTACAATCTCGATCCCGGCCACTACGGGAACTACAACGCCTATCACTTTTTCCTGACCGAGCCGCAACTCGGCACCCGCCCGGAACTCACCCCGACCGCCGCGAAGCTGGCCGACGAAACCATCGCCTATTGCCTCGCCCAGCGCAGCGATCCCCGCCAGGCGCTCACCGCCGCGGCCGCCGCCGGCAACGTGATCCAGCTGATGTTCAACGACAGGACCGTCAATCCGGAAAGCCCCCGTTTCACCACGAAACAGATGCGGGATGTCCTCCGTGTCATGGACCAGGCCATCGGCCTTTACTCACACCTCTCCAACCAATGGGCGGAGGAAGGGCAGTGGGAGAATCTTTCCGAACTCCGTCTCGCCGAGGTGGAGGAACGGTTGCACTTCGTCCTGAAGATCCGCCAGAGCCAGGATATGGCGATCCGCCGTCTTGAAGGGCTTCCCGATCAGCAGCAATCGTCCATGGACTTCGGCTCCGGCCAGTTCACCAGATAACTTTCCATCCGCAAGAATGCAAACAGCACCTCCACCACCGCCGCCCCCGGCACCGAGCATCGCTCCGGCAGCCGCCGCGACCCGTTTCGCTCCGGGGATGACGGGTGCCGAGCTCCTCGGAATCATCTTCCGGGTATGCAAGGAGCTGCGCGTTTCGGACATCCAGATGCGCTCTGAGCGCCCGGTCTATATCCATACGAACAAGGGGATGGAAACGCTCGACTTCCTCGGGACTCTATCCGCCATCCACATGGACGGTATCCTGAAAGAGCTGATCCGCAACCGCGAGTCCGCCTCCCACGGCTTCGGCACCTCCCAGTCCGTGGACGAGCGTGTGGATGACAAGATCGCCGGTGCCATCGAGGAATTCGCCACGAAAATGGTCTCCGATTTCTCATGCGACGGCGTCCCCATGGGCGACAACGGTGAACGCTCCGGCCGACTTCGTATCCAGGCACACCTTTCCTCATCCGGCCTCGGCGTCACCTGCCGTATCCTGAACGATTTCATCCCCGCTCTCGAAACCCTCGGGATCGATCCTGATACCACGGAGACTCTCAAACATGGTGTGCTGAAGCGCGCCGGGCTCTGCCTCGTCACCGGACCCACCGGTTCGGGAAAATCCACGACTCTCGCCTCACTCATCGATTGGCTCCGCCAGAACCATCCGAAGCACATCGTCACGGTAGAGGATCCCATCGAGTACCAGTACCCGGACGATATGGAGGATCCCGTCTATGCCGGGCACCGCAGACCGTCCCCTTCAATCGTCACCCAGCAGGAAGTCGGGCGTGACGTGTCCAACTACAAGCAGGGTCTGAAGGACGTCCTCCGGAAAGCTCCCCACGTCATTCTTCTCGGAGAAATCCGCGACCGCGAAGCCATGGAAACCTGCATGGAGGCTGCGCAGACCGGCCACCTTGTCCTCTCCACCCTCCATACCACCGGGGCGGTGAAAACCATCGGTCGTATCCTCGAGCTTTATCCCCGCGAGAGCCACGGCTCGGTTCTTTCCCGCCTTTCCGAAATCCTTATCTTCATCCACTCCCAGGGTCTCCTAAACGGCACCCAGCGCCGCGTCCTCACCTACGAGTTTCTCCAAAACAACGACGACGCCGTCGCCTCCGCCATCACCAACTACGATGGCGGCGCGCGCTCCCTGGAGGATGTCATCCGCCGTGCCGGAAACATCCAGTGGGATGCCAATCTGGAGCGCCTCCTCCGCAACAATCTCATCAGTTACGAGACCTTTGAATCCGCGAAAATGAACCGCAGCGATGACGAGGATCTCCTCTGAATATTTTTCCAAACACTTTCCTGGAGCGCCTCTCTGGCCTTCCTCGAATACACAAAACAAAACAAACAAAACAAACATGAAACTGACACACACCCAGAACATGAAAGCATCCAAGTCCGGCATGACGCTCCTCGAGCTTACCGTCGTTATCCTCGTATTGCTTTCCCTCATCTCGATCCTCTTTATCGGCGCGCGCGCGTGGAAAAAGGGATCGGACCGTGCTGCATCCATCCTGCAGATCCGCAACGTCCAGCAAGCTGTCCGTTCCTACGGCAACATGTATAACAAGAAAATCAACGTGGCCGGTGAAATTCCAGATGGCGAGATCTTCGGAGACGACAAGTTCATGAAGACCAATCCGACCGGTGAGGGCAACCATCCAGCAGGTGGCACGTATACATTTACGATTGCTGCGCCGACAACAATTCCTTCCGTGGGAACCCTTTATATGGAAACCACTACAGGAGGAACGGAGGCAGAGATCGCCCTCATGAATCCAACTGACCACAGCGACTGGTGATCAGTCCGGCGCCACCTATGGTGACGCCATGATTATTCCGGCCTGATCCTGTCCGCAGGATCAGGCCACCCCCTTTTCCAAATCCCGGATGCCTCCGAATCCATGAAGACAGTCCCTCCATACCCTTGCACCCTTGACCACGCTTCAACATCCCTCATCGCTGAACGCCTACCAGCAGTTCCGCCAGGCCTGTTCACTCCTCAGTGAAACCAGCCGGGCCGTCCTGCCCGCATGGTACCAGGAAGCGCTTGACCTGGATTTCCAAGTCCATATCCGCCACGACGGCACGTCCGTCCAGGCATTCTTTTTCGATCGCGCCAAAGACGAATGGAGCGACGCCCCACCACTTTCCGAAGCCACCCTCACCGAAGAAGAGGCGGCTTCAACCTACGCCCAACAGCTTCTCAGGCAAGTCCGCTCCCTGAAAGGCACCTCCCTCGGGGTGGTCTTCCACGTTGCCGACGAGTTCGCGACAGCCGAACTGAAACCGGAGCTGGACAATCCCGCGGCTCTATCCGATCTCCGGGAGACGGCCTTCAGCATGCCGCGGGAAATTCTCGATGATTCCTCCGTGCCGCCGGAGCAGGCCTCCTGGAGGGTGGTGCCATATCCTGCCGCCGGGAGCGAGGTGATCGGAACCACGATCACCATCTCCAGACGGCTCGACCCGTTTTTCTCGATTCTCCGCAGTCTTGGTGACACGGAGAATTTCCCCATTATCACCCACTCGCTCAGCGCTCCGCTGGTGGCGTTGGCGGGGCTGCATTCCCGGGTCCGGAAAGACCGGGAAAAGCCGTTCGTCGGAATTCTTCAATACCCCTGGTTTACCGTCATGGCGTTTTTCAACGAGCACCACGATCTCCGGTTGATCCGCTCGCTGCAACACCGTGGCATCCGCCGCCCCTCCAATTTCAGACACGCTCTTTCCACGACCAACGCGTCACTCGAGTTCGTGGATCCGGATCTCTATGTCGTTCCGCTTGGCTCCGAGGTTGACCAGAAGGTTCCCGAGGATCTTGAAAAAAGCTTCTCCGACTCGCTTGTGGAGACGGTCCGGTTTCCTGTTGGCGGCCCCGTTCCGGAATGGGCAGGCGAGACGATCCTATCTATCGAAGCGATACCGGAGGAAGCCGACGGACTGAGCCACACCTTCGGGGTTCTCCGCGCGGAGAAATGGTTCCTGCAGGATTTCCTCCCCGCCGTGAAAGAGACGGTTGAGCTTTTCCCGACACGGACTGAGATGCGCTTGTTGCGTTTTCTCAAGCTGGGTCGCGTTGCGGTTTTCGCCATGGCGGTTCTCGGCCTGGCTTGGCTCGCGTTCAGTGCCTCCTCCGTGATCCGCCGTCCGGAATGGGCTTTCAACGAGGGCGAGGCGAAGGCAGTGAAACAGCGGCTCGTAAACCTTACCCAGGAACGCCAGCGCTTGGATCACTGGAACAATCTTCTTGAAGACCGCTCGAAGGCGTGGACGACGATGGAAGCGGTCGCCCGCCTCTTTCCCGCGAAATCCGGGATGCTCCTCACGACATTCAGTCACACGGTCAGGCCGGACAGTGCGCCGGGGCAGTCGAAGGTCGGCTTCATCAAGGAATGGACGATCACCGGGATGGCCCGGGACGGCGCACTCGAATACCTCAACGCGCTCAACACCCGCGAGGGCATCTCCGGGCATTTTTCGGAAATCGCGAAGGTCACCGGCAACCAGGCCTTCGATCCCGCTCCCAACACGCGCACTCTCGTGGTGAATGTGAAGACGCAGGAGAACCAATCCTTTAAGCAAATGCCCATGGAGGAAATCGTGGATTCCGACGAGGCGACCTATCCTTTCACCTTCAATCTCGTCATCACCCAGCGCTTCGAATCCACCGACCCTTTTGCCATCCTGGCATCGCAAGCTCCCTGAAATCAGCCATGTACAAGCAATCCATCATACTTTTTGGAATCGTGATTCCGGTGATTGTCGCCGTGATTGTGATTGGTGTATGCGCGTTTTTCCGGAACAAGATCACCAGCTCGTTTGCCGAAAAAGAGCAGTATTACAGCGGCTATGAGCAGAGCCGGATGGGCGCGCTTGAGATCGAGGCCCAGCTCAGCCGCCAGCGCGATTCTTCGGAGAGATGGCAGGAACTCGTGGGGCAGGAGACCTTTTCCCTGGTGACCACCAATCTCAGGGCGATCGCGGAGAAGCTTCCGCCCAAGGAATTCCAACAGACCGCCTTTGAGCGGCTCGGTTCATCCGGCGGGATAGGGAGCGTGTCGGCCCAGAAGTCCGCTGGCCTTAAGTTCAATTTCCGGGGCACCTACCGCACCGTGCAAAAGGCGTTCATTGATCTCGAAACACAAATGCCGAACCTCCAGTTGCAGGAACTCCGCATTGATCCGAGTTCCACGACCGATTCCCCCCTTCTCAATTTTCAAGTGATCTACACCGCCTGGGAAAACTAGATAAACCGCCCGTATTCCATGAAACAATCTGAAAAAACAGGAAGCCGTCCGTTTACGATCACCTCGGTGGTCACGATAGGCGGACTCGCGTTTCTTTCCATGAGCGGGATGTCGCGGGCACAATCGGCAGATATTTTCGCACCGAAACCACCATCCGCTGAACCGGAGGAAACCGCTGGTTCCGGGAAGAAACTGCCTCCGCCGGCGCCGGTCGATTCCCTGCCATCGCGTTTTGCCGGTCGCGATGTCGAACCCTATGTGGCCGCCCGTGCCGCGGTGTTCTCCATGCGGAACCGTCCCACCGATCCGTTCGGGCTCTATCAGGATCCGAACGTCAAACCGGTAGTCAGGAAAATCGCCGCCAACCTTCCGTCCAAACGCACCGCCGCGCTTCCGCCGACCCCGCTTGCGGATATCGTGAAGCTGATACGGGTGACCACGATCATGCCGGGTGAGAAAAAATTCCTCGTCGGCCGGCGAACCTTTAAGGAGGGCGATGAGTTTCCGATGCTGTTCCGGGGCAAGACCATGAAAATGAAAGTCGTCACGGTAACGGCCAACCGGATTCTCTTCCGCGATCTACAGAAAGGCGAAGAGGCCGCTCTGGAGACGGGCATACTCCCTCCCGGGATGGTTCCCGGGGGAACCGATATGACGCCTCCCGGCATGGTTTCCCCAGCGGACGACGCCCCGCTCCGGCTCGAGTCCGGCAGATCCGCCGATCCCGAAGAATAGTCCTCACCAGCCTTCCCTATTTCACATCCACACCCGTCCACCCCTATTATGAAACACCACTTCAAACATCTTACCCTCCTGGCAGTCCTTGGCCTCGGAACATCGGTCTCGTTCGCACAGAACGATCTCCTGGATGCAGTGAACAACGCTCTGGATGGCGGCGCGAACATCGCCGATCTCCCCGAACTTCCCCAACCCGGTGAAGCTGCGGGTGATCCCGACGATCTCGGCGGGGCGGGGGAGCTTCCCGCCATCGGAGGGGATCTTCCGGCCGTTGACGCGCCGGCCGACGATCTCGCCGCGGGGGCGGACGCAGCACCCTTCGCCCCGCTGGAGGACCAGAAACGTGAGATGGAGGAAACCTCCGAGGGATACATCATCAAGGACGCGGGACTGAACGACATTTTCCAGTTCCTCGCGAAGTCCGCCGGACGCCAGTATTTTCACAACCTCAAGATCAACGGCCCGGACTACGTGGTGACCGGCCACCTGGACGATGGCAACCCGCTCAACCAGATGGAGGAACTCGCCTTCATGTACGGACTCTCCCTGCATACGAAGGGGAACACGATCTACGCGCTTACCCAGGCGCAGCTCGGCCAGCTACCCAGCTCGGAATTCCACTACCAGCTCAAGTATCTCCGCCCCTCCGACATGGAACAGATCAAGGAGCTTCTCCGTCCCATGCTCACCCCGGGCACCGGCATCGTGAATTTCGAGCCGAAAACCAATACGGTCATTATCATCGACACCGCCACCCGCATCGAGGCTGTTCAAAACCTGCTCCATGGCATCGACAAGGCGAAAGGACAGATCATCGTGGAAACCAAGATCCTCCGAATCAATTCGACCGCGGGACAGAAAATCGGGGTCAATTGGGCGGACAACCTTGGCACGGCAGGTGTCGGTGTGAACGTTGCAGGGCAGTTGGCGGATGTCTTCGGGTTGCCAAGCTCTCTTCCGGGAGCGTTTGGGGGTGAAAACATCGTTCTCTCGCCCGTCGAGCTTACCGGTCTTCTCAGAGCTCTGAACGAGGGCGGGATTTCCAACCAGGTCTCCAACCCGACGCTGATCACCGAAGACAACGAACAGGCGACCATTTCGATCATCGACCGGATCCCCATAATTACTTCCACAACAACGGTCGGCGGTCCCGGTACGCCAACGACTTTTACCGATGAGGTCCGCTACAAGATTGATTCCTCCGACAAGGCGATCACGGAAGACCCCGACAACCACCGCGAGATCGGCATTTCCATCGCCGTCACACCGACCCTGCTCCCCGACGGCACTGTGCGTATGAAAATGCGCCCGCGCTCCGCCCAGATTGTTGACGAAGTGGTAGGCCTGACCGGCAACCGCTACCCGCGCGTCACGGAATCCATGGTCGAGACGATGGCCCGCATCCCCGACGGGTGCTCGCTGATTGTCGGCGGCTTCTACGGTGAGATCCAGAGCAAGGACAGGAACAAGGTTCCTCTGCTGGGCGACATCCCGCTCCTGAACTTTTTCTTCAAAAGCAAGGAGGCGAGTAAGGAGCAGACGTCGCTCGTATTCATTGTCACGCCCACCTCATACGATCCGACAAATACGTCTGCCAACAACAACGCCAGCCGCACGCTGAAACGCAAGACCGAGCTGCCCGGCGACTTCGACTGGGTGGATCCATACAATCCCGGCCCTGCCCACGAGCCGAACCTCAAACGCACCATCCGTGGGATGGAGCCAACCGAGGCTCCCTACTACCCACGCGAGGACGAGTTCCGCGTCCGCCAGAACGTCTCGCGCCAAGCGGCTCCCGAAGTGGAACGAACCGAACCCAGATTCAGTCGCGCCCGTCGCCGGTAGTCACCCGCCCGCCTTCCGATCATGGATACCGCATTCCAAACAGCACCCGCCACTCCCGCACCGCCCAAGAAGAGGAGCCAGGAGGACATCGTCGAACTGTGCATCGTCCGGACCGCGGAAATGCTCAGCAAAACGGGTGCGGCGCGGGACAACGATATTTTCAAAGCCCTTTCCCAAGTCCGCGAAGGACTTGCCAAGGGCGACCCGATGGATCTCCTCGAAACCCTGGCCCGGGTCATGGGAACGGACGAGGAGCGTCTTGGTCCCGCCGTCCAGTCACTGAGCGATTCAGTCGCATCCACTCTCAACCCCGGTCCGCCCTCCGTCCCGTTCGCCAGCAAGCTGATCGCTCCTTCCGCCTTTTACGAGTCGTTCGATGCGATGCACAAACTGGGCAGAATGCTGCTCACGCCGGTTCTCTATGCCGAGGACACGGATGCGATCGGCGTCGGCTCCATCAATCCAATCGCCGCACTGGTTCTCGGTGAGGAAATCCACTCCGTTGTCGCGAAACGCTTTGGCATTCGCCCGTTCATTACCACGGCGAGGATGGAGTATGAGGCCTGGGCTTTCCTTTGCAGAAAACACTTTGAACTTTAAACCCGCCCCCATCCCCACGTGATCGACTTTGACGGCATATCCTTCAACGAGCTAATCAGCCGGCGTATCATGGCCGAGCTTGCCGGACACGATCCGAGCTTTGGCGAGCTCGATCAGGATCAGGTGCCGAACCGGGTCACGAGATACAGTTTCATGTCGGCGATCGCGAAGATCAACGGCCTGACGTTCTTCCCGAAGGTGGCCGAGTTCTGTGACGCATCACTCCACGCCTACTGCGATGCCACCGTCATGACCCGCGGCTTCTTCGCACCCCTCTGTCTTTCCGGGGAGGACAAGCTTATCGTCGCGACCGCGAATCCCTGGAGCCCGCTTTCGGAGGAGTATCTGGCTCCGCGTTTCCCGCATCTTGAGATCGTCAAGATCGTTACGCTGGCTTCGGAAATCGCGCGTGCCATCGAGTCGGTCGCGACCAACAGCGGTCCGAGCCGTTCCGAACTGGAGGCCATCGACGTGGAGGATCTCGACGATGGCATCCATGATTTCGACGTTACCACCGACTACACGGAGCCGATGGCGCAACTTGTCGCAACCGTCATGTCGGATGCGGTCCGCACCCGCGCTTCCGACATTCATTTCAAGGTGGAGAAGGAAACTTTCTATTACTGCTTCCGTGTCGATGGGGATATCGGCCGGAAGGTGGAAATCCCGATGAAGCTCAAGGACAGGCTCGACGCCTTCCTGCTTAACCTCATGAGGCTGCCCACGGAGATCCGGAACACCGCGCCGGGTATCTCCGGGCGTTTCACCATCTCCTATTTCCACCGCCCTATCGATATCCGCTACGAGAGGCATCGTACTTACCGCGGCTACCACGTCACCATGCGTTTGCTCGACAAGAGCAACATCAACGTGACCCTCGGCAAAGGCACCCTCGCCTTCGATGACGAGACGATGTTCGCGCTGAACAAGGTCATGAAAATCCCCGCCGGGATCATCGTCATGTCCGGCCCCACCGGATCCGGGAAATCAACCACTCTCAACGCGATCCTGCGTGAACTGAACCGGCCGGAAGTAAACATTCTCACCCTGGAAAACCCGGTGGAGGACGAGGTGCCCGGCATCACACACTGCGACCTGAAAAGCCCGAAGGAGTTCAAGCCGATGATCGCGTCCTTCATGCGTTCCGACCCGGACATCATCCTCATGGGTGAGGTGCGGGATCTGGAGTCCGCGGAACTCGCCATCGAAGCCGCGGTGACGGGCCACAAGGTTCTCACCACCATCCACACCCCGCGCGCTTCGCAGATCATCGAGCGCTTTGAGCAGCTTGGAATCGAGCGCTGGAAAATTGCGCAGACGCTCAAAGCAGCCTGTGCCCAGCGTCTCGTGAAAATGCTATGCCCTTACTGCAAAGAGGCGTGCGACGGTATTTCGGATCTCGACCGCAAAACCTTCAGCCTCGACGATTCCTGGAAAAGCCTCCCGCTTTTCAAG
This sequence comes from uncultured Verrucomicrobiae bacterium, assembly GCA_963771945.1. Classification (GTDB taxonomy): domain Bacteria; phylum Verrucomicrobiota; class Verrucomicrobiia; order Verrucomicrobiales; family Akkermansiaceae; genus Luteolibacter. The sequence goes on along the minus strand of CAVYVH010000002.1, from coordinate 1,177,614 downwards.
GCCTACGACGAGGGTTGCGGCGAGTGCAGGAATACTGGCTACTCCGGGCGAACCGCCATCCTGGAGATCATTCCGATCACTCCGAAAATCTCCGACCAGCTCTCGAAGGGAGAGATGACCCCCTACGAGCTGGAAGTCAAAATCGCGGACGAAGGAATCCTGCCAAACCTCCGCCGCGCCGGCCTCCGCCTTTTGAGAGAAGGGAAAACCGATATCGCCGCCGTCAGCAAGGTGATCGACATGACCTATACCGATGACTAGCGCCACAATATCCCCGAAGACCGCTGGTGCCGCAAAGGCGCCTTCCTCCACCGCCTCAAAAGCTCCGGCCGGGAAAGCCGTGTCTGAAAAGAAACCAGGCATCACGTTTTTCAACGGCCCGAAGAAAATCAAGGAGTTCAGCAAAAAAGAGCAGGTCGATATGTTTCGCGGCCTCGGCTCCATGCTCCGCGCGCAGATCAATACCGCAGACGCACTGAAATATTACGGTCAGGGTCTCCCCAACAAGGCGATGGTCGATGCCCTCTTCGCCATCCGTGAGGACATCAACACCGGCATGAACGTCCACGAGGCGTTCCGCAGAACCGGCCGCTTCAGCGAAACCATCATCGGCCTCATCCAGGCCGGTTCGGACGCCGGCCAGCTTCATGAGGCCTTCCGCGCCCTCGCCGCTCGTATCACCAGTGAACTGAAATTCCAAAAAGCTCTGAAAAAGGCCACCCTCATGCCGGGGGTCATCATCGGCGTGCTGATGTGTGCGTTCATTATCTCGCAGGTGAAGATCGTTCCGCAGGTGGAGGAGATGCTTTCCGGCGTCGGCCAGAAGGCGGACGGACTCACCGCCATCTCCTTCCAGATAAGCCACTTCACCCAATCGGTCTGGCATATTTTCGTCCTTTCCCTGATCGGTATCGGTGTGGTCATCGTCCGCTCTTCAAAAGTCCGCGGAGTGATCCTCGGGATCGCGATGTCCAAGTGGCGCCTGTTTCGCCTGCTTATCATGTCGCTCCGGCAGATGACTTTCATTTCCACCATCAAACTCCTCCACTCCAACGGGATCAACCTCGCGAAATCCATCCGCGTGTCCGCCAACAGCGTGATGGGAACGCCCTTCTACAAGGAGCTGCGCGAGGCCGCCGACAAGTATGAGAACTCGGGCGTCCCGCTTTCCACCGCCTTCGCGAAATACACTTCCGTGGATTCCCAGGTGATCCACATGCTTTCCATCGGCGAGAAATCCGCGTCACTGGACTCCCAGCTGGAAATGCTTTCCGAAATGTATGAGGAGGACGCGGAGAACTACATGACAGCTTTCGCCGCCACGATTAGTTTCGTCGTCCTTCTGATCGCGGTGGCCATCATCGCCGCCGTTTTCGTAGGAACCTTTCTCCCCATCTTCCTCATGGGGCCGAAAATGATGCAGGGCGGAGTCTGAACCCACACGACCACGACCATGCAACTCACGAGAATCGACCGCTGGCTGAAGGAAAAATTCGTTTACGAAATCCAGATCCTCACCCTCCGCCAGGCCGAGGACGTTCCCGCCGGAATCCGCGAGGTCGATCTCCCGGAAAAGCCGGGCCGGCGCTTCCGGTATCTCTACATCACCAGCAAGGCGCAGGCGGCGGAGCGCCTTCTGAAGAACCTCAAGGAGCAGAATCAGATGTTCACCACCAAGGTCGTGGACAAGGACGCCTGGTGGGTTCAGTTCATCGCGCCGGAAGGGAGATCCCCCACCTGGTACGTGGCATCCGTTTGCATCCTGATGGCCGCCCTCACCCCTGTGGTCGTCTGGTTGCGCGGTTTGCTTCAGGATCCGGAGTTCTTGAAAAACGCGGCGGAATCATTGGAAACCCTGAAAGGATAGCAAACGCCGTTTAGCCGTCTCCGGAGCCGGCCGGCACGGAAATGTGCTGAAGTCAAATCTCAGCTTGCCGTCGCAGTCCGGATTTGATTTTCTCCAATCCGCACTCGGACATGTGCCGCTGTAGCTCAGGGGTAGAGCAATTCATTCGTAATGAATAGGTCGTCGGTTCAATTCCGACCAGCGGCTCCGGTTTCACCTCACGAGACTGGTTTGGATAGGTGGCATTGTGATGTTGGAAGTCGAAGTCCCTTGAATAAGTGATCCTATTTATTTTTAAACTTCCTTTACATCTTTTTAAAATTTCCCATTGTGTTGGAGTCCCTTATGAAAAACAGTCCCTACAACCAGCTATACGTCATAACCCTAGCCGGGTTTTTGGCATCGTGTTCCGCCGCTCCTCCCACGGTCACCCGTATTCCCGTTTCCGCCTCCGTCGGGAAGACCAGCCTTTCCGGCTCCTTGGCCGCAGAGGTATTTGAAGAAGTGAATTCCTACCGTGCCAGAAATGGAAAAAGCGCCCTCGAGCGTCACGCGGGTCTCGACCAGCTCGCCCAGGAGCATTGCGAATATCTCGCGAAAACTTGCGGCGGCAGCGGAACCAAAATCAACCATGATAATTTTGGAACCCGCGCGTTCAACGCGAGCAGGTACTTTCATATTCCCTCCGTAGGCGAAAATGTGGTCTCCTCCAGCACCAAAACATCCCGCCACCTTCTCAGTCTCTGGGTATCTTCCAAAACCCATGAGAAAAACATGAGAGGCTCCTGGAAATACACCGGGATCGGCACGGCCACGGCTCCCGATGGAATGGTGATATCCACACAGCTATTCGGAAGCGCCGAATCCAATCCCGATCTTGAGTCACGGGACTTCGCTCTTCCCTGGTAGCCCATGCCGGATTTCTCGTTTGAAGACGCCCTCGTCGCTCGCGGATTCGCGCGCGTCGCAGGCGTTGACGAGGCGGGGAGAGGTCCGCTTGCCGGCCCGGTTTCCGCCGCGGCGGTTATCCTGCCACGGAGTTTCAAATGCCTTTTGCTCAACGACTCCAAAAAACTTTCAAAAAAACGGCGTGAGCAGCTCTATGGAGAGATCACTACGGATCCGGCAGTTGTCTGGTCCGTGGCGATGACGGAGGCGGATGACATCGATAAAATCAACATCTTCCGGGCTACCCATCACGCCATGGGCAAAGCCCTGGCCGGGTTGGCGGGGAGTCCGGATATGGCTCTCATCGACGGCCTTCCGGTGAAAGGTCTCCCGTTTCCCCACGAGGCTCTTGTGAAAGGCGATGGCCTCTCCCTTTCCATCGCCGCCGCCAGCGTGATTGCGAAGGTGACAAGAGACCGCGTCATGGCCACAATCCACGAGGAATTTCCCCAATACGGGTTCATACGCCATCAGGGCTATGGCACGCGGGAACATCTGGAAGCACTCAGGAAACATGGGCCTTGTCGCCATCATCGTCGGTCGTTTCAGCCGGTATCTCAACTCTCCCTACCACTCGAAGACGGGCTCTAGCGGCTCGCGGAAGTGGACGGGGGACTACGGCGAGAAAGTCGCCGCCGACTGGCTGCGGGCACGCGGCTGCAAAATCCTCGCGAGAAATTTCAAAGGCAGGCGTGGAGGCGAGGTGGACATCGTGGCCAGGGACGGAAAACAGCTCCTCTTCACCGAGGTGAAAACCCGCAGGAAAGACGCGATGATGCGGGGTCTCGCGGCGGTGAACCGGAAGAAGCGCTCGCTGATCGAACGCGGCGCGAACGAGTGGCTCCGCAGGCTCGGCACACGCCAGGTTCCATGGCGGTTCGATGTCATCGAGGTGGAGGTTTCCGAAGGGGAAAAGCCAGTGGTTGCCCGGGTGGAAAACGTCTTCGCAAATTCGGTGACGTGGCGAAAATGGTGATTGCCAAGCAAGTGCCGGCATGGTTGTTTCTCCGCCCGGTTGCGAAACCGGATATCCGGTTGCTCACGTGGCGGAATTGGTAGACGCGCTAGATTCAGGTTCTAGTGGGGGCAACCCCGTTCAGGTTCGAGTCCTGTCGTGAGCACCATTTCGCTTCAGCCAGCCGGGTTGGCTGCAAGTTGCGGGCCGACGCGGGCGTGGCGGACGAGAAATTCATCCGCCATTCTTCCGTAGGCGGCGGCACCCAGACCCGAGGGATCATGTTCGAAGATGGTTTTTCCGTGCGATGGTGCTTCGCTTATCCGGATGGTGCGGGGGATTACGTTTTGATAGATCTCCTCCGGGAAATAGTTCGTCACCTCCTCGACGACCTGGCGGGAAAGGTTCGTCCGGCCATCGTACATCGTCATGACGATGCCTTCCAGCTTTAGGCCGGGGTTCGCGCCGGATCCCCGGATCTCATCGAGCACGCCGACAATTTTCGCGAGTCCCTCGAGGCCGAACCACTCGCACTGGAGCGGGATGAGAATCTCGTCGGCGGCGGCGAGGGCGGCTGTCATGAGGACGCCGAGCGAGGGCGGGGTGTCCAGCACGCAGAAATCGAAAAGGTCGTTCGGCTTCAGCCCCTGGAGGATGCCACGAAGGCGGGTGAGGTGGTCGTCGGAGCGGGCCAGCTCGATCTCGATCCCGGCGAGATCCATTTCCGAGGGGACGAAGGTGAGGTTTTCCCGTCCGGATGGCATGAACTGATCGCGGATGTCCTTTTCGCCCAGGAGGACGGGATAAATGGATGAAAGCGGCTCCACCTCGATGCCGAGGCCGGAGGTGCAGTTCGCCTGGGAGTCGAGATCCATCAGCAAGACCCGCTGCCCGCGCAGGGCGAGAGCATGGGAGAGGTTCATGGCGGTGGTGGTTTTTCCGACCCCTCCTTTCTGGTTTGCGATGGCGATGACTTTCACGGGGCGTCAGGATGGCCGGAAATTTTGATTTTCAAATGTTAAACTTCGTTCGGGGGAATTCAGTGGGACGCGCCAACCGTTTGCTCCGGGTCTGGTTTTCATCGATTATTTTTCCAAGCGCCGCAGGCTTTGGACTGCTGGGATTCTTCGTTCCCAGCTTTCACGGTTGGCTTCTTTCTACCGACACGTGCGGTTGTTACCTGGAAGCTTGGCTGCGGATAAGAACCGCAGCAGTCCAGAGCCTCCGGCGGTCTAGCCAACCGAAAAAATCACACCCGTTTGACCTTGTCCGGGCCGTGTCTCCTGATAATAGCAGGTGACTGAGTTGATGCCCGGAACCGCATATGACACGTTTTCTTCTCCTCGCGTTGTGCCTCGGATTCTCACAAATGCTTCGCGCCGTCGAGACACTTGAGCCTCTCACGGTCACCGCTGATCCGCTTCCTGCGAAATACGATTCTGAAAACATCGGTTCGCTGGGGACTCTCGGCGGCGGCGGTGGACTCGGAAATCTGCTTCGTTTCGAGCCGAACATCCAGGCAGGCAGTGCTCCGGGTTCGGTCTTTTCGCTCAGGGGCGTCAGCCAGGAGGGGACTCCGACGGTAGGCACCCGGTCGAATCCCTCGGTGCAGGTTCTGGTCGGCGGGGTTCCGCGCTCCACCAATACCCTGTGGTCTTTCGGGACTCCGGTTTGGGACGTCGGCGGATTCGAGGTGGTTCGCGGCCCGGTTCTTTTCGGAACCGGCCCGGTGGCGCAGGGCGGGGAACTGCGGCTGGAGCTGAACGTTCCGCAATTTTTCCACGAAGGCAGGCTCCTTGGCGAAGCGGGAGAGTTCGATACCTACCGAACGGGTTTCACCGAAAATTTCGTGATCCTCCCCGAGAAACTCGCGGCCCGGATCAATATTGCAAGTGAAGGGACCGACGAGGCTACCACCAATATCACACTGGACGACGATGCGTTCGCGGGCACACGCCGGGATCTGCTGCGCGGGCAGCTCCGGTGGCGTCCGGCGGGCGATGAGTCCTCCACGTTCGATTTTCTACTGGAGGCCGAGCGCGCCCGTGGAAATCCGCTCGGGCTTGCGACGACTCTGCCGGGTGGCGATCTGTTTGACCGTGAGGTGGCCATGGATACCAGGGAAGAAATCCCGGTGGATCGCGGGGCGGCCTCGGTCCGTGGAAGGGTCGAACTGGGAGATGGCCGCCGGTTCGAGGGCGAGGCGGCGTGGCAGGAGATTGACGGCTATCAGATCGCCGATTTCGACGCCAGTCCGGCTCTGGACTGGTTCTATAGAGTGGGGGTGACGGAACGGCGTCTTACCGGGGGCAGCCGACTGCATGGGGAAGGTGCCGGACACTCGTGGACTCTCGGGCTTTACGCGGAATCCTCGGAATATGACTTTAGTCTCAGCGGCATAGGCTTCGGCCCCATTCCAACGGGATCCCCGTTTTCCAGTGAAACAGGGGAGAGAGTGGACATGGCGGCGGTTTTCGCGCGGGGGGAGTATGAATTTCATCCGCGGTTCTGGCTGACGGGCGGAGTGCGCCTGGATCACCAGCGGCGGCGGCAGACCGGCTTCGCGCTTTTTCCCGGTGCTGCGCCCTCCGCCGGTTCTGTCGAGGCGGTTTCCACGGAATGGTTGCCGGAAGCGGGTGTCGAATGGCGCTCGGGGGATGCGAACGCCGGGATGAAAATCTCGCGTGCCTACCGTCCCGCCGCGGCGGCCTACGCTTTCACCCAGGGCGTTCTCCAATCCTACGGAGCCGAGCGGGGTTGGGAAGTAAACGCCTACGCGGAAAACCGATGGAACTCCTTCCATCTTGGCGGCCGTCTGTTTTACGCCCGCCTCGATGGCCTCCAGGTTCCCTATGTGACTCCCGGCGGCTTTCCCATCCTGGATGAGCTGATCACAAACTCCGCCAGCGGCACCCGTGCCGGAGCCGAGATCGAGCTCCGCTGGCAGGCCCGGGCGCACTGTTCACGAGTCTCTCCGGTGGCTGGCTCCACACCCGCTACGATAACCTTGTTCTAAACGGAACCGATCACTCCGGGCAAAGTTTTCCCTCCGCGCCGGAATTTTCCAGCGCGCTGCGGATCGCCTGGGATCCGGTGACCGGCTGGTTCGGGGAATCCGCCCTGACCTGGGCCGAAACCTCGTATTCCGAAGCCGGTTCCCCGCAGGCGACCGCCTTGGAGAAACGTCTGCTGCTCTCCGCGAGAATCGGATATCGCTGGGAGAGCGCCGAGCTGTATGTTTTCGGAACCAATTTGCTCGACGAAGACTTCGCGGTCGTCCGCCGTGACTTTTCCGGAATCGGACGCGGAGTCGACTGGCCGCCCGAGCACCCCCCGGCTGATCGGGGTCGGGCTTTCGGTCAATTGGTAGCGCGGGGTTGTGTTCTCGCGCCCAATGGTGATAGCTATGGAAATGGAAGCGCCTGACGCGGGAATGGAGGTGGAGGGGATCTGGATTTCCTCCGGGCATGACTTCCGTGGAAGGCACGGGAAGGGGAGGCTGGAGAACGGAATCGTGGCTTTGGATGAGGTGGAATGCATCGCCGGGCGCGGGTTGGTTGGCGACCGGTATTTTGATTTCAAGGAAGACTTCAAGGGGCAGGTGACGTTTTTTTCCGCGGAGATTCTCGGAGAGCTGATGGAAAAATACGGGGAGGTGGATGTGACCGTGCTGAGACGCAACCTGCTCGTGAGGGGAGGGGATTTGGAAAGTCTGGTGGGCAGGAGGTTCTCCGTGCAGGGGGTGGTTTTCGAGGGAAGCGAGGAGTGCAAGCCCTGCTACTGGATGGATCAGGCGGTGGGGGAGGGGGCGGAGGATTTTCTGAAAGGGAACTGCCGGGGCGGATTGCGGGCGAGAATTCTGACCGGGGGAAAAATTCAAATTTCAAAATCCAACCCGCAATGAAGAATGGTCACCACCATTCCTATTTTTTCTTGGCTGGGCGGTTGCAAACTGAGGCAGCGCTTGGCAGTTTTTCCCTCACGAGATGACAGGAGAGATGGTTACGAATTTGGCGGCTTACCGCTTTGTGGAGCTTTCAGGGTTGAAAGAGCTGCGGGAGGAGTTGCTGGCGCTCTGCAAGGACGCGGGGCTGCGGGGAACGATTCTTCTGAGCACCGAGGGCGTGAACCTTTTCGTGGCGGGTGCGGCGCGCGGGATTTCCAAACTGATGGGAAGACTGCGGGAGATTCCGGGTTTGGAGGATTTCGAGGGGAAAATCAGTGAGAGCGAGGATCAGCCCTTCCGCAGAATGCTGGTGCGGATCAAGAAGGAGATCATTTCCTTCGGCGTGGAAGGGGTGGAGCCGGGGAAGAGGACTTCGCCCAAGCTTTCCGCGAAGGAGCTGAAACAGTGGCTGGACGAAGGGCGCAAGATCACCCTGCTGGACACGCGCAACGATTACGAGGTGAAGCTCGGGACGTTTGAGGGTGCGGTCGTGCCGGACATCCGCACGTTCCGGGAATTTCCGAAAGCCGTCCGCGAACTGCCGGAAGGGATGAAGGACGAAACGGTGGTGATGTTCTGCACGGGCGGGATCCGCTGTGAAAAGGCGGGACCGTTCATGGAAATGGAGGGCTTTAAAAACATCTATCAGCTCGACGGGGGGATCCTGAAATACTTCGAGGAATGCGGGGGCGATCATTATGATGGAGAGTGCTTCGTGTTCGACCAGCGGGTGGGGGTTGACCCCGCTTTGCAGGAGACGGATACGGCGGTGTGTTACGCCTGCCAGGCTCCGCTGGAGCTGAAAGACCAGGAGGATGTCCGCTATGTGGCGGGAAAAACCTGCCCGCATTGCTTCGTGCCCGAGCCGGAAAAAATGGCGGGCCGGATCGCCGCCGCGCAGGCGAAACTTGACGCGGTCTGCGAGGTTCTTCCGGGTTCCGTCCCGCACGAAAACCGCAGGCCGGTGAACGTTTCCGCGAAATATGACAGGTGGACGCTGGGTGATCTCCTCGCGGATCAGTTTCCGCAAATTTCCCGCGAGGAATGGGAGCGCCGCTGTGCCGAAGGTCGCTTCGTGAGCTATGGAGGAAAGGTGCGCGGAGCGGATCACGTGGTGCGCGCCGGGGAGCGCATCCTTCAAATTTTCCCTCCCGCCGTGGAGCCGGATGTGGCGACGGGAATCCGCATTGTCCATGATGACGAGGCGGTGGTTGTCTTGGAAAAACCCGCGCCGCTTCCAATGCACGCGAGCGGCAGATTCCACCGCAACACCCTCCAGCATCTGCTCAACCAGGTTTACGAACCGAAGTTTCTCCGCCCCGTCCACCGCCTGGACGCGAACACCCGGGGCCTGGTTCTCTTCGCGAGGACGAGGCATTTTTGCAGGCTGCTCCAGAGGCAGTTCATCGAGGGAAAAGTGGAGAAGATCTACCGCACTACCGTCCAGGGCTGGCCTGAGTGGGATGAAAAAACCTGCGAGTCCGCGATCTCCGTGGAACCGGTCGGGCCGGGAGGCCGCACCGTCGATGAAGACGGCTTGCCGGCGAAGACGGAGTTCAAGGTCGTGGAGCGTTGCGATGACGGGACGGCACGGCTGGAGGCGGAACTCGGAAGCGGGCGGACGAACCAGATTCGCATCCATCTTTGGGAGCTTGGTTTTCCCGTGAAGGGCGATCCCTGCTATCTTCCGGGAGGGAAAATGGGCAATACCCAGACCGTTTCCGTGGACGACGAGGCTATGGAACTTGAGGCGTGGAAACTTTCTTTCAGCCATCCGATCTCGGGGGAGCGGATGGAGTTTCAGAATGAACATCGAACATCGAACGCCCAACATTGAACGTCGAATGGAAGAACTGGTGATTCCGTGGCTGGATGGTGCTTCGCGGCGGAAGCGTTGGTTGGTCGGGGTTTCGGGGGGCTTGGATTCGATGGCTCTTTTTCACGTTCTGTTAGAGAGTGGATTCAAGGATCTGGTTGTCTGTCATCTGAACCATGGTCTCAGGGGAAAGCAATCGGACGGGGATGCGCGGTTCGTGAAGCGGATGGCGGAAAATGCCGGTTGCGCGGTGGAGTTGGGGCGGGTGGATCTTGACGGGCTTTCCGAAAAATCCGGTGACTCGCTGGAGACGGCGGGCAGGAGGGCGCGGCACGAGTTTTTCGGCAGATGCTCTCGCGGATTCCGCTGCGGGCGGTTGCTGCTGGCTCATCACGCCGATGACCAGGCGGAGACGGTGCTTTGGAATCTGATGCGCGGCTCCGCGACCTGCCGGGGCATGAGGGAGTCGGTGGAGCTGGAAATGGCGGGGCGTCCGGTCAGCGTCGAGCGGCCTCTGCTTTCCGTGAGGAAATCGGAGCTGGAGGATTGGATGCGTTCCCGGAATTTCAAATGGCGGGAGGATGCCAGCAATGCGGTGAACGATGTGGTGCGAAACCGGATTCGCAATGAGGCGATCCCGCTGCTTTCCGAAATCGCGAAAAGGGATGTGGCTCCGTTGCTTTCGCGGGCGGCGGACGCGGGCGGTGAATGGGCGGAGATGATGGACTGGGCTTTGGAGACGGCAAGTGTTCTCGATCCGCAGGGGCGTCTGCATCTTAAAGCTCTTGGGGGGCTGCCGGATGCTTTGAAAAAGCATGCGCTCGCCGGTTTTCTAAAAGCTTCCGGCGTGGGCGGGATCAGCTCTTCTCTCCTCGGGAAATGTCTGGAACTTTGCGATGTTTCGGCCTGTGCGAGCGTGAATCTCCCGGGAGGTGGACGGCTGCGCCGAAAAGCCGGTCGAATATTTATTGATGCGGCTTGACCCGGAGCTTGCCTTTTGTGGGCTTTACGGGGCAGTTTCATCCCGTGCCCGAGACCCAATCGACCCCGGAAAAAGCCAGGCGCTGGAGCGCATACGTGTGCCCCGACTGCCGTTTCGTATTTCGGGTGCCCCGCGATCATGACGGGGAGGGGATCGTCTGCCCTTCCTGCCGCAGGATGCTTCGGATCCCTCGGGAAGGTGACGAGACGGCACCGCTGATGTCTCCTTTAAAGAAGATCGGCTTTTCCGAAGACGAGGCCGGATCACGGGGAGAAAAAAGAACCCGTAGCAAGCGTAAGAAAAAGGAGAAGGAGGCGGAGATGCCGGGCTGGGATGCCAGCTCCGGCACCTGGCGATCGAACAGCAACCGCAAAAGCAGAACGGCCAAAATTTTTGCCGTCTGGATATGCGGGATGGCTTTCGTCGCCGCGACGGTCATCGGTATCGTGAAACTTTCGGAAGCCGAACCTGCGGACGGCGTTCCCCAGTTCGCAACCGAGCAGGATCAGTTTGATGATCTGTTCGGCAACCCTCTGATCATTCCGGAGGGCGAACTGGAGGTCGAGGTGCCTCTGCCAAAGGTGATGAAAAAAAGCGAAGTCGAATTTCTCGCCGAGGCGGAGCCGATGGCGAAGGCGTTTCTCGATGCGGAAAACACCGAGGAGATCCTCACCTTGGTTCACGATTCGGAGAGACTGCGCCCACTCATCCGCAGCCGTTATCCTGACGGGAAAATCGAGCCGACCGGCATGTCCAAATTCAACTCGTCCGGGCAGGTCAGCTACAAGGACAGCTTCGCCGCGGTGACGATACTCACTCCGGATTACGAGACCCGGCAGCTCGCCTTCGTTGATGGAGAGGAGGGGCTGAAAATTGATTGGGAAAGCTGGGTCGGCTGGTCGGACATGCCGTGGGAAAAAATCGTCGAGACAAAGCCGAAGAGACCCATCCTCGTGAGGGTGATGGCAAAATGGGTGGACTACTACAATTTCGGATTCTCCAGTGAGGACGAATGGAGATCCTACCGCCTGGTCTCGCCGGACGGGGAAACCACACTCTACGGATATGTGGAAAGGAACTCCCTCCTGGATCAGCGTCTTCGCCCCGGCGAGCAGGGCGCCACGGTGGCGGTGACTCTGAAAATCCGCTTCCGCGAGGACGAGGCGGCGCCGAACCAGGTGGTGATCGAAGAGCTTGTTGCGGATGGGTGGGTGGTTGTCGGCGGGTCTGAGTGATTTCCGAAGAACCGGAGAATTTTCCTGCACATTCCGGAAGAATGCGCGAGCCTGTTTCGTAAGAGGAACCCTCTCCCGCAAAACGCTACATACTTTCAAAAACCACATGATCAGATTTCGCCACGCCGTTCCACTCGCAACCTGTTGCCTGCTCGTATCGCAGGCGGGTGCGATCGACCTCTTTCCGCTCCGTATGGTGCTCGACCACGTCCTCGTCGAAGGAGAGGAAACGAAGCCGGAGACGGGAAAAGAAGAGAACGGCCTTCCGGTTTCGGATTTCAAACTCATCCCCTCCGATGTGATCGCCGGGAGCCTGATCCCGGATGGAACCGCGATGACCATGTTTTTCCCGAAGGAGAAGGGCGTGATCAACAATCCGACCGCCCTCTGCTTCGATGAACAGGGCGCGCTTTATCTCGCCGAGACACCGCGCTTCGGCACCCAGGTTCTGGATGCGCGTGCTCACCGCTACTGGCTTCTTGACGATCTGAAGGCGCAGACCACGGACGACCGCCTCGCTCTTCATGAGAAATGGAAGGACAAGGTCTCCCTGGAATTCATGCGTGAAAAATCGGAGCTTGTCCTGAAGTTCACCGACGAGGATGGAGACGGCAAAGCCGACTCCGTGACCACGTTCGCCGACGGCTTCGACGACATCCTCGATGGGGTCGGTGCCGGCGTTTTCGCCTACGAGGGAAAGGTGTATTTCGCCTGCATCCCCAAGCTCTACATCCTCGAGGACACGGACGGGGACGGGGTATCGGACAAACGTGATGTGATTGCGGACGGGTTCGGCGTGAAGATCTGGTTTTCCGGTCACGACATGAACGGGTTCGCTCTCGGCAACGACGGCCGCATCTACGCGACCATCGGCGACCGCGGATTCAGCATCACCACCCGCGAGGGAAAGAAATACCACATGCCCAACCGCGGCGCCGTCATGCGTTTCGAGCCGGATGGCTCCGGACTGGAGGTGATCCACACCGGATTGAGGAATCCCAAGGAGATCGCCTTCGACGAATTCGGTAACGGAATGACCGTGGACAACAATTCCGACCAGGGCGACAAGGCGCGCCTCGTTTACGTGATGGACGGGGCTGATTCCGGTTGGAATGCCGGCCACCAGTCGATGCACAGTTTCCGCGAGGAAATCGGCCTTCCGGAAAAACCGATCAACATGTGGATGGCGGAAAAGATGTCCCTACCCCGCAACGACGCCCAGCCCGCTTTCATGGTCCCGCCCATCGCGAACATCACCAACGGCCCATCCGGCCTGACCTACCACCCCGGCACCGGGTTTCTGGAAAACCAGAAAGGCCGTTTCCTGATCTGCGACTTCCGTGGCAACCAGCCCGCATCGAAAATCTGGTCGTTCAAGGTCTCCCCGGATGGCGCGGGGATGAAGCTCGACGACAATTATGTTCTCAACCAGGGCGTGGCCGCCACCGACGTCGAATACAGCTACGACGGACGTTTGTTCGTGGCCGACTTCATCACCGGCTGGGGAGGGGAGCGCAGCGGACAAATCTTTTCGCTTTCAGCCGTTTCGGAAAAGAACTCCGGGCGCACGCCGGAAGTCGCGGAAATCATCAGCGAGGGCTTCGGAGAGCGATCCAACGATGAGCTTCTGGATCTGATGAAACACGCCGACCAGCGCGTGAGAATGCGGGCACACATCGCCCTCACCGCGAACAAGGGCGGAACCAAAACCCTCGAATCCGCTACCAATGGCGAGCACAGGATGCAGCGTCTCCACGGCGTCTGGGGATTGGGGATACTCGCCCGGAAAAACTCCGAAAAAATGGCCCTGGATATTCTCGTTTCTCTGCTCCGGGATGACGATTCCGAAGTCCGCGCGCAGGCCGCACAATGCCTGGGCGAGGCCGAAGGTGTGGATGGAGCCGTCCTCGTCCCGCTGCTTCGCGACGAGTCGAACCGCGTCCGCGCTTTCGCCGCACTCTCGCTCGCCCGCCAGAAATATAAAACCGCCGCACCGGAGATCGTCACCATGATCGAGGAGAACGGAGGCAAGGATCTTTACCTCGCCCATGCCGGAGTCATGGGTCTTCTCGGAACTGCGGATGCGGAGCAAATCTCGAAGCTTGCCGGGAACCCGTCCCCCTATGTGCGCATGGCGGCGGTTGTCGCGTTGCGCCGGTTGGCGAGTCCGCTCCTCGAGGGTTTCCTCAAGGATCCCGAAGCGAAAATCGTGGACGAGACCATCCGTGCGATCCACGAGGTTCCCGTGGAAGAGTCCCGTCCGGCCATCGTCTCCATTCTCGATGGATATTTCGATGGGGGAGAAGGCCGGGAAATCACTCCGATGATCGCGCGCAGGCTCATCCACTCCGCCTTCCGGGCGGGTGGCACGGAGAACGCCGAGCGCCTGGTCAAAGTCGCCCTCTCCGGGCGTTTCGAGATCAGCGAGCGGAAGGAAGCCCTGCGCCTGCTTCACCAGTGGACGGACCCGCACCCAGTTGACCAGTCGCTCGGGCATTGGGATCCCCGCGAGAAACGCGATGTGCAGAAGCTGCTACCCGTTTTGGAAAAGGCCCTGCCACTGCTGCTTTCTTCCCATAAGGCGCTCGTCGAACAATCCCTCGGATTCATGGAAACCTACGCGGTGAATCCGGATACCGTTTCTCCTGATACTCTCGGGAAAATTGTCGGGGACAGCGAGTACCCGCCCGGAGCGCGCACCGAGGCGCTTGAACTTTTTCTCCGGAGCGAGCCTGAAAACACCGACGAACTCCTGATCGGACTCGTGGACGATCCTTCGGACGCGGTTTCTTCAAAGGCTCTCGGAAGTCTCGTCAAACGCGACCCTTCCAAAGCGGCCGACGGCCTGCGTGCGGCACTCAAGTCCGACCGTGTCGCGCGCCGACAGGCAGCGTGGATCATCGCCGGCGATCTTCCGGGCCGGAAGCCGCCACCCTGATCTCCACCGCACTGGCGGAACCCGCGGGCGATCCGGCCTCCATGATCGAGCTCCTCGAAGCCGCGGGAAAACGCGAGGAACCCTCCGTGGTATCCGCCCTTAAGACCTACGAGGCGTCGCTCGATCCCGCGGATCCACTGTCCCCGTGGCTCCCGGCGCTTGAGGGCGGCGATGCCGGGCAAGGTGCCGAACTTTTCAAAAACCACGGAGCATCCCAATGCATGCGCTGCCACCGCGTGGGCGATAGCGACGAAGCCGGGGCAATGGCCGGCCCCAACCTTTCCGGCATCGCCGCGAAGCACGACCGGCGCTACCTGCTCGAGAGCATCATGGATCCCGGTGCGGTAGTTGCCCCCGGTTTCGGAATCGTATCCCTCTCACTCAATGACGGAAAAACCCTCGGAGGGATTCTCCAGGGCGAAACCGAAGACCATTTCGACATCACCGTCGGCGATGATACCTGGCGCGTGAGCAAGGCGGATGTCAAAACTTCCAGCCCGCCGGTCTCCGCCATGCCGCCCATGTCCGCGATGTTGAATCTCAGGGAGACGCGGGATCTCGTCGCCTATCTGGCAGGATTGAAAAAGCCGCTGGAACATCCAGTGAACTACCCGGAGCCGAAGCCCTACCGACCCGGGGCTGAATAACAGTTTCCGAAGCCCCCCAAGAACGCTTCGGGTACCCACACCCAGCCTTCCGCTGCTGCTGCAGGTTTTTTCGCTACACGTGCGAGGCCGGAAGCCTACAATCGGACCGCCTCGACAGATCTGAAAAATTAGCCTTGCCTAAACTTTATAGGGAAAACTAATTTGCGTCGCATGAGTAACATGAAAACAAAAATAGCGATGGCGGCGATGGCCGGAATTTCAGTGGCAGCAGGGCAAGCGGAGACGTTGCGCCCCCTCAGCACCGACAGGCCGGACGCGACGGAAAGCCCCTACACGGTGGATGCCGGGCACTACCAGTTCGAGCTGGAGATCGGCGCGCTCACCCGCGACGGAGGGGAGAACTCCTACACCCTCGGCGAACTCAACGCGAAATACGGCGTGGATGATCTGACCGATGTCCAGTTCGTGCTCCCGCTCTACGATCACATCGCCGGGGGAGCCGAAGGCTTCGGCGACATGCAGATCCGGGTGAAACGGAATCTCTGGGGAAACGACGAGGGAGACAACGCGCTGGCCGTGATGCCCTTCATCCAGCTCCCGACCGGTGCCGATGGAATCAGCAGTGATTCCCTGGAAGGCGGCGTCATCGTTCCCTTCGGATGGCAGGGCGCGGGCGGCTGGGGCTACGGCGTGCAGGCGGAGCTTGATATCGTTGCCGATGATGCCGGGAGCGGGCACCATTTCGCCTTCCTCACATCCGCGACGGCGGCGCGCGACCTCACCGATTGCCTGGGTGCGTTCGTGGAAGTCGTTGCCATCTTCAGCGAAGGCGCCCAACCGACCTCCGAATACTATTTCAACACCGGGCTGACCTGGGGCGTTTCCGAAACCCTCCAGTTCGATGGCGGTGTCAAGATCGGCCTCTCCAACGACTCGGAGGATTTCTCTCCCTTCATCGGGGTCAGCGCGAAATTTTGACTTCCAATTTAGCCTCGACTAAGAATTTAAATTAAGACAAACAAGACCCGTCGGACTTATGAATCACAAGACAGACCAAACGCTTTTCCAAGCTATGAAAAGCCACATCGCCAAACTCGCCTGCCTCGTTCTCGCCGCATTGGCGCTCCCGGCATGCTCCGGGAAGAAAACGGACACCTCCGGCAAAAAGCGGGTGGTGACAAGTTTCACCATCATCGCGGACATGGCGCGCGAGGTGGCAGGGGATGCAGCCATCGTGGAGTCCATCACCAAACCCGGCGCGGAGATCCACGGTTACGACCCGACGCCGAAGGATATTGTGAAAGCCCAGAAGGCGGATCTCGTCCTGTGGAACGGCATGAACCTCGAACTCTGGTTTGAGAAATTCTTTGAGAACGTAAAGGACGTTCCGGGTGCGGTTCTGACGGAAGGCATCGAGCCGATGGGGATTTCCGAAGGCCCCTACACCGGCAAGCCCAATCCCCACGCATGGATGTCCCCGGCCAACGCCGCGATCTACGTGGAAAACATCCGCAAAGCACTGGTGAAAATCGATCCGGAGAACGAGGCCACTTATAACGAGAACGCCGCCTCGTATGTCGCAAAGATCAAGGCGCTTGACGAACCTGTCCGGAAAAAGCTCGAAGCGATCCCCGCAGACAAGCGCTGGCTCGTCAGCAGTGAGGGCGCGTTTTCCTATCTCTGCGAGAACTACGGCCTCCGCCAGCTCTACCTCTGGCCGGTCAACGCGGATGCACAGGGCACGCCGCAACAGGTGAAAAAGGTGATCGATGGCGTCCGTGAACACGGCATCCCCGTCGTCTTTTCCGAAAGCACCGTCAGCGACAAACCCGCGAGACAGGTGGCCGCGTGAAACAGGCGCGCGCTACGGCGGGGTTCTTTACGTCGATTCCCTGACAGAAGCGGGCGGTCCGGCTCCGACCTATCTGAAGCTTCTCGAGGCAAACGCCGAAACCATCGTGAAAGGATTCCTGGAAGCGCAATGAGCGATCCCGCCGAACCCGCCCCGACCCTCGAAGTGGAGGACGTCTCCGTCGTTTATCCGAACGGCCACCAGGCGCTCCGCTCCGCGTCCTTCCATCTTGAAGGCGGGACGATCTGCGCGCTGGTGGGAGTGAACGGCAGTGGAAAATCCACGCTGTTCAAAAGCATCATGGGTTTCGTAAATCCCACCGGGGGGAGCGTGAGAATCAACGGACTGCCGGTCAAAGAGGTCTTGAAAAAGCATCTGGTGGCCTACGTCCCCCAGGCCGAGGAAGTGGACTGGCAGTTTCCCGTCAGCGTGTGGGATGTGGTGATGATGGGGCGCTATGGCGCGATGAATTTCCTCCGTATCCCCCGCGCGATCGACAAGCAGAAATGTGAGGAAAGCCTGAAACGGGTCTCGATGTGGGAGTTCAGCGACCGCCAGATCGGCGAGCTTAGTGGCGGCCAGAAGAAGCGTGTCTTCCTCGCCCGCGCCCTCGCCCAGGGAGGCCGCGTGATCCTCCTGGACGAGCCTTTCACCGGCGTGGATGTGAAAACGGAAGAGGAGATCATTAAGCTCCTCCACGAACTCCGGAAGGCCGGAGCGATCATTTTCGTCTCCACCCACAATCTCGGCAGCGTTCCGGAATTCTGCGACCAGGTCGTCCTGATCAACCGCACCGTGCTCGCCTACGGACCCACCGCGGATGTGTTCACCGCCCAGAACCTCACCACCGCTTTCGGTGGCGTGCTGCGTGAGTTCGAGTTCGAGCAATCGACCATCCAGGAGCACGACGGACGCACGGTGCGGGTGGTGAGCGATGACGAGACGGCCGCTGGTCTTCGGCAAGGACGGCCACCTCGAATACATGGACCGGGAAAAGCATCGAGGAACTCCTGAGAGAACGCGCCAAAGAGCATGACTGAGTTTTTTCAAACTCTCCTGATCCCGTTTCAATACGAATACATGGTGCGGGCCATGTGGGTTAGCGCCCTTATCGGCGGCACCTGCGGTTTTCTCTCATCGTTCGTCACTCTGAAAGGCTGGTCGCTGATGGGCGACGCGCTTTCCCACGCGGTCGTCCCGGGCGTGGCGGTGGCATACATCCTCGGGCTTCCGTTTTCGCTGGGCGCATTCGTCGCCGGACTGCTTGCGGCCGGTGCGATGGCGTTCATCAAAGCGCAAAAGCCGCATCCGCGAGGACGCCACCATCGGGATCGTCTTCACCTCCTTCTTTGCCCTCGGTCTCGTCCTCATTTCCGTGAACCGCGCCCACGTGGATCTGAAAACCATCCTCTACGGAAACATTCTCGGCATCGCCGGCGGGGACATCGTGCAGGTTCTCGTGATCAGTCGGCGTGACACTGCTGGTGCTCGGACTGAAATGGAAGGATCTGATGCTCTTTGCTTCGATCCCAACCAGGCGAGAACGCTGGGACTCAAGGCGAATTTCCTCCACGTCACCCTCCTAGCACTCCTTGCCGCCACCGCCGTCGCGGCCCTGCAAGCGGTCGGTGCCATCCTCGTGCGTCGCGATGCTGGTCACGCCCGGGAGCGACGGCCTACCTGCTGACGGATCGGTTCGGGAAAATGCTCTGCATTTCCTCCGGCCTGGGTGTTCTCAGCTCCGTCGCCGGGGCATACGCGAGCTACTTTTCTGAACGGCGCGACCGGAGGCTGCATCGTCACGCTGCAGACCATCATCTTCGTCCTCGTCTTCGTCTTCGCCCCGAAACAGGGAATCCTGGCCTCCCGGCTTTCCGTGAGGAAGAAAATGGAAACCTCGGGCCGAACCTGCAACATGAGCGAGTTTTTCGAGCCTCTCCAATACCCGTTCATGCGGGACGCGCTCTCGTCGGCTCGCTGGTCGGGGCGATGTGCGCGGTGCTCTCGTGTTTCCTCGTCCTAAAAGGCTGGTCGCTGATGGGCGATGCGGTGTCGCACGCCGTTCTTCCCGGAATCGTCATCGCATACATCGTCGGCATTCCGCTGGCGATCGGAGCATTTCTCGCCGGGCTGTTCTGCGCGATAAGCACCGGCTTCGTGAAGCGCAACAGCCGCATCAAGGAGGACACCGCGATGGGTGTTGTTTTCACCGGCTACTTTGCCTTCGGACTGGTCCTGTTCAGCAGCACGCCGTCCGATCTGCATCTGGATCACATCCTTTTCGGAAACATCCTCGGCATCACCAGCGCCCAAGTCTGGCAGACCCTCGGGCTGGGAATCGTCGTGCTGCTCGTGACGCTGCTCCTGCGGAAAAGACCTGCTCCTGATCTGCTTCGATCCGGGGCAGGCGCGGGTGATGGCTCTCGCCCGACCGGTTCCTGAACTACCTGCTGCTCGGGCTGCTGGCGCTGGCCATCGTTGTCTCGCTGCAGGCGGTGGGAATCATCCTCGTGTCGCGATGCTCAGTCACCCCCGGATGCATCGCTCACCTGTGGACGGATCGCTTCGACCGGATGCTCGCCATCGCCGCCGTCTCCGCAGTGATCGCGACCGTCTCGGCATCTTCATCAGCTACCATGTCGACGCCTCCACCGGCGGCTGCATCGTCCTCATGCAGGCGTCTCTTCTTCATTCTCTCCCTCCTCTGTCGCCCCGAAATACGGGATGCTTGGGAGGAAGCTCCGGAGTGTAAGCTGATCGCTTTTCGAATGCTTTGTTCACAAATTTGGCGGACTGGCGTAACTGCCCTCCCAGAACCAACTCGCACACGTGTCTTGCTTCATTCGGTCACCTTGACCCGACCGAAGCGCGAGCTGGGCGCTTCCATGATATCCTGCCAGATAACGTATTCAAAATCCTCGTTGAGAGCCGCAGAATACCATTCCGACCCCACGGTCTCCCAGGTCGCAAGGTCACTGCTGAATTCCACGCTGTATTGAAGCCCCGGATTACGCTCGTCCCTGCGGCGGGTGAAGGCAACGTGCAGGCGTCCTTCCTCATCGTTGAACTGGGTGGATGGCAGTCCTTTGGTATCACCTTGTTCGACGATGGTGAAAAACGCATCGTCCTTCGCCATATTGAACGCGTATCTGATGATGTTGGGGATGCCGGTTCCGTTGTCAGCCCCTGATGCTGCGGCACCCTGATCTGCAAGGCTCCCGTAGTTCTGGAAACGCCACTCTTCAAATACCGACCAGGTTTGAATGAATGCGGTCTGGCTGGGCTCCGAGCGCCCGCCCGAGTTTGCGGATCTCACGCGGTAGGAGTAGAGCGTTGCCGGGCTGGCTGTCTGATCGGTGAAAAATGTCTGGGCGGCGGACGTCCCCACGTCAGTCCAATCGCTGGATGAGGTGCGGCGCTGGATGACGTAGTTATTGGCATTTTCGGAAGGCGCCCAACTGATGGCCGCGGTGCGGGCGGAATTCGCCGTGCCCAGTATGAAACCGGGGGGAGCGGGAGGAGGGGGGAGTATTCCGCGGACAGCGACATTATCCAGTGCCCAGGTGTCCAGGGCTTCTCCCGAGAATGAGAACTGCCGCCAGCGGAAGCTAGTGGCGGAACTGCGCGCGCCGGAAGGAATGGTAATGGAGAACCGCTCCCACGTGTTGTATCCCGGGAATTGCGTATTCAAAATGGTGAGCGGAGTCCAGGAACCCGCCTCGGTGGAATAGTCCAGGAGAACATGTTCGTTGGCCTCGGAGTTGTTCCAGTGCTCCTGTCCATCCAGATCCTGGTTTCCCGCGCGGAAGGAAAACTCAATCGTACCACCGTTTCGCAGGTCAACCCCGACAGTGGATGCGCTCCGCTCAGCCCCGAGGCCGCCGCCGAACCAGAATGCCTGACCATCCAGGAAACCAGTCGGGCCGCCCGTCACAGTAGCGCCGGAGAATGCGCTCCATACGGTGAGATCCAGAGAGGGATCGAAATCATCTTCCAAGATAGCCCCGGTCAATGCGGCCAGAGCGGCAAATGTATCGGATGCGGTTTCACCTTTCGCGTTAACAGCGATGATACGGTAGTTGTAAAATATACCGTTGGAAACGCTGTCATCAATGTAGCTGTTGGAATCGCGGGGCACCGCTGTCGCGATGGTTGTCCAAGGATCCTCGCCGACAGTCCGCTCAATATTGTAGCTGCTCTCATTGGCGGAGTCAGACCATCGCAGGATGATGCTCGTAGCGGATTGCGCCTGCCCGTTCGGTGCTCCGGGGGCTGTGGGCAGTGGTAGTGCGGGAGTCGTTCCAACCCTCACGCCGGATGCGGCGGAGATTCCCGCAGAGTTCAGGGCGAACACCCGGTATGAATATGTGGAGGAGGGTTCGACCGCCGCATCAAGGTGGCTTGTCACATCGAAGTTCGGTTCCGCGATAACAGTCCATTCCCCTTCCCCTATTTTCCGCTCAAGCCGGTAGCTGTCTTCGCCGTGAACATCATTCCATGAAAGAGTCAGGGAGTATGGATCGCGCGGGGAAATGCTAAACATGTATGGTGAAGACGGGGCGACAAGGGGCGTTGTGAGTGTAATGGGGGAGGAGTCGGGTGAACTCCCCAGGCCGTTTCTCCCGCGGATCATGTATTCGTAGGAGGTGTTGCTGGACAGGGAGGTATCTGTGAAAGCGAGTTCATCCGCAGGGAGCGATATGGTAAGCTCGAAACGGGTCGGAACTGCGCGACCTCTTGAAAATATCATAGAATGTCGCTCGTTCGACAGCTTCCCAATTGAGGCTGATTCTGGAGGAGGAAACCACGGATCCGCTAAGAACGGGAGCCTCCGGGGCGGTGAATCTGACCTCCACGGATTCCGAATATGGGGATACGATATCGCCTTTGCTCGCGGATACCCGGTATTCGTAAACATTTCCGAGGGCGACCGAGGCATCGGCAAAGTTCGTAACGCTGGTGGTGGTGCTTCCCAATACGCTCCAGCTCCCACCGGAAAGGTTTTTCCTTTCAATGGAATAAGCGATTTCCCCGCTGACGTCCTGCCAGACGAGGTTCACCCGATCGGCTCCCTGGATACTCCCGACAAGGGCTGGCGGAGCGAGAATTTCAGAGGGAGGAAGAATGCCAAAGTCGTTGTCAAGAATGTAGAAGGACGGGATCCCGTCCGCGGCGATGGTCATGGCTCCGATTTGCGACTTGGAAAGCCGTATGATCCGTTGAGCGTTTCCTGGCACTTGGACGCTTTGTTCCTGGCCGAATGTCGTCAGTGACCATCGCTGGAATTGAGTCAGTTCTGTGATGGATCTGATGCTAAAAAGCGCGGTATCGCTCCACGCGCTATCCGTGACGGCATTGGCCAGTGTGGGCGTAAGGCGTTCGAGGGTTTCCGCATTGTGCAGCACACCGGAACCCAAAACAAGGACTGTGCCGTCAGGGGAAACACGGATGGGATGTGTGAAGCCGGAAGAGGAATGGAGAGGCGAATCTTTTTTCATTCCTATCGCTCCCGGTTGCAGGGCGGGATATTTGGTGCCGTCCGCGTTGATCTCCTCCCAGAGAATATCCTTCGGAGAAGTGTCGTCCCGGAAGAAATACATCTTCTGGCGAGCCTCGCTCCAGACGTAGTTTTTGGAATAGTAGTTCCAATCCACACTCGAAATCATCGTGCCGTCCTGATCGAAGGTGTAATGGGTATTCCACGCACCGCTGGAATCCACGGCGAAGAGATAGTTCCCTGCTGTCGCCAGCCCCAGAGCCTTCTGGGGTAGATTGGCGAAGGGCACCTCCGCCAGATCGGGATCCTGCAGATCGATCCTGCGCACCAGACCGGTGGCGTATGAGAGGTAGATATGCGAGCTGGACGGGGAATATGCCACATGGTCGGGAACCCCGATGAGCGGGATACTCGTCAGGTAGCGCTGGGTGCTCACCTGCCACCGGAATATCGACTGGTGGGAAAGCGCCGCAATGTAGAGGAGATCCGCACCATCGTGGAAAACCGCGTCCGGCGTGTAGGGGAGTCCTCCCGCTTCCACCAGTGCTCCGGCTTCAGGAGCCTGGAGATCAGACAGGGGAATCGAGACCGTTCCGATTTCGGAGGTGCTGTCCGTGGGGAAGAAAGCGACAACGTTTTCCCCGGTCAGAAAAATCTTCTGCGGAGCAACCTGCAGGGTGATGCCACCCGCCGGGAGCAGGGCGGTCGTATATGAAGTGATCCGATTTCCATTTAGGACAATCGGAACGCTCCCACCGTGGAACGCGATGTCATCGATACGACTGCCAAAACTGCCCGCGTATGCGAGCGATCCTCCGGCATAGACGGTTCCCGAATCATCAACGAAGCGACCCTCGTCAGGAAAAACCCAGACTTTGGACGAGCTGGGATAATCGCCGTGATTGGGACTGTCTCCACCGCCGACAAAAGTTCCGTCATCCCGGTATTCCACGTATGTGACATCGTCCGGACTGGTGCCCTCCCTGCTACCGAAAATCCGGTTGGTGGAACGGGCGATAGCCGCTCCGTAAACCGAGTCGATGTAGTTCTCGAAGGATGCGATCACCTGATTGGAAGTCAGGTTGACACTGATGAACCTCGCGTAGTAGCCGTTTGAGTGGTTGATGAGGAGTAGATCTCCATCGATATGGAGGGACTTCACGGTGTTTTCACTGTTCACGACGTGCGTTTCAGCGGCACCGGTGGAATCGTAGCGATATACGGATTTGTCATAGCCGACGACGATGCCCGAGGAATCAACCGTTCCGGTGCTGGCGGACCGCGCGCCGCCGGCAGAGTGATGGGGCTTAACCATGCGCCGGAGGCAAGATCATAGCGCTGGATGCTGGCCGGAAATGAAACGAAAAAGTAGGCAACCATGTCCTTCTGCTCGGCCGCGACCCAGTTTTTAGGCGCTGCCTGCGGAGTCCCACAAATTCCCACCAAGGTAAAAACCAGATAAACCCAAACAATCGAAAAAATGCGTTTCATGATATGACTTTTGAAAACTTAAACCGATCCTTGTTTCCATGGCGCAAAGTTGCAACGTGAAATTGTGTTGGAAAATGCCGGTCATAAGGGTATTTCTGAATCCCGTGCGAAGAATATTGATAGTATCCGCTGCCTTAGTTTTCTTCCTCCTCATTTGGGTGCTCCGGAACAAAAGCTCCCCGGGGAAGACCACCGATTCCGGTAATGTGGCCACGTCCGCCGAACTCCGCTCGGTCAAATCCACTGAATCGCCATCAGACAATAGAGTTCCCAAAATTTCCCTGAAGCGGCCGGTGTCGGATGAAATGCCGGATGAGCAACTTGAGTCAACCGGCAACCCCTTTGAGTTTGTAGTCCGAAATCCGGACGGATCTTTAAAAACCTGGGTTCGGACTTCCGAAGCGGGGGACGTCCTCTCCACGATACGATACGGGGAGGATGGCGAAGATAGGACGAACCATACCTACGACAACTCCTCCCGCCTTTTGCGGACTGAAACATTTCACAATGGCCTGAAAATCAGTGAGGAGATATTCCGCTAAAAACGGGATGTCTGTTTCAGATTTGTTGATATCCACGAAGCTGAGACTATAGAGAGGCCTTTGAACCATTAGGATCCCGGAGAGTTCCCGCCCGCAGCTACTCAGTCTGTATCCAAGTGGAAAACCAGAGGATGAGCCTTCCGCAATTCCCGGACCGAGCAATGAAATGACGGCAGCTTCTGAAATCCACTGGCTGCTCTTGCCGAACGCACCAGGTGGTGAGAGATAGAATGAAAAATCCCTGCGGTTCACAATTTGCAGCGCCGAGAATCGATCATCTTGCAGGGCTAACTCACTTTGAGTAGCGTGATATTTAAGATTAATTAGACTTGTACACCATATCTAGTGCCCCATACTGCCTGGATGTCACACAAAACACGATCCGAGAAGTTTTCCGGTGGGTTCCCCGAGAGCATTGAGGCGTTTGGCGGGTTGCCCGATCCCCGCCAAGGCCGTCACAAACGGCACTACTTCGGCGAGATCATCTTCATGGCTCTCGCCGCCATCATCTGCCAGTGCGAAGGCTTCGATGACATGGCGCGCTTCGCCAGACTCAAGGAGGACTGGGTGCGCAAATTCCTCAAACTCCCCAACGTCACCCCGAGCAATGACACGTTCCGCAGGGTGTTCACAGCCATTGATCCAAAGCGGTTCAACCGCTGTTTCATGGCTTTCATCCAGGCCACACAAGGGCAGCTCGCCGCGCAGCTCATCGCCATCGATGGCAAGGCCGTGCGCCACAGCTTTGACACCGGAACGGACGCCGGACATCTCCACCTCCTAAGCGCATGGGCGTGTGAGGAAGGAATCAGCCTCGGCCAGCTCGCGGTGGACAGGAAAACCAACGAATGGAGCGGAGCGACATAGACAGGTGCGAATGCGACGTGCCCCGCAGGGGTGTGAGCGGAGGCGAACATCAAATCACCGCAGTGCCAAAGCTCCTTGTTCTGCTCGACCTGGAGGGTCACACCGTGAGCCTTGACGCCATGGGGTGCCAGAAGGAGATCGCCCGGAAAATCCACCTCGCCCATGCCGACTACCTCCTTGCGCTGAAAGGGAACCAGGGCACGCTGCACAAACGCGTGGAAGAGTTTTTCGGCAGCCCCGGGCAAGTCAGGGCTGCCAAACAGCGGGGCAAAACCATCTCGGTGAGCGATTGTGAAAACAAGGGACACCGGCGTCATGAGAGGCGTGTTGTCATGGCCACCGGCGCTCTTGAGGGGATCGACAAACTCGAACGTGAGAACTGGTGCGGGCTGCGGAGCATCGTCTGCGTGGAGGCTCACCGGAAGGAACCGGCCACCGGGAAAAGCAGCGTGGAGAAGCGCTACTAAATCACCAGCCACAAGCCCGATGCGGAGCTGCTCGGGAAGCTGGTCAGGCAGCACTGGAGCATTGAGAACCAGTGTCACTGGGGTCCTGGATGTCACTTCGAAGGAGGACGAATCAAGAATCCGCAGGAACAACGCGGCCCAGAACGTCGCGCTGTTACGCAAGATCGCCCTCGACCTGCTCAAGGCGGACAAAACCATCAAGGACACGGTGAGAGGAAAACGCCTCCAAGCCACTTTCTCAGAAACGATCCTCTCTCGGTTCCTCAGAATCGACTACTCAAAGTGAGTTAGCCCTGGATCATCTTGAATCCACAGCTAAAATGGGTTGAGGGGAGCTGAATCTGTGATTGGATAGGGGCAATGAAATACAATCGTCGTGAAATGATGGCGCTTCTCGGAGCGGGTGCGTTGGCCGGTGGCAGGGGATTTGCCGCGGAGGATGCCGTAAAGACATACGGGATCGCGCTGGTGGGGCTGGGTAGCTATTCAAAGGGGCAGCTCGGGCCGGCTTTGCTGGAGACGGATCGTTGCAAGCTGACGGGGATTGTGACCGGATCGCCGGAGAAGGTGCCGGAGTGGAGGGAGAAATACGGGATCGCGGAAAAGAACGTGTATTCCTACGAGACTTTCGATGAGATCGCGGACAACAAGGACATCGATATCATCTACGTGGTGCTGCCGAACGGGATGCACGCGGAATACTGCATCCGCGCGGCGAAGGCGGGAAAGCATGTGATTTGTGAAAAGCCGATGGCCGGAACCGTGGAGGAATGCGATGCGATGATCGCCGCGGCGAATGAGGCCGGTGTCGGCCTGCACATGGGCTACAGGCTGCACTGGGATCCCTATCATCTGCGGCTCATGCAGGTGGCGGAAACGGAGGAGCTGGGGAAACTCAAGGCGGTGGAAACTGGTTTCGGCTTCATACAGGGGAACCCCGATCCGACAACTGGACGATGACCAAAGAAGCTCGGTATCGCGGGTCAGCTTTACAATCTGGGAACCTACCCCGTGCAGGCCGCCCTCTACACGGCACGGGAAAATCCGGTGCGCGTGACGGCGACTTCCCACAACTCCCGTCCGGAGATTTTCACGGAGATCGAGGAAGGTTACGAGTGGGAGTTCGAGTTTCCCAGCGGGATCAAGGCGACCGGTTTCGCAAGTGCCGGAAAGGCCGGAAACTTCGCCATTGCCACGGCGGAAAAGGGAAAATTCGGGATCGACAAGCAATGCTACGCCTACAACGGCCTGCAAGGGTTTGTCGGAGACGAGAAGATGGATTTCCCGACCGTGAACCAGCAGGCTCTGCAGATGGACGGAATCTGTTCCGCCATCGACAAGGGCGAGAAAGGCCTGGTTCCGGGTGAGATGGGACGCCGTGACATCGCGCTCCTCCAGGCGATCATGAAGTCCGCGGAAACCGGGGAAACCGTGGAGCTGGGAGACATCGGATACCCCGCGGTCTGATCGATCCGCGTCCCGGGTGGCGGAAGGCCAATTGTCGGGAACGGTGCTCCAATCCTCTGTTAGGCTGCGGGGAGCGCGCTTCACCCAGGGCGCCTACACCAAGGAGATGCCGGCTATTTTGAAATTTTCACCACGGATTTCACGGATGAAACGGATAAGCGAGGGTCGGAACTGGATTTTCCGATCCCAATGGGATTCTTGCCTTCGCTCCAACCGTTTTCAGACGATTTTTGTGGTTCTTCATCCGAGAAAATCCGTTCCATCCGTGGTTGGAAAATCTTCGACGTCCCTAATGTAGGCACCCTGGCACTTCACCTTGTTATTCACCCTTGTGCTTTTTGAAAATCGCAAGCGTCCTCTCCCGCTCTTGCTTGTGATCGACGCAGGGGAGGGGATAGCCGTCGGCCAGGGGCTCCCCGTCTTCCGGCGGTGACTGGAACTTTTTCGGATCGACTTCTTTCAGCTCGGGGATCCAGCGCTTGATATATTCGCCTTTGGGATCGTGCTTTGCGGTCTGCGACCACGGGTTCTGGATGCGGAAGTAGGGCGCGGCATCCGCTCCGGTGCCTGCCGACCACTGCCAGCCGCCGTTGTTGGAAGCGATCTCGCCATCGGTGAGGTGTTGCATGAAGTGGGACTCGCCGAGCTTCCAGTCGTGGTGAAGATCCTTGGTGAGAAACATGGCGGTAATCATGCGGACGCGGTTGTGGATGAAGCCGGTTTTCAAAAGCTGCCGCATCCCCGCATCGACGATTGGAAAGCCGGTTTCCCCCTTTTTCCATTTCTCGAAATTCTCGCCCGGTTCCTCCCATGGCAGTCCTTTCCAGTCCTCATTGAACTCATGGTCAAGCACATGGGGGAAATGGTGGAGGACGGCGAAGTAGAATTCCCGCCAAGCAAGCTCCTTGATGTAGATCCCGATGGAATCGCGCGGGCCGCCCCGGGCGCTCTTATGCTCTTCCTCGACCTTTGCGTAGAGCGTGCGGATGGAAATGAGTCCGTGCCGAAGATCCTGGGAAAGACGGGAGGTGGCCTCTTTCGCGGGGAGGTCGCGGAGATCGTCGTAGTCCCGGATGATTTCGGAAACGGCATGTTTCATCCGCTTTCGTGCAGCCCGCTCGCCCGGCTCGGGAAGGTCGGCGGATGGCTTTTCCAAATCCCAGTGTGCCACAGTGGGGACGTCCATCGAGTCGATCCCCGACGGGGTGTTGAGAGACTTCGGTTTTCCCAGCGGTTCCGGTTTTTCGCGGTCAGACCATTTGTTGAAATACGGAGTGAACACCTTGTAGGGCTTGTCCGAGCCGGTGAAAATCTCATCCGGTGTGTGTAGGGCGATGTCGTCGTGGCCATGGCACTCGATCTCCAGTTCCTTGCACAGGCTCTCAAGTTTCCTCTCGACCGCTTTTCCGTAGGGATCGGGGTCGCGGTTGAAATGGATGGCCACAGCATCGGTTTCCCTGGCGAGTTTCCTGAGTGCGGAAATGGCATCGCCTTCCCGGATAATGAGCCGCCCGTCAATGGTGCCCAGGTTCCCGGAAAGCGAATCGAGGCAGCCGCAGAGGAAATGCTGGCGGTTCGCACCCGTCCACGCGTGGTTTTTTTCCCATGTGCTCAGTATATATACCGGGACGACCGGATGCCCCTGCCGGGACGCGTGATGAAGAGCCGTGTTGTCGCCGATTCGGAGGTCGCGGCGAAACCAGTGGATGACGGAAGGCATTTCGCACTAGAGCATCGAATCCGATGGAAGGAACCCGAAAATTCCGGGATGCGGTTCAGGTCTTGGCGAGCAATGCCTCCGCTTTCCTGGTGGCGGCGGCAGAGAGCTTGCCGTTCACCCGCTTCGCCCCGGCCAGCAGGTTCTTGAGATCCTCCAGCGCAATTTCCGCGGAATCGAGAGCCTTCCGCGGCCCGCCGAATTTCTTGTCGGGGAAATATTTCGTAAAAGTCGTGCCCGAGCGGCTGATGCACAGACGCCACCCCTCGAACGCCGCATTCTCATACGTAAAGCGGGTCAGATTTTTCTTCGACTTCATTTGAACGCTAGTAGGGATTTCACCTACTAAGAAGAGGTGCGGATTCGGATTTTCCAAGCATTTTCTTAGGTTTCTCCGCGAAAAAAAGCTTCTTGAGAGATTTTTCAAAGAAAAAACATTGCAAGAAAGCCCTGTACAGCTTCTCTTCGCGCCCCGCGAGCGAATTCCATGAACCGCCGTCGGTCCTCTGGATGGGAAACCGTCCTGCTCGCGAGAGGGAAACCCGGCAACCAAGAACATACATGTCAGCTACCACACTTGCTCGTTTCGAGCTCCCGAACCGCCTCGTCCGTAACGAGGATACCGCATCCGATACCTACGCCCAGTTCATCGCCGAGCCATTCGAGCGCGGATACGGCCACACCATCGGCAACAGCCTCCGCCGCGTGCTCCTCTCCTCACTTGAGGGCGCATCCATCACTTCGGTGAAAATCGCCGGCGTACAGCACGAATTTTCCAGCCTCCCCGGCGTCGTGGAAGATGTCACCGACATCGTCCTGAACCTCAAGAAGGTCAAGTTCGCCCACAACGACAAGGAGCCGCGCATCCTTTCCATCAAGGTGGAGAAAGACGGCGTCGTCACCGCTGGTGACATCATCGACGACAACATCTACTCCGTCGTAAACAAAGACCAGCTCATCTGCACCCTCGACAAGAAGGTGAAGTTCGATTGCGAATTCGAAGTCCGCGTAGGCCGCGGCTTCTTCACCGGTGACGAAAACAAGCGTAAGGACCAGCCCATCGGCGTGATCGCGATCGATTCGATCTTCTCCCCTGTCACCCGCGTCAAATACAGCGTCGATACCACACGGGTCGGCCAGATGACCGATTTCGACAAACTCACCCTCGACGTCTGGACCGACGGCCGCATCAGCCCGCAGGACGCGGTCCTCCAGGCCTCCGCCATCCTCCGCCACCACCTCGACGTTTTCGTCAATTACGACGAAAACGCGGTGGACTTCGAAGAAGCACCTGCCGAATCCAGCGAAGAGAACGCGGCTCTCAAGAAGCTTCTCAACATGTCCGTCAACGAGATCGAGCTTTCCGTCCGTGCGGCGAACTGCCTGAACAACGCGAACATCACCTCCGTCGGCCAGCTCGCCATGAAGTCGGAAGCGGAAATGCTCAAATACCGCAACTTCGGCAAAAAGTCCCTCAACGAGATCAAGGACAAGCTCGTCGAGCTCGGCCTCGGCCTCGGAATGTCCTTCGAGCCTTCGCTGCTCTCCAGCGGTTCGGTCCAGGCACGCGGCCTGCGCCTCGGTGCGGAAGACGAAGCTCCGGTCGGCCTTGCCGATCTCATCGCACAAAACCTCGACGACTAACCGATCGAACCATTTACCCAAACACTCAAACTTAGAAAAGGAAGCCACCGATGAGACATCGCCGCAATACCACCAAACTCAAGCGCAACACCGCCCACCGCAAATCCCTGCTCGCAAACCTCGCATGCAGCCTGATCGAGCACGGACGGATCCGCACCACTTTCGGAAAAGCCAAGGCCCTGCGCCCTGTCGCCGAAAAACTTGTTACCCAGGCCAAACGCAACGACCTGCACTCACGCCGTCTTGCCATCGCATTCCTTCGTCAGAAGAGCGCGGTGACAAAACTGTTCGACGAAGTCGCGCCAAACGCCGGAGACCGTCCGGGCGGATACTGCCGCATCACCAAGCTCGGCCAGCGCATGACCGACGCCGCTCCGATGGCAATCATCGAGTGGGTAGATCTCCCCGCGCTTGATGCCGAGGAAATCGAAGAGGTGGCCGCCGAGGAAACACCTGAGCCGGAAGCCAAGAAGCCTGCGAAGAAGGCCGCCAAGAAAAAGGCAGCCGACAAAAAAGAGGAAGAGCCTGCCACAGCGGAAGCCGAGTAAGCCTCCTTTTTAGGAAAATCATCCAAGCTCTCCTGCGGATACGCGGGAGGGCTTTTTGATTGGCAGTTGCACGCGCGATCCTATTCCCGGAAAGCCTCGTAGGCTTTCACGATGTGCTCCACGATGGGGTGGCGGACGATATCCGCCGGTGAGAATCTGATAAAGGAAATGCCATTGATATTCACCAGGGCGTTCTCCGCCTCGTGCAGACCGGAGCGGACACCGGGTTTGAGATCCACCTGCGACGCGTCGCCTGTCACGACGATCTTTGATTCCTCGCCAAGACGGGTGAGTGTCATGAACATCTGCTCGCGCGTGGTGTTCTGCGCCTCGTCCAGGATCACGAAAGACCGGGAAAGCGTCCTTCCCCGCATGAAAGCGAGCGGGGCGACCTCGATCACTCCCTCATCCAGATAGCGTTCGGCCTCCTCGGGCATGAGCATGTCGTTGATCGCGTCGTAGAGCGGGCGGAGGTAGGGGGCGACCTTTTCCTTGAGATCCCCGGGGAGGAAACCAAGCGCCTCACCGGCTTCCACCGCCGGACGGGTGAGGATGATACGATGGATCTTGCGTTGTTTGAGCAAATTCAGCCCCACTGCCATCGCAAGGTATGTCTTGCCCGTTCCTGCCGGGCCGAGTCCGAAGGTGACGTCGTTTTCATGGATGGCCTTGACGTATGCGAGTTGGTTCGGCGTGCGCGGGGAGACCGCCTTTCTCCCGCGCGAGCCGACGAGTTTCACCGTCGAAAGGGAATTAAGCGGGGTGTCTCCGGACTTTTTCGCAATATCCACCGCCATCCGGAAATCACGATCCGTGATGTGGAGCCCGTTCCGCTGGGTGGATTCCAGATCCTGGAAAGCTTTCTCCGCCAGCAGCGTGGACTGTTCCGGGCCGGTGAAAGCGATCCATCCATCCCGCGTGACCGTTTTCAGCTCCAGCGCCTCCTCAAGGTAGGCCAGGTTCCGCCTGTCGTTGGCGATAAGTCCCTGAAGGAACTGCGGTGTATCGAATTCGAGTTTTAAGGAAGCGGGTTTCAATGAAGAAAATTGAAACGCAAAGGCGCGAAGACGCAAAGGATTTTGGGTGGTGCCGAGCGTATAAAATGCGGGAAAACCGCCGCCACTTTGCTACTGGATTTCCTCCGCGTAGTGTTCGCGGAGGAAAACAAGGTCGGCGCGGTCTTTTTCGCGGTGGGTCTTTTCCTTCATACGGTAGAGCAGGCGGGGGGAGGCGAAGGGGATGGGGACGCCGTCGATGACCCGGATGATCTGATCCTTGGAGGCCTCTTCGTAGGCGATGCCGCCAGCGGAGGCCATGAGATCGACACAGATTTCGTCTCCTACGCGGACGACGGTGTATTTGGAAACCTCGCCGGGTTCGAGTGCAAGCACGGCTTTGTCCGGGAGGGACTCAAGGGCTTTGTAAACCTTGGCTTCGTTTTCCGGGTCGGTCGCGATGACGAGATCGAGGTCAAAGGTGGATCTTGGGAAACCCGAGGTGATGATCGCGAATCCGCCAATCACGATATAGCGGGCGCCTGCATCGTTTAGGATCCGTGCCAATGCCACGAGATCGTCTTGAAGAGGTGCACGCGATGTCAGTCCTTCTTCGGTCGGATCGAGGTTCCTCATCCATCTGTCTGCTTCCTCATGGGTTTTGAAACGGAATACGCCGCGTGGTGTCAGGCGGTGTCCGACTGTTTTGAAATGTTCGTTTATATAGCGCTGGATTCCGTCTGCGGCCTTCAACGGATCTGCGGGCGGGCGGCGTCGGCCAACGGTTTTACCGATGGTTTCTTCGATGTTGATGACGCTGACCTGCTTCATGGGGGAAAGTGTAGCCGGGATTCCTCGCGATTGCCAGAGTTGAAAACCGTTGGAGGAAGACCGCCGCTACAGGAGATCGGCGAGAGCTTGTTCATTGAGGATGGCGATGCCTAGCTGGGTGGCTTTTTCCAGCTTGGAACCTGCGGATTCTCCGGCGAGAAGATAGTCGGTTTTTTTCGAGACGGAGCCGGAGACTTTGCCGCCGTTTTGCTCGATGAGGGCTTTGTAGTGGTCGCGGGATTCGGTGAGGGTGCCGGTGATGACGAAGGTTTTTCCGGTGAGAGGGAGTTGGGGGGCTTCGGCGGGGATGGGGGCGAAGTTCCGGGACTCGGGGTTGAGGTCGAGCTCGGCGAAGCGTTGTAGGATGTGTTGTCCGGCTTCGGATTGGAAGAAGGTGAGGATGGATTCGGCGACGGCGGGGCCGACGTCGCCGGTGATGGCGTATTGGGTGAGGAACTCGTTTTGCTTTTTCGCGGTGGCACGCGTGTCTTTGACGAGTTCTTCCAAGATGGGGGAGCCAGGGATGTCAGTGAGGTGTTGGTGGAGGCGGGAGAGTTCCTTCGCGGCGGATTCCCCCGCGTGGCGGATACCCATGGCGAAGAGCCATTTGTTGAGGGGCTTTTGGCGTGCGGCTTCGAGGGAGGAGATGACTTTTGCGGCGTTTTTTTCTCCGAAGCGGCGGGGGGATTCCTCGGTGCCGAGATTGAGGTTGGCGAGGGTTTCCTTGGTGAGGGAAAAGAGGTCGAGGGGGCTGGTGGCGTGGCCGTGGCGGACTAGGGCTTCGGCGACGATTTCGCCCATGGAATCGATGTCGAGGGCTTTACGGGCGGCAAAGTGGGTGATGGCGGTAACGGCTTGGGCGGGGCACTCGAAGTTCGTGCAGCGCCAAGCGACGAAGCCTTCTTCCTGGGCGATGGGGGCTTGGCAGGAGGGACATTTTCCGCCGACGGCTTTGTAGAGATTATAGGGTTTCTCCGCCGGATCGGGGGCTATGACTTTGACGATGGCGGGGATGATTTCGCCTGCTTTTTCGACGAGGACTTTGGCTCCGATGTAGATGCCTTTTTTCTCGATCTCGTCCTGGTTGTGGAGGGTGGCACGGGAGACGGTGGAGCCGGAGATGAGGACGGGCGTGAGCTCGGCGACGGGGGTGAGGACTCCGGTGCGGCCTACCTGGATGGAGATATCGTTAAGGGTCGTCTCCTGTTGTTCCGGGAGGAACTTGTAGGCGGCGGCCCAGCGGGGAGCGCGGGAGGTGGAGCCGAGAGTTTCACGTTCGGCGCGATCCAGGATTTTGATGACGACTCCGTCGGTGGCATGGTCGAGATCGTGGCGGTGGGCGCTGTAGAATCTGATGCCTTCCAATACTTCTTCGAGATTTTCAGCGATACGGACGGGATGATTTCTCGGGATGGAGACGCTGTCTAACAGTTCGTGGAAATCGGTCTCGGATCCCAGCGGCGCACCCTCGTACGCGCCAAGACCGTGGGCGAGGAAGGCGAGGGGGCGGGTTGCGACGATTTTGGAATCGAGTTGTTTGAGGGTGCCGGCGGTGGCGTTGCGCGGGTTGGCAAAGGTGGGAAGGCCGGCTTCTTCGCGGGATTCGTTGAGGGTGGCGAAGGCGGAGTTGGGCATGAAGATCTCGCCGCGGATTTCTAGGGTGCGAGGAGTCGCGGATGTCATCCGCGACTCCTTGTGCTCGGGGTAGTGGTGGGCAGGATGCCCACCCTCCAGGACTTGAAGGTCGATGGGGACGAGTTCTCCGTCGGAGAGTTTAATCAAGTTGCCCGTGTGGGCATCGGCGACTTCGACACCGGTTTCCGGATGGTGCCAGCGGTTGTGGCCTTTCGACCGGTAACCCTGGTTCTGGAACCAATCGGTGACTTCCTCGTCAGTAGGCTGGCTTCCTTCAACGTATGGCTGGGAGATGACAAAGGCGGGGCCTTGTTCGGTCGGTAGGATTCCGTGGAACCAAATATCGTCGCCAAACAGATTGTTGCAGGCGAGAAGGTTCTTCAGGTAGAGGGTGCTACCTTGTGCCCCGAAATTCGGAGGTAGGGTGAATTTCACCACCCGCTGCTGTTCCTGTGCGAGAAAAACGGTGTGCTCGGATTGACCGGCTAGCTTTTGCCACTCTTGTAGGAGTCGATGTAAGCTTTCAGATCGGAGGATGCGATGAGAGTCAGCTCCCCATTCAAGAATGGATTGGGCTTCACGTCGGATCCGTTCGCCCACATTGTCTCCATCTTTTCCTGCGCTGTCTTCTTGAATCCTTCGCGCCAACCCCTCTGGCGTGCCCTGCGGATGTGCTGGGGGGAGAGTGGTTTTCCGCTGACTGGAGGATTCATACGCATTTTCATATTGCAGGAAGGCTTCAAAGTCAATGCCTGTGGCAGGTGTGGAAACGCGATATGGCGTAGGGTCTTCACGGAGGCGATCGGAATCCGTGGTGGGAGGGGAGAAATTGAGTTCGTGTTCTTGCGCCGGGAGCTGGGCGAAAGGAATTCGCCTTTCCAAGTTCAACGGGATGTTGCGTATGGTGCGGACGTTTTGGGTGACATCGTCGCCGGTGGTGCCGTCGCCACGGGTGGCGGCGTATTTGAGGGAACCGTTTTCGTAGAAAAGGGAGACGGCGACTCCATCGATCTTCGGTTCCATGGTGACGGCGATGTTTTCGCGCCCTAGGTTTTTCTGGAGACGTTTGTAAAAGGCGATGAGTTCGGCTTCGGGGATTTCGGCGTCTTTCAGCTCGAAGACATCGTCGATGCTGAGCATGGGTACGGGATGCTGAACTTGGGAAAAGCCTTCGAGGGGAGTGGAGCCGACGCGTTGGGTGGGGGAGTTGGGATCGGTCGGGGAGGGATGGGCTTTTTCGAGATTCTCGAGTTCGCGGAAGAGTTTGTCGTAGTCTGCGTCGGATATTTCCGGCTGTGCCTGGGTGTAGTAGAGGTGGTTGTGGTGGTCGAGGAGCTGGCGGAGTTCGGTGATCCTGTTTTCGGGATCGGGGAAAAGTTCTGACTGCTCGGAGGGCATGGGAAATGGATATGCCAGAGAGTGGCGGGTGCCAAGTGATGAGTGATCGGTGGAAGACTTGGGTTGACGGGTGAATGCCGTGGTCGCAAGTTTCGGCTGTTGAGCGAAGTGAATTACAAGATCGGGAATGAGAAGCTGGTGAAAGTGCTGGACAGCGCTTCCGGGCATCTTCGCGGGCTTTTGGAAAAACAGGGGCGGGCTGACGGCGCGCTGCGGATCGCGGTGATCGGCGGGGGCTGCTCCGGGCTTCAATACAAGATGGATCTGGTGGACGGGCCGCGTGACCGGGACATCATGGTTCCAAGCAACGGGGTGAACGTGGTGATTGATCCGAAGAGTGCGCTTTTCGTGAGCGGGAGCGAGCTTGATTACTCCGATGACCTTCAGCAGGGTGGTTTCAAGGTGAGCAACCCGAACGCGGTGGTGACCTGCTCTTGTGGTGAGAGTTTTGCAGCGTGATGAATGCGTTCGAGCGTTTGGGGCTTTCCCCCGGGCTAACGATTTCCGAGGAGGAAATCCGGGATGCTTTCCGGACGAAAGCCTCGGGAGAGCATCCGGATTCCGGGGGGGATGAGGTGGAGTTTGCGGCGATGCAGGCGGCGCAGGAGGTTTTGTTGAGTCCGGCGCGGCGGCTGAAGGCTTGGCTGGAAGTGGAGGGGGGCGAGGTGGACTCGCGCGGGATGATCGATTCCGGGTTGATGGATCTTTTTCAGGAAGTGGCGGGTGCGGGATCCGGGGCGGAGGCGGCAGTGAAGGCAAAGGAGAAGGCGCAGTCCGCTCTGGCGAAGGGGATGGCCGATGTTTCGCTGATGGCAGCGAGGGAAAAGGTGGGGGCGTTGCTTTCGAAAATTGTCGAAGAGATCGAGGAGCGGGTTTCCCGTTTTCCTGAGATCGAGGAAAAGGCGGATGTTTCGCTGGGTGCGAAGGTGATGCGGGATCTGGTGTTCCTCGAAAAATGGCGGGGAACGCTTCGGGGGCTTTTCGGGCGCCTGATGTAACTACTCTCCTGGAACGGGTGCGGAGGGTGGTGGGGTTTTCTCCACGCGGGTAATCTCCGAGGTCTTCGAGAGATAGTAGATCGCGCCACCACCGCCTACGACTGCAACGAGAACCAGCAGGGTGACCAGCAGGAGGAGGAACGATTTCATAAGCGGAGCTTTGCCGAGTCTGGCGGGGATGGCGAGAGGGAAATTTTCGCCCATGAAAGGGTGTGATTTTTTTCGGTGGACGAGTCCGGTTGAGTCTCCGGTTCCAGGGAACGAGGCACCGCCTGCTGATCCGGGGGAAACGCGCGTTGCAAATGCCACGGCTGGCGTCTTTCAGATCAGCAACCCAACGGAACGCGGGACTTCAGCCCGCCCCGGTGCACCAGACCAATACATCGGCTCCGTGCTCCGGGGCGAGCTGAAGACTCGCGTTCCATCAGATACTCTGAAAGCCTGCGGCGTCTCGAAAAACACCGAAAAAAATCACACCCCCGGTGAAACGAAAACCTCTTGAGTCTCCGAGCGCGGTCTAGCGGTGCAACACGGCGGCGAATGCTCCGTCCGTCTCCACGTCGGTCGGGATGGCTTGCTTGGTCTTGCCGATTTTCAGGTCGTGCTTTTCCGCGAAGGATTTTACGAGCTCGATGTTCTCGGAACTCTCGATGGAACAGGTTGAGTAAATGATGCGCCCGCCGGGTTTGAGGCAGGGGAGGGCGCTTTCCAGGATGCTGGTCTGGATTTCGGCGAGGTTCTTGAGATCGATGGGTTTGAGACGCCAGCGGACGTCAACGCGACGACGGATGACGCCGGTGTTGGAGCACGGGACGTCAAGGAGGATGGCATCGAAGGCTCCATGGAAACGTTCCGGGGCGGGAGTGCGCCAGTCGTGGACGGAAATTTCCGCTGCATCGATGTGGAGGCGTGAGAGGTTTTGTTCGAGGCGCGGGATGCGTTTTTCGTTGGAATCGGTGCAGGTGAGGTCTTTGCCTGACCCTTGGGCGGCAGCGATGAGAAAGGCTTTCCCTCCCGGAGCAGCACAGGCGTCGAGAATTTTTTCACCGGGTTGCGGATGCATCAGTTCGACACAATGGCGGGTTGCGGGATCCTGGATGTAGATGGTTCCTGAGGCGAGGAGATCGCTGGGGATACTGCCTTCGAGTTGGTAGTAATCGGGGGCGTGGTCGAGCTTTTCCCCGGGGATCTCCGAAGGGATTTCAGCTAACGGGTTGAGACGGAAAAACGTTTCGGCCGGATCGTTGTTCCACTCCATGATCGCCTGCGCCTTCGCTTTTCCAAAAGCCTTGCGCCAACGGTTGTAGAGCCAGTCGGGATGGGAATGGCGGACGGCGGGCGGAAGGTCGTCGAGCTCCTCCATGAGCTGCTTGCGCGTGGTGATGGCCTTGCGAAGGACCGCGTTGATGAGGGAACGGACGGGGGCTTTCCCCGCCTCGACGGTTTCGTTCACGGCGGCGTGGTCGGGGATTTGCAGGATGAGGATCTGGCAGAGACCGACCCGGAGGACGTCCCGGGTTTCGGCATCGAGCTTGCCCTGGCGGAGTTTTGAAATCCAGTGGTCGATTAGCCTGCGGTTGCGGAGCACTCCGAAGAGGATGGCTTGCAGGAGACCGCGGTCGGATTTCGAAAGCATGCGGCGCTGGGCGTGGCGTTCGACGAGGGATTCGGCGTAATCGTGACCCTTCGCCCAAGCCCGGAGTGCGGAGACGGCGGCTTGGCGGACGTGGAAGTTTTTCGCGGGCAAAACTTTAAATTTTAAACTTTAAACTCCAAGGAGAACATCCATGAGTTCCGGGGAGAGGAAATCCTGGCCGTGGATGATATGGTCAAGGAGGGGGACGTCGGTGAGGGATTCGATGATGCCTTTGTTGGTGATCATCGGGGTGTCCATTTCGTCTTCGAGCTGGTTGAGGACGATTCCGGCGCAGATGAGACCCTTTGCCTTGATCGCAGAGAGGGTGAGAAGGATGTGGTTGAGGGCGCCGAGGCGGTTGGCTGCGACAAGGATGACCGGGAGGTTCAGGTCCTTCGCGAGATCCGAGATGAAATAGTTTTCCGTGATCGGCACTTCCCAGCCACCCGCTCCCTCCACGAGGACGGTTTCATGCTTTTCCGAAAAAGCGCGGTAGGAGGAAACGAGATCGGTGGGAACGATGGAAGTGTTTTCCAGGAGTGCCGCCACGTGGGGGGCGAGGGGGGGATTGAAATGGAGGGGGTTGATTTCATCCACCGGCAGGTTTCCCGATGCCTCGGCCAGGATGGTGGCATCCTCACGGTCTCCGCAGGAAACCGGTTTGAAGCCGACACAATCCTTTCCGTCTTCGCGGAGGGCTTCGATCATGAGTCTGGTCACGTAGGTTTTCCCCACGCCTGTATCCGTTCCTGTTATGAAAAAATTCACCGCGGGCAGAGAGCTTGCAGGGCGGATGGGGGTCAAGCCCGTAGTTAGTGGCAGACTTCTTTTCTCTTCGACCGGGAAGGGGAAACCTGTTTAGTTTCGGCAAGTGACACGCTGCCCCTATTGCCAGACGCCGATCCGGATGGACGCCCCCGAGTGTCCGGCGTGCAGGCTCACGTTTCCCCGGACGAGTGCCCTGGTGGGAGCGATGCCGAGGCTGAATACGGTGGTGGCCGATACCACCGGACAGCTCAAGAAATCCACGGTTCGGAAAGTGAACAAGGAAATCCTGAGGATTCAGAAGCGTTACCCGCAGCTCATCATCCAGGTGGTGATGCATCGCTTCATCGCGGAGCATCCCTTTTCCATGCACGCCTTCTGGCTGTTCAATGCGGGGGCATTCGCGGGGGAAGCGAAGCGGGGGAAAGACAACCACGCGCTGCTCATTCTGATCGATCCCTACCGGCAGGAATCCGCAATCGTTCCCGGCTACGGCCTGGAGCCGTTGCTGCAGCCGCAGGCGCTCGACCACCTGCTGGAGATGTCCAGTCCGGCATTCCAGTCGGCGAAATGGGATCTCGGGCTGGAAGTCATGCTCGACGGTCTGGAGCAATTGCTGGAATCCGTGACCGTGGTTGACGAATCCAGCCGCTTTGGCGAGGGGGATTATTAGGATGGGAATCGGAACTTGCACGGCGGGCTGAATCTGGCACCTTGTTCCATATGGATTTCATCACTTTCACAGTGGTAAACTGCCCGGAAACGGGTGGTTTCGTAGCCCGCTGGGATGACCCGAGTGGAGGGGGCATTTCCACACAAGGCGATTCCATGGGTGAACTCGAAACGATGGTTCGCGATGCTGTGACCGGTTACTTTTTTGAGGGGAGCGAACCACCGAGAGTTCGCCTTCACTTCAAGGAAGATCCCGAGCTTGCCGTTGCATGAGGATTGCGAGGGATGTGTCCGGTATTGAAGCGGCAAAAGTGCTCTTCAGACTTGGTTTTGAAGAGATGCGGCAGACTGGGTCTCACAGGATTTTGCGGAAAGGCGGAAGGACGGTTGTTGTGCCGATGCACAAGCCGATCAAGCCTGGGACTTTGAAAGGGTTGATCGAACAAGCTGGCCTGACGGTGGAACAATTCGTCCAAGCCCTGAAGTAGCGTTCGCTGTTTACGCAAACGCCTTCAGGAAACCAACCTCCAGCGCCAAGGGCTCGGATGCATTTGTTTCCAGGGTCTGGCGGAGCTTTTCAAGAGCCTCCAACCGCTTTCCTATCTGAAAAACGCTCTCGCCTTCCGCGATTTTTTCAAGATGACCTGCGGAGTCCGGAAAATCGAGTCCGCCCGAACCGGTCTTGATGCGGATCAGATCGGCGAGCCAGGCGAGGATCACGTCGAGGTAGCGGTTGCGCGCTTCAAGATAGTCGGCCTCGGCTCCAGCCTTGTGAAAATCCTCGCGTTCCTTCAACCAGGTTCCGTCGGTGCCGTCGCGGTAGGTCGCGCTCTCTTCTTTCATCGCCGCTTTGGCAGCGGCCTCCGCTTCCGCCTTTTTTTCTGCGAGAAAACTGGTGAAAACCGATTTCATGCGCAGCGCGGCAATCGGATTCCCAAAGCCCCGTGAAGCAACCTCGTTGAGGGAAGCGACGAGTTCGTCCCCGCCATCTGCGGAAAGGGCTCGGCCACCGGTGAGTTTCACCTGCACGCAGCGGGAAAGGATGGTCGGAAGCAGGCGCTGGGGGCGGGTGCTGAGGAGCATGAGGAGTGTGCCGTCCGGGGGCTCTTCGAGTGTTTTCAGGAAGGCGTTTTCCGCCTGCTCGTTCATCCGGTCCGCATCGACGATCACGCCGACCTTGGTCTCACCTTTCGGAGCGGCAAGGTGGAGGGTGTGTTCCAAATCCCGGATTTCACTTACGGAAATGCGTCGGCTCTTCGAGCGCGGGCGGATGATACGCACCCAGCCGCCCTCCTGGTCGTCGAGAGGTAGGACTTTTTCCACCACCGGCTCGCCAAACAAATCCATTCCGCCCCCCTCTTCCGGGCCGTTGACCAAGGAAATGATTCGCGAGGCCAGTTCCTCCTTCCCGCAGCCCAAATCGCCGGAAACCAGAAACGCATGCGCAAGTCTCTTCCTCTCGAAAGCGGATTTGATGAGTTCGAAGGATTTCTCGGCAGTCTGTGACACGGGCGGATGGTGATGAAACGACCGTCCCGTGCAAAGCGGAAAGCGAACGAGTTTCCTCCGCTCCAATCAGTTTCCACCCCGCAGAATCTCCAGCGGAGGATGGTTGCAAACACCCCGGCTGAGGGCGAGCCCGCCCAGCACTGCGATCATGGTCACCGAACCGAAGGCTGTGGCCACCAGCAGCGGATCCGGCCACGGAGAGGCTTTGAAAACAAATTTTGCCAGAGCCGCATTCGCAGCGATTGCCAGCAACACTCCGGAAAGCGCCGAGAGAATGCCAAGTGCCGCGTACTCGATCACGAGGATCACCCGCACCTGCTTCGCCGAGGCTCCCAGCGTCCGCAGAAGCACGCTTTCTTTCAGCCGCACATCACGACCGTTCAGCAGAGTCCCGATCAAAATCGGAAGACCTGCCAGCACCGTGAATCCCGCGAGGATAGTCACCACCATGGAGATTTTTCCCAGAATGTCCCGCACCGTCTCAAGAATCAGCGTCAGGTCGATCGCTGTCACATTCGCGAAATTTCCAGCCAGCTCCCTCTGCAACTCACCGGATGCCGCCGGCGTGGGCGTCCGTGTCGTTACCACATGGAAGCCCGGCGCGTCCTCCAGCACTCCGGGTGGAAAGACCATGAAGAAATTCAGGTTGAACTGGCTCCAGTCAACCCTGCGCAAGCTCGTCACACGCGTCCGGATCGGGATGCCTTGGACATCGAGCGTGATCTCATCGCCGATACTGACGTTCATGTCCCTCGCAATATCTTCCTCCAATGAGAGCGGAACGACTTCCGAAATATCCGCCCGCCCCGTAGCAAGTTCGCCCGCTACCACAGTCTCGGTGAA
Source organism: uncultured Verrucomicrobiae bacterium (assembly GCA_963771945.1). Classification (GTDB taxonomy): domain Bacteria; phylum Verrucomicrobiota; class Verrucomicrobiia; order Verrucomicrobiales; family Akkermansiaceae; genus Luteolibacter. The sequence continues at coordinate 1,134,966 of CAVYVH010000002.1, read as the reverse complement.
ATTCAGCGTGTCACGATACGTCGAACGGAACTCGCGCCTCTTCACCCAGCGCGGCACACCTTCGGCCTCGCCGACATCGACCCCGCGTATCGACTGGATCCGCATCGTCACCATCGGCGCACTCTCCAGCACCGGCAGTCCTTCGTTTTCCAATACCTGCTTCACCCCCGCCACCTGATCAGGCTGCACATCGATCAGATACAGATTCGGACTCTCCTCCGATTGCTGGATGTTCAGACGGTCGTTCAAAAGGTTTCCGGCAGATAGGATCGTCACCAGCAGAAACGTTCCCAGCCCAAGTGAAAGCAGAAACAAAAGCGTCTGGTTCCCCGGACGGTGGAGATTCGAGATGCCTTGCCGGATCAGGTACGGCCAGCCTATTCCCACCACCCGGCGGGTCACCCACATCAGCCCGCGTGCCACACCTACCAACGCCAGGAAAGCCACGGCCATCCCCCCGACCATCGCCAGCGAGCGCTTCCAATCGGAATCATTCGCATGGGCCACCATCACCAGCAAGCCGGCCAGCAGCACGTAGACCGGCAACGCCCGCAGAAAACCACCTTTCAAACTCCCGCCGCTACGCAAAGTAACCGCCGGTGAAATGTCCCGAATCCTCATCAGCGGCAGCAGCGCGAATCCACAACATACTAGAAATCCAGTAGTAGAAGTCTGCGCCACGACTTTCCACTCCGGCGAGGGACGCACCGTGATCGGAAGCTCCCCACTCAGCGCCATCAGCAGGCCCATCTGCATCACTATCCCCAGCCCCGCACCCAACAGCGCACCGAACAAACCCAGCGCCATCGCTTGCGCAAAATAGATCCCGAAGGCGAGATGCCCTGGACATCCGAGGCAGCGCAAAATCGCAATCGTCGGGATACGCCGCGTGACATGCGCATGCACCGCGCCCGCCACGCCGATCGCACCCAACGCCAGCGATGCAAGGGCAATCAGCCCGAGAAATTTCTGAAAATTATTCAACGCGTCCCCCAGATTCTCCCGCCTGTCCTCGGGAGTCTCCAACTGCCACGAAGTGTCGGGAAAATCCTCACGGACCTTTTCTTTCAGCTCCCACGACGGCGGCGTCACCGGTATCTCAAGGTGCACCTGATAGGATGCCATGCTGTTTTTTCCCAGCAGCCCGCTGCCCTCGATATCATCCAGCCGCACATACGCCTCCGGAGCGAACCCACTGAAACGGTTTCCGCGCGGCGCGGGTTTGTCCACCACTCCCAGGATTTTCAAACGGATCCCACCCAGCTCCACCTCGTCACCGATCCCTGCGGAAAACTGGTCCAAGATCGCCGGCTCCACCAGGACTCCGCCACCTCCGCGCAGCTTCTCCCATGCATCTGCAGGCCGCGTCTCCACCTTTCCATAAAACGGATAATCGCCACCAATCCCGCGCACCTGCATCAGCCGCGCCCCACCCTCCGGCAGGAACCGCATCATCGATGGAAAGCTCGTCTCGCGACTGAACCTGCTGGCCTTCTCCGTGAGCTTTCCAAGCTCCTCCCCCCCAATCTCTTGCCGCGATGAAACCCGCAGATCGGATCCCAGCAAGGCCTTCGCCTCCGAGGAAATGCCCCGCTCCACGCTGGTCTTCAGCGAATGGATCGCCGTCAGCGCCGCGATCCCGGAAACAATCGCCAGCGAGAAAACCACCAGCCGCACCCTTTGGGAGCGGCTGTCCCGCCAAGCCATCCGCCACACCCACGAATGGAGTATCGCCTTCCATAAATTCCCCGGCATCTCAGACATCCGCGTTCGTTTCCTCCGAGACAATCGTTCCACCGCTCATCGTCACCACGCGCCTTGCCTTCGCCGCCAGCTGGGGATCATGCGTCACCAGCACAAGCGCCGTCCCCGCCTCACGGTTCAGTTGGAAAAGCATGTCCACGATGGGCCGCTCGTTCCCGCATCCAGATTTCCCGTCGGCTCATCCGCGAAAAGAATTTTAGGCCTGTGGATGAAAGCCCGCGCCAGCGCCACCCGCTGCTGCTCGCCCCCGGAAAGCTGCAAAGGATAGTGATCCAACCGATCACCCAGCCCCACCTCGGTCAGCAGCCTCTCCGCCTCCTTCCTGATCCCTTTCCCCGATTCACCGCGCAGCTCCAAGGGCACCAGCACGTTTTCAATCGCCGTCAGGGTCGGGATCAGTTGGAAGCTTTGGAAAACAAATCCCACCAGCCTGTTCCGTAACGCCGCCCGCGCATCCTGGTCCAGATTTTCAATCGCCATCCCGTCCAACTCCACGGAACCCGCGCTCGCATCGTCCAGCCCCGCGCAAAGTCCCAGCAAAGTCGTCTTTCCGCTCCCCGAAGGCCCCACGATCGCCAGCGTATCCCCTGCATCCAGACTCAGGTCCACCTCCTTCAATACCGTCAGATCCCCGCCCGCCGTCTGATGCGTCTTCCGCAGTCCTGATACTTTAAGAATGGGCAATTTGACAGCACCCGGAGAGGATTCTAGACTGGCGGTCGATGGGGAAGACATTGGGAAGGAAATTTTTGTTAGGGATACTCGCGGCGGCTACCGGCGCACTATTCGCCGAGGAAGCCCCGGATGCAACCGATTCGCCCAAGCGCATCGTCATTCTCGGCGATAGCATCACCGCAGGCTACGGACTCGATCCCAGCGAAGCCTACCCGGCTCTCCTCCAGAAAAAAATCGACGCGGCAAACCTACCCTACACCGTGTCCAACGCCGGAGTCAGCGGGGACACCACCGCCGGCGGCCTCCGCCGCATCGCATGGGTCATGGGCAAAGGGGCCGATGTCCTCATCATCGCCCTCGGCGGCAACGACGGCCTCCGAGGCATCCCCCCTGGGGAAACCAAAAAGAACCTCCTCGGCATCGCCGAAAAAGCCCGCACCAAGAACCCCGATATCCAAATACTCATCGCCGGCATGCTGATGCCCGACAACATGGCCCCGACTTCACCGCCCGCTTCAAAGCCATCTTCCCGGAAGCCGCCGAAGAATCCGAATCCACCCTCATCCCCTTCCTCCTCGAAGGCATCGGCGGAGTCGAAAAATTCAACCAACCCGACGGTATCCATCCCACCGCCGAAGGGCAGGAAAGAGTGGCTGAAAACGTCTGGAATATTCTGGGGTCCGTTCTCCCTCGGGGGGATATCTAACTGACCTTTATCGCGCTCGGTGCACTCTGCGAAACACTTCCGCTCAGTCAGCCTCGGGATCCAGCCCCAGCCATCTGCGTTTGGATGTGTCTGCCGGATCGTGATGATTCCAGTAGTCGGAATTCATAAGGCGTTTCCGGAGTTTCGCAGTGGTGGTGCCGGTAGAGGTTTTCTCCGTCCAAGACCTGATGATGTGGGGAAACTCCGTGTCAAAACCGATGGATAACACACGTTTCAATGAAGGATAGGAAATGGTATAGACGGAAATTTTTCCCTTCCTCTCAAGTGTGCCCTTGGCTTCGGCCTTTTCGATGGGTTTGTGATGGAAGCGGGTGAAGACGGCTCCCGGGATGGCCGTGAAATTGCCTGTCGGGAGTTTCTCCGGATGTAACCTGAGCGTGATCCAAAGGGCATCCTCGAGGAATGCGCCTGAAACGGTGGAGTCCCTGTCACCCGCGTCCTCGAAGTAGGATCGCAGTTGCACCTCCCACCTTCCATTCCGGTAATTGAACTGCTGGAAAGCCTGGCCGCACCAGTCCTGAATCGAGGTGGTGGACTTGAGCGCGTGGGGAAATTCTCGGAAGCCAATCGGGCGGAAGGTGCTTGTCATGGTCCGGTAGGAGTAGATGCCGGTATTGAAGGTGGTGAGTGCGTTGAGCTTCAGCACGTCGGTGGAATTCGGTTTCCCGCTTTCGTTTTTCACATGCTTGTCGGTGAGGAACGGTTCCGTGACGAAAATGAGTTCGGCGTGTCCGGGATGGTTTTTTCCGTAGCGGGATTGTGAAAGCTCGAAGGAGCTGATCTCCGCCCCCGCGAACCAGAAGTCCCGGATCTCGTCCGCAGGAAGGGACAGTGCGGTCAAAAGGAATGCCATGATCATTTTCATATCCGAAAGGTAGCAGATGGGGAGGGTTTTGCGAGACTGTGAAATTTCCCTTGTTGCGACGGAATGCCGTGGGAGCATGGACGCATGAGAATCACATCAGCTTTTTTTGCCATTGGCATCGGTTTCCTGGCTGTGGGATGCCAGAACGAGCGAAAGGGATCCGCCGCTTCCGATCCGGGAAGGGAGCTTGTGATGGAATCCATCGCCGCCCATGGCGGGAAGGAAAAGTGGTATGGGAACGGGCAGCTTCAATTCCGCTGGATCTACCACATGGAGGACAGGGGCCGGAGGCAGTGGTGAATACGCTTCAGACGGTGGATCCTAAAACCCTTGCAATCGTCCACGAGGTGGCAGGGAAGGATATCAAATTTGGCATGAGCAAGGACGGCGAGTATTGGATCCGTCCCCGGGATGCCGAATTCACCCCGCCATACCGCTTCTGGGCTCTTACCCCCTACTATTTCCTCGGGATCCCTTTCGTGTTCAATGATGAGAACGCCTCCTTTGAGAAACTCGCGGAGATGAAGGAGTTCGAGGGGAAGGAATACGAGCAGGTGAAGGTCACCTACAACGACAAGGCCGGGGATTCCCCGGACGACTACTATGTCCTCCTTATCGATCCTGAAACCAAGCTCACGCGCGGCGCGTATTACATCGTGACGAGCGATCTCCTCGGCAGGGATTCCGTCGGCCCGAGAAATTCATCTCGCTGGACGATCTCCGTGACGTGGGCGGCGTGATGCTGGCGGGAGGCCACCGGACGCTTTGAAATGGAAGACGGGAGGATCGGTGAAAAAATGCGCTTCACCGAGGTCAGGGGCGTGAAGTGGCTTCCCGAAGGAACCGTCGATCTGGGTGTGCCGGAATAGGTTTCCACCGGGCATCAGGCATGCTTTTTCAAAAAGGGTTCAGGGAGGCAGGTAAACAGGTTGGGGGGAGAATGACGGATTGGTCCGTCCCTGTTTTCCTACCTCCCTGAAGATTGGGAAAACGGCCGGGGCGGGGGGATGAGTCGGGGGGAACTCAGCTCCGGGCGTTTTCAATTTTCCTTTTTGGGGGGAAGTATGTTCGGGGTGATTTCTGAAAATGGTGGAAGAGTGGGGAGCGCCCCCGGATCGGGGGGAGGTGAGCCGGGGGGAAGCTCATCCGGGGGCGTTCCCGTATTCCTCTTTGGGGAGATTATTTCTGGGCGGTTTCCGCATCCACCTGCATGGCGTTGATGCGGAGGGTGCGGTTGACGGTGAAGTTTACCTGGCTGAGCCGCTCGGTTCCGAACGGGGTCTTGGTGAGCAGTTCGATACGGTATTGACCATCGCTGTCGAAAAGCTGGCCGTAATCGCTAACCGTAAGGACACGGGTGGCTGGCAGCTCCTGATCCAGGATCACCGCGGACCCGGGGATGATTTTTCCGCCGGCCCCCAGCTCGGCGCCGGTGCTGTGGATCAGCAGATAGGTATCGCTGCGGGGGTAGAGATCGTTCAGCCTCACTGTCAGGGTGGGCGGGACCCCACGTATGACCGCATTCGGAGTGATGCCGGAGATCGACCCGTCCGCCAGGGGCCAGACCTGAATGAAAGCGGTGGCAAGCTGCGTCTGCGAGTGAGTCCCGTCGCCAAGAGCGTGCAGGACGAAGTGCTCTTCGCCGCGGGCCTTGCGCGGGTCGGGCGCGGTGATGGAGGAAGCTGCGAAGTCCATCGTGGTGATTCCATTTTTAGTGATGTATCCGGACGAGGTAGGTGTCCCGGAAATCGCCTGCGCGGCGGTGATGACGGCGGTTCCGTTCAGGTTCGGCGAGAGGTGGTGTTCCGCCAGCACACGGGAGGCGGCGAGAGGAAGGTTCGCTCCGGTGAGAAGGTTGCTCACATCGAAATCCACACTGAAAGGCCTGTCCACCCTAGTCCGGGGGATACCCTTGTAGGAATCCTCCGCACGGATGCTGACACCACCCTTGGGCAGGTAGGCACCGACGAGTTTCTGATCCAGGAGGTAGTCCTTGTTCGTGGTGTGGTTGAGAGTCCAGAGCTGGAAAAGGCTTCCGCCTTCGGGAACCAGAAGAGCGGCGGGCGCGGCTCCGATCGGAGCGACCGGCATCTGCCAGACCACGGCGCCGCCCTGCTGCTCCTGGCGGATCAGGTTCGTATAGACGTCCGCCGCGGATGCGGAGGAGACGAGTGCGATGAGGATCGCAACATTTCTAAAAAGAGGATGCATTATGGGGGCTGGTTGTAAGACGGGAGTGGAGGATCAGCGGGCGACTGAGATCGGCCGCCCTGATGAACCGCGACGATCACACATTCCTGCGTTTTCCAGAATTCCACCTTTTCCTCGGAGAACGGGACTTCTCCGGAGGCCTGGTCGAACGTGGTTTCGTGGGTGGAGATCCAGGCGGGATTTTTCGCGAGGAATTCCTGCCAGGAGAGCAGCGTGCCGATGGGGCGGGAGCCGACGTTCTCACTTTTCCGCTTGGGAACGAACAGCACCGCGCCTTTTGGAACCAGCGTCCAGTGTTGACCGTCGTGCAGAATCTCCGATCGGGCGATGATGGACAGATTGCCGGAGCGCGGGATCGCAGGAGCCTCGGCGTCCGGGCGTTCGAGGTTTTCAAAGGAGTTGCTCTGTTGTTTTACCAGGAGCGCCTGGGTCGAGATCGGCTCGGTGACCGTGGGATCCGCGCAGACCGGGACGGCCAGAGCGATCCATAGGATTGCTGTTTTCATGTTTTCGGGGGGGGGTGGGGGGAAAGCGGGACGCTTATTCGAAGGATACGAGGATCACGAGATCCTGCATGTCGAAGTAGGTGGTGCCGGGGCTGGCGGTGGAGGCTTCCCAGAGGATGATGAGGTCGCGCTCGCCGATGTTGATACGTCCGGAACTGTCGATGTAGGGACGCAGGAAACTGGTGACCGAACCCTGGTCGTAGGCCGGGGCGTAGGAAGGGGCGCTGGAGCCTTTTCCGAGAACGGTGACATATTTGGTGGTCTCACGGGTGTGGTTGAAAGGGAGCCAGCTACTGCCACCCCATCCACGCGCGCCAAAATCGATGGTATCGTTTATTTTGACCTTTTTGTTGATCAGCACCTTGGATGGATTGACGTCGTTTCCGGTTCCATAGAAAAAATCATCCCAGGATCCGCCGTTCAGAGACCAGTAGGCGTCCAGTGGAAGAAGCGTCCAGCCGGATTGGAAAGCAACCCCGATGGTGCGGACGCGCATTCTCAGGTTCGCTTTCGGCTTGATCGTCCCTGTGGGTTCCACATCGACGATTTCCTTGATCGCGGCGGGATATTCGATGTTCCAGCCAAGGTTCGACCGGGTGCCCACGCGGACCGTATCCTGGTCCACGGTGAGGGTTCCACGAGGGATATTGTTCTCCTGGGAGAGGCCGGTTCCAGCGGTCGCGGCGATGATTCCGCACGTCAGCATCAGCGGACGCACGGCACGGGTGTGCACGGTTGCTTTCATGTATTCGGGGGGTGGGGGGTGAACAGTCTTGGTAACCGCCGTGGGTGACAGCGGGTGCTCGCAAGCACGCCTTTGTTTAAACCCGGTTTTTCCTGAAACTCAACAAATGCTGATAGTATTACGCGATCGCGTAGGGTGGCTCCTACCATCGAATCGAGCTAGGTAGCGTTGCAAGTAATTGGTTAGTAGAGGATTGCGATACTCGGCGATCTATGAGGCAACGAAGCGGATCTCCGGGGAATTCTAGCTGACTGATTATCAAGAATTGTTGAGTTTTTTGCATTTTTGAAAATTTGGCAGGAATTTTTCGTAAAAGTCCAAGAGGATTGAGAGGTTGCCAGGCGGGGGACGTGGAGGTAGCTTTCCAAGTGCTCACGAAGTATGAATACCCTTTGATCGCCTTGGTTTTGGCAGGTCTCGCCAGTGCGCAGCAGCTGGAGACGGTTGCTTCCACAAGAACCACCACTGCGCTCAGGCCAATCCCGGAAAATCCCGAAGCCCCGAAATCCGCCAACGAAGGCTCCATCCTCACCCGGAAGGACGCGCGCACGATTACTTTGAAAATACCCGCACCACGCGGGCAGATCGTTGACCGCACCGGAGAGCCGATGGCGCAGAACGAGGTGGCCTATCAGGTGGCGCTCCAGTTCGAGCAGTTCCAGGACGTTGACCGGGACTACATCGTCTCATGGGCGCGGGAGCGAATGGGAAGACTTACGGGGCTGGTGGACATCCCCTACGAGAAGACGGATGACGAACTCTACGCCCATTACATGGACAGACGCTGGCTGCCGCTCTACGTCAGCAGCCAGATCCGCGAGAAAGAGGCGAAATTGATCGGGCCGAAGCTTGGCTCCGGCCTCGTCCTCTATCCGGTGTATCGCAGGGTTTATCCGGAGGATGGTCTCGCAGCCCACATTCTTGGTTACGCGGGAAGCGTCGGCAAGCTCCCGACCGGCCCCATCAATTTCAACGAACCCCTTTGGGAGGAGAGCGAGGGACGCGCCGGTCTGGAAAAACTCTTCGACCGTCAACTCACCGGTGAAGCGGGAATGAAGCGTCTCCTGTTTGATGAAAACGGCAACAAGCTTCTTGAGGAGCAGGTCAAGCGCCCGCGCCCCGGAGGCACCGTTGTGACGACCTTGAACCTGAAATGGCAGAAGCTCGCGGAAAAGGTTCTCAGGAAAGGCTGCGAGCGGGGGGCTTTCGTCGTGATCAATGTGGTGACAGGCGAGGTGCTCGTGATGGCCTCACGCCCCACCTTCGACCTGAACAATTTCATTCCCGGAATCAGCTCGGAGGATTTCAAGGCTCTACAGGACGATCCCGCAAATCCACTCTTCGGCCGGGCTTTCCAGTCCGCCTATCCGCCAGCTTCGTCCTACAAGCCGGTGGTGGCACTGGCGGCGCTGAACGAGGGGGTGGTCACGGAATTTTCCGAAGTCTATTCGCCCGCCTCCATCAGAATCGGGAACCATACGTTCAAGAACTGGTCGAAGACACCCGAGGGGCCGATCAATGTGAAGCGCGCCCTAGCCCGCTCCTGCAACACATGGTTTTACCAGGTCGGCATCGATGTCGGCCCGTCTTCCTTTCTGGATCTGTCACGCAGGCTGGGGATGGGCGAGAAAAGCGGACTGCCGCTTATCGGTGAAACCCCGGGACTCGTGCCAAGCAACGAATGGATGATGAAGAACGAGCGCCGCCGCATCCTCGACGGGGATACCGCGAACATGTCCATCGGTCAGGGCAGCCTGCTGGCATCACCCTTGCAGGTCGCGCAAATGATGGCGGGCATCGGCAATGGCGGCGCGCTTCCCAGGCTTTCCCTCGTAAGCCAGGTTCAGGACACGCGGGGTCGGGTGGTGAAATCCGCGGTTCCGGAGCGGAAGAACTGGCTGGGTATCGATGAAATGGCCGTGGAGATCGTCCGGGAGGGAATGCGCGACGTGGTGGAAAAAGGCTACGGAACCGGACGAAGCGGCGGACTCAGCTACACCAGTCTGGCCGGGAAAACGGGAACCGCACAATGGGGGCCGCCAAGCAAAAACCAGCGCCTAGCTTGGTTCGCGGGCTTTCTTCCTGCGGACAACCCGCGCTATTCCTTCGCCGTCCTTTACGAAGGGAAACCCGGCGAAACCGTCTCCGGCGGGCGCAAGGCGGCACCGATGGTAAGAAGCTTTTTCGAGCCGCTTGAAGAAGAAATCAAGGACATCATAGCTCCTCCGAAAAAGGCCTTGATCGTGGTTCCTGAGGGCGAGGAATTACCGGGCGGAGACGAATTGGAGGAGGACGATGTCCTCAGAGCCATCCCGTTGGATGATATCGATATGGAAAACGTCCAGCGCGCGATTCCCATCGACGAAAGCGATCTCCCGGATCAGGAAATCAACGATGGCGAGTGATCATTTGAATCGCACGAGCACGGCGCGGTGATCGGACGCCGTTTCCCAATCGGGATCGTCAATGACGCGTGAAGCTTTCCTGTCAACCCGGCGTCCGAGTGACTTTGAAACGGTAACGAAATCGATGCGGCTGTAAATATCCTGATATGCCCAGCAGTGAGTCCATGATTCCCCCCGGCTGTCTTTCACGTGCACCGGCGAGAGGTATTCCGGCGTCCGGTAGGTTCCGAAAATCGCCCTCGTGCTGAGGCTGCGGGTCGTATCGTTGAAATCCCCATAGCAAACGATCATCGCCGCGGGATCGTTTTCGAGAATGGCATCGATGTGTTTCCGCGCATGCGAAGCCTCATCGATTCGCAGTAAAGCCTGGTCGAACTCAGGCACATTTCTCTTGGATTTGAGATGGAGGCCGATGAAGCGGATACTCGCACCACCGATTTGCATGGTGGTATCCAGGATTCCGCGCTGCATGGAATAGCCTTTTCCGGGAATCTCCAGAGCGGGCGACGCGGTGGCAACAATGGGGAAGCGCGAGAGAATTGCCAAATGACGGACGGCATCCACGCCGCCCGTATGAAAGGTGTGGGGAAGTTTCACCCCGGCTTCCGCCAGAAGCAGCCGGATCTCCTCCACATCGGCCTCGCTTCCGATTTCACTGAGCCCGACCACGTCAGGCTCGGCATCCGCCAAGATCCGAATCACAGCCTCCTTGGATTCGGGTTTCTTCGCGGGGTTCTGGTTGGAGATCAGCCAGTTTTTCACGTTGTAGCTGACGAAGGTAAACGGAGTTCCCGCATCGGATTTTCCGGCACCACCCGGTTTCGCCGCCTCAACGTCTCCCGTTCTCTCCGCGACGCTTCGCCAGGGCGGCGTGGAGTCGATCTTGAAAATGGCCAGCGCGCCTATCGCGACAGCGACAAGCATAATCGGAAAGACCAGAGCCGCTTTGATGGAGGGTCTGGTCATCGATTTGCCGATCGTCCCTGGTCACGCGGGGGACGTTTCCGCTTCAACTTCGCCCGACTATGCGTCGTGGGCTTCCTTGTTTGCCGCCGGTTTTGGCACGGAGGGCTTTTCCTTATCCTCGCGGCGGACTTCCTCCTCGGATCTTGTGATCTCACGCTCGAACTCCTCTCGCGCTTTTTTGAACTCACCCATGCTCTTGCCGACGCCGCGTGCGAGTTCCGGTAACTTTTTCGCGCCGAAAAGGAGAAGGATCACAACGAAAATCATGATCATCTCCGGACCGCCGATCGGGCCGAGGAATGCGAGGTAGGTGCTGCTCATGGGAAAAGGTTACGTTGGGAGGTCTGTCCGCGCAAGTGGCAAGAACGGAGGGCTGTCAAATTTAGTTTGAAAGAATTTCGAAAGGGATGCGGAAGGCGTTCTGCCGGGAAAACTCTTCCGTCCATCCTGTGGTCGGCGAGTGAAACGAGAGCCAAACGGGTATCCTGCCGTTTGATCCCGGGGAGAAATAGTCATTCAGGACCACATCAAACTCGACCACCGAGAGGTATTTTCCGTCTGATATAGCGTTTTCGTCCGGAGCACTTGTCCGGAGCTCGGCGTTCCACACCAGGGAGCCTATCGAGCCACCACGGTTTGCGCCGGAATCGAACCATGTCCCCGACTGTGGGCCGGTGAAGCTAAGGTCGATGTGGATGCCGGAGCTGAAGGTAAACCGCATGGTTTTTCCCTGAAGGGACGAAGCCTGTGGCGAGCCGGGAACCAAGCCGTAGTTGACTGTCGCGAGATTGGTGAAAACCTGGGTGCGGTCACCTCTTCGGATACGATGGACAGCTGTGCCGTGGAACTACGGTTGAGCCTGTATTCAGGTTCGCTCCAGGTTTGGAGATCGAACGATTCGAAAAGCAGGTATTCGGATTTCGCAGCGGGAACGAACGAAGTGGTCACCGAGCTTTCAGCCACATTTCTGGAAACAGACGTAGATGTCCCGCCGATCTTCGGGAGACGGAGAGCGGGATCGTCGAGATCGAATCCCTCGTAGTCGGGGCCGTATATGACCACGGATTCGATGACGATTGGAGTCGTAGGCCTGTCAATGGCCCGGTGACCGGATTCGCTTCCACAGGGTAAGCGGTAGTGTCTTTGAATCCGTCGATGATGGCGGTATTCGAGGTGACAGTGCCGAAGGCCGAATGCTTGTCATTCAGGCCGGGCGTTGCGTTCAATGTGATAAAAAACTGGGAGCCGCCGGTATTTGGAACGCCGCCTTTGGCCATCGACAAAACATACGGTGTGGAATGACGGAGCATCGGATCATATTCGTCGATGATGGAGTATCCGGGCCGTCAGTGCCCAACCCGTTCCGTGAACCGCCCTGGATAACGAAATCGTGATCGAGCCGATGAAAAGTCAGCCCGTCGTAGTAGGGCTTGTTCGTGCGCACCGCACCGTTGGTAAGGTCGATCCAAGGCCGTTTTCCCGTGGCGAGTCCGATGAAATTCGCACAGGTGCGCGGGGCTTTCTCGTGCTCCAGGGTGACGGTGAACGTGCCAAGCGGGTTGCCTCCGCTACTAACGGTGAAATCCGCGTAAATCTGCGCGTTGGCGGGCGCGGTGAGTAATACAAATAAGAATAGAAATGTGCGCATGGGTTTTGCGAATGTTCAGGAAAGCCGGTCTCGGAAATCCGCATAGCCGAACTCCCTGACGGTTTCAACCGTTCCATCATTCCGGAGAAGCGCAATGGGCGGATGTTTCACTCCGTTGAACGTCGTGGTCTTGACCATGGTGTAGTGCGCCATGTCGTCGAAGACGAGGATGTCGCCAACGGAAAGCGGTCGGGGAAAGGTGTAGTCGCCAACGACATCGCCCGCCAGGCAGGTGGGGCCGCCAAGGCGGTATGTGTGATCCGAAGGTTTGTCGGTGGCCAGGTTGTAGGTTTCTCCATCCAGCATGACGGCTGGTTGCTGCGGACTGAGGTGCGCGCTCTTTTCCTTTTCCACCAGGAAAACATCAGGGCGGTAGGGCATTTCGATCACATCCGGCATGTGCGCGGTGGCGGAAACGCTGAGGATCGCGAGCTTGTGGCCGGCGGACTCGAAGACGTCCATCACCTCCGCGCGGAGAACTCCGGTGTGGATGGCCACGGCCTCGCCCGGCTCCAGCCAGACCTCCACTCCGTATTTTTCCCTGGTTTCCTTCACCAGGCGGACGAGCAGTTCCCTGTCGTAAAACGGTTTCGTGATCCAATGCCCGCCGCCCATGTTCAGATACGTGAACTGCTCGCTGCGCAGAAGGTGGCCGAACTTTTCATCCACCGCTCCGAGCGTGCTTTCCAAATCCGGTGAGTTCTGCTCGCAGAGGGTATGGAAATGGAGTCCGGAAAGTCCTGTTAGATCGGCTCCTTGGAGTTGATCCGCAGTGATTCCGAGGCGCGAACCCGGCACGCAGGGATCGTAGATTGGAGTTTCGCCGGTGGAGTGTTCCGGATTGATGCGCAGCCCGCATTTCACCTCTCCGGAAACGAAACGCGGATGGGCGAAGATCATTTCCCTGAAACGGAACCACTGGGACAAAGAGTTAAAATCCAGGTGGTCCGTGAATTCCAGCAGCTCCGCGATTTCCACCTCATCGTAGGCGGGGGAGTAGGTGACGATGTGTTTTTTGAAATGCTCCTTCGCCAGCATGGCCTCCCAAAGCCCGGACGCGCAGCAGCCGTCGAGATCATCGGAAATATGGGGAAATGCTTTCCAGCATGAAAAACCCTTCAGCGCCAGGACGACCTTGCAGCCGGCGGCGTCCGCCGTCTCGCGCAGGATCGCGGTGTTGCGCTTCAGCGCGGCGATGGAAACCAGGAACATCGTTTCCTACACAGAGAACAGCTCGCGTGCCGTGTATGCCATGCCGATGGAGGCCGCGGCGTCCCCGCCCTCCGCCCACTCGAAGCGGGTGGTCTCCTTTTCCGGCTCGATGGGACTGTGTCGATAAACCGACCACGCCCGTTCCGTGAAGCCGTCCTTCACCCAATCGAGAAACTGGTCGCGGAATTTCGCCTCGGCGAGGCCTCCGCCAAGAACCACCAGCCCGGGATCGAACGTGCGGACGAGATCCGCGATGCCGTATCCGAGCTTGAAGCCCTGCTCTTTGAAAAGCTGCAATGCCAGGGCGTCCCCGTTTTCCGCGAGAGTGCGGAGCTGGAACGCTTTCTCAACGATGTCGGAGTCCGGTGTGTTCAGGCAGTGGTGTTCCCACTCGGACTTGCGTAACTCCAGCGAAAGGCGGCGGCGCAGGGCGACCAGTGAGACCCACGCCTCCAGGCAGCCTTTCAGCCCGCAGGTGCAGTCCGGCAGGTTTCCGTCGTCTTCGATGAAAGGCACCGAAACGTGGCCTACCTCCAGGGCCAGTCCGTTCGTCCCCTCGTAAAGTTTTCCGCCGGGCAGCACGAAGCCGCCACCGAGTCCGGTGCCAGGAGCGATGAGAAGCAGGCTGCCGAGGTGCTTGTTTCGTATCGCGTATTCGCCCACGGCGGCCGCGTTGCAATCGTTGGTCATCACCACCGGGATGCCGGTGCGCTCCTTGAGTTTCGCGCAAATATCCGTGCCCACCCAGTCGTCGCCGAGGTTCGCTTTGCCCCAGATCACGCCGTTGGAGGAAGGGGCGGGAACGTCCAGGCCTATCCCGCCGATATCTTCCGTTGAAATGGCGGCGTTCGCACAAAGCTCGCCGATCGCGACATCAAGCTGTCCGAATGTCGCCTCGTAGCCGTGTTTCACAAAACTCTTCACCTCCACGATGGGGCCGACCTGCTCGCCGGTGGCACCGATGATCACGGCCTTGATCGTGGAGCCGCCGATATCCAGTCCGACGAAGTGCTTGGGTTTTGACATGCCGGGAGGTTGTTTCGGGCGGGTGTTGCTAGTCAAGATGGAACGATTGCCGGTTCGTTCACGGGGGTTGTTAAATCTTTGTGAAGCCGGCCTTTTTCTCTTCGTTCGCCGCACGATCCGCCTAGAGTGCGGGATACCCTTCCGACCGAAATGGACGACGCCCTTCACCAGCTTATCCGAGACGCCTTCCGGTATGAATCGACGGACGTCTTCCTCGTCGAGGGAGAGCCACCCCGCATCCGCCGGGAGGGAAACGTCGTCGTCCTGCACCCGGGCCCGGTTCCCCGCTCGGGGCTGGAGGATCTGTGGGAAAGCTGCGGAGTCGATTTCCGGTCGGTGAAGGAGACCGATATTTCATGGCAGATCGAGGAGGGCATGCGGCTGCGCGTGAACCTCTACCACACACTCGACCGGCTCGCCGCCGTCCTCCGCCCGATCAACAGCTCCATCCCGGATCTCGAAGAACTTCTGCTCCCGGCGGAAATCCTACAGTCCTGGATGCAGCGGAAAAACGGACTCGTGCTCATCACCGGCCTGACCGGCTCCGGGAAATCCACCACCATCGCCTCCTGTCTGAACTGGGTGAACCAACGCATGTGCCGCCACATCGTCACATTGGAAGACCCCATCGAATTTCTATTTGAAAGCGAAAACTCGCTCTTCTCCCAGCGCGAGATCCGCCTCGATTCCAAAGACTTCGCCACCGGCCTCCGCTCCGCCCTCCGCCAGAGTCCGGACGTCCTTTTCATCGGGGAGATCCGCGATGCGGAAACGGCCGAGACCGCTCTTCACGCCGCCGAGACCGGCCACCTCGTCGTCTCCACCATGCACAGCGGCAGCGTCGTGGAAACGGTGGATCGCTTCACACACCTTCTTGGAAGCGGAGGGGATGGCGCGCTCCACCTGCTCTCCACCCAGCTTATCGGCGTCATGTCCCAGCAGCTTCTGCCGAAGTCCGGCGGCGGACTTTTCCCCGCCCTTGAATATTTCCAGAACGAAGCCGCCACCCGCCGCTGGATAATCGAGTCCCGCATGGCGGATCTCAGCGATCATCTCTCCACCTCCCGCTCGGAAGCGAACTGCTCTTCGCTCGACTACCTTGTCGCCTCCGTGAAACAGGGATACCTTGATCCCGAAGTCGCACGCGGCGCATGCTCACGCCCGCAGGATTTCGACCGTGCCATGCGCGGCATTAGCTGAACCCACACACCACCATGCCCCGCGACATCACAGAATATCTCCGCGAAACCGTTGACCGCGGTGGCTCCGATTTCCACCTGAGCGCTAACGCTCCCGCCTGCGTCCGCGTCAACGGATCACTCCGATCCGTCGACGATGAAACGCTCGATTCCGCCACCGTCCGCAGCCTCATCATGGACACACTCACCGAGGCTCAGCGCTCGGTTCTCGAGGACGAAAAGGAACTCGACTACGCCCTCCAGGTCGCCGGGGTGGGGCGCTTCCGGGGGAACGTCCACATCGTCCGGGGGAACGTCGAAGCCGCCTTCCGGTTCATCAATGAAGAAATTCCGCTTCTGGAAAATCTCGGGCACCTCCCCATCATCCACAAGTTCTGCCAGATCCGCAGCGGCCTCATCCTCGTCACCGGTATCACCGGATCGGGGAAATCGACCACCCTCGCGTCCATGGTGCAGGAGATATCCAATACCCGGAACGGAGTCATCATCACCCTGGAAGACCCGATCGAGTATGTTTTCAAACACAGCTCCTGCCTGATCAAACAGCGCGAGATCGGGAGCGATTCCAAAAGTTTTCCCCGCGCCCTCCGCCAATCCCTCCGCCAGGATCCGGATGTCATCGTCGTCTCCGAACTGCGCGATCTGGAGACCATCCGCATCGCCCTCACCGCTGCGGAAACCGGCCACCTCGTTCTCGCCACCCTTCACACCGCGGACGCTCCGCAGACGATAGACCGCCTCGTCGATGTCTTTCCCGGAGACCAGCAGCCGCAGATCGTCACCATGCTCGCCAGCGTTTTGGAAGGAGTGGTCTGCCAGCGCCTTATCCCCCGCGCCGATGGCGAAGGGCGGGTTCTCGCCACCGAAGTCATGCGCCCCGGCCACGGCATCCGCGCCTGCATCCGGGATCAGAAACTCGAGCAACTCGTGGGTCTCATGGAAATCGGGGCGAAAAACGGGAACCACACCATCGACGACAGCATCGCCAAACTCCTCGACGCGGGCACCATCACCCGCGAGGAAGCCATTTTCAACAGCCGCCAGCGCAGTCTTTTCGAGGAAGCGCCCAAGCCGAAAAAGAAATCCATCTGGTAGCCACCGCCCGCCCTTTTTATGAACCTGCGTTACATACTTTCCCGCATTCTGCTGCTCGTCGTACTCGGAGTCCTCGCCTGGTATGGCTACGGCTATGTGAAGAATTACCAGCGCCAGAGCGCCATTGTCTCGGAGCTGAAATCACTCTCCAGCGAGAGTTCTTTTTTCCGGCAGTTCACCTACGCCGATGCGAGGAAATCCCTCGTCCGCGCCACCGGCCTCATCGCGGAGGCGAGGAAGCTCGGACTGGAACCCGCGACGACCATCGACCGTGCTCTTGGAATCGAGAAAAAGTATTTCGCGTCGGATGACGACAGGGATCCCACCTCCCGCGAGGAGCTGATCCGCTCGACCCTTCGCTCGAACTACGAGAACTTCCGCAAGCTCGGCTACACCCCCGACCAGCCGACTCTCAAAAGTTTCAGAACGGGGGAACTTCCGCCCATTCCCTCCGGAGCGCTGAAAGGGGGAAGCGCCGAGGTCGGCGCCATCATCAGCCCCGCGCTCTCACCCGGTCTGGAAACCGTTCTCGCCAATCTCGAAATCCGCCCCGTCCGCGACAGGAAAATCCCCCCGACCGATGTCGAAGCCGCCCTTGCGAGAAGGCTAGCCACCGATCTCGAACGAGCCGGTGTCATCGAAACCGCCGCCGCCGAACGCATCCGGCAAAAGCTCGGGAACTAGGAGCCGGCGAGGAAACGCCAGTCCACCGCAGCATCCACCGAGTTGCCGCTCTCGTCGGTGATCGTCACGGCATACCCTTCGGCTGGAGTGATCGACTTCACCAACCCGAAGCCTTCCCGAATTTCCGCCACAGCCTGGATATTCCGCAGGGTGACAGGTTCGTCTTTCGAGAACTTCCGGGTGGTCGGGATCGCGAGGTTTCTGAGGAGATCCTTGCGTGAGATGTCCACGCCGTCGCAGAAATGTGAACAGACATCCTCGATGCCGATCCGTGCGGTGTGACGGGAGTTCCATGGCGCGGCGGAGCGGCCTCCGTTCGACAGCCAGAACATGGTCGCCGGAAAATCGGCCGGGTTCTTCAGGGAAAACCAGACGAAACCTTCCATCACCACCGCAGACCATGCGAAGGGCTGGCTTTCGGTCGCGTCCTCGGAAACCATCATCACCAGATCGTCGGTGCCGGGGCGGGCGGGGTAGCGGGTCAGATCGGTCGTGCCTCCATCGGTGAGAGGAACCTTGGAAAGATCCGTGAAAATCGCTCCGATTTTCAGTGCCTGGTTCGCGCCGTCGGCGGGATTGGAAAAATATTCCGGGTAAACCGAAGCCCAGCGGAACGGAGAGACGGAAGCCCGCGCCACTCCGTCGTCCAGATCGGAGAGATCCAGGATCGGATGGTTGCCGTAGCTGAAATTTCCCTCCAGTCCGGAAATACGATGCTCGTAGTAGATCGCGGTTTCTCCGGGGCGGAGGGAGATGATTTTCTCCACCTTCGCGGAAACGTCCGATGCCTGGATCTCCAGGGATAGCGAATGATCATTTTCGGTGTTGAGGTGCCACTCATGGTTGGCCGTTTCCCCGTGCGGCGGCCCGTCCGCTTGCGGGCCGAAGGGCAGGCACATGAAATCACCCCGCAGGTTTTTCAATAGAACAGGCAACTCCGCATCGATCTCATCCGGCGTCCACGGAGCCAGCGCGTAGGGGGAAACCGTCCGCTCGCCGAGCTTGAACTCCACCGGAGCCAAATGCCCCCCGTCCCGTGTGACGTGGAGGGAGACGAGATCGGAAGCGAGTTTGAAAGAAGGCGCGCCGTGGATGGTTTCCATGAGGCAAACTCTAAATTTGAAACTTCAAACTCCAAGGAAGAATTCCGACGGACGGCGGCAGGTGCCTACATCAGGGACGTCGAAGATCTTTAACCACCGATGGAACGGATTTTTTCGGATGAAGATCCGTAAAAATCGTCTGAAAAATGGTTGGAGCGAAGGCAAGAATCCCATTGAGACCGGAAGATCCCGTCCAACCCTCCCTTATCCGTGTGGGTGTGATTCTTTTCGGTGGATTTCCATTCGTAGGAGCGCGGGTCTTCAGCCCGCCCCGGTGCCAATGTCTTACCATTTGCGCTCGATCCTCCGGGGCGGGCTGAAGACCCGCGCTCCGCCATGTGTCCCTGGCTAGTGGACACCATGCAGACGGCGGGACGACGCTTTCACGGCCTCCCCCGGGACGGGGCAGCTACTCCGGGATTTCGTTGAGCGTGTAGAACGCCTCGGGGTGCCAGAGCTTGCCGCCGGAGGCGGAGGTCACGCCGGGTGCCTGGAGGTGGTGGACGTGGCCGCGGACGAGGCCGTCGATGGTGAGGCGGACGGATTTGTTGTCGGAAGAGACCTTGGCCGATTTGATGACGGGGGTGGCCTGATCCACTTCCGGGGATCCGTATTTCGACTGGAGGATGTATGTCCAGGCTTCCATCGAATAGGAGTCGGTTTTGGAGGCTGTTCCGGGATCGACCGGCCCGGTGAAGGTGAGAGTGAAGCCGTCCGGCTCGGCTTTCATGGTTAGGATCTCAAAAGGTGTTTTTCCAGTCCATCTGACGCGCTCGAAGGTGAACGGCTTGGTGCCGCGTGAAGCCCAGCCGCGATTGGAGCCGCCGGCGAACAGGACGCCCTTTTCCTGATCCAGCCTGAGGGGGATGATTCCCGCTTCGAAGCCTTCGAGAAAATGGAACACGGCTCCCTGGTAGATGCCGTTGACTTTCTCCAGAAAGCCGCGCTGCACCTGGGAATGGGTCTGCTCCCCGATGTAGATCTGCTTCTCCCAGGAGCCGAATTTCCCGCCTGTCTCGTCGGGGACTATGCCCGTGGGGGACTGGCCGACTTTTCCGTGCGGGAGAACGAGGGCGGGGGGGATGAAATCGGGATGGTGGAGGCGCTCTCTGAGAATGCGCGATTCATCCGCAGGCCATGCCGGTTCGGGCAAGCCGGCGAGTTCATGGAATTTGTTGCCCATGGGGTTTCCCTGAAAGGAACCGGGCTTCAGCCATTTCACCGAGGAGGAGCCGTTCCACGGTCCCTGGTTGTCCGTGTAGAAAACGTCTCCTTCCGCGTTGAATCCCATGCCGCCGGGGGAGCGGATGCCGGAGGCGGTGGGAATCATTTTCCCGTCCGGAGTGATGCGCAGCGCCCAGCCACGGTAGTCGGATTCCGCGGTGAACGATCCGGTGAGGCAGAGGGTGATCCAGACATCGCCGTTCTTGTCAGGTTCGGTTCCGAAGGCGTATTCGTGGTAGTCGCCCTTGATGCCCCAGTCGGAATTGATGGTCTCGAAAACATCGGCTGAGCCGTCGCCGTCGGTATCCTGGAGGCGGGTGAATTCCGGGCGCTGTGTGAGGAAAAGCGAGCCGTCCTTGTAGAACATTCCGAGAGGCTCGTGCAGGCCGTGGGCGAATTTTTTCCAAGTGACTTCTGAGAGATCCTCTCCGTAGGCGCCCTCGCAGATCCAGAGATCGCCGCGACGGGTGGCGACAGCGACTTTCTCATCCGGCATGAGAGCGATGGAGGAGACCTCCATGACCTCGCCGATAGGGAGGGGGATCTCCTCGCGGTTATAGAAGTCGGATTGTTGTTGGGAAAAGGCGGAGCCTGCTAGTGCGGCTGTGATGAGAAGTGGGCGCATGGATTGGAGAAGTGGGAAGTGGAAGAGAAGATTACTTCAGGCGGTAGGTGATGGTGACGGGGTTACCGGGAGTGAGGGTGGCTTTTTCGGAGCCCGTAACCGCCGCGTTTCCGAGTGGAATTTCCAGGGAGCTGGAGCCGCCGGTGAGGGTGAGGGTGCGCACGAGGGTTCCGCTTTCTCCGGGTTTCCAGGAATCATCAAGGAGAGCTTCGCCGACGGCGATTTTGAATGAGGGGTTGCCGGCCGGATCGAGCGAGTAGCCCTTGAACTTCGCTTCAGCAGGAAGGAAGCGCTCGCTGGTGAGTTTGATGACATTTTCACCGGACGGATCCTGGTTTCCCTGGCCTCGGTTGGTTCAGTGGCGGCCGGCGTCCATGAATTCCCCGCTCCAGACAAGTTCCGGGGCGAGGTGATCCGCGGAATAGACGAGGTTCACTCCACCGGGAAAGCCGAAGCCGATCGCGCGCGGGGTGGTGCCGCTGATGAAATTCCGGTAGATGACGGTTTTCCCGGCGGTGGGGGCAAGCGGGATGGGCGGATTGCCAGCGTCCGTGCCGGGGGATGGCGGGGTGAGCCAGTGAAGGTCGTTTTTCCCGCTTTTTTTCCAGTTCAGGGCGATTCCCTCGTTGCCCTTCGATTCGAAATACTCAAGGCGGAAGGCGTTGACACCTTTGGATAGCTGGATTTCCCCTTTTGAACCGCGTTCCTTGTTCATCGGTCCCAATCCTTTCACCTCGGCCACCACCGAGCCGTTCAGAAGGAGGCGCGCGCCGTCATCCGCCTGGAGGTCGAAGTGATATTTTCCATCGGCCGGTGCCATGAAATCCCCGTCCCAGACGATACCGAAGCCGTCTTTCATGCCTGCCTTGGCCAGGCTGACGATGCCGTCGTGCTCCTCCTCCACGGCTTCCGCTTCGATTTTCTCGAAGTCGGGGAGCTGGTTCCACTGGCCTTTGTAAACACGGGAGATCAGGTTTTTGAGGGCTGTTTCCTTTTTTTCAAGAGGGAAAAGCTCGAGCAGCTCGGCTGCGGTCCAGGCAGTATCCCTGTCCTCGAACTCGGAGCGGACGGTGCGGACGAGATCTCCCGGAACTTTCGCCCCTTTGTTCCCCCAGGAGGAGTGGACGTAGTTGAGAATGGCCTGGATCTGTTTGTCATCCAGAGCGGCTCCCTGGGGGGGCATCACCAGATTGTAGGGTTTTCCGTTCACCTCGACCGGCCCCTGGAGGCCGTGGAGGACGATTGCGACCGTGCGTTTCGGGTTTCCTGCGATCCAGTCGCTGCCGGCGAGAGGGGGAAAAGCGCCTCCGGTGGCTCCTTTTCCGTCCACTCCATGGCAAGCGGAGCAATAAAGACCGTATAACTGTCCTCCATCCTGGGCGTTCAGACCGGTGACAAGGTACAAAATGGAGAGAAGAACTGGAATTCGGACAGGAGCCATGGGGTGGAAGTAACGGGATTGCGCGGCTGTTTATTTCATGAGAATTACGGCAAAGGTAGAAATATTTTCGTCCCGGCTCCCAAACCTCTCTCCACTTGTGCGGAAACTGCTTTACACTTCATCCAACCCGCACGAAATCTGCCCTGCCCCTATGAAATCCTCCGCAAGCCGCTTTCTATCCATCCCCGTTGTCCTGAGCGCAGCGCTGGCACTGAACTCATGCGCTCCGAAGCCGCCTCCGGAACCGTCGAAGGCAGGCCGCGTGATGTATCAGTGGTATGACGATGGCGGCCCGGGAAAGTCTCGGTCAGCATCGATTTAAGCGAACAGGTCGCCACGGTGATGCGCGGAGGGCGCGAGGTGGGCTGGAGCTACGTCGCCACCGGGAAGGAGGGCCGGTCAACCAGTCCCGGATCATACAACATCACCGAGAAGATCGTGGACAAGCACTCGAACCGCTATGGCTGGATTGAGAACGAATACGGCGAGGTTACCGACGACGACGCCTCACCGGGGGATCCCCTACAGCCCGGCGAGCGCTACGTGCCCGCCCCCATGCCGTATTGGATGCGGCTGACAGACTACGGGATCGGTATGCACATTGGAAACATTCCGCAGCCAGGTGAACCGGCATCGCACGGCTGCATCCGCATGCCGAAGGAGTTCGTGCCGACGCTTTTCAACAAAGTGGAGATAGGGACGCCGGTGAAGATCACGTATTGAACCCAAACAAGGAGTCGCGAATGTCATCCGCGACTCCTTGGTCCGTTTTGGCACGCTCTCTAAACGCGCTTCACCCCGCGTCTTACCAGGACGTAGAAGAACGGGGCGAACAGGATGCCGAAGAAGGTCACGGCGATCATTCCGAAAAATACGACGGTGCCGAGCGCCTGTCTCATTTCCGCGCCGGGGCCGGTGGCAATGACGAGCGGCACCACTCCGAGGATGAAGGCGAGTGAGGTCATGATGATGGGTCGCAGGCGCAGGCGCGCGGCCTCGGCGGCAGCTTCGAATCTGTCCATTCCCTCCTCCTCAAGCTGCTTGGCGAACTCGACGATAAGGATGGCGTTCTTCGAGGCCAGTGCCACGAGCACCACCAGCCCGATCTGGCTGAGAATGTTGTTGTCCATGCCACGGAGGAAAATTCCCCAGATCGCCCCGGCGAGGCAGAGCGGAACGGTGAGAACGACGGCAAGGGGCAGACCCCAGCTTTCGTATTGTGCGGAGAGCAATAGGAAAACGAAGAGGATGGCGATGAGGAAAATGGCGACTGCGGAGCCGGAGGTGTTCGCCTCCTGGTATGCGAGATCGATCCACTCGAAGCCGATGCCCGGTGGCAGGACTTTTCCGGCGAGCTCTTCCATCTTCGCGATGGACTGGCCGGTGGAGACTCCCGGCGCGGCGGCTCCGATCAGTTCCGCGGAGGGATAGAGATTGTGCCGGACGACTCGGTCGGGGCCGGTGGCCTGGCGGATTTCCATCACGGAACCGAGCGGCACCATCTCGCCCGAAGAATTGCGCGTCTTCAGCTTCGCGATGTCCTCCACATTGTCGCGGAAAGCGGAATCCGCCTGGGCGGTGACGCGGTATGTCCGGCCGTACAGGTTCAGTTCGTTGACGAAGGAGGAGCCGAGATAGACCTCAAGTGTTTGGAAAAGATTTTCCAACGGGACTCCGAGCATGAGCGCTTTCTCACGATTGATATCCGCGTAGAACTGCGGCCCGGAGGAAGTGAACGGCGTGAAAGCCTGGCCGATTTCCTCCTCGGCACCCGCCGCGAAGGCAAGTCCCCAGGTGGCTTTTTCCAGCTCCGCGTAGCCGAGTCCGGCGCGATCCTGGACTTCCATTTTAAAGCCGCCGCCATTTCCAAGTCCGCGGACGGTGGGGGGCGGGATCACGATTCCGAAGGCATCGACTTTCCGCACGGCTTCCGTGAGTTTCTCATACATCTCCGTGCCGGAGGGTCTGTCGCCGAAGTCTTTGAAGACGGGGAAAATCACGATGGCGTTGGTGGCGTTGGAAAACGTCGCGCCGTTGAAACCGGCGAAGGCGACGGTGTTTTCCACGCCCTCCACCGCGCCGACCAGCTTGATGAGCTGCTGGAGCACTTCGTCGGTTTTGTCGAGCGAGGTGCCTGTGGGGAGTTGGGCGGCGACGATGGCGTAACCCTGATCCTGGGGCGGGATGAAACCTCCGGGGACTGCCTTGAACCCGAATCCGGCAACCGCGAGCAGGCCGAGGTATAGCAGCCCCATCACGACTCCGAGGCGCAGAGTGCGTTTGATAAAAGCGGTGTAGATCCTGTTCGTCCGGTCGAAGCCGCGGTTGAAGATTTTGAAAAACCATCCGAACAGGAAGTTCAGTCCGCGTGTCATCAGATCCTGTTTGCCTTCTTTCGGGCGTAACAGAAGCACTCCGAGCGCAGGACTGAGAGTGAGCGAAACGACCGTGGAGATCATCGTGGAGGCGGCGATGGTGAGGGCGAACTGTTTGTAAAACTGGCCGGAGATTCCGGAGAGAAACGCCGTCGGCACGAAAACCGCCAGGAGGACGAGGGAGGTCGCGAAAATCGCTCCGCTGACCTCCGCCATGGAGCGGCGGGCGGCTTCGCGCGGCGGATGGCCGTTTTCCAGATTCCGCTCGATGTTTTCCACCACCACGATGGCATCATCGACGACGATACCGATGGCCAGCACGAGGCCGAAAAGCGTGAGGTTGTTGATGGAGAAACCGAAGCCCTGCATCACCGCGAAGGTGCCGATGAGGGAGACGGGAATCGCCAGGACGGGGATGAGAGCGGCACGCCACGACTGGAGGAAAATGATCATCACCAGCACCACCAGAAGGACGGCCTCCATGAGTGTGTGGAGAACGGCTTCGATGGATTTGTCGATGAACTGGGTGGGGTCGTAAACGATGTCGTATTCGAGGCCTTTCGGGAAATCCGCTTCCATTTCCTCCATCGCCGCGCGGATGTCGGAAGAGGTTTGGAGGGCGTTGGAACCGGGGCGCTGGAAGATCGGCATGGCCAGGGTTCTGGTGTCGCGCAGGTAGGCGTTGACGTTGTAATCGAGGGAACCCAGTTCTACGCGGGCAACGTCCTTGAGCCGGACGATGCGCCCGTCGTCACCGGTTTTCACGACGACCTTTTCAAACTCGTCCTTCTCGGTGAGCCGACCCTGCGCGGTGACGTTCACCTGGAACGGGACGCTGCTTTCAAGCGGCTGCTGGCCGATGGTGCCGGCGGCGATCTGGATGTTCTGTGAGCGCAGGGCGGCGACGACCTCTCCGGCGGAGAGTTTGTAAAAATCCATGCGCTCCGGATCCATCCATACGCGCATGGAATACTCGCGGCCGCCGAAGAGGCGGACTTCGCCCACGCCATCGATGCGGCGCAGCCTTTCACGCACCTGGAGCAAAGCGTAGTTCGAGACGTATCCGAGATCGAAGGTGCCGTCTTTGGAAAACATCTGGACGACGAGAAGGAGGTCGGGCGAAGCCTTTTGGACGGTGACGCCTATCCGTCTAACAGCTTCCGGAAGGCGGGGTTCCGCGAGGGCGACGCGGTTCTGGACGAGCACCTGCGCCTTGTCCAGATCGGTGCCGAGCTTAAAAGTGACGGTGAGGCTGTATGCGCCGTCCGCCGTGCTCTGGGAGTTCATGTAGAGCATGTCCTCCACCCCGTTCACCTCCTGCTCGATGGGGGCGGCCAGGGTCTTGGCGATGGTGTCAGGCGTCGCTCCCGGGTAGGCGGTTGTTACTACGACCGTAGGAGGTGCCACCTCCGGAAACTGCGCGATCGGCAGCGTGAAATACGCAAGCGCCCCGATGATGACGATCAACAGGGAAACGACCGTTGCGAAGCGCGGGCGGTCGATGAAGAAGAAGGAGAAATTTTTCATGGCGAAAGTGAAAGAGGAACCACGGATGGACGCGGATAAACGCGGATAAGACTATTGCTGCTCCTGCACCATCGGGACGGTGGTCGGGGCGAAGGGGGTGCCGGGGCGGAGGAGCTGGATGCCGGAAACGGCGATGAGTTCGTCCTTTTCCAGTCCGCCGGTGATGATGCGGAGATCGCCCTCGAGCGTGCCTGTTTCCACGTAGCGTTTTTCGACGGTATCGTCCTCTTTCAGAACCCATGCGAAGCGCTTGTCCTGGTCGAAGCCGAGCGCCGCGTCTTTCACGAGGAGGCGTTCCGCCGGATCGCCGATGGGGACGCGGACGCGGGCGAAGAGGCCGGGTGTGAGGAACTCATTCTCGTTCTCCACCTTCGCGCGGATCTGCAGGGTGGCGGTTTCCCGGTCGAGCTGGTTTTCGGAGTAATCGACGACACCGTGGAACTCGAACTCGTCCCGGTCGGAAACGGCGATATCGACTTTCAGCTGCTCGCCCTCACGCCCGCCGGATTTTCCCTCGAAAAACATACGGGTGAACTCAAGGACGCGGCGCTCATCGACTTCAAAATTGCAGTAGATCGGGTCATGCGGGACGATGGTGGTGAGGAGGGTCGCCCCGGCCGTGCCTCCGGTTACAAAGTTGCCGACGGTGACATTGAAGCGCCCGGCGATGCCTGAGATCGGCGCGTGGACATCGGCGAACTCGCGGTCGAGTCTTGCGGTGCGCAGACCGGCCTCGGCAGCGAGGAGATCGGCTTCGGCTTGTGCGAACTCCGCTTCGCGCGTGTCGAATTCCTCCTTGGAAACGGCGTTCTGGCTGACCAGTTTTTCCGAGCGCCCAAGGCTGCTCTTCGCAAGACCGAGACGGGCTACCGCCTGCTTCTGGACTGCCTCCGCGCGGGACAGTGCGGCATCGAAAACGCGCGGGTCGATCCTGAACATCAGGTCGCCTTTTTCGATCTGCTGGCCTTCGGTGAAATGGACGGACTCCAGGTATCCGCTGACCCGCGCCTGGAGATCCACCTCCTCGATGGGGGTGAAACGCCCGGTGTAAACTTCGGTGAGAGCGATGGTTTTCGTGATCGGATGGGCGACCTGGACGGGCATCGGCGGCGGCGCCCCGCCATCTTTCTTGTCGGAGCCGCACTGGGTGAGAAGCAGGAGGGAGAGGAGTGGAAGGTATTTCATGGAAAATCTCAATTTTCAAAATTCAAATCTCAAGCTGGACGTGGTTGCGCCGTGTTATTTTGAGAAGCCGCCGCCGAGGGCTTGGATGAGCTGGACGGTGGCTGCGAAAGCGCGGCCTCTGGCCTGGACTTCCGAACGGCGGGCGTTGAGGAGTTCGCGCTGGCTATCCACGACATCGAGGTAGGTGGAGACGCCCTCCTTGTAGCGGACGTTGGAGAGATCGAAGGATTTTTTGGTGGCGTTTATGGCATCCTGCTGGGCGGCGACCTCGTTGATCGCTCCGCGGCGCGAGGCCAGGGCGTTCTCCACATCCGCGAAGGCGGTCAGGACTGTCTGCTGGTAGTTTGCGAGGGCTTCCTGGTGACGTGATTTCGCGAGTTCGAGATCGGCCTTGCGGCGAAGCCCTTGGAAGAGCGGCAGATCCACCTGCGGGCCGATGGCGAATTCCCGGCTGGACCATTTCAGGAAATCGCTGGTATCCACCGAGGAAAAACCGCCGGAGCCGATCAGGGAAACGCGTGGGTAGAAATCCGCTTCCGCCACGCCGATACGGGCTGAGCTGGCGGCGAGGTTGCGCTCCGCTACAAACACATCCGGACGTCTGCCGAGCAGACTGGCGGGCGAACCGGCGGAAACTCCCGGAGCGCTGCGGTCGATGCTTGCCGGGGCGATGGAGAAGTTGGATGCGTTTCTTCCGGTCAGGACCGCGATCGCGTTTTCGAGCGAGGCGCGGGGAGCCTGGAGGCTCACGAGCTGGGCGCGGGTGGAGGCCAGTTCCGCCTCGGCGCGGGCGACATCGAGCTCGCTGGTTTTCCCGCCCTCGAAGCGATCTTGCGCGAGACCGAGGGTTTCCTGTCTGGTTTCCAAAGCTTGCTTCAGCACCGCGGCCTCGCTGTCCAGGAAACGCATGGCGAAATAGTTCCTGGCGAGCTGCGCCTGGAGTGAAAGCCGCACCTGATCCACCGAGATTTCCGCCGCCTCCGCGTTTGCCCGCCCGGCCTCGACGATCCGCCGGACGCGCCCCCACAGATCCAGCTCGTAGCCAAGCGACATGGAAACGCGGTAGCTGTTGAAATAGTTCGGGGCGGCTCCTCCACCGCCTCCGCCACCACCGTTGAAGCGATCGGATTCCGTCACGCGGCTGCGGGTGGCCGATGCGTCGCTGAGCACCTGCGGGGCGAGCAGCGAGCGATCAATCCCGAGCGCGGCATAGGCCTGGTTGCGGCGTGCTTCGGCGGCGCGGAGGTCGAAATTTCCACCCTCGAGATCCGCCATCAGGGAGTTTAGTTTTCCATCGCCGAAAATCCTCCACCAGCGCTTGCTGAGACGTGAGGAAAATTCCGAGGAGGCGTTTTTGAAGGAAGCCGCCGATTCGCTGTCCGGCACGGAATGATCCGGGCCGACCAGTTTGCAGGATGTGGAAAGTAATGCCACTGCAAGGCAGGCGGCGGTGCTGGAGAGATATTTCGTTTTCAATTTCTCGGAGAGGAGTTGGTGAGGAAATCCGTTCAGGCCGGTTGCGGTTCGGCAAGGTTCGGAGCGAGGCTGGCGAGGTGTTTGTGGAGAAAGGCGAAGGCTGTTTCCAACGGTTCCTTCGATTTCAGGATGGTGGCTCGCTGGATCGCACCCGCCCAAAGATCGCGGAGAATGCGCGCCTCGAAGTCGGGATCGATTGCTTTTGAGATGTGTTTTTTCACGATAGCCTCATCAAACACCGCACTCAGGATGCCAAGCCAGACGTCCATTCCTTTGGCGAGTTCCTCCCGCATAGGCTCGCTGAAATCGGTGACTTCGGAGGCGAGCTTGAGAACGAGACACGGGCATCTCCCGTCCTTCTCCTGAAACGCCTCCATGCTGCCCTTCAGCATTTCGAGGATCCGCGCGAGAGGATCCGATCCCGCGTCATCCGATAGCAGGATGCGGTTCTTCTCCACCGAAGCGGCTTGGATGTAATGCCTAAGCATCTCCACGCCGAAGTGCTCCTTTGACTCGAAATAGTGGTAGAACGAGCCTTTCGGCACACCGACGGCGGTCAGGATTTCGTTCAGGCCGACGGAGTGGAAACTCTTCTTCCACATCAGCTCCTCAGCGGCGTCGAAGATACGTTCTTTGGTGTGCGGCAAGCTCATGCCGGGACAATTAGACCGGTCGGTCTAATGTGGCAAGCGGGAAAATTTATCTTCGGTTGGGTGATTTCGACAAAACGCCCCTACTATTTTGGATTTACTCCGGCCAGTGCGTGAGATTTTTCAACAGGGTGAGGCGGGCGTCGATGTCTTCGCGGGTTACTGCGGCTAGGCGATTCGTGGAAAACGCCTCGCAGGTGAAGGAGGCGACGACGGAGCCGTAAACGATGGCCTGGCGGATGTCGTCGAAGGAAAATTCGGTTTTTCCGGTGGAGGCGAGATGGCCTGCGAGGGCACCAAGGAAGGAATCGCCCGCTCCGGTTGGATCGGCGACTTCCACCAGGGGAAAGGCGGCGCAGCGGAAGAGATCGTAGTTCGTGCCCGGGAGGGTGAACTCGGTGGCAGGAGAGCCTTCCGGGTGCTTCGAGAAAAGGATCGCTCCGAATTCACCCAGTTTGATTACGACGTTTTTCAGTCCCTTTTCAAGAAGCCGCTGACCGGCGATGATGAGGTTGGAGGTCTTGCAGAAATCACGGGCTTCGGATTCGTTGATGACGAGGAGGTCGATTTTGGTGAGGACTTTTCCGAGGTCGTCGTTGGCGATCGTGATCCAGAGATCCATGGTGTCCGCCGCGATAAAAGGCTTTTCGGCGGTCAGTTGCTCGATGAACTGAAGCTGGTTGACCGGGTGCATGTTCGCGAGGACCACGATGGGAGCGGAGGCCATTTCCGCAGGGACTTTCGGAGTCCAGCCTTCGAGCACGTTGATATCGACGGCGAGGGTTTCGCGGTCGTTCATGTTTTCGTGATAGGAGCCGGTCCAGGAGAAGGTGTTGCCGTCAGAGCGCTCAAGACCGTCCGTGGAAATGCCTTTCGAGGCGAAGTGATCCAGGTGTTCCTGCGGGAAATCCTTTCCGATAATTCCGACGAGATGAACAGGAGCCGTGAAATACGACGCGGCGATGCCGGTAAAGGAGGCGGAGCCGCCGAGCAGATTCTTTCCCTCTGCGGTAGGCGTCTTGATGTTGTCGATGGCGATGGAGCCGCCGACGAGGACTGGAGTGGATGCGATGGGCATGCGGAGGTTCTACGGGGAAACTTTAACTTTTAAACTTTAAACTTCAATGAAGAGGGGGAAAGACGGGCGCAGGTGCTGCTTTCCGGGAGGGTCACTCGCCGTCGGTCATGGGGGATGTTTCGTAAAACATCCGGTCGCCGGTGACGCGGGGGTCGTTGGTTCGGGTTAGCTCGGCCATAAGGCGGTCTTTGAGGTCTGATTCGATTTCGCCGAAACCGGGTTTTCCGGAGAGGTTCCGCATGTGATCGGGATCGGCGTTCAGATCGTAGAGTTCGTATTCCGGGCGCTTTCCGTAGGCGCGGTTGTAATACTTTTCCCAGGCGTCGTTCTCGCGGTGGCGAACCATAAAGGATTTGGTCGGGCCGGCGTCCTCATCGGCGAGGGTGAGACGGGTGTGGTTTTCAAGTTGGTTTTCCGAAGGGGATTTACCCGGAGAGAGATTCCGCGGGTCACCGGCGGGCCAGCGTTCCGGCTTGAAGTTGATGATGAAGAGGTGGTCTTTGGTGCGGATGGCGCGCTGGGGATAGGGGAGGTTGCCATCGCGGGCGGAGGGGACGTGGCGCTCACGACCGGTGAAAACGGCCTCGTCCGAAGAAGTGCCGGGTTCTTTTCCCGTGATGACCGGAAGGAGTGATTTTCCGGTCATCTCGGCCGGGATCTCGACTCCCGCGACATCCAGAATGGTCGGGGCGATATCGATGAGGGAGGTGAGGCGGTCGATGGTCGCGCCTATTTTGATGTTTTTCCCGAAGCGGATGGCGAGGGGCACGCGGGTGCCGAAGTCGTAGAGGTTGACCTTTCCATAGGGAAAGCCGGGCGCGCCGTGATCGCCGGAAATGATGATGACGGTGTTTTCGAGTTCGCCGCTTTCTTGGAGCTGTTCGTAGATCACACCGATTCCGGCATCGACGGCCTGGACTTCGCCAAGGTAGTCGGCGAAGTCCTGGCGGATTTCCGCGACGTCCGGGAGAAAGGGCGGGAGCTTGCCTTTCAGATCTTCAGGATCGAGATTCCAGAGGGCTTTTCCGGAGCCCTTCGTCCATTTGCGGTGGGTGTTGGTGGGGCCGAAAAGGTAGAAGAACGGCTCCTTCCCGGGGCGGGCTGAAAGGAACTGATCGAAGTTTTTCCGCACCTCGGAGTAGAGTGCTTCCTTCGCTTCCCCGAGGGGTTTTCCGTTCTTTACGAGATCTGTGACGGTTTGTGAGAAAACGTTGAAACGGCTGCCGGCCTTCTGGTAGAGGGAATCAGCCCCGCCGAACGGAGCGTTGGCGGGCTGCCCCGGCCCCCAGCCCTTGTATGTCAGGCCGATGTGGTAGCCGTTTTCCTTCAGGATGAGAGGGAAGGCCGGCTGGGAAAAATTCCACTTCGAGTGCAGGATGGAGGCGCTTCCCGTCTGCCAGAAATGTTTTCCGGAAACCAGGGAACTCCGGCAGGGAGTGCAGGAAGGCGAGGACACGAAGGCGTTGCGAAAAAGGACGCCTTCACGGGCGATGCGGTCGAAGTTCGGCGTGCTGATGATGTCGTTGGCGGTGCCGGAGCCGTCGAGAACCGCGTATGCGGAGGCGTGGCGACCCCAGTCGTCGGCGAATATGAAGACGATGTTCGGCCGGTCGGCGGCGTGCAGGACGGTGCTCAGGAGAAGGGGGAGCAGTAGGGATTTCATGGAAAGGAAAATGGAGGTTGAAGCGAATGCGGGGAAGTGGTGGATTGTGGGAAATGAAAACACCAACCGCACGCGGAAAAATTTGGCTCCTGTTCCTACTCACCCTCGGCCTGGTGCCTGTCACTTCGCTCGCGGAGGAAAGCGCTCCTGTGAAAAAGCTGGTGATGATCGCCGGGAAGCCGAGCCATCCGGCGGGGATGCATGAGTTCAATGCGGGCTGCCTCCTTTTGAAAAAATGCCTCTCCGGGATCGAAGGCCTCGAAGTCGAGGTGCACCCGAACCATTGGGTGTCCGACGACAAGGTGCTGGAAACCGCGGATGCCGTGGTGATTTACGCGGACGGTGGGAATGGACATCCGGCGCTCGTTTCCCCGGAAAAAACCGCAGCGATCCAGAAGCTCGCCGACCGTGGCGCGGGTATCATGATGATGCACTATGCGGTGCAGTGCGCCGACAAGGGCGATAGCGGAGACACTTTCCGCAACTGGATCGGCGGGGCTTACGAGGCCGGGTTTTCGGTGAACCCGATCTGGGACGCCGAGTTTGAGAAATTCCCCGAACACCCTGTCGTGAAAGGAATCGAACCGTTCAAAATTGAAGACGAGTGGTATTTTTCCATCCGTTTCCCGGAAGGAAAGGAGGGCGTGACCTCGCTCCTGGTGGCCACCCCGAGCGATGAAACCCGGGACGGCCCGTATGTCCATCCGAAGGGGCCGTATCCGCATATCCAGGCGCGCAAAGGCGAGGAGGAAACGATGATGTGGGCGACCGAGCGCGAGGATGGCGGGCGCGGAGTGGGATTCACCGGCGGACATTTCCACAGAAACTGGCAGGATGACAATTTCCGCAAGATCGCGCTCAACGCGATGCTCTGGATTGCGAAAATGGAAGTGCCCGAGGGCGGCGTGGAATCCACCGTGACCGCAGAGGACATGGCGGCGAATCTCGATAAGAAAAACAAGTAGGCGTGGCCGGAGGAAAAGGGATGCTCGTGGCCATGCCGGAGCGCTGGGACGAGGCGTGCTTCGCCGTCCCCGCGCTGCGAGCGCTCGTGCGGACGGGGCTTGTCGGCGGACTGGTCTGCCGGGAGGAGCAGGAGGCTTTTTGGGGAACCGTCTGCGATCTTCCGCTGATCCTCTACGCTTCCAAAACGAAGATGGGTGCCCTCGTTGGCAAAATTGGAAGCAGTTGGGAGGCATCGCTCGTCTGGGAGGCCGGAATGGCTGCCAAGGCGTTCGTGAAAGCGGGAATCGAGCGTCGGCTGGGACCTGATGTTCCGTCACTGAAAAAGCTGCTCACCCATCCGATGGAAATTACCGAAGGAGCGACAGAGCACCGCGTGAGGATGTATCTGAAAACCTGCGAGCAACTCGGCGTGCCGGTCGATAAACCGGAATATTTCGTCGCTGCTCCATTGGGGATTCCCGCAGCTCCGGGGACGGTTCTCCTCTGCCCGGGATCGGACTTCGGAGCGAGCTACGAGTGGCCACTGGACAGGTGGCAGGAGCTTGCCGAGGAGCTTTTGGAAAAAGGGAAACGGGTGACTGTCGCGGGAGTGGTCGGCGGTCGTGGATTGGGCAAAATTTTAGCGGGCAGGCTTGGCAGCGAAGTGGAATTTTTCCATGCCGCCCCGCTGGCTGCCTCGCTACCGCTGCTGGCTGTCCACCAACTCGTGATTTCCGCGGATGGATCACTTCCTCATCTTGCGGCGCACGCGGGATCCACGTGCGTCACACTGTTCGGCCCGAACGACGCGGTCTGGAAACGACCTTTGGGAAAACGCCATGTCGTCGTGAAACGCCATGTCGAATGCGCGCCCTGCCTTTCCGCGAAATGCCTGATGGATGGGCGGTGCCAAACGGAGCTGGAAGTGGCGAAAGTGCTGGCGGCGATTCCGAAGAGTTTCTGAAGCGGGCTACTCGCGGAGCCAGTTCTCGAGTTTCAGACCGGGGATACGCTCGAATTCCTTCACGTTGTCGGAAACGAGAATGAGCCGGGTATGGATGGCGTGGGCGGCGATGAGCATGTCGTTTGATCCGATGATTTGCCCCCTCCGCTCCAGATCGGCGCGCATGGCTCCATAGATTGTCGCAACGGTGGACGGGAGATCAAGAATGGTTGTCCGACTGAGAAACGTGTCGATTTTTTGGCGCAGCCTCGGCGTGGGATGTTTCTCAAGGCCGAAGCGGAGTTCACAGGCTACGATCACGTTGACGCATGCCCGATCAACGTTCATCCGGTGGAGCCTCCGGGCGATCTTCCCGTTTGGTTTCCTAATGGCTTCGGAGACGATGTTGGTATCGAGAAGGTATCGCATCAGTCATCGGATGGGTCGAAGTCCTTGAAAGGATCGATGTCCTTCGGGGGGAGATCCTCGATTTCGGGGAATTCAAGCTCTTCGTCGTTCAAGCCCTCCGCTTCCCATTCCTTGAAAAGGTCTCCGAAGGTTTTATACCGGACAGGCGTGACGGTAAGGGATTTCCCGTCCTTTGAGCGCGTGATCACGGCCTCCCGGGTATCGAACTCGAAGTCCTTCGGGATGCGGAGTGCCTGGTTCCTTCCGTTTTTGAAAAGGCTGACGGTTCTGGATTCGAGCTTTGGCATAGGTCGGAGCATAGGCCGGATGCCGTGGCTTGTCAATCCACCTGCGCGACCGCCATGGCGGCGATGCCTTCCTTTCGTCCAACGAAGCCCATGGTTTCGTTGGTGGTGGCTTTGATGCCGACCCGTTCCGGCGGGATGCCGAGGGCTGCGCCGATGTTCTTTTGCATCGCCTCGCGGTGGGGAAGAACCCTCGGAGCCTCCGCGACAAGTGTGGAGTCGACGTTGATGAGTTTCAGGTTTTCCTCGGCCAGGAGTTCCCGGCATTTTTCCAGGATTTTGAGTGAGGAGATGTCTTTGCAGAAATCCTCACCCGGCGGGAAATAGTGGCCGATATCGGGCATTCCCATGGCACCGAGAACCGCATCCGCGATGGCGTGGCAGAGCACATCCGCATCCGAGTGACCGGCGAGGCCGTGGGTGTGCGGGATCTCGACGCCGCCCAGGATGAGGGGACGGTTCTCCGCGAACTGGTGGACGTCGTAGCCGATGCCGATCATGAAACTTTAAATTTTAAACTCTAAACCTCAACGAAGACACGCCGGCTGAAGCCAGCGCTCCATTCACAGGATTTCCTCGATGGGGATTTTTCCGTTGGTTGCGACGATGGACCAGGAGTCGGCTTTCCCTTCCTTTTTGGTGAGGGTGACCTTTCCTCCGGCTGCCTCGACGAGAAGTTTCCCGGCGGCGATGTCCCAGAGGGAAATGGTGGACTCGACGTAGGCATCGAGGCGACCGCAGCAAATGTAGGCCATGCCGAGCGCGGCGGATCCCATCATGCGCATTTTCCTAGCGCGGAGGGAGGCCTTCTCGAAACGTTTCATGCCTGTGTTGAGGGCTTCGGTGTCTTTTCCGCAGCCGACAAAGAGGATGGATTCCTCCAGTTTCTCCCGCGGGGACACTTTGACAGGCTCGCCGTTCAGGAGCGGAACTCCGCCTTTTTCGATCGTCCAGGTCTCCCCGACCATGGGATCGTGGATCACGCCGAGGACGACCTCGTCATCCACGCGCAGGGCGATGGAGATACAGAAGTGCGGGATGCCGTAGAAAAAATTCACGGTGCCATCGATGGGATCGACGATCCACTGGCGACCGGAGTCCTGGTTCCCGGCAATGCCTTCCTCGCCGTACAGGGCATCGGTGGGGCGTGCTCCGAGAAGAATGTTGGTGATGAGATCCTGGGATTCCTTGTCCAGTGCGAGCTTGATATCGTGGTGAAGCGCCTCGTCAACCACGAGGGGTTTTCCGAAATGCTGGCGCAGGAATTTTCCGGCCGCAATTGCCGCCTCGGTGGCGAGTGAGAGATCGTTTTCCATGTGCCGTGGGTAGATGCCAGGGCGGACGAGGTCAATGGTAACTAGCGGCGCGCTCAATCAAACCACTCGTCCTCCGGATCGAAGGGAGGGACGCAACAATTCACGATTTTCATCTTCCCGACCGCACGGTGGCGGACGCCGGGTGGGATCATAATGGTGGTCATCGGGCGAACCGGGCTTCTCTCACCATCCAGTTCGATGAAGGCTTCTCCCTCGGTTTCGAGGATGAGGTAAAATTCGGTGAGTTTCTTGTGGTAGTGGGTTTTCGCATCCACGGAAATATCCACGCGGTGTATCGTCGCGGTCTGGTTTTCCGGGACGGCGAACGCACGGGCGCTCATCCCGCAAGGGCAGGGAACCGGCGTGATCTCATCGAAGTGTTGTACGATTGCTTTTTCCATTTTGAGGTAGGTTAGGGGGCTTTTCTGGGGATTTCCAGTGGGTATTATGAATGGATGAATTCACTCGGCTGAGTGTTTTGCCAACTCCGGCAATTTCCGTGAAATTTCTTCCGTTTTGTATCCGAAACCGGCCTGGCCGAGGCTTGATAGATCGAGGATACCTTCCCGCCTGCGAAAAATTCCCGGATGCACCTCGCGCTCCGGGGCGCTGGCCTCCGGGTAAAACTGCATTCCGTTGCTTTCCACACCGGCGATGGTTCCGGCATGTGCGGCGAGCAGGACGTGGGGAATCTGCGCCAGCATCGGATTGGTCAAATCCTGCACCATCAGGGTCATGCCGTGTGCCCGCGCCCACCAGAGGCTAAGGATGGCGCCACTCAGGGTTTTGCAGGTTTTCAGGGCTACTCCCGTCCAGCCAAGGTTCCGCCCGAGGCGCACGAAACGCCAGTCGTGCGCGCTCTCATCGAGGAAAAGCGGCTTACGCGCCGAGACCGAGCTGACTTCGATGCGGTTGGCTTCCAGATCGTAGGGAAACGGCTGCTCCACGTAGAGCAGCATTCCGGAAAGGCGCGGCTCTTCGACCATCAGCTTGTCGAGAATTTCACAAACATACGCCGGATCGGTCACCATGCAGTTGAAGTCCGCCGTCAGCCAATCGCAACCTTCCTCCACCGCGATTTTTCCGACCCGCACCAGTCGCTCGTAGTCCCAGGCCGAGTCGTTTCCGCGTAGCTTGATTTTCAGGCATTTTAAGCCGTCTTCCCGGATCCAGTCGCGCAACACCACGGGGTAGCCGTCGTCCGGTTCGTTGCCCGTCCTGTCTCCGTCTTCCAGTGGATCCAATCCGCCGACCAGATGCCAGACCAGAATCTTTTCCTGCTTCGGTTGAAGGAAATCGGCCGGCCATTTGCCTGAAAAGGCCTCTTTCGGCTCCAGAAACTCCCCCAGATCTTTCCCCATCCACTCCGATCCCAGGGTCTCGAAAACCGGCTTCCCGTGCAGCACCCCGAAGGCATCGAACACCGCCAGGTCGAAGGCCGAATGACAAACCAACGCGGCAAGGTGCGGGATCTCTTCCGAGAAACTTTTTCCCTCCTTCTCCAAAAGTCCGTGCAGTTTTTTCTCCTGAAACGAATGCCCGATCTCAAGCGGATGTCCCGTTTCCCCAAACCCCGCCAATTCATCCACCAGAACCTCGCAAAAACCCCGGAGGCGCTCCTCCCGCTCTTCCCATGAGAGTTCGGAAGGCCATACCCATGCCACCGAAAGCGGTGTCTCCCCCCAACCTGTCGCCGAGTTGCCCGCTTCGTCTTCCACCGTCACCCGCACCCGGGCGCATGTCACCTTCTCGACCACCTGCGCCCCGAATTTCAGCGGCATCCGCAGCTCCACCGGTAGGAACCACAGCTCCACTCCCTTTACGCGCACATCGGTTTTCTTACTCACGCCCTTTTCAAACCCGACAGGCACCCGATGGCGATGAAATTTTTCCAAACAGCGCTTCCAAACAGCGCTAAGACCACACCTAATCAGAAGAGACCATCCAACAGGTTCTGCGCGAATTTCTCCGAAATCCCCGGGATCATCGCGATCTCCGCAGGACTCGCTTTCCGGATGCGCGCGACCGAACCGAATTTCTTCAAAAGCAGCTCTTTTCGCCGTGGCGACATCCCCGGGCAATCGTCCAAGGCGCTCTCCTTCATGCGCCGGCGGTAGAGGAGTTCGTTGTAGCCGTTGGCGAAACGGTGCGCCTCGTCGCGGATGCGCTGGAGCAGTTTCAGAGCGCCCCGGTCGTGGGAAATCCGCAGGGGATCCGATTCGCCGGGAAAAAACACCTCCTCACGCTGTTTCGCTAGGCCGATGAGCGGCAGCTCCTGCAGGCCGAGGGTGCGGAGCTGCTTGTAGGCGCTGGAGAGCTGACCCTTTCCCCCATCGACGATCACCAGATCCGGGAGGATGATTTTCGCCTTCCCTTCCTTGGCCAGCCGCCGCTGCGCTTCGATCAGCGGCTCTTGCGAAAATTCCGTTTCCTCGCCGAGGTTTTCCCGGAGGATGCGCGAGTAGCGGCGGAAAATCACCTCCGCCATCGACGCGAAATCGTCCTGCCCCGTCACCGTCCGGATGCGGTATTTGCGGTAATTCTGGTTGTCCGGCTGGCCGTTCGTGAAACGCACCATGGAGGCGACGATGTGGTTCGAGGAAACGTTGGAAATATCGAAGCACTCCATCACTCTTGGCGGGCCATCGAGTCCCAGCGCCTCGCCGAGATCCGCGAGATCCTCGGTCGGCTTCACCGTTGTCGGGACGCCCCGCCCCCGCGAAAACTGGCGGGTGGGGGAGAGGGTCTTGCGGATGTTTTCCAGGACGTCACGGAAGGTCGCCGCCTTTTCAAAATCCAGCGCCTCCGCCGCCGCCTGCATTTCCGCCTGCAATTCGTCGAAGATCGCCTTCTTTCCTTTCCCTTCCAGAATCAGGCACGCCTCCTCAACCTTTTCCAGATACTCCTCCCGAGAAATCCGCCCGATGCACGGAGCGGAGCAGTTCCGGATGATGTCCGCATTGCAGTGTCGGTAGTCAGTCTCACCCGGGTTCACCGGCCGGCACACGCGCAGCCCGAGCCGGCGGTTCAGCCAGTTCAGCGTATCATGCAGCGCACTGGAGTGGGGAAACGGGCCGAAATACCGCGCCCCGTCGTCCTTTTTCGTCCGCACAGCGAGAAACGCGGAAACGGATCTGCCATCCGGATCTTCGGACGTGGAGGAAACGCTTGTCATCCCGGAACGCGACATTGTAGCGCGGTCGGTAGTCCTTGATCAGCTTGCCTTCCAAGAGCAGCGATTCCTGCTCGTTGCGCACGATGTGGATCTCGAAATCGTGGATCGAATCCATCAGCGCCCGCGTCTTGATGTTCGCCCGGGTCTTCCGCGATGGGGTGAAATACGAGGAGAGCCGCCGCTTCAAATCCAGCGCCTTTCCCACATAAATGATCGATCCCAGCCTGTCCTTCATCAGGTAAACCCCGGGCTGGTGCGGCACGTCGCGGAGTTTGGATTTGAGCTCTTGGGAGACCATTTTGCGGAAATCGAGATGGAATATCTGCCGGCAACGTGCCTCAAATTTGAAAGGTTGCAATGGCTGCGTGAATTGCTCTATCTCCCACGCCCCTTCCCACAAATCGCAATGATGTCCCTGAAAGATTCCTCAGACTGCTGGCCTCACCGGAGCTTTCGCCTTCCTGTCCAGTTGCGCCACCAAGCCGACTGAGCCGACCCTCTCGAAGACGGACGAAGCTTACGTGAATCCCTTCCCGAGCGGGCACCTACGAGCATTTCACGGCGGAAAAGAACTATCCGAAAACCTACAACGTCTGGAAAAACATCCAGCTTCTCCCGATACCAATTCAGCGAACTCATGGGTCAACATCGACCTGAAAACCCAGCGCGGCAAGCTCATGAACGGCGATATCGTGGTCATGGACTACCCGATCTCCTCCGGCACGAAAAGCCGCCCGACGCCTCCGGGCGACTACAAGATCCTCGAGAAAATCGTGGATAAGACGCTCGAACCTCTACGGGAAAATCCTACGATGCCGAGGGCAACGGTCGTGAATTGCGATGCGGACGCGAGCAAGCGACGAGATCCCCGAAGGCGGCAAATTCGTCGGTGCGCCGATGAAATACTGGATGCGCCTCACCAACGACGGAGTCGGTCACCACATCGGGACCGTCCCGCCGCTATCCCGCCTCCCATGCCTGCATCCGCGGGCCGAGCAAGGTCATGCCGATCGTCTACTCCAAGGTGGCCGTTGGCAGCCGTGTGCTGGTTGATTGACTGACAAAATTTCCATAGAAAAAGCCCCGCCGGAGCAATCCAGCGGGGCTTTTTCGTATAATAACGGGTGCAGGGCGATTTACTCGTCCTCCATGAACTTGTCGTGACCTTCCTTCTTGCTCTCACGCATCGTGTCCACCACCTCCTTGACCTTGTCCATGTCGCCATCGAGGAAGGCGAGTTCCATGTCGGCGAGAGTGGAGATGAGGCTGCCCATCATCTTGCGGTATTCGGCGGATGCCTTCGCCTTTTCCGGGCCGTCCGGCATGGCGGTCACGAGATCAGGCGTCTCGGTGATTGCCTTGACCATGGCGTCCTGTGCCTCACGGGCGAGTGCTGCGCCTTTCGCCGGGTCGGTCTCACGGCGCATCGCCTTGTAGGCGTCGTTCATCGCGTCCATTTGTTTCGCGAGCGGGGTGTCTTCGTCAGCCATGGTGGGCTGGACGAACATCAGGGAGGCGGTGAAGCCGGCAGAGAATAAGTTTTAATTTCATGTTCGGCTGATTACGGGTGGAAACAATGGCATC
Source organism: uncultured Verrucomicrobiae bacterium (assembly GCA_963771945.1). Taxonomy (GTDB): domain Bacteria; phylum Verrucomicrobiota; class Verrucomicrobiia; order Verrucomicrobiales; family Akkermansiaceae; genus Luteolibacter. The sequence continues at coordinate 1,094,215 of CAVYVH010000002.1, read as the reverse complement.
TTCCAGAGGAAAGTTCCGGAATTTCAGAAATGCACGATTGCTTTACGCACTCGAAAATCACTGCCTTTCGTCCTGAATTCAAGTTAAATCACGGTTCGTGGAAGCTAAATACCAATCGACCGGAAGCGCTGGAAGAGGTCTGCCTGCTTGTCTTCGCTGGCAGTGCTTGCTCTCACCGCTCGCCGTCTGGTTTCTCCTCCCCTGGGCTTTCCCCTTCCTCGCCGGACTCACCGGGGAAACCGCAAGGCTCACCCGTTCTGCTCGATCGGCACGGTGAGCCCATCCGCCACCTCGTCTCCGAGGATTTCACCCGCTCCGCCCCCGTTTCCCTTTCGGAAATCCCCCAACAACTGATCGACTGCACCCTCGCCGCCGAGGACAAGCGCTTCCACTCCCACCACGGCATCGACATCCTCGCCACCGCCCGCTCCGCCTTCGATTTCCTCCGAAACCGCCGCATCGTCTCCGGCGCATCCACCATCACCCAGCAGCTCGCGAAAATTTCCTCCCCGCCCGCCCCGCGCAACCTCCTCTCCGAAATTCCGCGAGGCGATGCTCGCCCGCCGCCTGGAAATGTCCTGGGAAAAAGACCAGATCCTCGCCGCATACTTCGCTCGCCTCGACTACGGCAACCTCCGCATCAGCCCCACCGAAGCCGCCCGCTTCTATTTCCAGAAACCACTCGCCGACCTCTCGCTCGGCGAGTCCGCCCTCCTCGCCGGCCTCCCCCAGGCACCCTCCCGCCTCAATCCCATCCGCAATCCCAACAACGCGAAAACCCGTCGCGAAACCGTCCTCGACCGCCTCGCCCTCACCGGGAAATACCCGACAACCGCCATAGCCATAGCGCGCTCCGAAAAAATCAACCTCCGCCCCCTCCGCGAGCGTTCTTCCGCCCCCTGGCTGAACCGTCCCACCCAATCCTCCGGGAAAATCCGCACCACCCTCGACCTCACTCTTCAGAAAGACATCGAACAAATCGTCCGCGAGGAAACCGCCAAGCTCAAAGGCTCCAACCTCCGCCACGCCGCAGTAGTCGTCATCGAAAACTCCACCGGAGACATCCTCGCCATGGTCTCCTCCGCCGATTGGGACGATCCCCGGGGCGGCAAAATCCACGGAGCCCTCACCCCGCGCTCGCCCGGCTCCACCCTCAAGCCCTTCACCTACATCCTCGGCTTCCGCCACCTCGGCCACCTCCCCGCCACCGTCATCGCCGACATCCCCACCCCCCTCCGCACCGAGCAAGGCCTCCAGCTCCCGGAAAACTACGACCGCAGATACCGCGGCCCCGTCACCATACGCCAAGCCCTAGCCTGTTCCCTCAACGTCCCCGCCCTCCGCGAACTCGACTCCCTCGGCGGCCCCGAAAAACTCCGCGACCTCCTCCGCGAAACTCGGCATCACCACCCTCACCGCACCCGCCCGGCACCTACGGCCTCGGCCTCACCCTCGGCAACGCCCCCGTCCGCCTCCTCGAACTCACCAACGCCTACGCCACCCTCGCCCGCGGCGGGAATTTCCTCCCCACCCGACTCTTCACTGACCAGGAAATCCCCCCCGGAAAAACCCCTCATCGACCCCATCCGACACCTGGCTCATCGCCGATATCCTCTCCGACAAAGCCGCCCGCGCCCCCTCCTTCTCCACCGGCGGCCCGCTCGATCTCCCGTTCCGCTGCGCCGTAAAAACCGGCACCTCCTCCGACTTCCGCGACAACTGGTGCGTCGGCTACACCCCGGAATTCACCGTCGGCGTCTGGGCGGGAAATTTCGAAAACCAACCCATGAAAAACATCTCCGGCGTCTCCGGAGCCGGCCCCATCTTCCACCGCACCCTCGTCCGCGCCCACCGAGATACAAAACCCACCTGGTTCCCGTACCCGACCGGCGGCGAAACCGTCTCCATCGATACCCGCACCGGCCAAAAACTAGCACCCAACCAGCATCCGAAATTTTCCCTTAAGGAATGGATACCCCAAAGCACTGGCCTCTCTTCGGCCTCCCCATCCGACTACGACGAAAAAGGCCGAGCAAAACTCCCACCCATCTACCGCGATTGGTATCAAAGCCCCCAAAACCTCCGTCGCCACGAACTCACACTCGACCAAACCGCCACCAACAACACCCCCCTACAAGTCCTCCGCCCCATCAATAATTCCACCATCCTACTCGACCCCGAGATCCCCGACCAAAGCAACGAACTCCACCTCCTAACCAACCTCCCCGAAAAAGTAACCTGGACATCCGAAACCCTCAAAATCCGAGGAACCACCGCCCACCTAACCCCCGGCACCCACACCCTAACCGCCACCGACACCCGCGACGGCACCGAGCACCTGATTACAATCACCGTCAAAAAACTTTGAAATTCAAATCCCAAAATTCAAACCGCAACCAAGAGAATCCAGACCCAACAGCCATCTTTCACAAGCATCCGATCCGCGTCTATCCGCGTCTATCCGCGTCTATCCGCGTCTATCCGCGTCTATCCGCGTCCATCCGTGGTTCTCTTCCTCTTTTTCGAGTTTAAAGTTTAAAATTTAAAGTTTCCCCTTAAAAAGCCGCATGATCCTCCACGACACCCTCACCCGCACCGAGCGCGAGCTGTCCCCCTCCGATGGCAAAACCTTCCGCTTCTACTGCTGCGGCCCCACCGTTTACGGCCCCGCCCACATCGGGAACTTCCGCACCTTCGTCCTCCAGGACGTCTTCCGCCGCACCCTCGAAACAGGAGGCACCCGCACCCTCCACGTCCGCAACCTTACCGACGTGGACGACAAAACCATCCGCGACTCCCAGGCCGCCGGAAAATCCCTCAAAGACTTCACCGCCTTCTGGACGCAGAAATTCCACGCCGATTGCGAAGCCCTCGCCCTCCTCCCGCCACACATCGAGCCATCCGCCATCGAGCACATCCCCCAGCAGATCGCTATGATCGCTGCCCTCGTGGAAAAAGGCCACGCCTACGCCTCCGATGACGGCTCCGTGTATTTCAAAATCTCCTCCTTCCCGGAATACGGGAAACTCTCCCGCCTCGACACCCGCGAGCTCGACCTCGGTAAAACCCAGAACTCCCGCGCCAACGCCGACGAATACGAAAAGGACAGCATCTCCGATTTTGTCCTCTGGAAAGCCCGGCGCGATGAAGACGGCGAAAACTTCTGGCCATCCCCATGGGGCGAAGGCCGACCCGGCTGGCACCTCGAGTGCTCCGCCATGATCCAGGAATACCTCGGCGAATCCTTCGACCTCCACGGCGGAGGAGAGGATCTCGTTTTTCCCCACCACGAAAACGAAATCGCCCAGTCCCAGTGCGCCTGCGGAGGCAGCTTTGCCGCCCATTGGTTCCACTCCACCCACCTCCTCGTAGATGGCGGGAAAATGTCCAAATCCAAAGGCAACCTCTACACCTTGGAAGACCTCGCTGAAAAAGGCTTCACCGCCATGGAAGTCCGCTACGTCCTCATCGGCGCCCACTACCGCAAGCAACTCAACTTCACCCTCGATTCCCTCTCCGGCGCCCGCGAAGCCCTCTCAAAACTCGCAAAAGCCGCCAACAAACTCGCCGAAAACATAGGCGCGGAAACAACCAGCCTCCCATCCGCCGACTTCGGCCCCTTCCAATCCGCCTGGGAGTCCCTAAACAACGACCTCAACACTCCTGGAGCACTAGGAGGTATCTTCACCGGCCTAAAAGATTCCTCAAAGCTCACCGGGAAAGAAGCCGCCGCCTCCCTAGCCGCCCTAAACCGTATCCTAAAAGCCCTCGGCCTCACCCTCCCGGAAATTTCCAAAGAAACCACAGCCATCCCCGCCGAAATCCAACACCTCGCCGAAACCCGCTGGGCCGCCCGCACCAACAAAGACTGGCCCACCTCCGACCAACTCCGCGACCAACTCACCGCCAAAGGCTGGGCAATGAAAGACGGCAAAGACTCCTACGAATTAACAAAAATCTGAACCGCAAAGACGCAAAGGTGCAAAGGAAGAGATATTTGAGTTCTTCTAATTCTTACGTTCATAGTTTCAGAACCCCAGCCTTAGCGTCTTCGCGCCTTAGCGGTTTAACCCTCTTCCCCACAACCCCGGTCTTCCTTGAGGTTTAAAGTTTAAAATTTAGAGTTTAAGTTTCATGCGCTTCTCCGTCCTAGGCTCCGGATCCTCCGGAAACTCAACCATCCTCGAATGCGGCTCCACCCGCATCCTCATCGATGCCGGACTCTCCGCCAAACAACTCAACCTCCGCCTCTCCAGTCTAGGAATCGACCCCGCATCCCTCACCGCCATCCTCCTCACCCACGAGCACGGCGACCACATCCGCGGCCTAAAAAACTTCCTCAAAAAACAACCCGTTCCCGTCTTCACCACCCGCGACACCGCCCGCGTCGTCAAAGAGCAGGGGATAGAAGGAGCCGATTGGAATATCTTCGAGGCCGGACAGGTCTTCCCCATCGCACACCTCACCATCGAGACCTTCTCCATCCAGCATGATGCCGTGGATCCCGTGGGCTTCGTCTTCGCCAACGGCACAGACCGCTTCGGCCTCGTCTCCGATGCCGGGCAGGTCACCTCCTCCATGAAAGCCAGGCTTCGCAGCCTTTCCGCCCTCTTCGTCGAGGCGAACTACGACGACCAGCTCCTCGCCGACGACACCAAGCGCCCTTGGTCGATCAAGCAACGCATCTCCTCCCGCCACGGCCACCTCTCCAACATCCAGGTAGGCGAACTACTGACGGAGATCGCCCACGCCGAAATGTCCCGCATTGTCTTCGGCCACCTCAGCAGCGATTGCAACTGCCCCAAAAAAGTCACCAGTCTGTTTACCGAAACCCTGCGGGCGCTGGGTCATACCCAGATCGCACTTGCCTGCGCCACGCAGTCGGAGCCAACTCCATGGTTCGAAATCACCGCCCCCTTCCGCCTGGTTTAGCCGGAGAGGCGTTTAGTCAATTTCCTACTCGGAGTCACCCGGCCCCTGATTCCATGCCTTGTGCATTTCCTCGACGCTCGGAGTCTTGAGAGGGCGGACGATGCGGAAGCCCAGCCACGGCGCGTCCGTATAATACCAGATGGATTTCGGAATCTGAGGATCCTGGATCTTCAGATCCGTGGATGTCTGGCCCGCGGGCGGCGGAGCGCAGCATTTCAGGATCGGCATCCCAGTGGCCGCCGCGGAAAACGGTCGGGTGGCGCGTGACCGGCGGGTTCCAGGGATTTGTTGCCCCGTCATCGAGTTTTTCGTAAGCGTCCGGGAGATACTGGTCGAGGGTCAGCTCGGCGACGTTCCCGTGCATATCGTCGATACCCCACGGATTCGGCTTCTTGGTGCCGACTTTCTGATACTGGAATTCGGAGTTGTCCGCGAACCATGCGTATTCCCCGAGCTTGGAGACATCGTCACCGAAGGAATAGGCGGTCGTCGTGCCCGCGCGGGAGGCGTATTCCCACTCCGCCTCGGTCGGGAGGCGGTAAAAATGCCCGGTCTGGGCGGAAAGCCATTCGCAATACTTGTTCGCCGCGTGATAGGTGATCCCGATCGCGGGATACTCCTTGGAGTAGCCGTCGCCCATGGAAAAGTGCATCGGCATGTAGGGTGGGGTCGGCTGGGTGACAGTATCGACGAGAGTTTCGCCCTCCTTCATTTCCGGAGCTTCGGAAGTGTAGAGATCCGCGTCCCGGTTCAGCGTGCCGTCCTTGTTCCTGGCCATTCCGTTTTCCATGAAAGGGCGGTAGAGGTTCCATGTGGTTTCCACTTTCGCCATCCAGAAAGGCTCGACCGCTACCTGTTTCACCGGAGACTCGTCGGGCTGATGACCTGCTTCCTCTTCTGTGGAGCCGATCTGAAAACTTCCGGCCGGGATGGGAACCAGGTCAAAGGTCGCGCCATCCGCCTGGGGCACGGTCTCGGAATAGGCGGTCATCGCGTCCGCAGCCGGGTCGGGCTTGTCGGCGATTTTTTCGTAGATGGTTTTCGTCGTCGGGAACAACTGCGGATTGGGAAGATCCTCCGCGTTGGCGACGAGGCTTGCTGCGAGAAAAAGCGGGATGTGTTTCATTTGGAAGATACTACGCTGGGATTATTGTGCCTTTTCCCGGCGATTGGTTATATTAATTGGCCTTCCCTCCAAATGAAGAGAGGAGGGACGCGAAGTCAACCGGCTCCGCCTTGTCGGCGTTGATGATCGCGGCTTTCTGTAGGGAAAAAATTTCCGAGATACCGTTTTTCGAAAGTTCGAGCATCGCGTTCATCTGCTCCAGGGTGAAGACCGCTTCCTCGCCCGCGCCCTGCACTTCCACGAATTCCAGCGCCTCGGTCATCACGATGTTGAAATCGACGGTCGCCGCCTTGTCCTCCGGGTAGTTCAGATCCAGCACCGGCGTGCCCTCGTAAACACCCGCCGAAACGGCGGCGACGAGGCTTTTCAGGGGAAAGTCTTTGATTTTCCCTTCCGCCATCAGCCGGTTGAAAGCGATGGCCGTGGCAACGCAGGCACCGGTGATGGATGCGGTGCGTGTGCCGCCGTCCGCCTGGAGCACATCGCAATCGATCCAGAGCGTGCGCTGGCCGATCTTCTGCAGATCGACCACCGCGCGCATGGATCGACCGATGAGGCGCTGGATCTCCGAGGAGCGGCCGTCGAGCTTTCCACGCGAGATGTCACGGGATTTCCTGTCGTGGGTGGAGTAGGGGAGCATGGAATACTCCGCGGTCAGCCAGCCTCCGGAGACTTTTTGATACCGCATCCAGCCGGGAACCCCCTCCTCGATGGTCGCGGAGCAGATCACCCGGGTGTTCCCGAAGGATACGAGGACGGAGCCGGTGGCGTTCGGAGCCACGTTCGTGTGAAAGGAAATCGGGCGGAGCTGGTCGTTGGCGCGGGCGTCGGGGCGGGGCATGGCGCGGAAGCTAGACGCTAACTTTTCAACTTGGAACTCCAAAGGGGAGAAAGATGGGGGTGAACCAATGTGGAGGGTACATCCGATGACCGGGTTTCAGCCAGATTTGGAGGCTGTTTTAAATTTTTCCATGCGGACTTTGGCCGGTTTTCCATCCCGCCGGGTCTTTCTTCCCCCGTTTCCGACGCTCCGGGAGGCTTCCGGCCGTCCGGAGGGGCGCTCCCGCCTCCCTTCTCACGCCCCGGCGGGCAGCTCGGTGAGCCGGACTAGGTTGTAGACAAGGTTCCCAAGCCCGATCTGGAGGCCCGCCCTCATGATCCCTATGGTGCGTATCGCATGCGCCTTCATCCGGTAGGTCTGGTGTCCGAAGACGTGTTCAACCCGCGCCCTGATCCGGCTCTTCTTCCGGTTCTCCCTTTTCTGCCTGGAGTTGAGCGGCTTGGCTTTCGTCCCTTTGGTGCATAGCCGTGCCCTGAGTTTTTTTCGCCGCAGCATCGCCATGCTTGCCTTGCTCCGGTAGGCGCTGTCCGCCCAGACCGAGCCGTCCCCTTCATCGAGCAGCTCTTCGAAGCACTGGCTGTCGTGGAGGTTCGCCTGGCTGGTGCGGTAGCGCCGGATGAGCTTGGTCTTCGCATCGCACTTGATGTGGTTCTTGTAGCCGTAATGGGTTTCGTTGTTCTTTTTCGCCCACCGCGCGTCGGTGTCTTTCTGCCGGAGTTTCGCGGGGCTTTCCTTCCATTTCTCCGGGACTGCGCCCTCTTTGATAGTCCGGTTCTCTTCACGCCCGTTGCGCTGGCGCGGCACTTCGATGAAGCTGGCATCCACTATCACGCCTTCCTTTGCGTGGATGCCGAGGCCGGCGAGATGCGCGTCGAAGACTTCGAAGAGCCGAGCCATGCCTTGCGTTCCCACCTGGTTCTTGAAGTCCCAGATGGTGTTCTTGTCGGGCACTTCGTCGCCGGGGGACAGGTCGAGGAAGCGCATGAAGCTGAAGCGGTCGCGAATCTGGAACTCGGTCTGCTCCTCGGAGAGGCCGAAGTATTTCTGAAGGACGGCGATGCGGAACATGAAGACCGGATCGTAAGGGGCGTTGCCGCCTTTGTCCTTGCGTTTCCGGTAGCCGAGGATGTCGAGAAGCTCGTCGCGGAAGATCTCGAAATCGACGGTGGCTTTGAGCTTGTCGAGGGCGCAGGGCTGTTCGGCGGCCAGCTTCCCGGCATGTCCGATCTGGGAGAAGAGGTCTTTCTGGCCGGCGGCGGGTTGTTTGAATCTCATACTAGAAATCTAGTAGTTTAGGGCGCCGGGGTCAAGTGGGAGGTTGCCGGATGTGCCCTGGAGTGAATCGCACTCAACCTGCGTGCCGGTTACGCGGGCTAGCTGAATGCCGCAGAATTTGTCAGCGTGCGGTTTTTCCTTTCAATCTGTCGATACACCATTCTTTCGCGACGCCCTGCGGCTGCTCGGCGACGGCATCGAAGGGGATCAGGGCTCCATTCTCGAAGCGGATGTTGCGTGGCGCTGCATCGCCGAGGAGAATGTTGTCCTCCAGCCGGTAATAGGAGTGCTCCGAGACTTCGATGAAACCGATTTCCCGGAAACCATTCACGATTTCCTGATGGGTCGGGTTTTCTGGTGGCAGTTCTCGCTGGCTGATGGCAAGGCGGGGGAGGCGTTCTTTTCTGAGAAAGTCGGGTGGGAGGATGCCTTCAAAGCGTGTGACCGGTGGGCCGATGTTATTGAGGATGATCCAGCGTCTCAGATATTTGACCGGATCCGGATTTCCGGAGGAGATGACATGATGGTTCATCAGTTCCGGATCGTGCTCGAAGACTTTGAGGTGGAGGCCGAAGTTGTCTCCGTAAGTCCATTTCAGGACTCGCTGGTTCCGGTGTTCTTCTGAAAAAAGGAGAATGTAATGCTCGTCGCCGCCTTCGAAGGATTGGCTGTCGTCGATTCTGGAAGCTAGTGCGAGGTTTCGCTCAAGGTCTTCCGGTGTTCTTCCCAGTCTTTCCAAGAGGCATGTGCAACTCTTCTCTTCAAAGGCCTTCCAACCGATTTCTGGGCATTCTGAAAGAATTGCTCCCATTTCGGGGATGGCGTCGATACAGGCTTTGAACCCGCTGTTGCGGAGGGTTCGGCACTGCTCGATTGCTGATCTGTCGGTGATGTGCTCATCGTTGTAAGGCCAGGTTGGCATTCGCTACTCGTAGAATAATAGAGCTTTTCGATCTGGATGCAAGGCTGCGGATGGATAGTGAATTTAGGCGGTTCGAGGCTCGGAGGCTGCGCTGGAGACACGCCGCCTGAAGGCAGCGCTCCGTTTGCGGCGGACTAAAGTCCGCGTTCCTTTTGGAAATGTGCGTCGAGCTTATCGAGAATCGCGAGGCCGTCTTTCGTTGAGCCTTTCGCCGCGAGGGCTCGAAGACGAGATTCGGCATCGAACTCGACGATGCTGATGGTGGCGAGTTCCTCGATGAGTTTGTTGACGCTGATCTCCCGGTGCTTGGCAAGCTGGCGGAGACGGGCGTGTTTTTCGTCGGGGAGGCGGATGGTGAGGTTTTTCATGGGATTTCGTTTGATGCCTCAAACCATTGCCACGATTTGCTCGGCTGGAGTCACTTTGGAAACGAGTCCCTTGCGTTCCTTGGCAAGGGCACGGAAATCGCACTCGACCTGGATGCCGTGCCAGAAGGTGTCGGACTGGCCGAAGAAGGCACCGAAGCGGATGGACATGGAAGGAGTGATGGAGCATTTGCCGTGGACGATTTCGTTAACGGCTCTTGGAGCGACTCCGATTGCGCGAGCCATGGCATTCTGGGAAATGTCATTGGGGTGAGGTATTCCTCACGGCCGATCCACCATGCTGGCGGGTTTCAAATGGACGGGACGCCTTTTGTGCGAGTTTCGGCAATTTACTTTGGCAAAGGGTCTAAATTTGGACGAGAAATTCCAGCTTGAAAGCCTCTAAGATCTACCAAATCCTCCCGTTAGTCATGACGAGTGCAGATCTTACAAACAAGCTAGGGAAAAAATCTCTCAGATCGATACACGATCTGAAAAATGCAATAAGCACTACGGCTGGTAATAATCCGAATTTCTGCCTTCTCTTAGGGGCTGGGGCGTCTGTTTCCAGCGGAGTTAGGACGGCAGGCCAAATGGTCGAAGAATGGAGAAAGGATCAATTTATTTCACTGAATCCAGATATTCCAGTTCCCGATGCTAACGAGATTAAAAAGTGGCTAAGAGAAAACGAGGGCGACTGGTATGATGAAACACGCGAGTATGCTTCACTTATAGAACGGCGTTTTTCTCTTCCCGTTCCGAGAAGAATATTTATTGAAGAAGAAGTAGCTGAAAAAGTTCCATCGATAGGATATTCATACTTAGTCAGGTTAGCAGAATCCGGTTCACTGCGAACAATTTTCACCACCAATTTTGATGATTTGCTGAATGAAGCGTTTTACCAATTTTCATCACAGCGACCGATAGTATGTGCGCACGATTCTTCAGTTTCATCTGTTGGAATAACTACTGACAGAGCTAAGATTATTAAGCTTCATGGTGATTACCTGTTCGAGGACATAAAGAATACTCAATCCGAAACTCGAGATCTGAACGAAAACATGAAGCTAAAAATGCAGGAGTTTCTTAAAGAGTATGGATTAATTGTCGTAGGATACTCGGGAGGAGATCGCTCTATAATGAAGCTAATCGAAGAGATGTTGGATAATGATAATTTTTTGAAGACGGGACTATACTGGTGCTTTAGAAAAGACGATAATATTGATCAATCGGTCATCGATCTTTTTCATAAGAGAGATAATGTTTTTTATGTGTTTATTGATGGCTTTGATGAAATGATGGCAGATCTACACGATAGGTTAATCGACTCAGGGACTCCGTTTAATTCACGTATTGCAAACGACCGCGCAACCAAACTCATAGACGGATATCTTTCGAATATAGCATTACAGAGTTCTAAATCAACAGTCATAAAACGCCATCTTGCTGATCTTGGGCAGGAGAAAAATAACTCGCTGATCTCGGACGCGCTACGTGAAATGCAAGGTTCGAAGCAGTCTCGCTGGGGCATAAGTGATGGATCAATGGTTGCTTATTTAGAAGTTGAAAAAGCAATTCGATCGCGCAATATTGACAAGGCCTTGAAATTAATCGAATCTCAATTAAAAGAGACTCAAGAACGTGAATTTAAAGAAGTTCTTCTTCAAAGACGGTTTACTTTATCAAGAATTCTAAATTTAAAGAATGATGCGCGTCAAGCTGCTGATGAGATGCTCAAGCTTGAGCCGCAAAACTATTTCTGCTCCATGGCGAGTATCAGTCTTATTGAAAAACGTTCAGAAAGACTGATTGAGCTGGAGAAGCTTCGGAAAGCTAACCCTCAATGTCCAGCTGTTCTGAACGAATACGGCGATGAGTTGGAAGCAGGTGTAGTCCATCGTGAGAAATCAATATCGAATAAGAGTATTGAGGACGTTGTAAAAGTATTTAAGGAATCATGCGTGTCTGATCCATCAATTGAAAATCCTGCTTGGAGTCGACTTTGCGATATTTATACAGACCAGAGCTATCAATACCCCGGATCCGAAAAATCATTAGGTGAATTGATCAAGTATCATTCAGATCAGGATTCAAGAAGTATTAAGACGTCTTCAGTATTGCTTAAGTATTGTAAGTATGAGCAAAAAATCGAATGGAGGGAGTTGAAGCTTTTTGAAAGTCTTCAGAAAGCATTCCAGGATCACTTTCCCAGGAATGTTGTGGCTCATATGAGCGTTTTTGCAGATGCCTGTATAGAATTTGATCAATTTGGGCTCCTTAGAAAATTTTTCGAGGAAAATTCCAGTGAGGTTCAATCAGATGAACTGGAAGAATTTATAAGCCTTATCATGAGGATATCATATGATGTTTTCAGAGACCGTGAACAAGCTGTAAAATATGGAGAAAAATATCTTGAGACTTCAAGGAGTCCGAGGATAGAGCAGCAGCTTTTGTGGCTCCATGTCCATGATGGTAATCTATCAAAAGCCAGAACCTGTTTGGGAAATTTGGAAAATTCGATTAATCTTTCGACCCGAATGAATCTTGAGGCTGACATTCTTGAGCGTGAGGGTAATTTTCAGGATGCGATTGATCTCCTGCTTTCTATCCCTGATAAAAGCGACTACGATGAGATGTATGGAGTGAAATTGACATACCTCGAGCTTAAAAAAGGAGATTACGAGGCCGCTTTCGAGAGGTCGAGAAAATTTTTAGATGCACGTTCATTTTCGATCCGGTTTGGCACTGACATTATCAATTATGAGTTTGCAAAGACTCGACTGCAGAATCGAAAGAAAATCGATAAATCACGCCTGTCGAAGATAGTCGAATTGAAATCGGGAGATCGATCTGTGAAAGGAGTTGCACACTTGCTTCTTGAGGATAAGAAAAGCGCACTGGAAGTTTTTTCTAAAGAGGCTGAGAAGAGGTTCTCATGGTTTGATTCTTATACACAGTGGCCAGTCATGGCTTCTGTACAGCCTGAAATTCTTTCGCTCAAAGAAAAGATGTTCAAAGCTAAGAGAACATTTTCTCTTGATAATAGCAAACTCTCGCTGATCAGTAAATAGACAATACTAAAACTCTGTGGGTGTAGCTCTTTAAACCGTTGGACTAATCAAACAAATTCAACTGCGGCGGATTCGGATCCGGCATGTCCCTCGGGCGAGTGTTTTTTGCCTTTGGCCCGCGCTGCTTTGCATCGGGCTTTGAAGAGGTCATCTCGAGGTGGGAGAGGATGTCCTTTGCCCTTGCGAGGACGGGCTTGGGGAGGCCGGCTAGGCGGGCTACCTGGATGCCGTAGGATTTGTCGGCGGAGCCGGGGAGGATTTTGTGGAGGAAGATGATTTCCTCGTTCCACTCGCGGACGGCGACGTTGCAGTTGACTACGGCGTCTCTAGTATTTGCGAGGTCGGTGAGCTCGTGGTAGTGGGTGGCGAAGAGGGTGCGGCACTTGGTCTCGTCGTGGAGGTGCTCGGCGACGGCCCAGGCGATGGAGAGGCCGTCGAAGGTGGCTGTGCCGCGGCCGATCTCGTCTAGGATGACTAGGGATTTTTCGGTGGCGTGGTTGAGGATGAGGGCGGTTTCGCTCATTTCCACCATGAAGGTGGACTGGCCGCGCGAGAGGTCATCGGAGGCTCCGACGCGGCAGAAGATGCGGTCGGCGAGGCCGATGGTGGCGGAATCCGCGGGGACGTAGGCACCGATCTGGGCCATGAGGGTGATGAGGGCGAGCTGGCGGATGTAGGTGGATTTACCGGCCATGTTGGGGCCGGTGAGGATCTGGAGGCGGGAGGATTCCGGGAGGAGTTCGGTGTCGTTGGGGACGAATTTGGTGTCGGTGAGGGTTTGCTCGAGGACGGGGTGGCGGCCGTTTGCTATGATGAGCTCGGTGCCTTGGGTGAGGGTGGGGCGGCAGTGGCGGTTGAGCTGGGCGGTTTCGGCGAGGGCGCAGAGGGTGTCGATTTCGGCGATAGCGGCGGCGGTTTCCTTGAGTTCGGCGAGGTGCTCTACGATTTTTTGGCGGAGCTCTAGGAAGAGTTCGTATTCGAGTTGTTTGGAGCGTTCTTCGGCTCCGAGGACTTTGTTTTCCATCTCTTTGAGCGCGGGGGTGATGTAGCGCTCGGCGTTGGCCATGGTTTGTTTTCTGGTGTAGTCGTCGGGGACTTTGTCGAGCTGGCGGGTGGTGACTTCGATGAAGTAGCCGAAGACGTTGTTGAACTTGATTTTTAGGGAGTCGATGCCGGTGCGTTTCCTCTCATCCTCCTGGAGGCGGGCGATCCAGTCTTTACCCGAGCGGGCGGCGGTGCGGAGTTCGTCGAGGGATTCGGAGTAGCCGTCGCGGATGATGTTGCCGTCTTTTAGGTTTGTCGGAGGTTCTTCACTGAGAGCGGATTCGAGGAGGGTGGTGAGTTCGGGGAGGGGGTGGAGCTGAGTGCCGAGTGCCGAGTGATCAGTGATCAGTGGAAGAAGGACTTCTTTGAGGGTTGGGATGTTTTGGAGGGAGAGGCTTAGGGATTGGAGGTCGCGGGGGTTGCCGGAGTTTTGGGAGAGGCGGGAGGTGGTGCGCTCGATGTCGCGGATGTTTTTTAGGGACTCGCGGGCTTTGGAGAGGAGGAAGGGCTCGGCTAGGAGGGCGGCGATGGTGTTTTGTCGGGCGGTGAGGGTTTCGAGATCGCGGAGGGGGTGGAGGAGCCAGGTGCGGAGGAGGCGGGCTCCCATGGGGGTTTGGGTGCGGTCTAGGACTGCTAACAATGTGTGTTTGGGGCGGAGCGGGATCCGATGAGGTCGAGGTTGCGCTGGGAGGCAGCGTCGATGAGGACGTGCTTTTCGTTTTCTAGGAGTTTTGGTGGGTTGAGGTGCTCGCAGGGGCGGCGGAGCTGGGTGACGAGGTAGTGGAGGGCGGCTCCGGCGGCGGCGGATGCGGCGTGGAGGTTGGCGCAGCCGAAGCCGTCGAGGGAGTGGACGTTGAAGTGGGATTTCACCAACTCGATCGCGTGCTCGGGGAGGAAGGTGTAACCATCGTAGGGGAGGGCGTGGGGGTGGTTTTCGGAGAAGTCGGAGATCTGGTGGTCGGGGATGATGATTTCCGAGGGGGAGATGCGGGAGAGTTCGTCGAGGAGCTGGGCGGGGTCGGTGAATTCGGCGATGATGAATTCGCCGGTGGTGTGGTCGATGGCGGCGAGGCCGTAGCAGTTTTTGATTTTTGAGAGGGCGGCGAGGTAGTTGGGCTTGTCGTCGGCGAGGAGGGTGAGGTCGTCGATGGAGCCGGCGGTGAGGATGCGGGCGATTTCGCGATCAACCAGTTTCCCGGGGATGGCCTCGGAGGTTTGCTCGGCGATGGCGACGCGTTTTCCGGCTTTCAGGAGACGGGCGATGTAGTTTTGCGCGGCGTGGTAGGGGACTCCGCACATGGGGGTGCCGCCGCGTTTGGTGAGTGCGACGTTCATGATGGGGGCGGCGGTTTTCGCGTCCTCGAAGAACATCTCGTAGAAGTCGCCGAGGCGGTAGAAAAGGATGATGTCGGCGGGGAGGCTTTTCCTCATGGCCAGATACTGGGCCATCATCGGGGTTGGGGCGGACATGAGGGGAGGCTGTGCTCCCGGACTTCAAACTTCAAATTTTAAACTCGGAGGAATTGCCGGTCATCGCAAAAAAATGGTGGTGGAGGATTGTCCGTTGCCTCAGGGTCGAATATCCGCCACTTTCACGCCATGCCGAACCAATGGACAGGAAAAGGAAACCCGTACACCCGTGCGGAAGTCAGGGAGCGCCTTCAGGACACACTCTCGAAGGGAACCGCGATCATCGCCGCCGGAGCGGGTGCGGGAATCAGCGCGAAATTCATCGAGAAAGGCGGAGCCGATCTCATCATCATTTATAACAGCGGCCGCTTCCGAATGATGGGCCACGGCTCCACCGCAGGTCTGATGGCTTACGGAGATGCGAACGCGATCGCCATGGAAATCGGCGAATACGAAGTGCTTCCCGTTGTAGAGGAAATCCCGGTGATCTGCGGGGTCCACGCCACCGATCCCCGCCGCCGCATGTGGCACTGGCTGGGGAAGGTGAAGGACATGGGTTTCTCCGGAGTGAACAATTTCCCCACACACACCATCGTTGACGGCCATTTCCGTGGCGTCCTGGAGGAAACGGGAATGAGCGTTGAGAAGGAGTTCGAGATGGTCGGCCTTGCCGGGAAAATGGACATGTTCTCCATCGTCTATGTGGCCTCGCCTGAAGAGGCCGTCCGCATGGCGGAAAACGGAGCGGACGCGATTATCGCCCACGTCGGCACCACGGTCGGCGGCTCCATCGGCGTGAAAGACGCGGTGGTGAGCTGGGACGAAACCATCAAACGCACCCAAGACATCATCGACGCCGCGAAGACCGTGCGTGACGACATTTTCTACCTCTGCCACGGCGGGCCGATCAACACTCCGGAAGACGCCGACCGCGTAATCCAGGCGACAGATTGCGTTGGATTCGTAGGTGCATCCTCGCTGGAGCGGATGGGTGTGGAGCAGTCGCTGGTCGACCTCACGAAACAATTCAAAGCCATCCCGCTGAAGAGGTAATGGCAACCATCGCGGTCATTGGGACTCTGGATTCGAAAGGAGAGGAGCATGCCTTCGTTGCGGAGCTGATCCGTAGCCGTGGGCATGGCACCCTGCTGATCGATGTCGGGACCGGAGCCGAGCCGTCTGTCGTCCCGGATGTCACGAGGCACGAGGTCGCGGAAGCGGGCGGCATCGCACTTGATGAAATCATCGCCCGCAAAGATCGGGGCGAATCCGTCTCCGCGATGTCGAAAGCCGCACCCGTCCTTCTCTCCAAGCTCCACGCGGAAGGAAAGATCGACGGGGTGATCTCGCTTGGTGGCGGGGGAGGGACTGCCATTTCCACTGCCGCGATGCGCGCCCTTCCCATCGGTTTCCCGAAGCTGATGGTATCCACCCTCGCTGCAGGGAATACCGCCCACTATCTCGGCACATCCGATATCACGATGATGCCGAGTATCGCCGATGTCGCGGGACTGAACCGCCTTTCCAAAACCATCTTCACCCGTGCCGCCGGTGCAATCTGCGGGATGGTGGAGATGGAAGTGGATACCTCATCCAACAAGCCCCTCATCGTCGCATCCATGTTCGGGAACACCACCGCGTGTGTCACTGAAGCGCAGCGCATCCTTGAGGAAAAGGGCTACGAAGTCCTTGTCTTTGCCGCCACCGGGGCGGGAGGAAAGTCCATGGAAGCCATCATAGAAAGCGGGATGGTTTCCGGTGTCCTCGATCTCACCACCACGGAGTGGGCGGACGAACTCGTTGGCGGAACCCTTACCGCAGGCCCCACCCGCATGGATGCAGCCGTAAAGGCAAACGTCCCCGTAGTCGTAGCGCCCGGTTGCCTCGATATGGTGAACTTCGGCGAGAAATCCTCCGTCCCCGCGAAGTACGACGAACGTAGTTTCTACATCCACAACCCCCAGGTCACACTCATGCGGACTACCCCGGAAGAGTGCGCCGAGCTAGGCCGCATCATCTCGGAAAAAACCAACTCCTACACCGCCCCGTGCGCGATCATGATCCCGACAAAGGCGATCAGCGTGATCAGTGCGGAAGGCCAGTCTTTCCACGATCCCGCCGCAGACGAGGCTCTCTTCTCAACCATCCGAGAGAACGCCACTTGCGAGATCGTAGATATGGATGTCGAAATCAACAACCCCGCATTCGCCCGCGCCTGCGCGGAAAAACTCCTCCCACTCATGGAGCGCTGCCTTTAGGCGGCGTATCCATTCTTCACTCGCCGCCTGAAGTCAGCGCTCCAATCAAATCACCCATGAAAATCCTCCTCACCCTCTTCCTCCTCCTTCAGCTCGCCGCCGCAGCCGAGCCACTCCGCGTCTTCATCCGCTCCGGCGAGAAAACCCACGGCCCGGCTGCCACGACCATCCCGCCTTTCTCAAGGACTGGACGAAACTCCTCAACGAACGCGGAGCGAAAACCACCGGAGGCGACAACTTTCCCACTGCCGAACAACTCGCCGCCACCGACGTCCTCATCCTCCATGCCGACGAAGCCGGGAATATCACCGGCAAGGATCGGGAGAACTTCGAAGCCTACCTCAAACGGGGCGGGGGAGTCGTCGCCATCCACGCCGGCACCGTCTCCCGCGATCCCGATTGGTATAAGACCGTCATCGGCGGTTCCTGGAACCACGACCATACGAAATGGCTGGAGGGCGAAATGTCCCTGTATTTCACCGACCGCGAAAACCCCATCACCCGGGGCGCGTCGAACTTCGATATCGATGACGAGATCTACTACGACATGGACATCATGCCGGAGGTCAACGTCCTTGCCGCCGCCTACACGCCCAAGCCGAAAGAGGGCCAGGCGGAAGCCGGAAAACCGGTGAACATCTACGACATCCAGCCACAGATCTGGACATACGAGACCGGCAACCGCCGCGCCTTCGCCTGCATCCCCGGCCACCGCTACGAAAACTTTTCCCACACCTCCCTCCAGACCATCCTTCTGCGCGGTATCGCATGGGCGGGGAAAATGGAAGACGCCGATGCGCTTCTGACAGACAAGCACGCCACCGAGTCGCCCTCCGCTATCCCGTGGGCGGCCCCACCCGTCCGGAAGAAGCCGCCGCGAAGATCGAACTGCATCCCGAGTTCGACATCTCCCTCGTCGCCACCGAGCCGCTCATCAACAAGGCGATGAATCTCGACTGGGACGAGAAAGGCCGCATGTGGGTCGTCGAAACCCCCGAGTATCCCAACGGTCTCCGCAAGGCCAATACCGATGTCTGGAAGGAAAGCGGCTCCGTCGAACCCGGCGACTACGACCGCGATCCCCTCGACCGCATCAGCATCCTCACGGACACGGACGGCGACGGCCTGATGGACAAAAAACACGTCTTCGCCGACAAGCTCGAACTCGCCACCAGCTTCGTGCTCCACAAAAACGGAGTCATCGTTTCCGCCGCGCCGGACATCTGGTTCCTCGAAGACACCGATGGCGATGACACCGCCGACAAGCGCACCAAGCTCTACACCGGCCTCGGCACCCGCGACACCCACGCCGTCATCAACAACCTCCGTTGGGGACTCGATGGCTGGATCTACGCCACCCACGGATACAGCGGCGGCGAGGTCACCGCCCTCGGTTCCGAGAAAAAGGACAAGACCGGCATCGGCTCAGGCGTCGTGCGTTTCAAACCCGATGGCAGCCGGATCGAAATGTATTCCAGCAAAGGCGGAAACACCTGGGGGCTCTGCATGACCTCCGACGGCCAGTGTTTCTGGACGCAACCCACCAGCGGCACCGTCCTTTTCCACACCGTCCTTCCCGAGTATGTCCTGGCGAAAGGAAAACTCCCCGGCACCAACAGCTTCCACGGCATGATCACCCGCCAGAAGACCTTTCCCCTGATGACCTGGGAACAGGCCGCCTACAAACAGATCGACCATGTCGGCTCCTACACCGCCGCCGCCGGATGCGCCATCTACGAGGGCGGCGCATGGCCGGAGAAATGGAATTACAGCTACTTCACCGGAGAACCTACGATAAACATCGTAAGTCACTACTTCGTGAAACCAGATGGCGTCACCTACACCGCCGAGAAAGAGAAAGGTCGTGAGAAAACCGAATTCATCCGCAGCAAGGATCTCTGGTTCCGCCCCATCGAGACACGTGTCGGCCTCGATGGCGCGCTCTACATCATCGATTTCTACAACCAGGCCGTCATCCACAACGACACACGCGGCCCGTTGCACGGCCCGGCCAACGCCGCCGTCCGCCCCGACCGCGACCACTACTTCGGCCGCATCTGGAGGATCCAGCACAAGGAGGCGAAGGAGATCGCCGTGCCGGTGATCGACAAGACCATCCCCGGTTCCCTTCAGTCCGCTGTCGAAAGCCCCAACGCCCACACCCGCATGACAGCCATCCGTCTGATCCGCGAAGCTGGTGACGAAGAGGCATTCGAGAACGGTTCCGCCGCTCTGAAGACTTACGAAAAGCATCTCACCGCCGATGCCCCCACCATCATTTCCGCCTTTCCGAAAGCCACCGATGACTGGACGAAATCCGCCCTCATCGCCGCCTCCAGGGCAAAGCTTCGGAAGTCATCCTCGCAGCCCTGAACTCGGATCACGCCGGACAGCTTGGCCAGCTCGTCGAGAATCTTCTTCCCGGGGCGCTCACCAGTGAATCGGTTGGCGATCTCCTCATCGCCGTCTCCAAAGCACCGCCCGCCGCCGCTCCGCTTAAGGCAGCATTCCTTGATGCCGTAGTCGCGGATGAATCGCTGAAACCGGAGATGACCCACGACCGACTCGAAGCCCTCGCCACCTTCCTCCAGCTTCCGGAGACCGCTCCCAAGGCCCTGCCGCTGGTTTCCCGTTGGGATACGGATGGGAAAATGCAGCCGCTCGTCCGCAAGCAGACCGAGCGACTTTCCGGTATCCTCGCCGATTCCGCCGCCAGCTTCGAAGACCGCGCCAATGCAGCGAGCCAGCGCTCTTGTCCATGCCGGCTCCGAGGACGAACTCGCATCCGTTTTCCAAATCGTCATCGAGCCCGAAGGCGCGGACGACAAGCTCCGCCTGGAACTCATCTCCATCCTCGGCACGGGCGGGCAGTCGGATGTCCTCGCATCGAATTTCCACATGCTCGCCGCCCCGCTGCGCAACGCGGCTTTTGACGAGATCGTGAAACAGCCCTCCGCGTCCCTCGCGCTTCTTGCTGGTGTCGAGCACGGCGATGTCAAGCCGGATCACATCGGCCCGGAAACATCTCCCGCCTCCGCACCCACCCGGACAAATCCGTTTCCGAAATGGCAGCCTCCCTTTCCGAATGCCTCAATCCGGGAGCGAAGGAAATGGCTGCGACCATCGCCGCCTTCCTTCCTGAAGCACGCAAGCCCGGCAACGTGGAAAACGGCAAGAACCTGTTCACCGCCGCCTGCGCCATCTGCCACAAGTATGACGACCTCCCCAGCGCGGAAGTCGGCCCCGGCCTTACCGGCATGGGCACGCATAGCGCGGAAGAACTGCTCGTCCACATCATCGATCCCAACCGCGAGGTCGATCCCACCTTCTGGCAGTGGAACATCACCACGAAGAAAGGCGAAACCCTCGCCGGTGTCATCACCAGCGAGAACAAGGCCGGCATCACCCTCCGCAACCAGGGCGGCGATACAGAGATCCGGAAGAAGGATATCGCCTCCCGAGTGAACACCACCCTCTCATTCATGCCCGAGGGACTCGATGCGCTCGGCGCCGAAAATCTCCGCGACATCATCGCCTACATGGCCGCCACCGACAGAGCCGCACTCTCGAAGATTCAGGATCTACCTCCCAAATCCACCTGCCGCCCTCAGCGAGAAATTCGCTGAGCCGAAAAAGGAAGGCACCCTCCGCGTCCTCATCGCCGGAGCCGGTTCCTCCCACCATTTCCCACGGGATTTCATCAAGACCGATAGCGAAATCCTCTCCGCCGTTCCGAACACCGATGTCGCCGCCACCCTGAATCTTGAAGAAGCCCTGGCTCTCCTCCCGCAGGCCGACGTCCTCGTATTCTCCGGGAATCACAAGCAATGGGGCACCCCGGAGTTCCAGAAAGCGCTCCACACCTTCGCGGACGCGGGGAAGGGGATCGTCCTTCTCCACGCCGCCACCTGGTCGCACCCGTGGGAGGGCTACAATAAGCGTTTCGTAAAAGGCGAAACCAAAGGCCACGGAAAAGGCAAGGTGGCGGCGGATTCCATCCGCCCCGCCGACCACCCCATACTAAAAGGCGTTCCCAGAGTCCTTCACCATTCAGGACGAGAGCTACCACTTCAACTTCTTCGATGGGGACGGTCACACCACCCTCATCGAGAACAAGCCCGACGGCAAAAGCCCGGAACACCCACGCCGCTCTCTGGATCGTCAAAGACCCGAAGACCCGCATCGTCGCCTACACCCACGGCCACGATGACAAGTCCCACGCGAATCCCGCCTTCCAGCAGATCCTGCGCAACGCGGTGAAGTGGGTAGCGGAGAAGTGACTACTATGGAGAAGCGTGCTTCCAGCCGCTCGCGGAGCACCGGCGAAACGTTCTCGATTCTTATCAGGCGGCCGGAAGCCCACTTCTCCCTATACCGCAGCGCGACAGGTTTTGTGAAAGCACCAGCCCAAGGGGCTTGCGGATTTAAGCCCGGGGTTGGCGTAGCATCGCGAAGCCTACCCCGGGATATCCCGGTCGCATTTCCAACAACGCCGAAGGTGTTGCGTCCATGCGCTGGGAACGTTCGCACGCCGGACTCAACCCTTTCAGGGTTGTCAGAACCTTTCCATGCCATCACCCGGGGTAGCCTGCGTTTCTCTCCGGCAACCCCGGACTCAAATCCGTAACTCCGTTGGAGTTGAAGAGGCCGATTCACAAAACTTGATGCGCGGCAGTATAACGCTCACTCCTCCATGTATTTCGCGAGGCATTCCCGCAAAGTCGTCCGCGCACGGAACAGCAGGCTTTTCACCGAAGGCACGGAGACGTCGAGCACTTCGGCGATCTCCTCATACGGCAAATTCTCATAGCGCCTGAGAACCACCGCCAGTCGCTGGTTTTCCGGAAGCGACTGGATGGCGTCGTCTATCGCTCCCTGAAGTTCGGCAGTTAGGAGAGAGGTGTCGGGTTGCGCCGCGGGGTCGTCCGGATGCTGGAGGTGATGGTCGTCCTCGCGTTGGTCGGATGAGACGGTTTTCTTCCGGGAGCGGCGGCGGGATTCGTTGTAAACAAGGTTCCGCGCGATGGTGTAGAGATAGGTGGTGAACTTGTTGTCCGGCTTGTAGCGCTTGGCGTGTTTCCACACCCGGATGAAGACGAGCTGGGCGATGTCCTCGGAGTCGGAGGAGTTTCCGAGCATTTTCGTGACCGTCCCGACGATGGCGTCCTGGTGTCTTTCCACAAGTTCCCGGAAAGCCTGGTGATCGCCCTTCGCGACGCGCGCCATGAGAGCGTGATCGAGAGCCGCCCCGGGATCGGCATGGGTTGGTGCGGCGGTGTCCTCCATCGGGATTTCAAGGGGCGGGTTTCCGGTCAGAAACATGGGGGATTCAACACCGGCTGGCGGGAAGGGTTGCGGTTTTTTCTCCGGCGGCACTTTCCTTTGACGGGAGGCGGCGCGGTTTCTTCACGGCCCGGCGGTGTTTTTCCGCCAGAGCAGGGAAGGGGGGATGTCGAAAGGGCGGCAAATCACGATCCCCGCGTGCTTCGGCGAGCCGTTGACATAGTCGGTGATGGGTCTGTCGATGATCGTCATGCGTCCCTTGTCCCTGTCCGATGTGGCATGGGTGAAATACGCCCTGCCTTTCAGCCGGACGATGAGTCCCACGTGGGAGGTGTAGCCGTATTTCCAGTTCGTGGTGATCGCGCAGATATCGCCGTTCTGGAGGTAGTTTTCCGCGGCGCGGACTTTCGCCTTCGGGATGTGGTGGAAGGGGAGCTGCGAGACCTGCGCCTCGATCCGCCCCATCGCCGGGAGCAGCGCGGGGTTGTTTTTCAGATAGCGGTAGCTCTTCCACTGCACGGTCATTTCCCGGATCTCGCGCGAAAGCCGCTCCGCCCCGGGGATGCGGGAAGTGATGTTCTCCGCGTATCCGCGCCTTTGGTTGTCATGGAAAACCTCCTCCAGATGGTGCATGCGCGAGAGGTAGTTTCCGGTGCATACCCCGTCGCGGTAACGCTCGATCTCCACCATGTGCAGCATGTCCTCCGGCTTGTAGGGGCCGGGTTTGAAAGCGAGCATCCGCGAAATCGCCAGGGCGTTTTCGTAGTAGGTCCAGCAATCCATTCCACCCATGTTCACCACCGGGGACTCGATCCTGTCATCCGCCTCCAGCGTGTAGTTCACATACGGCGTGCCCACCATTTCCCTCGCCACTCTGACCGTCCGCTCGCCAATGGGCATCTTCCGCCAGTTTTCCCGCTCCGCCTTCGCCACGATCGCGTGAAATTTCGACTCCCCCTTGAACACCGTCGCCATCGGCAGCCGGGACTTGGTAGCAGCCGGGACGGGTGCCTGCCTGGCGGGCGATTGCACCTGCACGCTTATGATCCCGCCCATCGGCATCGACGCAGTATCCGGCCCCGCGCAATTCGCCAGCAGGACGGCGCAGGCTGGCAAGATGATTGTCCCGAAATTCATATCTAACGTGCTACACCCTTCCGGAAGACCCTGAAAGTCCCCATTTTGGGAAATTATTGATCGACTGGCCCCTGCCCCACCGTATCGAATGCTTCCTAGATTTTGTTTCTCATGACTAAAAAACTCGCCTTCGCACTAATCCTCCTCTCCCCGGCTGCCTCCCTGATGGCGGCTCCCAAGGCTCCCGCCGATTCCGAACGCATCGTCCTCATCGGAAACGGCCTTGGTGAGCGCATGGTGGATCACCCCCACCTGGAGACCAATCTCCAGCTCTCGTTCCCCGGTACGAAGCTTTACTACCGCAACATATGCCATCCCGGCGATACCCCCGGTTTCCGCCCGCATCCGTCACGCAAGTCCCAATGGGCGTTCCCCGGAGCGGAAAAATTCCACCCGCAGCACCAGATCCACGCGGGTGAGGGTTTCTACCCGACCCCGGACGAGTGGCTAACCGATCTCAAGCCGGATACACTCATCGCCTTTTTCGGCTACAATGAATCCTTCGACGGCCCCTCCGGTCTCGCAAACTTCAAGGGCGAGCTGGATGCCTGGGTGAAGCACACTCTTTCTCAGAAATACAATGGAGAGGCCGCGCCTCGTCTCGTCCTCGTTTCGCCCATCGCCTACGAGGATCTCTCGAAGACCCGCGATCTTCCCGACGGTCGTTCGGAAAACGCGAACCTCGCCCTCTACACCCAGGCCATGGGCGAGATTGCCAGCGCCAATGAAGTCGAATTCGTCAACGTTTTCGACAAAACCCTCGAGCTCTACCCGACCATCAAATCCTCCTTCACCCGCAACGGCTTCCTGCCGAATGACAATGGATACAAGTGGCTCGCCAACACCCTCCAGGACGAGATCTTCGGTAAAGGCTCTTCCGCCGCCGCCGCCAGACGCGATGCCGTGACCGCCGCCGTGAAGGACAAGAACTGGTACTGGTTCAACGACTACCGCATGCTTAACGGAGTCCACGTGGACGGCCGCCGCTACAAACCCTTCGGCCCCGACAACTATCCTGACGAGAAAAAGAAGATGCGCGAGATGACCGAAGTCCGCGATCAGGCGATATGGGCCGCCGTCTCCGGAAATTCCTTCGATCTGGCCTCGGCGGACGCGGCCACCCATCCCCTCCCCGAGGTGGAAACAAACTACAAGAGCGAGCCTACCGAATACAAATACGGCGAGGATGCCCTCAAGGATCTGACCACCCCGGAAGGCTACAAGATCGAGCTCTTCGCCTCCGAGAAGGATTTCCCCAACCTCGCAAATCCCATGCAGGTCTCCTTCGACAACAAAGGTCGCCTCTGGGTCGCCACCATGCCCACCTACCCGCACTACCGCCCCGGCGATCCGCTCCCGGACGACAAGCTCCTGATCTACGAGGACACGGACGGCGACGGAAAGGCCGACAAGGAAACCGTCTTCGCGGATGGGCTCCACCTTCCCATCGGTTTCGAGTTCGTGCCCGGTGGCGTGTTTGTCTCCCAGGAGCCGCACCTCGTTTTTCTCGCGGATGCCGATGGCGATGACAAGGCGGACTCCAAGGAGATCGTTCTCACCGGCTTCGACTCCCACGATACCCACCACGCCATCAGCGCCTTCGCTGCGGATCCCTCCGGCGCGTTCATGATGTGCGAGGGCATTTTCCTTCACTCGAATGTCGAGACCCCCTACGGCCCGGTTCGCGGCGTCGATGGCGGCTTCTACCGCTTCGATCCGAACAAGACCAAGCTCGAGCGCACTTCCCAGCTACGCATCCCGAACCCATGGGGCTTCGCGTTCGACGAATGGGGTCAGGACTTCTTCATCTACACCTCGGGCCCGCCATGGGAATGGCATCTCCCCGGCTCGCTTAATGCCCCGTATGGGGAGAAAAACCCAAAGAGCATTGATCTCGTCCCGGATGGCCAGGCCGTGCGCCCCACCTCCGGCCTGGAGTTCGTCTCCTCCCGCCATTTCCCCGACGAGCTGCCAGGGGGATGCTCTCATCGGAAACTGCATCGGCTTCCTCGGTCTCAAGCAGCATTCCATCGTCGATGAAGGCACCGGCTACAAGACCGCCTTCCGCCAGGATCTGGTGAAATCCTCTGACGGAAACTTCCGCCCGGCGGATTTCGAATTCGCTCCGGACGGCTCCCTCTACCTCATCGATTGGCACAACATCCTCATCGGCCACATGCAGCACAACGCCCGCGATCCTCTCCGCGATCACGTCCACGGGCGCATCTACCGCATCACCTATCCGGAGCGCGATCTTGTGAAGCCGGCCGACGTCGCCGGAGCTTCCGTAGAAACTCTTTTGGAAAACCTCAAACTCCCTGAATTCCGCAGCCGTTACCGCAGCCGCCGCGAGCTCCGCGCCCATTCCGCCGATGTGGTTCTGCCCGCCGTTGGGAAATGGATCGCCGCGCTCGACAAGTCGGATCCGCGCTACTCCCACCACATTCTCGAAGGTCTCTGGGTCACCTGGGGTGCGAACAAAGTCGATACGGATCTTGTGAAGCAACTCCTGAAATCGGACGACTTCCGCGTCCGCTCCGCCGCCGTCCGCGTGCTCCGCTACAGCTTCGATCTCTTCCCCGATGCTTTGGAGCTACTCAAACAGGCTGCCGCGGACGAGCATGGTCGCGTCCGCCTGGAAGCAGTGGTAGCCTCCACTTGGTATGAAAAACCGGAAGCCATCGAGATTGTCAAAATCGCCAAGGAAAAGGGCGTGGATAAATGGACGAAGGATCCCATCGAAACCGCGCTTGCCCGCTTCAGCGGAAAAGGTGAGATCGTAGTCATTGAAAACCCGCTCCCTCCCATCCCGGATCATCTCCTGCCCGGCGAGCAACGCCAGTTCGTCTCCGGCCATGAGATTTATTTCCGCGATGCCCACTGCTCCACCTGCCACCAACCGGATGGCAAGGGGCTCGACCCCGCCTTCCCGCCGCTGGAGAACAGCATCTACGTCCACGGGGATCCCGAACGCCTCATCAAGCTCACCCTCCACGGACTCATGGGCCCCTTCGAGCTGAACGGAAAGAAATTCGACGGCCAGGTTCCCATGACCCCCTTCGGCGGCATGTTGGATGACCAGGAAGTTGCCGACGTCCTCACTTACATCCGCAATCACTACGGAAACAAGTCATCCGCCATCACCCCCGAACAGGTCAAAAAAGTCCGCGAGGAAACCAAAGACCACGCCGGATTCTACATGATGGACAAGCTGCTCGAAGAGCATCCCCTGGAGAAATAGTCCAAGGGGAGGCGAGTCCCGTATCCGCCGGATAAGAAGATAAAGATGTGCGCATGGCGCGGCTCTCTACCTTGTGCTTACCTTTTCCCTACCGCCACCGCGCAGGCCTTGTAATTCGGCTGGCGGGAATGGGGATCGAAGGACGGGTGGGTGAGCCGGTTCACTTGCGGATAGTGCATGGGCAGGAAGACCTGGCCGCGCTGAACGGTTGGAGCGATATAGACACTCGCCAGCATCTCTCCGCGGCGGGAGCGGATGCGGGCAACGGAATTCGCGCCCAGGCCGATCTCCGCGGCGTCCTCCGGGTGGATTTCGATGTATGCTTCGGTCGGAGCCAGCTTGGCAAGAATGTCGGATTTCGCGGTGCGGCTTTGGGTGTGCCACTGGCTGCTGGTGCCACGACCTGTTAGAAGTGTGAACGGGTATTCCGCGTCAGTTGGTTCCGGCTGACCCGCGGGCGGGGAGAACAGAAGCATGGCTTTCCCGTCCGGTGTGTAAAATTTTCCGTCCTCAAACAATCTTCGCTCGTGAGCCTTCGGGGTTTCGGTTTCCGGATAAGGCCACTGGATTCCGGCAGCCTCGTCAAGGTGGTCGTAGCCCTCGATCCCTGTGATGTCGCAGGGTCTTCCACGGGTCAGTTCGCGGAGAATTTTGAAAGCCGCCTCGGGATCGGTCCATCCCGCGAACATTTCCCCGCAGCCCCAGGCATTCGCGATGAGGCGGAAGATGCGGAAATCGGAGAGCGCGGTTCCCGGTGCTTTTCTGACCGCTTTCGTGGTGCCGATCCGGCGCTCGGAATTGATGAAACAGCCGCTCTTCTCCCCCCACCCCGCCGCCGGCAGAACCAGATCCGCCGCCCGCGCGCTTTCGGTGGAGTGATACATGTCCTGGACGACAAGGAATTCGAGTTTTTCGCGGAGTTTCGCAAGTCTCCCGCTATCGATCCACGAGTGGAACGGATTGGTTGCGACGATCCACAGTCCCTTGATCGTCCCCGCTTCGGCGGCGGCTAGGATCTGATCGTATGCGAGGGAAGGTTCCGATGGGATGTTTTCCAAAGAAACTCCCAGACCGGAGGCCACCTTCTCCCGGTGCTCCGGATCGGCGAAATCGTGCCCTCCTACCATGGATGTAGTATTTGAAAATAGGCGGGAACCCATTGCATTGCACTGGCCCGTGATCGAGTTCGCGCCGGTTCCGGGTTTGCCGATGTTTCCCGTGATGAGCGCGAGATTGATCATCGCCTGGGCGGTGCGGACTCCCTCGTGGGACTGGTTCACACCCATCGTCCACCACCATGAAACACGCTTTCCCGGTTCCGAGACCGTCCGCGCGAGAGCTTCGATTTCCTCTACCGACAGACCGGTTTTTCCGGAAACAGCTTCCGGAGAGTAATCCAGGATGAACTCCGCGAACGCCTCGAAACCTTCCGTGTTTGAGATCGATTCCCTATCGATTCGACCATCGCGGATGATGCAATGCGTGATCGCGTAAAGCAGAGGCAGATCGCCTTTCGGTTTGAGCGCGACGTGTTGGGTCGCCGCCTGGGCGGTTTCCGTGGTACGCGGATCGATGACGATGATCTTCGGACTGCGGCGATTCCGCATCACACGCTGCCACAGGATGGGATGGGCGATGCAGAGGTTTGCGCCGACCAGGACGATCACATCGCTTTCTTCGAAATCCGCGTAGGTGGCGGGTGGCGCATCGAACCCGAAGGATTGTTTGTACGCGGTCACCGCGGTGGCCATGCACTGGCGGGTGTTCGCATCGCAGTGGAGAAACCCCATACCGAATTTGAACAGGCATCCGAGGAAGGCCATTTCCTCGAAAGGGATTTGCCCGGTCGACAGGAAGGCCACCGATTCCCTGCCATGATCCTTCCGTATGGATTTGAAACGGGAAACGAACGCGTCCAGCGCGGCATCCCAGCCGACAGGTTGGAGCGTCCCCGATTCGTTACGAAGCAAAGGGGTGGTGGCGCGGTCCGGTGAGTCGAGCGGATCAAGCGCCTGCCAGCCCTTGGGGCACGCCATCCCGAGATTGACCGGATAGCCGGACTGGGGGCTGAGATTGATCGCGTTGCCTTCCGCGTCGAGATGGATTTTCAACTGGCAGCCGGTCGCGCAATAACCGCAGATCGAGGCCACCGTGGAGGCGGGCTTGAGGCGCGAGGGAATTTTTCCGAGTCCGAAAGCGCCGGGTTCCTGCACCAGGTCACGGGTAAGCGGGCCGGTGTGTCGCTTGAGCAGACTTTTGATCATGAGGTCAGTGGGAGCCCGCTGGCCGGTGCCGAAGTTCCCGGGCATTTTCGGAGCGTGGACGGATTGGAAAAACAACTGCCGCTCCAGCACCTCGGCGAGTAGGAGCACGGGGAGAGCCAACCAGGGCTCCAGTATCGCGAGCGGAACGCAGAGAAGTGCCATCCCAACCCTTGCATTCAAGATCCGGCGTAAGGGGCCGAGCTGGAGTCTCGCACTGTGACGATCCGGCGACCATGTCTCCTCTTTCCCGTGGCGAAGGAAAAACATTTCCGAAACGATCTTCAGAAAAACCAGAAGCCCGAATATCGGCAGCGCGATCTTCGCTCCCGCGATCGCTGCGGAAAGTGCTCCGAACAAGGCCACCGTGCCGAAAAAGCGAAGGGAGCCGCGCCGCACGTTCCAAAGCGCCCGATGGGTATCGTGGTAGATCATCACGCTGGTGAAGACCGCGAGCAACCCCATTGGGAGAAGCGACAGACCGGTGACATTTGTGACAAGTGTCTTGAATGGAAAATCCGGTAGCAAACGCAGAGCACAGAGCGTGACCGGTATCGGCGCGAACAGGGTGAAAGCGAGAATTTCCCGGGACAGCCAGGACGTTCGCAGGCCCAGGAAAAACCGCCATGCCTTGAGCGGCTGCCCCAGATGAAACGTGGCCGCCACCATGCC
Organism: uncultured Verrucomicrobiae bacterium; assembly: GCA_963771945.1. Classification (GTDB taxonomy): domain Bacteria; phylum Verrucomicrobiota; class Verrucomicrobiia; order Verrucomicrobiales; family Akkermansiaceae; genus Luteolibacter. Next base: position 1,064,377 of record CAVYVH010000002.1, on the reverse strand, counting down.
AAGATTGAAGACGACCGTGCCGAGAATCAGAACGGGGAGAGACTGCAACGCCCCCGCGCAAAGGCCTATCCCGGCCTGGGTGAAAACCAGCATCAGAACCAGCGGCCAATGCGCGTGCTGGGGAACCAGTGCCTCCCGGTCCGCGGCGAAAGCCCCCGCTGGAACCTCGCGGCCGACGTATCTCGTGGTCGGTCGTGTGATGGAAAATTCCCGGATGCCTGAGTTCAGGAAATCCCCGGCGGTTACAGGAGATTGCCCTGCATCGACTTTCACAATCCGAATCGCTTCCGTCGGGCACGCCTGCACACATGCGGGCGCCTCACCCTCCGCGAGACGCTGGTGGCACATGTCGCATTTCCGGACGATACCGCGTTTCTTCGAGTACTTGGGGACGTCATAAGGGCATTTGAGGATGCAGTAGGAGCAGCCGATGCACTGGTCGTCCAGATGCCGGACGATGCCGGTATCGGCATCCTTCTCGTACGCGCCGACGGGGCAACCGTTCATGCAGCCGGGATCCTCGCAATGGTGGCAGGCGGTGGTGACGGTCTGTTGCCAGCCGGGCGCGCCGTCGCCACCCAGCATGGTTCCGGTATCGCGCCAGGCCTCGTGGTCGTCCAGGCCGTTGAGCGAATGGCATGCGGAAACGCAGGCCTTGCATCCGGTACAACGGTCCAGTGAAACCTCGAACGCGTATTGCTCGCCGGAGCCGGGCTTGGTCAGGGGAATCAGAGAGCGGTAGTGATCCGCAAGATCCGATCCGCGGTGATGGGTTTCCGAGAAACGGGCGACCGGCGTTTGCAACGTGCCCTGCTCCGCCAGAAGCTCGTCAATCAACGTGCGCATCACCGGTGGCGACTCTTCCGGAGCCGCCTTTCGGGTGGCTGCCTGCGGAGGCTGAAGAGTTAGTGACACGGGCGGGGGGGTCTTAGGCGGGTTTCAGAGCGGAAGCGACCTGTTCCGACCACGCGGTAAATTCGTCGTCGAAATCGACATCGCATTCGGCGATTTCCGTGAATCGCTTGGCTCCGAGGGCGGCCAGCCTCTGGTCGCAATCGCGGCCGAATTTGCAAAAATCGGGGTAGTTGGAATCGCCCAACGCGAACACGCTGTAGCTCAGGGACTCAAGTGCGGGCGCGGCGGCGTCCTGCAAGGCGGCGTGGAATCCGGCCGCGTTGTCCGGTGGCTCTCCATCGCCGTAGGTGGATGTGATCACGCACAGGTGCGCGATTCGTGTTAGATTCTGGGGAGTGACCTCCGCCATGTCCTTGAGAGTGGCCACGTGCCCTGCTTTCGCGAGGGCTTTGGAGAGCCGTTTTCCGAGAAGCTCGGAGTTTCCGGTCTGGGAACCCCAGATGATGGTGACGGGCAGGCCGGCGGTTTGTTCGGGTGCCGCAGTGGAAGCGCCTCCATCAACAGTGGCGAAGCCGGAGCTGATCCCGTCGAGATAACCCTGGAGCCAGGATTTTTGTGAGCCGGTGAAGGGGGCGTTGGCGGGGATGGTTAGTGGCATGGGAGGTGGTGGTTCAGGCCGCGTTTGTTTTCACCGGATCGCAAAGTTCCGCGATCTGATCGGCGCTGTGGCGGCGGGTGAAATCGATGAAGCTTTCCTCCCCGTCCCTCTCACGGAGATAGGCGACGAGCAGTTGCTCGATCAGGGCGGGCATCTCGGTTGCCGGGACGGATTTCCAGACTTCGGTGGCGATCGCCTGCGTGTCATCGACCCCGCCCCCGAGGACGATGTTGTAACCGTCCTCCGATTCGCCGGCGGCATTTTTCACGCGGGTGCCAACCATGCCGATATCGCCGATGTAGTGCTGTGCGCAGGAATGCTGGCAGCCTGTCAGGTGGATGTTCACCGGTTGGTCGAGAATCATTTTCCCGGCCAGGTGCTCGCCGAGTGCGATGGCGTTTCCCTTGGTATCTGCGGCGGCGTATTTGCAACCGCGACTTCCGGTGCAGGCGATGAGTCCGCCTTTGATGCTGTTGTTGCGGTGATCCAGCCCGGCGGCATGAAGCGCGGTGAGCGCGGCTTGCAGATGGGCTTCGGAAATGCCGGGGATGATCAGGTTTTGCCAGACCGTCAGGCGGATCTCACCCCGCCCGAACTCGTCCGCGATATCCGCCAGGGAAAGCATCTGGGCGACCGTTATGCGCCCGACGGGAGTGAGCACCCCGATATAGTGCCGGCCATCGTTCTGCTGGTGGATCCCGAGGTGGCCGTGTTTGGTTTTCGGGAGCGACGGCTCGCATTTTTCCAGGCCAAATTCGCGTAGCGGAAAGGCCAGTCTCTTCTGTGTCTCCTCGAGTGTTTTCGGGATGCCCCAGTCATCGACCAGGTATTTCAGGCGCGCCTTTTTCCGGTTCGTTCTATCCCCGTTTTCGATGAACACGCGCATGAGGGCGGCGGCTACGGGAATGGTCTCATCCGGAGTGAGCAGCACGCCGCAATCGGTGGCGAACTGCTTGTGTCCGGTGATCCCACAGAGCTGCATGCGGAAATAGACTCCCGGTGTGATGCCTTCCGCGTTCCCCCCCACCCTTACGGCGTAGAAGCCGATGTCGTTGGTATCGGCGCAGACGGAGACGCGGCCACCGGAATCGTAGGATATGTTGAATTTGCGCGGGAGTCCGTAGAGATCGCGGTTTTTCAAAATGTAGTGATGCATCGCGCGGGCGTAGGGCATCACGTCGATCAGTTCGTCCGGATCGAATCCCGAGGTGGGCGTGGCGGTGATGTTGCGGACATTGTCCGCGCCGGAGCCCTGGGAAGTCAGGCCGATATCGGCGAGCTTCATCAGGATCCTGGGACAGTTTTCCGGCATGATTTCGCGGACCTGGATGTTGGCACGGGTGGTGAGATCGGCGTGCCCGTGCCCCCACTCGCTGGCGATCTCCGCGAGACCCCGGAACTGGTGGGTGCTTATCGCCCCGCCTGCGATCCGGCAGCGGAGCATGATGCTTTCCTGCGCGGGGCTGACGAAAAACAGGCCGTGGAATTTGAAGCGGAAGACATCCCCGTCCTCCGGAAAAACACCGGCGGCGGCGTTTTTCAGGATCGTGTCGTAGCAATCGAGGCCGTTGCGTTCGTGTTTGATCCGCTCCTCCCTGGAAAGCTCGTCCACCGGCGTGCCGAACACGGCCTCTTCCTCCTCGTGGGTGAAACGACCTGCCGCATCCTGGCCGAGAAACGGCATCTCCCTTGCCTGCAGGACACCGGAAACGAATCCGGAAAGATACTGGGTCTGCTCCTCTGTGAAGCCGCTGTTTTCAATGGACACCATGACAGGTGGATTGAGCAACCCCTATGCCACCACCCGGTCCGGGCTTTTGGAGAAAGGCGAATGCGGATCATTCCGCGCATGAGGGCGGTTAATGAGCGGCGATGCCGCTTCCAGAGCCCGAACAAAATCCGGAGATTCCCCCGGTCTTTCGGTCGATGGTTGTGAATGCCTCGGGTGGCATCGCGCCCGGTCTGGCTACGCCCGGCTGTTCTTGTAGAAACCGAGCGAACCGATGACGAAGAGCGCGGCGAGGATGGCGATGCCTGCCATGCCGAAGGTGCCTTTCCCTGAAAGCGTCCAAACCGATCCGAAGGTGGCGATGCCGGTGGCGAAAACCATCAGCACGTTCCAAATGACGGCGCTGCCTCCCGTGGGTTTCGCATCTCCGAGAACCTTTTTCGAGTTCATCATCAGAAGGAAGGTGAAGTAGGCGATCGGGATAAGCGATCCACCGATGACCGAAGTAGGGACGGCGAGTGCCGCCGCCGCTCCGCCTGTCCAGATGAACGGGCCGGATGCTCCTGCGACTCCGGAGACGGTGCAGCCGAGGAAATGGACGGCCTTGTTTCCCGGTTTTCCGAAAAGCTCCTGGAAGGCGAGGCCGTTCATGAGCATGAGGATGATGATGGTGGAAACGGCCATTCCCAGAACGCCGAAGCCGAAGATCTTCTGCGAAATGGTCGGCCCGGCGAGTGGCTCGAGTGTGGTGGCGAGCTGGAAGTTATCGCGCTTCAGGAGCATTCCCGCAAGCAGGCGGTCAGGCTCCGAAATGAGCGAGTAGTCGATGGTTTTGTCCTCACGGATGGCTCCGGCAACGGGGGTTTTCTCAAGAAGTCCGGAAAGGTTTTTATCATAGTCTCCGACGAACTGCGGGATGGGCCGCCCGCTTCATCGAAAACGTCTTTCGTGGAGGCGTGGAACTGGGAGGCGGCGGCGATGACCACGCAGGAGGTGGCGAGGAAGAATGGGATGAACAGCCCGAGGGAAAGATCGAAAATGGCGAGTCCGCGTTCGCGCTTGGCCCATTTTTTTTTCAGAAGGGAGTAGGGGAGCAGCCAGGTCATGTTGATGCCGACCGCGGTGCCGAAGGCGGTGATGATGATGTCGCGCTGGTCGTTGACGATTTTCTGCGTCCACCACTCGGGGTTCGATGAGGTGGCGATGAGATCCGTGAAATCCGCCGACGGTGTGAAGAGCAGGGACGGTGCCGGTATGAGTCCCTTGAAAATAGCGGGCCAATCCAGGGTGCCGGACATGGTGAGGGTGATGATGACGGCGAAGAAGGAGAGAACGATCAGGCCGACGAGAACCTTGATGATGCGGTCGAACAGCTTCACGCCTTTTCCGCTCTCCGATTCGTAGAGCACGTTGATGCCGAAGGCGATGGCGAAGAGGATCACGCAGATGATGCCGGTGGAGAGATTGCCGTCCCCGATGCCGGGCATGAGGTTTTGCTGGAGGGCGGCGCGGGCTAGATTGAACTGCGGCATGCACCAGACGATGTTCGCCATGACCGTGGCGATGAGCCATGCCCAGCCGAGAACCGGAGAGAGCTGGCGGTTGATAAGGCCGAAGGGACGCTGCCCGGTGGAGAGAGTGACGTAGGCGATGGCCGCGAGCATGATGATGCCGCAGATCATCGCCAGGGGCTGGAGCCACATGAGACTGAAGCCCGCGATGACCCCGAGGTAGAGCGCTCCGGCCAGCGAGCCGCCACCGAGGGTGATCGCTCCTTGCAACCAGCCGGGGCCGGAAAGTTTCGTGTAGATCGCGGCTTTGCCGAGGGGGCCTTTGGTTTCGGCGAGGTCAAGCATCTCTGCTTCGGTTTGGGTGAGTTTGGATTTCATTTGTGTGCTGGGAGTATTTCTAAGGGGATCCGGATGGGTGGGCGAAAGGTTTTTTGATGAACGTCGAACATTGAACGCTCAACGCCGAACATCGGAGTGGAAGACTTGGGCTGATGGAATTTTTACCGCAGGGACGCAAAGGTCGGGGAGGAGGCGCGGAGCTTGGGTTCTGGGGTCTTGATTGAGGTTTAGAGTTTAAAATTTAAAGTTTTCAGCGAAACGCGGCTTTGAGGTTTTTCATGCTTTCCGCGGCGAGGGTGTCCGGGCTGATGTTGGTATCAAAGACTTCCACGGAAACCCATTTGTCGTAGCCGCCTTTGATGAGTTCGGCGGCGATGGGGGGAAAGTCGATTTCACCCATGCCGGGGCCGTGGAGGTTGGGGTCGTTCGCGTGGAAATGGGCGGTGCAGGGGAGGGATCCCGGACGATTTCCGGGATGGGTTTGGTGTCGGCGGACATGGCTTTCACGTCGAGGTGGAGACGGACGTTCGGAGAGTCGATTTTTTCCAAAAGGGTGATCGTCTCGGCGGCGGTGTTGATGAAATTCGTTTCGGACGGGCCGAGGAATTCAAAGGCGATGGTGACTCCGGCGTCGGCGAGATGGGGGAGAGGCGTTGGAAAAAATCGACGAAACGCGCCTCGGCATCTGAGCGCGACCATTCGGGTGCGAGCGTGCGCTGCTGCGGGCTGCCCCAGACCATGATGTTCCCGCCCATGGAGGAGCAGGTCTCGGCAAGGTGGCGGGCGTAGTCGAAGGTGCGGGCGTTGACCGCAGGATCGGGATCGGTGAGGTGGTAGCCTTCGGTTTTCGCGAGGAGCCAGTGGAGTCCGGCCATTTCCAGCCCGTGGTCACGGACGATGGAGCCGAATTTTTCCGCTGCGGCGGAGGTCAGTGCTGCCGGATTCCCGAGGGTGAACGGAGCGACTTCCAGGCCGGTGTAGCCGTGGCGGGCGGCCTCGGCACAGGTTCCTGCGAAGTCGTGATCACGGAAAGTTTCATTGCAAATGGCGAATTTCATGGCTGGAGGATGGGGAAACTGTGCGACGCATCAACCCAAAAGCGGAAGCTCTTTTCCAGGGTGCCTACATTAGCGACCAACCCGGGGAGAATGGAAAAGAGAACCACTTATGGACGCAGATGAACGCGGATAAGACTGTGAAAAACGGAAGTTTTTCAGATGCCTGAGCGGCAATGGCAGAACTCAAGGCTATTTCTGACACTGATTTTCGATTCTTAATCCGTGTTCATCCGTGGTTCAAACTCTTTCCTCTCCCTAGTGTAGGCACCCTGGGCTCTTTTCCCCGTCATCCGGTCACCTTTGTGATGGCGCTCACGAGTGCCTGCACTCCCACGGCCAGGATGGCGAGAATGCTCAGGGCAAGAATGAAATCATAGACGCGCCCCGGCTTCAGGGCGACGGGGAGTTTTTTCAAACGGAACCAGATCGAGGCCACCACGACCACCACCAGCACGGCCATCGTCGCAAGTCCGCCGATCAGCACCATCAGTGCGCTGTTTTGAAACACGAGGAACATGAGCGCCCAGAGGCTCGGGAAAAGCCAGGTGAAGAACCTGATGGCTTTGCCCCTCTGGACGGGATCGAGGAAGTTGATGAGGCCGAATTCCCCGGCGGCGTCCGCGAACTGCCTGAACCACGCTCCCGTGGCGGAAAGCAGAGTGGAGCCGAGAGCCGCGATGCCTCCGGCGAGGTAGAGCCACTTCGCCCAGGCGCCGAGCGATTCGGTGTAGAGCAGACTGAGGCGGTGGAGGAGATCCCCGTCGTCCGGGAGTTCGCCGAGGCGGTGCAGGACGGCCGCGCCGAGCAGGTAGAAGGCCGCGGTGACGATGGTATAGACGACCATGGAAACGAGGGCATCGAGTTTCATGATATCGATCCAGCCTTTCGCCCGGGCGGTCCACTCCGGGGAGTCGTCGCGCGGGCCTGTCTTGGCGGCGTAGCCTTTTTCGATAAGCCAGTAGTTGTAGGTAAGAATTTCATCGCCACCGATGCCCGTGATCCCGAAGGCGGCGAAGGCGTAGAAGATGATCTCATTCGGCATGCTGAACTGGAAGCCGGAGAGCAGCTCGCCACCGGTCACGGCCAGATCCGTGCCTTGCAGGGCGAACAGGGATGCCAGGGTGCTAACGGTGAAAACGGACGTCAGGATGATACAGGTTCTCTCGATCATCGCGTAGCCGCGTGAGACCAGCACGGCGGTGGCGATCACCAGCGGGATCAGCCAGGCGACCACCGGAACGGAGGGAAAAGCGATGCTCAGCAGTGTGGCGACACCACCGATGATCCCGCCGACCTGAAGAATTTTCACCAGCATGACAATGAGCCATACCCATATCCCCCAGCCGACCCGACCCATTCGCGGCCCGGGCAATCCGTTCAGCGCGACCATCGTGCTCTTGCCGGTATAGAGCGCGTATTTCCCGAACTCGATCTGCAAAGCCACTTTCACCACGCAGCTCAGCAGGATGATCCAGAAACAAATGAACCCGGCGCGCGCCCCGAAAATGGTGGTGCCGATCAGTTCGCCGGAGCCCACGATGGAAGCGGTGAGGATCAGGCCGGGGCCAAGGTGTTTCAACCGTGCGAGAAATTCGGTCGGGGGGGCTTCCGCCCTGTCGGCGGTGAGGATATATGGGTTTTCGTTTCCTGCGTGCATCCGGGAGTGTTGGTCACCTGTCAGATAATGGGCAGGAAAATAATCGGTTGCGTTTTCGTGTTTCGCGATTCCGGGATAGAAGTCCGGGAGCTGGAGGGTATTCTCTCCCTCATGAACTTGAAAAAACTCATCGTTTCCGCAGCCGCAATGTCGGTCGGGTCGCTTACCGCCGCCATCCACGAGGCGGATGTCATCATCTATGGCGGCACCTCCGCATCAGTGATCGCAGCGGTACAAGTGAAGAAGATGGGCAGCTCGGTAATTGTGGTCAGCCCCGACAGGCGAATCGGTGGTCTAAGCTCCGGTGGACTTGGCTGGACGGATACGGGGGACAAGACGGTGATCGGCGGGCTTTCCCGTGATTTCTACCACCGCATCTACCGGCATTACCAGGAGCCGGATGCGTGGAAATTCCAAGAGCAATCCGAATACGGCGGCAGGGCCAGGGCAATCCCGCGACCGATCACGGCGAGCGGACGATGTGGATTTTCGAGCCAAGCGCCGCACTGAAAGTTTTCGAAGGTTACATCGCCGAATACGAGATCCCGCTCCACCGGGAAGCGTATTTGGATCGGGAAGACGGTGTGAAAATGGAGGACGGGAAGATCGTTTCCATCACCACCCTCGACGGCGATACCTTCTCGGGAAAAATGTTTCTCGATACCACCTACGAAGGCGATCTCATGGCCGCCGCCGGGGTCACCTACACCGTCGGGCGAGAGGGCAAGGAAACCTATGGCGAGGATTGGGCCGGAGTCCGGGCGGATGTTTTTCACCACGGACATCACTTTGAGCATCTGGTCGTCGATCCGTATATTGTCCCGGGTGATCCGTCCAGCGGGGTGATTCCACTGGTCTCCAGCGAGCCACCAGGTGAGAAAAACTCCGGTGACAAAAGGGTGCAGGCATACAACTTCCGGATCTGCATGACCAATGCGCCGGAGAACCGCATTCCTTTTCCGAAACCCCCGGGCTATGATGAGAAACGCTACGAGCTGTTAGGCCGTGTGTACGATGCCGGCTGGCGCGAAACTTTTAGGAAATTCGACCCCATCCCGAACCACAAGACCGATACCAACAACCACGGCCCTGTCAGCACGGACTACATCGGCGGGAACTACGATTACCCCGAGGCAAGCTATGAAAAGCGCAGGGAAATTATCGAAGATCATAGGAACTATATCCAGGGCTGGCTCTACTACAACATGACCAGCGAACGCGTCCCGAAAGAGATACGCGATGAGATGAACTCGTGGGGGCTTCCCAAGGATGAATACGTTGATACCGACAACTGGTCTCCCCAGCTCTACATCCGCGAGGCGCGCCGCATGATAGGGGATTTCGTGATGACAGAGCACGAGCTGCTCAGAAAAAAAACGACTCCCGATTCCATCGGCATGGGATCCTACACCATCGATTCCCACAACACCCAGCGCTACATCTCCAAAGACGGCCGGGTTCACAACGAGGGCGATATCGGCGTGAATGTGAAACCTTACGAAATCTCCTACGGTTCGCTCGTTCCGAAAAAGGAGGAGTGCGAGAACCTCCTGGTGACGTGCGCGGTCTCCGCTTCCCACGTCGCGTATGGTTCGATCCGTATGGAGCCGGTTTTCATGATCCTGGGTCAGAGCGCGGCGACTGCCGCCGTGATGGCCTTGGACGAAGGTGTCGCCGTGCAGGATGTTTCGTATGAAAAGCTCAAAGAAAATCTCGTGGAGGACGGGCAGGTGCTGAGCTTCGGAGAGCGGATCAAATAATTAGGAGAAGCGTGCTTCCAGCCGCTTGCAGAGGACTGGTGCACCGTCCACGATTCTTCGCTAGCGGCTGGAAGCGCGCTTCTCCATAGTCGGGGCATGAACCCTTCCTTTGAAGACCTCTTCCGCGCCGGAATGTATCCGCCGATGAGCCATCCCTCGGCGAATCCCGCGGTGAACGCTTCGGTTGCCCGGGCGGCGGGGCTCGATGTTGCGGATCCGTCCGGCGCGAGGATTTTGGAGATTGGCTGCGGGACGGGGCACCACATTCTTTCGCTCGCCAGCCGCTGGCCGGAAGCGCGGTGCACCGGTGTCGAGGTCTCGGCGCACGCGGTATCCAGGGCGAGAAACAGACTGAACCGGGCAGGTATCGAAAACGCGAGGATATGCGGGGTTTCGCTGCTCGAATTCGAGTCCGAGGGGCAATTCGATTACATCATCGCCCACGGTTTTTTCTCGTGGGTGGAGGACGAGGTAAAGGTGGGGTTGATGGATTTCATCGGGAAACATCTCGCCCCATCGGGGATCGCGGTGGTGAGCTTCAATGTCGTCGCCGGGTGGCGGGAGCGGATGCCGGTGGTGGCGAAGACGCGGGCGATTGCGGCGGCGGGGGATGTCGATGAAATGACGGCTCTTTCGGTTTTTCGCGAAGCGGCCGATGACGAAGCGGAGGCGGAGATCATCGATGACATGCTGGCGAAGGGCGCGGAGGTGCTGGCCTTCGATGACTTCGCTCCGGTGATGGATGCGTGGTCACTGGGAGCTTTCAGAAAACTTGCGGAGGAAAGCGGCCTCGGTTGGCTTGGCGACTCCACCTCGGGGAAAAAGGGCAGCGATTCCGGAGACGATGCCGAAAAACAAACCTTCCGTTCCGAAATCCTGTGCAGAGCGGAGGCGAATTTCTCTGAAAAGCCATTACCCTACACTCCGCCAGCCTCGGGGACACGCGAAGTTCCTCCGTTCCCGAAGCTGAATCCGTGGCGGATGCTCTGCGTCCGGGAAGGTCTCCCGGTTCCTGATGGGGATCTGAAACCTTGTAGTTTTTCGCCACCTCAATACCTCGTCATGTCCCGCATGGACGGCAGCCGATCCCACGTCGAACTCGCAGCGTATGCGAAAGAAACGGTGCCGAACCTCGACTTCGTTGCCTTCCTCAGACATATCACCGCCAGGGGTCTGTTCCTCTAGTTTTTCAACACGATGCGATGCCGCGCCTTGCCCTGGCGGAGGTGCTCGAGCGCGTCGTTCACATCGGCCATTTTGAAGGTCTCGATCACCGGGGCGATTTCGTGGCGGGCGCAGAAATCGAGCATCGTGGCGACCGTGGAAGGTGAGGCCAGGGGTGAGCCGGAAATCGATTTTCTACCCATGATCAGGGAGAACGCTTGGACGGGAACAGGCTCAAGAACGGCGCCGACATAATGCAACCGGCCATCGGGGCCGAGCGCAGCGATGAACGAATCCCAATCGAGCGGGACGTTGACCGTGTTCAGGATGAAATCGAACGAGCCCTCGAGCTTTTTCAACTCGGATTTCTTCGTGCTGTCCACGACATGGTGCGCTCCGAGTTTCTTCGCTTCATCGGTTTTCGACTCGCTGGAGGTAAAGGCTGTGACCTCGCAACCCCAGGCATTTAGAAACTGTAGAGCGAGATGTCCCAGCCCACCGATCCCGATCACGCCCACCTTGTCCGTCGGCTTCACTCCGAAGTCATTGATCGGTGAGAAAACCGTCGCGCCCCCGCAGAAGAGCGGCCCGGAGCTGAGTGGATCGAGCTTGTCGGGCAGTTTGAAAACCCACTCCCAGCCCGCCCGGACACGGTCGGCGAAACCACCGTGCCTGCCGACGATCGTCGATTCACTATCGTTGCAAAGCTGCTGACGGCCTGAAACGCAAGGCTGGCAGGACAGGCAGCTCCCGGAAAACCAGCCAAGTCCGACCCTGTCCCCGACCGAAAGTCCCTTGGTCTGATCGCCGAGTTTCTCGATGGTTCCGATTACCTCGTGGCCGGGAACCAGCGGGTATTCGGCGTTTCCCCATTCATTGTCGATCAGGGAGATATCCGAGTGGCAAACACCGCAGGACTCCACTTTGATCTGCACCTCGTCCGGCTTCATCTCGCCCGGATCAAAATCGAACTCTTCAAGTTTCTCGCCTTTCTTCTTCGTTGCCCAACCATGGAATGTATCGCTCATAGTTTGTTAACTTGGGTGGTATCGAGTCGGGCGCAACCGACAATTGTTTTGCATTGAATGAATTACGTAAAAAAGGACACGGTATATCCATGCCTATTGATTCATTTACGGAAACAACGTCCACCGGTTGGTTCAGCCGCATCGGGAATTCCATCAAGGGAATCCTTTTCGGAGTGGTGATGATCATCGTATCCGCGATCCTCATGTTCTGGAACGAGGGTCGTGCGGTGAAGACGAGCAAAACCTTGGACGAGGGCGCGAAGACCGTGGTAACCATTCCTGCGGACGCGCTGGATGGCTCCAGGGACGGAAATCTCGTTTACATGACCGGGCGGGCCACCGCCGAGACCGCGCTCCGGGATCCCGTGCTAAACGTCACTGCCGATGCCTTGAAGCTGAGGCGATCTGTCGAAATGTATCAGTGGAAGGAGGAGACCAGGAGCGAGACGAAAAAGAAACTCGGTGGCGGCGAGGAAACCACAACCACCTATTCCTATGTGAAAGACTGGTCGGGCAAGCCGGTTGACTCTTCAAAATTCAAAGAGCAAAACGGCCACGAGAATCCGCCCATGCCATTGGAATCGGAAGACTGGACGGCCAGCCCGGTTACCGTAGGCGCGTTCACACTGTCCCCCGGCCTCACACGACAGATCGACAATTTCAGCCCCGTGCATGCCGGTGCGGAATCCGCTGCGCCGGAAATGATCGCAGGTAGGAAAGTCCATGCCTCCGGAGACGGGTTTTATCTTGGCGAAAACCCGGCCAGCCCGGTCGTCGGCGACGCGCGTATCAGCCATCAGGCCGCACCTCCCGGCGATGTCAGCCTGATCGCAAAACTTCGCGGGAACACCTTTGAAGCGTTCACCGCAAAGGCCGGTGGAAACATCGAGATGCTCGAAACCGGAAACCACAGCCCCGAATCCATGTTCGCAACCGCACAGGCGGGGAACACGGCTCTCACCTGGGTTCTGCGTTTCTTCGGAGTGCTCCTGATGTTCTTCGGCTTCTCCGCGATTTTCCGCCCGCTGTCCGTCCTCGCGGACGTCCTCCCGATCGCCGGCACCATCGTCGGAGCCGGAACCAGCCTCGTTTCAGCTCTCCTCGCCATCCCGATCTCGCTGGTGATCATCGCCTTCGCATGGATCTTTTACCGCCCCCTCATCGGCATTCCCCTCCTGATCGCGGCGGTCGCGGGAATCGTGTTCCTGGTCAAGAAGCTTTTGGATCAGAAAAAATCCCAGTCATCTGTGCAAGCCGCGTAGGTTTCAAGTTAAGCGGGTTCCACCCCGGCCTGGGCGGTCTGCGAAACGTCCCTCAGTCCTTGATCGTCTTCGCCAGTGCGATGGCTCGGAGCAGGGCTTTGGATTTGTTCACGGTCTCGTTGTATTCGTATGTGGGGTCGCTGTCGGCGACCACTCCCGCGCCGGCCTGGACGTGGGCTTTGCCGTCTTTTAACAAACAGGTGCGCAGCGTGATGCAGGAGTCGTGGGAACCATCGAAGCCGAAGTAGCCGACCGCTCCGGCATAGGCGCAGCGTTTGTTTTTTTCCAAGGAATTGATGATCTGCATGGCGCGGATCTTGGGTGCTCCGGAAACTGTGCCGGCGGGGAAGGTGGCGCGGAGGACATCGTAGGCGGAGTGGTTTTCATCGAGCTCGCCGTGGACGTTGGAAACGATGTGCATAACATGTGAGTAACGTTCGATGATCATGAAATCATCGACGATAACCTTTCCGTGTTTGGCGATTCTCCCGACGTCGTTGCGCGCGAGATCGACCAGCATCAGGTGCTCGGCACGTTCCTTTGGATCGGCGAGGAGATCGGCGGCAAGGGCGTCGTCCTCCTCGGGTGTTTGCCCTCTCCAGCGGGTTCCGGCGATGGGGCGGATATCGATACGACCCTGGATGGAGCGGACATGGACTTCCGGGGACGAGCCGACGAGAGCGAACTCCTCCATCTCCAGGACGAACATGTAGGGAGAGGGGTTCACATGGCGGAGCGCACGGTAGAGATCTACCGGGGACTGGTCGAAATCCGTGGTGAAACGCTGGCTGGGGACGAACTGGAAGATGTCTCCGGCGGCGATGAATTCCTTGCCCGCGAGAACCATTTTTTCGTATTCCGCCTGGGAGGTGTTCGAGGTGGCCGGCTCGTCGGCGATTTCCGCGAGACCGTTGAGAGCGGGGACGTGAAGTGGGCGATTGAGAATTTCAATCAGTGAGGCGATGCGCCCCTGGGCGGCGGCGTAGGCCTCGGCGGGGGAGGGGTGCTCGTCGAGAAACGCGTTCGCAATGATCTGGAGGCGGCGGAGGCGGTGGTCGAAGACGAGAAGGGTGTCCGCGAGCATGAAGAGCGCGTCGGGAACGCCGAGGGAGTCTTCGGGAGGCTCGCCGAGGGTCGGCTCGAACTGGCGAACGGCATCGTAGGAAAGGTAACCGACCATGCCTCCGGAGAATGGCGGGAGCGAGGGATTGGTAACCGGTTTGTAGGGTGCCATTTCCCGTTCTAGTGCGGCAAGGACATCGTCCGGTGCGGTGAGGTTGCGGGATTTGTTGCCGTCGGTGATCGTGATTTCCTTTCCGCGTGCGGAGAAAATGCGTTTCGGATCGGAGCCGACGATAGACCAGCGGCCGCCCTTGTCGGTGGCCTCCGCGCTTTCCAGAAGAAAGGAGTTTTTCGTATCGCGGAGCTTGAGATACGCGGAGAGCGGCGTCTCGAAATCCGCGGCAAGCTGCGTGAAAACCGGGATGACGTTTCCCTGCTCGGCGGATTTCTCAAACGCCTCCAGGGAAGGCTCTACGGGGATGTGGCTCACGTGCGGGAGGATGGGGGGAAACTTTAAATTTTAAACTCTAAATTTCAATTCACGGATTGCGTCGGCGTCTGCCTCCTTGCTTGCGTTTTTCCGCGAACGGGGGAAAGGTGGGGCGTGGCGATTGCTTTGGAAGATCTGAAGAGCGCACTGCCGGAGGGCGGGCTGTTTGGCGGCGGCAAGTGGCGATGGTCTCCGGAGCCTTTGAAACTGACCGCCAGCGAGGCGCGGGAGATGATTTCAATGGGACATCCTTTGGCAAAATTCCAACAGGCGAGTGATCTGCTCTACCGCCGATCCGCCGCGGGAAAGATCGTTCCCTGGCTTTCGGAACTACTGGACGAAGGCAAGCCGGACTGGCTTGTGGATCTGCAACGCGAGGGCGGGATGGCGGAGCAGTTTCCAAAAGTGATCCGGCCGGATCTGATCCTTGCAAAGGAGCACTTCTCCGTGACGGAACTGGACAGCGTGCCCGGAGGAATGGGAATCACGGCCTGGCTTTCCAAGGTCTATTCGGATGCGGGCTACGAGGTGCTTGGCGGGGCGGACGGAATGGTGGAGGGTTTCCGGTCCATCATGCCGGAGGGCGGCGATATTCTGGTTTCCGAAGAGGCCGCGGACTATCTGCCGGAAATGGAATGGCTGGCCGGACGCCTGGGTGAAGGGTGGAGCACCGAATCCGCTGAGAACTACGCTGAAAGAGGTAAGGCTATCTACCGGTTCTTCGAACTGTTCGACTGGGAATCATTGCCGTTTTTCCGGAAGACTGGCGGAAAGCAGCGTCAACAGGCGATGCGAATGTGACCCCTCCCTTCAAACCCCATCTCGAGGACAAGCTCTGGCTTGCGCTTTTCTGGTCTCCGGCTCTGAAAAAATTCTGGGAGCAATCCCTGACGAGGCAGCCATCTGCGCAGGTTGCGCCAGCTGATCCCGTTCGGATGGGTGCTTGATCCCGAGCCGCTTCCGCCGCATGCGGCGCTTCCGAAGCTGAACGCCCACTCGTGGGACGAGGTTGCGGAATTTTCCCAAAAGGAGAGGCAACTGGTGCTGAAAATCAGCGGCTTTCATGAATCCGCCTGGGGATCACGCGGTGTCTTCGTCGGGCATGACCTTTCCGCCGACGAGTGGAAGGAAAAGCGTCTCGACCGCGCCTGGAGCAATCCGGTGAGCAACCGTGGCTGATGCAGGAATTCCACGAGGGACAGGCGCTTCGAACACCCGGTCTATGAAGAGGACGGAAGCGTGACAATCATGGATGTCCGTGCCCGGCTCTGTCCTTATTTTTTCACAAACCGGAAGGCGAAACCTCCTTCGGCGGATGCCTTGCGACCCTTGTTCCGGCGGACAAAAAGAAGATCCACGGCATGAGCGACGGGATCCTGGTGCCTTGCGTGGTCGAGGACTGAATCAGCTACCGGCCCCGCGTTCTCGATCGCATCGCAGACTGCCGGGAAAATCTGACGTTTCCGTGAAACGACTCCCGGAGCGAGATAGAGCGTATCGTCGATGCGGTTGAACGGGAGGCCGGCGATGACTTTCTCCGGCCCGACCGCGAGAACCATGCTTTTGAGCATCGCGACATCGGTCACAACGAGGACGGCGATGTCGTAGCCCTTCTCGTACTGCAGTGCGCGGAGGGCTTCTTCCAGTTCCTCTCGGCGTGCTTTGAATCCATGCAGATCGCGTTCCTCCACCTGGGAGATACTGATGAACATTCCCTTCTCGTTGAATTCCTTGCGGTCGGAATTGATGATTTCGTCCGAGGTTCCGGTTGCGATGAGGGAGCCGACTGCGAAGAATTCCTCGGAGAATTCCTTGGCATCAACCCTCGCGATCCCGCTCAGCCAGGTAAGCATTTTTTGGTCGAGCTTCGTGGTGGTGGGCGAGGTCAGGCAGAGAGTGTCCGAAACGATTCCGCCGCAAAGACAGAGGGCGACTCCCGGGGCCGGAATGAGATCACGGTGGAAAAATTTCCGAGCGACGAGAGTGCACGTGGAGCCGACGGGTTCGTTGAGGTAGCGGATCGGCTCGCGGGAAACCAGGTCTCCGGAGAGTCGGTGGTGATCGATCACCTCGGTGATGGTCGCTTCCTCGATTCCGGAAATGGCCTGGGCGTATTCGTTGTGATCGACGAGGGCGAAACGCAGCTTCGGAGGATCGACGAAGTCGGACTTCGCGATCACGCCGAGCATTTTCTCGGTGCCGGCTTCCATGACGGGGAACAGATCCTGGTCCACGGAAATGAGCTGCTTGCGGACCTTGGTGACGGCTTCGTTTTCCTGAATGGAAATGAAATCGGTTTCCATCACGTGTCTGACGGTGCGCGAGCATCGGATGAGAGTGTTCGCGCTGGCCGTATCCTGGCGGCAGCGGAGCAGGACGGTTCCCCTGGCGATTGGCGAAGTCTTTGATTTCCTGGGAAATCTGGTTGCTTCCGGTTACGAGCAGGGCGCGGGCACCCTTCTCGATGGCGAGCCGCTGGACGATGGGGCGGTCTCCGCAGATGACGAGGAAACGCTAGATATTTCCATCAGTCGTAGCCTGCTTGAGGCGCGCCTCGACGGTTTGCTGGGAGGAGGCTCCGACAAGCAGAATCAGATCCTCCTCCGCATCCTCGTCACAGATTTTCGCCCCGTGGCTCTCGGCTTCGATGAGTGTCCGCGAGATTGTTCAGAGATGCGTGAACCGTCCTGACGCTGATGCCTGTCGGTGTCGTCCGGGAGAAGCAGCTTGAGGAGATTGATGTATTGGAGCATTCCCACGACTTTTCCGCTCTTTTTCCACGACCGGAACGCAGCGGATGCCGGCCGCGAGCATGCGGTTGTAAGCGGTCAGGAAGGTATCCGAAGGTCGAGACCTGGATGACCTCCCGTTTGCAGGTCATCGCCGGCATCCGTTCGGGCGTCGGTCAAGAGGACGAGGGGATTCGATTCCCGCTTTCTCCAGCACCCACTTCGTGCGTTGGGAGACCTCGCCACAGCGTGCGGCGACCGCATCCGGTTCCTCGCCGCTGGCCCGGAGCAGTGCGGCATGGCCTATGGCCGAACATACGGCATCGGTATCAGGATTCTTGTGACCAATGACGTAGAAGGGTGACATGCAGTGATAAAAGCTGAAATTCTGAAAAAAGCGAGGTCGGTGGAAACTCAGTCTATTGGGATTGTTACATCTTCTCCGGGCAGCGGATTCCAAGCAGGCCCAGGCCCTGCTCCAAGGACACGTGAGCTTAGCTCGCAGAGTGCCAGACGGCTGGCTTTTATCGAATCCTCGGATTTAAGGACCGGGCATGATTCGAAAAATGAATGAAAAGCGCGCGCCAGTTCCAAAAGATAGTTCGCGAGAAGATTGGGTCGGTGGTCTTCCAGAACAAACGGAAGCACCTCGCCGAAACGTGCGAAGGAGCCTCGCGAGGTGGATTTCACCGGGTTCATTCAAGATGATTTGCCACGTCACTCGCTTCGAAATCTTCGCCCAGTTTTCTGAAAATCGACCGAATTCGGACGTGGGAGTATTGGAGGTAGGGAGCGGTATCCCCTGAAGGGACAGCATCCGGTCCCATGAGAAAACGTAATCGGTCAGACGGTTTTGCGAAAGCTCGGCGAATTTCACCGAACCGATCCCGACGATCTCCGCCACCTCTCTCGCCTCGTCACCGGTGAGATCCGGATTCTTTTCCGCGATGGCTGCCGCTGCTCTCTCGACCGCTTCTTCGAGCACGTCAGTGAGGCCTACATTATCCCCGGAGCGGGTTTTCATCAGTTTGCGATCCTCGCCCAGAATCGAGCCGAACGCGATATGTCGGAAGTTGCCGTTTTTTCCCCATCGTCCGCCGGCATCGAATATCTGACGGAAATGCAGCTGCTGCGGCACGCCGACGACATACCAGATCTCGTCGGCATTCCACTCGTCGATACGGTATTTGATCGTCGCGAGATCGGTGGTCGCGTAGAGAAAGCCGCCATCGGCCTTGCGGATGATGGCCGGATTGTCCGTCCAACCGTCCTCACGGTGGACTTTGAACGGATCGTCTCCCGGCGGTTTTGTCTCGTCGGAAAAGACGCAAACCGCCCCGTTGCTTTCTCTGGCCAGACCTTTTTCCAGGAATTCATCGACAAGGCCGGGGAGCATGTCGTTGTAGAAACTTTCGCCAAGCCAGTGGTCGAACGACACGTCAAGGCGGTCGTAAATTTTCTGCAGTCCGTCTTTCGATACCTCAATGCACTTTTCCCAGATTGCGAGATTTTCGGGGTCTCCGGCCTGGAGTCTCACCAATTCATTTTTGCAGGTCTCCAGGACTGACGGGATCGGCTTTCGTATCCGCATTCACCTGTCGGTAAACACGGACAAGCTCCGCGATGGGATCCGACTCAAGTGCCTTCGTGGTCGAGAAGTGTTTTCCAGCCATGGAGGATCATTCCGAACTGCGTGCCCCAGTCTCCGATGTGGTTGTCCGCGATGACATCGTATCCCAGGAAGCGTGCGATTCGGCAGAGAGAATCCCCGATGATGGTCGAGCGGATGTGGCCGACGTGCATGGGCTTGGCGACGTTCGGTGCGGAGAAATCCACCACGACTCGTTTTCCTTTTCCCGGCTGCGGCACGCCGAGTCGTGGATCGGCAAGCAGAGACTTGCGCGTAGTCCGCGTATGCTTCCGGAAGGATTGTGAAATTGATGAAGCCGGGCCGGCGATCGAGCAGGTGGCAAGACCTCTGTATCGATGACATCAAGCACCTGTTGGGCGAGAGCGCGGGGATTGGTTTTCTGTTTTTTCGCAAGAACCATCGCTGAATTGCTCTGGTAGTCACCGAAGCGGAGATCGGCTGCAGGGGTGATGTTTGGGAGCGCGGGCTCACCCAGACTTTTTCGAGAGCGGTCGCGAGACGGGATTCGAGATTCTGGAGAAGGGTCATCGCAAAGGAGTAAAAGAACATCGAACATCGAACGTCCAACATTGAACGTCGGATTTTTCAGCGCGTTAGGAGTTGCCGGGAGCCTGTCCGTTACGGACGGGCTTCGGATCGAGGATCTCGAGGATCTCATCCCGGGTCGTTGCTGCGGCGAGGCTGCGGCGGACCTCACAGTTGGTGAACATTTTCGCGATGGCGGCAAGTGTCCGCAAGTGGAGATGGTAGTCCTTGCGCGGGACGATGAAGAGGATGATGAAATGGACAGGTGCGTTGTCCAGCGCCTCAAAATCGATCCCGCCCTTCGACCTTCCGAAGACGGCCACGACTTCCTCCATCGTATCGGAAAAGGTGTGCGGAATCGCGACACCGGATCCAATCCCGGTGCTGATCTGCGCCTCCCTTTCCTCGAGAGCTTTTACGATGCCTTGGCGGCATTCGCTCGGGGATGTCACCGCGCTCGCAAAGAAAGTCCACCAGCTCCTCGATCGCCGGCCAATGCTCGGTCGCCTTCATGTCCAGAAGGATACGGTCGACGTCGAGCAATTTGGCTAACTTCATAAGGTTAAGGCGTTCGGTTCCCTCGGGAGCCGCTGGAAGTGGTGGGCGGGAGTATCCATCCGGCGGCAGGCTTTGCAAGAGAATTACTCCGGGTGAAAGTAAGGCCGGATTCCCCGGAATCAACCGCTCCGGCCACGTCGTCCCGCTTCTTAGCCTTGCACGAAGCGCCGATGGGCTGCATGGAGGGGGGGCAGGAATTATTATGAGCGGAAGCAGGAAGGAAATCATCATCGGGACAAGGGGGAGCGATCTCGCTCTCGTGCAGGCGACTGCGACGGAAGGGCTGCTCGGCTCCAAATTTCCCGAAACTCACTTTCCGGCGCAACGTGATCAAGACGACTGGGGACAGGCGCACGGATGTCGCTCTAGCGGATGTGGCGAAGGTTGAAGGAACTTTTGATAAGGGCGTTTTCATCAAGGAGCTTGAGGAGGCCCTTGGAAGATGGCTCCATCGACATCGCAGTGCACAGCCTGAAAGACCTGCCGACGGTTGTGGAAAAGGAATTTGCGATGGTCGCGACATTGGAGCGGGCGCCGGTCAGGGACGTTCTTCTGACGAAATCGCCAGGGGGGCTGGATGTGCCGGAAAAGGGGCGAGGGTCGGAACAAGCAGCGTCCGGCGTGCGAAACAGATGCAGTTTCTGACGTCCGGATCTGGAAATTCTCGATCTCCGGGGAAATGTCCCGACCCGCGTGATGAAACTCGCCGAGACCCTCGAATATGATGCGATCCTGCTGGCCGAGGCCGGTTTGGTGAGGCTCGGCTTCCTCCCGGAGGAAGCTCCCGAAGGTGAGGAAACCGTGAAACATTTTCCCAATGTCTATGCCCACCGTCTGCCGGAAAGCGAATTTTATCCTGCCGCAGGGCAGGGGGCGATTGGCTTGGAAATCCGCAATGGCGATGAGAAATCGCTGGTTTTCGCCACAGCAATCAACCATGCCCCGACCTGGACGAAAATCACCGCCGAGCGCGAGTTTCTCAGGCTGCTCGACGGCGGTTGCCACACACCTGTCGGTGTTTACTCATATCTCGATGGCGACGAAATCAGCCTCTTTGCGCGCGTGTTCCCTGATGAAGGAGGGACTCCACGAGACCGGGCAAGCCAAGGGCACCGATCCTATTGCCGTAGCTCTTGAACTTTTTAAATCACTTAAATGACATCCACAGGAATCTGCTATCTCGTCGGCGCCGGCCCCGGCGATCTCGGACTCGTAACCCTTCGCGCGAAGGAATGCGTCGAGACCTGCGACGTGCTTGTCTACGACGCTCTGAGCAGTCCCGAACTGCTGCGCTGGACGAAGCCCGGCTGCGAGAAAATTTACGTCGGAAAGCGTGCCAAGGACCACTGCCGTCCCGCAGGACAAGATCAACGAGATCATCGTGGATCACACGAAAAACGGGAAGATCGTCACTCGACTCAAGGGCGGCGATCCGATGATTTTCGCCCGCGGCGGGGAGGAGGCGGCGGAGCTTGCGGATGCCGGAGTGGCCTTTGAAATCGTCCCGGGTATCAGCTCGGCCATCGGTGGCCCGGCCTATGCGGGCATCCCGGTCACCCACCGCGATCACAATACCCAACTCACCATTTTCACCGGTCATGAGGATCCTACAAAGGGCTATTCCTCCATCGATTACGCCCAACTCGCGAAGACTCCGGGAACAAAGGTGTTTCTCATGGGAGTCGCCCGCCTGCGTGAAATCACCAGCTCGTTCATCGAACACGGAGCAGCCGCGGACACTCCGATCGCGCTCGTCCGATGGGCGACCACCGATTCGCAGTGGACGATCGAAGGCACCTCGGAAACCATCGCCGACATCGCGGAAAAGGAAGGTTTCTCTTCCCCGGCGGTCGCCGTAATTGGGAATGTCGTGAAAGAGCGTGCGAAGATCAACTGGTTTGAAAAGCGTCCGTTGTTCGGAAAAAAAATCGTCGTCACGCGCACCCGCGAGCAAGCGGGCGATCTTAGCAAGCGGCTCCTGAACCTCGGCGCGGATGTGATCGAGCTCCCGACGATCCGCATTGAGCTTCCGGAGGACAGGGAAGGATTCGCTGAAGGCGTGACCCATGCCCACGAATATGACTGGATCGTCTTCACCAGCCCGAACGGGGTTGAGAAATTCTTTGATGCCTTTTTCGCGACCTACGAGGATGCGCGTAGTCTGGGAAATCCGAAGATAGCCGCCATCGGCCCGGAACCGCAGCCAAAATTCGTGAGTACCGAATTGGTGTCGATCTCCTCCCGGAAAAATTCGTAGCCGAGGGTCTGATCGAGGCATTCAAGGAGATCAACGTTGAGAACCAGACCATGCTCTGGGTGAAGGCCGCCGAGTCACGCGATGTGATCTACGACGGACTGATGAAACTCGGAGCGATTGTCGATGAATGCATCGCCTACCGAACGGTTCCGGAGACTGACGACTACACTGGTGCGCAGGCAAAATTCATCGAGGACGGTGCGGACATGGTCACCTTTACCTCCAGCTCCACCGCTGAGCACTTCTTCGAGCTCGGTCTGGATTGGCCCGAGGACTGTGTTGCCGCCAGCATTGGCCCGATCACCTCCTCCACTCTCAAGACGCTCGGTCACAAGCCGGCCGTCGAGGCGGCGCAGCACGACATACCCGGTCTGGTGGCGGCGATCTGCGATTATTTCGGCACCGGGAAATAGCAGGCCCTTAACGGCTGATCATATCCATATCGCGGTCGGAGAGGTGGGATGATGGAATGGCCGCCTCTGCCGCCCGATCCGTGGAGCGTCCGGTGTCAGTCGCCGCGCCTTCGGTTGCGCAACTGCTGAAAGCGATTGCGCTGCCTGCCAGAGCCAGGATGAGGGTGATCTGTTTCGATTTACGTTTCATGATTATGGTTGGTTGGTCGTTTTCCCCGGCATACATATGAATAATGACGGATTAATAAACTTCCATCCGGTTCGGCCCGATGCAAACGAAAACGGGCGGTGTGATTTATTTCCGTGGACGAGTCCGGTTTAGGCTCCGGTTCCAGGGAACGAGGCACCGCCTGCTGATCCGGGCGGAAACGCGCGTTGCAAGGGCCACGGCTGGCGTCTTCCAGATCAGCAACCCAACGGAACGCGGGACTTCAGCCCGCCCCGGTGCACCAGACCAATGCATCGGCTCAGTGCTCCGGGGCGAGCTGAAGACTCGCGTTCCATCAGATGCTCGAAAGCCTGCGGCGTCTGGAAAAACACCGAAAAAGATCACACCCGAAAACGGGAGATTTAAATCTTCATCAGGCATGGAGATCCGGGCGTAAGGACAGGATTTGGCTGATTTTCTGAAAAATTCGCGTTCATTCGCGTCAATTCGCGGTTACATGTATCCCGATGAAATTCAAAATCCTTACCACTCTATTGCTATCCATCGGGTATGTCTTCGCTGCGGAAAACACCGGAATCGGAGCCAAGCCCGTCGAGGGCGCGGAAGTTATTTTCGATGGCAGCCGGGAAATGCTCGATGACAAATGGACTTACTGGGAGGGCCGCGCTTTGCGTCTTCCCTGCCGATCAAATGGAAGATCGTGGATGATCCGGTGGATGAAGGGACGGTTCTCATGACGGATGACCCGGCGGCGTCGGGCGGGAAATATGGCTCTGCGGACGTGGTCACCAAGAAGAAGTACAAAGACTTCCGGCTCCACGTTGAGTTTCTGGTGAACAACGAAGGTGGCAACAGCGGCGTCTATTTGCAAAACCGCTTCGAGATCCAGATCAAGGACGGCGACAAGACCAAGCACGGACTGGGCGCGGTCATCAACGAAACCGAAGCGCCGTATGACCAGTACAAGGGTCTCGGAAAATGGAACGCCTACGACATCGTTTTCCGGGCAGCTCGTTTTGAAGATGGAAAGATGACGGAAAAGCCCCGGGTCACCATGTATTTCAACGGGAGGAAAGTTCACGAGGAGGTGACCATCAACAAGGTGTGGGGAGGCGAGAACTCCGGCCTTGATGGTGGCAATGACGATGGAAGGGGAATCACGGATCAGCCGGGAGGGATCAAGCTCCAGTGCGAAGGCCACGATGTCCGCTACCGGAATATCTGGATCAAGGAACTGGAGCTGGAAGACGGCGGGACGGATTTTTGAAAGGAACCGCGATTTCGAAATCGCAACAAACTCGGTCATTTGCCGGAAATGATATTTCCCGTTGCAGTCGTGATTTTCAAATCACGGTTCCTTTCCGCTTAGTCACCCAAGCAGATACCCACGGCCTTCGCCGCCTGGACGACTTCGCCGTCAGGCTCCACGAGGCGAAGTTTGTTTACGGCTTCCTCGATGGTCACGGAGCCGACGTGGTATGCTTCATAGGAAACCATTCGTCCGAACTCGCCCTCCTCGGCAAGCTTCACCGCCTTGACCCCGAAGCGCATTCCGAGGATTCGGTCGAGAGCCGTTGGAGCTCCTCCGCGCTGGAGATGACCCAGGGTACAGGAGCGGGTTTCCTTTCCGGTCAGTGTCTCCAGTCTTGCGGAAATCTGCTCGCCGATGCCTCCCAGTCGCACCTCGCCCGTCGTGTTCTTATCGATGGTGACAAGCTCCCCGTCCGGCATTTTCGCGCCTTCGGCCACGACAACGAGAGTCGAGTGATACCCTTTGGCATCGCGTTGTTTGATGAAGTCCGCGATCTTTTCCATCGAGAAGGGGATCTCGGGGAGTAGGATCACATTGGCTCCTCCTGCGATCCCGCCCCATAGCGCGATCCATCCCGCGTGACGGCCCATGACCTCGAGCACCATGACCCGCTTGTGAGATTCCGCGGTGGTGTTGAGCCTGTCGAGGCCATCGACGACGGTGGTCACCGCGCTGTCGAAGCCGAAGGTCATGGCGGTGGCGGAGAGGTCGTTGTCGATGGTTTTCGGGACGCCGACGATGGGCCAGCCCGCTCTGAAAAGCTGGAGGCCGGTGGTGAGTGAGCCGTCGCCGCCCACGATGATGAGAGCGCGGATCTCCATCTGGTCGATGGTCTTTTTCGCACGGGCCACGATTTCCCCGGGAACTTCCGCGACGTCGCCCGCGCCGATTTTGGCGGCGAAATGGCCTTTGTTCGTGCTGCCGAGGATGGTGCCGCCAAGCTTGAGGATGCCGATGGTGTCGGAGGGTTTGAGGACTTTGAAATCACCCGGAGGCAGAAGCCCCTCGAAGCCGTCCCTGAACCCGATGACTTCCCATCCCAGTTGGTGGGCCGCGCCGACGACGCCGTGAATGACCGCGTTGAGGCCGGGGCAATCGCCGCCGCTGTTAAGAATTCCGATTCTCATATGAATTTTCTGAAAAATGCTATTTCCGTGGCGGTGGGGTGGCGAGGATTTCGCGCTTGGCGTCCGTCACGGGAGCGCCCGCGGCAAGCCAGGAATCGTAAAACGCCCATCCGTCACGGAGGAGTTTCCGTGTGCGCTCGAAGCGATCCGGGCTGTTGAGCACCACGACGATGAGTCTGCGTGGCGTGACTCCTTTCGTGCCGTCCTGCTTTGTGCGGACGACTGGATCGCGATCCATGCAGGTTGCGAGGCACGGCCCGGCGGCGTTTGTTGTTCCCGTTTTGATCCCAAGGATTCCCTCTTCACCGATCAGCTCGTTCGTGTTGCGAAGCGTGAGAGTCCGTTTTCCTGAAGGGCTGGTTATGGCGATTTCGCGTGACGGCTGGCGGACGATGAAGTTGATCGCGTTCCGGCGCATTGCGTGGATGGAGAGACGTGCCATGTCGGCAGCGGTGGAGTAGCCGGGCTTGGGGCCGTTCTCAAGGCCGTGGGTGTTTACGAACAGCGTGTTTTTTGCGAGGATGAATTTGGCGAGCTTGTTCATTTCCGCGACGAAGGCCACCACCGGATCGCCACCTTTTCCCCGGCGCTCGAGAATTTTCGATCCGACATGGTGGGCGATACTCAGCGCGGCGACGTTGTCCGAGGAAAGAAGCGCGCAATAGAGGGCGTCCCGCAAGGTCAGGGTATCTCCGGGCAGAAGGCCGGCGGGACTCGGGGTGCCAAGCTGGCTGACGATTCCAGGAACCCGTATCAGTTGGCTGGAAATGTCGGTGCCGGTGGCCGTCGCCCAATCCACCGCGACCACGGCGGTCGCCATTTTCGTCAGGGAGGCGACCGGGCGCTTCTGCGTGGAGTTCTCCGCGGACAGGACTTTTCCCGAATAGGCTTCGACGACCATATGGGCTTCCTGGGCGAGCAGGGGGCATGCCAGGGAAATGAAAAGGAAGAAGAGCTTGCGCATGGCGGAGAGACTAGGCGGAGACTCGGCCTATTCAAGCGTGATGCCCGATTTTTCCGCAATCAGGCGGGTTGCTCCAGAATCCCTTTTGCCCTGGGCCAGGCGGCCGCGGCCTCGACGAGTATCCATACCTCCAGCCCTAGGGTCGCCAGCCCGATGGTGGAGAGAAGATAATTCGGGTTTTCCCCGGTGAGCCATGCGGCATCGCCTGCGAAGAGCTGGGAAATCATCGCGAATGCCGGGAGGATGAGCATGAACATGGCCGGGATCGCGACGAACCAGATGGGAAGGTTGCGCCTCCACATCCAGAAGAGTATCACGAGAAAAGCGAGGCCGCCGAGAAGCTGGTTGGTCGCTCCGAAAAGAGGCCAGAGAATGAGACCGCCTTTTCCGAGATTGTTCAGAGCATAGACATCGCCGGGAGCGGGCATGGCGGCGATGGCTCCCGCCACGAGGATGGCAAAGATCGTGGCCCCGTGTTTGTTGGTCAGCGGCTTGATCCCGGTGGCCGCTCCGAGCTCCTGGGTCACGTAGCGCTGGAGGCGGCAGGCGGAGTCGAGCGTTGTCGCTGCGAAGGATGCGACGAACACGCCCATCAGCGCCGTCGCGAACGTGGCGTCCAGGCCGATCGCCCGTGATGAAATTCGCTGAGCCGGAAACGAACGCCCCCACCGTCGAGGCCAGCCCGCCGGATGCCTGCCAGGATTCGTAGCGCGAAAGATAGGCGGCCTCTCCGGTCAGTGTGATACCCGTCGCTTTCCCGTCGATCATCTCGGGAACTCCAAGCCCGATCCCCGCAACACAGGCCAGGATCACCAGCACGGCGAGAAATCCTTCGGTCAGCATCGACCCGTATCCGACGAACTGCGCGTCGGTCTCGCATTTCAACTGCTTCGAGGATGTCCCGGAGGAAACAAGACAATGGAATCCGGAGATTGCTCCGCACGCGATGGTGATGAAAAGGAAGGGGAAGATCCATGGTGCTCCCGCCGGGGCGTCCGCGCCGAGCCGCGCCACGGGAGCGACGATTTCCAGAGCTTGTTTCTGCTCACCCGAGCCGAATCCGAAAAGGCTGCAACAACCAAACCGAACACGACAAGCCCGAGGGCGGAGAGAAGCTGGAGGGAATTGATGTAGTCGCGCGGCTGGAGCAGCAGCCAGACCGGAAGAACCGAAGCCGCGTAGGAATAGAGTAGCAGAACCACGACCCATGCGATCACAGGCCAGGCCGCCAAGGTGGTATTGAAGGCATGCAGGAAACCCCAGTCACCGAACGCCACGCTGAAATACATGATTCCGAGCGCGACAATTGAGGGGATCAACAGGCTGATTCCCTTCCGGTGCAGCCACAGCCCGATCACCACCGCGATGGGAATCTGGATCAGGCAGGGCAAAATCGAGGCGGGAAACATTTTGAAAACCGCCGCGATCACCAGCCCGAAAATCGCCAGCACGATGGTCAGCGCGAGGAAGAGAACGGAAAGGAAAAGAATGCGAGTGCGTGGCGAGAGAATCCGCCCGGAAATGTCACCGACCGTCTGTCCCTTGTTCCGCATCGAGATCACCAGCGAGCCGAAATCATGCACCGCTCCAATGAAAATCGACCCGAAAAGAACCCAGAGCAGCGCGGGCAACCAGCCCCAGATCACCGCAAGCGCCGGGCCGACGATTGGGCCCGTTCCGGCGATGGAGGTGAAATGGTGGCCGAATACGATGCTCTTGGAAGTAGGTACGAAATCATCGCCATCCTCAAGCTCGATGGACGGCGCTTTGTTCGACGGATCGAGCTTGAAAATTTTCCGCGAAAGCCATCTCCCGTAGGTGTTGTAGGCGATGATGTAAGCGACAAGCGAGCCGAGAGCGATCAGAAGGGTTTCCATCGGAGAGAGCAAAGCGGGAAAGCAACGGGGGCAAAGCAGGAATTCCACTGGGAGGATAAGAAAAGTTCGGTTTGCCCATATTTTTGCTTGTCAGCACCCCGTTGTGAAAACAAACATCCCGCCCCGCGAAAGCGCCTTTGGGTAGGTGGTCGAGTGGTTAAAGGCGGCAGACTGTAAATCTGCTCACGTAAGTGTACGCTGGTTCGAATCCAGCCCTGCCCACCATCTTTCTCTCCGATATTCTTGAGAGAATGGAAGAATGCCCTTTCCGAACGGGATTCACGGGTCACTCGGAATCATTGCCGGATCCGGGGATTGGCGAGATGATCCAGTTCCGGAACTCAACGACGGCACCTTCGCTTTGAAGCGCGAGAAAACCCAGGGTGGGGCTGGCATTCCAGCCTTTATTAACCAGCTTGCCGTTGACCATCGTCGTGATGGTGTCCCCATCGCAGGTGACCTCAAGAGTGTTCCACTTTTCACCGGTGGGGTAATCCGCATCGGTTTCAAAATGGATTCCTTTGGTTTGACCCCAGTCCGCGTGCCGGTATCTGGAAGCGAGGGCGTTGGTGAGTTTTTTCTCCATGGGCATTGCCCACGGGGTGCCTTTCGGGTCGTAGGAGGGGATGGGCTGGCCTTCGAGCCTGGTGCCGGTGGACTCCAGATAGGCGGGTGTGATCACCCCGGCGTCGTTGAACGGACCGAGCACGATGAAATCCCCGGTGGAACCCTCCATGATCTGCGCCTCGATCGAGGGCATCCAGTTTTCCTTGAAGCTGCCGTCCTCGCCGAAGCAATGCAGCAGCAGGCCGGAATCACGCGCTTTCTCGATCCGGGTGCCGGAGGTGGGGCCGAGGAAACGGTATTCCAGGCTCACATGATAGTCGCGATAACGGTCGGCGGTGCGGATGTAGCCCCAGGTGCGGCCGCTGACGAGGAGGTGTCCCTTTTCGGAATCGAGCTTGAAAATGTCCTCGGCGGTCTCTGTGGCATCCTCGGCGGATTCGGGATTGAGGTGGAAACGGAACGCCTCCCGGGGTTGTTTCAGGAGTTCCACCGGTGCTTCCGGAACGACCAGTTCCGCGTATTCTGCAGCTTGGCAGGGGAGGGATGAGAGGATGGCGATGACTGCGGCGGGGAGAAATTTCAGTGATGGTTTCATGGGAATTTTGAATCGGGTTCGTCCTGCGGATAGCGGTTCGGTCGGGCAGGCGTCAAAGCAAAAACCGTTTCCGGAAACTATAGTGGCCTATTGCCTGGAAAGCCCGCCGCCAGGGGTAACCAGTCATGGTATTCTGCCATCGATACTGAGGTGCACCAGTGCCACCATCCACCCATGACCGATCCCGAGCTTAACAGGCTTATCGAGCGCTCCAGGCGTGAGGACACCGTTGCGTTCGGGAAGATCGTCCGGCATTTCGAGAAGCCGATCCGCTCATGGGTGGCCGCCCACAGTCCCCCGGGGGTCTCCGCCGACGATATCGCCCAGGAGGCGTTCATCGCCGCGTACCGCATGCTCGATGAGTTCACGACCGGGACGAAGTTCCACTCGTGGCTTTTTACCATTGCCCGCTATCAATTGATGACGGAAACGACCCGCCGCCGGTATTCGTTAGCTGTTTGAATTCGCCGCTGTTTGAATTCGCCCCCCGCAGAAAAACTAACCAACCAATATTTCCATTTATTTATCCATGAGAATACCACAACTAATGCTCGGAACCTCGCTGTTCCTCACCTCCCTCCTGCCGTCATCCGGAGAAATCAAAAACGTCCTCTTCATCATCTCGGATGATTTGAAAGCATCCGTTCTGGGTTGCTACGGCAGCGAGGTCGGATCCACTCCGAATATTGACCGTCTCGCCGCGCGGGGAATGGTTTTCGACCGCGCTTACTGCCAGGGTTCGTGGTGCATGCCCTCCCGCACATCGCTCATGCACAGCCGGTATCTGGGCGACAAGGGAACCAACATCGGCGAGCACCTCCGCAACAACGACACGTTCACCGCTAGGGTCGGCAAGATCTACCACATGAATGTCCCCGGCGATATCGTCAGCGGATCCAACGGGAAGGACATCGCCTCAAGCTGGGACGAGCGTTTCAACCCCAGCGGCGCGGAATCCAACACACCCGGAGCATACGCCTGCCTGAACCTGAACAAATTCTCGACGGATATTGAGGGACGGCAGGGAACCGGCGGCGAGCACCGCATGTTCGTCACCGTGGAAGCGGAAGGGGACGGCAGCGATCAGCCGGACTGGAAAGCCGCCGATATTACCAACGGCCTCCTGGCAAAACACGGGGAGAAGCCGTTCTTCATCGCCACCGGTCTGGTTCGACCGCACTACCCCAGCGTCGCGCCCGAAGAACTCTTCAAAAAATTTCCGTATGAGGAGATGCCCTTGCCGCACGTCCCGGAAGGAGATCTGGAGGACATCCCCGAAGCGGGCATCGCGAAGAACACGAATGCGAAAAGCGGCATCGGAAAATATCCGGACAACATCCGCCGCATGTGGTCGGGATACCACGCATCCGTCACTTTCATGGACGCGCAGCTTGGGAAAATTCTCGATGAACTCGACCGCCTTCGTCTCACTGATACCACGGCGATCGTTTTCACCAGCGATCACGGCTACCACCTCGGCGAGCATACTTTCTGGGAGAAAAACAATCTTCACGAAGAGGCGACCCGCGTCCCGATGATCATTTCCGTCCCGGGAATCGCTGCAGGCCGCAGCTCCTCTCCGGTGGAGTTGGTCGATCTTTATCCGACGTTCTGCGAGCTTCTCGGAAAACCCGTTCCGGACACCGTCCAGGGAGAAAGCCTGCTGCCTGTCATCAAAGATCCCTCCGCCCGGGTTCGCGAGGCCGCGCTTTCACTTCACAACGCGAACCGTTCCCTCCGTGGCGACCGCTGGGCATACATGCGCTACAGAAAAGGCAACGCGGAGGAACTCTACGACATGGAAAAAGACCCCGGTCAATTTACCAACCTCGCCCGCGTGAAGAATCCGCCAGCCGCCCTTGAGGAAATGAGAAAGATGATGGACGCGCGGCTTAAGAAAGAGGGCTCTGAGCTTTTCCATTCACTCCCTGGCATCCATCACCCGCTCCCGGAGCATTTCGGAAAGTCCTTTCAGGATATCCGGATCGGTCACCGCGGTCGTCTCGCCGGGGTCTTCGGATAGATTCGTCGCAACAGCGAGGATCGGTCGATCCTTGTCCCACCATTCGGTGTAGCGGAAATCATCGGTCCGGATGGAATTTCCAATGGTATTCGTTTTTCCCACGCGGGCGGGGTAGGAGGAATAGGCGGAATCGCGAACCGTGGCGGTAGGGTCTTCGAGAATCGGAACCAGGGATTTCCCCTGGAGGTGTTCCGGCGCTTCAAGCCCGGCTAGTCCGGACAGGGTGGGGTAGAGATCGATAAGCTCGACGAGGGAGTCGGTCTGCCCGACAGCGGATTCCATCTGCGGCACGCGGATGATCAGAGGCACGCGGGTATCGACCTCCAGATTCGTGTGCTTGCACCAGGAAGAGTGCTCGCCAAGCTTCCATCCGTGGTCTCCCCAGAGGACAACGATCGTATTTTCGGCAAAGCCGTTTTCCTCAAGCGAATCAAGGAGCCGTCCGATATTGGCATCGGTGAACGACGTGGCCGCATGGTATCCGTGGATGAGGCGGTTGTTGAGTTCGTCGGGGAAATTCTTAGGCGTGCCACGAGGAATGTCGCCGTAGTGGTAAAGTTCGCCAGGATTCGCATTCGCTGCCTGGGACGGGTAGCCAGGGGGGATTGATCGGTTTCGGGGGCATCGAGAATTGTGCGGGATCGTACATTTCCCAGTATTTTCGGGGCGCAACAAACGGCAGGTGTGGCTTCGTGAAACCTACGGCGAGAAAAAATGGCTTGCCGGAAATCTCCCCGACCGGTCCTTGCGGGTTTTTCCCGGCTAGTTGGGACAGAATTTCAGAAGCAAGGGAAGCTCGTTGGTAATCCAGGTGCAGATTTTCCGGGCCCGGTGACGCCTCCGTCGCCGGGCCGCGGCGAGGGCTGGCCAGCTTTTTGCCCTCGGACTCCAGCAACAGGCTCTCCTTTGCATAATACCTTTCAGATCCTAGCGGAAACCACTGGCTCCAGTTCTCCTCATCCACAGCGCCCGCAGTGTCGTGATAGATTTTTCCTAGTCCGAGGGTGAGGTAGCCGCTGCGTTTGAAATGGTGGTTCAGGGTGGGAATCTCACCAATTCGCTTTTCCCATCCCTTCACATGGTAGGATCGGAGATTGGTTTTTTCCGGATACAAGCCGGTGAGTAGCGAAGTGCGGGAGGCTCCGCAAACCGCCTGGTTGCAGTAAGCGCGGTCAAAGCGGAGGGATTTCCCGGCGAACCTGTCGATGTTCGGCGTGATCGCGCGCGAACCCGTAGATCCCCAGCTCGGGTCGCAAGTCGTCCACGGCGATGAACAGGACGTTCGGTCTATCCGCGCAGTAAACCTGCGGTGACAATAGAAGGAGGAAAAGGAGGGCTTTTTTCATATCCGTTAATTCCACGGTGAACAGAAGCCGGCGAAATGCGCGAGGAAAATTCCAAAAATTGGAATGATGGCGGGCGGATTACTCCTTCTCCGCGGCTTCTTTTTCGGCAGGTTCCGCCGCTTCCTTGTCAGCGGGCTTTTTGTGGGAGTCATGCCGTTTACGGATCAGCTCCTGCATTTTCTCGTTCTCCTCCGGGCTGAGTCTTGCCGTCCTTGTTCTCGTCAAACTGCTCGATGAGTTTTTTCTTCTTATCAGCGAGGAGGGCTGCGTTCTCCTCTGCGTTTAGCTTGCCATCGCCGTCCTTGTCGTACTTCGCGATCATTTCGGCGCGTTTTTTGCCGCCTTTCATTTCCTCCTTGCCGCCCTTTTTCTCGGCGGCCTGGGCATTTCCGGTGATAACAAGCGCGCAGATTGCGGCGATGACGAGCGGTGATTTGTTTTTCATGGTTGAATTGGATCTTTCTTCACAATGAATGGCGCGGGATTCTGGGAAGTTACGGAAAAGATGGATTTTCCTCCGAAAGAAACCGCGTTCTTGCACTGGTTCGCAAAGACGAAAAAACGCCGCGATCCTGACGATCACGACGCTTTTTGAAATCCCAGGATCGCTGGTTTTAGAGAGCTTCGTTGACCAGGTTCTCGAGCTTCACGATATCGGCTGCGAAGTTGCGGATGCCCTGGGCGGTTTTCTCGGTGGCCATGGCGTCCTCGTTGAGCATGAGGCGGAAGGTTTTCTCATCGAGTGAGATTTTTTCGACAGGATCCTTGGCTGCGATTTCCTCGGTGAGTTTCGCTTCGACGGCATCATCGGACTCGGCGAGTTCGGCAAGCAGGCCGGGGGAGATGGTGAGAAGGTCGCAACCGGCGAGGGCGAGGATTTCGCCTTTGTTGCGGAAGGAGGCGCCCATGACCTCCGTTTTGTAGCCGAACTTCTTGTAGTAGTTGTAAATGGCTCTGACGGAAATGACGCCGGGATCCTCGTCGCCCTGGTAGTCCTTGCCGGTGGAAGCCTTGTGCCAGTCGAGAATGCGCCCGACGAATGGTGAGATGAGCTGGACTTTCGCTTCCGCGCAGGCGACGGCCTGGGCGAAGGAGAAGAGCAGGGTGAGGTTGCAGTGGATGCCTTCCTTTTCAAGGATCTCGGCAGCCTTGATCCCTTCCCACGTGGAGGCGATCTTGATAAGGATGCGATTCTTGGAGGTGCCTTCCTTCTCGTATGCGGAAATGAGTTCGTGGGCTTTGTCCACCGTTTCCTGTGTGTCGAAAGAGAGGCGGGCATCGACCTCGGTGGAGACCCGGCCGGGGACGATTTTCAGGATTTCCAGCCCGAAGAGGATGAGGATGCGGTCGAGAACCGCGTCGGTAAGTGCCTGTCCGGAAAGCGATCCGCCTTTGAACTCGGAGATGGCCTTGTCAATCAGCGGACGGTATTCGGACTTTCCTGCCGCCTGGAGGATGAGCGAGGGGTTGGTGGTAGCGTCCTGGGGCTTGAATTCCTTCATCGCCTCGAAGTCTCCCGTGTCGGCGACTACAGTGGTGAGTTTTTTGAGTTGGTCGAGTTGTGTCATATCGGGAAAAGGCTAGACCGACCCGGAGGATGATTGAACCCTATTTTTTCGGAAAATCCGTCACAGTGGATGAAAATTTCAGAAACACCGGATGAATGAGGTTCGCGATCAGCAGACCGGTAGCGGAGCCGAGGGAATCGGCGAGCCAGTCGAAGGGATCGTTCCCCGACCGGCCGGGGGTGAATGTCTGATGGTATTCGTCGAGAGCGCCCCCGCATGCCAGAATTGCGAGCGGGATGGCGATGCGCGCCAGGGCGCCAGCCGCAGTGCCTTTCCAAAGAAGCACCCAGGTGCCGAAAATAATCCCGCCGCCCATGAAGTAGCCGAAGTGCAGAATCTTGTCGATGTGGGGGATTTCCGCGCCGCCATCCGGCATGGTTTTGGAAAACGACGAGAGCATGTAGAGCGTGACCGCCCAGAAGATGAGAAAGGAAAACCAGAGGCCGGGTGCGCTGAGCAGCTTCATGTGCGGACGTTTGTGGGCAATTCTCAGCCTTTGAGCAAATACCGCGAAGACCAGAGATAGTTCCAGCCGGAGACCACCGTCAGCGCCACGGCCAGACCGAGGCTGATCGGCATGAGCCATGCCCCGTCTCCCCACGGGATGGTGAGAATGTGGAAAATGTGGAGAAAGCCGGGCACTTGCTCCATCGTTTCCAGCGTCACCCAGATCAGCCCGGAAATCAGGTAGGTGAGCTGGAAAGCCGGTTTTCCATTTTCCCAGATTGTCCGC
Source organism: uncultured Verrucomicrobiae bacterium (assembly GCA_963771945.1). Classification (GTDB taxonomy): domain Bacteria; phylum Verrucomicrobiota; class Verrucomicrobiia; order Verrucomicrobiales; family Akkermansiaceae; genus Luteolibacter. The sequence goes on along the minus strand of CAVYVH010000002.1, from coordinate 1,029,390 downwards.
GGCGAGCACCTGCCCGGCTTCGACAGCGATCTGGCGCAGTCCGGTCACGAGAAACTCCCGCCCGATGATCAGCGCGGTGATCCATACCGGGCACAGGCCCTTTCGCCGTCAGGAAAACGAAGGCAGAACAGACCAGAATCTTGTCGGCGAGGGGATCAAGCAGTTTGCCCAGCGGGGTCACGAGATTCAGCTTCCGAGCCAGATAGCCGTCGAGGAAATCGCTGGCGGCGGCCACGATGAACAGCGCGAGTGCGACGAAGTGCCCCCAGGTGCTTTCCCAGGCTACGAAAATGATGAAACCGGCGGTCAGAAACAGGCGGGAAAGGGTGATCGCATTGGGGAGGTTCACGCGCCGAATGTGAGAAATTGATGGTGAAAAGGCAACAAGGGGTTGCACCGAATCGCCCCTTCTCCTAAATCCGTGCCCCCGGGAACTCCGGACTACTATTATGAGCAACAGTGATTTTGGATTAATCGGTCTGGCCGTCATGGGTCAGAATCTCGTTTTGAACGTGGAATCCCGCGGATTTCCAGGTGTCGGTTTACAACCGCACCACCAGCGTCGATGGAGGAGTTCGTCGCAAAACACCCGGACAAGAAACTCGTCGGCGAGGAAACCCTCGAAGGCTTCGTCCAGTCCCTCGCATCCCCGCGCAAGATCATGATCATGGTCAAGGCCGGTGGTCCGGTGGACGCCGTCATCGAGTCCCTCCTCCCGCTCCTCGACAAGGGCGATATCATCATCGATGGCGGGAACTCCCTCTACACCGATACCGAGCGCCGCGACAAATGGCTCGGCGATCTCGGTTTCCGCTTCATCGGCGCAGGTGTTTCCGGTGGTGAGGAAGGCGCGCGCAAAGGCCCTTCCATCATGCCAGGCGGCCCGACTTCCACCTGGGATGTCATGAAGCCGATTTTCGAAAGCATCTCCGCCAAGGTGGACGGCGAGCCATGCGTCACCCACATCGGCACGGGCGGCGCGGGTCACTACGTGAAAATGATCCACAACGGCATCGAGTATGGCGACATGCAGCTCATCTGCGAGGCCTACAGCATTTTCAAAAAAGCGGGATTCACTCCTGCCGAACTCGCGAAAGTCTTCACCGATTGGAACGACGGCGACCTCGAAAGCTACCTCATCCAGATCACCGCGAAAATCTTCGAGCAGAACGATCCGGAAACCGGCGGCGCGCTCGTGGACAAAATCCTCGATACCGCCGGCCAGAAAGGCACCGGTCGCTGGACTCTGATCAACGCGGTCGAAAACGCCGTCGTGATCTCCACCATCAACGCCGCCGTCGAAGCCCGCATCCTTTCCTCCATGAAGGACAAGCGTGTCGATGCCAGCAAGATCCTCACCGGCCCGGAGGTCGAAATCTCCACCGAGAAGGCAGAGCTCGTCAAAAAAGTCCATGACGCCCTCTTCGCCTCCAAGATCATCTCCTACGCGCAGGGTCTCGACCTCATCGCCACCATGGGTGAGGAAAAGGACTGGGGTCTCGACCTCGGCAAGATCGCTGCCATCTGGCGCGGCGGCTGCATCATCCGCGCACGTTTCCTCAACGACATCACCGAGGCCTACCGCACCGATCCGAAGTCTCAGCAACCTCATGCTCGCTCCGTTCTTCACCAAGCTCCTCACCGAGTTCCAACAAAACTGGCGCGAAGTCGTTTCCATCGCATCCCTTGCAGGCATCCCGATTCCGGCCTTCAGCGCATCGCTCGGTTACTACGATAGCTACCGTAGCGCCGTCCTTCCGGCGAACCTTCTCCAGGCGCAGCGCGACTTCTTCGGTGCGCACACCTACGAGCGCACCGACAAGCCACGCGGCGAGTTCTTCCACACCGATTGGCCGGAAGTCATCGGATAGAGAAACAATGATCCATTCAACAAAACGGCCGGGAGAAATCCCGGCCGTTTTTGTTTCTGAACGCAAGGAGCGCCGCCTTCAGGTGGCGTGTCCAAACGACTCAATCCTCGCCCTGTCCGCTCTTGTCTTCCTCCAGCAGCCCTTGCTCCACCAGGAAATAATCCGCCGCCATCACGGTCATTTCGAAATTCCCGTGGTGGACGTTGAAGTTGAAAAAGCTGTGCTCCGCTCCAATGAAATCGAGCAGCTTGACCTTGTTCCTGCGCCATTTCAAGCGGCGGCAAAAAGAGGCGACCTCCTCATAAGGGGTGACGCGGTCGGACTTTCCGTGAATGAAAAGCATCGCAGGGAGCTTGCGGCGGAGGAGGTTGGATGGGCTGAGTTTTTTCGCCGTTTTCGCATCCGGGAACTTGTCTCCAAGCTGACCCTTCGGCCCCGTGTTCACCAGTGCGCTGAAAAGCACCATGGCCTTCGGCACGACATGGCGGCGTGTAGTCCTTTTCCTTCCTCATCACCAGCAGCAGCGAGAGAAAGGCACCTCCGGAAGCACCGGCGAAGGCCACGTTTGAGATATCGATCCCCAGGGTTTCCGCGTTTTCGTGCAGCCATTTGATCGCATCCTGCGCGTCTTCCAGCGCCTCCATCGGATTGCCATTCCGGTGCCGGTAGCTGAAAGTGACGGCCACCGCGCCTCGGCTGGCGAAGTGGTGGCAGTGCGGCACGAACTGGGTCACCATCGAGGTATCCCAAAAGCCGCCGTGGAAAAAGGCCACCACCGGGCGCTCGCCGGTCGCGATCCCATCCGGGAAAAAAACGTGGGCGATGAGATCCACTCCGTCACGGGCCGCGTAGATGTAACTTGAGGCGGATTTCAGGAGCTCCTTGTCGCGGGACTCGCCGATGGGGGCTACCTTTTGAAGAATGTGACTCATGGCTGAAAACGCGGGCTGCCGGGCGGAACCGGGAAACCGCGTGGATTTGTTTGTTGCGATTTGGAGGTGTTTGTCCAATCGTTTCCGCAATGAAACCGTTTATTTTGGCCATTGCGCTCATATTGCAATCCGTTTGCCCGGCCAGCGCGGATCTCCGCGAGGATCTTGAGTCCTCCTACAATCTCTGGAGAAACTCCCTGATCAAGAAGGACGCCCGCACATGGCAGCAGGTTACCGCGCCCCACCGTCAGGTGGAAGTGCGCAACCGTATTGTCTCCGAGAAGCAACCGTTTCCCGCTGCGGTATTCGAGCTTCCCGCACCCCCGCCACCACTGACCGGTCTCACGTTTCTTGAGGCGAAACGAAACGGCGCGACTGCGAAGGCGGCCTACTTCGGCAAGGTTGATTTCGGCGTGGGCGGCAGTCCCACCGACAATCTTCTCGTCCTGGCCTTCGTGCAGGGGCCGCGCGGCTGGCTCTACGACCGTGCGGACTTCGTCAACCTAACAGCCCTCCCGGAAGTCCGGAAGGAACTCGCCTCGGGCGACCTTTCCTACCTTGATGGCGTGCCGGAGGCGCAGCCTTCCGGAACAGTCCCTCCCACACCTGTCGCCGCACCTCCTGCCACCACCATTGCCAAGGTGTATGTCTTCTGCCCCGGGCGCGAGGTGCAGGTGCAAATCAACAAGATCAGCCGCCACCGCTTCGCAAACGCAAAGGACGCGGACATAGTCATCGGCGGGGCAAGGCTTGGTTCCAACGAAGTCCAGTATGCCATCAAACCCCTCGAAGGGGGCACCGGCAAGGAGGCCATGACCATCCGCGTTTACCTCCTTTCCGAGGTGGAGGGCACCAAACCGATCAAAGCCTTTGAATACCAAATCCTGGAAGGGGAGCCCTTCAAACCCTTTGGCAGCGGAAACTTCGCCCTCGATCAAGCCACGGCAGCAAAGCTTTCCGGCAGGTAGGAGGGGCGCCGTCTCCAATCGGAAAATCGTGCGACCTTAAACCGAGGGCAGCTCCCCTGAGGGAGTTTTTCGCAATTCTTAGTTGTTCCGGAAGTTTTGTGCGCTTAGGTGCCTTAATGAGGAAACTGCCGGATAATCTGATCTGCCCATCCCACCCGCGCGCCTTCGCGCAAACCCTTCCGGTTCCGCCGCACGACAGGCGGTTGGCGCGGAGGTAAACGCCGGGGATTTGTAGTTGCAGCAGAGTCGTTAAAATCCAATGGAAGGGTTCGCAAGAAAGGATGGGATGTCGGGGCTTTCCCTGAAACATCTCGAGGTGTTCAGCACTGTGGTCCGTGAGAAATCACATGCCAATGCGGCCATGGATCTGCACATGACACGATCGAACGTGAAGCGGGTCTGCGAGGAGTTCGAACGCATTGTGGGGAGGAAACTCCTGCTTGAGTCGGACGACAAGGAGATCGTTCCGACCGACTTCGGGCAGGGATTGTTCGGGCGGCTCGGATCGCTTTCGACCAGCCTGCGGAAAATGGAAGAGTCCGTCAGAAAACTTCATCAGACCGGCAGGGTGCTCCGGTTCGGTGCTGCGGGAGGCTTTTTTAGAAACGGATTGTTCACGGACTATCTGGCGAGGCTGGAAATTTCCGACAAGTTCCGGTCGTGTTTCCTGAAGGTCGAGCCGGAGGTGGCCGGGAAGAGCCTGTTGGCTGCGGAGTGTGACGTTTATTTCGGTATCGGTCTTGCGGACAGCGAACGACTGGATCTGATCGATCTCGGAGTGATCGGGTGGAAGGTCTCACGGGTGGGAGGAGGGAAGCTGCCCGTGGTTCCGAAAGAGCTTCGTGGGAAATGGTTGCTACTATGCGAGGGGGATCGTGCCGTCTGTGAGGGGATGCTGAAAAAGATCAGGGAATGTGGCGCGACCGGCGGGGAAATTGCGAATCATGCCGAGGTGGAGAAGGCGGCAAAGGGAACGGTTGTGATCTCCGCGGATGTCATCAGTCCGCTGGGTGGGGTGCTTCGTGCGGGATGGCCGGGTTACCGGTTTTCCGCGCTGATGAGGAAGCGCCATCCCTACTCGGATCTAAAGGAAACGCTTCGTGCGGGAGCGGGAAAGGAGGCCAATGGATTTTGATTTGGCAGGGTTGATGGTATTCCGAGATCTTGCTGAGACAGGGAATTTCTCGGAAACGGGAAGGCGTCTGGGGCTTTCCCAACCCGCCGTGAGCATTGCGATTTCGGAACTGGAGGGCGCTGTGGGTCTTGTGCTGCTGGAACGTCATCCAAGTGGTGCGCGGCTGACTCCCGCCGGGGTGGCTCTTCGGGAAAGGGCTGACGAGGTCTGCGAGGCATTCCAGGGCTTCACGGATGGAATTTGCGGTCTGGGCAGGCAACTGGACAGGGAGGTATGGATAGGTGTGGATGGTTCGAGCATGGCCGGCCGCCTATCGGAAGGACTGTGCGAAGCCCTGCGGGAAAAGGGGATGAAGGTGGTATGTGGGTCGGTGGGCGAAAAGTGGGATGAGGATCTTGAATCCGGCCGTGTCGATGTGGTGATCGCATCGAGATTCCTGCAGGCCGGGATGACGGCGGGAATCCAGGAAGCCGAGATCAGGATCGAGCGTGGGATCACGGTCGCGTGGCACCCGAGTTTCTATCCCTTCGATAAGACCAGTTTTAATTTTCCCGAGGTGCTGAGAGCCACCCTTCTGGTTCCGGATTCCAAGGTGGCCAGAGGCTTCGGGGAGTTTCTCAAACAGTGGTTCGGCTACGCTTACGGAATGCAAGGCGCCAATACGGTCGTTTTCCATAGCGAGGTGGAGGCGGCGCGGGCGGCTGACGCGGGGCTGGGTGTCCTGTTGGCTCCCGGCGATGTGATGGACCGGCTGGGTGGTCTGACGCATGAACTGGATTTCGTCAGAACGTTTGAGTTTCTTTTACCGGAAGCCTACCGGATAGGCGTCTATTGCAGAGCCGACGAGCGAGCGAAGGATGTGCTCAATGTTGCGGCCCATGTGGCAAAAATGGGTAGGAAAGAATTTTCCATATAGGGGTATCTGGAATCCGGCGTATGAAGTTTTCACGAAGCGGGAAGCCCGTGGATAACATGAGTCGTCCGGCAGGCGATCTTCGAACATTCCAACGGATTTCTGATGCTGCTGTTCTCTCCCCGGTAAGCCCAAGGTCGTGCTCGTGCACCGCCTTGGGTTTTCTATTTCCAAATTCTTCGGGCCTGGGATCGCCTTCAAAATCTGGAATTCCGAATGGTGTGGGCCAGGCGGGTGGCGGCCTGTTCCAGGAGATGCGCCGCGTTGGTGATCGCTTCGTCAAGGGTCATGGGCGAGTTGACGATGGAGGCTATCCCGTCGAAGTGCCGGTGGAGGAGATCCTCGTCGGCAAGGCGCCCGGCGAGCGCATAGACGGGGATGTTATGTTTGCGGGCGAGATTTGAAACGCCGTGAGGGGTTTTTCCTTCAAGCGTCTGGTGATCGAGGGAACCTTCGGCGGTGATAACCAGATCGGCGGCGGAAATTTTTTCCTCTGCGTGAAGCGCGTGCGCGATGCAGTCGAATCCTGACGCAAGGGTGGCTCCGCAAAAGGTCATCAGGCCGAAGCCGAGCCCTCCTGCCGCTCCTGCTCCGGGTGTTTCCCCGTAGGTGGCTTTGAAATGGTTCCGGGAAATTTCCGCGAGATGGGCGTGGGCGGCTTCGGCTGCTTCAGCTTCCTCCGGCTTGAGTCCTTTTTGCGGGCCGTAGATTCGGGTGGCTCCGCGCGGGCCGAGGAGTGGGTTCGCGACATCGCAGGCGACGGTGATTTTCGGAAGATCGATGGCTGCGGTGGAATCGATGGAGGTGATGGCGGGAATGTTCGCGGGGATCGGATCGACGGTCTCCCCGCTGCGATCCAGAAAGCGGTGCCCGATGGAAGCTGCGAGGCCGAGTCCCGCGTCGTTGGTGGCGCTGCCGCCGAGACCGATGATGATTTCATCCACGTTTTCCAAGGTTGCGGCGCGGATCAGTTGCCCCACTCCGTAGCTGGAGGCACGTGAGAGATCGCGTTCTTCAGGGGCGGTGCGCCAGAGGCCGTTCGCCTGGGAGGACTCGATGATGGCGGTGCGGACGCCCTCGATTTCGGCAAGAAGCCATTGGGCGGAAATTTCCCTTCCGTAGGCATCCAGCGCGGTTGTTTCCATGACGGTTCCGGAGACGGCCTGCTGGAAAGCGTCGAGGATGCCCTCGCCACCATCGGCCAAAGGCAGCAGTTCAAAGGTGGCGCCGGTGAATTTCTTTGCGAAACCGTTGCGAATGGCCTCTGCGGCCTGATGGCCGGTGAGAGAGCCTTTGAATTTGTCCGGGGCGATAACGATGTGCACGGGGGGAGGCTAGCAGGAAACGTTCCGGCGGGTCGAGAACCGGAAGACCGAAACGAGCGGATGCGGGAAAAGCCCGGGAATCGTTTGAAACTTTGAACAAATTTTTGACAAGAGTCGAAATGCTGTTTAAAGAACGCCCCCCGCGCGAGGAATATGCCCGCTGCGGACACAGATCCATCCACTACCAATCAATTTCTGACATGGCCAAGAAAACAACACTTCAAGCGGCTCCCCGCCTCCGCAGCGGCTCGGGCAAACTCAAGCAAATGCGCCGCGAAGGCTGGCTCCCATCCGTTGTTTACGGGCGCGGTGTCGAAAGCCAGTCGCTCAAAGTGGATGCGAAAACATTCTCCGAACTCATGGCGCACAGCTCCTCGGACAGCATCCTGATCAACCTCGACGTGGAAGGCGAAGGCGTCCGCTCGGTTTTCCTGAAAACCATCCAGCACGATCCGCTTACCGGTCACGCGCTCCATGTCGACTTCCTCGCCGTGAACGACAAGACCGAGATCACCGCGAACATCCCCGTGCATCTCACTGGTGATCCTGTGGGCGTGAAAAAAGGCGGCATCCTCGAGCAATACCACCACACCATCGAGATCGTCTGCTTTCCGAAAGATCTTCCGGATTCGTTTGAAAAGGACGTTTCCCACCTCGACGAGGCGGATTCGCTACACATCGGCGATCTGGATATCCCGGAAGGTGTCAAGCCGACCCACGAGGACTCGATCGTCATCGCGCACATCGGCAAGCCCGCCGCCATGGTCTCCGAGGAATCTTCCGGCACCGACGAAGCTGACGGAGGACGAAGTCCCGGCAACCGAGCAGAAGGACGACGCCGCCCCTGAAGGCGAAGAGGCCGCCAAGCCTGCCGAATAGTCCGAACAGAATACTGTTTTCCAAAAACGTCCGGTGCGGTTCGCGCCGGGCGTTTTTTTCGTGGATTGGCTGGGAAAACTTCCAATCCGCGCCTAAGAAGCGTCTATGGAAATTTCGTTGGTGGTAGGACTCGGTAATCCCGGTAGCCAGTATGAAGGCACGCGGCACAACGTGGGCTTCATGCTGCTGGACAGGATGGCGGAGGCGGAAGGGGCTGTTTTTAAATCGGAACCGAAGTTCCAGGCGCATTTCACGAAACTGGGCGACGGGACGATCCTAATGAAGCCGCAGACGTTCATGAACCTGAGCGGACGCTCGGTGCGGCAGTTTCTGGCGTTTTTCAAGCTGCCGCTGGAAAAGATCCTGGTGGTTTACGATGACGTCGCCCTGCCCCTTGGCCACCTGCGTTTCAGGGAGAAAGGCTCCGCCGGAGGACACAATGGGATCAAATCCCTGATCGAGCATCTGGGCGGCGACGGTTTTCCGAGGCTGAAGATGGGGATAGGGGCGGCGAGATCCGGGGGGGATGACCGGTCACGTGCTCGGGAAATTCGCCCCGGACGAGCGCGAAGACCTTGAAAACATGCTTGCCACCGCAGTGGAAGCCGTGCAGTTTTCGCGCTCCCAAGGCATCGCCCTGGCATCGAACCGTTTTAACACACCGAAATCTAAACCAACCCCGAATAAAGAAGATGAGCCGCAAATACGAAGGTCTGATTGTCCTGACAACGAAGAACCAGGACGGTAGCATGGACGATCTTGTCACAGCTATTTCCAAGGAAATCGAGGAAACAGGTGCCAAGGTGGACAAGATCGACAACATGGGTCGCAAGGATTTCGCATACACGCCGCGCAAGATCGCAGGAGCGCACTATGTGACATTACACCGTCTCCGCTGATCCTGAGTGCGTCGCCCAGATCCGGGAAAAGCTCTACGCGAACGATTCCGTTTATCTGAATCAGTTCAACCGCGTGGCATAACCTCGCAGCGGTGGAATGCCGCGAACCGGTTGCTTTTCTTTTCACTCCCAATCCTATAGAGTCTCCCCATGGCCAATCTGAACAAAGTAATGCTCCTCGGAAACCTGACCCGGGATCCTGAACTTCGGCACACTCCAAAAGGCTCTGCGGTTGCCGATCTCGGCGTGGCGGTGAACCGGAAGATCCAGGATGGAAACGGCGGTTGGAAGGATGAGACGACGTTCGTCGATGTGACCGTCTGGGGAAGCAGTGCCGAAAACGCCCACAAGTATCTAAGCAAGGGCAGGGGGGTATTCATCGAAGGCCGTCTCCAGATGGATACCTGGGACGACAAGGCCACCGGCCAGAAGCGCAGCAAGCTCAAGGTGGTCGCGGACAACGTTCAGTTCCTGCCGGATGGCAAGGGCGGGAGCCGTGGCGGATCGAACTACTCATCCCAGGACAACGGTGATTCCGGTTCCTCCTCCGGCGGAAGCCGTCAGGGCGGCTCTGCGGCTCCTGCGGACGACTTCGCAGAAGAGGACGACATCCCGTTCTGATCCGGGAATCCACCACACGATTTTTTTAGAAAGGCGACCCTCCGGTCGCCTTTCTCCTTGAGAGCAATCCACTCCGACCGGTCACCGCAACCAACACCGGATCGTGGCTTTTGCTTTTCGGAAAGAAATTGAATCCCTGCGATTACCGTGGAGATTCGTTCATGAACGATAAGGAAAAAGATGACGTGACGGCCAACCCGCAGCCAACCCCCGCCGAAAAACCGCCAATCCCCCAGCCGCCTACCGACGGGTTTCCCGCGGGAGAGGAGGATCTAACCAGCCGCGTGCCCGGTGGGGAGGATCAGGTGAAGGAAGAACATCCACCGGAATAAGCCATGTCCGGTAAAATGGAAAAAATTGCGGACGATGTCTGGCTGCTGCCCTATGAGCTGAAAGCCCTGGGCGTAAACATCGGACGAAACGTGACGGTGATCCGTTTGAAATCAGGGAAACTGGTGATCCACTCGACCGCGCCTTTCACGGAGGCGGATGTTTCGGCAATCACCGGACTCGGCGAACCGGGTTGGCTGGTGGAGGGGATGATCGATCACGACACGTTCAGCGCGGAGGGACGGAAGGCGTTTCCGGGGATTCCCTTTCTGGCTCCTCCGACGTTTCGTGAGCGGGTCGATTTCGAGGTGGAGAACCTGGATGGGCCGCCGCATGAGTGGCTTTCGGAAGTGGAGGTGATCCCTGTGGATGGCGCGCCCGGAATGGCGGAGTCCGTCCTTTTCCACCATCCATCCGGGACGTTGATTGTATGTGATCTGCTCTTCCATTTTCCCGATCCACCGTCGCTGTGGGCGAAATTCCTCTTGGGAATGGGGCTGGGTTTCGATCCGTCACCGGGTTTTTCCAAGCGCCTGAAGCTGGCGATCAAAGACAAGCCCGCTTTTTGCAAGAGCGTCGCCAATGTGATGGCCTTGCCAATCGAGCGGATCGTTCCCGGGCACGGAAGTGTGCTGGAGGATGATGCGAAGAAGAGAGCAGCCAGGAAATTCGCCGAAGCGGGTTATCTCTAGCTTGCGCTCGTGCGCTCTCCCTTGCTGAGCGACCTGAGAAATCTCGAAGCGGTGACCCCGTGGATTACGATCGATAGCAGAACGGTGAAGGAAACCGCCGACCACAGCTCCGAAAGATCGCCAAAATCCCCATGATGCTGCCCGTAGGCAAGATAGTAGAAAGAGCCTATCCCGCGGATTCCGAGAAACGCCACGGCGAGTTTCCCCCAGCCGCTGAGTCCTGAACCCAGCATCCCCAGAAGCCCGCTTAACGGGCGGATGATCAGGAGGAATGCGAAAGACATGCCGACAGCAGGCCAGGTGAGCGATCTGAGGACACCACTGGCCAGAAGACAGCCGAATCCGATGAGGATGATCACCAGAATGACCCGCTCGATCTGGTCGATGAACGAATGGGTGCGCTTGTGGAGATCGCTTTCGCTTCTGCACTGTTTCGCGGTGACCGCCGCGACAAACACGCTGAGAAAGCCGTATCCGTTCACCACCTCCCCGAGGCCGTAGGCGAGCATCAGAGACGAAATGACCAGCAGCCCCTCGGCTCCATCCCTGATCCCGTCCTCGCTTTCCGAATCCTCGTCATCCTTGCTTTTCCGGAAAGCGAACCATGCCCCGGCGCGACCGACCACGAAGCCCACCGCCACTCCTGCGAGGATTTTCCACGCCACATCCACGGCCAGCCATTTGCCCAGCCACGATTCATCAGCGGCGGTGAGGGCGATGGCGAGATAGACGAAGGGAAAGGCGAGACTGTCGTTGAAGCCGGCTTCCGCGCTGAGATTGAAGCGGACGTCGTCGCGCTCGGATTCCCCGGGCGGCCCGACCTGCACGGCCCGCGCCAGGACGGGATCCGTGGGGGAGAGGCAGGCGCCAAGAAGCACGGCACTGGCTAGCGGAAGCCCCATCGCCCAGGCGCCGATCCAGGCGGTGCCCGCGATGGACAGGGGCATGGTCACCAGCAGTAGCGGGAGCACTTGCTTCCACTTTTTCCAGGAAAACGCCCGGTCGATGGAGAGGCCGAGACTGACCAGGGAAACGATCACGATCAGCTCGGCAAGATATTCAATGGCGACGTTTTCCTCGAAATCAAAGGCCGGATTGAGCCAGCCGAGATCCAGCGGCAGGGAAAACAGCAGCCAACCCGCCGCAACGTAGATCATGGGAACGGAGAGGAACGTCCCCTTCAGCCGGTTTTCCAGCCAGAAGACGGTGCCTATTGCGGCTCCGAAAATGATGAATAGCAGGATGCGTGGTTCCACGCTTCACGCTATAGCATTTCCGTACGGGGTTGCGACGGGAATGTCTGGAAATATCGGATAGTCCGGCGCTCCGGGTTCATTCGGGGAGGAGCAGGACGGGTGGCGTGCCTTCCCAGACCGGATGACCGGGATCGAGGATGTCACGGCCTTCATACATGGCCTGGCCGGCAACGCGGTCGATGGGTAGGGATTTCACCGAGCTGTCCGAGAAAAGGACGACGGCTTTTCCATCGAAAACAGCATGATCCAGCCTGCCGGTGCCGGGGATGAAGGGCGCGATCGCGACGGGACGCGGGTTGCCCTTGGTGCTGACATTGTCAAAATAGCCGAATCCACACTCGCCGGAAGCAAGGGCTTCGTCACCCGTCGTCATGCCATCAGGTTTCTGAACTCCCTTCGCATTAGCATAAAACATCGCTTCGCTCTGGGTGATCTCCGCTTGGAAGAGCTGGCGGAAACGGGCGTTCGAGGAGGTGCCTGTGAGCTCCGGGGTCGAGTAAGTTCTCGCGACCAGGGGGGCGGTCGTGGCATTGGGAAAGCTTCCGAACTCTGTCTCGAATTCAAACAGCGTCAGGCCAATCTGGCGCGCGTTGCTGACGGCCTCGGTCTGATCGGCTTTTTTCCGCTGGCGGATGACCATTGGTGTGGTGAGTCCGGCGAGTAAAGCGACGAACACCAGAACGCCAAGGTAACCGGTGACGAGACCGGCTACCGCGAAACCCCCGCCCGTTTGCCTTCCCTCGGACCCGCTTGATTTTTCCCAGTGCGAAGTGGCCGCAAATTACGGCGGGAATGGCGGTGATTCCACAGAAGAAAGACGAGATGCCGAGAACCATGCTGGTGATCGCCAGCCCGGAAGTCTCCGGTATGCCCCCGGTCGGAACGCTACCGGGCATGGGTGGGGAATCGGCCATGATGTGGGGGGCGTTGGCGAGCGGAAGCCAGCCCGCCGCTCCCTCATACCACACCAGATCCGCTGTCCGGTACTTGCCGCTGGCGACTCCGTCCCGAATCTGCTGCCGCGTGAACGGGCCGTTCTGCTGCCCCTGGTGCTGGATGAAAATTTCCATGGCGGTATCCGAGCCGAGAATCCCGATGGGGGGAAGCTGAAAACCGCTGTCGGCCACGAGGCAGGGTCGGGAAAACGGGCGCTTCTTCCGCAATTTCCTCTTTCCCGATCCGGCAAACTTCCTATGGTCACCGCATGACGAAGTGTTTTCCCATTGTGGCGGTCGTAGCCGCCAGCCTGCTGACGGTGGTTTCCTGCGGGAATAACAAGGACGTGATCGGCCTTTCCGATAACAGCCAGGCCTCCGTCGGGGAAGGCGAGGCGATGTTCGCGAAAGCAAAAACCGCCGATTCCGCTGGCAAGCGATCCAAGGCGATCAAGCTCTACGAAAAAATGGCGGACAAATATCCGCTGGCTCCTTCGGCACCCGAGGCGCGCTACCGCCAGGCGGAGCTACTCGAAGAGGAAGGGGAGATCCTCGAATCCTTCGATGCCTACCAGCAGTTTCTGACCCGCTACCAGGGCAGCGGCAATTATTCCAAAGCCCTTTCCCGACAGATCTCCATGGCACAGGGCGCGGCGGACGGCGAAGTGAAATCATCCTTCGCCGGATTGAAAACCAAGCTCTCCACCAAAAAAGTCGTCGAGATGCTGGAGAAAGTCCGGGACAACGCTCCCCGCTCCGCCACCGCCGCCAAAGCACAGTTTACTATCGGTGAGCTTCACCAGGGAAGGAAGGAATCCAAGGAAGCCATCGCCGCGTATCGCAAGCTCGTAGCCGACCAGCCGGAAAGCAGTTACGCGCCTGACGCCCTCTTCCGCGTTGGAGTCGTCCTTATGGAGGAGGCCGATCGCGGAAACCGCAACCAGGCGACCCTCGATCTCGCAAGCGAGGCTTTCAGCGACTATCTCATCCAGTACCCCGGCCACTCGAAAAACGCGGAAGCCCGCCGTCTTTCAAAGAATCTCAACAGCCGAGAACTCGGTCGATCCCTTGAGATTGCGGAGTTCTACGACAATACCGGCGAGATCGAGTCGGCGAAAGTTTACTACAGGGATGTCGTGAAACGCTCCAAATCGGGAGCCGCGTATGACAAGGCAAAGGCGCGCCTGAAGGAACTCGGCGAGTAACGTTTCAGAAGAAACCCATCATGAAAGTGCTGCTCTCACTCATTTCCTGCGTTGTACTCGGTTCCTGCGCGGGCTACCAGCTCGGCGGGGTCAAGCCCCCCTCGCTCTCCGGCGTGAAGACCATTTCCGTCCCGATGTTTCTCAATGGTACCCTGCACCCGCGCGCGGAAAGCCTGGCCACCTCCGCCGTCACCAATGCCATCGTGCAGGACGGCACCTACCGCCTTGCGGACAGATCCAAGGCCGACGCGGTTCTGGAAGGGAAACTCGCTGAAATCGACTACTCCACTCTCCGCAGCTCCCGCCTGGATTCCCTGCTGGCCGAGGAACTCACCAACACCGTCGGAATCGAGTGGGTCTTGCGCGACGCGCGGGATCCCACGAAAGTTCTTGCCAGCGGCGTGAGCACCGGAACCAGCAGTTTCTTCGTGGACTCCAATCTGCAAACCGCCCGCCAGAACGCTCTGCCGGATGCCCTCGAAAGAGCCGGACAGGGACTTGTAAGCAAGTTGGCCACGGGATTCTAGAAGCAAAATTTGGAGGCTTCATGTCTTGCATGAGGTGTTATGCAGGATAGGTTTTCACCGCTTCAAAAACTAGAAATGAAACCCGACATGGAAGATCCCAACAACCACGCGCCGGAGGTCTCCCCCGGTGACGACTGGGACGATCTTGATGCCGCCGTTGAGAAATCCAGGCTCGGGCTCCCTCCGCGTCGCAATCCCGGGGGGCGCGGGCTTCCGCCCAAAAAGAAAGCGAAGGCTGCCACTGTCAACCGCCACGGAACTGGATCGATAGCACCGCGTAGGATTGAACAACCCGATGATGCTCCGAGGGAAGAGGTCTCCGGGGAAGATCAGCCGGAGCCGAAGCCCAGAAAGAAGTCGGCGAAGAAAGCTGCAAAAAAGTCGAGCCGGAAGGCGGCAAAGAAGACCGCCAAAAAAGCCGCGAAAAACCCCACGGCGAAGACCGCGAAAAAATCAGTTGCCAAGAAAGCCGCCAAGTCTGCCCCTCCCGGTCTCAAGCAGGTAGAGGAGGTCGGCGAAGAGCAGGACGAGACGGATGTGGAAGGAGACATCCGTCTCTCTACCGTTCCCTCCGCCAAACCCGGGAGACTGCATCACACGATTGGCTCCAATAATCCGGCCGATTCCGACCCAAGACCCGCCTCCCGCCCCGTTGAGAAGGTTTCCGCAAAACCGAAGAAAAAACACACCCATACCGAATCAAGCGATGAGGATGTGGCCAGGATGCGCCGCAGGTTCGTCCGGGGGGAGCGCCAGGACTGGGGTGAGGAGAAGGGGAGGGGTTCCGCAAGGTGGATGGTTTATACCGGCGTTGGCGTCCTCATTATCGTCGTGATTACCGTTGCGCTCAGCCAGATGGGTGAAGAGGCGAAAACACGCGAATCGGACAAATCCCTCTATAGCCAGCTTGCTCCCGACACGGAAGAGGACGTCGAGGTGACTGATGACCTGGAGGCGCTGGAGATGCTTACCAACAGCCAGAAAAAAGCAGCGGATACGTATGCTGCCTTCGCGGCGGCAACCTCGCCTTCCGAACTGAAGGAGATCCTCCACAACCCTGAGGAGATTCTTCCGCTGTTGCCAAAAGACCGGGAGCCGCTGGTCACCAGCAAGGACTGGAATCCCGGCGACGGCGCGATCTGGACTGTTCTCGAACATGAAGGCCGAAGGTATGGCACCCTTACCGGAAGCCACCCCGACTTCTCTGATTTTCTCGCGTTTTTCGTCCGGGAGGGCGATCTGCTGAAACTCGACTGGAAAGCGACCACCGGCTACGGCACCGCAAGTTTTCAGGAAATGAAAACCGGAACCGGCGATGCCAGCGAAATCCGCGCAAGGATCTCCCTCGCGGATTTCTACACCTTTTCCCTGCCGGAAAACGAATACCGTTCCTTCCGGCTCATGTCACCGGATGGAGACACCAACCTCTGGGGCTACACCGTGCGGGACGGGGAACTGGACAGAAAGCTGATGAAGCTGTTCACACCCAGCCAGATCACCGGCGAGGCGCAATCCGAAGCCCAGGTCACGATGGCCATGGAGCCCAGTCCGGAGGAAGGATTGCACAATCAATGGCTCATCCGCGAACTCACCGGCCTATCATGGCTTGATCAAAAATGAAGGATTCAACCGAACATGTCTGGTATCACTGTGGAAGATGCGGCTCGCTTTTTGGTGCCGACTTCGGGCACGACGAATCAAGGGTCTGCGCTGAATGTCTGAAGCAACCCGGCACCGGCGTATGGCCTGCCGGTGAGAAGCCGCCAGGGGATGCCGCACCCGCCGCGAAGGAATTTTCCAAGCAACCCGAAATGCTGGTGGAGGATGGCGATGGACGCCGCGCCGTCCGTAAAAAACGGAAAAGAAACGTGATGATGAGGGTCATCGTCGTCTGGACGTTCCTCCTGCTCCTCGCCGTCTGGCTGCGCCATCATTACTCCAAAGATGCCGGGAATACGGGGAACGGCGACGTGGCATCCAAAATGACCAAGGGCACCCTGGCCGATGGCAGCATCGCACTGCTAAACGAGGCGCTGCCAGATTGCCACCGGGCGCTCGGCGGGTTTCTCAGCGCCGGAACTCCGGAAGGACGCAACCAGTTCGTGGTCGATCCGATTGAAACGGCGGGAAAAATGGCCGTTTTCTACAGCTACAATCCGTTTCCCAAAGTGGACGTGAAAAACCTCCGGCGAATTGGACAGGAAATCCTTAAAGTGGGCGAGAGCCAAATGGTTCTCACCCGCTGGAAAGGAAAAGACGGCCTGGAATTCGACGCGCTGTTCCGCAGAAACGCCGGAACCTGGCGCTTGGATTGGAACCATTTCAGCCACTACAGCGAGTATCCCTGGACCCTGTTTCTTTCCGGAGACCCGGACGAGGCGGACTTCCGTTTGCTCGCACGGCGGAAGCTTTCCGAATCGGATTCGGAACGGATCGGCTCCCGCCTTCTGATCAAAATGTTCGCCCCGGTGTTCGGGAAACCGCTGGAAACCGGGATGGAATCCCCCGATTTTCTGATCGACAGGCAGAGCGACGAGGGACTTCTCATTGCCGCCGCCCTGTCAGCCCGCGAGGAGAAAAAACCTCCGTTCGGCCAGACCATGGCCGCCCTTCAGCAGCCCGGAGACATCCGCCTCCATGTCCGCGTGAAACGCTCCGAACTCGGCGGACGGCGCACATTTACTCTGGATAAGGTGATCGCATGTCACTGGATCGACACCGATGCCGTCGGCTACGATCTGGTGGAGCTCAGGGACGATCTTTTCGGAAACTGACGGAAAAAGCCCACCGAACAAAATCGGTTGGACATAGCGCCGTGCCGGTTTCAATTTCATCCGATGAACGAAGCGAATACCAAACTGAAGGAGGCGATGGAGGAGTTCGGCTGCGAGACCGGCACCCTGCACCGCGCGGAGGAAGAGTGGCTGTTTCTTGTTAGTCAGGAGGGCGTCCCGGATTTTCTCATCGATAAAATTTCAAAAATCCCGTTCGGGAAAGGGATCGCGGGAGTCGCTGCGGAAACCCGCGCCCCGGTGGAACTTTGCAATCTCCAGCAGGATCTCGGCGGTGTCGCAAAGGAGGACGCGCGAAAGACCGGAGTCTCCGGATCGCTTGCGGTTCCGATCCTCTCCGATGACGGTGTCACGGTCATCGGGACACTGGGGGTGGGAAAGACCGTCCCGTATGAATTTTCCGCCACGGAGAAAGCCAGGCTGGAGATGATCGGGAAAACATTCTCCTCGCTGCTCTGAAACCCGGACTTCCTGAATCATGTTCATCACATCTGAATCCGCTCCGAAAGAAACTGTCGGCGGTCGCCATCACATCTGGTATTCGAAGCCCGGTTTGACCCCCACCGAGGATCTCATCACCGTCCACTGCACCATCCCCCCCGGCGGGAGCCATCCTTTCCACACCCACCCCAACAAGGAGGAGGTCATCTACATTATCGATGGTGAGGCTGAGCAATGGGTCGAGCGGGATAAGCAAACTCTCCGCTCCGGCGACTCCGTTTATATTCCAAAAAGCGCGGTCCACGCGACCTTCAACCGCAGTGACAGCGATCTCAAATTCATCGCCATCGTTACCCCATGCAGCGCCGAGGGGCCGATTGCAGAGGACGTCGATCACATAGAGCCATGGAAATCCATCCTGGCCGAAATGACATAAAACCGTCCGCTCGGCAGGACGCTGATTGCGGTTCCGTCACTCCTCCTCCGCGCCGCCCAGTGTGACGTTGATGTTGTATTCGTTCTGGAGGTGGGCGTGGGCTTTGGAGGCTTGGCCGGTTTTCGGGTAGCGCTTGCAGGTGAGCTGGAAGGTGCGGATGGCCTTTTCCTTTTCCTTGGCTTCCTCGTAGGTGAAGCCGATCTGGAGGGTGGCTTCCGGGGCGGATTTATCGACGACCTTGCACTGGTTGTAGAGGACGATGGCTTCGCTGTGCTCGCCGAGGCGGCGGTGGCAGGAGGCCATGGCGAAATGGTTGGCGGGGAAGCGGTCGGTCTGGCGGTAGGTGGAGATGGCGTTTCTCAGCTCGGAGAGTTTCTCGTAGCAACCGGCGATGGACCAGAGGTAGTCGTCGGCGTTGTCGCCATCGATCTCGATGAGCTTGCGGAAGATTTCCATGGCCTCTTTGATTTTCCCTTCCTCCAGATCCATGGCGGCGATGTTCTTCAGACCCGCGATCTTGTCCTCGAACTCCCCGTAGATGCGGCGGGCTTCCTCGGGCTTCTTGCGGCTCTTGAACCATGCGGCCATCTTGCCGAGCAGACCGTCGTCCTTGCCGAATTTTTCCCCGATTTCTTCGTAGATCTTCCAGGTATCGGCGGGGCGGCCGAGGGTGGCGTTGAGTCCGGCGGCGCGGTAGAGGAGGTCTTTCTCGATCTCCGGTCGGGTGACCGCTTCCTCGCGGAGGGTGGCGAGCAACTGGTCGGCGAGCTTGATGGCGGCCGGTTTGGTCTTCGCGTCCTTGAGCAGGTGACCGACGGTCTTTTCGGACATGGCATAGACGTTGTCGAAGAGCTCGGTTCCGGCGTAGGAGGTGGCGAGCGCCTTTCTTCCCTCGGGGAGGCGTTGGTCGAAGAAATGGATCTGGGCGAGCTCCCGGCTGGCGGCGACGCAGGCTTCGTTGGAGGTCTCGGTGCGTTCGACCTGGTAGGTGAGGTCGTTGAGGAGGGAGAGGATTTCCTCCTGGTCCTTGTGGAGGCGGGCGTAGTGGAGGAGATCCTGGCGGGATTTGATCGCGATCCTGTCCTGCGGGTATTCCTTGATGAGGAAACGGAAGGCCTGCTGGGCGCTTTTGACCTCGCCCATGGTGCGGTAGGCATCGGCGATGCAGTAGGCGGCGATGACGGCCTCGCGCGAGTCCGGCCAGTAGTCGATGACGGATTGGAAACCCTCGCGCAGGGCGGTCTTGGGTTTCTTGAGATGCATCATGGTGTGGCTCCACATGAGCTGGGCGTAAGGCGCGCCGGGGCTGCTCTCGTAGAGGGTGAGGAACTTTTCATACTCCGCTAGGGCGGTCTTGTAGTCCTTCTTGGTGTAGTGCTTTTCCGCGATTCGGATCTGGTAGCGCTCCACTTCCTTCATGGACTCGAAGGTGGGGAAGGCGATCTGTTCGAGTGGAGAAAGCGCGTGGGAGAGGGGGGCGAGGAGAAGAAGGATGGAGAGGAGGCGCATGGGTTGGGGAGGATACGTAATGGGGGCGCGGGACTATACAAGGAGGGGCGTGTGATGCAACTGGTGGACGAGACCGCCGGAGGCTCTGGACTGCTGCGGTTCCTATCCGCAGCTTTTTCGCCAGGGTCGTTTTTCACGAACTCCCCGGTAATAACTGCATGCTCTGGTGAAACGCGCCCTACCAGGGAAAGCTGGGAATGAAGAATCCCAGCAGTCCAGAGCCTGCGGCGCTAAGAAAAACACAGGGAAGAATCGCGACCCTCTGAAAGAAGCCGCCTGGAAGGACGGCTCTCCATGATTACCTGTTGATGATGCCTTCCGCTTTGCGGGCGCCTTCGTTTTCGAGGAGGGGGATCTTGTAGCCGGTATCGGTGACGACGGTGCCGCTGTGGCCGATCTTCGAGAGGGTGAGCCCATCGAAGGCGGGGACGCTGGAGGCGATGGATTTGAAGAGATCCTCGATGAGGAAAATTTCCGGTTTCGTGCCGGAGATCGCGGAGATGAGGTCGCGGAGGATTTCCCAATCGTCCTTCGCCTGGACGGGGGGCTCGATGGCGCGGTTGAGGCGCTGGAGGCGGCCGGAGAGGTTGACCATGGAACCGCGTTTCTCGGCGAAGGCCGCTCCGGGGAGGACGAGGTTCGCGTGGTTTGCGGTCGGGTTCGCGAGGAGGGAGGTCTGGAGAAGGAAGTCGAGTTTTTCGAGATCCTCCGTGGTGAAACCGGCGTCGGTGACGAGGTCTTCGCCGAAGACGAGGAGCGCCTTGATGGAGCCGTTGCGGACGTTTTCCAGAATCCCGACGAGCGGGGCGGAGGGATCGGTGGAGTCCCAGACGAGCTTCGCGCCGGTGGTGTTCGGGTTGCGGTCGGCGGCGATGAGTAGGCCGTCGTTTTCCTCCTCGCGAGGGACGATGGAGAACTGGCCGGTTCCGATTTCCCCGGCGAGGGAGCGGACGAGGTGAAGCTCCTCGTTGGTCATGCGGCCGGAGGCGATGATGGCGATCTGGTCGGCTTGGAAATTCTTGAGGGCGTCGGCGGCTTTCGCGTTGGCGGACTCCCAGGTGGTGGGGACGTGTTTGCCGTTTTCGAGAGACATCGGCTCGGTGAGGCGGGTGTCGCCATCGATGTAGTGGAAGTTCAGGCGGTGGGAATCCGGCATCCAGTTGGAGTTCACCTCGTCGTTCTGGCGCGGGGTGATGCGGTGGATGGTGTTGCCGCGGGTGTGGATGAGGATGTTGGTGCCGGTGCCGCAGTTGACATCAATGGACGGCGTTTCCTTGAGGAACCACACGCGCATCTGGAAACGGAAATCGTTCGAGGTGAGCGCGCCGACGGGGCAGATGTCGGCGGTGTTGAGGGAGTAGTTGTTGTCCAGCAGGCGGCCCGGATGGACGGTGAGGGTGGTGTGGGTGCCGCGCTGGGTGAAGCCGAGCACGGGATCCCCGGCGACCTCGTCCATGAAGCGGATGCAGCGGGAGCACATGATGCAGCGCTCGTCATCGAGGCGGATGCGCGGGCCGATATCGACGTTCTTCGGTTTCTTCACCTTCATGTCCACGAAGCGTGAAACGCCGCGCCCGAAGCCGACGGATTGCTCCTGGAGGCGGCATTCGCCCGCCTGGTCGCAGATGGGGCAGTCGAGGGGGTGGTTGATCAGGAGAAACTCCATGACGCCCTCGCGGCATTTTTCGACGAGTTCGCCGGTGGTGCGGATGCCCATGTTTTCCGCGACGGTATTGGCGCAGGAGATGGCGGGGCGGGGCATCCAACCGATGGGCTGGTAGCCATCCTCATCGTAGGTGGGATCCTGGCCGGGAGCGGGCCGCGGTGGCATGCCCATCTGGACGAGGCACATGCGGCAGTTGCCGGGGACGGTGAGCTTGGGATGGTAGCAGTAGTAGGGGACGTCGCGCTTCGCGGTGCGGCAGGCCTCGATCATGCGGGTGCCTTTCGGGAACTGATGCCAAACGCCATCGATCTGCACGTTCACCAGGCCTTTTTCGGCTGCGATGTCTTGGGGGAGTTTGGTTTCCGCTGTGGCCGAAGGGGTGTCGCTCATGACTGAAAATGGAGGCAGTTAAACAGGCACGAAGGCCTGCGCGGACTATGTGCGCCTAGGGGCAGGGCGGCAAGTGTGCTTTGTGAAATTTTTCACAAGCATCCGTGGGAAATGTCAATCCAGCTCGTGGTGAAAGTTGTCCACGTCCTTGACCGAGAGCACGAAGGCCTCAAGGAGCCTGATCGTTGCCTCGATATCGTCAAGATGGGCTGTTTCCACGACGGAGTGCATACAGCGGAGGGGGAGGGAAACGAGTGCGGAGGGGACTCCCTCCCGGGAGTTGAAAATCTTGTCGGTGTCCGTGCCGGAGAAACGACTGGACGATTCGTGCTGGATGGGAATTTTTCCTTTTTCGGAAAGCTCGATGAGGCGTTTTACGATGAGCGGGTGGTTGCAGGTGCCGTGGGTGAGGGTCGGGCCTTCTCCAAGTTTCACGAGACCGAACTTCGCGGGATCGATCCCCGGGGTGTCGGTGGCGTGGGTTACATCAAGGCAAAGGCACATTTCCGGCTTCAGGCGGTAGGTGGCCATCATGGCGCCGTGGCCGCCGATCTCCTCCTGGATCGCGTTCAGGCAGACGAGGGTGACCGCCGGTTTTTTTCCGGAGGCGGCGATGCGTTTCATCACCTGCGCGATGATGTAACTGCCGATTCGGTTATCCAGGGCCCGGGAGATCAGACGCTTGTGGGCGAGTTCCGCCGGGCCGTCCTGATTGACCATGGGATGGCCTACGCGGAGACCCATTTCCGCCACTTCCTTCGCGTTCGAGGCACCGACATCGACCCAGAGATTGTGGACGGCAGGCGCTTTCTCGTTCGCGAGCGAATCGCGGCGGAGGTGGATTGCGGTGTTCCCGACGATACCGGAGACCGTCCCTTTATCGCCAAGGATGTGGACGCGGCGGCCGCGGGCGGTTGCGGCGTCGGTTCCTCCTACGCGGTCGATTCGGAGGAAGCCTTTTTCATCGATGTGTTTGATGATGTAGCCGATCTCGTCGGCGTGCGCCTCGAGCATCACGACTTTCCTGGATTTCCCCTCGAGGGTGGCCCAGGTGGAGCCGTAGGCATCGCACTCGACTTTCGAGGCGGTTTTCCTGAGATAGTTCGCCCAGACGTTTTGACCCGGCATCTCGAAGCCGGTGGGGGACGGGGTTTCGAGGAGGGTGAAGAGGAAGTCTTTGTCGGCTTTTTTCATGTGGCGATATTTGAACCGCGAAGGCGCGAAGGCGCAAAGGAAGAATTGCCGCCACGTCGCCTATATTCTCTTCCGCGTTTTTTTCGCTTCAAAATCGACGGCAGCCGGATCAAACGCCTCGGGATCGTAGCCGGGATGCGCCCACTCGATCTCCCCGGCCTTCGCCTGCATGTATTGGAAGGCTCCGCCGAAATCCTCCGGGGGGCAGGCCCGGCCACCGTCGATCATCTCAGGGCCGCCTTCGCCTTCCACGCGTTTGTCAAAGACGATTTCGTGGATCCATTCGTCGGCGAAATCGTAGCGGTAGAGCATCCGCAGCGGCAGGCGTTTCCGCCCCATGTAGTCGGCGACGGTGACTTTCAGCTCGTCCTGGAAATCGCCGAGTGTCTGGTCCGCAAGGCCGATTGGGCCGATGACATCGACGAGCCGTTTGCCTTTCCCGTGGCGGAACTCGTGGGGGTGCTTGTTTTCCCAGCCCATGGCCGCCTGTATCGCGTCGCTGAGTTCCAGGAAATTCACCGAGGTGGATATGGAGAAGGTGCGCCAGATTTTGGGCTGTATGCCGTAGGTAAACACTTTGACGACCACCCGTTCCGCTCCGCTCTTTTTCGACATACGCTAGAAATACCGGGAAGCGGCTGGCGGATCAAACCCAAAGGATGGTGTGTCAGGTGGAAATTTTTAATAAATAATCTGTATTTCCGGCCGGATTGAATCAAAATAGTTTCACATGGATTTGGTGAACACGTCGGAAGAACTGTTGCAAGAGGGGGAGCGTCCGGTATCGAACGAGCCTAGGGTCGAAATGGCCACCCTGGAGGATCTTCCGGCGCTGACCGAGCTGGTGATGGATCTCTTCGCAATGTCTTCCGGGGACTTCACTCCGGACAGGGAAACGCAGGAGCGCGGCCTGCGCCTCATCCTCGAGCAACCGAGCCGGGGAAGAATCGCTGTTGTCCGGAACAACGACCAGATCTTCGGCATGGTGAACATGCTTTTCACCATCTCCACCGCGCGCGGCGGTTTTGTGATGCTGATGGAGGATGTCGTGATCCATCCTCATCACCGCGGACAGGGATTCGGATCGATGCTGGTGGATCACGTTCTCGACTTTGCGAGGCAAAAGAAATTTCTCCGTATCACCCTCTTGACCGACAAGATCAGCGCGGAGTCCCAGGAATTTTTCAAGAAACAGGGGTTCGATTACTCGAACATGATCCCGATGCGGTGCCTGATCGAGTAGAGCCGGTGGCGGGGCAAATGCGTCAACATGAACTGATAATTTTTAGCCGCAAAAAAGCTCAAGAATACGCAAAACTAACTGGAAATGAACGAGAGCTTTGCTCGTGAACCCAGTCAAGGCCGTCGCAATCCGCGTCCAAAAAGGGACGCTTCGGGCGATGAATCAAGCGATCACTCGGATTTTTGCGCTCTTCTTGCGCCTTTTTGCGGCTAAGGGGATTTAGATGGGCTTGCCCTGGAGCCGGTGACTACTGCGGAAAGTGCTTGAGGAGGACGGGCGCGAGGACGTCTTCGATTTCCGAATCTTTTATCACATGGAGCAACGACTTCACGGCTACGGGAATATGCTGGCGATACCAGTCGCTGCCCTTGCTTTCGAGAATGTTCCCGAAGGCTCCGAGAGCCTGCATCAGGCGCTGGGCGGCGCATTTGTGGAAGAGGGATGTCTCCGGCCGTTCGTCGGCGATGTCCTCCCAGAGATCCAGCAACTGCTCGCGCTCGTCTTCCGAGTGATCCATGTAGGGATCGAAAATAAGCGAGGCCAGATCGTATTCCTGGCGGCCCCGGCGCAGTCCCTGGAAATCGATCATGAAGATTTTCCCGTCCTTGATAAGAAGGTTCTGTGACTGGAAATCGCGGTGGACGAGGTGTTTGTGGGAGGAACCCAGCCTCTCGGCGAGTTCCACGAAAGCCTCGTCGTTCTCCAAGGCGACCGGGCTTTCTTTGAGGAAATCCTCGATGAAGTGATCGAAGAAATATTTCTGCTCCCAGCGGTAGAGCGAGGCATCGAAGGGAGGCATGAGTTCCAGATCCTTGGGCGGGCGGGAGTAGAAAAGTTTGTCCACCTGCGCGAGCGCGGACCGGTAGTAGGGGAGTCGCTCTTTGAATGGCTCGTCCTTCATGGAATACAAGTCCGTATCCCCGAGGTCTTCCACCAGAGCTACGTTGTGGTTTGAGCGGTCGAAGAGGATTGCCGGGACATTGAAGCGGGCTTTTTTCAGAAACTCCGCGTTCGGGACGAAGTAAGCGTTGTCCTCACGCTCGTCGGTCCAGTGGATTCCGATGAAATCGTCATGCACCGGTGTTTTCACCCTGGCGATCGTCCGTCCGGAAGCACCACGTTTGATCGGCACCATGGTGATTGGCGTGGTGGGATCGACTTCGAGATACTGCCTGGTAATGGAGAGGATGGCTTCGGTGGACATGGAGAGCGGATGCTAAAACAGGTTTTCCGAAAAATGGAAGTGGAAAGCTTGGTCGTTCCCCACAGGGCTCCTAGGGAGAAACCCGAACAAATCGGAAAAGAGAACCACGGATGGACGCTGATGGACGCTGATGGACGCGGATAAGATCATGATAGGGGGTCGTTTTTAGGAACATCAGCGACAATGGCAGGGTTAGACCCTTTTCCGACATCGATTTTCGATTCCTAATCCGTGTCCATCCGCGTCTATTTGACGGAGAGATTCAATCAGCCAGTCCGTTCATGTCCGCTTCGCTCCCATTGTGGTTTAAACTCTTTCCTCTCCCTAGTGTAGGAACCCTGCCGTTCCCCAGACTCGGTCTCCGGGGGATATCCGAAAACGAAAGAACGCGCAGGGCTTTCGCACTGCGCGTTCGTGGGAATTCCGGATCCGGAATGCGATCTCCGCAAAAATCAGCGGTGTAGATCGAAGCGATCCAGCTCCATTACCTTGCTCCAGGCAGCAATGAAGTCTTTCACGAATTTCTCTTTCGCATCGTCACATGCATAGACCTCGGAGAGGGCGCGCAGCTCGGAGTTCGATCCGAAAAGCAGATCCACCGCGCTGCCCATCCATTTCATTTCACCGGAGGCCGAGTCTGTGCCTTCGTAGAAATGCTCGCAGCGTTCCGATTTTTTCCAGTCCGTTCCCATGGCGAGAAGGTTGGTGAAAAAGTCATTGGTCAGCGTCTCCGGCTGTTTGGTGAAGACGCCAAGGCCGGACTGTCCGGTATTCGCGTTGAGCACCCGCAGGCCACCGACGAGCACCGTCATTTCCGGCGGGGAAAGCGAAAGCATGTGCGCCCGATCCACCAGAAGCTCCGCAGCACCTCGAACCGCGGCGGGGTTCAGGTAGTTGCGGAAGCCGTCCGCCACAGGCTCAAGCGCCGCGAACGAATCCGCGTCCGTCTGCTCCGGAGTGGCGTCCGTGCGACCCGGCTTGAACGGAACCTCTACCTCGTGCCCGGCCTTTTTCGCAGCGGCTTCCACAGCGGCGCAACCTCCCAGCACGATGACATCCGCCAGGGAAACCTTCTTCCCACCGGTCTGTGCCTCGTTGAAATCCGCCCGCACTTTTTCGAGAACCGGAAGCACTTTTGCAAGCGCCTCCGGATCGTTCGCCGCCCAGGTCTCTCTGCGGAGCCAAACGGATGCGCGCGCCGTTCGCACCACCGCGTTTGTCGGTGCTGCGGAAAGAAGCGGCGGAAGACCATGCCGTGAAGACCAGTTGTGAAATCGACAGCCCGGAACCCAGAAGCGTTTCTTTCAGTGAGGAAATATCAGCAGAATCGATCAGTTCGTGATCCACATCCGGCACGGGATCCTGCCAGAGCTGCGCTTCCGCCGGCACCAACGGGCCGAGGCAACGGGAGATCGGCCCCATGTCGCGGTGGGTGAGTTTGTACCAGGCTTTCGAGAAAGCATGCGCGAACTCATCCGGATTCTCATGGAAACGTTTGGAGATCGGGCCGTATGCCGGGTCTTCTTTCAGAGCGATGTCGGTGGTGAACATCATGGGCGCGTGACGTTTTGCAGTGTCGTGTGCGTCCGGCACGGTTCCTTTTGCGGAAGCTTCCTTCGGAGTCCATTGCTGGGCTCCGGCGGGGCTTCTTGTCAGTTCCCACTCGTAGCCGAAAAGGTTCTCGAAGTAGTTGTTGTCCCACTTCGCTGGCTCCGTCGTCCAGGCGCCTTCCAGGCCGGAGGTGATGGTGTCCGCACCGGCTCCCGTGCCGAAGCTGTTTTTCCAACCCAGTCCTTGCTCTTCAAGCGGCGCGCCTTCCGGCTCCCGCCCGACATACTCGTTCGGATCGGCCGCTCCGTGCGCTTTTCCGAAAGTGTGACCACCGGCGATGAGTGCTACGGTCTCCTCGTCGTTCATCGCCATTCGTGCGAATGTCTCGCGGATGTCCCTTGCCGCGGCGATGGGATCCGGCTTTCCGTTGGGGCCTTCCGGGTTCACGTAGATGAGACCCATCTGCACCGCGCCGAGCGGATCCTCGAGCACGCGGTCTCCCGTGTAGCGCTCGTCGCCCAGCCATTCCGTTTCCGGTCCCCAGTAAATATCCTCTTCCGGCTGCCACACGTCCTCGCGCCCTCCGGCAAAGCCGAAGGTTTTGAAGCCCATGGTTTCCAGCGAGCGGTTTCCGGTCAGGATCAACAAATCCGCCCATGAAAGTTTCCGACCGTATTTCTGTTTGATGGGCCATAGAAGACGGCGCGCCTTGTCGAGGTTTCCGTTGTCCGGCCAACTGTTCAGCGGCGCGAAACGAAGCGTGCCGGAGCCGGCTCCACCGCGTCCGTCCTGGATGCGGTAGGTGCCGGCGCTGTGCCAAGCCATGCGGATGAAGAACGGCCCGTAATGCCCGTAGTCGGCCGGCCACCAGTCCTGCGAATCCGTCATGAGCGCATCCAGATCCCTGATCACCGCATCGAGATCCAGCGACTTGAATTCCTCCGCGTAATTGAAATCCGGATCCATCGGATCGGAAAGGGAGGAGTGCTGGCGCAGGGATTTCAGATCCAGTTGGTTGGGCCACCAGTGCTGGATGGAGGTGGATCCACCGGGATTCAGATCCGGGTTCATCACCGGGCACCGCTTCACGCTGTCATTGATTGCTTCGAATGCTTCGCTCATATGTCTTGTGTCTTGTCTTGGGGTTGGTTTGAAAATTTTCTCAGCGGTTCCCGAGGCAGGCCGGGCAGGTTCCCCAGTAGATGACTTCCGCTTCGTCGATCTCGAAGCCGCCTTTATCGCTCGCGTTCAGGCATGGCCGGTGCCCCACGGCGCAATCCACATCTGTCGTGACCCCGCACGTCCGGCAGATCAGGTGGTGATGGTTGTCGCCCACTCGGTCCTCGTAGAGCGCGGGGGAGCGGGCCGGCTGGATGCGACGGATGATTCCCTTTTCCACCAGGATCCCGAGAGCATCATAAACAGCCTGCCGGGAGACCGTCCCGATCCGTGCCCGCACATCTTCGGAAATCGCATCCGCCGTGGAGTGGGGTCGGGCCGAAACCGCGCCGAGCACCGCCAGCCGCTGAGCAGTCACGGGTAGCCCGTGTTCTCGTAGAATCCCTGCGGCCTCTGTCACGCCGGGTATCTTTCGCGACTTCTGGACTGTGTCAAGAAGTCGATTTTGCCAAAACGACCCACCCTTCGCGCCCGACCCGATCAGGAAATCTACTCCTATTCCTAAATTTCCGATTCCCGCCTCTCCGCCAAACCCCGTGGAAACACCCGCACCCTGGGTCGTTTTGTCAAAACGCCCCTACCGCAAATCCCCGATCAATGGGTTGCAAACCGCAATCCCCGCCATGCCTACCATGCAGATTTCCGCCCACGGCCTTCGCGAAACCCCCGTCTATCCTCGCATCCGGCTTTGGAACGCACCTTGCGGGTATGTCTCCGAACCTAACCAACGAAAAACATGATGCCACTAGACCCAGTCCAACCCGCCTCCACCACAAACCAGAATCCCATGGCTCCGCCATACTCCGATGAAAATCCGAACCGGGAAATGGTCGAGCAAGGTCTCCGCGTCGCGGAAAACGAAAAGCGCGACGCGGTCACGGATGCTTATGAAAACGCCGCTCTTTCCTCCGACGAGCCGCAAGCCGCCCTGGACGATATCAACTATTCAAAATCCGGAACCACCGCCGCGGATCCCGAGCTTTCCGCGATGAAGGAAGAGAGTCAGCCCGGATGAAAGCACAGTCGAAAAAACAACAGATGGCTGCCGGAGCCGCCCTCTCCGCCAAGCGCGGGGAAAGTAAAAAATCCGATCTCCAGGGAGCTTCCAAGGAAATGTGCGAGTCCATGAGTGAGTCCGAACTTGAGGATATGGCCTCGACCAAGCGGAAAGATCTCCCCAAGGAAAAAGGTAGCTGAACCAATCATGCCACTTACCCCACTACCGTCCGGCGCTGCGCAAAAGTCGCGTGGCTTCCATGTCACCAGCGCGACCACCGGGGCTTTCGAGTTTCTCCCGGTTCCGTTCCTAGACGAGTGGATTATCAAACGTCAGCGCAGATCGATGGTGGAGCACATCCTTACCAAGAGGGGAATCACTTTCGAAAACGAAGTGCCTGCGATCCTCGTTGGCGGCAGTAGGCACCTTGCTGGCGCGGATCGGCTCAATGTCCCGGAGCCTCGTCATGAAACCTCTGCGAAAAATTTTCCGCACGGTCTTCTTCTGGCTCACCTCACGAAGCGCGGCGAGAATGGCAATGGTCACCTATTTTCTAGCCCGCTTTCTCCAGCATCCCGGTTTGCTGCCGCAGGATGCCGGGAACAAACTCACCAGAGAACGGGCAATTTTCCTCGCGGATGTGTTTGAGAAAGTTACCAAAAATATCGACGTCCGGGCGGTCGGCGGGACATTCCGGCAGCTTGCGGGAATGTTCGCACGGAAGAAGCAGACGTCCGGCAGCGAAGTCTCACGCACCATCGAGGAGTCCGCCCCCGGCTTCATCGCCGAGTTCGATTCGCTGGTAAGCGAAAAGTTGTGATTCGTTTCGGTGTTTCACATGAGCAACCCTCGGACGCACGGCGGAGCGCGGGTCTTCAGCCCGCCCCGAAGAACCGAGCGCAGATGGCAGGACATGGGCACCGGGGCGGGCTGAAGACCCGCGCTCCTACGACTGGGAATCCACCGAGAAGAATCACACCCTTCGTGAAAGGTTGACCTTCTATACCGAGGCGCGGCAGGTTTTGTGAAAGCACCAGGTCAAGCGGCTTGAATCCATAACTCCGTCGGAGTCGAAGAAGCCGATTCACAAAACTAAGATGCGCGCAGTATGGAAGTGGTTTCTACTCCTGGAGGGGACTCGCCGGGATGATTTTCGGTCGTGGCTGCGAGGCCTGTTTCGAGGCATCCACGGCATCCGATGATTTCATGAATTTGAAGAGATCGGAATCGGTGGAAAGAACGAGGGTGGATTGCTTCCCGATGGTGTTCCGGTACATCTCCATGGTCTTGATGAACTCGTAGAGTTCCGCCGCCTTCGGGTTCTGGCCGTAGGCTCGGGCGTAAATCTGCGATGCCTTCGCATCCGCCTGGCCTTGGACGGTCTGGACGGTTTTGTAGGCTTCCGATGAAATTCCATTCAGGTCGCGCTCTTTGTTACCAAGGATACGGGCGGCTTCGCCTTCACCCTCGGAGCGGAATTTCGAGGCGATCTGCTGACGTTCTGAAATCATCCGCTCGTAGATTTTTTCAACAACGGAAGGATTGTAGTTGATGCGTTTGAAGCGGACGTCGAGCAGCTCGATACCCAGCTCCTCCAGCTTCGGAAGGGCGTCTTTCATGATCTCATCCTCCAGGACGGAACGACCTTTTCTGATCTGCGGAAGCACGCCGATGCTGCCGACCTGTCCGTCGGTCAGCTCGACGAGCGTCTCGTCCTTGAGCGGAGTGCGGTCCTTGTCGGTGCGGACGATCTCGATAAGGTCATGCTTTCCGATGATGCTCCGCGTCGCGGAGCCGAGGATGTTTTCCAAGCGCGAGTCCGCGGTGCGCTCGTTCCTGAGACCGAGAAAATAGGCGAGGGGATCGGTGATGCGCCAGCGACCAAACGTGTCCACGGAGATGTAGAGCTTGTCCTTGGTGGGCATGTCATTGCGCTGGCCGTCCCACGGAAGGATGTTTTTCGGGATGCGGTTCACGACGGTGATGAACGGTGTTTTGAAATGCAGGCCTGGTTCTGTCACCGGTTCGCCTTTCGGATCGCCGAACTGGGTCAGGATCACCTGCTCGGTAGGCGATATCGTGTAGGCGCAGAGGTTGAAAACGATGACGATTCCGGCGATGGCCAGAAGAAGAATGAGAATGGGAGCGCGTTTCATAAAGCTATGGGAAAAATTTTGGTAAGACGGTTACTGGCCGCCGAGGTTGAGGAGTGGGAGGAGACCTTTGGTTTCCTCGTCGATGATGACGGTCTTGCCCAGGTTCGGGAGAATCTCGGACATGGTTTCGAGATAGAGGCGGCGGCGGGTGATTTCAGGAGCCGCAGTGTATTCGATGAGAAGCGCCTCGAATGAGGCCACGTCGCCTTCGGCTTCGTTGACGCGTTTTTTGGCGTAGCCGTCGGCTGCGGAGATTTCGCGGTCGGCCTCGCCTCGGGCGCGGGGGACTTCCTTGTTGTATTCGCCGTTGGCTCGGTTGATCGCGCTTTCGCGTTCCTGCTGCGCCTGGTTGACCTCGTTGAAAGACGCCTGCACGGGGCGCGGCGGGTTCACGTCCTTGAGCTGCACCTGGATGATGCGCAGTCCCATCGCGTATTCGGCGGTGGCGGTCTGGAGTTTTTCCGTGGCCACGTTTTCGATTTCCTGACGCCCGACGGTGATCACCTCGTCCACGGTGCGGTCTCCGACGATTTCCCGCATGACGCTTTCCGTCAGGTCTCGCAGCGTGGCGTCCGGCTCGCGGACTGCGAAAAGATACTGCATCGGCTCGTCGATGCGGTATTGGACGACCCACTCGACGAGCGCCGCGTTCAGGTCTCCGGTGACCATGGATTTTTCCTGCTCCTGCTCGCTGGAGTCGGTGAACTGGAAGCGGTTGGTCGCGCCCGGCGTGCCGAATCCGAATTCCTGCTGGAGCTGGCGTTTCACCTCCACGTTCATGGTCGCTATCGATTCCATACGGGAGTTTGAAATGGAGGCCCGGATTGGACGTTTTGATCGGTTTTCCGAAACGAAGGACGACCGCCTGCGAGTCCGCGGAGACCGTGTAGAAGCTGGTTGTGATGCCGATGAGAATGACGACGGCCACGATGCCGAGCCGGATGAGAGAGAAGTTGATACGCTTGATTTGGGACATGATGTTCACGGCAGTGGTAGGGCGGGGGCTGCCTGTTAGCGAGGAAAGTTTGATTCTTTTCGTGCGGAACGCCCCGGCGGAGATGCGTGATTGACTGGAGGCGAAGCGGGGGGCATGGGTAGCTGCATGAAATGGCTTTTGTTTTTCCTGGTTTCCGTCGCTTCCGTGAAAGGGCAGAACGCGGTGGAGGAAAAGGCCTCCCCGGAAGTCGTCGCATCCGCTGTTGAAGCGGTCGGCGAGCTTGGCAAGCAGGTCGTCCTCGGGCGTTACCAGGTGGCGATGGAGCGAATGTTCCCCCAGTGGAAGGAGCGCGCCGCGAAGCGAATGGGCGGCATGGACAAGCTCGAGGAACAGCTTGATACGGTGGCCGAGCAAATGCTCCAGCAGGGTATTTCCATCACCGATTTCGTCCCGCGGGGCCAGCCGCGATCGTTCGAGGTCATCCCGGGAAAAAGGGTCGCCACGGTCAACGGCCGTGAGGTCGAGCAGCTCATCTACACGAAATGGCTCGTCCTCGTGCCGACCCTCACGAAGTTCCGCGTCTTCCTCCCGAACGATCCGAAACCTGTGACCATCGAGAGCACCAGCTTTCAGATCGCCATTTCCGACAAAGGGAAAAACGACTGGACCTTTATCGACGGCTCCGGCACCACGGTGAACGACCTCCGCAGCCTTTTTATCAATTTACCGCAGGATCTCGAACTTCCTCCTTTGGAAAAACGCCAGATCAAGTAAAGCATCATCCGTATGGCGAAGGGCACGAAACGTAAAAAGACACTCACCGAACGCGAGCTCCACAAGCGCATGCTCGATCTCTGGGAGCGCGGCCAGAGCGATCTCTGCGAGGTGCGCGGATCGGAAATCCACGGTCGCGGCGTCTATGCCACCCGCGATATCCCGGCGGAGGAAAAAATCATCGAGTATGTCGGCGAACTCATCGACAAGGACGAGAGCGGCCAGCGCGGGATCGACCAGGCGGAACGGGCCGAACTCCACGGCGATGCAGCGGTTTACATTTTCACCGTCAGCAAGAAATACGATATCGACGGGAACTTCCCCTGGAACACCGCCCGCCTCATCAACCACTCCTGCGAGCCGAACTGCGAGGCATGGCAGACCGGGAAAAAAATCTTCATCCACTCCCTCCGCGATATCGCGAAAGGCGAGGAACTCACCTTCGACTACGGCTTCGATATCGAGTGCTACGAGGATCATCCCTGCCTCTGCGGCCGCGCCGGTTGCGTCGGCTACATCGTCAGCCGGGAGCAATGGGATCAGCTTGATGAAAAACTGGGCCGTGGGAAATATTCCGACAAAGCATCCTGAGCCGTGGGCCTGATTCCCAGGGAAACGATCGAGCAGGTATTGGCCTCCACCGATATCGTGGATCTCATTGGCGGCTACATCCCGCTGAAACGCGCGGGCACCGGCTACAAGGCGAACTGTCCCTTCCACCACGAGAAAACCCCTTCGTTCAACGTCAGCCCCCACAAGCAGTTCTACCACTGCTTCGGCTGTGGCAAGAGTGGCAACGCCCTGAGCTTCGTCATGGAGCAGGAAGGCCTTCTCTTCATGGATGCGCTGAAAAAACTCGCCACCAAGGCGGGCGTACATCTGGAGCAGGAGCCGGACGATCCCAAAGCCCGCGCCGCCAGAAGATCCCGTGGCCGCATCCTCGATCTCCACCGCGAGGTCTCCGCCTTTTTCCACGAGAACCTTAAGACGAACCCCGACTGCCAGCACGCCCGCGACTATCTCAAGAGCCGCGGCTTCGGCAGGGAAATGGCCGGAGCGGTGGGAGATCGGCTGGATGCCCGAGAACCCTAAAGTCTTCCTCGATTGGGCACGGGAGCGGAA
This sequence comes from uncultured Verrucomicrobiae bacterium, assembly GCA_963771945.1. Lineage (GTDB taxonomy): Bacteria > Verrucomicrobiota > Verrucomicrobiia > Verrucomicrobiales > Akkermansiaceae > Luteolibacter. Next base: position 995,311 of record CAVYVH010000002.1, on the reverse strand, counting down.
ATACACCGGACAGGAACTCGTCTCCTGCGGTCTCGCCGGGCTCAAAGACGCCGACCGCCCCTCCGCCGGTATCTACGTCCGTTTCCGCGACAGGCTGATGTTTCCCATTCACAACGAAGTCGGCGACGTCATCGCATTCTCCGGTCGCCAGCTCCGCGACGATCCCCGCACCGGGAAATACATCAACTCCCCGGAGACCGATATTTTCAAGAAATCCAACGTCCTCTTCGCCCTCGATAAAGCCAAGAAAGGTATCCTCAAGGAAAAGACCGTCATCCTCTGCGAAGGCCAGATCGATGCCATCGCCTGCCACGAGGGCGGGGTGGAAAACGCCATCGCCCCGCTCGGCACCGCCTTCACCCCCCAGCACGCCCGCATCCTCAAACGCTACGCCAAGACCGCCGTCCTCTGCTTCGATGCCGATACCGCCGGGATCAAAGCCAGCGAGCGCGCCTTCCGCGAACTCGCCCCCGAAGGTCTCTCCGTGAAAGTCGTCGAGCTTCCCGCCGGGGACGATCCCGATACCTACCTCAAGGCGCACGGAGTCGAAGGCTTCCGAAAAAAAGTCGAGGAAGCCCGCGAATTTTTCGATTTCAAGATCGAGGCCGCCCGCGCTAAAGGCCGACTCGACTCCGCCGAAGGCCGCACCGAACTCGCCCGCGAATGCACCGACCTCCTCGCCGCCATGGACGATCACGCCGCCCGCGACCAGCAGATCAACGTCGTTTCATCCCTTCTCGGTCTCACCTCATCCACCCTGCGGGAGGGGATTGGAAAATCCATCAAGCGCGCCACCGCCCAGGCGAACCGCCCCACCTTCCGCCGCGATGACGACCCCGAGCCTGTCCAGGAAACCCGCGCCTACCCGCTCGACCGCACCGTCGGCTACCTCTGCCACCTCGCCCTCGCCTCCGCGCCCGCCCAGCATTTCCTCGCCGAGCAGTTCGAGACCCTCCACGAAGCCAAAGCGTGGGTCGAGGGAGTGCCGCTCTTGGAAAAAATCCTCGCCGCCGCCCCCGATCCCGGCTCCAGCGCCGCCATCAACGCCTTCGTCGGCACCCTGAAACCCGGCGAACAGAAATCCCTCCACCGGGAAATGGGAGCCAACGAAGCCATCGTCGAGGACGGCATGCAATCCGCCGAGCAAGCCCTCGGCATGCTCTCCTCCGTAGTCCTCCAGAAGCGCGACGCCGCCGTGAAATCCGCCCTGAAAGAACCCGGCATCACCCCGGAGCGCATGAAACAGCTCCTCGAGGAAGCCAAGGAAATCGCCGCCCTCCTCCGCTGGTCCGGCCGCTCCCAATACGACGACGAACTCCCCCGGGAAACCATCAAACCCGAGAAGAAACCCTGGGAGAAGTGGAAAAAGTGAAAAGTTCCGTGCTGGAGAGCCGCGCCTGTGGCCGGCTTCTTCTGCACTCCCATAGGCTCCTCCCATTTTCCCCTTCCCCGAATGCCCCCAGTGGATAGAACTGCCATAACACATGCATTGGACAGAACCCGCCACCGCCGACGACTCCCACGCCGCCCAGAGGCTCAATTCGTATATACGTAGTTACTAAATAATTCAATTTGCAGTTATGACTTAGAAAGCAGGATTTCAAAATGGATGTCCCTGCATGAAAGGTCTGTGCAGGATATCATTTGTTGTCGCGGTGGATTGAAGTTGGTAAAATGCGCGCATCCATTGATAGGTGTGTTATTGGTTGGCTCGATAATGGCGAGAAATTCGCAAACGAGGCCATGCACGTTTTGCTGCCTTGGATTAGAAGTAATTCCAATGGGACGATTGTAAAAACTTTCGCGCTAGAGTGGCTCGCGCATCATTCGTCAATGATGTGTGCAAATTTTATTTTAGCGGCTTGGATTAAACGCTCTTATCCTCTTGGTGAGATTCGAGATTACTAAGTATATTGGTTAAGATTCCACGGAAGTTCTCCTGAAGTATCGCATATTTACAGTCCATGGCTCGACGGTGGTGGTGATTTCAATGCCGTCAAGGAAGCGCTCTCTCAGTGGATCGGGGAACATGGTTTGAAACTTGAATCAGTTTATGTTTTGGTTGCGTGCATCAGGATTAGAGACGCTCGGCAAATCCTAAAAGGGGTATTGTTGGATTGGCTGGATCTGCACTGCGAGAAGCATGTGGCTTCGTTTGTTTTTGTTGCTGGTTTAGAAAGCGGAAGGCAACCTCAGCAGATCGAAAGTTTCATGCTCCGATGGCTGGATCAGAATGCAGCGTGCTGGGAAGCGTCCCTTGTAATTTCCGCCTGGATTGATCAACGTGGAGAATTGACTGTTGTCCAAGATTCTGTAATCCGCTGGCTCGAATTGAGATCTCGAAGTGACAACGCTTCTTGGATTCTCGTCAGGTGGCTAAGAAATGGGGGTGATCTTGCAACGGTTGAACGCTACGTAGTCGATTTTACGAAAACCTATGATAATCCTAAAGCTGTTGATGCCGTGCGGCGTGCTTGGCGTACTGCTACACGACCTGGAATCAAGAAGGGGTGAGAAATTTAGCGCTAGTGAATAATATAGTGAGCAGTCATTACACTGAAGATCACCTAGTCGAGCAGCCTGCGATCCTGCTCATGCAGAATGAGCTGGGGTGGGAAGTGATGAATTGCTTCGGGGATCCTTCTTCGCAAGAGCTACGAAGGTCAGGGTGGGAGGTGCCGGGTAAAGCTGAAAAGCTGAACCGGAGAATGGCGATTGATGGGTCTGCGGGGGAGAGGGGGATTTTGAATGGAAGAGGAAGACGGCAGACTGATACTTTATGGATTTTCACGAAAAAGGGTACTTTCACGAAGCCGTGAGGGGGGTGGAGTGAGAATCATCCGATTATCCAGTTGCGGGATTCCAGTTTATGGTGTATCTGGAATCCATGAAGACGACAATTGATATTCCTGAGGGTGCGTTGGCGGATGCCATGCGTTTCACGGGGGCGAAGACCAAGCGTGAGGCGGTGTTGAAGGCGCTGGAGGATTTCAACCGGAGGCACCGGGTGGAGAAATTCCTCAAGGAGGCTGCGGGCTCGATGCCTGATTTTCCTAGCAACGATGAAATCGAAGCGGTGGACATGGAATACGAGGAGAGGATGCGAAAGCTGTGGGGCAGGGAGGAGGCTTCTTGAAGGTTCTCATCGACAGCTCTGTGTGGATTCCGTTTTTGCGCGGGCATTCCGAGCTTCCCAATGAGGTGTCCGTGGCGATGTCCGAAGGAATGGCGCATCTCTGCCCTGTAGTCTGGGTGGAGATTTTTCGGGGTATCCGTGGCAAGCGGGAAGAACGGATTGCCAAGGAGCTTTCCGCACTATGCCCTTCCTTGCCGATGGATGAGAAGGCTTGGGAAGAGGCCGCACGTATGGGGTTGGTGGCCACGCGGTCAGGTCTGAACTGTCCCCTGGCGGATGTGTTGATCGTGGCTTGTGCAAAGCGACACGGGGCGACGTTGATGCACAACGACAAGCATTTTGAGGCGTTGGAGAAACTCTAGGGAATTAGCGGATACACCGAAGACCACCTAGTCGAGCAGCCAGCGATCCAGCTCATGCAGCATGAGCTTGGGTGGGATGTGATGAATTGCTTCGGGGAGTGGCAAGGTGGGGCGAGTGATCTCGGGCGGGAGGGGAAGCGGGAGGTGGTTTTGACTCGCCGCCTGAAGGCAGCGCTCCTTGAGCTGAATCCGAATCTGCCGGAGGCGGCGATCAATGGGACGGTGGAGGAGCTTTCGCGGGACAGGACGGTGCTGAGTCTGGTGGAAGCGAACCGGGAGATAGCCAAGCTGCTGAAAGGCGGGGTGACGGTGAAGTTTCCCGACAAGGAGAACGGCGGGCAGCGGGTGGAGGTGGTCGCGGTGATCGATTGGGAGGTGCCGGAGAATAATGATTTCCTGCTGGCCTCGCAGTTCTGGGTGGCAGAGGCGTATTATACGAAAAGGCCGGATCTGATCGGTTTCGTGAACGGACTGCCGCTGGTGCTGATGGAGCTGAAAGCCCCGGGCGAGAATGTGCGGCAGGGTTACGACAAGAACATCGCGGACTATAAGGGGACGATTCCGCAGCTTTTCCACTACAATGGATTGATCATCGTATCCAACGGAGTGCAGAGCAAGATCGGCAGCCTGACGGCGAAGTGGGAGCACTACGGGGATTGGAAAAAGGCGGTGAGCGAGGAGGAGGCTCCTGATATTTCCCTGAACACCCTGTTGCGCGGGACTTGTGACAAGGGTCGGCTGCTGGATCTGGTGGAGAATTTTCCCGCTTCTCCGATGAGAAGGGGAAGACGCAGAAGCTGGTGGCACGAAATCACCAGTTCCTTGGGGTGAACCGCGCGGTGGAAGCGCTCAAGCAATCGAAGGACGGGAGGATAGGGGTTTTCTGGCACACGCAGGGATCGGGTAAGACTACCAGACCATCGAGGACGCGGGGCTGGACGAGGATCAGGAGGAGAAGCTCAAGAAGGTGCTGGGACGGAATTACCATCTCATTACTCGCGACGACAGGCTGGACGAGGTGGCGAAGGACATCGTCCACCATTTCCTGAACCGCGGCTATCAGGGTAAGGCGATGGTGGTATCCATCGACAAGCTGACAACCCTGCGGATGTATGAAAAGGTTAAGGCGGAGTGGAATGCGGAGAAGGAGCGGGTGGGCGCAAGGCTTGCGAAGATGAGTCCGCTAATGCCGGACTATGCGGAACTGAACGCGCGGCTGAAAAATCTGGTGGAGACGGATATGGCGGTGGTCGTCTCACCGGGGCAGAACGAGATTACGGAGATGGCGGCGAAAGGATTCGATATCCTGCCGCACCGGGAGCGTATGGTGAAAGAGGATTTGGAGGAGAAGTTCAAGAATCCGGAGGACAAGTTCCGCCTGGTCTTCGTTTGCGCGATGTGGCTGAGCCGTTACGATTTCCTTGACCGCGTCCAGAAGATGATCGAGGCATATAACAGCGGGGCGTTGAGCAGTTGTTCGCGGATCTGGCGACCTTCACGAAGGATCTGAGCGAAGAGGAGCAAAGGCACCTGCGGGAGAATGTCAGCGAGGAGGAGCTGGCGGTGTTCGATATCCTCACAAGGCCGGATCCGGATCTTTCCCCACAGGAAACCGAGGCGATCAAGAAGGTCTGCAAGGATCTGCTGGCGAAGCTGAAGACCGAAAAACTCGTGCTGGAATGGAGAACCAAACGCACAACCCGCGCGGCGGTGCGGGTGGAGATCGAGAAGATGTTGGATAGCGGACTACCGGAGAAATACACCTCGGAGCTTTTCGAAACGAAGTGCGGAGCGCTGTTCCAGCACGTGCTGGCGAAGTATCCGGAGAGCGGGGAAAGTGTGTATGGGGAGGTGGGTTGAAGTGAGAAGTGGAAGACTTGGCCTGTTGGGCGGCCATAGAGCGCGCCTCTCCTTGAAGAAGCCTTGGCAGAAGTGGAAGAACCGGTGATCCCCCTTGCCCGCCCGGAAATTTGTCACCGCGTTTTAAGCTTTCAGTTTTCCCGGTTTTCAGTGCTTACTTCCGCGCCGTCTCCCGGGCGGTCGCAATCGGGGCGCGAGCCGCGGTTGAGGAAAGTCCGGACACCGTAGGGCAACTCGCCTTGTGAAAGCAAGGGACGGGAACCGAGAGGGCCCCGGATGGAAAGTGCAGCAGAAAGATACCGCCCCCGGCCAGTCCGGGGGTAAGGGTGAAATGGTGGGGTAAGAGCCCACCGCGCCGAGGGCAACCGGAGCGGCAGTGCAAACCCCGGGTGGTGCAAGACATAACAGGGAAAGGGCTGCCCGCCCGTCAAACTCCCGGGTATTAGTCGCACCCCGCGCAAGCGGGGCGTTCCGCGCAAGCGGGATTGAGAGAAATGACCGTCCAGCTCCGGGTAAAACCGGGGTGGACAGAATCCGGCTTACAGGGAGGCGGCACCCCCTTTTTCTTAACCGCCGGAGGCTCTGGACTGCTGCGGTTCTTATCCGCAGCTCACGCGGCAAGGCTGGCATCGCCCCGGCCTTTGGGGGAAACCGGGCGCATTGATCAAAGGGTTTCCACCGTGAGAGCTGGGAATGAAGAATCCCAGCAGTCCAGAGCCTCCGGCGCTTTGGGAAACCTTTGTTTCCGGCCATGTCCAAATTAAAGAAACCGCCCGATCACCGGAGCGAGATCCTGTTTCAGTTTTTCCGGCCAGTTCGATTGCGGGGTTAGGATGGCGGTATCGAGCGAGCGGTGCTCCGGCCAGTCAGCATTCTCCGGAATCGACGGAACCACCGAACGTATGATCTCTTTCGCCAGGTCTCCATTCGCATGGAGGTTCGCGATCACCGCCGCGACATCCACCGCGGCTTCGTCCGTTTTCCAGCAATCGTAGTCGGTGACCATGCAGAGAGTCGCCATCGCGATTTCCGCTTCGCGGCAGAGGCGCGCTTCCCCGGCGTTGGTCATGCCGATGAGATCGAAGCCCAGTGCGCGGTGCATGTTCGATTCCGCGCGGGTGGAGAAAGCCGGGCCGTTCATCGAGACATAGGTGCCGCCGTCGTGGAGCTTGTCCGTGTGTTTCGCGGCGGCTTCCAAAAGGTGTCCGCGCATTTCCCCGCTATATGGATCCGCAAAACCAACGTGGGCGGCGATGCCGTTTCCGAAAAAGGTGTGTTGATCGCCTTTTCCCGTTTTATCCATCAGTTGATCCGGGATCACGACGTCGCGTGGTGCCATTTCCTCTCTGAGCGAGCCTACCGCCGTGACGGAAACCACCCAGCGGACATCGAGGGATCGCATCGCCCAGATGTTGGCGCGGTGGTTGATCTCGTGGGCGAGGAGGCGGTGGCCTTTTCCGTGGCGCGGGAGGAAGCAGACGCGCCTCCCGGAGAGCCGGCCTTCGATGATTTCATCGGAAGGATCGCCGAAAGGTGTTGAGATTTTGTGGCGGTAGATGGATTCGAGGGAGTCGATCTCGTAAAGGCCGGAGCCTCCGATGATGCCGATTGCGGGAGTGGTCATGGTGGGATGAGTAAAAAGTGCCGAGTGATCAGTGATCAGGGAAGACTTGGGTTGTGTTTGGCTGGGACTCTGGGTTTGATTTTCGCGGATGGCAAACGAAGAGACGCTGGATGTGAAATGGGGCGAGCGGGAAGGCTGGGTGGAGACTTTCGACAAGAGGAAGCTGAGGATTCCGGATGGGTGGGAACTGTTGCCGCCGGGGGATGCGGGGCTGACGCGGCGGGTGAAAAAAGCCGGTGCGCACTGGGTGGTGAAAGCATTTCACCGGAAGCGCTGGATCTCACGCGGGGTGCTGGCTGATGCGAATACGATTTCCGAGCTGCGTGTGGAGCGCGAGGCGGAGAAGGACGATCCAGCCTACACGAAAAAGCTTGAGGCGGGGCGGCAGCGCCGGGCGAAGCAGGAGGAGGCGTATGTGGAGGACTTTGCCGGAGCGGTGCGTGATTTCCTGGGATTTCACGAACGGTATGCGGAGATGGCGGAAAAGATGGCCGGGCTGATCGCAACTCACGCGACGCCAGTGGGGAGTGGAACGGTGGCGCGGACAAAGCGGATTCCAATCGAACGGCGGGCGGAGGCGGCGACGATTGCATGGCTGCGGCATCAGACGACTTCCTATGACCACATGCATATCGCACGCATCAAAGGGGAGCGCCGGGAGGTGCGGCGGGCGCTTGCAGACGAATCAAGGCGACGGCTGGCCGGGTATCGGAAAGGGGTGGAGATGGGAGGTGGGTGTCCTATTTGGCGGGCGGTGAATGGTTGAAGCAAGATGCCTCAACAACGGCCTGAGGCAGGATGCCCCAGCCACGCTACAGCTCGCGCTCCTGCCGCTCCAGGGTCTCGATGAAAAGTATCTCCACCTTGTTCCGCGCCCACGGGGTTTTACGAAGAAATTTCAGCGTGGACTTCACTGAGGGATCGTTCGCGAAACAGTTGATGCGGATGCGTGAGGAAAGCTCGTCCCATCCGTATTCCTCGACCAGGCGGACGATGATTGTTTCCAGGGTATAACCGTGGAGCGGGTCGTTCGGGTGGGAATTCATTTGGCTAACGGGTTACGCCAGCGGAGGCCCAGGGAAGCGGTGGAAGTCCGTGTCGCAACTGTGGAGTTCAGCCTGATGTTCGATTGCGAGTGCGGCGAGAAACGCATCGGTCGTGAGATTTCCGGCGGTTCCGAGTTCTACCAGGTTTTTAAAAAATGTGTCCTGGAACCTTGATCCCGGTTCTATCGTGCGGACGTGTCTGCAGGCGATCCAAGATCGCGCAATTGCTGTGGCGGTCTCCACCAAAAGTGGTTCTTTTAGCAGCTTAGGATGAGTGGATATACGAATAAATCCGGAGATTACGATCCACGGGAGTCCCACCGTTTCTCCGCCCTGCATCAGATTTGAAAGCCATTGTTTGGATTCTTCGTGGTGGAGCGCGTTTCGATTGTGAGCAAAAATGAGGAGATTAATGTCTGGTATGATCATTTGAGAAGCCCTTTGCGAAGATAGGATTCGACTTCCTCGTCATCAAGATACTGCTGAAGCTTCATCGGATCCACACCTGGCTGGAAATCGGATGAGAAGGTAATAACTTCAAAGGGCTCATCAGGTTCCGGCTTCTCAATTCCCAAACCTATCTTCAATGCCTGGTTTACAATTTCCTTGAAAGTCCTGGTACCTGAAGCTGCTTCTGCCCGGAGTTTTTCCGCTACCTCGGATTCGAGAGTGAGTGTGGTTCTCATACAAGCATCATGCATCAGAAGTAGTTGATGTCAAGGCATCACGCCCGGAGCCGGTCTGTGCGCGAATGCCTTGATACGCGCGACAGTTCTTTCTTTCCCGAGAATCGCGAAGATATCCCCGAGGTCGGGGCCATGACCAGCGGCCGGAGAGGGCGACGCGGGTGGGAAACATGAGTTGGCCGGGTTTGGCTCCGTTTGCTTTCGCCACTTCGGCTATGGCATCCTTCGCAGCATCGGCTGACCACTCCGGGAGGTTTTCCAGGTGATCGGCCAGAGCGGGGAGTAAGGCGGAATTCGGGTTGGACGTCGCTTTCCCGGTGGCTTCCGGATCGTTTTCAAACTTGTCAGTGACTAGGAAATCGATGGAGTGGGGGACTTCGGAAAGCAGGCGCACCTTCTCCTTCACGGCGGCGATGACGGTCAGGTAGTCATCGGTGATCGGAAGGTCTTCCGCTTCAACGAAAGGCTTGGCCAGATCCGCGAATTTCTCGGTGGAGATCTTCGCGATGTGCTGCTGGTTGACCCATTTGCATTTCTCCAGATCGAATCGACCCGGGGCGCGGTTGATGTTCTCAAGGGAAAACCGGTCTATCAGTTCGGTAAGGGAAAAGATTTCATCGTCCGTTTTCGATGACCAGCCCAGCAGTGCGATGAAGTTTACGACCGCTTCGGAGAGAAAGCCCTGGCGCGGGTAGTCGCCGACAGCGGCACCGGCATCGCGCTTGGACATTTTCGATCCATCCGCATTCAGGATGAGGGGTATGTGGGCGTATTGCGGAGGCTGGGCACCGAGCGCCTCGATGAGCTGGAGGTGCTTGGGCGTGTTCATCAGGTGATCCTCGCCACGGATGACGTGGGTCATTTTCATTTCCAGGTCGTCCACGACGTTGACGAAATGAAAGACGTAGGAGCCGTCGCTGCGTTTCACCACCATGTCGGGGGTGTTCGAGGCATCGGTGTAGTCGATGGTGACTTCGCCGCAGACGAGGTCGTGCATGGTTACGGGCTTTCGGTCGAATCGGAAACGGTAGGCGTCGCCATCCTTGTAGAGACGGTCGGCGGCGAGGAGTTTCTCAAAATATGCGTCGTAGATCTCATTGCGCTGCGACTGGTGGTAGGGGCCGTGATCACCTCCTTTTTCCGGGCCTTCATCCCAATCGAGGCCGAGCCATGACATGCCGTCGAAAATGGCCTGGCGTGCCTCTTCGGTGTTGCGCTCCTTATCGGTGTCTTCGACTCGGAGGATGAATTTGCCTCCGTGCTTGCGGGCGAAGAGCCAGTTGAAAAGCGCGGTGCGGGCGCCACCCACGTGGAGGTAGCCGGTAGGGGAGGGTGCGAAACGGGTGCGGACGGTCATGAACTTTAAACTTTAAATTTGAAACTCGAAGGAAGAGCTAGGATTGGAGGGAACGGAGGGCTCCGCGGACGAGGGCTTCGGTGGTGGATGACGGGTCGGAATCCAAAATTTTACGGACGGCTTTCCGGGCATCGACCTGTTTGTAGCCGAGGGCGATGAGGGCGAGTTCGGCATCGGCGGCCTGGCTGCTGACCTGGCCGGAGGCTGCGTCCTGCCAGGTGTCCGTTACACCGACTTTGTCCTTCAGCTCCAGGATAATGCGTTCGGCGGTTTTTTTGCCGATGCCCTTGGTTTTCGAGAGTATGACGGAATCTCCTGCCACGACGGCGGATTTGAACTGGTTCACAGGCATGCCGCTGAGGATGGCCATGGCGATGGATGGCCCAATGCCGGAGACTCTCTCAATAAGCATGAGGAAAACATCGCGCTCCTCCTCGGTGGCGAATCCGTAGAGCGTGTGGGCGTTTTCCCGGATGTGAAGGTGGGTGCGGAGATCGACGGCGGCGCCCTCGGTGGGGTGGAGTTTGTCGTAGGTGGAGATGGGGATCGTCGCCTCGTAGCCCACGCCGCCGCAGTCCACGACCAGGCGGTTGGGGAATGCCTCGATGATTTTTCCTCGGAGTCTCGCGATCACGGGGGAGGTTTCATGGGAAACGGGGCGGGATGCAAGAGGGAAGGTGGGCAACCTTTCCGGAAAACCGGTGTTCGAAAATTTCGGAAGTTGGAAGTTTTCAGACGGCCATCGTGTATTTACAAACGGACATGCCCGCAAGCGAGGAAGAGATCATAACCTGTCACGCATGTGGTGCGCCCATGAACGTCACGGAGGTCGCGCCCTATTCCCGCGTAGTTTGCCCGGGTTGCAAAGCCGAGAACCGGGTGAAAAAACACTTCGGCCCATACACTCTCACGCGGCGTCACGCGATTGGCGGGATGAGTTCCGTTTTCGTGGCGAAGGACGAGGCGCTGGATCGGGAGGTGGCTCTGAAAATTCTCAGCGAGGAGTATTCCAAGGATGAAAAGCGGATCGCCGCGTTCGAGGAGGAAGCCAGGCTTACCGCCTCTTTCAGCCACCCGAACGTCGTTCGTGTGCTCACCACCGGCAGGGCGTTCGACAGGTTTTATATCGCGATGGAATTCGTCCCCGGCGGGCACTTCGAGCATCACATCCGCGAGAAGGGCCAGGTGCCGGAAACGGAGATCCTCCCCCTCGCGATCCAGGTGGCGGAGGGTCTGAAAGGCGCGCAGGCGGCCGGCCTGATCCACCGCGATGTGAAGCCGGGAAACATCCTCCTCGACTCCGAAGGCAACGCGAAGATCGTGGATTTCGGACTCGCTCTGGTAACCAAAGGAGGAAAGGCGAAAGCCACCGAAATCTGGGCGACCCCCTACTACGTTCCGCCCGAGGCGATCGAGGGTGAATCGGAGGATTTCCGGGCGGATATCTACGCTTTCGGAGCGACCCTCTACCACGCTCTCGCCGGGAAGCCGCCCTGCAACGAGGAATCAATGGCGACCGCCGTCCTCCGCGAGGCGAAGAAAAAAATCGTCCCTCTTAAGAAAGTGGCTCCGAACCTTTTGGACGAGACCTGTGCGGTGATCGATCGCGCGATGGCTTACGAGCCGGAAAAGCGTTTCGGCAGCTACGACGAGATGATCGCCGAACTTCACGTAGCCTTAAAACTGGCCCGAGGGGAATCCGTCAAGGACAGCGAGGGTGTCACGACAGCCCAGCGCCGCGCCGAGCTTCGTGCACGCAAGCGCAGGAACATGTTTCTGGCAGTCGGTGCGGCGGCAGTCACCGTCGCGGGGATGGTGGCGATTGTTTTTCTCAATTCATCGGCTCCGCAACCGGACAATAAAGTGGCGAAGGTTCTCACCGTCAGCACCGGCGGTAATGTGGAAAACGAGAGTCCGAGTGAGATCGCCACACGCTACGGCACCGCGAGAAATCTCATGAAGAAGGGGGATTTCGAGAAGGCTGGAAACGCTTTCTCTTCTCTTCTCAATGATGCGGACGTCCAGGAGCCGACGCGAACATGGGCAGGTCTCCAGGCTGTCGCAGCGGCGCTGATGGACGGGAGAACGGATCTCGCCAAGGAATACGCGGCTGCGGCGGACAGGCATCTTTCCACCGGCCGGCCGGACTGGCTCCGGGGTTTCTTGTCCACGTCCGCCCGGTTTTGAGAGGAATCCCGAAGCACGGTTTTTTAGAGCTAGGGACTCTGAATCAGAGCGGGGATGGCAACGAGAGATTCATGGGATATTTTCTCGCAGCCCTGAAAAACTGGGAGAGCGGCGGACTGGAGCAAGCGGTTCCACTTTTCAGAAAAGTGGTCAACGAACCGTCCCTCGCGGACGACAGCGTTCTCGACTGGTATCAGGATGCCACGGAAAATTACCTTGCGGACTACCGTGCCCTGACTTCCGAGCCGATGAATTCCGAACCCGGATCGGTCAGAGAATGCCGGAAGGCGATAGAGGAACTGAACCGGAAACTGACGCTGCTCAAAACGAAAGGGCGCGCCCGTTTCAATATACGTGCCCGTCAGCTCGACTTCGCACGGCTGGAGAAGTCTCTCAAAAACCGCCCCCGGAAAACTCCCGCGAAACAGCCGGACGTGATGGAGGAAATCGCCGTGCTCGCGAAGAGCTACGATTTTGTGAAGCTCGTGAAAAAGGTCTCCGCTCTGGATTCAGATCCGCCGGGATACAAGCGCGAATCCCTCCTCGGGGTCGCCCAGGCGGCTCTCGTTTTCCTAACGGAAATCGAATCGGATCTCGGCAAGCGGCCTGCGGTCGTCGATCTGACGCTGAAGGACGGAACGGAAGTTTCCTCAATCGGGATCGCCTCCGGGAACGAACTTGTAGGGAAGCTGGCCGATGGCGAAATCCGGGATCTCAGTTGGACGGATTTTCCGACGGACCAACTGATCGAGCTTCATCGCGAGCTTGTGAAATCACCAGGCACGGAACTGGAACGCCTGCGCCGCCACGAGTCCGCCATCGCCTTTGAATGGCTGTCCGGAGACAGGGAAAGGGCGGTGGTCGCGGCCGGGCGACTTTCCGAGGAAAGTCCCGGTTTCAAGTCCCGCTGGGATACCCTGGCGAGCGGCCTGCCGAAATAAAATCGAGGCGGCGCCCCACCAATAGCTCAACGCGAAAAGCGTTTCCTGACACTGTCCGGAACATCGTTCTGCGCGACCCAGTTGCGAACCGCGTCCTGATCATTCCGTGCCCAGTTTCCCAGCATCCGGTGGTACAGTCTGGTTTGTTGGTTCGTGTCCGAAATCCCGCGAATCCATGCCGCCGACTGCTCGGGCGCCCGCTCGTCACAGCTCCAGACGAAGGACTCCACGACTTTGTCGTACCCGGGAGTCCCCGCCATCGTGCTCACCCAGCGGGCGGTTCCGGCGATGTCAGCCTGGGACATCGCAGGCACGGTCGCTGCCGCCGCGTCGGCTTTCGCCTGCGGCTTGAGCGAATTCACGAAATCCGCCGCCCTGTCCACGTTCACGCCCGCCAATCTCCCCGCGATATTTCCGGCCGCCCGCTCCTGAAAAACCCCGTCCATCGAGGCCACCCAGTCCGCTGCCGCCTGCGGATCCTTTCTCGCCAGGTTTTGGGAAATCATCAGCACGAAACTACCCCTGAGATGCTCGTCCTTGATCGTATCCGGGAAAGCGAACGCCGCCTCCGTCCCGCTCATAAGAAGGGCTTTCGCTATCGCGTCGATCGCCTGGCCGCGCTCCCTACCCAACGGCATCTCCGCGGTTAACCGGCTTGCGTTCGGAAGGTCGGTTCCGGCGATCCCCCGGATCACCGAAGCCATGTAGGGATTCGCGCCATCGCCATCGTGTTTGTCCAGTGCCCACTTTTCGGCAGCCGACGCATCTTTCGCCGCCCAGGTTTCAAGCACCTCGCCCCGGTTCCTGCGCATATCGGGATTCTCCTCGATGTAATCCAGGGCGGCGGTCGGATCGACCTTTGCCCATGCGCGGAAGAGGAGTTCCGCCTCGGTTCCCGTGTTTCCGTAGTGGTAAAGTTCCTGGAACTCGTCCGCTACGGACGCGAACTGATCGGGTGCGAGCGTTTCGTAAAAATCCATCAGCGCACGCTGGCGCTCATATGCGTCGGTGATCCGGTTGATTTTCCCCAGCGATTTAATTGGGGAACGCTTGCCTTCCCTCCCGCTGGCAAAGCTTCTACCCTCGCGTTTTCGTGGCGCGTTTCCATCGGATGCAAATCCTCCACGCGAGATCCGGGATTCACTGCCACCCGCCGCCTCCGGAACACCTTCCGAATCCCCGCTTCGTTTCGATCCGATAAAAGCCACCGCGACCCCCAACGCGAAAATGGCTACGTGGCTGGCGATGATCGTGGATTTTTTCATGAGCGCGGAATCAATCTAATCATACGCCCCGGAAATGGAAGTGTTTCATGCAAGGTGAGTTGGCTTGATGTTTCCCGCCCTGGCATGGAGTTTCAACCGCATGCAGTATCGCACCAAGCCGGAGGAAACCAGCGGCATGCCCTCGGGAATCCCGCATATCATCGGGAACGAGGCGGCCGAGCGATTCTCGTTCTACGGGATGAAAGCGATTCTCGCCGTCTTTTTCACCCAATACCTCTACCTCATGGACGGCTCGGGCGGCACCCCGATGTCGGAGACGCGCTCCGCGGAACTGGTTCATTGGTTCAACTTCGCATTCTACATCACACCTCTCATCGGAGCGCTGCTCGCGGATGGATTGTTCGGGAAATACCGAGTCATCATCTGGCTTTCCATCGTCTATTGCCTCGGCCACGCGGCACTGGCCTTGATGGGGAAATTCGGAAACTCCGAGCAATGGATGGTAGGGGGACTCGTCCTCATCGCGCTCGGGGCAGGGGGGATCAAGCCCTGCGTGTCCGCCCACGTCGGCGACCAGTTCGGCTCGAAAAACTCCCATCTACTGCCACGCATTTTCAACTGGTTCTACTTCTCCATCAACCTCGGCGCGTTCGTTTCCATCCTCCTCACCCCCTGGCTCCTTGAATGGTATGGCCCGCACTGGGCCTTCGGCGTTCCCGGAGTCCTCATGGCCATCGCGACGCTCGTTTTCTGGATTGGCAGGAAACGCTTCGCCCACGTCCCGGCAGGCGGAACCGGTTTCCTGAAAGAAGTATTCAGCAGGGAAGGCCTCGCCGCCATTTTCAAGCTCGCGCCCGTCTATCTCTTCGTCGCCATTTTCTGGGCGCTGTTCGACCAGACCGGCTCCACCTGGATTTTCCAATCCCAGGACATGGATAGGAATTTCCTCGGCTTCAACTGGCTCCCATCCCAGATCCAGTCGCTTAATTCCGTTTTCGTCCTCACCTTCATCCCCGTCTTCGCCCTCTTCATCTATCCTGCGGTGGAAAAATTCTGGCCGCTCAGCCCCTTGCGGAAAATTGGAACCGGCCTCCTCCTGATGACCACCGCGTTCATCCTCGTCAGCCTCATCCAGGTCCGCATCGATGCCGGAGGCCGTCCCAATATCGCGTGGCAGATTGCCGCCTTCGCACTCCTCACCGCCTCGGAGATCATGGTCTCCATCGTCGCCCTGGAGTTCGCCTACACCCAGTCTCCCAAGACCATGAAATCCTTCATCATGTGCTTTTTCCTCGCCGCGGTTGCCGTCGGAAACCTGCTCGTGGCGGGGGTCAACCACTACATCCGCATCCCCAGCGCTGCCGAAGAGCAGCTCACCGAAGCACATCCGCCGCCTCCCTGCCGACTGGCAAAACGACCCCCGCACCGTAGTCCTCCCCGGTTACGACAGTTCCGATACCGAAGGCGTGTTCGTCCGCCGCCTCAACAAAGATGCCGAAGTCCCCCTGGAAGTCCCCGGCCAGAAAACTCTCGACCAGGCCGCCAATTCCATCACCTCAGCCAGCACCGAAAATTTCCCAAACCAGGCCACCGGCAATAAACTCCTCGCAGGACTCAATGACCATTGGGGCAATCCCTTGCGATACCTGGTTCTCAACTCCACCACCGTCCGCATCTGGAGTCAGGGAGCCGACGAGAAATGGAACACCAAATGGGACGTCGGAATCATCATCGAAAAACCATCCCCCGAACCCCCATCCAAACCCTCCTGGCTGGACAACCTCCGCCCCGCCCAAACCTGGCTGTCCACCCGCAAAATGGAACTCAACCTAACCACCGGCACCGAAGACAGCGGGGCGGGAGAGGCCTTCAGGAAAACCACCTTCTCCGGCGGCCAGGTTCGCCTCCAGGGAGCCGACTACTTCTGGTTTTTCAGCGCCCTCATGGGAGCCACCGCCCTCCTCTTCATTCCCTTCGCCATCATCTACCGCCCAAAATCCTACCTCCAGTAGGGGCGATCTTCGGTCGCCCCTTCTTCCACTTTTCACTTATCACTCGGCACTTCTCACTTCCCCCTCACTGCTTCCAATAATCACCGCCGCACAGGAATCACTGAACACGTTCACCGCCGTCCGGCTCATATCCAGAATCCGGTCAACCGAAAGCAGCGCCACCACCGCCGTCTCCGCATTCGGAATCCCCGAGTTTTTGAGAATCAAAAGAATTGCCACGAGGCTGGCCGAAGGAATCCCGGCCACTCCCACACTCGTCAGCAGCGCAGCCACCACAATGAAAAACTGCTCACCCAGCCCCAGCGAAATCCCCATCACCTGCGCCACGAAAATTACCGCCACGCACTCGTAAAGCGCCGTCCCGTCCATATTCACCGTGGCTCCCAGCGGCAGAGTGAAACTCGCCACCCGCTTCGAAACGCCAGCGTTATCCTGCACCGCACGCATCGTGACCGGCAGCGTCGCCGATGACGAGGCAGTGGAAAATGCCAGCAGCACCGCCGGTCTCATCGCTTTGAAATGCGCCAGCGGACTCGTTTTCCCGATGAATTTCAAAGCCAGCGGAAGCACCACGAAAAGATGCAGACCCAGCGCGAAAAGCACCGTGAAGAAGTATTTCCCGAGCTGCGCGAAAAGCCCCGCACCCGTCTCGTAAACCACCGGAAGGATCAGCGCATAAACCCCGATCGGAGCCACCGCCATGATCCATTTCGTCACCGTGATCATCGCATCGTTCGCAGCACCAAAGCCCCGCCTCAGGCTGTCCCCCGTGTCTCCGGGCAGTTGGGTCGCCGCGATCGCAAACAGGATGCTGAACACGATCACCCCCAGCATCTGGCCGTTGTCGCTGGCCGCACCGATCACGTTCTCCGGCAGCATCGCCTTGAAAATCCCGAGGAAATCCTTGCCCTCGCGCTTGCCGGCTTCCTCCACCTTTCCCTTCTCCGCCTCTCCCGCGGTCGCCTCGGTTTCGGCAAACGCCGCCCGTATCGCCTCGTTCGGCGCACCATCCACCAGCCCCGGTTGAATCGCGTTTACGACCACCAGCCCCATCGTGATCGCCACGAAACTCGAGCACATGTAAAATGCCACCGTCTTCAGCCCCAGGCGGCCAAATCCCTCCACCCCTTTCATTCCCGTGATCCCGGAAACCACTGCCGTCACGATCAGCGGCACGATGATCATTTTCAGCGCCCGCATAAA
Source organism: uncultured Verrucomicrobiae bacterium (assembly GCA_963771945.1). Taxonomy (GTDB): domain Bacteria; phylum Verrucomicrobiota; class Verrucomicrobiia; order Verrucomicrobiales; family Akkermansiaceae; genus Luteolibacter. The sequence continues at coordinate 977,671 of CAVYVH010000002.1, read as the reverse complement.
AAGATCCCCGATAAACCGGCAGGTCTCCAGGGCTCCCCCCACGAATCTCGCACCAAGTGAGCTTTCCTCCGCACCACTGAACAGCCCCCTCAGCGCGAGGGCGGTCACCGTTGCCAGAACCAGAGCGATCAGGATGTGCCAGTGGCTCGCGAGTCGTTTCATCCACACAGCCAATCCCATCCACGGGAAAATGGGAAGCAGCTTGCGCCGATTTCTGCCCTTCCGCGCTCACTTTAGATCGTTAGTCAAAATTTTAGTTCAGCAAAGTCAGTGACTTCTGATCACGAACGTCCCGTTTGGCACGATATTTCACGAAACTTAACAAAGTTTTTCAAATTTTCGCAAACTGCCTCCAACCCGTCGCAATCCGCATTTTTTTTCTGGCCCAAGTAGTGTGAGTGAGATTGATAGCGACACGCCTGGAAGTCCCGGAAACAGGATGTATCTACTTTGTAGCTATCAGAAGAATATACCACATGTAGTATTGTGAATAATTTGTGGATACTACATCCTGCAAAATCGAATTGACCCGTCACCCCGGTTGCCATCAGTCTCCACGACGCTACGACCGACTCCGGCGTCACTTTTCACCCTTTTTATCCACCACCTTACAGACCTCAGAAAATGTCCAACACCACCACCGTCAAACTCGGAAACCGCACCTTCACCCTCGATAAAGCCAAAGCGGAACTCGCCTTCAATTCGAAGAAAGTCATCAACGGCAAGGACACGATGTTTTTCAACATCCTCCCGCTCAAATACACCTGGGCCTACGACCTCTACAAGACGATGAAGAACAACCATTGGGAGCCGGAGGACATTTCGATGCAGAAGGATGTCGAGCAATGGCGCTCCAACGAGATCTCCGATGTCGAGCGCTGGATCATCAAGATGGGCATCGGCTACTTTTCCGCCGCCGAGGGCATCGTCGGCGACAACGTCCTCCACGTCGTCCGCGAGGTCGTCACCGCCCCTGAGCTCAAGCTCGTCCTCGGCCGCCACGCCCATGAGGAAAACATCCATGCGGACTCTCTCGTTTACATGATTTCCTCCCTCGGTCTCAACCCCCACGAATGCGAGGCCATGTTCGAGGACGTCCCGACCATCACCGCGAAAAACCACTTCGTCACCTCGAACAGCAAGGCGCTCCGCCGCGACATCGACCTCACGATCACGGAAAACAAGCAGGCGCTCGCGAAAAACATCTTCATGTTCGGCCAGATCATGGAAGGCACCCAGTTCTACGGCCTCTTCGGCATGATCCTCAGCCTCTACCGCCAGAACAAATTCCCAGGCATCGGCCAGATGTTCCGCTACACCCTCCGCGACGAGTCCAACCACATCGAGGTCTTCCGCAACCTCCTCATGGATCTCATCGATGAAAACCCGGACATCTGGACCGAAGAATTCCGCTCCGATCTCCGCGACACCATGAAAGAGGGCATCGACCTCGAAAAAGCCTTCATCCGCGATTGCCTCCCGGTCTCCGGCCTCGGCCTCAACTCCGTCGATTTCGAAACCTACATCGACTACATCGCCGACCGCCGCCTCACCTCCTGCGGCCTCGCCCCCCTCAACGAATCCGTCTCCAACCCATTCCCATGGCTCGCCGAGATGATGGACATCAAGAAAGAGCAGAACTTCTTCGAAGGACGGGTCACCGAGTACCAAAAAGCCGCCGCCCTCGCAGCTGTCGACGACGACGATCTGTGATCCGGCTGGCACTAAGTGACGAGTGCCGAGTGAGAAGTGATAAGTGGAAGACTTGGCTAAGATGAGCGAAATCGAAACATTTGAAGACCTTGATGTCTGGAAACGTGGTTGCCAGCTTGCGGTGGATATCCACGTCGCTTTGGCAGAGTCGAAAGACTTCGCTCTTCGTGGGCAGATGGAACGTTCCTCACTCTCCATCCCGTCCAACATCGCTGAAGGATCGGAGCGCGATAACACCAAAGAGTTCATCAACTTCCTCCGCTACAGCAAAGGATCCTGTGGCGAACTACGAACCCAACTATACGTCGCCGAAAAAGTCCGCTCTCGCCTAGGTGCTCCGCCAATGAGCGGATCCCGCACCATGATCAATGAAACCCGAGAACTCTCCCGAATGATCAAAGGCCTCATAAAAGCCCTGCAACGCCGCCTAAACCCATAGCCACCAATACACCCAATCTTTCTTCTCACTTCTCACTAGGCACTCGCCACTAAATCTCCTCCGCCACCGTCCAACCGTCCGCAAAAAAAATCCACACCCATATCCCGACCATGTACCGCTCCCTGAACCTCGCCGAAGACAACATCCTCAAGCAAGTCATCTCCGACCGCTTCGCTCTCGCCTCCACCGACCGCCCTTACGATTGGCGCGGCACCATCCCTGTTGAAAAACGCACCCCGCACGCCGATATCATCGTCACCCGTGGCGAAAAGGAGACCCAGTTCTCGCTCGAAGATGTCGCCGACGCCATTGGCGATTCCCTTGCCGATCTCCTCATTGCCCGCCGCGAGGACGAGAAATCCATCTTCTCCGACGTCAACCGCAACTTCGTCTCCCAGGTCGCCCATTCCGTCGCGATAGCCCTCACCGAGTCCCTCGAGGATGGCGGCCGCCTCCGCCTTTCCGAGGGCGATCTCTACCTCCTCATCGAGAAAGCCCTGCTCGAAAACGAAGCCTACGATGTCGCGAAATCGCTGGCTTTCCGCCGTTCCTTCGAAAAAACCGGCAAGGTCGATCTCGGCTCCGCGCCCCACGCCCTTCCCGTCCGCCTGATCCGCCGCAATGGCAACGTCGTGCCATGGAGCGAAACGAAAATCGAGATCGCCGTCCGCAAGGCCTTCCTCACCATCCACGAAAACCCCGAGCCCGCCATCGACATCGCGAAGGCGGTCACCGAAAAGGTCCGCCGTGGTGACCAGTCCTTCGTCCACATCGAGGATGTCCAGGACATGGTCCAGGAGGAGCTCATGCGCCAACGCCACTTCAAGGCCGCCGCCCACTACGTCCTCTACCGCGCATCGCGCAATATCCTTCGCGAGGAGGAAGCGGGGATCGCCGAGTCCGATCTCTCACAGGATTCCATGATCGTCGTCACACAGGATGACGGCACCTCTTCCTTCTGGGATGGCATGGAGTTGAAGAAACGCATCGCCTACGCCTCCATCGGCCTTTCCCTGAATCTCCCCGACGAGGACATCGAGCGCGAACTCCGCCGCTCCATCGGCTCGGAAATTTCCGCCAAGGATCTCAAAGCCACCATCATCCTCAACGCCAAGACCCTCATTGAAAAGGACGCGGACTTCGCCAAGTTCGCCGCCCGCATCCTCCTCTCCTACATCTACGAGGAAGTCCTCGACTGGTCCATCTCCACCGATGGCGTCGAGAAGCTCAAGCAGGCGCACAAGGAAGGCTTCCGGAAATACCTCAAGCACGGCGTCGCCATCAAGCGCCTCAACCCCGAGCTGCTCAAAAGCTACAAGCTCGCGAAACTCGCCGAAGCCTTTGATCCCACCGCCGACCTCGATTTCGACCACCTCGGCATACAGACCCTCTACGACCGCTACCTCATCGTTGATAAAACCGGCGAGAAACACCGCCGCATCGAGACCCCGCAGTTCTTCTGGATGCGTGTCGCCATGGGCCTGTTTAAAAACGAGGAAACCAATCGCGAGGACTGGGCCATCCGCCTCTACAACCTCTACAAAGGCCGCCGCTTCTGCTCCTCCACGCCGACCCTCTTCAATTCCGGCACCCTCCACTCCCAGCTCTCCTCCTGCTACCTCTACAAGGTGGACGACTCCATCGAGTCCATCATGCAGCGCGGCATCGCGGAAAACGCCTACCTCTCCAAGTGGGCCGGCGGCCTCGGCGGATCGTGAACCGCAGTGCGCGGCACCGGCGGCTACATCCAGGGCACCAACGGCGAGTCCCAAGGCATCATCCCGTTCCTCAAGCTCCACAACGACCAGCTCCTGGCAGTGAATCAGGGCGGGAAACGCAAGGGCTCCGGCTGCGCCTACCTTGAGACATGGCACAACGACATCGAGGACTTCCTCGAGCTCCGCAAAAACACCGGCGACGACCGCCGCCGCTGCCACGACATGAACACCGCGAACTGGGTGCCCGACCTCTTCATGAAACGCATGGAGGACCGCCAGAACTGGACCCTCTTCCGCGCCAACGAAACCCCGGATCTCCACGACCTCTACGGCAAGGCCTTTGAGGAAAAATACGAGCAATACGAAGCCCAGGCCGCCGAGGGCAAGATCTGGTCCCGCCAGCTCCCCGCCATCGAGCTTTGGAAGTCCATGCTGAAAATGGTCTTCGAGACCGGCCACCCGTGGATCACCTTCAAGGATCCGTGCAACGTCCGCTCCCCGCAGGGCACCATTGCGGCGTCATCCACTCCAGCAACCTCTGTACCGAGATCACGCTCAACACCTCCGATGAGGAAACCGCCGTCTGCAACCTCGGCTCCGTCGTCCTCGATACCCACATCAATCGCGATGGCGCCCTCGACCACGAGATGCTCAAGGAAACCATCACCGTCGCCATCCGCGCCCTGGATAACGTCATCGACATCAACTTCTACCCTACGGAAGCCGCTAAGACCGCGAACTCCCGCCACCGCCCCATCGGCATGGGCGTCATGGGCCTGCAGAACGCCCTCTACAAGCGCAACCTCGCCTTCGCATCCGATGCCGCCGTCGAGTTCAATGACGAGATGATGGAAGCCATCGCCTACTACGCCTACAGCGCCTCCAGCGATCTCGCCGCCGAGGTCGGCACCTACTCCAGCTACGAGGGCTCCAAGTGGAGCAGGGGACTCCTCCCGCAGGACACCGTCGATCTCCTCGAGGACGAGCGCGGCCGCAAGATCGATGTCCCGCGCGGCGGAAAAATGGATTGGTCCGTCGTCCGCGAGAAAATCGCCAAACACGGCATGAGGAACTCCAACGTCCTCGCCATCGCCCCCACCGCCACCATCAGCAACATCATGGGCACCACCCCGTGCATCGAGCCGAACTACAAGAACCTCTACGTCAAGTCGAACCTCTCCGGCGACTTCACCATCCTCAACACCGAGCTGGTCCGCGATCTCAAGAAGGCCAACCTCTGGTCTTCTGAAATGGTCGATCAGCTCAAATACTTCGATGGCGAGCTCGACAACATCGATGACATCCCCGAGGCCATCAAGCAGAAGCACAAGACCGTCTTCGGCATCGGCCACGAATACATCGTCGATGCCGCCGCCCGCCGCCAGAAGTGGATCGACCAGTCACAGTCGGTCAACCTCTTCCTCGCCACCCCGGATCTAAAAACCCTCAGCCACATGTACCGCCGTGCATGGGACAAGGGCCTCAAGACCACCTACTACCTCCGCACCCTCCAGGCATCCAACGTCGAGAAATCCACCCTCAACGTCCAGAAGGAGCAACGCGGCCACATGGCCACCCAAACCGCCGCCACCGCCGCAACCAACGCCGCCGCCAAGATGGAGTATACTGCGGAACAGAAAAACGCCTGCTCCATCGATGCGATGCTCAACGGGGGAGAGTGCGAGGCTTGCCAATGAAAACCAACCACCACGCCTGCCTGCCCTTCGTAGCTTCAGCGAAGAAGGGCTCCATCGACGCCATGCTGAACGGGGGAGAGTGCGAGGCTTGCTAGTGATAAAGAACCATATTCGGCAGGATTTAAAAATGGGTATTCTAAAATGGAATAAGCATGATGATATCAGATGAAAAATACCGAATTTAATACTTCTGAATTCCTCGCTAAATTAGCTAGTATCCACACTAAGGATATACTTGGGGCAGGTAAGAAGGCTTTAGTAAAAAGTTATGAAAAGTCATTGCTGTTATTAGCTGAGCCATTTTCAAAGTATTCGGAAAGAATTTACGGGGACTACTATAGGTGCAGATCATTTCTAATACGCGATCCCTTACCGCTACACGAGATATACGTACCCAGCTCCATCGCGTCAGTTGAACACGAAATAAGGTTGCCGTCGGTTTCGAAGTTAGCTAGATTTGGGGATTCTTTCATTCTTACTGGTTTGGCAGGATCGGGAAAAAGTATGCTTGTTAGGCATCTTTTGCTGAATTGTTTGGAATCAGGTTTCAAAATACCTGTATTATTGGAATTGAGATATTTTAATAGATGGGACGGCACGCTCCTTGAATTCATAGTATCTAAATTCATAAACGTAGATAATGATTTAAGTGAAAGCATTGTCACTGAAGGGCTAAAACGTGGGTTATTCTTTATTATTCTTGACGGCATAGACGAAGTGAATGATGAGAAAAACCGAGATTTAATCGCTCAAATTAAGGCATTGAGGGGAGTAACTCATAGGTGTATAATTATAGTCACTTCGAGACCAGAATCTGAATTTGAACATTGGGACGGTTTCGGTCATTTTGAAATTTCTCCACTAACTCTGAGTCAAGCCAGTTTATTGGTTTCCATGGTTCCCTTCGATGAGGATGTTAAAAGAAAATTTAGAGACGAACTCTCTGGCGGGTTATACGGAAAGCATAAATCATTTCTATCTAACCCATTGTTGCTAATAATAATGCTTTTAACATATGAGCAAACTGCTAGTATACCTGATAAGTTAAGTATATTCTATAAAAATGCTTTTGATGCACTTTTTCATCAGCATGATGCTAAAAAGGGAGGTTATGTGCGTGAAAGGAAAACTAAGCTAGATAGTGCTGACTTCGCCCGGCTGTTTGGTGCATTTTGTGCCATTACCTATGATAGGCGTAAATTTTCATTTTCTACAACGGAAGCGCGTGATGTTGTGGATGCAGCCTCGAAATTGACTGGTCTTAAAGTGGACTCTAATGATTTCGTGAAAGATGTAAGTAAGGCTGTATGTCTAATATTAGAGGATGGTTCATATTTGACATTTACTCATCGTAGTTTTCAGGAGTATTTCACTGCGTTATTTATATCGCAGAGCCCAGAGGAAATGCAAAAGAAGCTAGTAAGTAAATTTGCCAGCAACGTGCTTCGAGATAGCGTAATTAGTCTATTGGACGAAATGAGACCTGATGTGATTGATCGATTTTTATTGATTCCAGTATTGTCGGAAATAAGAAATTTGATCGGAGTAAAAAGGAATACAGGTATTACAGCCTATAAGAAGTTTCTAGAATTAGCAGTATCTAATATTATTCTTCACGAAGGCGGTGCTTCTATAATGTTTTCGCTGCGTGAATCTGACGGGGCAAAATATTGGGGGGTTTATCGGTTCGCATGTAGAAAGCGAGGGGCTCCACCGCTCACTCCGGAAAATTCAATCGCAAAAATTTCTCCTGAAATTATCAGGAAATATGCCAAACCCGATAAACAACATTTAAACCTTCAGGTTGCACGTATTATAAAAAATCCCGAGCTGATTAAAATTATTTCAATGTCCCGTGGCTCTTTATGTCTGGAGCATTTGAAATTCGCGATGAAACTACCTGAGATACTCGAATCTAAGATCGATAGATTTGACGAGAGGATAGATACTCTGTTCGGGTAATGACATCGCAAGTGGGCACACCGATCATCACATTAAATGGGGGGCAGTCCTTGCGGATTGACAATTCAATCGACTGATAGAACTGACTTGACAATGATCCTTCAAACTGTTCAAAAGAACTCATTGAAACAAATCCTTCCAACCTTCGTCGACTTCTTCGCCGGTAGCGGCCTCGTAACCGAGGGCGCTCGTCACTCGTGCCTTCCGGTTTGGTCGAACGACATCTGTGCGAAGAAGGCAGCCATCTACACCGGCAATCACGACCCCGGGCATTTCCACCTCGGCTCGATTGAGGATGTGAACGGCAGCGCGATCCCAGAAGGGGATATCGTCTGGGCAAGCTTCCCTTGCCAGGATCTGTCCCTCGCAGGAAAGATGGGCGGACTCGCCGCCTCCCGCAGCGGGCTTTTCTGGGAGTGGTTGCGGGTGCTCGATGAGATGCCGGAGCCGCCCAAAGTGATCGCCCTTGAGAACGTCACCGGACTGCTTTCCTCGAACGGGGGAGAGGACTACCGCCTCCTCCACCAAGCCCTCCGCGCCCGCTCCTACAAGGTCGGCCCCATGCTCATCGACGCCCGCCACTGGCTGCCGCAGTCACGCCCCAGGGTCTTCGTCGTCGCCGTCCAGGAAGATGTCGATACGGCGGACTTCGAGGATTTCAGCCCGAACTGGTTGCACCCGGATTCCGTCACCCAAGCCATCTCCTCCCTGGAGGGAAGCGTCTTCTGGTCCATGCCCTTTCCGAAAGACCGACCCAAGACTCTCGCGGAAATCATCGACTGGAAGGCCCCGGTCTTCGACGAAGCCAAGACCGAGCGTTTGCTGTCCATCATCGCCCCCAGCCACCGCGCCCGCCTCGAAAGCCTCCCCAAGAGCCAGCGCGCCGTCTTCCCCGGCTACCGCCGCACCCGCAACGGCAAGCAAGTCCTGGAACTCCGCTTCGACAACATCTCCGGCTGCCTCCGCACCGCAGAAGGAGGCAGCAGTCGCCAATTCCTCATCCTCCACCAGAACGGAAACTTCAGCGCCCGCCTCATAACCACCCGCGAAGCCGCCCGCCTCATGGGAGCACCCGATTCCTACAAGCTCTCCGCCAACTACAACGAAGCCTACAGCGCCATGGGCGACGCCGTAGCCGTCCCCGTTGTCCGCCACCTCGCAGAACATCTCCTAGCGCCGCTCGCCAAGCTTTCCCAATCCAATGCCAAACGAACTCGAAAAGATACTTCAAGAATTCGCCTCATCGCATAATTTCCTCGGCAAGAAGGGTTCCCTCTGCGTGGCACTTCATATCACGCGCTGGGCAATTAAGTTCGGGCTGCCGATCGATTCAGGAAAGATGATTACCGAAGGGAGGGGGCAGGTGCTTGGTCTCGGCAAAGGCGCAGTCCAGAGGGTTCTGAAAGATCACGGGATCACCAAGATTCTCGCAAATGAGGGCGGGCGCACTAGCCGTAGCAGCATGAGTAACATGCAGGACTACGTCGCATTTCTCAACGAAGCCGCCGAGGAACCGATATTCGACCTCGCAGAAGTGGAAGCGTGGTGGGTGGCACGGGTTCGCGATTTCTTCGATGCAACTCCGTTGAGGCTCAAGGTCGATACCGGATCAACTCTCAAAGCGTGCCTGACCGGAATCTTCGAAGAGGCGAAACGACGCCAGAGCGAGAATCGTGGCTCCACAGTTCTCGGAGCCGTAATGCAACACCTCGTCGGCGCGAAACTCGAAATGCTTTATCCGGATCAAACGATCAGTCACAGCGGTTACTCCGTTGCCGACTCACCCACCGGGCGATCCGGGGACTTTGAGATCGGCGATTGCGTGATCCATGTAACCACTTCCCCGGCGAAGCTCCTCCTTCAAAAGTGCCTTGATAACTTGGACCGTGGGCTACGCCCGCTCGTCATTTCTACCAATGCCGGTGCCGCTATGGCGGAAACGCTTGCCGACGAGGAGGGCATGATTAAGCGGATCGAAGTCCTGGACATCACCCAGTTCCTCGTCTCAAACATGCTAGAATGGACCGGCTTTGAAGGAAGCAAACGGCGCAACACGTTCGAAGAATTGATCACCCGATACAACGACATCGTCGATGCCTGCGAAACAGATCCCAGTCTCAGAATCGAAGTCGCCTGATCTAACTGAAATGGTCTGGGCTTGACTGGAGTCCGGACGAGAAACCGTAAAATCGAATGCAGATCAATGAGTTGAGCGGAAGCGTTGGCGCTTTGTTCTGATAACCAAGCTGTTCGCTTTCCGCTCCAACATGGTTGTTAAACGAACTTTGCAAAAGAACCCATGAAGAATCCTCCCCAATCCTCGGTTTCCCATTCCGGCCTCACCTGCATCGAGATCTGCTCGGGAGCCGGAGGGCAGGCGATTGGGTTGGAGAGGGCAGGGTTTGAGGCCATGGCGCATGTGGAGTTTGACCGCCATGCCTGTGAGACGCTTCGCCTGAACCGTCCGGACTGGAATGTGGTGGAAGGGGATGTGCGTGATTTCTCGGCGAAGCAGTTCAATGGCGTGGATCTGCTGGCCGGCGGCGTTCCCTGTCCGCCCTTCTCGAAAGCAGGAAAACAGCTAGGCTCCAACGACGAGCGCGACCTCTTCCCCGTAGCCCTCCGTCTGGTGGACAACTGGAACCACCAAGAAATTAACATAGGCCTTTAATCATTCAAAGAAACTGCCACTGTATGCCTAATTATTTATATAAGCAAATGAGTCTGGAACGGCTACGCAGCATTGCAAAGAAAAGCGGTCTATCTGGATACACCAAATTAAATAAAGCTAGCCTAATTAGATTGCTTGAAAATTTTGATAAAAAGCAAATAAATCGACGTTGGTGGACGTGGGGCAAGATTGGCACAATTTTTAGTGGGGTTGGGCTGATTGTTACTCTGATAGGACTGAATATTGGTTCAGGTAGAAGTCAAAAAAATACATTACATTCTCAAGGTGACAATAATATTTCAAGCCTTGGGGATGGTGATATTAGCATAAATACGGGGATACCTATTGAGGAACACGAACGATCGCTTCAACGACTTTCCGATTTACAAGTGGAGCTATCGCTAACCTCCGAGGCAGTAGTGGACTTTCTTGAAGTCTTTGATCGAAAAGGTTTGTCCGATCGCGAGAGGCGAGTTGAGTTGCGCAGGATCGGGACAGAATCTAGGGAGATCTTGCGCGAGATTGATTCTCTCGAAATTAGCGATCCTAAGATTCGAGAATTGAAAAGACGTGCGCACCAACTTCTTGCAGAATCTGCTAATGGCGATGCGAAAGCACAAGATTTTATTCGGGAGTTGAAGTCCATAGATGCCCGTTTTTCCGAAAAAGAAAAATCTCAATTTCATTCTGAACGTAGCCGAATTTTAGATAGTCTTCAGAAAGCCGTCACTAGAACAGAAGGACTCGATTATCCAGGAACTATAGTGGCTCTGGATTTTAATGAAGATGGTAAGGTCGTTACTGATAGCGAAAAATTTATCGGGCTCGGACTAGCACTAGCACTTATCCAGAATGATTACGAAAATAATTTTGAAATTCGGATCAAAGCAACGCATGAAGATTTTGGAGTCGAAAAAGATAAATCAATAATAAGTTTAGAAATTGCATTAGATGCAAATGTATATAATGCGCTAGTGGGATTAAATTTGGGTATTAATAATATCGCAATGAACACCATGAATCTTGGGAATGTAAATCTCGGTAATAATACAACTTTTGATTATGAGGTAACTCCGATTTTTTCTGAGCGTGTTACGGAGAACGAAGACGGAACATTTAGTTTCAAACTAAAGCCAAGGGTATTTTTTGGTAATGCACCGAAAAATATCGATACTCCCAAGTAAATGAATGGGGGAATCGCACATTGCAAAAGGACATATTGCAAGGGGCGAGACCTCGTGCGAAGAAATCGCTTCATTTGTGTCAGGTGCCTGATATAAACATTTTTGCCCCCCAAAATCCATTAAAGCCTCAGAGATTGGCAGAAATTTCAAAAACTCTTCAAAAGAACCCATGAAGAATCCTCCCCAATCCACAATTTCCCAGTCCGGCCTCACCTGCATAGAGATTTGCTCGGGAGCCGGTGGTCAGGCGATTGGGTTGGAGAGGGCAGGGTTTGAGGCCTTGGCGCATGTGGAGTTTGACCGCCATGCCTGTGAGACGCTTCGCCTGAACCGTCCGGACTGGAACGTGGTGGAAGGGGATGTGCGTGATTTCTCGGCGAAGGAGTTCAAGGGCGTGGATCTGCTGGCCGGCGGCGTTCCCTGTCCGCCCTTCTCGAAAGCGGGAAAACAGCTCGGCTCCAATGACGAGCGCGACCTTTTCCCCGAAGCCCTCCGCCTGCAAATCGCACTCTGATCCCATAAGAACCCCGACCATGCCTGGAACCTCCTCCATTGACAGCAACGGGGAACCGGAGCACCCTGTAACCAATGAAAGTTCAACCGCCATCCCGGAAACTTACGGCCATCAACGAAGCGCTTTCGAGGATGCCGCTCAAGCCGTTGCCCGTGGAGAGAGTCCGCGCCCAGGTGATCCAGCACCTTTCGGAATCGAAAGCCGAAATCTTGAGGAGTGGGCGCGTGGTCAAGGCAGGCTGATTTCCGAAGATGCGCTCGACCATCTCCCGATGGTTTCCAACAGCACGAGCGAGCATGAGGTCTTCTACCGATCCGAGGACGCGCGGGCGGTGAAAAGAACATGGGCGGGAGTTTTCGGACAGATTCCCTGCTTGGATGGCGGTAAACTCGACCGTCGCAACGCCGCCCCCTCGGAATATCTGCGCCGCATGGCTTTGCACATTTCCGTGTTTGGGAGCGACATCGCGCTTGAAGGGGTAACCGTATCCACCAAACCCAGCATGATCATCGGACAGCCCGCCGGGCAACCGTCCATCGTCATCTCCCAACTCTGGTATGAGAAGGACGGTGTTGCCACCAATGAAGCAATTCATGAAATGCTCGTGGATGAGGGTTTCCGTCCAGTTCCGGCATCCTACTTCGGTTGGTTCCGCCCCGCCGATGGCACGGTAATCGTCGATGCGAAGCCGGACAACTTCATCCGGACAAAGGAAGGCCTCATCCCCATCGATCTCCAGATGGCCCAGTTCACTCCGGAACAACTCACTGCCGCAGGTCTCACGGCGAAAGCATCCGATCCGGTGATTTTCATACCACGTTGAATGGCGCTACTTCCTCGACAAGCCATTCTTGAATCATACCCTTTTATGCGAATGAAGAACTTCTCCCAACGCGAGCGCCTGATGCTGGAAGGGCTGTTCCTATCGAAGTTTGATAGAGAAGGTCTGAAGTGCTTGGGATTTTCCAATTTCGCGGAGGCTTACAACGCGATGGGTTATGCGCTCGGCGGCAAGCCGACCTCGATCAAGAACTATATGCAGGAGTTCGATCCGCATTTTCCGAACCCGCGCCAAGGCTGGCACAAGCGTCCCATGCGCGACCACTGCCGCGTGGCCATCGAACGGTTCGGCCAGCTTACATTGCAGGAGTTCTACCACCTACTTTCCCCACTCCTGATAACCACTGAAGCGCCTCTGCCTAGCGGCATGGAAGAGCTTGCCGCTCTCAATGAGGACAACCTCGAGAACGAAAGCTTCTCCAAACGACTGATCACTGGAATCGCTGCCGAGAAATACTTTGAGTCATCTTTTCGTTCACTGACCCAGTTCTTCGAGCACGCTCTGGACAATGTCACAAAGTTCGGATGTGGCTTTGATTTCCGTATCACACCTGGAGAACCGAGTCCTTTCCTGGCAGCAGAGGTGAAAGGACTGGCCGCCGCTAGTGGCAGTATCACGTTGACGGAGAAGGAGCATCGCGTTGCCGATTTTCTCCGAGATAGGTATTTCCTCTGCGTGGTAAGCAATTTCAAGGAGACGCCCGAACTTTCCATTTTCCAGAACCCGTTGCACTCCGGGCTTGAGTTCAGCCGTTCACGGAAGAGCCACACAGTCACGAGTTGGCAGACGAAAATCTCGGCATAACCAGAATGTCATCCATGAAGCTTCAAGAGGAATTGCTCCGGGTCAGGACACAGGAGAAAACCGCCGAAGCGGTCATCTCAGAAATACTGATGGGGGCAGAAAAGTTCCGGATGGCCAGAGATGTCTCCACAAGTCTGGTGGGTGCCATGCTCGCAATTCTTTTTCATAACGTCCTCGGGGGTGGCGCGAGCAAAAGGAATCTGAATCCATGTTTCAAAACGAAATCAGGATATTTCGAGATCGAGAACTCGGTGTTTGAGGTGGCTGTCGGCTTGCCCTACGACGAGGATCTCGACCGGATCGAATCAATCCCCAAACACCCGGGGCGGGAAGTGTGGATTCTCACAAGGGAAGACCGCGTTGCCATCTGGAAAAGCGAGATCGCGAAACGCTTCGGAAAACTCGTTAAACGTATCGTTGTGAGATCCGTAGAAAGTTTTGTAGGTCAAAACCTCAGCGAGCTGGCCGAGTTTTCATCCGCCGGAAAAGCAGACCGCCTAAAGCAACTCGTTGATTTGTACAATTCGAAATGCGTTGAAACCCTTGGCTCGGCGAACATCCGGATTTCGCTGGAGTGAATTAAACCGACAATTACCCATGCAATTACCGCCCCACGACCCTGATCTCGTAGTCCCCACCGACGGTTTCTGAGATCCGGATGCCAGCAACGGCTTGCGTGCCCGTTCTGCGCGCACGGCGATGCTCCATTATTACAAAGAGCGTGGTTTCGATGCCGATGAACACGTTTGCGCCATCGACCTCCTGACGGATCTGCTCCATTTTCTCCACTCGTTGAATGAGTCTCCCTTGGACGCTCTCGATAAAGCCCGCGGACATTTCATTGCCGAGGCAAGCGGCACTGCTCCGCTGATCATTGGATGACTGTTCTTCCATCGTCCACAAGCCCATGAAAAATCCTCCCCAATCTACGGTTTCCCAGTCCGGCCTCACCTGCATAGAGATTTGCTCGGGAGCGGGTGGTCAGGCGATTGGGTTGGAGAGAGCAGGGCTTGAGGCTTTAACGCATGTGGAGTTTGACCGCCATGCCTGTGAGACGCTTCGCCTGAACCGTCCGGACTGGAATGTGGTGGAAGGGGATGTGCGTGATTTCTCGGCGAAGGAGTTCAAGGGCGTGGATCTGCTGGCCGGCGGGAGTAGGTGCGTCCCGCGCCTTGGGGACTGGCGAGCGTCGCGCCCGGTGTGGGAATAAGTCAATTACGGGCGGCGGGACGCCACCGGTAACTCAAGGTGCGGGGACGCACCTCCTCCACTCGGAAGGAATCGATGTGGATCGAGTCCTCCGCTCGTCAAAGAGGCACTTTGAAGCAGAGGCGGGAGAGCCGCTTTCCGCCTAGCCAAAGAGGCATAATCGCTTATCCTTCGTATGGGATGGATACGCTGCCCCTCATGAGATCTCGCGGCGACTCCGGCACCAGCCGTAGTCTCGCGGGATGCCTTCTTCATCCGTCCCCAAGCCGTGGCGCGTCGCAGACGTGACCTTCGTTGAGATCGAGATCCGCCACCCATCCGAGCGCCAGATGCGCGTCGAGTTCGGCTGCGGCGTCCGCCTCGTCATCACCGACGCAAGCCAGCTCGCCCTCGCCGCCACCCTCATCGAAACCCTCCGCGCCGGAAAGGAGTCGTTCCAATGATCGGCTTCCCCTCCGGCGTGCGCGTCCACCTCGCCATCGAATCCCACGACATGCGAAAGTCCTTCAACGGCCTCGCCGCCATCGCTTCCGCGCTGGTGGAACGCGGCCTGGAGAACGGCGAGCTTTTCGTCTTTACCAACAAACGCCGCAACCGCCTCAAGATCCTCTACTACGACCGCACCGGCGTCTGCGTGCTGGCCAAGCGTTTGGAAAAGGGAACTTTCTCCTGGCCCCTTGCCTCCAAGGCCGGAGCCTCCGCCATGTCGCTTGCTCCCGAGGCCTTCCAGCTCCTGCTCGACGGCATCGACCTGCGCGGCGCGGAAATGAGGCCGTGGTATGAAAGGGACTGAAAAGCCCTCCGTTAAAGTAATGTGAACCTAGTAGTTGGCGCGTTCCTTGCTGTATCGACCGCATCGAAACACCGGAACAAACCATCGCCCGCAAGGATCGTGAGATTGAGGCAGCCAACGCGAAGATCGCCCTTCTCGAAGCCAAGCTCGACCACCTGATCCGCCGTCTCTTCGGCAGCAAAAGCGAGAAGATCGACCCCGCCCAGCTCGAACTGCTCTTCAAGGACATGCCGGGAAAGCCGGAAGCCTCTCCCGGCGCGGACGCACCGGAGGAGGCCGCACCAGACGCCGGTGAAACACTGGCTCCGAAAAAACGCGCCGCCCACCGTTCCCGCATCACCGGCCTGGAGAACCTCCCTGTCGAGACCACCGAACTCATCCCCGACCTGGTCGCCGCCGATCCTGACTCCTTCGAGCGCATCGGCGAGGAAACCACCGAGCTGCTTGATATCACCCCGGCCAGATTTTTCAGACGCCTCATCGTCCGCCCGAAGTTCCGCCGCAAGACCCAACGCCACCTCCCTCCCATCGTCGCGCCCGCGCCCGCCACCCCGCTTGTCGGAGGGCTGCCCGCCGCCGGACTGCTCGCCCATCTGCTCGTTGGCAAATACATCGATCATCTACCGCTTTACCGGCAGGAGAAAATTTTCCTCCGCCACGGAGTGGGCATCCCACGGGATACCATCATCCACTGGCTCCACAAATCCATAGCCCTGCTAGAACCCGTCGCCCTTGCGATCAAGGTCGAGACCCTCGCTTCAGACTACCTCCAGGTTGACGAAACTCCCGTGCGCTACCTCGTGCCCGGCAGCGGAAAAGCATCGCGCGGATACCTGTGGGTTGCCAACGGCCCAAAAGGCAGCCTCTTCTACCACTGGGGAATCGGGCGCGGCTGCGACCGGCTTGTCGAAACCATAGGCGGAAAATTTTCGGGCCACATCCAGTGCGACGGCTACGGGGTTTACAAGACCCACGCCAAAGCCAATCCGCGCGTAAGCCTCATCGCCTGCCTCGCCCACATACGCAGGAACTTCGTCGAGGCAATCGAAGCCGCCCCCGATCCCGGTGCCGCACGGATCCTCAACCTCATCGGCGAACTCTACGGAGTGGAAAAAGACCTGCGCACGAGCGGAGCAAGTCCGTCGCAACGCCACAGCACCCGTGACAAACGTAGCGCTCCACTCGTCGAAGCCATCCGGGCAGCCATGGAAGTGGCTCTGCCGAAGCACCGCCCGAAAAGCCTCATGGGAAAAGCGCTTGTTTACGGCCTCGGCCATTGGGAAGCGATGGGCAGGTACCTTGAAGACGGTCGCTTCGAGATCGACAACAACCTGGTGGAGAACGCCGTTCGACCCGTCAAACTCGGCGCGAAGAACTGGCTGTTCTTCGGCTCAAAGGAGGCGGGTCATAACGCGGCAGTCATCTACACGCTGGTGGAAAACTGCCGCCGCCATGGTGTGCCGGTCGAAGCCTACCTGCGCGAACTTCTCACCCGCCTTCCCGGACAAACTGATCCGGAAACCATCGCCAGCCTGACCCCGTCAAGAATCGCCGCCATCCGCCGCGAGAAATCCGCCGCAGCCTGAGGCCGGTCAAGGGGGTCGCGTTTCCTCCGCTTACGATCCGCTACAACCCGATCTGCAAGGACTTTGCGGCGCGCCTGGCCGCACAGGGCAAGCCTTCCATCGTCATCATAGGAGCCGTTATGAACAAGCTCCTGCACATCATCTACGGCGTGCTAAAGCACGACCAACCCTTCAACCCTCACCACCATAGAAAAGCAGAAATTACCCCTTGATTTCAACGCCGCATCTGACCCCATTTACGATTACCCGCTAGGTCTTTGCCCGAAAAATGCGAAAATGATTCAAGCAAATTCACAATGCGGAACCTGATGACCCCGATGATAATTCATCTCGAAAACTGTAGATATAAGCAAGTTGCTACTCCAAAGATAAGCCCTACCAGAAAGCCAAATCCGTTACGCCCTTTAACAATAAGAAGCGCAGAAATAAATGATGCCAATGAAAACCCAAATAGCACATGAAATAACTCAATCAGTAAACCATAAAGGTAAGTCATTCCTCCAAAATCAAAAATCCATAATAAACCAAGCATTAAGGTTGTGATCGCAGCAATCCCCCCAGCTACTGGACTTTTCTTTTTTGTTGGCTCACTCATCTTCAGCCCACAGGGGTCTAACTTCTAAATATTTTGATACAGTCGAAGTATTTTGTAATTCTCCTGAGGTAAGCGTTTTATTTTGGCCGTCGATTTTCGCAGCCAATAAAACTGGAGCAACGTCATGGTCATAATGCGCCGAGCTGAAACCTGGAGCTTTGAAGTCTACAGTTCCAGATCCGGTAGGAGTTCTGATCAAAATCCCATCGGAATCATAAGTGCACTGATTTGATTTACCACCGACAGTCTTAGACCTCAATGACCATACGGTTCCGGGATGTAGAAGCCTTTCCGGTTCACTGGGTTTCTTGGGGTCTTTCCATTTTGATTTATCTTTTGCGTAACGATTTTCAGCAGAGGTTTGCCCTCCTCCGTTCCGACGTTTAGCAGTTGTTCTTATACATAATTTTTTCGGACATTTCGGGAGATTACTCCACCATGCTCCTTGGCTTTTCTCAAAGCGATACCACTCATTAAAGTGTTGTTCATCACTATACATCAAGACGCCATTACCGCCAGGGACTTCACCACCTTCTGGCGCAACTCCACGATTTTTTAAGCGATGTTGCGCTTGTGTCAGTGTTGATAGTCCCAGCCTGTCCCACTTCTTAATCGGATCATTTCCTACGAAGGCGTAGAAGGTTCACTCCGCCCCTTTCCTCAATCGGATCCCTGGATGGCCAGCGGCCTGTCACGGGGTCGTAGTATCGATACCCGTAGTAATAAAGTCCTGCTGTCGCGTCCAGAGGCTTGGTCGAGAACCGGTGCGCGAAGTCCTGGGCTTTCGTCCCGGTGGCAACGGTTGTCCTGCCGAAGGGATCGTATTCGTAGTGGGCGACGACGGTTCCGGTTCCGTCGAGGTATTCGCTGACGTTCCCGTTGCCGTCGAAGGTGGGATAGAAGTGATCCGTGGACAGTGATCCGTGATCAGTGACAGAGAGGAGTCCGCCGACCCCGCCCGCGCCTTGCAGGGTTCCGCTGAGATCCAAGCCCCATGTGTAGGTTTTGGTCAGCGTGTAGGTGCCGCCGTATTCGGCGATGGGGTTCCAGCCGTCGTATACGTAAACGGTGGTAGGGGGGGAAGAAGCCGGTTGCAAACCGGCGCTCCATGCCGCAATACGGCGGGCCTGTGAATCATACATATACGTCACTGTGCTGCCGCCGGTCACCTGTGCTTCGATGAGGCGGTTTTCGCCATCCCAGATGAGGGTGGAGTTGGCGCTTACATTTGCCGGGAGAGGGCCGCTTGTCATGTTGCCGTCATCGTCGTAGGACGGGGTGAGGGCGCCGACCGCGGTGTATTGGTTCACAGCGTTGGCGGTGTAGGTGAGAGGCGACCCAAGATCGCCCCCACTGATCCGGTTGCCGATCATGTCGTATTGGTAGGCGCGGTCGAGGCCGGGGATGGTGGAATCGGCCTTGGTGACCTGCCCGAGGGAGTCGTAACCCCAGGTGATGTCCCGGGCGCTGGCGAATGCGGTGCCGGTTTTCGATACCAGGGTGCGTTGGCCGGTGGCGTTCACAGAGTAGCCATAGCCCGAAATATTCGTCGCGCCAACCTTGTTTTCCTTCGATGCCAGGATGTCGCGGGTGGATTCCCAGGTGTTGGCGACGGTGTGGGCCGGGCAGGTGACGGTGGCTAGGAGGCTGGAAGCGGTAGATAGCCGTAGGCGAAGGTGCCGGCGGGGCTTTCCACCTCATCGATGCGCCCGGCAGTGTCGTAGCTGTATTCCACTTCGTTCTCGACGGTGGAGCCGTCCTTGAGTTCCCAGCCGGTTTCGCGGTTGTGGACATCCTGGCTGCGGTCGATGACGCGGGTGAAATCGGCGACCGTGTCTCCGTTGAAATCGTAGCTGACGGTTTCGGTGTCCGGGGCGAGCGTGGCGGGATCGTGGCCGAAAACGGTGGTGGCGACTCCGTTGGAGACGGATGCCCGGCCGCCGAAGGATGTGTAGGTGACGGCGACGTCCGGCGTGGCATCGCTGTAATCGGTCAGCGCCAGTTCCCCCGCCACGTTGTAGCTGTAGGTGGTGACCACGCCCCGCGCCCAGGTGCGGGTGTGGATGCGGCCCCCGGCGGTGTGGGTGTAGTCCGTGCCTTTTCCGTCGGCGTGTTCCTAATTACATTTTGTCTGGGATCTTGAATTACAAGAAACGGCGCGACATCTGCCTTGGGGGATTTCAGCCTTACCGCGAAGCGCAAGCCGCCCCCGAAAGCAGATGGCGTGACGGGAGCGGGGTTTGCTCTGGGAGTTGGTTTTGCCCGATTACCCGATAGGTCTTTGCGGGAAAAATGTTAAATAGCGGGGACTGACCCCATTCATGATGTACGGTTCATTCTCACGAGATTTCGATACCATCTTTGAAAATCGTCACTTTTCGAATTGATCCATCAATATTGAACCAGGTCACAGTGAAGTCTGAATCATTCTCGTAAATTGTTTCCTTAAATTTTCTTCCATCGGCGTGAAAATCTTCCCATACACCGATTGGCTGTCCTCCTGAAGATAATCCGGTTTGGGCAACTTGACCATTTTCCCAATATGATTGAGTGAGACCCTCGGAACAACCGTCCACATAGAAACAAGTATATTTCAACGCACCGGATGGCCATTCTAATATCCATTCGCCACTAAAGTCTTCGGGTGGCCACAACGGATCGCTTTCCCCATCTTCTCTTACGGTAACTTTCATTTTCTATTTTAGTTCAATCAGCACACACTTCCGCTCCCCATTGCATCAACTTACCTGTTGCCATCATAGTTATATTGACCGGACTATATATGACACTTAATCTTGCCTCTTCTTCCATATCATTCCTGAATTGCTGCCCTAATGAAACGCCATTCGCATTTGCGTCGCTCATGAGAAAGGTGAAGGAGATTCCCAAGCCAAGCGGACCGGCTTTTTTCGCTCCACCGAGTAAGCTCTTCTTCGCTCCGCTTTTTATAGCTTCTTCGAGCGATTTCTTTGCTGCTTTTTTCGCTGCGATCTCTAGTGCATCTTTCATCGCGTTCGCGGCCTCCTCTGCGACGCCAGCATTGAAGCGACTAATACTTGAACCTGGAGGAGCATTCTTAATTGTATTTAGAAAATTTCCAGCCTGCTCAACAGTCATTTCTTTTATAGCCCGATTACCGAGAAACTCATCAAGAGCCTCCTTTACAAGTCTGGTGTATTCTGTATGCTTAATTCCATTTAATGTCTTTGCGTTATGAGTATTGTAATATTCATTAAAAATGCGAGCTGCGTCACTATCAAAAAACTTTTTAACCTCACGATTTACTTTACCCTCGAAAAGGCTCCAGGGAACAATGTGATGCCCATTCCCCCTCATTCCAAGATAGTCCACCCAATCAACTCCGGCATTTTCAACGAACCCATACAGATTCACACCCCCTGTTTCTTGGATCGGATCCCTGGATGGCCAGCGGCCTGTGGCCGGGTCATACCAGCGATATCCGTAGTAGTACAGCCCCGTGGTCGCGTCCAGGGGCTTTGTGGAGAACCGGTGCGAGAAGTCCTGGGCTTTCGTTCCGGTGGCAACGGTAGTCCTGCCGAAGGGATCGTATTCGTAGTGGGCGACCACGGTTCCGGTTCCGTCGAGATATTCGCTGACGTTCCCGTTGCCGTCGAAGGTGGGATAATACGTGCCGGTGCCGTCCGTGACTGAGAGAAGACCTCCGACTCCGCCAGCGCCTTGCAGGGTGCCGCTGAGATCGAGTCCCCAGGTGTAGGTTTTGGTCAGCGTGTAGGTGGTGCCGTATTCCGCGATGGGGTTCCAGCCGTCATAAACGTAAACGGTGGTCGCGCTGCCGACCGTCTCCGCGATTCGGCGAGCTTGGGAATCATAGAGATACGTCACGGTGCCGCCGCCGCTTACCTGTGCTTCGATGAGGCGGTTCTCGCCATCCCAGATGAGGGTGCTGTTTGCGCTGACGTTGGCGGGGAGCGGGCTGCTTGTCATGTTCCCGTCATCGTCGTAGGACGGAGTGAGGGCGCCGACCGCGGTGTATTGGTTCACCGCGTTGGCGGTGTAGGTGAGAGGCGACCCAAGATCGCCCCCACTGATCCGGTTGCCAATCATGTCGTATTGGTAGGCGCGGTCGAGGCCGGGGACGGTGGAATCGGCCTTGGTGACCTGCCCGAGGGCGTCGTAACCCCAGGCGATGTCCCGGGCGCTGGCGAAGGCCGTGCCGGTGTGCGATACCTGGGTGCGTTGGCCGGTCGCGTTCACGGAGTAGCCATAGCCCGAAACGAGGGTGCTGCCAACCTCGTTTTCCTTGGAGGCGAGGATGTCGCGGGTGGATTCCCAAGTGTTGGTGACGGTGTGGGCCGGGCCGGTGACGGTGGCGATGAGGCCGGAGCCGGCGAGATAGCCGTAGGTAAAGGTGCTGGCGGGGCTGTCGACTTCGTCGATGCGTCCGGCGGTGTCGTATCCGTATTCCACCCCGTTCTCGACGGTGGAGCCGTCCTTGAGTTCCCAGCCGGTTTCGCGGTTGTGGGTATCCCGGCTGCGGTCGATGACGCGGGTGAAATCGGCGACCGTATCCCCGTCGAAATCGTAGCTGACGGTTTCGGTGTCCGGGGCGAGGGTGGCGGGATCGTGGCTAAAAACGGTGGTGGCGGCTCCGTTGGAGACGGATGCCCGGCCGCCGAAGGATGTGTAGGTGACGGCTACATCCGGCGTGGCATCGCTGTAATCGGTGAGCGCCAGTTCCCCCGCCGAGTTGTAGCCGTAGGTCGTGACCACGCCGCGCGCCCAGGTGCGGGTGTGGATGCGGCCCCCGGCGGTGTGGGTGTAGTCCGTGCCCTTGCCGTCGGCGTGTTCCTTGCGGATCATGAAGCCGCGCTGGCTGTCGTAGAGCCAGGTGGTGGTGTCCGCCCCGGCGGTGGCGGCGGTCGGCTCGGTGCCGTGGGCGAGGCCGCGGTAGGTGCGCAGCTCGGTCGGGCGGTTCTGCGGGTCGTAGGCGCGGTAGGTCGCGTTGGTTCCGCCGTCCCACTGGGCTTTCACCCGGCCGGTGGGGTGGTAGGAGGTGCGGGTGATGTTGGCGAGCGGGTTGCCATCGGCGTCCAGCGTGTCGGGCGCATCGGTGGCGGTGACGCGGCCCATGGAATCGTAGGTGTTCGCGGTGACCAGCGCGGCTCCCACGCCACCGGGTGCTGGCGAGGTGGAGGTGAGCATCCGGTCCGCCGCATCGTAGGTGAAGGATGTCGTGCCCGTGCGGGAATCGGTGACGGAGGAGAGGCGCAGGTGCGCATCGTAGGCGTAGGTCTCGGTGCGGCCGTCCGGATACGTGGTCTGGGAAAGGAGGCCGCCCGCATAATCGCGCACGGTCGTTTCCCCGCCGGGGGCGGTGGTGGCTTCCATCCAGTCCCCGCCGTCGGGCGGGGTCGAGGCGCTGGAGGAGGTGGCCCCGGCGCGGGTATTCCACCGGTTGCGGCCGTCGGTGGCGCTCTCATCGATGGAGACGACCACGGCCGTCGCGCCGTCATAAAATCTGGTGGTCACGCGCTCCACGGTGGTGGCGTGCGCGGTGGCGACCCCGTATTCCATTTCCGTGCGGCGTTCGTCGGCGGTGCCGGGGGCGATGGTCCGGGCGGACTGGCGGCCGCGGGGATCGTACTCCATGGCGGTGACGATGCCGTCCGGGTCGGCGCTGGTTTCAAGCCGACCGAGGGAATCATAGGCCATGGTCGCGAAGGATGCGTCCGGGAACTCGGTGCGGACGGTGCGCCCGGCGAGGTCGGTGAAGGATTGCACCCATTCGGTTTCGCTGCCGCCCGCGCCGATGCGGATCTCGCGGTGCCATTCCCCCCGGCCCACACGCCCCGCTGGGATTTCATGGGGGCAGCGGCGGTGCCGCCGGTTTCCTTCGCATCGCCGCCGGGCCATGTGGTTCGCACGACCGTGCCGCCATCGGGGTGGGTGACGGTGGTGGTCATCCCGCCGCCGACGGGATAAACGTAAGTGTAGGTGGTCTCGTTACCGAGGGCGTCGAGGGTGGACACCGTGCGCCCGGCCAGGTCATAGGTGGTGGCCGCGAGTGTGATCTCCGAATCGTCGGTACCGACACGGCGGTGCTCCAGCACGCGATCCGCGGCGTCGTAATCCCATTCCTGGCGGATGCCGAGCCGGGTGGCGGAGATGCGGCGGCCGAGGGCGTCGTAAGTGTATGTGGTGGTGATGCCCGTGCGGTCGGTTTCCGAGGCGACAAGACCCTGGCTGGCCGAGCTGGAGCACGATCCGCAACCGCCGCTGCTGCCGACGTAAGCGTGGGTGAGGGTGGTGCCATCCTGGTATTCGATGGCCGTTGCCCGGCCATGCGAATCGAAACCGACGGCCTCCCACCAGTTTACCAGGAGGTCGCTCGCCACGTCGCGCACCTCCTCTTCGGTTTGCACGCCGTTGCCATTGAAGACGCGTTTGGTTACGGTGTGCGCGACGCTGTCCGTCCCGATCTCGGTGACGGTCTCTACGAGATCGCCGCCGGATTGGGCATACCCGTGGATGCTTTGCGAGCCATCGGTGCGGGTGGAGGATTTAGTACGGCCGCGCAGCAGCGGGTTGGCATGGCTGGAGGTGTAGGAACGGCTGGAGGAGACGAGGTTGGAAGAATCGTTCCAGGCTGCGCCGGGAACCGTCGCGGTGATGGTGCTGCGCTCGAACTCGTCGCCATCGTCGGTTTCCACGGTGAAGGAGCGGCGCACTTCCTGGTTGGAGATGGTGGTGACGCGGGTCTCGACCGGATTGGTGACGGAATAGGTGATGTTGGTGACTTCGGTGGTTTCCCCCTCGCCCGGAACGGAGCTGAAGTATGGGCGGACAACGCTGGTTTGGCGGCCCTGTTCATCGTAGGTGTATTGCTCCCACTGGCCGTCCGGGCGGGTCATGCGCTTGACGCGGGAATGGCCGGGAAGCGGGGGATCGCCCGGAATGGCATCCTCTTTCCCGTAGGTGTACCTGGTGGTCAGGTTGGCCCATCCGGGTCAACCGTTTCGGAGACCTTGGCGAAGCCGAAGCCCATCTGCTCATAACGGGTGTCCGTGCGGGAGGCAAGGATGCCCTGGGCGTTGCGCCATGTTCGGATTTCGGTGTAGGACAGGCGGTCGGCGCTCCAGACGACCTCCTTGCCCTCAAGCTTCGCGCCGTTGGCGTGGCTCAGGATGGTTTCGCCGAAGCGGTTGGATTTCGGATCCATGAGCCAGGTGTAGTCGTATTGGAGCGGATCGCCGCCGTTTTCCTCCTCCGTGAGGCGGAGGCGGTTGAAAGCGCCGCTGTAGGAGCGGCCGCCGGTGTGGTATTCGTCGGAATCGGCTAGGAAAACGGTGCTATCGGCCGCCACATGCTCTTCGCCGCCACAGTTGATGGCGATCACCACACGGCCCGGGAAATCCATTTCGCCGCCCGTGAAGCCGGAATCGGCGGCGAAAGCGGTGGAATCGTCCGCCACAAAGGCTCCGCCGCCGGCGTTCACCGCCTGGACGAATGCGCCGAGATCGTCCTTGATGAGGATGGCGTTGAGCTTGGCCGCACCGGTGGTGCCGGTGAAGGCCAGCGTGAGGTTGCCATCGGCGACGGTGACAGGAAAACTTTCGGCATGAGCCTGCGCATGGCCGGCTGCGTCAAAGATATCGAAGTCCGAAAGCACGGCCGCACCCTGCGCGGAAACATTGAAAACGCGGCTTTCGGCATTTTGATAAACGGTTTCGGCAAAAAACAGCGTGACCGAGTAGTTGCCGTTGGCAAGGGAGGTCTGCCAGGAGAAATCGCCCGTTCGTTCGGTGTGGAAGAGTTCATCGTCAGGGGTGCCGGAAACGGCGACCTCCCCGTCACGGACCACCTTGAGCGCGGAGACCTGGGCTCCGTATTCGAGGCTCTGGAAGTCAAGGTTGAGCTCGCCGTCGCCGACGGTGGTGGTCACCGGCTGGATGAGTGCCTGGGCGAGGCCGCCGGAGGCGGAGAAGATATCGAAATCATCGAGGACGACCTCGCCCTCGGCACCCACCCGCATCAGCGATTCGCCAGCCTGGCCGTGGTAAAGCTCGGTGAAATGGAGATCCACCCGGTAGTGGTTGTCGGCAACCGGGATGGCGTAGGAGAAGGAGGTGGCGTCGGGAGCGGAGTCGCCCCAGCGCGAGTGGTGGAAAAGGGGATCATCGTCGGTATTGGCGATGGGGATGGCGCCCGGGTTCTCGATGGTCACGGTTTTGTAGGGGTTGCCGGTTGGCTGGTAAAGGCCGTCCACCTTGCTGCCGGCCTGGGAGGCATGGAAGAAGCGCATCCGGTAGGATTCCGCGGTGAGGGGCACGATATCGGTCAACTGACTGCCGGAGCGAACCTGACGGATGTAATCGGGGGATTGCGGATCGGCGGGGTTCCAGGGAAGCGTGATCCTTTCAACGCCCGACGCACCGATCACGGACTTGAGACTCAAGGGGCTGTACAATCCTGTCGAGGGCTTGCGCCCATAGGCGGACAGAAATCCGGCGGAGTGGTTCTTTTCGGAGTAACCGAGGGAGTAATGGAATTTGACGCTGCCATTTTCTGGGCCGTCGCCTGATGGCATTTCCACATCGAATGGCAACCCGTCACCGCCGGTAAAACCGATCAGCTGGACTTGGATCTCGCAGCCGCAGTCGCTCTGGTCCACCGTGAGCGTTGCCGTGGTCGAGGTGACATCCACCGCAGTGTCGTCCTCTCCCACCACCTGGATCTGGCCGTGTGAGCTATCTCCCAAAAGTTCGGGATAATCGCCGCCGTCGATTTCGACGGTGATGGTGTACGCCCCCTCGGCCAGAGTAGCCGTCGCGGAGGTGATGCTCACTTCCGTATCTTTCTTCGGGTCGTTGCTCTGATCTGTCGGATTATGGAGCACGGCCCATGCGGATGACAGGGTGAGCCACGGGAGAATGCACAGAAGTGCGGCGGCGCGGATGCGGGAGTGGTGGAAGGAGGGCATACGATGGAGTTACTGGGAGTTGAGACGGTGAAGTGAGGAGGTGGCCGGAACCCGCAGGCGGATCTCGGGCCGGATTGCAACGCGTGAAGCAGGTCGAGCACATCGGGCGTGGGTTGGAGGTCGCCCAATGTGGCGATGGCAGCGATGCGAAGGGGAAACGGCTCCCCATCGGATGAGGCCACGGCATAGGCCGGCTGACGCGCTTCGTGGAAATTGAGACGTCCGCACACCTGGAAGGCGGTGGCGCGGCTATGCGGGTGGGTGGTGTCGTCCAGCGCAAGACGCAGGGCGGCGGCTGCGAGACGCGCCTTATCCGGCGCACCCGGGCTCTCATGGCGCGCGGCGGAAAGGAGATGGAGCATGGCCGTGGCGGAAAGGCTGTCATCGGCACCCTCTATGGCAGTCCAATGCGATGTCCACCTTGAGGGATCCGCGAGATCCGGCGACCGGTCGGCGCGGGGAGATGAACTCCGGTCGAGATTCAGTGCTGCAAGATGCTGCAACGCGTAATCACGCAGGGTAATGTCGCGGGAGGTATCCGCCACCAGCTCCTGAAGCATCCCGCGCAGCTCATCGCGGAAGCCTTCCTGCCGCCCCAGAACATTGAGGATGTCGTTGGCAAGTGCGAGCTGCTGGGAGCGGGTGAGCGCATCGGGTTCACGTGGATCCGCGATGTAGGCCGCGAGAGCCGCTGAAACATGTCTTCCCACTTCCGCGGGGAGGGCATGGATGGAAGCGAGCCTTTCGGCAAAGGGCATGTCGCCATCCGGATCCAGGACTCCCGCAAGAGGGGAGGGAGCGGATGGCGGGTCGCTCACATCGGCTCCCGAAGCAAGAAGGAGACGATGCACCGTCGGTTTGGTGGAGATTGTCGGGACAACGGTGCCGGGCTCGGAAACCGTTGCCAACCCGGAAGGTGGCATCGGTTCGGGGGAATCCGGATCCGTCCGGGAATGGTTCGCGGCAAAAAACACGCCAAGAGCCAGGACACAAATGCCCGCAAGCCGGTAAGGGACGCGCTTGTTGCGAGGTGAAACGGGTGTGGCAGACGGATTTGACATGGGCAGAAGTCGACAGGTGCGGAATTTTCCCTAGAAGGAACCCAGATAAGTATCGCGTTCGTAAACATGGATGCGGTGGCAAAAAGCACTCTTGACACCGGCAGGCAGTAGAAACTTCACGTAAACCCGCCCGAACCGGTCGAAGTCCGCCGCAGTGAATGTTTTGAATGTTGTGCCATCATCGAAGGTTACGCCATTGACGAAGATCTCGACTTCGATGCGGGTATCGGGAGTGATGCGGTTGAGGATGATGGGGGTGCCGATGAGCCGGCTGCCGTCGTCGTAAGCCTGGAGGCTATCGATGGCGGTGGTGTTGTTGCTGGCCACGGAGATGCTGTGAACGGTGGCGTGGTGGGAGATGGGCACCTTCCTCGTCGAGCCGCACGATGAGCGGGCTGGAGTGGTTCGCACCGGTCGCTATGTGGAGTAGTGATCCGCCGCCCGGCAACTCGCCGCCGTCCATGAGTGTCACCGCGGAATCGGCAACCAGGTGGACGTTTCTGGGCAGGAGCGGATTCTCCCATGGCAGCAGCGGGAACGCCTTGGCCACAACATCGCCGCTGAAGCGGGCATGGACTACCTCGACGTCGATGGATTGCTCCGACCGCACGCCATCGCCATTCACAAAAGTGCCGGTAACGGTGTGGATGCCCGCATTCTCGAACAGGTGGGGCACAGGCTCCGCGGCGGGATCGGCAAGGGAATGCTCCACGGGATCCGCACCGGCTCGGGAGATGGTGATGGTGGCCGCACCCTCACCGGCCAGCGTGTGAGCCGTGAGCAAGAGACTGTCACCTGTGCGGATGCGGAGGGGTTCCTCATCGTAATCCAATCCATGATCGAGCAGGTTGAAGGATTCCCAGGCGAGTTCGAAGGACTCCACGCGCCCTCCGCTTTCGAAATCCGCGGAGACTCGCACAGGCGTATCGGGATCGAGCGGAATATCGGCATACCATCCGAAAGCCGGAGCGGGATGGACCGGCGTCTCTGTCCCATCGACGAACAATCGGAAGAATTCGGCATAGCGGGCGACGCCCTCAAGATTGGCCGGGGATACCAGGCTTGTCGGAGCCATGTCGATCGAATTGGTCGCTGCCAGACGGTTGTGCATCCATGCCGGAACGCCGTCGGCATCGGTATCCGAGCCGCCAAGGCTCTGCACGCGCAACCCGAGCACGGCCAGCGAGCGGTGGCTCATGGTATTGTCAAAGTGCAGGCGGATAGTGTGGGTGCCAGGCTCCAACCACGGAGTGGCCGCGTGAATGAGCGCGGATTCCGTCCCGGGCAGATGCACATTGAAACGCTCAAGCAATTGCCCGTCGAGATGGATGTTCACAGGAAAGAACGTCCTGTTCGTGGCGTTGTGACCGGCAGCCAACTCCGCCTCGATGCGGTAAACGCCTGCCTCGGTGATCTCGATCTGATACTCCGCGGTGGCTTTGACCGTCTGAGAGATGAGAGCCTCGCCGTCCGTGCGCCATGAGCCGAAGCTGGCCATCCCCCGAGACCCCTCGAGATCCGTGACGATGCCCGAAACCCTGATATCCCGGAGGTCGGGATCGGTATGGTAGATGTGTTTCTCCTCCCAATCGGAGATGCCGTCGCCGTCGGAATCGAGACCACCCGAGCCCGCATGTGGCACGTCGTTGAGATCCTGGAGCTGGAGATCGGAGAAGACGCCGGTGACATCACGGGCATTCCCGGCAACCCCGAGGCCCACAAACACCGTTTCAGGCAGCAACTGTTCCTCTTCGGCAACGACGAACCAGTTCTGACCATCTTCTGAGGCCGAGTAAATCCAGAGGTTGCCTCGCCGCTCAATGCCCAGCCATCCGGTGGTGCGGACGCCAGGTGTGGTCATCGCGCTGAAGCCGCCCTCTGCAACGGGAACGTAGAGGATCTGGGCGTCCTCGTTGCCCGTGATGGAGTAGGAAAGCCCGCGCCCATCGCCGGAGAGATCTTCGGAGATCACGATGCCCGCCTTGGCCCACTTCGCGGTGGGTTCGACCATATGCACTCTGGACGACAGGCGGAAATCACCGGAAAATTCGCGGTGGACAAAGTGGAAATCTTTCAGGATCTCGCCGTGGTGCGTCGAAAGGACAAAGGTGTCCGATTCGGAGTCGAAAGTGCTCCGCCCCAGACCGTGCGTCGTGCCCACGTCCACCGCCTGCCAAGGCTCTGGAAGCGTGGGTTCCGAGGCGGTGGTGACCTGGACGGGGCTTCTGGCGCTGAGATTGCCCGCTGTGTCACGAGCCTGAACTTCGTAGATGTAGGATTTTCCCGGTTCGAGACCGGAATTGGTCCAGCCCAAAAGCAGGGAATTAAGACCGGAAGGCACTTTCTGCGTCCGAACCAGGACACCATCGCGGTAGATGTGGTAATGGTTGACAGGATTGATGCCGTGAGAAAGCTGCCAGACAACGTAAGCGGTCGTGTCGGTGATGTGCGCGGCGACCCGACGGGGAGCGGAGGCAGCCGTAACTCCCTCATCGGGGGAATGAGGATCGGTGCCAAGGAGAAACTCAAGGCGGTTCGAGAGATCGTCACTATCTGGGTCTCCCTCGGGATCAATGTGGATGGTTCCAAAATGTTTCTTGGCCCATGCATCGTGAATGCCCGGGTTGCCCGTGTGGGTCCAGGCGAAGGGGTCGAAGCCGAGCTGGATCTGTTCCCCTGTGCTCACGCCCGCCTCGTTGTGGATTTTTTGCAGCAGTTCGGAATCGTGATCATCACTGTGAACAAGACGGTAGAAAGTCTGCGGAACGGCGGAATGCATGGTTTGCGAGAGCGGGGCGTCGGCACCGACCGCATGGAAGGGGACAAACTTCCAAGTGATGAGATCGGTGGATTTCTGAATAAAGTAGATCTGGCCCTTCCTCGCCATGCCAATCGAGGGTGTAACCGTCCGGAACATCGCCGGTAGTCAGAGTAAGCCGGGCGGGCGGCTGGTTGCTCTGGGCATACATGGTGTAGGCTAGCAGGCATGCCACCAAAGCGCAGATGGAAAGAATCCAGCATATGCGTGACGAGGTATGGGACGAGCCGGGAGTGGATGGTAAGGTTTTCATGGGAAGCGGGTCGGAAGAATGCTGTTTTGGTGGGAATTCGATATTAGATTTGGGGTCGTTACTATGTCCTTCGTCCTCCCGTCTTCGCTTCGCATTTGGCCGAGTATTGGGAATTTTGTCGAGTTATTTGATTACCCAATAAACGGACATGAGTCGTACCTCTTGGAAATCAACGGGCTACAGATGGTGAATAAAATGTCATATACTTAAGATGCGCATTTTGAGAACATTCAGTCCAATGAAAATCTTCCTCCATCAAATTTCCTGACTCTTGAGTTTGCTAACCTTCCAGCTAAAAAATCGTGAATAAGCAATGGCAGCCGCAGAAAGAGATCGCCAGTGCCATAGGAGTCCATCCCGCCACCGTAAGCCGCGAACTTAGGCGCGGATTGCCGGAGACCGGGGGCTTTTGCCACCTCGTCGGCCAGCGCCATGCTATGAAAATGCTAAAACGCCAGGATCTCGGGAGCCTGCGGGCCGGAGTTCGGAAACGGCAAAAACTTCTCTACGTCTGAGACCCCGCCTGCATCGACTATTCCTTCTGGATGCAGGCCAAGGCGCAGAAAGGAATCTATTTCAGCACACTGGAAAAGAGCAATCGCGCCACCAGATTCATACGCGAACACAATGTCATCGACTACAGCGCCCATCTCAACGAAGGCATCATCTAAGACCGATTGGTCGAAACCTCCCAAGGCTACAAATTCCGCCAGATCGTTTACATCAATCCCGCCGATGGCGTGGAATACCGCTACCTGACCAATGAACTGACCCTCCCGGCATGGATCCACGTTCTGCTCTACAAGCACCGCTGGGACATTGAAAAGGTTTTTGACGAACTCAAAACAAAACTCGGGGAAAACGTTCATGGGCGAGTTCCAAGGAGGCAAAAATGGCCCACGCCCAGTTCCTTTGCCTGACGCACAACCTGATGCTGCTTCTCGAAGAACATCTGGATAAAAACGAATCGATGAAGGATCAGGTGTGAGCCAGACCCAAAAATCCGGCCATTAGGGAGCTAAACTAGGCTATGGTGGCGGGGTTGGAGGAAAAAACTCAAGCCGTCCTTCATCAACACGTTCTTCACGCGAGCCTCCCAGCGAACCGTTCGTTTCTACGCGTCTCGTTGGCCAGGAAGCTTCCCTACAGCGATTCTCTCGCCGGACTAGCCGATGTCTGGAAGTGCGAAACTTCCTGATTTTTGGATACGCATAATGATAGGACATGGTGCGGATCTCATGGGTAAACGGGAATTCGGCGCTCACGCCCGGCGGGAACCCGAATGCCAGCTGGAGGATGCGAAACAGGGAAACGGAATCCGCTACAGTTTCCTGATCTCCGCCATCACGCTCTCTTCGAAACCCTTCTCCGTGCGGATGTAGAGTTCCTGGAGTCCCTTCGCAGACTGGGTCACCGCCTTGATCCCGCCCGAGACCTGACGCTGCACCTTGATCGATCCGGTGGTGGATCCCTGCCCCAGGGATTTCCCCCCGTAGGATCTCCCGATGATGATTCCGGATACACCCTCCATCGCCTCGATCTTCTTCATGACGACCCGGCATTCCTTGGAGGTTGACTGGTGGCGTCCGCGTGAAGGCATCGTTACAACGTAGGGCAGGGGAATTTCTAACCAAGGAGCTTTTCCAGCTCCGCCGCCGTCCATGCGGGAGCGTCGGTCGGTGCGCCGGATTCGTCGAGGGAGGCGGCGAGAGCTTTTTTCGTGTTTTGGAGTTCCGTAACCTTTTCCTCTACGGTGTTCCGTGTGAGGAGGCGGAAAACGGTGACCGGCTTCGTTTGTCCGATCCGGTGGGCGCGATCGGTTGCCTGGGCTTCGGCCGCAGGGTTCCACCAGGGGTCGAAATGGACGACGACATCCGCGGCCGTGAGATTGAGCCCGTATCCACCGGCTTTTAGGGAAATCAGGAAAACCGGCGGCGCGTCCTCCGATTGAAAGCGGTCAACCAATTCCTGCCGATTCCGGGTGCCGCCATCGAGACGGAGCGACGGGATGCCGGATGCCGTGAGCTGGGTATCGATCTCAACGAGCTGCTTCTGGAACTGGGAGAAGACGAGGAGCTTGCTGCCGGAGGCGATGGATTGCTCGGTGATTTCCAAGAGGCGCTCAAGCTTCGCGGAGCGGCGGGCGATGGGGAGGGACTTGAGCTTCTCCGAATCGAAGAGCGCCAGATCGCAGCACGCCTGGCGGAGCCGGAGCAAGGTGGTGAGGGTCTGCATCCGGGCTGCGGCGGCTTGGCCGGAATCGCGGATCTCTTCTATTTTGCGCTGCCCTTCCTTTTGAAGCTCGCGGTAGGTGCCGAGCTGTTCCTTTGAAAGTGTGCAGAACTCGTCGATCTGAATTTTCGAGGGCAGCTCCGGCGCGACCTCCTGCTTCGTCCGGCGGAGGACGAAGGGGGAGGTCTTTATTTTCAGTAGCTGGCTGGCGCGGCGGGATGTCTCGGGTGATTTAAGCGGTTGCTCGTATCTCTCTTCGAACTGCTTTCTCGTGCCGAGCCAGCCGGGTTGGATGAACCGAAAAATTGACCATAGGTCGCGGGCTGAGTCTCGACCGGCGTTCCAGTCAGGGCGATTCGGTTCGCTGATTTGAGTCTAGCCACCGCCTTGGAGTGATCGGTATCAGGATTCCGAATGAGGGATGCCTCGTCGATCACCGCGACGGAATACTCCTGTCTGAGGTGGTAGGCGAGATCCCGCGCAAGCGTGGAATAGGTGGTCAGAATCACATCGCCGGATTTGATGGTTTCACGGAGCGAATCGCGTCTGGAGCCGTGGAGGGTGACAATCTTCCGGTTCGGTGCGAACCGGGAGAACTCGGCTTTCCAGTTCCCTAGGAGGGAAGTCGTCATGACGATGATCGCCGGTTTTGGTTGTGAATAAGTTGTCAGTAAATGTTCAATTAGAGCAATCGTTTGAATTGTTTTTCCCAGCCCCATATCGTCGGCGAGAAGAGCTCCTTGATACCGTTTCAAACGATCAATTAGCCACCGAAATCCTGCAATCTGATAGGATCGTAAGGTTGCTCGTATTGGCGGAAGATCGGTAGTTTTTTCAATATTTGAAAGAACATGCGAATCATTGGAAATAAGCGACGTATGAAGATTGTTACAAATTTTATTAATGATCTCCGATGAAGCATTTTTCGCAATGAATCGACCGTTTTCCTGCAGTAAATCAAGGTCTTCAAACAGGGGATCGAGTAGTCCTTCGATATCGTCGGAAAGAATCAGGGTCTTGCCTTTGAGTTGCTGGGGAGATGGGCCTTTCGATCTGAGGAGGCGCCGAATCTCGCTTGTTGATATCACCGAGCCATCGGATGACTCGAAGCGAAGATCGAATTTCGTGGAACGGTCGTTTGATTCATGAATTTCTATCCGGGGTGAAATGAAGACGTAGGAGTACGCCAGCCTCTTGATCGGGGGACTCAGTGTGATTTCCCAGGATTTCGGGAGCGATTTCAAAGTTACCGTGAGCAGTTTTTGGATGCCTTCTGAACTGGTGATTTCATTGGTGCCAACGGATGTTTGAAAGGTTGAATTTGCGATTCTTTCCGCCGCACGGTTCCTGGTAATCAGGTTGACTCCGTCCAATCGTGGAAGCTCCTGATCCGGATAGAAGATCTCAAATTTCGGTATGACCCGCGAGGAGCTGCCCTCGATAGCGAGTTCGAACCGGGGGCTGGCTGGAATGAATTGGAGTGATGAGAACCATTCAGAAGATGAGAAATCCAGGAGGGACTGGAGGGAATCCAAGTGCTTAAGAAATGTTTCAAGCGGGAGTTTCGCTGTCCGGGTGGAAACCAGATTGCGGAGTGCCGGCGTCAAAGGTTCTGGGATCTGGGCAGTGCTGGAGAGCGTTTCCGGCTCGAGTATCCACGCACGGTTGCCGATAATGGCTGCTTCTTGGTTTGTCGGGAGAAGTTGGATTTCGCCGTCTTTTGGAAAGCTGTCGGTGAGTTTGAGCTGGATACCGGATTCAACACTAATGTGAGAATCCTGGCTGGAGATCCCTGGATGTTCGCGGATTGCTTCAAGAAAGCCGGGGAGGGTTCCGGGATCGAGGGCGAGTTGGATTTTTGGTTTTGAGGTGAGCTTTTGGGAAACCAGCCAGCTCGTGAGCCTGTCGTCGGCAGGTTCGGGTGGTCGGTTTTCATCCGGTGACACAGTGACCGCGAGGTGCCCCTTCGCCATTGATCTGAGCCACGAGCCCTGGAGGCGGATTTTCCATGACAGGGAGGGGAGCGGGTTTTCCGGTTTATCTGCCTGATTGGGCGCGGCCTTTTCGATGGGGGGACTGATGAGATGCAATCCGGTGGCGATGGCATGGGGGCAGAACGTTCCTTCCCGCTGGTTCGCGGGGCAGGGGCATCTCGCATCCAACCATGTGGCGGTTTTCGCGACTACCGTGGTGCGGAACACTCGTTTCCCCACCCGGACCGATCCCCGCCAGCCGTCTTTGGTTTCCTCTGATTCCTGGACGGCGCCGGTGTTCAGAAGACCCTGCGCTTCTTTGAAATCCTGCCATGCCGCTGCTTTTCGAAGTGTTTGTTCGTCGAAACGGATCATCTTCATCGCGAATGGAATGCGGGGCGTGCGGGTAGAAAGCGGCGATCTTTTTCGGGGGCCGCCCTTGCGAAGTCGAATTCAGTCGTTCGTGAGAATTCTCACCTCGTCGATCACCGCTTTCCTGGGAACGGCGATACGGAGGAGGAGTTTTGTCGGGTGCGCGAAGCCTTCCGAAGCGAGATCAAGAACCTTCACTCCATCAATGGTGACGCTGATTACATTTCCGTTGATCGTGGCCGCAACAAGATGCCATTCACGGACACCGATTCCTTTGTCTATGGAGGAGCGCTTCGATTTTAACTCGGACTTCAATTCTTTCGATAGCTTTCCCTCCTTCTTGGCCTTGCCAACGGCGTTGTTGCTTCTACCCGTCTTCAGATCCTCGATTTCAATTCGATCTGCACCGACCGTGACGCTAAAAAGGTGTCCGGCATGGACTGATTTTTCCTTTGGATCGGCGAAGTCCATTACCAGCGTGTCATCCTTTGCAGGAAGGAGGATTTTCATTTCCACCGTTCCGTTGCGGAATTCAATCTCCCGCCTCAGTGAGACCCGGTGATTTGCCTTTTCCGTTGTCTCCAGGTGCAGGGCACCGTCCTGTAGATCCGCTTGTTTTGCGCCGTTCGCAGTGCCTTGGCTGTTCGTGAACCACTTGTTTCCTATCTCCTCAATGGATTCGTCCTTTTCGTTACGCTCGAAATCGTCGAAGAAAACGATCTTCCCTGGATTTTGCGCGAGAAGCGTGGTGGATTGGAAGATAACGGGAAAAAGGAGAATCGAGAGTTTCATGCCCGTTAGCTATCAGTAATTTGGGGACGGAACCAGTGAAACAGTTGGAGATTTCAACTCAAGCCTCGGGGAACTCAAAAGATTTCCGGTTACAGGATACGGGTTGAAGGATTTCAGCCGGAGGTTAGGATGCGCGGATGAATTCCATGTTGGCGCCTTCCAAAGCTATCTTTGGAGAAATGAAGCTTGAATGCAAAACCTCGCCCGCGAAATGAACCGGCTGCTCGTCCTGGGAGCAGGGTTTTTGGGAATGGAAGTGATGGATGTTTTCCGTGATGGAGGCTGGGATGTCTCCGGGGCTTCCCTAAGCGGAGGTGACGGACTCCTTGGCTGCGATGTGAGCGATCCGGAATCAGTTCAAAAACTGCCGGATGTCGATGCCGTCGTACATTGTGCGGCCTCGGGGCGTGGCGGAGAGGATGCTTACCGCCGGGTTTACCTGGAGGGTTGTGAGAATCTGGTCGAGCGCTATCCTGATGTGAAGCTCGTCTTCACTTCGAGCAGTTCCGTCTATGGGCAGACGGACGGGGAGACTGTGACCGAGGAATCGGATGCGGAACCCGACAGGGAAACGGGTAAAATTTTGCGAGCGGCTGAGGAGGTGATTCTGGAAGCCGGAGGAATTGCGGCGCGTCTTGCCGGAATCTACGGGCCGGGGC
Organism: uncultured Verrucomicrobiae bacterium; assembly: GCA_963771945.1. Lineage (GTDB taxonomy): Bacteria > Verrucomicrobiota > Verrucomicrobiia > Verrucomicrobiales > Akkermansiaceae > Luteolibacter. The sequence continues at coordinate 940,823 of CAVYVH010000002.1, read as the reverse complement.
GGAGTGTGCTCTTGCGGAAATTTCTCAGCGGAGAGGCGGTGATCGAGGAGGATGGGCGCCGGTTCATCAACCAGATCCACCGAGATGACGCGGCGCGGGCGATTTTCCATCTTGTGACGATGGAGGACTTCCCGGTCGGTGAAATTTTCAACGTCGCGGATTCGGTGACGCTTAGCCAACTGGAGGTTTACCAAGGACTGGCGCGGATCTTCGAAAAGGATCTGCCGCCTAGCGGGCCGAGGGATTTGAATCGGAAACGGGGGTGGACACACAAAAATGTGTCGAATGCGAAGCTGCTAGGGACGGGATGGGAGCCGCTCTATCCGTGTTTTTTGGATGCCGTAGGTGGATTGTAAAGGTCACCAGGCATCCGGGTCTTCAGGTTTCGACTTTGGATTTTTCCGTTCGCCGTTTCGACCGGATGGGTAAGAAAAGTCGATAAGCCCTGGTGCGCCGCGCAAAAGATAGAGGCCGACCAATGGCTGGACGACTCCCCTTAAAAATAGGGAGCGGATTCCCAACGGGCTGCCGATCTCGTAACCTGTCAGATTTGCGAGGAACCACAGTGCGGAAAGTAGAAGCAGAAGTCCGAATGTGCGAATGATCACTCCGAATACGTCTTTTCCGTTCATTGGCGATAGAATCTCAGAGTGTTCCCGACCAAGTCCACATGTTTTTATCAAAGTGGCGGTGGACGGAGTTGATGAGGCCTATGGGTTTTGCCCGGCGGTGGAGGATGGTGAACATGGTGGAGCCGGAGCCGGACATGAGGACGGCTTTTGTGTCCCGGCGATTGGAGAGCCAGTGCTTGAGTTCGGCGAGGTAGCGGTGTTTTGCGAAGACGGGTTTCTCGAGATCGTTGACCAGGGTGATTTCCTCGTGCGTCTGCGGGTCGTAATTGATACCCGGGACGGGTTCGGCATCAAGGCAGTTGCTGTAGGCATCGGGGGTAGGGACTGAGAACCGCGGTTTGAAGAGGACGACTTTATACGGAGGCGGTGAATCGGCGGGTTTGATAATTTCGCCCCGTCCTGTGCAGCGGGCGGCACCTTCGTAGAGAAAAAACGGCACGTCGGAACCGAAAGAGGCGGCGATTTCGTGAAGTTCCACAATGGGCAGGGGTGTTTCCAGTCGCTCGTTCAGACCCAGGAGGATGGTTGCGGCGTTGGATGACCCGCCTCCGAGACCGGCTCCGTGAGGGATGCGTTTCTCCAGGTGGATATGAAAATTCAAGGCGCGACCGGATTTTCCGGAAAGAGCACGGGCTGCTTTTACCACCAGGTTTTCACCATCGGTGGGAAGGGACGGATCGGAGCAGGTGAAGCGGAAAGCTTCGGCCGGTTCGACGGTGATCTCGTCGGAAAGACCGGGGAGTTTCACCATGAGGGTATCGATCTCGTGGAATCCGTCCGGACGTTTGCCGAGGATGCGGAGGGAGAGATTGAGTTTTGCGGGGGAGAGCATGGAAACTTTAAATCTTAAGCTATAAACCTCAATGAAGAGGGAGAATGCTCAGCAGTGCTAGCATACGGCCGGTCCGGCCTTTTTCCCGGCGGTATGAGTAGTGGACTGTGGGATCGGACGCGGTGTTTTCGCAAGAGTCGTGGAAGCTTGTTATCCCGAGACCGGCTGCCTGGGCGCGGATGGTGGCGGCGAAATCGGTGTCGTAATCGGGAGGCCGGATGCAGGGCGAGACCACGCAGACGAGGTCGGCGGGATTGGTTCCGTAGTTTTCGGACATGTTCCGGACTCCCTCGGCGAGGATGTTCAGTTCCGTGCCCTTCTTACCGGAATGGAGGAGCGCGATGGAGCGTGTCGACGGGATCCGCCAGATAGATGGCGGCGCAATCGGCCACATAAATGGCAAGAAGCTGGCCGGGAATGTTTGTGACCAGTCCATCGACTCCGGGATGGGTGAGAAGGCCTTCCGGAGACTTCCGGGAAACGACCTTCACCCCTTTGCCGTGGATTTGTTCGGCATGGTGGCGGGTTTCCGTTCCGGGAAATTCCTCCGCAACGATTCGGTCATGGTGGGGAGCAAGATTCCCAAGGGCGAATTCGCGGTCTCCTAGGACATCGACGCCCGGTACGCGCGGGATCCAGGACGCATGGAAGCAAGGCAGCCCGGCCATGGGATGTAAAAACAAGAACGCCTCCGTCACGGGGTGAACCGTAACGGAGGCGCTTGGTAATCGCCAAGCTGGAATATTCAGGGGGGAGACAGATCTTTAGGCAATCGCACGTTGTTTGAGCGCGCGATTGGTGTGTTCAACTGTTTCAGCCTCTTCTTCATCCATGCCTGCCAGTATGCCTGCGAGGTCCGTTGCGATCTCCTTGCGCATCTTGGAGACAAGGTCGACTCCTTTTGATGTGATGCGCACCATGATCTTGCGACGGTCTTCCGCTGCATGCACTCGCTCAACGTAGGACAGTTTCTCCAACCGATCCACGAGGCCTGTAGCGGCTGCGGTGGAATGACCCATTTTTTTCGCGATGTCGGACATGGTCAGATATTCTTCGCTGGAAAGATAGGTTAGGAGGAAGAACTGCGGGAATGAGACGTTCCCTTTGTTGAGTTCGTTTGACAGGTTAAGAATGCAGCTTCTCTGTGTGAACAGGACGAAGTCTGCGAGACGATCGACGTCGGCTTGCGCCGTTGTGCCGGAGGCACTTGGTTGTGTGTTTTTCATTTTGGCTGGTTGTAGTGTTCATGTTTGGGGACATGTAAGGGAGCACAGCCATTGCGATTGAGAAGATACCCGGCTTTCCGGATAGTAATCAACCCTAAAGTTCATTATTTCAAAAAAAGCACGGATGGCTGCTTGGGACTTTTTGAAGATATGGGAATCCATGAGATATGGGAAGCATAGAAATTTCAGAAAAGTTAAATGATTGATTCTCAATGATTTCGGGAGTTATCCACAGGTTGCAACCAACGGTTCAGCGATAGACTCAAGGCTGATGCGCCAGGAAAGTCCTTTGATTTCGCGGGGAGTCACTCTTCTGAATCCGAAGCTACAGTAGCAAATCCTGCTCAACGTCAGAAGTCAGGCGTTTCCGGGCTACTTCGAGATATTCGGGATCGAGCTCTATACCCGTGAAGCTCCGGATTTTTTGAAATTTCGCGGCAAGCGCGGAAGAGCCGATTCCGAGAAACGGATCAAGCAGGCGGGTGGCTTCCGACTTTCCGTGAATCTTTATGCAGAGCTCCACCAGCGCGACTGGAAAGGTGGCAGGGTGGGGACGCTCGCCTTTACGGGACTGGATCGTGTCGTATGGAATGAACCACGTGTTTCCCCGGCAGCGGAGATCCTGCCCGCCTGTGTGACCCCAGCGGGCGATGTTGGATTTGAATACGTAGGGGACGCCTGCGGCTCGGCGGTCGAGGGGGACGGAACCGGCTTTGGTGAGATGGAAGACGTACTCGTGACAGTCGTTGACGTAGCGCTTCGAGTTGATGGGCTTGAAATGTCCGGCGGAAATTTGCTCGTCCGCGGTGGTTTTGATGGTGATGGATTTCACCCAGTGGAAGGTGTTCTGCAGGATGAACAGAGGACTTTCGCCTTCCGTGAGAGCGAGGATGAGCTGGTGGGGAAGGAGGGGATTCGACGGGGAGGCTCCGATGTTCAGAAAAAAGGATCCGTGTTCCGCCATAACGCGTTTGACTTCGGTAGCCCAGGATTTGCACCAGGCGAGAAACTCCTCACGCGGGGCGGTGTCCTTGAACTGGGAATAGGCAATGCCGAGGTTGTAGGGTGGGGAGGTTACGACGAGGTCGAAGGACTTCGCCGGGAGGGTAGGGAGGACTTGGAGGCAATCGCCGTTTAAGAGTTCAAGTTTCAAAATTCAGATATTCAAGGGAAAGGGGGCTGCGGACTAAAGTTCCGCGTTCCGAGGGACACGCCGCCTAAGGCAGCGCTCCGTGCGGAGGATTTCGATGGCTTCTTCGAGGTCGGCGGGGGTCACGGTCTCGATGACCTGGGCCTTGCCGATTTCCGAAAGGGTGACGAAGCGGATTTTTCCGGACTTGAATTTCTTGTCGCGGGCAAGGCGATCCATGACGGTTGCGGTCGGGATGGATTCGGAAAGGGTGAGGGGGAGATTGAAAGTGGCGGAGGAAGGTCGAGGATTTTTTCGCGAGCTTTCATGGCGGAAGGCCGGAATGTTTTTCGGAGATAAAAAGCGCGGCGCGGATACCGAGTGCGATGGCTTCGCCGTGAAGGATTTCTCCGTAGGGGAGGGAGGCCTCGATGCCGTGGCCGATGGTGTGGCCGAAGTTCAGGAGAGCGCGGATGTCCTTGGTTTCGTATTCGTCGGCTTCGACGATGCGCGCCTTGATGGCGATGTTGCGGGCGAGAAGATCGGCGGGGACTTCGCGTTTTTCGGGATCGATGGCGAGGAGGTCGGGGAGCATTTCCGCGTCGCGGATGGCTGCGTGTTTGATGGCCTCGGCGAAGCCTTCGTGGAACTCGCGGGGCGGGAAGGGTGGCGAAGAGTTTCCGGATCGACAAGGACGAGTCTCGGTTGGTGGAATGCACCGAGAAGGTTTTTTCCTTCGGCGACGTTGACCCCGGTTTTCCCGCCCACCGACGAATCGACCTGGGAGACGATGGTGGTGGGGATCTGAACGAAGGGAATTCCGCGATAGAAGATGGATGCGACGAACCCTGCGAGATCGCCGACGACTCCTCCGCCGAGGGCGATGACGAGGGAGCGCCGGTCGTGGCCGGCGCGGATCATCTCGCGACAGAGGGCCTCGGCGTGTATTAGGGATTTGGACGCTTCTCCCGCGGGGACGGTGTGGAGCGTTGGTCTGATCCCTTTGAAGCTGCCAAGGAGGGTTTCCGCATGGTGGGAAGCGACGGTTTCGTCCGTGATGATCGCGGGGCGGAAACGGCAGAGATCATGCTCCGCAAGAATGGAGGAGATATTTGAAAGAAGGCCGTTTTCGACGACGACCGGGTAGGATCGGTCGGCGAGATCTACTTGGACGGTGGGCATGGGGAAACTTCAAATTTCAAATCTCAAACTTCAAGGAAGAACGGATGAGTCGCCACGAGACGGGGATGCTGCGGCTTGAGAGTGTAAATTTCTCCAGATAATTGTTGCGAAATTGGCCGGTTGGGAGCAAATTTTTGTTGAAACCTGACAAAACAAGGTAAATTACTAAGGATTATGCTTCCAGACAGTTCACCGTTTTCCCCAGACCAGCGTCAGGCGCTGGATTCGTTGCTTGCCGGCTTTGACGCGCTCCAGCGCGGATGGCTGAGTGGATATCTCGCTGCCGGGTCTGCGGCTCCCGCAATCGGCGGCAGCTCCCGTTTCCGCAGGAAAGCTGACCGTTCTTTATGGAACGGAGAGCGGAAATTCCGAGGAACTGGCGGATCGCGCGGTGAAAGAGGCGAAGAAGAAGGGTTTCAAGGCAGTGATGAAAAACATGGCCGATATTTCTCCTGCGGATCTGGAGAAAGAGGAAAAACTGCTTGTCATCGTCTCGACGTGGGGTGAGGGCGACGCTCCTGAAACCGCGGTTTCTTTTCACAAGGCATTCATGGAAGGGGATTTCAATCTGACCAATGTGAAGTTCTCCGTCTGTGCCCTCGGCGATACTTCCTATGAGAAGTTCTGTGAGATCGGGAAGCAGTTCGACGCCAGGCTTGAAAAGCTTGGGGCGAAGCGCGTGGCTGCGCGGGTCGACTGCGATGTGGATTACGAAGATGCATATACCGGATGGTTTGCATCTGCGATCACTGAAATGACTCCTGCCTCCGCTGCTCCGGTGTTGGCTGTCCACGCAGGCTATCCGGCTACACCGGTTGCTGCGGGATTCGGGAAAAAGAACCCGTTTCTTTCCGAGGTGACCGACAACGTCCTGCTGAACGGTGAAGGCTCCGCAAAGGAAACCATCCACGTGGAGCTTTCACTCGCAGGCAGCGGTCTTGTCTATGAGCCGGGTGACGCCCTCGCGGTCCAGCCGAAAAACTGCCCGCAGATGGTCAGGGATGTGATCAATGCCGCGAAGCTGACCGGCACCGAGGAGGTGGAGGTGAAAGGAGCCGGAAAGAAACTTCTGGCGGACGCTCTTCGCGAGGATTTCGATATCACCGCTCTTTCCAAAGCCGTCTTGAAGAAGCTCGCGACCGTCACCAGCTCCGCCAAACTCGAATCGCTGCTTGCGGACGATGCGAAAGACGAGCTCAAGGAATACATCGAAGGGCGGGAAATCGTGGACGCCCTGATCGACTTCGCGCCGGACGGGATACCTGCGGACGCTCTTGCGGGAATTTTCCGCAAACTCCCGATCAGGCTCTACTCGATTGCTTCCAGCCCGCTGGCGCATCCTGACGAGGTTCATCTTACGGTCGCCGCGGTTCGCTACGATACCCATGGCAGATTGCGGAAGGGCGTCTGCTCGACCTATCTTACCGATGTTGCGAAGACCGGCGAGAGCGTCCCGGTATTCGTGCAGCCGAACAAGAATTTCCGCCTCCCGGCCGATGCCAATACCCCCATCATCATGGTGGCCCGGCACCGGTGTCGCGCCCTTCAGGTCTTTCGTGGAACACCGCGCTGCGACAAATGCTCCCGGGAAGAACTGGCTCTTCTTCGGGGATCAGCGCTACACCTACGATTTCCTGTATCAGCTCGAATGGCAGGATTTCCTGAAAGAAGGGCAGCTCACGAAGCTCGACCTCGCCTTCTCCCGCGATCAACCCGAAAAGATCTACGTGCAAGACCGGATGCTCGAAAACGGCGAGGAACTCTACAAATGGCTGGAGGATGGAGCGCATTTCTATGTCTGCGGGGACGCGAGCCGCATGGCTGCCGATGTCCACGAGGCTCTCATTTCCGTGGTGAAAAACTACGGAGCCAAATCCCGCGAAGAAGCCGAAGAATACGTCGAGAACCTCAAAAAAACCAAGCGCTACCAGCGCGATGTTTACTAATTTTAAAATCCAGTAATTTCCCCAATCACCATGGCTGATAAAAAACTAGCAGCAAACGAAGGCATCAAGACGCGCAGCAACTACCTGCGCGGAACCATCGTGGAAGGTCTCTCGGATCTTTCCACAGGATCGATGGCGGAGGATGACCAGCAGCTTCTGAAATTCCACGGCACATACCAGCAGGACGACCGCGATCTGCGCCCGAACCGCCGGAAGCACAAACTGGAGAAGGCCTATTCCTTCATGATCCGCGTCCGCGTTCCTGGCGGTGTGACCTCGCCGAAGCAGTGGCTCCAGATGGATGAGATTTCCACCCAGTTCGCCAATGGAACGATCAAGCTCACCACCCGTCAGGCGTTCCAGTTCCACGGCGTGATCAAGAACAATCTGAAGCGTACCATGCAGGAGATCAACCAGGCTGCCATGGATACCATCGCGGCTTGCGGGGATGTAAACCGCAACGTCATGTGCTCGCCCAATCCGTTCCTCTCCGAAGCGCACACCCAGGCGATGGAAGATGCCCGCGCGATTTCCGCCCACCTCACGCCGCAGACCGGTGCCTACCACGAGATCTGGCTGGACGGTGAAAAATTCGAGACCTCGGAGAAAGAAGTCGAACCCATCTACGGAAAGACCTACCTCCCGCGTAAATTTAAAATCACCGTCGTCGTGCCACCTTCCAACGACGTCGACATCTACGCGGACTGCCTCGGCTTCATCGCCATCGTAGAGGGCGGAAAGGTCGTCGGCTACAATGTCACCGTCGGCGGCGGAATGGGTGCCACCCACGGGAACGATCTCACTTTTCCGCGGACGGCGGATGTGATCGGCTTCTGCAAGGTGGATCAGATTGTGGACGTCGCGGAAAAGATCGTCCTGATTCAGCGCGACTTCGGCGACCGCGAAGTGCGCGCCCACGCACGCTTCAAATACACTGTCGATGATCACGGCCCGGATTGGATCCTGAACAAGCTCAACGAATACCTCGGCTACGAACTGGAGCCGGTCCGCGATTTCAAGTTCGAGGACAACGGAGATCGCTACGGCTGGGCCGAGGATCCGACCGGAAACTCGCATTTCACACTCTTCGTGGAAGGCGGGCGCGTGCTCGATACCGAGGATTACGAGCTCCGCACCGGCCTGCGCGAGATCGCGAAAATCCATGACGGGGACTTCCGTCTCACTGGAAACCAGAACCTCATCATCGCCAACATTTCCGCCGCGAACCGTCCTGCGGTGGAGAAAATCATGGCGAAATACGGCATCGATAAGAGCAATCTCCGCAGCGGCCTGCGTCTCAACAACCTGGCCTGCGTAGCTCTCCCTACATGCGCCCTCGCACTCGCCGAGGCCGAGCGCTTTCTCCCATCGCTTCTCACCGAACTGGAGGAATCCATCGAGGCGCACGGCCTGCGTCACGATGCCATCACCATCCGCATGACCGGCTGCCCGAACGGCTGCGCCCGGCCATACATCGCGGAGCTGGGATTCGTTGGAAAAGGCCCGGCCGCTACAACGTCCTGCTTGGCGGCGGCTTCCACGGCCAGCGTCTGTCGAAGCTTTACCGTGCCGATATCCCTGCGGAGGAAATCAAAGGTTTGCTCGATCCCGTCTTCGCCAGCTACGCGAAGGAGCGCGAGGAAGGCGAGCGATTCGGAGATTTTTGCATCCGCACCGGCCTGGTTGCGCAAACCACCAACGGAGCCGACTTCCACGCCAACGTGAAAGCGGAGGCGCTGGCCTAACGGATTGCCGGCTTTCGTCGGCGTCCATCCACGAATTAGAGAAACATGAGTGCCATAGCAGACCCGACCTCTCCGGAAGCGCTTTCCGGGGAGTTTGGAAACATCCGCGCCGGCCAGCGCCTCGAGCTTCTTCATGAGCGGCTCGGAGATCGGCTGGTGGCCAGCACGAGCTTCGGGCTTCAGGCGGCGGTGATGCTGAAACTCCTTCATGACCACGCTCCGAAGATTCCCGTCATCTTCATCGATACCGGCTATCTCTTTCCGGAAACCTACCGCTACGCCGAGGAGCTGATGAAGGCATTCCCGCTCGACTACCGGATCTATCACCCCACCGTTTCCGCCGCGCGGATGGAAGCGATCCATGGGAGACTATGGGAGCAGGGGAAGGAAGGCGCTGAAAAATACGGCATCCTCACTAAAGTCGAGCCAATGAACCGGGCACTCCGCGAAACCGGCGGCGATGTCTGGATCAGCGGCCTGCGCCGCGCCCATTCGGAAACTCGCCAGGAAAGACCCTTCGTGGAGCAGCAGAAAAACACCCTGAAAGCCTATCCCATTCTCGACTGGGCGGACGCGCAGGTGGATATTTTCTATCACCAGAACTCTCTCGCCCGTCACCCGCTGGCAGAGAAAGGATATGTCACAATGGGCGACTGGCACAGTACGCGACCCTCCACCGATGGCACCGCCAACGGAACCCGCTTTAATGGCGACAAGTATGAGTGCGGCCTCCACCTCGATTCAGGGACTTCCGATTTCCAGATCTAACAGCCGCTCCTGCCGGAGTCCGTCACTCCCGCTCGTCCGGGGTATAGGTGTTATACTGGGTGTAATCCCCCTCGTATCGTGTGCCTCCGCCTCCCAACTGGTGGGAAGGTGTTTTCAGCATGTCGAACTGTGTGCCGCAGTACATGCAGCGGAACTTCTGGGTGGCGATGATGGAAATCGTCGCGCTGACCCCATGGTTGAACGGGAAAATCCTGGTCGCTTTCTGATGGGCGAGAGCTCCGGAATTGATCAGCGGGGTTCCCTTGCAGAGAGGGCAGTGTGTATGGCGCCGTTTGAAAAAAGACAGCAGCCATGTGACCACGGAAAAGCCGATACACAGGATGAAAACCTTTGTCGCGAGAGGGGTGGGTTGGAAAAAAAAGACCACCAGCGTGGTGGCCGCTGCGATCATCCCCAGGTAGTGGATCGCGGAGAGAAAGACCGCCCTGACAAATTCCCGGCGGTGGGGAACCGACCGGGCGCGGGTTTCCGGCAGCCGTTTCCCTTTCAGGACGGATGCGCCAATACCGGTAGTCGTCTCGGAGGCCATCAATACGCAAATGACTTTCAGCGAATACTGATATTTTGCAAGAATGTAATTCATTGCCGCGTTCGCCCGAACCCCGCGCCGGATGCCGGCGGCCGTGGATCTATTCCGCTGCCTCAATGATGAAATAGAGATCCCGGTAGGTATCCACGTCCGGGTAGCCGAGCGTTCCGGGCTGGATCGCCAAGCGCTCTCCCATCTCCGCCGGGAAAGAAGCTGACGCCTTGGAAGCCGCAACGTCCATCGCATCCTCCTCATCGTAGATAAATGGCTCTTCGGGGAATTTAGTGCACGAGAACTGGAGCTAAATCCAGCTTTCCGCATGTGAATAGGATTCGGATTCTGTAGTTCTCAAAATTTCGAAAGCCTCTTGCCGATGCTTTGATCGATTGGATCTTGCTGTTGAGTCCTTCGCTCACCGCGTTGGTGATCGGGTATTCGAAGTAGCTCAAAAGACCCTCCAGATGCTTCTTGAGCATTTTGGCCACTTTTTTGATCGGCTCAAGCTGGCTACGGATCGCCCAGTCATACCATTCTTTAAATACAATCTCTCCGAAGGCTCGGTTGCGTGCCTGCCAGAAGCTGACGAAAGTTTCCTTGATCGCCCAGGCGCGTGAGGTTTTTAGATTTCGCCCGCAGATTTTCTCCAGCATGCTTTTGTGTTTTTCTGTCCGAGTATGTTCCGATCGTAGCAGGCCGTAACGAGTCCCGGTCAGGACATCATCGCCGTCCTTGAGGAGTTGTTTGTGTTCGGCACGGCGCACTTGGTCGACAGCTCCACCCAAATAGCCACTGACATGGAAACGATCGTAAACTACCGAAGCTTTTGGCAGAAGTCCTCTGATTGCATTGCCAAACGCTGGCCACATGTCCACGGCGACTGCCTTGATTTTAAATTTCCTGCAGTAGCCCGGCAGTGCTTTTTCGATCAGTTTCCGGCACGCTGACTCGGTGCGTTCTTGGACGACATCAAGCACCCGCCCCTGATCCAGATCGTTGAGTGCGGTCAGGTAGTTGTGACCCTTGAGGAAGCTTTTTTCATCGATCCCTATTTCCTCGACCCCCGAGATATCACGACTGGCCAACCCTCTCTCAACGGCACGTTTCATGATGGTCTGGGCGGAGTCCCATGAAAGCCCCAGGAGCAGTCGTCCAGCTTCGAGACTTTTTGCCATCTGAAGAACCTCAATGGCAAAAGCCTCGAACATCAGGGTGAAGCGAGAGTGCTTGCCTGCCCATGGCACTGCGGCGGTTCTAACCCCGCAATCCGCGCAGTTACAGCGAGGGACGCGAGCTTCGATGATGGTTTCAAAATTCATGGTATCGAGATGTCGCCAGCGTCGGGAAGGCGCGCAATCGCGCTGCGGGGATACATTTCCGCAATCGGGACAAGCCACCTCCTTCGAACTATGGCCGACCTCAATGACCACGCGAGATCGCTCGATCTCCAGATCGACTTTAGTTACCTTCCATGGAGTCTGAAGGCCGAGGAGAAGAGAGTAATGACTGTTCAATGACGGGGACATGCCATCCATCCTGATGCATCTTCCCGAGCATCAAAACTCAAAACCTCTGCATTGAAATTCCCGAAGAACCAGATAAATACACTGTCTCTATCCGTGGAAGAGCCGTCCCTTCGGATCGCATGCCCGTTCGGATAGGGATCGGAGAGATTCCCCCCGGGGACGATGTTGATATTCGAGAGTGGGATGTTTCGGTTGACCCCGGGAGCTGCCGGTTCATCGAACATGAAGAGGATCGCGTAGGTGGTTTCCGGCTGCAGAAGGACTTGGCTTTCGCCAGTGAATTCCCAGCGCATGTAGTCGTTCGTATCCAGCCCCGCCGGAATGATTCCGCCGCTTGCTAGCCCGATGTGCTCGAAGGTTTCGCCTTCAATGAAGTCATCGGTGTACTGCATGACCGGCCAGCGGTGAGGGGTGTTCCTGTCGTCCGGATCGTGTGGCCAGTCGGTGGCGTAGGTGAGCCATTGGGCGTTGGTGACAGCCGCCTTTCTAAATTTCGAAGTGCCGTTCGGTGCCAATTCGCCGGTCGTGCCATTATGATTGATCACTGAATTTCCAGTCACCTTCATAATCTGAACGGAAACTTCCGCTCCCGCCGGATCCGCTTCTGCGACATCGACGGGCTGTAGGCGGACGGTCACCGCACCGAGCCTGAACCCCTCCTTTCCGGTCTTGAACACCTGTCCGAGATCGCGATCCCGGAAATAGTATTTCGCTTCGGTGCCGTCGGGTCGCCCGTCTTTTACCTTATAGATCCAATCGTCGCTCTTGGTCGGTTTTCCCGTTCTTGGCGCATAGAATCGGAAACTGGTGGGGCCGGTCTCGTCGCGCTCTGTTTGACTGATCCGAATATTCCCGGGCGGGGGAGGTCCGCTCCACCTCTGTCACAACGACTCCGGCAGCCAGAACGCCGGGAAAAGCGGCTGCAATAAACGCGGTTTTCATACCTGGCCATTGCATAGGTTGCATCTTTGAAAAGGGTTGCTGGCGGTCGATCCCATCCAGGAAACAGGCTGACGATAGATCGCAATCCAGCCTGAGCCAAACTGCCCGTCCCCGTCCGGCTTTGCAAGCCGAACCCGACCCACCTCTCCGACGTGTTAGGCAAAGCGTGCCTGCTGCGTTACCCCCAAAGCGCGATTCGCGGTTCCCGGCAAAAATGAATGTTCCCATCCATTGAAAGATCGATTACCGAAAGGGGGTAGGACTTTGAGATATGGTGAGCCGATTTCATGCAATTGAGCGACTGCGCACCCCGGTGGCTTTTTTCGGAGCCATCGCGTGCCTCTTTGCCGTATCGCTGCTTCGCGCCGACGAGGTTATCGAGCGCGGCAAGCTGATCTACGAAAAGCAGTGTGTCGAATGTCACGGCGAATCCGGGGAGGGGGAGACGACGAACTCTCCGAGCCTCTCTACGGGGACAGGAGCATCGGTTCGCTGGCGAAGAGGATCGACAGGACGATGCCGGAGGATGACGAGGATCTGTGCGTCGGGGAGGATGCCGAGGCCGTGGCGCGCTACATTCACGGTGCGTTTTATTCTCCGGCCGCCCGGGCTAAGCTGAACCCCGTGAAGAGACGCCTGTCACGGCTCACGGCGAACCAGTTCCAGGTTTCCGTCAGCGATACGATCGGGTTCTTCCGGAGTGGCACCACGATGGTGAAAACAAAGAACCGCGGATTGAAGGGTATCTACTGGGGCGGAAGCAATTTCGGGAACAAGACCACGGACGGGAAAGAGGATGAGAAGACCAAGCTCAGCTTCGAGCGGACGGATGCCGGAGTGGATTTTGATTTCGGCGAAAAATCCCCGGACGATGAACAGTTCAACCCCGAACTCTATTCCATCCGCTGGGAGGGCTCCCTGCTGGCCGAGGAGTCCGGAACCTATGAATTCATGATCCGCACCCGGAACGGAGCCCGGCTTTTCCTGAACGATCTCAAGGACAATCCGCTGATCAACGCTTGGGTCAGCACCGGTGAGGACGTGAGAGAGGAAAAAGTCTCCGTAAAACTTATCGGAGACCGGGCCTATCCGCTGCGAATGGATTATTTCAAACACCAACAAAAACTGGGGCTGGTGGAGCTGCGCTGGAAGAAACCGAACGGGGTCTGGGAAACAGTCCCGGAGCGTAATCTCGCCCCCGAGAAGGTGGGCAAGGAAACGTTCTGTCCTCAGACCGATTTCCCCGCTGACGACCGCAGCGACGGATACGAGCGGGGGACTTCGATTTCCAAGGAGTGGCTCACTTCTGTGAACCAAGGGGCACTGGAGGCGGGTGATTACGTTTACGAAAATTTCGAACGGATGACCGGCTGCGGTCAGGATGAGCGCGACAATGAGACCGGATTGGCGAAGATCAGGGACTTCGTCCGCCGTTTTGCTTCCCTGGCTTTCCGCAATCCGGCCTCCGAGGAGGAAGCGATCCGGCTGCTGGATGGCGAGTTCACTCCGGGCGGGGTGAAAAAGGCGGTCGTAACCATCCTGACCTCGCCACGGTTTCTCTATCCGGACTTCAGCGAAAAAGGCGCGCCGCCCTCATATGTGGCAGCCGGGCGGATGGCGCTTTCCATGTGGGACTCACTCCCCGACAGGGAACTCTGGAAACAGGCGGAGCAGGGCAAGCTCACCGAACCCTGGCAGATCAGGAAGCAACTCCAACGCATGCTCCGTGAACCCCGCACCAAAAACAAACTCCGTGGTTTTTTCCACCACTGGCTGGAGCTGAAAGACGCGGATCACATGGTGAAAAGCCCCGAGCGTTTTCCCGAAGTGGATGCCGCGGTGCTGGCCGATCTGAGAACATCGCTGGATCTTTTTGTCGAGCATGTCACGTGGGAAACGGATTCGGATTACAGGCGCCTCCTGACAGCGGATTACCTTTTCCTCAACGGGAGGCTTTCGAGGGCGGATTCAGGGTTCTAACGAATATTTTTTAGAGGTACGGAGGCGGGAACTCTTCTAGTGTGGTTTTACGACAAACTGACTATGAACGAAAAATATCACCGCCTCCGCGCGGAAGACCGTAAAGTTATCCACAACCTAAGGAAAGGCGGATTTACCCAGACTGCCATCGCCATTGCCATCGGATCCACCCAGGGCACCGTGAGCAAGGAACTTTCCCGCAACTGCGGGAACTGCGGCTACCGGCCAGGGGAGGCCACCCGGATTGCCAGGGAGCGGGCGCGCGCCAAAACACCCCGTGCGAAATCGGTGAGGGGAGATGTCCAAGCCGATGTGGAAGCGCGCCTCCGCCTGAAGCACAGCCCGGAACAGATCAGCGGCAAGCTGGCCAAACAGGGTGTCGCAGTGAGTCACGAGACGGTTTACAGACATGTGGAAAGGGATAAAAAGGATGGCGGGAACCTATGGAAGAACCTGCGGATCAACGGCAAGCGGCGCTACCGCAGACGCAGCAAGGTCGGGCGCGGTGACAAGATCCGCGACCGTGTGGACATAGACGGGCGACCGGACGAAGTCGCCAAACGCAGCCGCTACGGGGACTGGGAGGCGGACCTGATCCAGGGAGGCGGGGACAGCGGCTTCCTGCTTTCGGTTTACGAACGCAAAAGCCGGGTGGGAAAACTCTGCCTGCTCGACGGTAAGAACAGTTCCGAAACGGCCATCGGACTGGTGACGGTTCTCAGGGAATTCGACGTGAAGACCATCACTTACGACAACGGCCTGGAGTTCGCACGGCACGGTTTTGTCAACGGACTGCTGAACTCGGAGAGCTACTTCTGCAAGCCCTACAGCTCATGGGAGAAGGGCGGTGTGGAAAACTACAACGGCTTGGTGAGGCAGTATTTTCCGAAGGGATACGACTTCCGCAAGATCACTCCGGAGCGTCTGGAAGAGGTTGAGAACGAGATCAACGAACGCCCCCGGAAGACCCTCGGCTACGCCTGTCCGAACGACCTTCTTGACGAGTTGAAAGCCGCATGAGCACGATCCCCACCGAAACGCCCTTCGCTGCCACGCGGGACTCCGCTCCCGGCCTCGCGGCGCTCGCCCGTCCGCTACGTCCCGCGTGGCAGCGAACCTTGCTTAAAACCATGAACCAATCAAGCCACTAACAGAAGAATCCCGCCGCCGGTATTCGTTAGCTGTTTGAATTCGCCGAGTATCTACGGGAAAAGCGTGGAGGGAAACGGGTTCCGCAAAACAACCTTCGAGGGTGGCGCGCGCTCGGGCGTGATCACCCATCCCTACATGCTCACCTCGCTTTCCTACTATGATAACACCTCGCCCATCCACCGGGGCGTGTTTCTCACCAGAAACGTGGTGGGCAGGATGTTGAAAATGCCGCCCAACGCCACCGAGTTCAAGGATTCCGACTTCGACCCGACCATGACCATGCGGGAAAAGGTCACGAACCTCACCAAGTCCACCGCCTGCATGGCTTGCCATTCCTCCATCAATCCGCTGGGTTTCAGTCTGGAAAGGTTCGATGCCGTCGGGCGCTGGCGTGAAACGGACAATGGCAGGGCGATCAATACCGCGAGCGATTTTTATGACGACGATGGCGGGAAAGTCCCGATAACCGGCCCGGCGGATGTCGCGCAATTCGCGATCGGCAGCGAATCCGCCCGCCAGTCCTTTATCCACCATCTCTTCCACCACATGGTGAAGCAGCCCGTTGCCGCGATCAGCGGGGAAGGACTGTCGGATCTTGAAAAACATTTCACGGAAAACAAATACAGCATCCGTCACCTGATCGTGGAGTCCGCCATGATCGACACGATGCGCGGCACCGATGCCGGTAGAAAAAACACAGCAGCAAAATAACCTGAACCATGACCACCACAAAAAACCTGCACACCCGCCGGAAGTTTCTCAAAGACCTCGGCATCTCGGCCTCCGCCATTCCGTTTCTGGGAAGCCTCGGCAGCCTCCACGGCGCGGACGGTGGAAGCGCGCCCAGGAAACGCCGCCTGGTCATCGTGTTTTCTCCGAACGGAACCATAGGTGAGAAATTCTGGCCGGATACCATGGGCGGGGAATTCGAGCTGAAATCCATCCTGGCTCCACTGGAACCTTTCAGAAAAGACATGCTCCTTCTCCGTGGCGTGCGGAACCAGGTGAAGGGCGATGGAGACCACCACATGCGCGGCATGAGCTGCCTTCTCACCGGCAAGGAACTCGCACCGGGAAACATCCAGGGTGGCGGCGCGACTCCCGCGGGATGGGCCAGTGGAATCTCCATCGACCAGGAGATTAAAAACTTTTACCAAAGCCGCGAGGAAACGCGCACCCGTTTCGGCTCGCTCGAGTTCGGAGTCGCCGTGCCGAACCGTGCCGATCCCTGGACGCGCATGTGCTATGCCGGAGGGAACCGACCTATCGCTCCCATCGACAACCCTGCCCGGATGCTGGATCGCCTCTACGGAGGCGTGAAAGACAGGGATCTGCTGACCGGTGTGCTCGACGGCGTGCAGCAGGAACTCAAAGCCATTTCCGGGAAACTCAGCCCCGAGGATAAACAGCTCGCCGAGCAGCATCTCGATCTCGTCCGGGAAATGAACGGGGAAATCCGCAGGCAGGGGAACTCGGAAAACGTCGGGCACGCTGTTCCGGATATCGACCCGGAAATCGAGCTGGTGAACGACAACACCCCAGGGATCAGCCGCATCCAGATCGAGCTCCTCGTTAACAGTCTGGCCAATGACATGGCTCGGATCGCGACGCTTCAATACATGCGTTCCGTCGGTCAGGCGCGGATGAACTGGCTCGGGATCGACGAGGGTCACCACGGTCTCTCCCACGAACCGGACAAAAACGAGGACGCGCAGTTGAAGCTGGAGAAAATCAATACCTGGTTCTGCGGAGAGGTCGCTTTCCTCGCCAAGCGCCTCGCGGAAACTCCCGAACCGGGAGCCGAAGGGGAAACCATGCTGGATAACACCCTCATCGTGTGGACGAACGAACTCGGAAAAGGAAACTCCCACTCACTTGATGACATCCCCATGGTGCTCATCGGCGGGGGATGCGATTTCAAAACCGGCCTGGCAACCGACACCGGAGGAGTCGCTCACAACCGTCTCTGGCTCGCCATCGCAAAGGCGATGGGTCAGGAAATGGAAACCTTCGGCACCGAGTCTCTCTGCGAAGGTGGCGCGTTGGAGCTTTCGTAGCGCTTAGAACCCCACTGAAATCAGGGTCGCGATAATAAAGCCTGCCGAAGTTACGGTCAGGAAAACGGCAGCCGCCTTTATGCGCTTTTTCCTCCTGGCTTTCATCTCACGTTCCAGGGTTTTCCGTCCTTTGGAAGGGATTTTGCCGGTCGAGGGCAGTTTCCGGTGGTAGTGGCGGGAATAATCGTTCCGGCGATTACCCCCGAGTTGGGTTGGGGTCATCATGGTGTTTTTGGGGTTGGCCGTCAGGTTCTTTCAGGCGGCAAGAACCGGGATACAGGAGTGCCGTGGCTTTGGCTAGAATTTTCGTAATCTTCAGAAAATGAGTGAGTCATGCAAGGTTGCATGCCTACGGAAAATTCATCGCAACCATTTTCAGAATCCTCCTGATCCGATAAGATGAACCCCCTGCTACTGGAGGATTCCGGCCGTGCGGAAGAACCGTGGATCACGGCACAAAAAAAGGCACCGGAGCTTTCGAGAAAGCCGGTGCCCCAAATTTGGAGAAGAAGCTGAGAAGGCCTACTTCGAGTATTCCACTTCCACAGGAGCGCTCTGGATTTGCTGGAACTGGGGAAGCGGACGCAGTGGTGGGGCTTCGGAATCGCTAGTGCAGCAGCCGCAGGAAGAGGCGAGAACTGCGATGGCGCAGACGGGAATGGCAAGTAGCAGACGGGTCATGGTGGGAATGTGTATATCTCGGTGGATTTTTTTGAAAAGGGAATTTGATCGTTGCTGATCAAAAAAGAACCCCACCCGTCCGGAAAAGACGGGAGGGGTTGAAGCGAATGTTACTTCGCAGGCGCTTGGTAGGCAGGTGCCGGCGCGGGAGCGCTTGGGCAGCACGAAGCGGCGAAGAAGGCTGCGACGGTGGCAACGAGGGCAAGTTTGATCATGTTCATAGTTGTAGGTTGTGTTGGTTGTTGTCAGCAATTTCCCGTTCGGGGAGGTTGCTGGGAGGAGATTACCCGCCGGGACTTCCGCTGCAAGGGAAAATCACAGCCCGGGTTCAATCCACACCAAGGTCGGAATCGATTGCGTTCCCGGCGCCAAGCCGTTCCCCGGAATGCCGGAACCAGGGGTTCGTCGGAAGTATCCGGGTTGACCGGAGGGTGCGGCCGGATACCCTGACCGCATGCCTGCGGACGGTGTTTCAAAACCATATCTGGATACCTGGATCAAACGAACGGGGAAAGCCCTCGCCGGAAGCGGCAAGCTTACCGAGCTCGCGATCATACTGGCCAGGGAGGGGGAGACGGATGCCGCGGCCTGGCGGGCGAAGTTACAAAGGATCCTGGAACGGGAGGAGGATCCTTGCTTTGAACTGCTCACGAAGGTTGATTCAGTTCTGGCCCGTCCCGCGAAAATTTCCGGACATGGATCAGACTCCGGAGACCTGTTCACTTAGAGTGAGTTGGATCGGTTTAACGGGATGGATGGAGTTATATTTATGACTCCGGGTATGTTTTTGGTTGAGTGAACCGTTATGGTGGCGGATCATTCGGAGCGCGTTGGGGTTCGTCTTAAGGCAAATTTCTTCTACGAAATAAAGTAGCATGCACCGTTTGCCGTCAGAGACAGTATTGAGGAGGTTTAGAATCGCATCCGTGGTGGTGATTCTTATGTGGTTGAGCGTTCCTGCCGCGCTTGGGTTGCTGGTTTACGGGGTGTTTCGCAGTGAGCATGAATGGCTGGTTTACGCGGGGGGAGCCGTGGGATTCGGATTGGCTTGCACGGTTCTCAATTTCCTGATGAGCAGCCGCCTGAAATGTCCGCTGTGCATGATGCCGCCGTTGCAAAACCGCAGTTGCTCGAAGCACAGGACGGCACTCAGGCTTTTCGGCAGTCACAAGCTTCATGTGGCACGCTCCATCCTCTTCAGAGACATGTTCCGCTGCCCGTATTGTGGCGAACCCACCGCGATGGAAGTCCGGGCGCGGGGCGGACGGAAGCGCTAGCTTTCAGCGGCCGGCCGGATTTTCGAAAATCCGGTGGTTTGTCGGTTGCACAAGGCCGGGGGGATGGCAAGCTGGGTGGCGTAAGATATGACTACCGAAGAACTACAGGAACGGATCGCGGAGAGCAGCGCATGGATCGCGGATGTGAAAGGGGAGATGGCCAAGGTGCTGGTCGGACAGGAAAGTCTGGTGGACCGGCTTCTGGTAGGTCTGCTCTGCAACGGCCACATCCTGCTTGAGGGTGTCCCCGGCCTTGCCAAGACCCTGGCGGTGAAAGCGCTTTCCGGATCGCTATCGGCGACCTTCGCCCGATTCCAGTTCACTCCGGATCTTCTCCCGGCGGATCTCGTGGGCACGATGATCTACCACCCCCAGGACGCCCGTTTCGAGCCGAAGCTCGGACCCATTTTCAACAACCTCATCCTGGCGGACGAGATCAACCGCGCTCCCGCGAAAGTCCAGTCCGCACTGCTGGAGGCCATGCAGGAGAAGCAGGTGACGCTCGGAGACAAATCCTACCCGCTGCCGAAGCCGTTCCTGGTCCTTGCCACCCAGAACCCCATTGATCAGGAGGGCACCTACCAGCTCCCCGAGGCGCAGCTCGACCGCTTTCTCCTGAAAGTGAACGTAGGCTATCCGACCAAGGACGAGGAACTGGAAATCCTCGGGCGGATGGCAACTTCCGCACCCGTTTATGAGACCAGAAATGTCGCGACTCCCGATCAGGTCAGCCTCTCCCGCGATCTTGTGAACGATGTTTATATCGACGCAGCGATTCGCAAATACATCGTGGAACTCATCTATTGCACCCGTTTTCCGGTGAAGGTGGATGCGCCGTTGAAAAACTGGGTTCGCGCCGGTGCCTCACCCCGTGGAACGATCAATCTCGCCCTCGCGGCAAGAGCGCGCGCGTTCATGCAGGGGCGCGCTTTCGTCACCCCGCAGGACGTGAAAGACATGGCGCTCGACGTCCTCCGCCACCGTATCCTCCTCACCTATGAGGCCGAGGCGGAGGGAATCACCACGGACGAGATCGTCTCGCGCATCCTCGGGAAAGTGGTCGTGCCGTAACTTTCAGGAAATGACCGAAGAGGATCACATCGAGGAAATGATGGCCCGGGTGCGCAAGCTCGAGCTGAAGGCGCGACGTCTCGTTCGCGAGTCTTTCTCCGGTGAATACCTCTCTTCGTTCCGTGGCCAGGGGCTGGATTTCGACGACTTCCGCGAATACCAGCACGGCGATGAAGTCCGCTTCATCGACTGGAATGTCACCGCAAGGATGAACGAACCGTTCGTCCGGAAATTCCGGGAAGAGCGGGAGCTTTCGGTGATCATGGCCGTGGATGTTTCCGGCTCGGCGGACTTCGGTAGCCGCCACCTGAGCAAACGCGAACTCTCCGCGGAAATAGCCGCCGTGCTCGGTTTCAGCGCTCTCCAGAACGGCGACCAGGTCGGCCTGCTCATCTTTGCGGGCGAGCCGGTGATGTTCATCCCGCCAGCCAAGGGAACCCGTCATCTCCTCCGCATGATCCGGGAAATCCTGATGGCGAAACCGGAGAAAACCGGCACCTCCGTCGCGGAAGCCTGCAACTTCCTCATCCGCTCACTTAAGAGAAAGGCCCTGGTTTTCATGATCTCCGATTTCCACGCGGACTCGCTCGACAAGCCTCTTGGAAAACTCGCCCGCAAACACGAAACCGTCGCCCTCCGCGTCAACGACCCCCTCGAGGAATCCCTCCCCAAGGCCGGTCGTGTTGTCCTGGTGGATCCCGAAACCGGTTTTGAAACCATGGTCAACACCAGCAATCCCAACCTCCGCATGGGATACCGGAAGCTCATGAAGAGACAAGCGGAGGGTGTGGCATCGGTATTCAAGAAGCACGGCATCGATTCCGCAAACCTGCTGACCGACCGTGACGCCCTCCCGGAACTTCACAAACTCCTGAAAAGCCGTGGGAGGCGGCGGAAATAGCCACTATGGAGGATCAGGAAAAGGAAAATGCTTTTGAGCTCGTGGAATCCCGCGAGGCACTCGAGCTGGTGCCGACCTGGGTGATCCAGCCGTGGTGGTTTCTGGCTGCTGGAGCCGCACTGCTCGTCCTGGCGCTCATCCTGTTTTTCATCAGGCGGAAAAAAGTTTCCATCGATCCACACAGGGAAAAACGCGAGGCCTATATCGCCGCGAAAGCCGAACTGGAGACCGTGGGCGGAGCCGGCACCCGCGAGACCGCGACCTCCGTCTCCATCATCCTACGATCCTACCTCGCCCGCTCCATGAACGAACCCGCCCTCTACGAAACCCACGAGGAATTCATAGGCAGGCACGAAGGACTCAAGGATCTGCCGGAAGAAATCCGTTCCGAAGCAGGAGCTTTTTTCGGGAAACTCGCCGCCCTGAAATACGCGCCGGAGGACATGCCGGTTGACGGAAACATCAGCGAGGAGGGACTCACAATGCTCGAAAGGATACACAAGGCATGATCGCGGAATTCATCGAACACTTCCGCTTCGCCCAACCCGGCTGGCTCCTCCTTCTGGTGCCGAGTTGCCTCCTTCTTCTCCTGCGGCGGGGCAGGGGAGCGACAGGTGCGGTGGTCTTCCCGAACCTCGGCGTCCTACTCAGCCTCGGGAAAAAGGTCAACCGGCTCGCCTGGAATTTCGGCATACCCCTCGTTTTCATTTCGCTCGTCTTCGCCATCCTCGCCATGGCGCGCCCGGTCTGGCGGAACGAATACCAGAGCCGTGTCGCCAGCGGCATCGATATCATGATCGCCTTCGACGTCTCCCTTTCCATGGACATCGATGATTTCAGTCTCAACGGCCGCCCGCTGCGCCGGATCGATGCCGCCAAAAAGGTGGTCGATGCCTTCATCTCCCGCCGTCCGGACGACAGGATCGGCCTTGTCGCTTTCTCCGGACGACCCGTCTCCATCAGCCCCATCACACTCGATCACGATTGGCTCCGCACCGGCCTGGACGGCCTGAAACTCAACCGCCGTGGCATCGGCACCGTCGAAGAACAGGGCACCGCCATCGGCTCCGCCCTCGCCGCCTCCGCCACCCGCCTCGACAACCGCGAGGCGAAAAGCAAGATCATCGTCCTCATCACCGATGGTGCGAGCAACTCCGGAAAAATTTCCCCGCTTGAGGCCGCCAAGCATATCAAGACCCTCGGGATCAAGACCTACACCGTCGCCATCGGTACGGAAAAAGGCCGGGTCGATTCCTCCATCCAGCGCTATCCCCGCATGGAATTCGATCTGCCCACGCTGAGAAAAATCGCCAGCGAAACCCGTGGCGAGCACTTCTGGGCGCAGAGCCTGGAGGCGCTGGAAAACAATTTCCAAACCATCGACAACCTGGAGAAAACCGAAACCCGCAGCCTGACGGTGATCGATGACAGGGAGCTTTTCGCATGGTTCGCCGGGGTTTCCCTGCTGGCGGCTCTCGCCGTTTCGGTCTATATGTCGGTGAACAAAATTAGCGTCTAGGAAATGAATCTCGAACATCCAGCATGGTTGTGGGTCTTGCTCACGGTGCCGCTCATCGCGGTTGCCGCCGTGTTGCTCGGGCGTTTCACCAGCCGTCCCTGGGAAAACTTCGCCGCCGAGAGACTCCGCGGCCGCCTGATCCGGCGCGACCACCCGCTTCCCCGCTGGCTTTCACTGGGATTCCTTCTCGCCGCGGTCGCCGCCCTCGCCGCGACCCTCTCCAGACCCCAGGGCGATGCCGGCGTGAAGACGGAGAAAACCATCGGGCGGAACGTGATGATCGCCCTCGACCTTTCCCGCAGCATGAACGTGCAGGACGTGAAGCCCGACCGGCTCGCCCAGGCGAAGATCGTCATCTACGAGCTTCTGGAAAGCATGCCCACCGATCGCGTCGGCCTCGTCGGTTTCGCGGGCACGCCCTTCCTCTTCGCGCCGCTGACGATCGATCACGCCGCCGTCCGCGAGACGGTGGAACAGATCGATGGTGAGTGGGTATCACGTGGCGGATCCGACATCGCCTCGGCCATCCGGCTGGCGACGGAGACACTCAAAGAGACCGGCCAGAAAAACAACGCGCTCATCGTCATCAGCGACGGCGAGGAGCACGAGGGCGATCTCGATGCCATCGTCGCCGATGCCGAGCGTGCCGGCGTGATGATTTTCGCCATCGGAGTCGGCACCGAGGACGGTGGTTTCATCCCACACCCGGATTTCCCCGGTGGAATGGTGGATAGGGACGGCAGGAGAATTCTCAGCACCCTGGAGCCCGTCGTCCTGCGGAAGCTCGCGAATGAAACCGGAGGAACCTACGTCATCGCCGGGCGCGGAGCGGACATCCCCGGCATGGTGGAAGTCGCCATCCGGGGAATGGAGACCTTTGAAATGGAGGGCGGCCAGACGAAGGTGGTGATCGAGTTTTTCCAATGGATCCTGCTTCCCGCGATCTTTTTCCTGATGGCCGCCATCGTGGCCGGCACCCGCTGGCGCGGAATCGTCGGCGGCGCGACGACCGCCCTCGCTTTCCTGCTCTGTGTTCCGGCATGCCGAAGCCGATCTGGCAAAAGACGCCCGCGAAGCCTTTTCCGATGAGAGATACGACGACGCGCGGGACACCTACCGGTCTCTTGCCGATGAAAAGATCGACGGCGATTCCGCCGCGAAATTCCGCCTCGGCGAGGGTCTCTCCGCATACGAGGCGCAGGATTACCGCGGAGCCAGAAAGGCCTACAGCGCGGCCATGCTCGCGGATGATCCGGCGGTGGTCGGCGAGGCCCACGAAGGTCTGGGAAACACCCTTTTCCAACTCGGTTGGATGGGGCTTTCCGGAAGCAGGTATCCGGCGGATGGCGGCACCCCGGACATGGAACAGTTCGACAAACTCGTCCGCGACCAGCTCCAGGCGATGAGCGAAGCCGAAGTCCCGGATTCCGGCGAGACCAACGAATTCATCCGCCTGGACTCCATCATCCTGAACTGGACCGACGCCGTCCGCCATTACCAGTCCGCCCTCGCCAGCAACCCGAAGGTCAAAGGCGCGAAGAAAAACGCGGAGCTCACCATCAAGTATCTCAAGCGCATGCAGGAACTCCTCGAGGAGGAAAAGGAAAGAGCCGAGCAGGAATTGCAACAGGCAGGCGAAGGCGAAGGCCAGCCACAGGAGGGCGAAGGTGAGGGGGATGGCCAGGGAGGAAAAGGCGGGGGAGGAAACGGGGAGCCACAGGAAGGCTCCGGCGAGCAGCAGGAGGGCGACGACAAGGGGCCTGGTGATGAGGAGGAGCAGGAAAAGGGCGACAAACCGGAAGACGGCGGGGATGAGGATGGCGGAGCCGATCCCAATGAATCCCCGGAAGAACGCGCCCGCCGTCTGCTGGAAGAAAACCAGGATCTCGAAAAAGGCGCTCTCTCACCGGGTCGCCGCGAATTCCGCGATCCCGAAAAAGACTACTGATTTATGAAGGCAACCGTTCTGAAAATTTGTTTCCTGCTCCTGGCCGCCGCGTGCCTGGCCGAGGCCAACGTGCGGGGCGTCCTGTCATCACAGTTTCTCGCTCGCGGCGAGCAGGCCATTTTTGAAATCCGGGTGGAGGGACAGGAACCCGACCAGATCCCGCGCATCCCGGAAATCGAGGGAGTGGTCATCGAGTCGTTGGGATTCGGTCGCCCCCAGATCATGCCCGGTCGGCGTATCGAATCCAGCTTCCGCTACAGTGTCTCCAGCTACGATGTCGGGGTGCATGAAATCCCGCCGATCGAAGTCCTCGTGAACGGAAAGCGCCTCAAGACCGAGGCCATGCGTTTCGAGGTTTTCAATCCGGATGACCTTGAATGGCAGGAGGTGGAATCCACGCCGCAGGGCGGAGGCGACACCATCCGCTACGCCAGCATCATCAAAGTCCCCGACAAGAAATACTACGAGAACCAGTCCATGGCGGCGGAGATCAAGATCTACGTCCCCACCCAGCTCGCCGCCGCGGTGGTCGATTGGGGAGTGCCGGAATTCGAGCGGAAGGGACTCGCCGTCTGGCGCTTCGAGCCGTCCGATACCCGTGGGCGCGTGAATCTCCTTGGCCAGCCGTATTCCAGTCTTTCCTATCCCACCACCATGACCGCCATTGAGCCGGGCGAGGTGGAGATCGGCCCAGCCACCGTCCGGCTGACCTACCAGAAGACGGTTTTCGACCGCTTCGCAAGGCGGCTGGAATTCGCCGCCACTCTTGCCGTCCCGAAATTCTCGTTCCAGGCGACACCGCTCCCGGAGGGCGCGCCCGAAGGCTTCGACAACGCGGTCGGGAATTTCAACATAGGCACGGCCATCAGCGATACGGAAGTGACCGAGGGCGAGCCGCTCGCCGTCGATGTCGTGGTCAGCGGAAGAGGAAATCTCGATAACCTTCGCTCTCCGAAACTGACCGATGAGAGCGGCTGGAAAGTCTATGACGCAACCCCCACGCAGCGCGGCGAGGAGCGGCGGAATCTTTCCGGAACCGTCGTTTTCAGCCAGTTCATCCGTCCTCTGGAAATGAAGACCGGCATTCCTCCTTTCAAACTCGTCTTCTTCGATCCGGAAGCGGAAACATACAAAACCGTCACCACCGATCCCATCCCCCTGAACATGACGCCCGCCACCGGAGGCCGGAATTTTGAAAGCTCCGGCCCGCCCCAGACCCTGTCCATGCCAGTCGAACGCATGACGGATATTCTCGGTCTCATCGACACCGACCGCCTTGTCGCAACCGGGAAACGCGGTTTTCCCTGGTGGCTGGGGCACGCCATCGCGGGAATCATCACGCTGGCGCTGCTCGCAAGAATTCTCTGGATACGCTTCGGGCACCGCTTCGAGAAGGATCCTCGCGAGCTTCGGAAAAAGAAGGATTTCCGGGAAGTTTCCAATACGGAATCCAGCGACGGGTTGGACTTTCTCCGCGCGGCCGGTGGCTTTGTGGAAAAATGGCTCACCCCCGAGAAAGATCCGGAACTCCGGCGGATTCTTGAAGAGCGCGACAAGCTTTGCTTCCGCGCGTCTAAGGATGGCGCTTCCATTCCAAGCGGGCGCAGGCAGGAAATTCTCCGCAGCCTGAAAAAGGCGGCCTTCTCCGTTCTCCTCGTTTCCTTTTTCGGATTTTCCATTTCCGATGCCTCCGCGAAAGAAATCCAGGCCGAAGCGAAAGCCGCATACGATGCCGCGAAATACGAGGAGGCGGCCAAACTCTGGCTGAACGCCGGCGCTTTCGAAGACCTTTCCGCGGACACCCTCTACAACATCGGAAACTCCGCCTATCGCATGGGCGCGCCAGGCCAGGCCGCCCTGTATTACCGCAGGGCTCTGGTCGCTGACGGAACGCACGGAGAGGCCATGCAGAACCTCCGTTTCATCGAGCGGAAATACGGCGCCATCACCATCAGCCGACCGAACTACCAATACACCATCGCAAAAATCCCGCTCGCAGTCTGGCGCGGCGGACTCTGGACCGGTGCCTGGCTGCTGGTGATCGCGCTTCTCATCTATCCTGCCACGCGAAGCGGTTCCAAGTGGCGCGTGGCTGGCGTCATCGGACTCGTTCTCGGCCCTCTCCTGGTTTCCATCGGCGTCCTGGGGTGGCACTACTATCCGGACGATGCCGATTTCGCCCCGCTCGCCAAACAGGCGGTGGTCGTGGCACCGGATGTGATTTTGCACACCGATGCCGCCCGGACATCGCCCGAAGTGATTGACGCTCCCCAAGGATCCCTGGCCGAGGTTTTGAAAACATCGGGACGCTGGGCGTATGTCGGTTTTGCGACCAAGACCCGTGGCTGGGTTCCCGCCAACTCCATCGAGATGATCATCCCCGAAAAAAAACCGGAGCCGCCGAAGGTAAGAAAGTCCGAGGGAGACGGAAGCAGCGCATGACCCGCCGCGAGGATTGCACCGCGTGGCTGGCCAGACGTGACGGAACCGTGGTTATCGGCCACGGGCCGTTCGTTTCCTCCGAAGAGCCACCCGCCGGAAGCATCGCCTTTTACAAACGGGATTTCGCCACCCGGGAAGACAAGCCCTGGCAGATCCCGTCATCGTTCGAGCGGCTTCCCGCCGCGGATTTCCGCAGCAAATATGGCGTTGGAGCCGTCCCGGAGATCCGGTGGGAGACGCCGGATGCCATGCCGTTCTCCATTGTCTTCCAGGAGATCATGACCTGCATCCGCCAGGGTCAGATCGAAAAAACCGTTCCTGTCGTGACCGAGGTCGGCATCTCCCCGGAACCCCTCTCCGCATCCATCATATCTGCGATGTCCCGCCAGTCGGCACCGCTTCATTCCTACGGATGGGTGGAGGGGGAGCGGGGCTTCGCCGGGGCAACGCCCGAGCTTCTGTTTTCCATGAAAGGCCTTTGCCTGGAAACGATGGCTCTTGCCGGAACCGCCCGCCAGGATGACGAAGCGGTCTTCGGAGTGGATGAGAAAGAGATCCGTGAGCACGAATATGTCGCGCAGACACTTGTGGCAAAACTCCTTGATCTGGGAACCCTCGAAAGACAGGAAAGAGAGATTCTCCGACTCGGTTCCATCGTCCATTTTCTCACCGGGATTTCCGTGGATCTGGAGGCTCCCCAGGATCCCAAACGCCTCCTCCGCCGCCTCCACCCGACGCCCGCCCTAGGCCCCTTGCCGCGCACCGACCAGACCATGGCGATGTTGAACGCCTGGCGGAGCCGCCTCTCCTGCCCCAAGGAATTCGGAGCACCATTCGGAGTCTGGGATAGCGGCGATTTCGAAGCCGTGGTGGCCATCCGCGGTCTCTGGTGGAACAAGAAACGCATCCTCCTTCCCGCCGGCTGCGGCATGATCGAGGCCAGCCGCCTGGTCAACGAATGGCGCGAACTCCGCCTCAAGCGCGAGGCGGTGAAACAGTTCCTGGCCTAACCCCTCGGATCGTTCCATTCTACCACGAAAAAACCCGCCGGACATCGCCCGGCGGGTTCAGGAATCGATCGCCCACAAGGAGGACGACCTGGCATTCATTTTGGATTATGTATCAGAGTCGGAGTCTGAATCGGAGTCGGATTTGACCGCGCTTACCTGTTGGGCGACGAGCACGTACTTCCCTCCGAATTTGGCACGTGGGCCGCGCACCTGGATCGTGTTGTCCTTTTCAAGTTTCACTTTGTCGAGATCCGCTTTGGAGCCGAAATCAACCAGAACAGATTTTCCGGAATCGGCCTCAAGGACGACAAAGGTATGATCCATCGAGGAGCCTTTGGTTTTGGCCTTGCCGACACTTTGGATGGTGCCGCGCATCGTCAGAACGTCCTTTTTATCGATGTCTTTTTTCGAGTCCTTGGAGGTTTTCTCGGCTTCCGTCTTCCGCATGTCGGATTCGGACTTGTCACCGCTCACCTCAGACCAGTTTTCGTCGTCGGGAGACCATTGGTAGTAGCTGTCATAGCCTGTGTTGACGGGCTCATATCCCGTGCAGTCGTATCCATAGTCCCCGTAATAATCGTAACTGTTCCAGTAGGAGTCCGTGTAGTAGGGATCATCGTGGCCATAATCCTCATAACTGATCTGGCTGTCCTCGTTGAACCAGTCACTTGGATCGTACCATTCCTCTTCATGCATTCCCCATGCGGGATCCCATTCGTATTCGTCATCGGCAATGGCTTGTGGAACCGCTACGGCGCATGCTGCGATTCCGGCGAGGGCAAGATTTCTTGCTGCGAATCCCGCGCGACTGAACGGGCTGTCGTTTGTGTGTAGTAGTGTAATTTTCATATTTTCTTTTTGTCTCTTGTTGGTGTTTCACCGCCGGTTCTCAGTAGCGAGTGAGGCCGGTGAACGTTTCTGCCTCCCTGTATCCGGGGCGCCCCCTTTCGCAGGGGTCGGTGATCGGTAACGCACTAGTCGTACAAGTGACGGACAACATCGACCCAAACCCTGTGATCAGAAGGATTGGGCGGATCTGGACTCGTTCTGATAGCCGCTGCAAAGCCTGATGGCTTTGCAGATCGCAAAAGGTAACCCTGGTTTTGCAATCCCCTGATTTGCGTCTTGGAAAGATTCGGAAAAATCACGTTTGCGGGTGTAGAGTGGCGCTCTGGTACTCCAGCTTTGAAATGAGCGACACAGCTCACTGGTATCTTACACTTCAGGTGTCGGACGTCGCCCCCCATTGCCCCGTTGTCTGCGAATGGATCATCGGAAGTCTTTCAGGCCTGAACGGCGAAAGCCCCGTAAAACGGGGCTTTCATTGGTTGCGGGAGCAGGATTTGAACCTACGATCTTCAGGTTATGAGCCTGACGAGATACCTGACTTCTCCATCCCGCGATTTGTTGGAGCGCCTTTCGAGCGCCTTTCGACGTGGCGCGGGAAACTACGCGTGAAACGAGGAGGATGGCAAGAGGTTTTTTGGCTTCAATTGCGATTTTTTTTCGTGGGATCTTAAGAGTTTCACTCGTTGGATTCACGTCTCAAAATATCGTTTTCCCGATAAAAGCCTTGTCTTGCCCTTGGATTCCCGACGGATTAGACGGAGTCGCGACAGGCGAAATTGCAACCAGGAACCCCGAACACACAGTCAGAACATCATGTCAGAATTTCTCACGATCCCGCGCGAAGACCACGATTCGCTCGTCATTGCAGCCTACAAATCCCGGGGCTTCACGGAAGAGGAGGCGGATCTCGGAACCAAGCTTGCCGGTGAGGCCGCCCGTCACGGAATCCGCACCCACCATGCCCTCAAGGCGCTTCACCTTGACCATCTTTTCGGATCGGCCATCGGCGGCTGTGTTCCCGGTGCGGAAATCGAAGTTCTGCCTTCCCGTTTTCCTGCCTCCGAAATCTGGAACGCGAACAAAAAGCTCGGCCAGGCGGTGGCCTATCAGGCCATCGACCGTGCCATCGAGCTTGCGGACCAATATGGCATCGCACAGATCGCCGTGGACAATTCCTTCCACTACCTCTGGGGCGGCGGATACGTGATGGAGGCTGCGGAGCGCGGATATTTTGCCTACACCAACTGCACCTCCACACTCGCCGAGGTTGTTCCTTTCGGAGGAAAATACCCGACTCTTGGAACCAACCCGCACTCGTGGGGCATCCCTTCCCAGCCAACGGCTTTCCCATCGTGATGGACTGGGCGACCTCCACCGTGGCGATGGGACGCGTGCAGGCGCTCAAGCGCGAAGGCAAACAACTCCCTCCCGGTGCGGCCGTCGATAAGAACGGCCAGCCCACCACCGACCCGAACGAGGTCTCCGCCCTCCTTCCATTCGGCGGACACAAGGGCTATGGAATGTCGCTCCTAAACGAAATTTTCGGCGGACTCATCGGCGGCTCCATCCCGACCATCCGCGGTCGCGCGACTCCAGGACAAGGAGGAGAAAACCACCACCGCATTCTACTTCCACGTCATTCATCCCGAGGCACTTTCCGGTAGGAATTTCGCAAAAGGCCGTAGCCAGATGGAGAACCTCAAAGCTGTGCTCGACGATATCCTCGGCCATGGTAACGACAACGCCATGCTGCCCGGCCAGATCGAGGCGAAAGCCCGGAAAGCATCCGACGAAGCAGGCGGTCTTCACTTCACCCCGGCGGAGATCGCGGAGTTCAATGAGCTTGCGCGGGAGCTGGGTGTGGCGGAGTTGGTGGGGAAATAGGATGTCTTCGTGAGATGGAAAGACCCGCGTTCCTGTGAGGGAGGCGGGCTTTATCGTTGGGAAGACTTGAGGTTGAAGGGCGGGAGGATTGCAGCCCCTCCTCGCGTCTAGTCGTTTGAGCGACCCTGATAGGTGCCGTCTTCGGTTTTCACGGAGATACGCTCGCCTTGATTGATGAAGAGCGGGACGTTGACGTTGAGACCGGTTTCCATGGTGGCCGGTTTGTAAACGTTGTTGGCGGAGTCGCCTTTCACGCCCTCCGGAAGATTCCGCGACGGTCATGACCATGGTGAGCGGAAGCTCGATGCTGACCACAAGGCCGTCCGCGATCAGGAGGGTGTAGAGCTGTCCTTCGATGAGGTAGTCTTTCACTCCTTCGATGAGGTCTTCATAAACGACCATGTCCTCGTAGGTCTCCGGGTGGAGGAAGTGGTAGCCTTCGGTGTCCTTGTAGGAATACTCGTGGCCGATTTTTTCCAGATGCACTCCTTCGAGGGAGTCGTTGGAGGTCATGCGGAGGTTGGAAACCTTTTTGGTAGCAACGCTACGAATGGACATCTGCACGTAGGAAGCCATGCGGGGAGGAGTCTTGAGTTCGTGCTCGATGACGAGGCAGACCTCGTTGTTGTGACGGACTGCATGTCCCTTGCGGAGGTTGATAATGTTGACGCTGGCCATAATTGTGTGCGGATGGCGTAAGGTGGTGGGAACGCCGGTTGGCAAGGGGTTTTCGAAGAAGTGCTAGTGCCGAGTGATTTGAGGTTGAGTTTGGATGAGAGTGTCCCTCTATGTCCGCTTCGCTCCCATTGTAGAAGTGGGAAAACTAGACGTTTCACAGCGTGTGTCCCATCCTCAGACGCTTTGTATCCAGATATTTCTGGTTGTGGACGTTGGCGGGGAGGGAGAGGGGGAGTTGCTCGGTGATTTCGAGGCCGTAGCCTTCCAGTCCGACGACCTTTTTCGGGTTGTTGGTGAGGAGTTTGATGCGCCGGACGCCGAGGTCGTAGAGGATCTGGGCACCCATGCCGTAGTCGCGGAGGTCGGAGGCGAAGCCGAGCTTTTCGTTGGCTTCGATGGTGTCGAGACCTTCCTCCTGGAGCTTGTAAGCGTGGATTTTCGCGGGGAGGCCGATGCCGCGGCCTTCCTGGCGGAGGTAGAGGAGGACGCCGCCGTCTTCGGAAATGCGTTTCATGGCTGCATCGAGCTGTGGGCCGCAATCGCAGCGCTGGGATTGGAAGACGTCTCCGGTGAGGCACTCGGAATGGACTCGGACGAGGACGGGTTTTTCAGGATCGATCTCCCCGCGTGTGAGCGCGAGGTGATGGCTGCCATCTAGGGAAACGGTGTAGAGGTGGCAGTCG
Organism: uncultured Verrucomicrobiae bacterium; assembly: GCA_963771945.1. GTDB lineage: Bacteria > Verrucomicrobiota > Verrucomicrobiia > Verrucomicrobiales > Akkermansiaceae > Luteolibacter. Next base: position 908,216 of record CAVYVH010000002.1, on the reverse strand, counting down.
AAATCGCCGAAGTCCGTGGGCATGAGGACGGTGTGCTCGTGTTTTACGAATTTCTCCGAGCGGCGGCGGTATTCGATGAGCTGTGCGATGGTGCAGGCTTTTAGGGAGTGCTTTTCCTGATAGTCGCCGAGCTCGCCGACGCGTGCCATGGAGCCGTCCTCGTTCATGATCTCGCAGATGACTCCGGCTGGGGGAAGATCGGCGAGTTTTGCGAGGTCGATGGCCGCCTCGGTGTGGCCGGCGCGGCGGAGGACGCCTCCGGACATGGCCTGGAGCGGGAAGATGTGGCCTGGTTTTACGAAGGAGTCCGCGTTGGATTCCGGATCAGCGAGGAGGCGGATGGTGAGTGCGCGGTCGGCGGCGGAGATGCCGGTGGTGATTCCTTTGGCTGCGTCCACGGAGATGGTGAAGGCGGTTTTCATCCCTTCAAGATTGCGGCGGGTCATTTGCGGGAGATCCAGTTCCTCAGCGCGCTCGATGGAGATGGGCGCGCAGATGAGGCCGCGTGCGTGGACGGCCATGAAGTTGACCATTTCCGGGGTGCAGAGTGAGGCTGCACCGACGAGATCGGCTTCGTTCTCGCGGTTCGGATCATCGGCTACGATGACGAGTTTTCCTGCGGCGATATCGGCGATGATTTCGCTGATGGGATGGAAGGTGAGGGCTGGCATTTTTGGAGAGAGTGGACTGAACATTGAACAGTCTAGCAGTGATCAGTGGAAGACTCCGATCTTAGTTTAGGAAAGGATTTTTCGGAGCTTGGGCGAGTAGGTGGTGATAGGGGGAAATACTCTTTCAGTAAATCCTGCCAGAGGGAAAGGTCGTGGGGGGAGGTGAGAAGGTTTTTTCCGGGCTTGGCGGTGATCCAGGTGTTTCGTTTGAGTTCGTCCTCAAGCTGGCCGGGTGCCCAGGCGGAGTGGCCGACTGTTGCGTGGACGATGTGCTCTTCCGTCTTCCAGCAGGGTGGCGGCGTTTTCCGCTGAGATTCGTGATCTGGTAATCAAGGCCGCACTCGTTGTTCCAAGAGAAGGCAGAAAACGTGAGTTCACTAGTGGAGAGCGGGCCTCCCTTGTGGATGGGGAGGACGGCGAAGCGGTGCGTATTCGGGATCTTTCAGGAGATCGCCCACGCGGGTGTCCGAACTGTGGTTGATGATGATTCCGAGGGCACCTTCCTTGGCGGAGTGTTCTGCTATAATGATTACGGAACGGTCGAACGTGCCATCCGCAAGACCGGGCGAGGCAAGCAGGAGCTGGCCGCGAAGGGAGATGGAGAATTCTGATGTGCTGGGGTCGGCTGCCACGCCGGAGAGCTTAGCGGGAAAACGCGAAACTACAAGACCGCCGGAGGCTTTGGGACTGCTGCGGTTCTTATCCGCAGCTCACAGGCGGGGTTACCCTCCGGCAAGTCTCGGGGGTTTGTTATAAAAATCGCCAAACCGTGAGAGCTGGGAATGAAGAATCCCAGCAGTCCAGAGCCTGCGGCGCTCTTCCGATCACTGCTCCGGCAGGATCTCGTCGAGGAGGCGTTCGATCCCGTTTTCCGCCTGCTCGGACGGTGGGTGGATTTGCCTGGCTTTCAGATACCAGGTGAGGGCGGATCCTGTTTGCTTCGGCGTGCGGTTCTCGAACTGGCGGGCTTTGTCGAGGGCGAGGGTGAAGTCCGCGACTTTCGGGGCGAGGAGTTCCATCTCACGGCCCAGCTTCGGATCGTCGGGAAACTCCTCGCGGATTTCGGCGAGTTGCTCCCATGCGCCATAGTTCTGCCCGATCCGGGAAAATTCTCCGGCCTTGCCGATGGCGGCCTCGATTTTCATGAGGTTTTCCATGATCTGCTTGAAGGCGTCCTCCCGGGTGGCATCGCCTTGAATGGCTGGTGCGAGTTCATACTGGCGCTTGGCGATCTCACGGTAGTTTCCTTCGGAAAGAAGACGGTCGAAATCGTTGCGGGCGGTGACGACCCCGCCGGAGTTGTTCACGAGGGTGCGGAATTCCTCGAGCTTGGGGTTGGTGGGCCAGATCTCGGTGGCGGCTTTGATCTTCTCGGCGGCCTTGTCTGAATCGCGGGCGATGAGGTGGGCTTTTGCTTCCTCGATCGCGAGATCGGAGGCGAGGGTGTAGGCGGCGATTGCAGAATCGACCTTGGAGGAGGGGAAGTCCCTGGCGTTTTGCTTGAGCCTGTCCGCGAGGGTTTTTCCACGGACGTAATCGCGTGCCTGGAGGGTGCCGTAGAGTTCGTGAAGGTCGCGGACATACTCCGCGACACGGCGTTTCTTGTCGAGAGGCAGGGTGGCGACGGGAGCCAGGTATTCCCCGAGGGCGTAGGCTTCCATGAGGCGCTGGGATGCGGAGTGGAGCTCGTCCCGCGAGAGGAGGAGATCAAACGCCTCGACATATTTCTCAACCTCGCGGATCGCTTCGTTCGATAGGGAGTCGAGCGAGGCGACGGTGGGGGATATGCCCAGGGACTCGGAAAACAGCTTGGACACATCCGAGTCTTTTTTCACGCGCAGGGTGGCGTCGCCGTCCTTCCAGATCTGGTTGTAGAAACGGGCGGCCATGAGGACGTGCTCGTAGCGGCGCTGGACGAACCACTGGACCATGGTGACCTGGTATTGCGCCTTGGTGCGGATGGTCTGCGCCTCGGTGCGGACGATGTTCTGTTTTTTGAGAACCTCGATCTCGCTAATGCGGCGGAGGGTCTCGCTATATTTCAGGGAATTGGTTCCGGAACCGGGACTTATGGCAGACTCGTTGTTGTTGGTGGTGGCACCGGCCCCACCACGGCGGTTGTTGTTATTCGTCCCGTTGTTGTTTGCGTCGTTTTGGGTGCCACCGCCAGTCCCATCGCCGACGGCGCGGGTGTTGCCGAGTGTGCCGTCGCGATCGGTACGCGCCGCCCAGTCCGCCTGCCGGATGATGGCCTGCTTTTCCTGCTCGATGGACTGGTTGAGATTGGTGAGCTCTCGGACGTCCTTTTTCGCGAGCAAGGCCATGTAGATGGACTCGGCGAGGGACATGCAGAGATTGGCATCGCCGGGATAGGTGGAGGCGCGGGGGAGAAGTTTAAAGGCTTCCTTCAGATCGGGGCCGCCGGTTTTGAAAGGTGAGATGGTGGCAAGAATCTCATCGATGGTCTTGCGGTATTCGGCGGCCTCCTCGTCGGTTTCCGGAGGCTGGTTGAGGTATTTTTCAAAGCGGGCCTTGAGCAGGCGGTTGTCGCCGAGGGGAATGGCGACGCCACCAACGGTGATGGTTTCCGCGGACGGATCAAGCATTGGGATCTCCTGGCCGAGAGGGGAACCGGAGTTCTGTTGCTTGGGCGGAGGGCTGTTATCGGTCGGGACTGGTTGAGCCGGAGCCGCGCCCCCGCCTTCGGGCGGGCTATAAACCTGGGCGTGCGCGATGCAGGAGAGGGCGAGGAGAAGGAGAGTGGGTTTCATGGCAAAACGGATTTTGGAATTAGAGCCGGTTGACTGCGGTGACGACCGGGATGCCGCCCTGCTCGAAACGGACTTTGAAAGCGTAGCGCTGCTCCCGCTCGATGTTCACGTTGTTGAAATCGGACGGGATTTTCAACGGGATGACCTCGTCGCCCGAGTCCGATTTGACGCGCACGCTGACGACCGATGCGGAGTTGCTCGCACGGAAGAAGCGCTCGTCGATCTTTCCCTCGATGACGTATTCGTTGTTGCGGAGGCTGTTTCCGTTTTCGAGGAGATCCTGGACGACCAGCGGATTCACATCGGAAAACGAGGCGGATTTTTTCGTAAGCAGGAGCTTCCCGGCGAAGATCGCCACGGCGACCGCCACGGCGATAACGATGATGAGGGTTGGGTTTGTGCTGGAGCTGGCGCGTCTTGCCATGAGAGGGAAACTTTAAATTTTAAACTCTAAACTTCAAGGAAGAGAATAGGGCGGGCGAAGGACTTTGAAAGGCTATTCCCACTGGGGTCTTCTCGCTCCGATCCATGCCAGACCGAGGGCGACGAAGATGTGGATGGCCAGCGTGAACAGGCAGGCGTTCTGGTTGGAGAGGGAGGTGTCGATGACGGATTTTACCGCACCGTGGACGTTGTTCTGGAGTGCCTCGACCGATCCCGACCACGCCCAGTAAGCGGAAATAAACGGGCGGGTGAACGCCTCGATGTGCTCCGGCAATGCGAGGAACCGCACCCGAAAGTGGGAGCTGGAAGCCGACGAGGTAGATGGAAAGCAGTGACGCCTGTTCCGCCGTGCGCATCAGGGCGGAAATGGCGAGGCAGACGGATGTCATCGAAGCATTGATCAGCAGCAGGAAGATGGCGTGTTCGCAGGAATTCCCCACGGAATGCTCCGAAGATGTTCACGAAAAAGGCCATCCAAAGGGATTGTGCGATCACGAGGCAGGACAGGAAGGCGACTTTTGAAAACAGGTAGGCCATGGGTCGCAATCCCCCGAATTTCTCCTTCTCGTAAATCGGCCTCTCGCCGGCGATTTCCCGTGCGGAATTGTTCGATCCCATCAGCGCGAGGAGCACGACCTGGAACATGATGATCCCGGAAATCGCGGAGCCGACCTTTGCCTGATCCGCGCGGACGGATTGCTGCTCCTGGATCTCGGCTGGCGATACTGTCCTGCCTGGACATCGGAGTAGCGTGCGGATGTTTCCCGAGGCCTTGTTGCTGAAAAGTGTGACGAGCAGCGGGAAAGCAGATCAGGATGGCAAGCTGGAGGAACACCTGTCCCTGGTCGCGGAAGAAGATCCGCCAGCGGCGGGAAAGCAGGGTGGCGAACTGTGAGAAGAATCCGGGCAGGTGGTTTCCGGTGATCGTTTCTCGCCATCGTCGGGTTTTGGCTCCTCAAGGTGGAGGTCACCGTTGGCGATGAGGCGGTCGCGGTTTCTTCCCAAGCATTCCGTAGTAGGAATCGCAGTGCTTCGCTCCAGGATGCCTGCCAGCGTTCGGACGCCTGGCTGGCGAGACGCGGATAAACCTCCTCGGTGTCTTTCACGGAAAAGTAGTGGGTCAGGCGTTCCGGGCGGCCCGTGGAACGCGACCCGGCCCTCGTGAAGGACGAGGATGGAATCGTACAGCTCGAGGTGGGCGAGCGAGTGGGTAACGGAGAGGACGATGCGGCCGTCCTTGCGCGAAAGATCGTGGAGCAGGCGGACGATTTCCCGCTCGGAGCGCGGATCGAGGCCGGAGGTGACCTCGTCGCAGAGCAGAAGTTTCGGATCGGAGACCAGCTCCATGGCCAGGCCGAGGCGGCGCTTCTGGCCTCCGGAAAGGACTTTGACCGGGCGGTCGCTGATCGGGCCGAGGCCGGTCTCCTCAAGCACCCGGTCGATCCGGTGGTCCAGCTCCGCGACCGAGTTGCTTTTCACGCGGAGTCGCGTGGCCGCCTCAACGGATTCATCCACGGTGAGCGGATCGTATGCGATGGAAAACTGGGGAACGTAGCCGATTTCCGATGGCTCGAAATCGGCGTCCTCGGAAAGGTTGCGCCCTTCCCAGAAGAGCGCCCCGTCGGATTCCGGGTTCAGGCCGGCGATGGTTTTGAGAAGAGTGGTCTTCCCGCACCCGGACGGGCCGACGATTGCCATGAAATGTCCTTTCGGGACTTTGATCGAAGCGTGATCGACGAGGTTCACATCCTCGCCGTCCTTCCTGATCGTGAAGCAGACGTCCTTGAGTTCTAGCACTGGAAAATTGGGTTAAGGATTCGGAAACGGCGGGTTTGCCGGTGGTCTGTCGGAATCTTTGGATTTCCTGAAAATATTTGAAACGAGATCAGGACTCGATCGGGACGATTCGGATTTGTGATGGCTTGCCGCTGTTGATGTTGCCAAGGAGGGTTTCCTGCGGGGGATTCGGGGAGCCGGAGTCTCCACCCGGATCCAGGGCGTTACGAAGAGCGCCCTCCACTAGCTGTCCGCAGTGGATTTTCATCGGCGGCAAGCGTTCCCAGATCGCCGGCAAGTTCCTGGGCGCTGAGCTTGCGGGCTTCCTCCGCTGTTTTCCCTTGCAGAAGTTGGGTGGCGATGGAGGCGACCGCGATCGCCGTCTGGCAGCCGAAGGCTTGGAAAGAGGCGCGGTCGATGACCTTTTTCCCGTCTTTCTCGGAAAATTTCAGCCACATCCGCATCATATCTCCGCAATCGGGTGACCCGACGGTGCCAACGGAATCCGCGTCCGCCATCTCGCCCTGGTTGCTCGGATTGGCGAGGGCGTCCTCGATTTTTTTCTCAAAACTGCTCATGCGTTGACTGTGGGGCGGGGCGGTTCTGATTTCGAGGGGAAAGATGTTTTCAGGGATTCCCTGGGCGATTGACATGAAAGGTTCGGCGGCTAGCCTGAATCCGAGCGTCTCCCTTATATCCACATTATGAAAAACCTAGGAACCCTGTCCCTCATCCTGTCATCCGCTGCGTTCGGATGGACTCCCTCCGAGGAGCCGCCGCACATGCCGCTCAATTCCTTCGTCCTGCCGGAAGGCTTCGAAATCATGCCGTGGGCGACTTCTCCGATGCTCCTCAATCCGACGAACATGGATACCGACCATCTCGGTCGGATCTGGGTCACGGAGGGCGTGAACTACCGGAAGAAAGATGGCCGTCGCCCGGATGGCGACCAGGATTGTCATCCTCGAGGACACCGACGGGGACGGGAAAGCGGACAAGAGTTCGGTCTTCTGGCAAGACGAGGAACTGATCTCGCCACTCGGGATCGCCGTGTTCGACAACGTGGTGATGGTTTCACAGCCGCCGAATCTCCTGAAACTCACCGATAAAAACCGTGACGGGAAATTTTCCGAAGAGGACGGCGATACCAAAGAGATTTTCCTCACCGGATTCAACGGGAGGAACCACGACCATTCGCTCCATTCCGTCACCGGAAGTCCGGACGGAAAATGGGTCTTTAACCAGGGAAACACCGGCGGGATGTTCACCGACGAGGCGGGAAAGACCTTCAAATTCGGCGGCGCTTATGTCGATGAGCGCTACTCGAAAAACGTGGCTGACGTGAAAGCGATCGCCGGTGAGAAATCCGCTGACGGCTTTTCCTACAACTCCGGCGCGGCCTTCCGCATCAACCCCGACGGCACCGGCACCGAGGTGATCGGCAGCGGCTTTCGGAACTCCTACGAGCAGATCACGGACTCCTTCGGATTTGTGTTCCAAAATGACAACGACGATCCGCCGGCCTGCCGGGTGACCCACATGATCGAGCACGGCGAACGCCGGGTTCTTTTCCCGCGACGGGAAACGCACATGGCAGGCGGACCGCCGTCCCGGCCAGGACGTTCCGACTGCCGAGTGGCGGCAGGAGGATCCCGGCACCATGCCTTCCGGGGATGTGTATGGCGGTGGTTCGCCGACCGGAATCGCCTTCTATGAGAACGGTGCGATGGGTGAGGATTTCATCGGAACCCTGCTCTCCTGCGAACCCGGGCGGAATGTGATTTTCTCCTATCAGCCGGAAGTTCATGGCGCTGGCTTCAAGCTTGAGCGTCACGGACTTCGTCACCACCAACCCGGGAAAGGTCTTCGACGGCTCCGATTTCGTTGGCGGCACCAAGAAGACGTTCGATCCGACCAAGGCCGAAGAGGACATCTACCAGTTCCGCCCGTCCGATGTCATGGTCGGGGTGCGACGGTGCGATCTACATCGCCGACTGGACCGACTCCCGGGTGGGCGGTCACGACACCCAGGACGAGGCTGCTTCCGGAATCATCTACCGGATTGCCCCGAAAGGCTTTCAAGCCGGAGGTTCCGGAAATCGATCTGTCCACCACGGAAGGCGCGGTCACCGCGCTCAAATCCCCCGCGAACAATGTCCGTTGGAGTGGCTTCGATAAACTGAAAAAAGACGGCGCCGCCAGCTTTGAAGCGGTTGTGAAAGTTCTGAAGGATGAGAATCCATACGTCTCCGCGCGCGCCATCTGGCTTCTGCCTTATCTTGGTGAAAAGGGAATGGCCAAGCTTGACGAACTCATCGCGAACAAGGACGAAAAAGTCCGCCTCACCGCATTCCGTGCCATGCGCCGTGCCGAAACCGACGCTCTTCCCTACGCGAAGAAACTCGCATTCGACGAGTCCCCGCTGATCCGTGCCGAAGCGGCGATGGAAATGAGATACCGCGGTTGGGACGAGGCGAAGGATGTTCTCGTCACCGTCGCGAAAGGCTACGACGGCGAGGATCGCTCATACCTCGAATCGCTCGGTCTCGGAGCCGGACACAATACGGAACAACTCTGGAGAGCGCTTAGGGAAGAGATGAAACCGGGCGAGCCGAAAGACTGGTCCGATACCTTCGCCCGCCTGACATGGCGCCTGATGCCGGAAGCCGCCATCGCCGCCTCTGGCGGAGCGTGCGATGGATACCGGTGTGGCGGAAGCCGCCCGCAAGCTCGCCGTCGATTCCATTGCGTTCATCAACGCGAAGGAATCAGCCGATGCCCTGATTGCCCTCGCCGCCGAAGGTTCGCCGGTCCGCGAGCAGGCGGATCTGGTGGCTGCGCAACCGCAGCGAGGGCGAATGGTCTTCGATGGGGCTCAAACCGGTCCTTCAGGAAAAAGGTATCATCTCGAGAAGGAGGTGAAACTACAAGCGATCACGGTTCCCGAGAAACCGAAGGAATTGAAGTTCTCCGTGAAAGACGTTCTCGCGCTGAAAGGCGATGCCGCCAAAGGCAAGCAACTCGCAGGCCGCTGCGTGATGTGCCACCAGATTGATGGACAGGGAGCCGAATACGGCCCGGCACTCAAAGGCTTCGGTCAGCGCCAACCGGCGGAGATCGTGGCCCGCTCCATCGTCGATCCGTCGTTCGATATTTCCCACGGCTTCGACGGCCATGCCATCCAACTGAAGAACGGCGACTGGATCGACGGACTCATCCTCGCCGAAGGGGACACCGTCAAAATCCGCTCCACCGGCGGTGTCACCCAGGACGTGCCGAAAGGGATGATCAAAAGCCGCAAAGCCGATGGATCGCTCACTCATGCTCAGCGCCGACCAGCTCGGTCTCAGCGCACAGGACGTGGCCGACATTGTCGAGTGGATGAAGACCTACTAAGGATTCGGAACGCGGACTTTAGTCCGCAGATGTAGGAAAGGGGATCGGCCAAAGTCCGTGTTCCTTCACGCCGCCTTCCGCAGTAGTGCGACCAGCACTCCCTGGATGATCAGCTCTCCAGCGGGAATGAGATCCGGGAAATTCTGGTTCTCCGCCTGCAGGTAGGGGGCGCCTTTGTTGGAAATGTAGCGCTTCAGGGTCGTCTCCCCGTCGATAAGGGCTGCGACGATGTCATTGTTGCGTGGCTCGCGTTTTTCGAGAACGACGGTATCCCCGTCACAGATGTGCGCGTCGATCATGGATTCACCGCGGACTCACGAGTGCGAAGGTCTCCTTTTTCCTGGCGACCCCGAGCGAGGCGACATCGATCGAGATACAGCCCTCCTGCTCCTGCTCCGCATCTTCCGCGAAACCGGCGGCGATGCGCCCGTAGATGGGGATGTCGCAGATTTCGGCGCGATCAAGATCCTCCGGAAAAATGACTGCGCGGGCTTTGCCGGGCAGACGCTGGATTACTCCTTTTTTCTCCAGGGCACGCAGGTGGCTCATCGCCGCCGTCTGGCTGGCGAAGCCGAAGTAGTGCTGGATTTCGCGAGTCGAGGGCATGATACCCGTCTTGCGGTGAGCCATGCGGAGGTAGTCCAGAATCTCGATTTGACGGGTGGTAAGGTTGTGTGCCATGGGATGTTGAACAGTGTTCTTGAGAACAAGTTGCCGCGATTCCCGTCATCCGTAAAGGGAAATTTTTACGCCACCTCGACGACGAGATTGATCTCCACTGAAACGTTCAGCGGAAGGGCTGCCGCCCCCAGCGCGGTGCGCGAGTGTTTGCCGCGCTCCCCGAAGATTTCCACGAGCAGTTCCGAAGCTCCGTTCACGACCACCGGGTGGTCGTAAAAATCCGGATCTGAATTCACGAATCCGTTAAGCGAGACGATTTGCTTCACGTTGTCCAGCGAGCCGACGGCCTCCCTGATCACCGCGAGCCGATTGAGAATGATGATGCGCGCACCTTTCACCGCATCCTCGACGGAGCAAACGGAAGGGACTTTTCCGAGAATTTTCACATCCCCGTCGATGGGAAGCCCACCGGAGAGGAAAAGGAGGTTTCCGCTGCGAACGCAGTTCACGTAAGCGGCGACGGGGGTGGGGACTTCCGGAAGGGTGAGTCCCATGGATTCGATTTTGGCGAGCGTGTTGTCAGTCATGTGTAAAGGAATTTCATATTCAAAACCGTAGCCGCCACAGGGCGGTTGGTTTGATAGGGTGGCTGGTGATTACACGCAAAAGAGGCCTGATGGTGTTTTGCCAGCCAACCGGTGAGAAGCTGCCCGTCCCAATCCGGCTTGGCAAGCTGATCCCGACCGGTGTCACCGCCGGGTTTGCACTGTTAGACGAAGTTCGTGATCGCCCACCAGTAAACCGGAATGCCCAGGACGATGTTGAGCGGGAAGGTGATGCCCATGCTCATGGTGAGGTATTTTGCCGGGTTTGCTTCCGGGAGGGCGTCTTTCAAAATCGCCGGGGCGACGATGTAGGAGGAGGACGAGCAGAGGATGGTGAGCAGCAGGGCGTCCCCGTGGTCGAAGCCGCAGAGCATGCTGATCAGAACCGCTATGGTGCCGTTCACGATGGGGGCGACCACCGCGAAGACGAGGAGGATTGGCGGAAAGGATTCGATCTCCTTCACCTTTTTCCCGACCAGCGTGCCCATGTAGAGCAGGAAGAAAACGAGCATCCCGGTGAACATGTCCCCGCCGATGAAGGTGGCCAGCGGGGATTTTTCGTTGCCCAGCGCGGTCAGAATGTAGCCGATGGCCATGGAGCCGACGAGGACGAGGAGCGTGCCGTCGGTGATCGCTTCCTTGACTACCGTGGAGGTTTTCTTACGTCCGCCTCCTTTCAGCGCGAGCTGCGCCATGACGATGGCGATGATGATGGCGGGCGTTTCCATGACCACGAGGGCGACCGTCATGTAGCCGTCATAAGCCGCTCCGATGGAGGTGAGGAAACCCGCGGCCGTGATGTAGGTCAAAGTACTATTGGAACCGTAGGTGGCGCCGATCGCCGCCGCGTCCGCCACCCCGAGTTTCTTCCTGAGGAGCAAATAGGAGTAGGCGGGAACGAACGCGCTCATCGCTATGATGATTCCGATGATCAGCAGGCCGTCACCGAGTATGCTGGTGCCGTGGAGGCTGACCCCGCCCTTGAAGCCGATGGAGAGCATCAGGTAGAGACTGACGAACTTTACAACCGAGTCCGGGATCGACAGGTTCGAGTTTACCATGATGGCCAGGAAGCCGAGGATGAAGAAGAGAACCCCGGGGTTCAGGATGGTGGTGAGCATTTCCATAATCTGATGTGGTGTGTGTTTCGTTTGTTAATGTTTGGTGTGCTCGTTGCGAGCGGTGAAACTATGGGCCGAGACCGATAATTCTTTCCAATATATGTTTCGAGAGATATCGTTCTGAAAATACGAACGAACGATGTCCTTCCTGAATTACCACCACTTGAGATATTTCCGCGCGATCGCCACCGAGGGGACCCTTACCGGAGCGGCTGAGAAGCTGGGTGTATCCCAGTCCTCCCTGAGCGTGCAGCTACGGCAGCTTGAGGAAAGCCTGGGACAGCCGCTGTTCGATCGTGTGAGTAAATCCCTGGTTCTCACGGAATCCGGAAGAATCGCTCTCGATTACGCGGATTCGATTTTCCGGGCGGGAGAGGAGCTGGTCGGTGTGATGGGAAACAGGCCGACCGATCGCAGGAAGGTGCTGCGTGTCGGATCGGTGGCCACGCTTTCGCGGAATTTCCAACTGTCCTGCCTGCAGCCGTTCATCGGGCGGAGTGATGTTGAGTTGATTCTTCGCTCGGGCAACCTCGTGGATCTCCTCTCCAGGCTGAAGGCGCACACTCTTGATGTGGTTCTGTCCAACCTCCCCGTCACCCGTGATGCGAAGACGGAGTGGCATAGCCATTTGTTGGAAGAGCAGGGGGTTTCGCTCGTTGGGATGAAGCCGAGGTCGCGCAGGAAATTCCGCTTCCCCGAGGATCTGGAGAAGGAGCCGCTTCTACTGCCCACGCTGGATAGTCATTTGCGGGTCGCGTTCGATCTGGTCATGGACAGCCACGGGATCCGTCCGGTGATCGCCGCGGAACTGGATGACATGGCGATGATGCGCCTCCTTGCCAGGGAAGGTGCCGGCCTGGCACTTGTGCCGCCCGTCGTGGTGGCGGGGGAGTTGTCGAGAAAACAGCTCGTGGAGAGATACCGTTTCCAGGATATTAGGGAGAAATTCTACGCCGTCTATCCGGGCAGGCGCTTCCCCAATCCGCTGGTGGAGGAGCTGATCGAGGGAAAAAGAAAGCCGTGAACCCAGGAAGACATGGCGGAAACCTTTCCCGTGACATTTTCCGGACTTCCGCTTTGTTTGCGCTGGCGGGCTTCTTCCCGTTTCCCTAAAAACCCTCCCAGCAACCAATCCATATATCATCATGAATATCGCAGACAGCATGGTCTCCACCATCGGCAACACTCCTCTCGTCCGTTTGAATCACATCACCAAAGGCCTGGAGGCTGAAATCTGCGTGAAAGCGGAGTTTTTCAATCCTCTTTTCAGCGTAAAAGACCGTATCGGGCGCTCGATGATCGAGGCCGGGGAACGGGACGGATTGCTTAAACCCGGCGGTGTCATCATTGAGCCCACCTCCGGAAACACCGGCATCGCTCTCGCGTTCGTCGCCCGCGCGAAAGGCTACCGCTGCATCCTGACCATGCCGGAGAGCATGTCGGTGGAGCGTCGCATCCTGCTCCGCCTCCTCGGTGCCGAGATCGTCCTCACCCCACGTGCCAAAGGCATGGGCGGAGCGATCGCCATGGCGAAAAAGCTTCTTGAGGAATCGCCCGAGGCATTCGGCCAGGGCCAGTTCGACAACCCGGCCAACCCGCAGGCACACCGCGAAACCACCGCCGAGGAAATCTGGCGGGATACCGATGGCCAGATCGATGCTTTCGTATCCGGAGTCGGCACCGGCGGGACGATCACCGGTGTGTCCGAGGTGATCAAAGCCCGCTGCGGGATGAAGACCTTCGCCGTGGAACCCGAGAACAGCCCGGTCATCTCCGGAGGCGCTCCCGGCCCGCACATGATCCAGGGAATCGGAGCCGGATTCATTCCGGGAAATCTCAATGTCGATATCATCGACGAGACCATCCTCGTCTCCAACGAGGACGCTTTCGCAACCGCGCAAGCGCTCGCCCAACAGGAAGGGCTCCCGGCGGGCATTTCCACCGGAGCGAACGTGTGGGCGGCCATGCAGGTCGCGAAACGCCCCGAGTACAAAGGTAAACGTATCGTCACCATCGGCTGCTCCTCCAGCGAACGCTATCTCTCCACGCCGCTTGCGGAGAAGCTGCGCGAGGAAGTCTCCGCATTGCCGGTTCAGGACGTCTAGTCTGGCATCGACATGCGCGGCGTTCTGGCTAAAGTCCTTCGGAAAGTATGAAATTTCTCATTACCTTATCATGGTTGGCCATATCGGCCACTTTGTTCGCCGCGCCCAACTTCGCGGTGGTTCGTGTCACGGATATCTACCGCGAGCTTCCCTCGACCGCTTCCACGCAAAAAGCGATCCGGGAGCAGCGGGAGGCCATCGAATCGAACCCCAGGGCGGATGGTTTCAGAACCATCCTCGGAGAACTCAGGAACCTCGAAACCCTTCTCAAGGAAAACAAGGATCGCATTGACACCGAGGAGGGAAAGAAACTGATCCGCGACTTTGAAATCAAACGCCAGGAGGCGGAAACACTCCGTCAGGATTTCCAGGAATTCAGCGAGGCGGAGAACAAACGGATCAATAAGGAAATGGTGGAGGGCATGCGCGCCTCCCTCGAGCGGATCACCTCCGCAGCCTCCCAGATCGCGAAGGAAAGAAACCTCGACGGTGTGTTCGACATCTCCGGGAACAGTAACACCGGGATCCCGTTCGTTCTATACAGCGGTGAAGCCCCGGACATCAGCGAGGACGTGGTGGAGCTTTTGGGTGAAAAACCTGTTGAGGACTCCGCTGAATTGACCGATGTAGCCCCGGAGGAGAAAGTGGAACCCGAAGAAAACTAATTATGGAATTTCAAGAAATCATTAAACATCCGTTCGTCTGGGGGCTGCTGCTCGGTCTTTTGATCGTCGCATTTGTCCTGAAAAACTCGATCGCGTCAAAAATGCAGCTCAAGCGGGAAATCAGGCGGATCGAGGATGAGAAGCGCGACCTCCAGTCCCACCTCAATACCCAAATGAAAATCACCGCTACGGGCAGTGACGCGCTCACCAAGGAAGTGGATACTTTGAAAACCCAGAACGAAAATCTCCGGGTGAATCTCGCCGCTCTCCAGAACAAGCCGGACAAGAACGAGCTCCGCCAGTTCCGCATGCAGGAGATGGCGATCAGCACCATGCGCGAGCAGGCTCCGGGCTTCGCCGGAGCATGGGAAAAGGCGATGCGTCAGGCCGAGTCTGAAATGGATTCCGCGGAAAGCGGCTTCTCGAAGCTTGTCCGGAAAGTGGTGCCGAGCCTAGGCAATTCCGGAACCCGCCCCACCGCCTCCGAGACCCAGGTCATCGAAAACCAGTCCGATCCGGCGTAGAGAAAATTTTTCAACCGCAGTGAAAGAGAACCCCGTCTATCCTCAGTATTGAAGAATGTTCACAGCAATTTCAGGGCGGCCACCGCTCAACGTTCCGGAAAAATCCGGAATTTGGGGCGACGGCGGCCCGAACGACTTTCCTCGCGGCGGATCCCCGCATCCGCCGCGAGGTTTTCCTTTTTGGCGCAACAGCCAAAGAATTAATGCCCCGACGGGAGAAGAGATTCGCCCCCGCTTGAAAACGGACTAATGTCCTTCTGATGGGTGTAGGAACCACCCGTGGAAAAAACACTCCCAAACCCATGTTGAGCAAAAAAGAACTACTAGATCTCCAGTTTGTCGATGCGCGCGCCCGGCTGATTGATCTCGCCGCCTTTTTGGATCGCCTGGAAAGGCACGAAGGGGACGCGGACATCCGTCTCGAATACTTTCGCAAGGCGCTTTCCGTCCTCTCCGAAAATCGTCCGGATCGTGCCAAGGCCGTGCTTGAGGTTTTCTCCGACATGACCACCGACATTTCCGAAACCGCCCCCTTCCAGGGTGCCACCGGTGCTCCGGTTTCCTGAGGCCGGTTCTGAGTTCAGGAAAACAAGGAGGTGATCGGCTGGCCTTCCTTGCCGCCCATCTTGAAAGGCCGTTTGGACGCTGACATCAGCGTGAGGTCATAGGGGATGCCGAGCGCGAAGGCGATGGATGCGTTGAAATCGGCGGCGCCGACCTTGTCCTCGATGACGTTGGAGGCGGTCTCGTCCGTTTTGCCGTAAGCCTGGCCGCCCCTGATCCCTCCGCCCGCCATGAGGCACGAAAAGGCCTTGGGAAAGTGGTCCCGCCCGAGATTGTTCTCAACAATCTTGGGCGAACGGCCGAATTCGGTCGCGACGACGATCAGCGTGGAATCGAGGAGCCCTTTCGAGGTGAGATCCTCCATCAAGGCGGCGAGGGCCTGGTCGAGCACCGGGAGCTTTTCCTCCATCTGCCCGAAGTTGTCGTTATGCCAATCGAATCCGCCGTATTCCACCTCGATAAAGCGGACGCCGCGCTCCACGAGTCGGCGGGCGAGCAGGACCCCCTGGCCGAACCGATCCCTGCCATAGGCGGCACGCATGTCCGCGGGCTCGCGGGAAAGGTCGAACGCTTCGAGATCCTTGCTGTGCATCATTTTCACGGCGGAATCGTAGATCTCATTGTAGGCCCGCACCGAACGCTGGCCCTTGTGAAAGCGGGAATCGAAACTGTGATCGAGCTCCTGGCGAAGATTGAGCTGGCGCTGGAACGAGGCGTCGTCCGTGTCCCTGCGCTGCCTGACATTCCGCAGCCCCTTCTGCGGATCGCCGACGGGAAGGGGGGCGAACCGCGGCTCGAAGAAACCGCTGCCGGGATGCTGGTTTCCGCCTCCGACAAGGACAAAGGAAGGTAGCGTCTCGCTCATGGGATCGGTCAGTTTCGAGACCCAGGATCCTGAGGACGGATGGGAAATGGTGCCGCGCTGGGCATAACCCGTGTGCATCAGATAGTTGCCTTGTTCATGGGAGCCCTGCGTGGAGCTCAGGGAACGGATCAGGGCAACCTTATCCATGTGACGGGATAGCATGGGCAGGCAATGCCCGAGCTGGATGCCATCGACATTCGTGCCGATGGCCTCGGTCTTGCCCCTAATTTCCGCGGGTGCGCCGGGCTTGGGATCGAAGGTATCGATGTGGGTCATGCCGCCGGACATGTAGAGGTAGATCACATGTTTCGCTTTCCCGCCCCCAGCCCTGGTGATGGCCGGGTTCGCGGCTAGGGCGCGGGGGCTGAAAAGCTCCGCCGCCGATCCCGCTATGGTCAGGCCGAAACAGGTGCGTGCGGTGCTCGCGAGGAATCCTCGGCGGGAAAGTTCATTAAGGGCGTTGGGATTCATGGCGTGGTTCCGGTGGATTATTGGATGAAAATGAACTGGTTCGAGGTGAGCATCGCGCGCGCAAGATCTCGCAAAGTCACGGGATCATCGGCGAGCGGGAGGAACTTGGCTTTTTCCCCGTCGCTGGGAGATCGGGAGTAGAGGCGCAGGAAAACGAACTCCAGCCGCTCCTCCGGTGTCTTGAAGGAAGCGAGCCTGCGGGCGAATGCGGAACGTTTCCTGTCGCCCGCGATATCCGTGGCGGGATCGTTGAGCAGCGCGAGCGCCTGGGGCACGGTCGGAATGGTGTCACCGGAGGATGGAGTGGTCCGATCCGAACCGCCGAACTCCCTGACAAGCGTCCCGGGATTGAAAGGGGAGGGTAGCTCGGAGGCGCGGAGGGAATTGCCGATCGTTGTTCCTGCCCGGATTTTTTTCGGCCATCGATGGTTTCATCTCCATGTTCATATCCATCATGTTCATGCCTCCCGACATCATCGCCAGAGGGTCGGTGTGTTTCCTGATTTCGTTGGCCTTCCGCTGGGTTGCGCGGATCTTTTCGTTAAGTTTTTTCCGTTCCGCATCGCCTTTCGTGTCTTCCATCCGGCTGCGCATGCTGCGGGCTTGTTCCTGCAGGGCAAGGTATTCGGTTTCCGCACGGTTGGCATTTTCCCCGAGAACGAGGAGGCTGCGTGATTCCGCCGTGATGAGTTTTTCCACCGATACAATGTAGCTCTCCCAGCGGTTGGCGTTTTCCGGGAAGGGTGCGTCGTCGATCTCGCCCTTTGTGAGCACCAGCATGGAATCGTAAAGCTGCTCTGCGGTCATCCGCTCCAGCGCCGGGCCGCGGACAAGGTGCGGTGCGCCTGGCTCCGGCTCGGTGGGGTCGCACTCGCGCTGGAACAGTTGGGTCTGGAACAGGACACGGGAAAATTGCCGGAGGTCGTAGTTCACCTCTTTCATGGTTTCTTCGAGGAACGCCAGAACCTCCGGGTGGGCGGGCTTGCTGTTTTCCTTCCAGTCATCGACGGGATCAAGCAGGCCGTGCCCGAAGGTGCGTGCCCATATTCTGTTTGCGATGACTTTCGTGAAATACGGGTTTTCCGGAGAGGTGACCCAATCCCCGAAGGTTTCGCGTCGCTTGCCGCGTTCCACCCCGGTTATCTGATCGCCGAAAAGCGTCTCCGGCTCGACAGCTTCCTTTGGCTTCCCGTCGGGGTATTTGTAATCCTCGGGTAGTCGAAGGGCGCGGGCAGGATCGTCAAACAGTGCGTTCTTGTTGAAATTGTTGAAGACGAGGTTCAGTTGCTTCCTGGTCTTGTTGAACTGCGCGGATTGCCTCTTCTGCAGTTTCCTGCGCGCCTCCCGCTCGGCCTGCTTTGCCTTCTTGTCGTCTCCAGCCCTGGCGGAGTCGCGTTCCATTTCCTTGGGTGCCGGATTCGTTTCCGTGGTAACCCGGCGAATGGTTTCCTGGGCATCCGTGCTGCGGTATTGGAAGCCCTCCGCCGAAGGCCGCCATCTTGTAGTAATCGAGCTGGGACCAGTCATCGAAGGGGTGGTCGTGGCACTGGGCGCAGCCGATCTGGCGTCCCAGGAAGACCTGCATGGTGTTGCTGAAATTATCGAGCTGCATGTTGCGGTCACGCAGGTAGTAACCAACGGCCGGATCGCTTGGCCGCGTGGCCGTTGGAGGATAGCATTTCGCGGACGAGGTCGTCCCACGGTTTGTCCTCGGACAGCGACTTGCGAAGCCAGACGTGCCAGCCGAGTCCGAACTGCTCCTGGTTGGTCTGGATGCGGAGCAGATCCGCCGTCCAGTTGAACAGATGGCTGTCGAACCCCGGGGATGACACGAGGGCATCGACCAGGGTCCGCCCGCTTGTCCGGTGAAGTGTCCTTGATAAATGCGAGGCTTTCCTCTTCCGTGGGGATCCGCCCGATGATGCCGAGATAGGCGCGGCGCAAGAAAATCCCGTCATCGATCCGATTGTGTGGACGGAGATCCGCGGCTTTTAAATCAGCTTCCAATATGAAGTCGATGCGTTCTGCCGCGGCCCGTCGCCTGCTGATTGCCAAGGGGTTCTGCGGATGCGGTGGCGACCGTCACCAATACGATGAGCAAGGTGACACAGCGAGAGCCGGATGGTTGCATAATCTTTGAATACCACCCGGACGGAGGGAATGTAACATCTTTTTTGGAAATAGTTCGTGGACGGGATCTATTTCCAGCGCGCGAAGCGGAACGGGGAGATGGCTTGCATTCGGCCATGGCGGGCACGATGGTTTTCCCCACGCCCATGCGCTACATCGAACCCCACGCCCACATGGTCAGCCGCACCACGGATGACTACGAGAAACTCGCCATCGCCGGATGCGAGGCGCTCTGCGAACCCGCCTTCTGGGCGGGCTTCGACCGCTCCTCCGCAGACGGCTTCCACGACTACTTCCGCCAGCTCACCGAATACGAACCGAAGCGCGCCGCCCGTTTCGGCATCAAGCATTTCTGCTGGCTCTGCATCAACCCCAAGGAAGCCGACGACCCCGGCTTCGCGCGCGAGGTGATGGCGCTCATCCCGGATTTCATCGAAAAGGAAAACGTCCTCGGCATCGGCGAAATCGGGCTGAACAAGAACACCCGCAGCGAGCTGAAAATCTTCGAGGAGCATGTCCAGATCGCCCTCGACCACGACCTTCCCATCCTGATCCACACGCCCCACCTCGAGGACAAGCTCAAGGGCACGAAACTCATCCTCGATTCCCTCGCCTCCTTTTCGAAAGCTGGATCGCTCCAAGGTCATCATCGACCACGTCGAAGAGCACACCGCGCGCTCGTGCTCGATGCCGGATACTGGGCTGGCATGACGCTCTACCCGGAAAGCAAATGCACTCCCGAACCGCGCCATCGATATCCTCGAAACCTTCGGCAACGGAACGCATCTGGATGAACTCAGCCTGCGACTGGGGCGTTTCCGATCCCATGGCCGTCCCCAAGTGCGCCCTTGAAATGAGACGCCGCCGCCACACCCCCGAACAGATCGCAAAAATCGTCTTCGACAATCCCAAACAATTCCTCTCCCAATCCCCACGCTTCAAACTCTGACCCACCATGAAAACCCCGATCCTTCTCACGCTCCTGCTTGCCACCTTCGCAAAGGCGGAAACAAGACTCTCCACCCTCTTCAGCGACCACATGGTTCTCCAGCAAAAGCAGGCGAACCCCGTCTGGGGCTGGGACGATCCCGGCACGGACGTTTCCGTGGAGATCGCCGGGCAAACCCACATGACGAAAGCGGGCGAGGACGGCCGCTGGGAGGTGAAACTCGCTGAAATGCCAGCCAGCGCGGAGCCCAAGGAAATGAAAATCACCGGTACCACGGAGGTCGCCGTCAAAGACATCCTCGTTGGAGAGGTTTGGCTCTGCTCCGGCCAGTCCAACATGGAGTGGGAGCTGAACCATGCCTTCGGCCAGGACCTTACCAAGCTCGCTGCCGACCTCCCCCAGATCCGCCTGATCACCATGCCGAAAATCGGCACGCAGGAAGTGCAGGAGAATTTCAGCGCCAGGTGGGAGCTCTCGAACGCAGAGTCGGCAGGGTGCCCTTCAGCGCCGTGGGCTATTATTTCGGGAAAACCCTACACGAGATTCTAGGCGTCCCGGTCGGTCTCATCGATAACGCGTGGGGCGGCTCTTCCGCCGAGGCATGGGTGCGGCGCGATGTGTTGGAAAAGGACGGACGGTTTAACGATTACATCGCCGAATGGCGGAAAAAGGAAGACCAGTTTGAAAAAGGCGGATTGGATAAGGAAACCGCAAAGACGCTGGGTGGGGAAATGTCCAACCAGCACCGCCCCGGAAACCTCTACGCCGGCACCCTCTTTCCCGTGATCGGCTACGGCATCCGCGGCACCATCTGGTACCAGGGCGAATCGAATGCCGGGCGTGCCGGCTTGGTACGACGACCTCATGGAACTCCTCATCACCACCTGGCGAAAGGACTGGGGACAGGGGGATTTCCCGTTCTATTTCGTCCAGCTTGCGGACTTCCAGGATGAAACCCCCGATCCCGGCGAAAGCCAGTGGGCGGAGCTGCGTGAGGCACAGACCAAAACGCTCCGTGATGTGCCGAACACAGGCCAGGCCGTTATCATCGATCTGGGTGAATCCAATGACATCCACCCCCGCGAAAAACGCGAAGTCGCGGAAAGGCTCCTCCGTTGGGCTTTGGTGAAGGATTACGGCTACGACATCGCCTACCGCAGCCCCGAGTTCCGGGAAATGGAGATAAAGGAGGGCAAGACCCTCCTGAGTTTTGACCATGTCGGAGGAGGTCTGAAAACCTCCGATGTGAACGAGGTGCGCGGCTTCACCGTCCGCGGTGTGGACGGGCAATGGAAAAACGCCACCGGGAAAATCATCGATGGCAAAAAGATCGAGGTTTTTTCCGAGGAAGTCCTCCAGCCCACCGCCGTACGCTACGCTTGGGCCACCAATCCCGTCGCGAACATCGTATCGCACGAAGGCCTGCCTCTCACGCCCTTCCGCACGGATGATTCTCCGCTGACTACCAGCCAGAAGGACTGATCAATATCTGGCGGAGCTGACCATTTGCCACGGGAAGCTGATTTTAGCGGAGGCGAAGCTCGCTCCGCGTATTCCTCCCGATGGCGGCTTGCCAAGGGAGGGCGGGCAGATATGTTCGCCTTCTAGCGGAAAATGACGCCATTTTTAAGGAAAATACTGGGGATGAACTGGGTGCTCGTGCTAGTGATGTACGCGCTTCTCATCTTTGGTGTGTTCATGATCGAAAGCGCGGCCCGGCACCTTCCGATGACTCCGGACAAGCTGGCGGAGTTCGGTTCCGCGGGATCCTATTTCGCATGGATGCAGCAAAACTGGATCGTTTTCGGAAGTGTGGCCTACTTCGGAGCCGCCCTGATCGATTACCGCTGGATCCGGTGGCTGGGGATACCGCTCTATGTTGTCAGTCTCGCACTGATGGTGATGGCGATGCAGGCGGACGACGATGTCCACCGGCTCACCATAGCGGGTCTGAGCTTTCAGCCCGCGCAGCTCGGCGTGACCTCGGGGATCGTGATGATTGCCTGGCTGATGCATGATTTACCGAAAATCCACGTTTTTCTGGGGAACCCGTTCATACGCATCGGGGTCATCGGTCTGGTGGCGGCGGTTCCGTTCCTGCTGGTGATGAAAATGGGCGACATGGGTTCGGCTCTGGTCTGGATACCGGTGGTGATCGTCGCTTTGCTGGTGTCCGGAATTCCTTTCCGTTTCCTGAGTTTCATCACGTTCGTTTCCGCGGGAGTGCTGCCTATCCTGTATTTTGTGATCCTGCCCCTCGTATCCGAGCGGGGCCGAGCCGGATCGATCTCTGGCTGCGTATGCTCGAAGGGCAGGAGGTCGATATCCGGGGGGACGGATACGCACCTCACAACGTGTCGATGGCGGTCGGAAAGGCCGGTTGGAAGGGCGTGGGTTGGAAGGCAACGGCACGGGAAGGTTCCCTGCATGACAAGAGGTTCATCCCGCATCTCACCGCGCACAACGACTTCATATTCGCGGTGATTGCGGAAGAACTTGGCTTCCGGGGCGCGCTGCTTTTGCTGGGTGGCTTCGCCTTGCTGCTGATTCAGGGGCTTTTCATCGGCTTCTACAGTCGAGATGTGTCCGGGCGGCTCATCGTGTGCATGGTCGTCGCTTTGTTTTTCGCACATATTTACGAAAATATCGGCATGTGCGTCCTGCTCATGCCCATCACCGGTATCCCGCTTCCCCTGATCAGCTATTCGGGGACGTTTGTCGTGATCTGTATGTTTTTGCTCGGACTGGTGCAGAGTGTCTGGGTTCACAGGCACCGTGGCAGCCTTGAGGCAGCCTGAGGTGACCGTGAACGGATATGATGGTTGCAAACCCCGGGCTTCTGGACTGCTAATATGTCCGTGAGAAAAGACCGGCTGGATGCGTTGCTGATAAATCGCGGAATGTGCGATTCCCGTGAGCAGGGAAAACGGCTGGTGCTGGCCGGCGAGGTGAAAGTCGATGGACGCGTGGTGGACAAGCCTGCGGAGCGCTTCGGCGAGGACGCCGTGGTCGAGATCCGCGAGAAACCCAGATTTGTGGGACGGGGCGGATTGAAGCTCGAGGGAGCGTTGGAGCATTTCGGAATCGATGTCACGGGATGGACCTGTCTGGACGTCGGTGCCTCCACCGGCGGATTTACCGACTGCCTGCTGCAGAGGGGAGCTGCGAAAGTTCACGCGATCGATGTGGGGACGAACCAGCTTGTGTGGAAGCTGCGCAACGATCCAAGGGTCGTTTCCAGGGAAAAATTCAATGCCCGGAATCTTAAGGAAACCGATCTTGGCGAGAAGGTGCGATTGGCGGTGATGGATCTTTCGTTCATTTCTCTCACCAAGGTGCTACCGGCGGTTTTCGGCGTGCTGGAGGATGGCGGGTCGGTGGTGTGCCTGATCAAGCCGCAGTTCGAGCTTCAAAAAGAGGATGTCGGGAAGGGCGGAATTGTCAGGGATGATGAACTTAGGAAAAAGGCGGTGGAAAAAATCTGCTCTTTCGTGACCGACGACCATGGAAGAAATTGGGAGGGTGTCATCCCGGCGCAGATTTCGGGGATGGACGGAAATCAGGAGTTTCTCGCGTGGATCAAATGAGCTACTTGCGTTAAAAAGGCGGCCGGGCCTCACGCTTTCTGAACTCCGCAATGTGGTTGCAAACCCCATTCGCATGTCATTCGCTTCACGTATGGATGGATCGCTGCTGCTGCTCGGTGTGAAAGGGACGGAGCTGACCTCCGGAGAGGCCTCGCTTTTTCAAAAACTCCAGCCCGCAGGGTTCGTCCTTTTCACCCGGAACCTCTCATCCCCGGAACAAACGCGGAAACTAACGGATGATCTTCGCGGGCTTTCCAGGGAGGAACCGATCCTTTCCATCGACCAGGAAGGCGGGCGCGTCACGCGGACAAAAGAGATCGCCCCGGCCTGCCCTTCCGCAGAGGCATTTTCCAGGAAACCGGATGCCGAACAGATCGCCAGGGCGGGCGAGATGACGGCGGAACTTCTGCGCATGCTTGGCTTCAACCTGAACTTCGCCCCGGTGCTGGATCTGGATCATTTTCCCGGCCTTCAGAACGCGCTGCGCCAAAGGTGCTGGGGACGGGATTCTCAGGATGTGATCAATCGCGCCGGCATGTGGAACCGCTGGACGCGGAAGCGGGGGATGCTTGGCTGCGGAAAGCATTTTCCCGCCTGCGGAAGGGCGGTGAGCGATCCTCATGAGGAACTTCCATCTTCCGGGGCGAACCTTGAGGAGATGATGAAAGAGGATGTCATTCCCTACACCGCGCTGATGCCGGAGCTGGACTCGGTCATGCTCGCCCATGTGATGTATCCGAATGTGGATTCGGATTTCCCGGCATCTCTTTCCAAACGGATCGTGACCGGATGGCTGCGTGGTCAGCTCGGCTTCGACCATCATCTGGTGATGACCGATGATCTGGACATGGGTGCCATCGTGAAACGCTACGGACGCGGCGAGGATGTGAAGCTGGCCATTAAGGCGGGCAATGACCTCGCGATGATCTGCCATCAGACGGACAGCGCGGAAATTGCCGCCAAGGCTCTTTCCGAAGTGGATATCAACATTCGCGATGAGGCTCTGGCGAGGCTGGAGAAATTCAGAAAAAAAATGTCAGCGCCCCTGGCTTTTGAGAAGTCGAGGTGGATGAAAGTCTGCGAAAAGATCTCCGCTATCGCCGATGAGATTCCGGAAGTGGAAACGGCGGATGACCGGAGTGCTGTCACGCGGTATTGAAGGATACGAGCTACTCGCGCTGGCGGCTATCGAGCCAGATCGTCACCGGCCCGTCGTAGGTCAGAGAGACTTTCATGTCCGCCCCGAAGACCCCGCGCCCGACGGGTTTGGAAATCGCGGTTTCCATGGCAGCGCAGAAAGCTTCGTAGAGTGGCTCCGATTTCGATGGTGCGGCGGCTTTTAGAAAGGACGGGCGGTTGCCCTTTTTCGTGGAGGCATGGAGGGTGAACTGGCTAACGACCATCGCATCTCCGGACAGATCGGTTAGAGACAGATTCATCCGGCCTTCCGGATCGGGGAAAACCCTCATCCGCGGGATCTTCTGGCTCAGCCATGCGATATCCGATTCATCATCCGCATCCTCGATGCCGAGCAGGATGAGAAGGCCTTGGGAAATGCTGGAAGTGGTTTTTCCGTCGATTTCCACGGATGCGGAGGAGACACGTTGGAGCAGGGCGCGCATGGGGAAAGAGAACCACGGATGAACGCGGATGGACACGGATTTCATAATAACCCGGAATAGTTGCTCACACTTGCTCGCAAAGGGATTTCCGAATCGAACCGGATGGATTGACCAGGAGCATGGATTTTGACAACCATCGCCCACCCATGGCCGACGCAGTTAAAACACCTCCGAAGAATTTGTTTTCCGCCAAACGCGAGGAAGGGCAAGAGGTGGCGGACGACGTGACACGCGCGCTGCCGCACGCCGTCGGGCCCCGAGAAATCCCTGCTCTCCACGATGTTGCAGGATCCGCAGGAATACATCGGGCTGGCCATCGAGGAGAGACTGACGGCCGCGCATTTTTATCTACCGAATCACTCGACTCTCTTCGGATTTCTCATCGAGCTTTTCGAGGCCGGACATGAGGTCGAACTGGTCTCCTTGGTGCAGAGGCTACTGGACAAAGGACTGTTGGAAAGGGTGGGCGGCCCCGGTTATCTTACGGAGCTCTACACCTACGCGCCAAGTCCCGGCCACTTCCGCCACCACCTCGCGCACGTGAAGGACAAGTTCACCCTGCGGGCCATCATCCGCAGCTCCAACGAGGCGGTGGCGCTCGCCTACGAGACGCCGGACGAGGTGCCGGAGCTTCTGGACTCCGTGGAGCAATCGTTCCTGTCCATCCGCGAGAGCGCGGAAACAACCCAGGCGCAGACCCTCAAGCAAACCGTGGAGGAAGTGATGCGGAACTTCCAGATGCTGCTTTCCAAGGAAAAGGTCTCGGCCGGTCTCAGCACCGGCTTCGAGGAGTTGGACAAAAAATCCGGCGGCCTGAAGCCGGGGGAGATGTTCGTCGTCGCGGCGCGTCCCTCGATGGGAAAAACCTCTTTCATGATGAATATCGTGGAAAACATCTGCCTCGACCAGGGCAAGCCCTGCATGGTGTTTTCCTGTGAAATGAGCTCCGCCCAGCTCGTCCAGCGTCTGCTTTTCGCCAGGGCGAAGTTCGCGGCCTCCCAGCTTTCGCGCGGCTACACGCCGAAGAAGCAGGAACTTGAACGGGTGCGGAATTCCTCCGTTCAGATCGTGAACTCCAAGCTCTTCATCGATGATACCGCAGGCATTTCCATCAACGAACTTCGCGCGAAAGCCCGTCGGAAAAAGCGCGACGAGGACATCCAGTTCATCGCGATTGACTACCTCCAGCTCATGAAATCCCGCACCAAGCAGGCGGAAAACTCGCGTGAGCGCGAGATTGCTGAAATCTCGGGCGGCATCAAAGCGCTCGCAAAAGAACTTCACATTCCCATCCTCATCCTCGCCCAGCTCAACCGGGGGCCGGAGGGGCGGACTGGAAAGAGCCTCGGCGTGCCGCGCATGTCGGACTTGCGGGAATCCGGATCCATCGAGCAGGATGCCGACCTCGTGGGTCTCCTCTACCGGAACAAGTACTACGCGGAGAATGACGAGGAACGCGCCGCCCTCGAAGGGAAGGCGGAGCTGGTTCTCGCGAAAAACCGGAACGGCGAAACCGGCGCGATTCCCCTCACGTTCGTAGAGGAACTCATGCGCTTCGAGACCGGCCCGCCCGCTGAGGAGTTCGAGGGGTGAAGGCGGCGGGACGCCGCCTTCACGGCCTGCCCCGGGACGGGGCAGCTACTTCTGTTTCGCGTTGGCCTTGAGGCGCAGCGCGTTCAGGGCGATGAAGCCGGTGGCGTCGTCCTGGTTGTAGGCTGCTTCCTGGCCGCCTTCCATGGTGGCGACGTGTTCATCGTACATCGAATGGGGGCTGCGGCGGCCGGCTTGCATTACATTGCCCTTGTAGAGTTTCAGGCGGACTTCTCCGGAAACTTTTTTCTGGGACTCGGTGACGAGGGCCTGGATGGCCTCGCGCTCGGGGGCGAACCAGAAGCCGTTGTAAACGAGTTGGGCGTATTTCGGGATGAGGGTGTCGCGGGTCATCTGGAGTTCGCGGTCGCATGACGAGGGTCTCGAGATCGCGGTGGGCGGCGAGGAGGATGAAACCACCGGGGGTTTCGTAGATGCCACGGGATTTCATGCCGACGAAGCGGTTCTCCACGATGTCGATGCGGCCGATGCCGTGGGCACCGCCGAGGGCGTTGAGGACGCGCATGATTCCGTAGGGAGTGAGGAGGGTGTAGCCGTCCTTCTCACCGAGGACTTCGAAGTCGCCGAGGGTGGAAATGGTTTCGGCGAGGCCTTCGGTCTGAAGGCCGATGATGTTGCCTTTTTCGAAAAGTACCTGGAGCATCTGCGGTTTGTCCGGGGCTTCCTCGGGGGAAACGGAGAGGACGTACATGTCGCGGTCCGCCTCGCCGGTGGCGTCGTACCAGGTGTCTTCCAAGGCACCGGCCTCGAAGGAGATGTGGAGGAGGTTCCGGTCCATGGAGTATGGCTTTTTCATGGAGGCCTTGATGGGGATGTTGTGGGCTTCCGCATACTCGATCATTTCCTTGCGGCCGGGGAACTGCTTGCGGAATTCCGCGTCGCGCCACGGGGCGATGCATTTGATGTTCGGCGCGAGGGAGGCGGCGGAGAGTTCGAAACGGACCTGGTCGTTGCCTTTCCCGGTGGCTCCGTGGGCGATGGCGTCGGCACCTTCTTTCAGCGCGACATCGATCATGCCTTTTGTGATGCAGGGGCGGGCGATGGAGGTGCCGAGCAGGTAGCGGCCTTCGTAAACGGCGTTCGCCTGGAACATGGGGAAGATGTAGTCGCGGGCGAATTCTTCCTTCTGGTCGTCGATGTAGCACTTGGAAGCACCGGTGGAGAGGGCTTTGGCTTCGAGGCCGTCGAGCTCGTCGCCCTGGCCGCAATCGGAGCAGTATGCGATGATCTCCGCGTTGTATTTTTCCTTGAGCCAGAGGAGGAGGACGGAGGTATCAAGGCCTCCTGAGTATGCGACGACGATTTTCATAAAGACTTTAAATTTTAAACTTTATACCTCAAGGAAGAGGTTGGGTGCGGGCGGGAGACTAATGGGGAGGGCGGGGGAGGGAAGTGGAAATTGTGGGATGATACGAAAAAGCCGGGCCTCATGTGGGGAAGTCCGGCTGGGTGTGATTCTTCTCGGTGTTTTTCTTAGCGCCGCAGGCTTTGGACTGCTGGGATTCTTCATTCCCAGCTTTGGCGTTGCGGTTTGAATTACCGTAAGAACGGTTGAGGTCCTGTCACGTGCGTCAGGCCGAAAGCTGCGGATAAGAACCGCAGCAGTCCAGAGCCTCCGGCGGTCTTATCCACCGATAAAAATCGCACCCAGTCCGGCTTTGATTGAACTTCGATGGAAACCCGTGGGTTACTCTTCTTCCTCGCTGGATGATTTGGCGGCTTTCTTGGCGGCCTTTTTCGCAGGTGCTTTCTTGGCGGTCTTTTTCGCGGATTTCTTGGCGGCTTTTATAGCGACCTTCTTCACGGCTTCTTTTTCCGCATCGGCGGCCTCATCTTTTACGGATGCCTTTTTGACGGACGCTTTCGGAAGGATTCCGCCGAGTTTGGCTTTCTCCTTTTTGCGCTTCAGGTAATCCGCGCGACGGCGGCGTTTGATCTTTTTGTTTGATTGTTGAGCCATGGTTGCTGGACATTGGCTACGGCACCGAATGGGTCGTATCAAGCCGAATCTTCATTTCCTTCCAAACCCGTGTTCGCCACAGAAGCCATTCTCATCCGCACGACGCGCCTGACGGACACGAGTCTGATCGTAAGCTGGTTCACCAGGGACGAGGGGTTGGTCAAGACGGTGGCGAAAGGCGCGCTGAGGCCGAAGAGCGCTTTCGCCGGAAAACTGGACCTGTTTTTCTCCGGGGAAATATCGGTGGCACGCGCCAGGAAGGGGGAACTTCATATTTTGCGCGAGGTATCCATCACGGATTGGAGGCAGGGGCTGAGGAGGGAATACGTCACTACGTTGGCGGCCGGATATTTCTGCCAGCTTGTGGAGGCGGGGGTGGAGACGGGCCATTGCGACGAACCGTTGTTCGACTTGCTGAAACGGGCGCTGGACTATCTGGAGGGAGAGGGTCCAACAATGAAAGCGATTCTTCATTTTGAGAAACGGCTTGCGGAGATTCTTGGTATCTCGGGAGGGGGAGCCACCGCGGAAGCGGCCTTGCGCAGCCATCTGGGGACGATTCCGGCGACGAGGGCACAATTGGTTCAACGGCTTTCGGAAGCGTGACGATTTCGGCTAGTCAAAGGAGTTGCCTAGCGTTTAGCCTTGGTCAACCCCCGACCCGAACACATGGACACACCAACCGCAAATTTCGTGCAGATGATGCAGAAGCGCATCGATACGCTCCGGGCCGAAGGAGACCTTCACGAGGCTCTTCACGCTGCCAATGCCTTGGTTGAGAAATGCCAGCAAGCCCTCGGCCCGATCTGGATACGATCGACGCGTTCGCCACCGGACTGGAGGCACGCGCGAATCTGCATATCGAGCTTGGGAACTATCCGGAAGCCGGGGAGGATGCGAAGCAGGCGATCGACCAGTTGGACAACCGTCCGGACAAGATCGCCGATCTGGGAAGGCTCTACGCGCTCTTGGGAGCGGCCTACGACGGCCAGGACAGGCCGGAGCGGGTGATCGACGCATGGCAGAAAGCGGTGGGGTATTTCGAGAAGCACGATCCGCCTCTGCTCATGGATGTGGCGGCGATGACGAACAACCTCGGCTTCACCGCCAAGGCGGGCGGGGATCTGGATTCGGCGGAGGACTTTTTCCTGAAATCCCTCGAAATCATGCATGCGGAAGTGGGTCAAAAACATCCGGAGACCGCCTCGGTTTCAAACAACCTCGGAGCTGTTTATCTCGCAGCAGGATACCTGGATCAGGCGCGGGAAATGCACATGATGGCTCTGGACACTCGCCGGGAGCTTTTTGGTGAAAATCACCCGGATACCGCGCAATCCCACAATAATCTTGCGCTGGCTCTTCAGAATACCGGCGACCGGGCGTGGGCGCGCAGGCATTTTGAAAAGGCGCTGGAGGGCTTCGAGACACTCGGCACCGCATACGCGGATGACCTGGAATCGGTGGCCTCTAATTACTGCGACTTCCTGCGGGACGAAGGCGAAAGCAATCTCGCCGACGTGATAGCAAGGCGGGTGCTGGAGCTGCTGGGAAAAATCTGACGCACGAAGCAGGCTGCTGTCAGTTCGGTGACAGCTCGGCGATTTTGGCCGCAGTCTCGGCCGCCTTCTCGGTCTCCTTCGCAAGAGTGTAGGCTTTTTCCAATCTGCGGAGCGCTTCGATGTCGTTGGGAAATGCCACGAGAGCTTCCAGGTAGGCATCGGCCGCTTTGGAGTATTCCCTCTGCGTGACGAAATAATCTCCCAGCCGGATCGCCATGGGGGTGAGAATGGGCGGCGCGGCCAGCATGGTGGACGGCACCTGCCTGTCGGCGGCGGCGCGGAACCAGTTGAAGGCGGAACCATGTCCGGACGGAGGGCCGGACAGAGCCAGGCGACCCCGAAGTTCCGCTGCGAGAACTTCCAGGGATCGGAAGGCGCGGTTCCACTCGGAGCGCTCGCCAACGGCGGAAGCCGCCCCTTGCTTTTTCGACATGGCCTCTCCGTGGAAGCTCATCGCGTTGATGGTTTCCGCAGCCTCTCCCAGCACCTGCGATTCGAGGAGCCGCTGTCCTTCCAGCGCGATACGGAGTCCGTCGATCCACCAGTAGGCCAGTGTTTTCCCAAGTAAAGGTTTCATCTCGTCCGGGGTGGGAAGTGATGCGAGAGCTTTCACGGAATCGCCCTCGGACCCACGGCGGAGGAGCACCCGGGCGGGCAGGGTTTTTCCTTCCCACATGAGCTGTCGGGTTCCGGCGGCGAAGGGGCGTTCGGAGTCGATCGTCGTGTTCGCCAGTTTTTCGGCGGATTTCAGGGCGATATCGAAATCACCCTTTGATGCCAGCGCCACCGAACGGTAGCACTCCGCCCGAACCCATCCCTCGCAGTCCGCAGGTGCCGCGTCGTTGGCGGTCATCCAGTTCGCGTAGAGGGTTGATGCCCGGCCGAACGCGGAGGCCGCCTTGGAGTGTTCGCCGCAGCGCCACTC
The DNA here is from genome assembly GCA_963771945.1 of uncultured Verrucomicrobiae bacterium. Classification (GTDB taxonomy): domain Bacteria; phylum Verrucomicrobiota; class Verrucomicrobiia; order Verrucomicrobiales; family Akkermansiaceae; genus Luteolibacter. The sequence continues at coordinate 877,274 of CAVYVH010000002.1, read as the reverse complement.
GTAGTGGCCTAGAACGTGGAAATACGGAGCGTAGTCCGGCACGATTTGGCAGAGTTTTCGCGCCAGTTCCAGATCGGGACGGAGATCCGGCGCTTCGGCGCGGATCAAGAGCAGGGCATGGATCGGAACCGCATCGTTGGGATCGGCCTTGATGAGCGCGGCGATCCGCTGCTCGGCAAGTTCCTGCTCCGGAGTGGCTGCACCGGTCTCATCATAGCCGGTACGACCGAAAAGCGCGGCGAAGATTTCCGCCTGGATTTCACCCTGGTATTTCGCAGCGACCTTTCGGAACGCGGTGGCGGCGCTCGTCGGCCCCTCCTCCATGTATTTCACGATCCCGTAGGCGTAGCCGCGCTCAAGCTCCGTGCCCTCCCCGTCGCTGACAAGCTGGAGCATGCGCTCGGAGACGGCCAGGCGGCAGGCGTCGGTTTCCGGGTTTGGCGAGATGATGCAGAGCAGCATGCCCCAATGCGCCATCAGGCAGCGGGGATCCTCCTTCATCGCGACGGCAAAGTGCCTTGAGGCCTCGAATTCCCACCCCCCGTGAAGGTGGTTGAGTCCCTGAACCGTATGGGTCTGCGCGAGATCCGTCGCGGCTGTGACCGCTGTAACCAGCCCGTTGTGAAAAGGAAAAACGGAGGGTGCACGGAGTTTGGACACCGCCTCCGGTATGCAGGCCTCCACGCCGGGAAGCCCTGCGGGAATTATTTCCCCGGCGGGGTCATCCTGTGCGATGGCGGATAGGCTTGCGGTGAGAAATAGAAAGCAGGCGAGCAGTTTCGACATGGACGGACGATGATACAGGGAGAGGGATTTCCAAGGAAAATGACACTGGCGCAACCGTCGGTTCCTGCCGTAGCCTCCGCGCATGAAGCTAGGAGTGATCGGCTGCGGGAAAATGGGAACCGCCTTGGTGAAAGGCGTGATCGACCAGGGAATGGTCGGTGCGGAGGATGTGACGGGCGTTGCCCGGACGGAGGTTTCCCGGAAAAGGTTCACCGACGAGACCGGCGCCACCGCTGTGGAGGATCTCGCCGAGGCCGTCGCGGCCAGCGACGTGCTGCTGCTCTGCACCAAGCCCCAGGACATCGTATCGACGTTGGCCGCCTGCAGGTTCGATCCGGACGAGTCGAAGCTTCTCGTTTCCGTGGCCGCCGGTGTCACGCTTGCGACCCTTGAGTCGAACCTCCCGGAGTCGGTCAGGGTGGTTCTGGACCATGCCCAATACCCCTTCGCTGGTCGGAAAAGGAGCGACCGCGTTCACTCTCGGAAGCCGCTGCATCGATGGCGACCGGGAAACCGTGGAAGAACTCCTCGGCGCGGTAGGCATCAGCGCGGAGGTGCCGGAAAAGCAAATGGACGCCGTGACCGGACTGTCCGGTAGCGGCCCGGCGTATATCTATCTCATCATCGAGGCTCTCGCCGATGGCGCTGTGCTCCAGGGTCTGCCCAGAGCGGAGGCCATCCGGCTGGCTGCGCAGACCGTCAGCGGGGCGGCGGAAATGGTGATCCGCACCGGGCTGCATCCGGCGGTGTTGAAAGACATGGTCACTTCCCCCGGCGGCACGACGATCACCGGTCTTTCCGTTTTGGAGGAAAACAGCGTCCGCTCGGCAATGATCTCGGCGGTCGCCGCCGCCGGAAAGAGAGCCGTGGAGCTGGGGAAATCCTGAATCGGATTCCGGCGTACGATATCGGACGGTTCTTCCCGCGGGAATATGCAATCCCATCTCGGGGCTTGCTGGAACGGGATTTTTTCATAGAATGCAAAAAGCGTGGTTTCTCCGCATGGCATAGATACGAAAAACCCGACCGCCGTGGCTGATGCCGTGGGGGAGATTTTCGCGGCGTCCGGTGGGGATGGCAGCCGATCGCTCATTAGGCGGGGGGTAAAGGATATCACCAGGATTTTCCAAGGAGGATATGCGGGATTTCAGGCCACCGATATGGAATACCACGATCTCGATCACACGCTCCAGGTGACCGTATGCATGGCTCACCTTCTCAAAGGGCGAAAGGATTCGACCGCCATTCCGCAGCTGTCCGCGCGCGATTGGGAGCTGGCGGTTTTTTCCGCGCTTCTGCATGATACCGGCTTCCTCAAGGAGACGGGCGACAATTCCGGCACAGGCGCGAAATACACTTTTGTTCACGAGCGACGCAGTTGTGCCTTTGCCAGGATCTACCTGCCGGAACTCGGGTTTTCCGAACCGGAAATCGAAGATGTCTGCTCCGCGATGATGTGCACCGGCCCGCGCAACAGCATATCGAACGTGTCGTTCCGGCGCGAGGAGGCACGGCAGATCGCGCTCCTTCTAGTCACTGCCGATTATCTCGCGCAAATGAGTGCCTCCGATTACCTGGAGAAGCTCCCGTTGTTATACCTTGAGTTTGTGGAGGCTTTCGAGAGCGAGGGTGTTCCGCTGGAGAAACGTCCATACCAAACCCTCGATCAGCTCTTGGAAATGACTCCGGGTTTTTGGGAGAAATTCGTTCTTCCTCTGCTCGAAGGCGATGCGGAAGGAGCTTTCCGATACCTCGCCCCTCCGGGCGGGACGAACCCGTATATCAAAGCGATCGAAAAAAATCTCGCCGAGTTGGAACGCCGGCTGAAAGTCGGAGCCGCCTGAATTTAACGGAGATTGTTGCAACGGATTGGCTACGTCCGTTTCTCGGAAACAACGGGAAGCACCGTTGATTCCTGGTCGGTATTGATTGCCCGGATCGGGTAGGGGATCACGATTCCCTCCGCCGCGTAGCGTTTGTGAAGCGCCTTGATAAAAGCGGATTTGACCCAGAAGCGGTTGAAATACTCCTTCGCCCGCAGCATCACCGTGAAGTTGATGCTTGAGTCGTCGAATGCCGTGAAAACGACAAAGGTATTGTAGTCGTCCACGCCCCACTCATGGGAAACGAGGGTTTCCCGGGCCACTTCCAGGGTCACGCGCTCGACGTGATCCAGATCCGAGCTGTAGTGAACCCCCACATCCACCGGCACGGACAGCTCCCGGGCCGGGTAGAAGTAGTTGATGATTTTCGATTTCGACAGCTCACTGTTGGGAATGATGATCGTGTTGTTCTGGAGCATGCGGATCCACGTGGTTCGCCAGCCTATCCTGTCCACGAAACCCTGCTCGCCGGAATCCAGCTCGATGAAGTCACCGACGCGGATCGGCTTGTCCACGACCAGTTGCACTCCTGAGAAAAAGTTTTCCAAAGTGGGCTGGAGAGCGAGGGCGACGGCAAGCGAGGTGATCCCAAGGGACGCCACTACGGGTGTGATCGAGATGCCCATCGTCCCCAGAACGACGAGCGAGCCGACACCGATGATCAGTCCGCGCGACAAGGCGGTGATCACGCCCTTGCTGTTTTGCACGGCGGCGGATGTTTCCGAATACCTGTTGACGAATCCGGAGACCAGCCGGTCCACGAAAATGATCATGGCGGCGATGGCGATGATCTTCGCGATGTCGGTGGCGATCTCGAGCTTCTCGGCCGGGACAAAGCCGGACTCCCCGATCAGCCGCTCGGCGAGGATGAAAAGCAACGCGAGACAGATGAGTGTGAGCGGAACGGAAATGGCGCGAACCAGGAGCGAGTCGATTTTAAAACGGGTTCTGTCGGTGAATTTCCTCAGGCGGTTCAGGACGATGGCCCGCAGGAGTAGCAGGGTCAGCGCTCCCACAAGCGTCCCGCCGACGGCGATGACCCACGGGTTCGTGAGGAATTCATAGTTTTTCGGGTCGAACATAAGCGGCTTCCCTCCTGACAAAGCAGTGGCCGTGCCCCGTACGAAAAAACGCCCGTCAGCCGGTTGGTTTCGCCGTCGGGGATGGTTGTGGCGGAATTCTTCTCCGAACGGGTTGCGGAGTGGTTCGGGATCTGCTAGATGTTTTTGAAATGTTAGTGAAACGGGTTCTGAGAGCGGCTTCCGGATGGTTGGAACTCGGTATGCCCGACGATGCTTTGGAGGAACTGGACTCCTTGGAAGAGGCTGAGAGGGAGGGCCGGAAGGCGCAGGAACTGAAGCTTGCCGCCGAAATGACCAAAGAGGATTGGAAGACCGCCTCCGAAACGGCGCGGAACCTTTGCAGGCAGGCTGTCGATGAACCGGATTTTTTCCTGAGCGCCGCCTACTGCCTCCATGAAAACGGGGATACCGATGAGGCTAGGAAATGGCTGCTGAAAGGGCCCGAATCCCTGAATGAGATCCCGGTTTTCCATTACAACATGGCCTGCTATCTCTGGACTCTCGGCGAGGGTGAGCGAGCCAGGAACCATCTGGCGAAGGCCGTGGACATGGATGAGAATTTCCTGGAATCCGCCCGCGAGGACAGCGATCTGGCGGGCATGGAATTTTAGGAATTCCGGTTTCCATTCGAGTTTTGACAGGGTCGCTCCGGTTTGCCAGCATGCCCGGATGCAACCCATCCATTTCGAGGAATCAGTAGTGGCGATCCTGAAGCGTGAGAAGCGCTACGACGGGCAGGCCTATTTTTTTCTCAAGGACGCGCTGGATTTCACTCTCGGGCGATTCGCGGAGAGCACGCGGGGGCAGGGGCGGCACGTGAGCGGGAAGGAATTGCTCGAAGGCTTCCGCGATTGCGCGCTGGAGCAGTTCGGCCCCATGGGTGCCACGCTGATGGACGAGTGGGGCATCAGGGAATGCCGCGATGTAGGCAACATGGTCTTCCAAATGATTGAGGAGCAGGTGTTCGGGAAACAGGATTCGGATCGACCCGAGGATTTCGACGAGGTCTTCGATTTCCGAAAGTCGCTGCGTGAGCCGTTTCTCCCGAAAGGTCTCTCGAAGAAAACCGCGCCGTCGCGCTCGAACGGTTCGATCGCCGGTTAGCTTGCCCCGTTTTCGGGAAGCGGCGGAGGCGGGACGTTCGGCGGGGGAGCTGGCAGCCACTTCGGAGCCTTCGGCGTGAGATCCGAATTCCAGGCAAGGAATGCCAGGAGCAGAACGCCGGCGACACTTCCGAATCCGCAAGTGAACGCGGCCGCCATGCCGATGATGAACGGCGCAAGCCCCAGAATGATGAGAAGGACGGATGAGGGTTTCAGCTCGAAATTCATCGTCGCGAGCCTAAGTCGGGATCTGGCGACGAGCATCCCCAGCATCGAGTAGGAGGCCACCACACAGAGGGCGCAAAAATGGTAGGAAACGATCCCGAGCCAAGCCCAGTCATTGGTCGCGCTCATGCTCATGGTCATCGTGCCGCCTATCATTCCGGCACCTCCTCCGCCCGCCACGGACCAAAGAAAGAGAACGAAGACCCCGAATTTCGATGCGAGGCTTTTGAAACCGGACGCGGCGATGGTTCCCGCCGAAAGAAGGGCTGCCGCCGAGAGGACGGTGCCGGCATTCGCCAGTTCGCCGAACCACTCGATACCGCCGATGAAATAGCGTATCACCACGTAGGGGAGCAGGGAAATGAACGTGAGGCAGCTCAGCCCCCAGAGCATCAGGAATTTCCCGCTCACGATCTGCCAGCGGGTAAGGCTGGTGAGCAGCAGAAGCTCGTGGTTCCCCTCATCGACCTCCTGCGGCATGAGGAAAAAACCGGCGAGGGGCATCAGTATTCCACACACCGCCATGGCGACCCACCAGAAGGGCCCGATCTCATCCGGATTCCATAGAAAGACGGCTGGGTCGGCGCTGGAGCTGAGACCGATGGACATCGTGAACTCCGCGTAGATCGCGATGGTCGCGAAAATGTGAATGCAGATGAACGGATAGACGAAGCTGGTGCGCCGGAGACTCTGCCGGAGTTCCTTCACGGTCATCGGGCCGAAACGCTCCGGAAGATCGGTATGCTCGCTGGTAGCCACGTGAAACGCTATGGAAGGATATCCGCGTAAACACCCGGATCGCTGCCAGGGATCTCAATCGCCCCGCAGTTTTTTTCGTAAAACTCCCTCGGCCCGACCCCGCCGATGACACCGTATGCGTAGCCGATGTCACGCAGGGACTCGAGGGCTTTGAAAAGAAGCGCCTTTCCCAGGCCGGTGCCCCGTGCTGCCTCGATCACGCCGGTGGGGCCGAAGAAACCGCGATGGGTCGTCTCGTAGCAGGAAAAGCCGAGCACTTGCTTGTCACGGGTCGCGATCCAGCAGGCGACGGGCTGCCGGGTGAGAGCCACCTCGATCTCGCTGGCCCATTTTTCGGAAAAATGCTCGCGGGCGAACTTCGCCAGGGTGTGTTTCTCGAAAGCACGCGCCCGGCGGAGTATGATTCCCTGGCCGTCCAGCTTTTCATAGGTTCCGGAGCAATCCGGCAAATCATAGAGGCGCACGAGCATGTCGATCATCCATGGATCAAAGGTCGGAATGGAGCCGAGGTGAAGCGCGGATTTTTTGAAAGGGCACGTTTCTCCCGGGCACGAAAAAGCCGGGCAGGTCTGACCTGCCCGGCTTTGGGAAACGGTGGGCGACCGAAGATCGCCCCCACGTGATTACATCATGCCGCCCATGCCGCCGTGGTCGTGGCCATGGCCGCCGCCGCCGATTCTTCCTTCTCGGGAAGATCGGTGATGATGGCTTCGGTGGTGAGGAGGAGTCCGGAAATGGACGCCGCGTTCTGCAGGGCGGAACGGGTGACCTTGGTCGGATCCACCACGCCGGAAGCGATGAGGTCTTCGTAGGTATCGGTCGCGACGTTGTAGCCGTGGCCTTCCTTGTTGGTTTTGACGTTCTCGACGATGAGCGCACCTTCGCGGCCTGCGTTTGCGGCAAGCTGGCGGAGGGGAGCTTCGACCGCTTTCGCGACGATGCCCATGCCGGTTTTCTCGTCGAGGCTGACTGCCACGGAGAGATAATCGGCTTTTTCACATGCTGCGAGAGCGCGGAGAAGAGCCGTGCCACCGCCTGGGACGATGCCTTCCTCGACAGCCGCGCGGGTTGCGTGGAGGGCGTCTTCGACGCGGGCTTTCTTCTCTTTCATCTCGGTCTCGGTAGCTGCGCCGACGTTGATGACGGCTACGCCACCTGCGAGTTTCGCAAGACGCTCCTGGAGCTTCTCCTGGTCGTAATCGCTGGTGGTTTCCTCGATCTGACGACGGATTTGGTTCACGCGGCCGGTGATGGCTTCGGAAGTGCCGCCGCCTTCGACGATAACGGTGGACTCTTTCGAGATGGTGAGGCGTTTTGCTTCGCCGAGGTCGGTGAGTTCAACGGACTCCAGCTTGATGCCGAGGTCTTCGGTGATCACGCGGCCACCGGTGAGAATGGCGATGTCTTCGAGCATGGCTTTGCGGCGGTCGCCGAAACCAGGTGCTTTCACAGCAGCGATGTTGAGGATGCCGCGGAGCTTGTTGACCACGAGGGTCGCAAGTGCTTCGCCATCGACGTCTTCCGCGATGATGATAAGCGGCTTGCCGGACTTGGCGACCTTCTCAAGGAGAGGAAGCATGTCTTTGAGCGAGCTGATCTTTTTCTCGTGGATGAGGATGAGGGCGTCTTCAAAGGAAGCCTCCATGGACTCCGGATCGGTGACGAAATACGGGCTGAGGTAGCCTTTGTCGAACTGCATGCCTTCGACAACGTCGAGGGTGGTTTCGATTCCTTTTGCTTCTTCGACAGTGATGGTTCCGTCCTTGCCGACCTTGTCCATGGCCTCGGCGATGATACCGCCGATTTCCTGATCCCAGTTGGCGGAAACGGTTGCGACCTGTGCGATTTCCTTGGTGTCGGAGACAGCCTTGGAAATATTCTTTAGTTCGGCAACGAGAGCCTCGGTGGCTTTCATGATGCCGCGCTGGAGCGAGATCGGGTTTGCACCGGCGGTAACGTTGCGGAGACCTTCCTTGTAGATGGCTTCGGCAAGTACGGTGGCGGTGGTAGTTCCGTCACCTGCGATGTCGGATGTCTTGGAGGAAACCTCACGGATGAGCTGTGCGCCCATGTTTTCGTAAGGGCACTCGAGTTCGATTTCCTTGGCGACGGAGACACCGTCCTTGGTGATCGTCGGGGAACCGAATTTCTTGTCGAGGATGACGTTGCGACCGGCTGGTCCGAGGGTTGCCTTGACGGCGCGTGCGAGTTTTTCAACACCGCGCAGGAGTGCCTGGCGTGCTGCTTCGTCGAATTGTAGTTGTTTGGCCATATCTGTTTCTTATTTGAAGTTAATGTTAAAATTTCTGGTTTAGCTGACGATTCCGAGGATGTCGGACTCGGAAAGGATGAGGACTTCCTCACCGTCGAGTTTCACTTCGGTGCCGCCGTATTTGGAGATGAGAACCTTGTCGCCGACTGAAACGGAGAACTCAATGTCCTTGCCGTTTTCGTCTTTGCCGCCGGTTCCGAGGGCGATGACCTCAGCTTCCTGTGGTTTTTCCTTCGCAGTATCGGGAAGGACGATTCCGCCTGCGCTGATTGCGTCGGCTTCGAGACGTTTTACGAGGACGCGTTGTCCGAGTGGTTTGATGGATGCCATAATGTGTATTGGTTTCTTGGTTGTTTTTGGTTTGAGAAGCCACTCCCGCACCGGCGGAAGTGGAAATTTTGTAAAGTGAAAGAACGAGGACGACTTGTGATCATCCCCGCTTGCTGAATTAATCGACTACCTCTGCATCGACGACTTTGCCTTTGGCTTTTTTCGGCTCGGAGGATTCTCCTGAGTCTTCGGCTGGCTCGACATCGGGGTCTCCGCCCATTGCTGCACCGGCTGCCTGTGCGGCTTCGGCGAGTTGCTGGAGCTGGGATTCGAGTTCTTCGGAGGCGGATTTGATTTTCTCGAGGTCGTCGCTGGTGATGGCGTCGCGGACGGCTTGGACTTTTTCCTCAAGGGAGGTTTTGAGTTCGGCCGGGGCTTTGTCGCCGAGTTCTTCGATTTGTTTTTCGACGGAGAAAGCGAGGTTCTCAGCTTTGTTGACTACATCGACGCGCTCGACCCGTTTGCGGTCTTCCTCGGCATTGGCTTCCGCATCTTGCTTGGCTTTGGCGATTTCTTCGTCCGAGAGGCCGGAGGATCCCTGAATAGAGATCTTCTGTTCTTTTCCGGACTGCTTGTCTTTTGCGGAAACGTGGAGGATGCCGTTGGCGTCGATGTCGAAGGTGACTTCAATCTGTGGCTCGCCACGGCGGGCGGGAGCAATGCCGTCGAGCTTGAAGTTTCCGAGCAATTTGTTGTCGGCGAACATCGGGCGCTCTCCTTGGGAGATGCGGATATCGACGGCGGGCTGGTTGTCGGAAGCGGTGGAGAAAGTCTGGGACTTCTTGGTCGGGATTGCCGTATTGCGCTCGATCATCGGGGTGGCGCGGGAGCCTTCCGTTTCGATGGAGAGCGTGAGCGGGGTCACGTCGAGCAGGAGGACGTCTTTCACGTCACCGCGAAGAACACCACCCTGGATGGCCGCGCCGATGGCGACGACTTCGTCGGGGTTGACGCCTTGGTGAGGTTTCTGGCCGGCGAGTTCGGTGGCGATCTCGACGACTTTCGGCATGCGGGTCATGCCGCCGACGAGGACGAGCTCGTTGATTTCCGAAGCGGAAACCCCGGCTTCCTTGAGACAGTCGATGACCGGCTTCTTGGTGCGCTCGAAGAGTTTGTCGGTGAGTTGCTCCAGTTTCGAGCGGGAGAGGGTGAGCTGGATGTGCTTTGGTCCGTTCTGATCCGCTGTGATGAAAGGGAGATTGATGTCGTAGGACTGGCTGGAGGAGAGGGCGATTTTTGCTTTCTCCGCTTCCTCTTTGATGCGCTGGAGGGCATCGGCCTGGTTGGAGAGATCGACTCCCTGATCCTTTTTGAATTCTGCGACGATATATTCGATCAGGGCGTTGTCCCAATCGTCACCACCGAGCTGGGTGTCGCCGTCGGTTGCGAGGACTTCGAAAACGCCGTCGCCGATGTCGAGGACGGAGATGTCGAAGGTGCCGCCGCCGAGGTCATAAACCGCGATTTTTTCGTCGGATTTTTTGTCGAGACCGTAGGCGAGTGCTGCGGCGGTCGGTTCGTTGATGATGCGGAGGACTTCGAGTCCGGCGATCTCACCGGCAGCCTTGGTAGCGTTGCGCTGGGAGTCGTTGAAATAGGCTGGAACGGTGATGACCGCTTGGGCGATTTTCTCGCCGATCTTGGATTCAGCATCGGCTTTGAGTTTACCGAGCACCATGGCGGCGATTTCCTGAGGACTGAAGGTTTTGGTCTCGCCGGAAACTTCCACTTCGATGTGGGCGTCGCCATTGGATGCTGCGACGATTTTGTAGGGCATGCGCTTGTCCGCATCGGTAAGTTCGGAAAACTTGCGGCCGATGAGACGCTTGGCGGAGAAGATGGTGTTTTTCGGGTTGGTGACGGCCTGGCGCTTGGCGGCCTGGCCGACGAGGCGCTCTCCGTTTTTCGCGAAGGCAACGACGGATGGTGTGGTGCGGGCACCTTCGGAGTTTTCAAGAACGGTGGGTTCGCCTCCTTCCATGATGGACATGCAGGAGTTGGTGGTGCCGAGGTCGATTCCTAGAATTTTAGACATAAGTTATAAGATGGTTGCTGGCTCTCTCTTTCGCAGGTGGGGTGCCAAGTGATGGAATCGTTGATTTGTGAAGGGTTGGTGGAGATGGGCTGGGGATTTGTGGGACGGTGTGGCGCGGTTGGGTGTGGCAGAATGGCGCGGTGCGACAGAGGGGTGCCGAGCGTTCGGTGGAAAGCGGCCTGGTGCTGGAGTCCCCGGCTACTTGTCTATGGTTCGCCCCGAGACGGGGCGAACACGGCCTGCTGCGAGACGCAGCAGCTACGGTCTCGAAAGTACGCCCGACTGGATTGAGGCCCGTGCCTCCATCCGGTATGCACCCTCCGGGCTGTTTTGATGGGAAGCGTAACTACGCCCGACTGGATTCGAACCAGTGACCGTCCGCTTAGAAGTCCTACGCTCGCACCGGCAATCCCTTTAACGGCGGGATATGATTTCTCATAAAATAGGGATTTCACGTATATTCTTGCCTTTTAGGGGCAGTTTGGGCAGTTTCCGGGAATGGCCAGACGGACACTCTTCACCCCGAAAAACACCGCCGAGGGATGGCGGATCAACATCCCGGCGAAATACTCCACCACCGGGAAACGGCAGCGGCATTTTTTCCCCACCCAAAAGCAGGCGCTCGCCGCGTCCGCCGAACTCAAATCCAAGCGGGACATGTTCGGGGAAAATTCGCTCTCCATATCGCCGACACTGGCAGACCAGGCCACCGCCGCCGCCGAACTTCTCAGACCGCTTGAGATCGGCTTGCTGGAGGCCGTCAGGCGCTTTGTGGAGATCGAGACGCGCAACCGTGCCAGCGTGATCCTCGAAAGCGCGATTGCCGACTTCCGCGCCTCCCGAGGGGACATGAGCATGACGCAGGAAAAGGCATACCGACTTCGCGGGGAAAAGCTCATCGAGGCGTTCGGCGGGAGGATGGTTTCCTCTATCACCGGCGAAGAGCTTCAAAGCCACTTGGAGGCGACCACTGGCGGGCCGGGGGCATTCAACCAGAATCTTCGCCTCGTCCGGGCAATGTGGCGATGGTGGGCAAAGCCTCCCCGGAAATGGTGCGAGGATGAAGCGGTGAAGCACCTGGACGGCAAGGGCGCCGTCGCCGGGGAGATAGGCATCCTGTCTGCCACCCAGGCCGCGCACCTGCTACGCACGGCGGAAGAGAGCTTCCCGGAAACCGTCCCGGCGTATGCGATCGCGCTGTTCACCGGGATTCGCCAAATCGAAATCGAGCGGTTGCTTCCGGAGCATTTCACCGACGAGGGGATCACGCTTCCGGCCATGAGCGCAAAGACCAAGCGCCGTCGCTACATCGCAATGACCGCGCCGCTCCGGGAATGGCTTACCGCCTACCCGATAGGCGAAACCGTCACCCCGCCGAACTGGGCAAGGAAGGATCGCGCCGTCCGCCGCCTTGCGGGATTCAGGGTGTGGAGTGACATGGTGGAACCGAACGCCCCTCCGGACACGTTGCCGGAGTGGCCGGCGAACGCCCTACGGCACACCGCCGCAACTGTAGCCGTCGCGATGGGTAAGCCCCTGGAAACGCTCATCTTCGAACACGGCCACAGCGGGGGAGTGGAGATGCTGAAACGCCACTACGTCGGCGCGATGCCGAAAGCCGAGGCCGTGAAAATCTGGAGCATCGCACCGCACGGGAAAACCAGGAAGAGATTGGAGGTAGCATGAAAACAGATCCGTCAGAGAAAATCGTCACACTTATTCACGCGCTCAAAATTCGTGCCCAAAATGGAGACGCCGAGGCCGTGGAGATTTTACGGGCCATCGGTTGGCAGGCAGCTGCCGCGCTTCAATCGCTCGCATTCTGGAGTGGCCCCGATTCACTGGCCGCAGTGCGTAAGGTTTCCGAGAAAAGCCTATCATGGCCGATTAACTACCACGTGATGCCGGATGCCAGAAAGGACTTCGAAGACCCGGAAGACGTTTGCGACCAGATCAACCTCGGAGGAAAAACAGGATGGAAGCTCAGACCCACTTCGAAACATCGCCAATTAGAACCGCATCATCCAACCGGCTGGGCATTCTATGTTTTTTCGATGATGCAAAGGGAAGGGCTATCCCTAACCGCCGAAACAGCGTTGCAGTTCATCCGCAACCACCCGGAGATTCAGGTTGCTCCGGAATCCATCCACCGTAGAGCGAGCAAGCCGAATCATTCTCTTGAATCGGCAATCCGTGATGCATTTGAATCCGCTTTGGATTCGCTGAAATAGCTTCCCCGCCTATCTCCCCCCTGTTAAATGGGGGGTGTTGGCGCATTGCTTTAAATGTTAAAAATGACTGGCACCTATGAGTGCCACTGCATCACCAGAAAAAACAGGGAGCGGCAAAGTAAAAGCCGACACCATCGCCAAGTATTACGACACAACCGCGCCCACGATCTACAAGTGGGCGAAGGAAGGGAAGATCCCGAGCATCCGCTTCCAAGGGACAATACGCTTCGACTTTGAAGCCGTCCGGAACGCCATCGAAGGGAAGGAGGGAGCATGAGCCGCCCCGCCCTCACACGCCGCCTTGCCGCCCTAGTGGGCGAGGCTGAAGCCTATGACCTCCTCCAGACCCCGAACGCAGCCTTGGGCGGCAGAATCCCCGATGACCTGATCGACGCGGGAAATTTTCTGCCGGTCGAGATCCTCATCCGCGACATGGAAGCCAGGGAGGCGAGCCGCGCTGCTTTCATCAACCCGGCGCGATCCCCCGAAGCTGATCCTATCCGCGATCACGCCCCGTCAGTCCAAGGGCACGGACGTATCAAACGGGTGCTTGAATTGCTTGATAGTCTCGATGAGGGGGGAATTACGCATGAGCGGGACAGTTGAAAATCCCCACCTCGCAGCTCAGGAGGATGCCGCCATTCATGCCGCGCAATCCCTGATTTACTCATGGGCGGAATATGGCTTACACGAAGGCAACCAGCTATCCCCGGAAGCTATGCCCACACCCGCCTTGCGGAGCGTGGCTCACGTAGTCCTGGAGCAAGTCAATGCCGGGGTAAGATCATGGCCCAACATCGTTCCCGCTTTCTCTGACAACGAACCTATCAGACGGGCTTTCTTGGATTGCTGCATGGAAATGGGCCTTGCTACCGAGCCGCCCCATTGCGCCCGATACGTGGACACCGTGAAAGGCTTTCACGGTGCACGCCGCCGCCGGGAGCTTGGGGGCAGGCTCATGCTGACCGATGACCCGGAAGAGGTGAAGGCAATCATGTCCGAACTCGAAAGCATCAACGCCAAGGGCACCGGATCACATTCCTTACTCACATTCACCCATGCCGACGACTTGGTTGACACCGAGGGAGCTTTCGACTTTGTAGAAGATGTTTTCACCGATGGAGCGGCGAGTGTCATCTATGGAGCGAGCAATAGCGGTAAAACTTTTTTTGCTCTGGACATAGCGGCCCACATTGCCACCGGAGAGGAATGGCAAGAGAAAGAGGTGGAACAGGGCGCGGTGCTCTACATCGCTCTCGAAGGCAGACAGGGAGCGGTGAACCGGATCAGGGCTATGAAGATCCGCAAAATACTTCCCACGGGAGCGCCTCTTTATGCCTGCTTCTCCCCGGTGAACCTATTAGATCCGAAACACCCCGCCGCAATCACACGCATGATTGAATCCATCACGGAAGCGGCATCAATGCCGGTTCGCTTGGTTATCATCGACACTATGGCGCGGGCGATGGCTGGAGGTGACGAAAACAGCGGAAGGGATATGGGAATGGCGGTGGAATCCATTGACGCAATCAGGGCCAAGACCGCCGCGCATGTCTGTATCATTCACCATTGCGGCAAGGATGCCGCGAAGGGCGCACGGGGGCATAGTTCACTTAGAGCAGCCATCGACACGGAAATTGAAGTGATTCACCCCGAGTCCGACAAATACCGAACGGCAACAATCGTCAAACAGCGCGACCTTCCCACCATCGCACCGCTTTGCTTCTCGCTCGACCCCGTGGAAGTGGGCAGGAATCGCAGGGGCAAACCGATCACCTCTTGCGTGGTGAAGGCTGAGGATTCGATTATGGCGCACACAAAGGGCAAGCCTGGAGCTAAGAAGAAATTTACCTGCGAAATGATTCTCGAACTGCTTCCACAGCCAAGCGTCAAGGCATGGACAGAAGCCGCAACAGTGGCCCACGGCATGTCACCCGATACTTTCGGTGACAGGAAGCGGGAATGCGCGAGCCAATGGAAAAACGTGGGGAATCAAATCGTCATCAAACCCTTAAAGGAAAAGGAATTGTGGGGGAATGGGTAAATCAAATTTTAATCCCCCATCCATGCCCGGCGAAAAGTGGGGGAATGGGGGGTCATCTTTAGATACCCCCAATACCCCACGCCCCCTCGCCCGGTAGAAGCCATTCAAAGGTTATCATGATCCTCGAAGAGATAACCGCCGACGATTCCCAACTCCACCCGAGCGAATACATGGAGCCGCTCCCAGAAAGTGGAGAGGATGAGCGAGCCGAGATACTCAAACGCCTGTTCCTGATCCTCTTTCCCGCCCGATGCAATCAAGACTCAAGGCTCATGGAAGTAACCTTCCGACGGTTTTGTGCGCTCACGTATATCATCGCCCCCGAGAGGATGGCAGGCCAGACGATGACCGAAGTAGCCGCACAGCTTGGATTCACCATCGCCGCTTTCTCCAAGATAACGACCGAGCTGTCTGCCGTCCTCGGTCTCGAAGGCCGCGCGCTTCGCTCCGCTAGCGCCAGAGAAGCCCACGCCATCGGGCAAGCCACACGTGGCGCGGAGCCTCCGAAGCGGGTGCAGGTCAAGGATCGTGAAGCCAAAGGACTCAGGGAAGCCCGCATCTACTTTGAACGCGGCAGAACATGGCTCGCCCACCATCGCCGCCTACTACGCTCCAAGGGTTACATCAACGAATCAAACCGTTTCACCACCGCAGGCATCCAATGGCTGGACTCCAACCAGGCATAGGCCCCTATGGACACCTTATATCTTTTGAGAAAGGAAATTGGGTTGCGTCCCTTAAGGAGTAAAACTGCGAACATTGAAATTTATACTAGGGCATGAAAAACGAATCATTGGCGAAAGCATCCGAGCGACTCACCCGCGAAACGCATCGGGACGTAACGATCAAATGCGTGAGGCACCTTAGATCCAAGGGCGTTGACACCACCGATACGGCGGCAGTGGACAGGGCTTTCCGTAACTCGGAGCGAAGCCCCAGGAAGCTCCCGGAACCAGCCCCAAGCCTTGGAGACATCGCCGTTGAACACGTTGCCGAACGCGAGCGGAAATTACTGATTCAGCTGATTGACTTCGTGGCCGATGCGGATGGAGACAGCGAGAGAATGATGACTCACCTAATTCTCGGGTGTTACCTGCACTATGAGAACGGACTTGGGAAACTGTTGGGAGATTCCGATTTGCTCTCTGCGGAGATCCGAAAAATCACCGCCCGGTTGAAGCGTCCGCAGAGTTAACCATGCCCGCCATGCCCGCCATGCCCGCCTCCGAATCCGTCACCTCTACCAATGCCCAGCTTGCGGCAAGGTATGCGTGCAGCGTTCGGACGATCCAAAGGATGAGACAAGCCGGGATCGAGCTGTTCAGCCCCGAAGCCGTCGCGCAATTCATTCTCGATTCGCAGAACCCGCCGATTCCGATTTTGGAGGCTACCCTCCGCCAGTTATCGCCAACCCCCCTTGAACAGCTATGAGCCAGCACCTCCAGGCCGAACTCCTCCGAAAGATCGAGGTGAAGAAAGCCGCCGCCATTCTCAGAAATCTCCAAACCACACCAACCACCATGAAGACCTTCAATCCCACCATGATCGCCGCCGAAAAATCGCGAGCCGATCTTGCCACCGCCAACGCGGAAATCTCTACCCTCAAGAGCGAGAACGCCCGACTGAAAACCCAGCTCGCTGCCGCCAGCAACAAGGCGCCCACCGCGCCCGCCCCGGCCAAGGCGACCGCCCCAGCGCCATCCCGCGAACTGACTGGCGCTCAGCGCGTATCAGCCGCCTTCAAAGCCCAAGCCGACGCCCAAAAGAAGCCATGATACCTCTAGCCCTTCGTAACCTCGCCAACGATCCAGAGATCAACGGCATGATCCCATCGGCATTCCCAGCTCTCGAAGTTGTGGCGGGAGCTACCAAGTCCGCCAGGGATCTAGCCGGGAACGATGAACCGGATCGTCACGCTTTCCTCAAAGCCCTTCCGGCATATCTGAACGCCTTGCCTAAGTCCGTCCCTCTCGCTCTGGAAATCATCCACCTCGACGCCTCCGCAGTGCTCGGCATTCCGGGACTTGCGAAGGATCACAAGACCCTCTCCGCCGCCCAAGCCAAGCTCTCCGAAGCGGAGTCCGCAGTCGCAGAAGCGGAAGCCCTCCAAGGACGCCGCCTAGCCCGCATCACCGCTTTGGAACAGGACATCACGGAATGCCAGCGCGAAACCGAAGCATGGGAAATTGACTTCGAATCCGAAACGGAATCCGCAGAAAGGCGGATACTCGACTACTGGGGAAAAGCCCAGGTTCGGGAACCTTTCGATACCATCGCGAGCTTGCAGATTCTCCGCAAGCTCGCACCCGTCGCCCTCGAAGCGCTCAGCTCCCGGAAAGCCGCTGCCGAAAAGGAGCTAAGCGACCTCCAAAGCAAATGAATTTCCCCTTCTCAGCCGCATTGGTATTCGGCTGGGGTTGCGAACAGCCGTCCTCTGGAAACAGGGGGCGGCACACCTTTTAAGAAAAAATCATGAACCAGTACCGCACCGGCAATTCCTTCCCGAAGCAGGGCGTCCCCGGAGACCCCAGGCTCCTCGGTCAGTTGCAGCGGCAGACACCGAAGCCCGCCGGGATGGCCGTGCGTCACACGCATTCGGGTGTGAACTTCGCGGCTCCGAAAAAGTCAAGGAAGGGCGCGAATACCCCGCCTCCCTGGTGGCCGACGCTGCACAAGGAGGGCGAGGGGGAAGCCGTTATCTACAAGGTTAGCGTGAAAAAGGGCTGGATTACTGAAAGCCTACGCAAATCCACGTCCGACGGTTTGATCCGCCATTTCCCGACGAACCTTGAGGAAGGCGGCGAAGGAGATCCCCCGTCGCCGATCACCGCAACCAAATTCACGATTGCGGCCGATGAGGTTCTCTACGTCAAATATGACGTGGAGATCGACGGATCAATCACAGCGGACTCTGTGACCCTTGAGGTTGCGGAGGATGAGGTGGAAGCGAATCCGTTCCAGCCAAAAGCGGGAGATTTCGCAGGATCGACGGGTGACAGATACGTTCCGCTCTGCCAACTCAAGGTTGAGGGGGAGAGCGTTTCGCTCGTGGTGATCAATACCGGCCACATCGGGCATTCATCCGAGAGGCCGGAGATCAACAACACCGTGGAAGCGGCTCCTGATTTCGAGGATGAAACCGGCAGCGACTACGCCCGCCCGGTGAAGGAATACGATCCCTTGCAAGACAAGTTCAAGCTCCGCGTCCACGTAGGCCGCGACATCGTAGATCCTCCGGTGGAAGGTGAGCCAACCCGGCAGGCGCAGGTCATCGAGGAGAATGACAGGATCATCCATCAAGGGAACAGTAAGGTTTTTTCAGTCACATTCGCTGGACCCGGAGCGGATGAAGATAACCCCCTTGATGTGAATGACGGGTATTGCACAAACGATGATGATATGCGTGTGCAGCTGCCGGAATTCATTTCCTCGGATGGATCTGTGGAGATCGCCTACGACAGCGGAACAGAGGAAGATCCTAAAAGCGAATGGGATCTGAAAGTGGCAAATGCACCTTTGGTTGGCGATACGTTCGCGATAATCTATTGGAACATGGCGGCTACTATACCGGGTGGGGATTTCGCTTCCGCATTCGAGCCTGATACCACCGACGGAACACCGGATAGCATCGTGTATTTCTTAGACGGAGTGGCATTCAAGCGGGGGCACGCTGACCCTCTTCCTACAGGCTATCCTGATCCTTTCGAGTATTTCCACGTTGGAATCTTCGCCCCGACAGACGGATTCCCGGATCCTCCCTATTCCTAGCGGCCACAACCCGCACCGGCGGCACCTGACTGAGAGTCAACGCGGGATGGTCGCGGCGAAGTTGGCGACAATGAAGCAGGGGGGAGATAGAGCAAAACCACCAATTGACGGTTTTGCTCCAAGTAAAAAGGACAGAGAGGCGGCAGCGACCGCGAAGTGGGCGAAGCTGAAACAGGGTGGGGACAGGGGAAATCAGCACACCGGAGGCAAGTCACCAATTGGTGACTTGGCACAATCCGCCACGAAGACCCGCAACGAAGCCGCCGAACAGAATCCCCTTGCCGTCCGCCCCGCCGTCCGCTAGGGATCGGTTGCCGTGCGCGAACACGGCCTGCATTTCGACTCCCGGCCATCAACCGGGGCAGCAAACGAAAATTTAATCCTGATTCCTGAATACCTGGCGCGAGTGATGTTGCGCGGGGAATGCTTTCGCGAGCCTTCAGGAGTCAGGATTTTTTTGTGAACCAATGAACGAATTCAAAAACCACGGATACAAAAAACCATTCGGCTTCTATTTCGAAGCACGCACCGAACCGATGATTCCACCACCGCCTAAAGTCAAACACACCATCTATTTCGCAGCGCCCAAGAGCTTCATGGACGCGATGGAAAAGAGAGATGGAGACGCAATCCTGGAGAAAAACATCATAGAAAAAGGTGAGATCAGAGATTATTTCGTCCGGAGCGTAGCGAAGGAATTTCATCCGTTCATGCTTTTTCAAAACGCCGTATGGAGCACGGGGGGACTGGACATTACCCGGCAATTCAAAGAAGCAATGGAACTGCACCAAGTTCCGGCATGGGTGATCTACGTCGCCGCCGCAGAACAAGCACGGAGACTTTACCGCTCCGATTGGGTGAAAAGCCCTAGGAAGCGCGACCGCCGCCGCCGGGAGCCGGAAAACGTGCTCGAGCTTTCCCAAATCAGATCTATGGAGTCGATGGTCAGAGGCGACAAACTGCACTGCTAACGATCATGAACAGGAAATCATTCGCACCCGGCTGGCTCTCCATCGCGGACGCCGCGTATTACACCGGATACTCCGTCTCGGGCATCGATGCCGCGATCAAGGCGCGGAAGTTCCCCGCCTACCGCCCCAAGATCACCGCAGAAGGCGGAAGCAGGAGCGTCCGCGTCCGGCGCGAGCACCTGGACGCATGGATCGAGGGTCGCGAAATTCCGGCAGACGAATGGCCGGAGTAGTCCGGACGATTCGACACCACCCCCGCTTGGATCTTCCGGGCGGGGGTTTTCGTTTAAAGGCAGGTTTGAGGCAGTGCCCTTTTCCTGATTTGATGAAAATCGCCGCCAACCCTTATTTCATAAAGCGCGCCCGAGTGGATTCGAACCACTGACCGTCCGCTTAGAAGGCGGATGCTCTATCCAGCTGAGCTACGGGCGCTTTACTTGCCGGAAAGAGTGGGTAGCAAGGGTTTTGGGGCGGAGCAAGATTATATACTCGCCGCCTAAAGGCAGCGCTCCGTGCGCTGCTCCGCTATTTCGTGGTTAAGACGATGTCCTTGAACTGAACCTGCATTGGGGGGCCTTTGTGCATTTGGAGGGCGATGACCCCGGCCTTGGGTGCTTCGGCGGTTTCGTCTGTGACATCCACAGTGAGTTTGCCGTTGATGAAGTGCTGGACGTGGTTTCCTTCGGCTACGATTTTGTATTCGTTCCAGCCGTCCTTGTTGATGGCCGCCTGGATGTCTTCCGACTTACCTGTTTCGCCGGTAACTTCGATTTTTGGTTTCCTTGGTTCCTCGCCTTGCTTGAGAACGACTTTCTGACCCCGTCGCGCGAGGATGCCACGGCCTTTTTCCTCATAGAGGATACCGGAGTAGGTGTCGCCGTATTCGAAATCCGCCTGATATCCGCCTACGACGAATGTCTTCGGGTCGATCACCCTGCTGCGGTATTGGATTCCGGAGTTTGTATATTTCTGACCATCCCCGGGGGTCATTTTATACTGGAGGGTGAGGGTGAAATCCTCGGGTTCGCCGCCTTTCCAGATGAGGAAGGTGTTGTGGGGGGCAGGGTTTTCGATGGTTCCTTTTCCAGTGATGGCTCTGTCCTCGACGGACCAGAGCTTCGGGTTGCCTTCCCAGCCAGTGAGGTCTTTGCCGTTGAAGAGTTTCGTTTCCTCCGCGTTGGCGGTGAGTGCGAGGGCGGCGAGGATGATTAGTGGTTTCATGTTTTTTGATATCAAGAGAAGATGCGGACTGAAGATCCGCGTTCCGATCCGACGACACGCCGCCTGAAGGCGGCGTTCCTTAGATATATCTTACTGCGTGCTTTTTGGAAAGTTTCAGGGTATCTCCGGAAGACGGGGAAATCGGGGCTGTCGGATCGGTGAGTTTTTCGCCATTGAGTTGGACGGATCCGGAGACGATGAACTGTTTGCGGAGTTCTCCGTTGGATTTTTTGAGGCCGAACGCGGATTCGAAGGCGTGGGCGGTGAGGGTGAGAACCGTCAGATCTGCGGGCAGATCGCCAATGTCGATTTCCGGAAGTTCCGCCGCGGTTAGATCCTTTTTTGAGAAACGGGTATCCCAATCGGTGCGAGCGGATTCGCCTTCCTCTTCGCTGTGGTAGCGGGAGGTGAGTTTTTCGGCCAAGGACTTCTTCGCTTCCATGGGGTGGAGGAAGGGATCGAGGGATTCGCCGAGAAGGAGGGTGTAGTAGCGTGCCATGAGATCGTCAGAGACGGACATGAGCTTGCCGAACATTTCCTGGGGGGCTTCGGAAACTCCGATGTAGTTTCCGTAGGACTTGGACATTTTTTTGACCCCGTTCAGGCCTTCGAGGAGGGGCATGACCATCACGACCTGCTGGGGCTGGCCTTCGTCCTTCTGCATGTCGCGGCCTACGAGGATATTGAAAAGCTGGTCGGTGCCTCCGAGTTCGACATCGGCGCGGACTTCGACGGAGTCCCAGCCCTGCATGACGGGATACTGGAGTTCGTGGAGGCGGACTTCCTGGCCGGAGTCGAGGCGGTTGCGGAAATCCTCGCGCTGGAGCATTTGCTGGAGGGTGACGCGTGCATTGAGCCGGAGGATTTCCTCGTAGCCCATTTTGCGGAACCAGTCTCCGTTGTAAACGATCTCGGTCTTGTCCCGGTCGAGGATCTTAAACGCTTGTTCGGTATAGGTGGCGGCGTTTGCCAGAACCTCGTCGCGGGTGAGGGGAGGGCGGGTGGCGGAGCGGCCTGAGGGATCGCCGATGGTGGCGGTGAAGTCACCGATGAGCAGAACAGCCTGGTGGCCGAGTTCCTGGAATTGCCGGAGTTTCTCGATGACGACCGTGTGGCCGAAATGGATGTCCGGGGCGGTGGGATCTACCCCGAGTTTGATGCGGAGGGGGCGGGCTAGCTTGAGTTTCTCAAGAAGTTCTTTCTCGGAAAGCACTTTGGCGGCGCCTGTGGTGAGTTGGGTGAGCTGCTGGTCGGGAGACACGGAAACTTTAAATTTTAAACTTTAAACTCCAAAGGAAGATGGCGGATTACTCATCTTCTTCCGACTCTTCCTCTTCCTGTGGATAGGCCTGCTTGGGAGCCTGAGTTTTCTGGATGTCTTTGAGATGCAAGATGGCTCGCTCGGCTAGGTCGGTAACTTTGTTGTCATCGGAATTTGCAACGATATCCTCAAGTATGGAGTAGGCCCACGGTTCCGGTCGGGAGGTGGCAAGACCCCGGATGAGTTTGACATGCTCTTCCTGCGTCTTCGCCTGCTCGGCGATAAGAGTCCAGTTCTCTTCCAGGTTTTCCTCGGAATCACTGGCGTAGCCGATAGCCGCATCATACGCGCGGCCACGGATCTGGATATCCGGACCGGATTCGATGAAGCTGACCAGGGTTTTGTAGCCCGTCTGATCCTTCCAGTTTCCAAGTGCGACGATTGCCGCGATCTTGTTCTTATCCTCGCTGCTTTCCAGGTTTTCCTTGGCAAGGTTCAGCGCTTTTTCCCCGCCGATACCGGCGAGAAGCCGCAGCATCGTGTGCCGGACGACGTCATTGAACGCGTTGTTGTGAGCGGCTACTACGATATCCCCGAGAGAATCGGTTGAGGCGGCTTTCTCCATTACTTTTGCCGCGTTGGCCTCCGCGGCCTTGCGGACGGTGTCGTTCTGGGTGCTTTGGATGATTTCAATAAACACGGGGAAATGTTCTTCCGTGGCCATGAAACGGACGGCTTCCAGCGCGGCGGCAGCGGCGTTGTTGTCGTCAGTGGTACGCGCGTAGTCGAGCAGTGTTCCGATGATCGCGGGATTCTTCCGTTTCCGCAGGACGTCACGGATCAGTACGTTACGAATGTCCGGAATCATTTCACGGGTGGTGGCGAACTCGGCGATTCTAGCATCGATATCGGTTCCGTCGGTGGCTTTTGCGAGGAAAAGCGCCTTGTAAACGTTATAACGTTGCTGGATCTTGGCCACCGAGACCGCGTTCCGAAGGAGGATTTCAAGCTTGTTGGCATCCACCGGCAATTCAGTGGCATCACCTTTCGCCGCGTAGGTGATCATGTCGTTGTAGATCTTCGTTTCGGCGTTGTCCCCGCTCTTCTTGAGCATGATCACCGCGAGGACGACGGCAAGGATTCCGAGGACAGCGGCAATGACCCCTTTCACGCCCGCCGACATGGCCTGTTTCTGTTTTTTCACCGGGCCGGCTACCGTTTTCGTATTTTCGGTGGCCTTCGCCGTGGGAACAGCTCCGACTTTGGGAGCGAGAGCACCGGTTTTCGCAACGGCGGGCTTCAGAGGTTTGGTGGCAGCTGGCTTTACGGCAGGTTTGCCAAGGGTTGGGGCGTCGCCGGTTCCGGAAGACTTGGCTCGGACGAGAACGGGAGCTGATTTCGGTTCGGCCTTTTTCAATGTGGGCGTAGTAGCTGTCCCGGTTGCCTTTTCCTCGGTGTTTACGGCCACAGATTCCTCCGCGGGGGAGGCATCTTCGGTGGAAACGTTTTCCGCGGCGGTCTCATCCGCTTTGTCCACCTCCTCGGGTGGCTGTTCCGCAGCCGGGGCGGGGCGGGAAGTGTGAACCACCTGGGCCGTGGTGTGGACGCTCGGCTTCGATCCTTGCGGAGGAGCGAGAGGCTTCGGAGCGGCAGCCGTTTTCACAGGCTGTGTCGGGGAGGGATCTTTCAGAACCTCCGGGACGGGCACGGAGCCGGGAACGATGAGTCTCGGGCGTTTGGGCTGCTCGACAGCCGGAGCCGGGGTGCCGGTGCTCAGCGGAGGATCGGAAACGGCATCGTTTTCCACGAAATACTGGAGCGCCTGACGGGCGTCTTCCGGACGATCAGACGGCTGGCGGTTGATGTGCCACATGATCCAATCGCAAGCCCAGAGCGGGATGCCATCGCGGACTTCCTGAAGGGGAGTGATGTGGTGCTGAAGGTGGGATGCCATGACCTCGGCAGCCGTATCGCCATCGAACGGGTAAGTGCCGGTGAGCGCGTAGTAGAACACGCAGCCGATGGCATAGAGATCCGCCTTGAGATCGATGGGAACCCGCTCGAACTGCTCGGGTGCCATGAAATAGATGGAGCCGAAAACGCCGTCCGACTGATCAATGGTCTGCAGGGAGGGTTTCGAGGAAAGTTTCGCCAATCCGAAGTCCACGATTTTCACCTGGAATTTCCCCGAAGGCAGCCAGGTAAGCATGATATTGCTCGGCTTCAGATCGCGGTGGACGAGGTGAAGCTCCTGGGCGGCGATAAGTGCCTCGAGGATCTGGGGAGCGAGTTGTTTGAAATCCTGCCAGGTAAACGAGCCGTTCTGGATGATCTCTTCAAGGGTGTCCCCGGTGAGCAGCTCCATGACCACAAACGGGCCGTCCTCGTCGGTGCCGACATCGTAGATGGTAACGATGTTCGGGTGCTGGAGTGATGCGAGGGATCCGGCTTCCTTGATGAGTTGGCGGGTCGCCTCTTCCGGCAGGGAATCGTCCTCCGTGTTCGCGATAATGCGCTTGATGGCGACCTCGCGGTTCATGCGGATATCGTGGGCCTTGTAAACCGCCCCCAGCCCGCCCTGGCCGATTTTCCCTTTTACTTCGTAGCGGTCTTCCATGGGTTTTTGATCGTGAAAAATTGGAGTTGTCCGTTCGGTGGAGGATCAGTCCCTGATATCGATCATCGAGCGCTTGCGGCGTCCTTCGATCCAGCGGTCGTATTGTGCGGAATTTTTCTTCCGGCGCACGCGCTCCTCGATCATTTCACGGACTTTGCCGAGCGGCGGGGCGGGGCCGAGATTTTTCTCCGTCACCTTTACAATGGTGAAACCCCGCGGATCAAGGAGGGGGCCGAGAACCTTCCCTTCCTCGGCATCAAACACGATCGACGCGAACTCCGCCGCGAGATCGGTCCTTGGCACGTCTTTCTGAAGCCCTCCCTCGCTTGCGAACGCGTCTTTGGAATGCTCTTTCGCAACCTCCTCGAACTCTTTTCCTTCGTTCAGCTGTTTGGCCAGATCCTCCGCCAGCGCCAACTGGGTCTCCGGAGTGGCGAGCGGGTTTTCAGGATCGCTCGCCGGGATGAAAATTTTCCGGAAGGAGATCATGTCCTTGGAGGTGTCGCGGAGCGTGGATTTGATCTCGTTGTATTCCCGTTGAATCTCGTTCGGGAGCGGCGGTGGCGCGTCCGCGAACTGCTGGGAGCGCATCGACTGCACGATCATCTTCTCCCTCGTCATATCCCGGTAACCCGGCATGGTCAGGCGGGATTTTTTCAACTCCTCGCGGAATTTCCTCTCGTCCCCGTTGTAGAGTTCGCGGATCTGGCGCTTCACCTCGTCATCAATCAGGTTCGGGCGGATCTGCGCACCGAGTTGTTTGAATTCGTCGAGAATGATCTGCCGGTCGATCAGTTCCTGGAGCACCTTGTCACGGGCTTCCTTGAACTGGCGTTCGAACTCGGGGCCACGGCGTGGAAACTGTGTGGCAAGCTGCGCGTAAACGGGAGCCAGCATGAACGATACCTCGTTCTTGGTGATCACCCGCCCGTTGACCTTTGCCGCGATCCCGTTGACCTCCACTGCTTGGGAAAATGCGGTGGTGCTTGCCACCAGAGGGGCGAGGAGGATTGCAAGGTAGCGGATAATCATAGTGGAAGGGAATTTGAGGATGTGTTGCAGGGGCAAACAAACGCGTTGGGAGAGTTTTCCGTGTGAAGGAGTATATTGCAAGCGGGGAAACGCCGGAAGCCAAAGTCTTACAAGGTAAAGACCGACGGGCACGTTCCGATTGCCGAGGTTTCCCGCGTGCCGAACGTGCGGGCAAGAATTTCCCATGGCGAATGAATAAGCGGATTCCGTTTTCGTCTCACCGGCAATATGCGTCCTGTTTTGTTCTCCGCTGCCCTGATCCTCGCCGCCCCGCTCCACGGCTCGCCGCTGGCCGGAGCCTGGGAAACGTTTCCCACCCAGACCAACTCCGACGCATGGTCCCTGTATTCGTATGACGATCAACTCGTCGCCCCGCCGCTTTGGGCCGGCCGGACATAGACCCGAATCCCTACGCCTTTTCGTATTTTCTCGGAGGCAAGGGTGTGTGGTTCTTCGCCGAAGATTTCACCGCCCTCGGAGCCTTCGTCGGTGACTATGCCGCACAGAAAATCTCGGGTGTCGATGTCAGCGTGAACATCGACCCTGCGGAAATCGACTTCATCGACCTCGCCGTCTATTCGGACGGGCCGCGCGGCCCGGGCTACTACTACTCCCTGACCTATCAGCCGGATGATCTGGGCGAATTGCCCGACTGGTATGAACTGAATTTCACCTTTGAAGAGGACTGGTTCTATTTCAGGAACGGCCAGCCAATCGCGTTGACCCCGGATCGGAAATTCCTGGCATCCATCGAGGAGATCGGCATCCGCGTTCTTCCGGCATCCGGAGTCCCGGAGACCAGCTATGTCGGCCTAGACGATCTCATTCTGGTTCCGACTGTCGAGGGGCCACCGCTTTCCACCTCGCTGTCTTCAGGAAACTTCGTCCTGAGTTTCACTCCCAATCCCGGCGTCTCCGCGACGATCCAAAAGCTCACACCGGGTCTCACGTGGAAAGCCGTTTCCGGGCAGTCCGGACTCACCGGCGCGCAGTCCTACTCAAGCACCATCAGACCCGGTAACGCCATTTTCAGGGTCGCCGCCGAGGAGGAGCTGACGAAGGTAACGAGTGACTGAGTTGTTTCCTAACCTTGCCAGGCAAAGGGGAGAAAAATTACCGATCGGGCAGTGATCGATACGAATTCAGGATACCGGAGCCGGAAGAATGCGGCAGACTGACAGGAAGTCTGATTCTGGTAATCATATTTTATGAAAATAACCGTCGAACTTCCTGACACTGAGTTACGGGAAATCTGCGAAATGACGGGCATCCGGAAAAAGGGCCTGCGATTCGCAAGTTTGTGGAGGATTCATTGATGGTCGAACGTCGGAAGTGTATTGCGCGAAAGTTCGTGGACGGCACCTTTTCGGCAGAGCTTTCGGGTTACGAGGTGATGAAAGAAAAGGAACGCGAAGTTTCGCAAACTCTTTCCGAATTGTGGCGAGACTGATCGAAACATCCCTGTGGATAGATTTTGTGAGGAAGAAATCGCCGATGGTGCTCAAAGCGTTTATCGAGCCATGGATTCTTGATGCGGATGCATGCATCTGCGAGCCGGTTGCTTTCGAAGTGCTACGCCATGCGACAACGAAAGAGCGGAAGGTGATCGAGCAGCAGTTCTCGACGCTACCTCTTTCGAATACACCGGCAACCCTATGGCGGGATGCCGCATCGTAGGGGCAAAAGTGTCGCGACAAGGGACTGAATGATGCGGATTATGCGAGGATAGCAAAGGCCTCCGGACTTGAATTGACCCTTTTGATAAGGCCGGGCGGGTGATTATCCCTTCCAGTCGCTGTATCCCTTTTTGATTTTAGGATGAAGCGGAGGAGGGAATGGTGACTTCTAATCCTGCAAGCAATAGCTCTGCAGTGAGATGTTGTCTTCCAATAAGTTCGGTGATTTGTGAATCGTTTCGCATTCAGACTCGTTCTGTGATCATGCGTCCAGCCTCAGCGCCGCTTTTTGTGCTGCCGACTTTGCTTCGATCTTCTGGTCGTCGTTGGAGCTGGTGAGGCGCATTCCGACGGGTTTCGAGACTCCGAATTCTTCCATGGTCACTCCATACATCACGTCGGCGCGGGCCATGGTGCGTTTGGAGTGGGTGACGATGATGAACTGGGATTTGTCGATGAAACGGTCGAGCACTTTCACGAAGCGGTTGATGTTCGATTCGTCGAGCGGGGCGTCGAGCTCGTCGAGGACGCAGAACGGCGAGGGCTTGATCATGTAGATCGAGAAAAGTAGCGCGACGGCGGTCATGGAGCGCTCGCCACCGGAGAGGAGGGTGATGGACTGGAGCTTCTTGCCGGGTGGTTTGGCGATGACTTCGATGCCGGATTCGAGTGGATCCGATTCGTCGAGGAGGGTGAGATCCGCTTGGCCTTTTTCGCCGAAGAGTTCCTTGAACATGTCGCGGAAGTTGATGCGGACCTGGGCGAAGGTTTCGGAGAAACGGCGTTGGGTTTCCTCGTTGATGCGTTCGATGACGGAGAGGAGTTCGGTCTTGGAGGAGACGAGGTCGTCGTGCTGGTTGCGGAGGAAGTTGTGGCGCTCTTCGAGTTCGTCGTATTCCTCGATGGCATCGACGTTGACGGGCGCCATGGAGTCGATCTTTCGTTTGAGATCCTGGACGATGGTTTCGACCTGTGACCAGTTCGGCTCACCGGGGGTGTCCTGGATTTCATCTGACTCGCCGCCTGAAGGCTGCGCTCCTTCTTCCGTTTCCGGATCCGTGTCATCGGCTCCGGAGGCGTTGCGCGCCTTGCGGGAGGTGAGGGTGGCGAGGAGGAGGTGGGCGTCCGGTTCGAAGGTGGCGAGGGTGATCTGGTGGCGGTCTTCGGTGGCGGTGAGGAGGTTTTCCAGGCGGAGGTCGAGCTTGGTGGCGGCGATTTCCTCGCGGCCTTTTTGCTCGTTGATGGAAGCAAGATCCTTGCGGAATTTGGAAAGGACGGCCTCGGCTTCTTCGATGGCTTTGATCAGTTCGTTGCGGCCTTCGGCTTTCTCGGAGAGAACCTGTTGGAGGTCTTCGGCTTCGATCTGGTGGTCTTCGGCCTGGGAGGTGAGCGAAATGTTTTCGTCGATGGCTCCCTGGATGCGTTGCTGGAAATTCTCGATTTCCGTCTCGCGGCGGATGGCGACTTCGCGGAGTTCGGAGAGGCGGGCTTCCATCGGGCGCTGCTGTTCTTCGGCAGCTTGCTTCGCGCGTTTTTCAACGGCGAGGTCGGTGCGGAGTTCGTTGAGCGCGGCGGTGAATTCCTGGTCGGCGGCGATGGCTGCGTCCGACTGGGACTGGAGGGAACGTGTCTGGTCTTCGATGGCTTCGAGACGCTCGCGGGCGGCGGCGAGTTCGGACTCGATGTGCTGGCGGGAATCGGCAGCGGCGTTCTCGCGTTTCTCGAGTTCGGATTTTTCCCAACGGACGTTTTCGATGCGGGTGGTGAAGTTTTCCACTTCGCGGGAGGCGAGGGTGAGCTGGCCTTGGAGGGTGGAGAGTTCGACCTTCTGGCGTTGGAGGCGTTCGCGGGAAACTTCGACGGCTTCGCGCTGGGATTCCAGTCCGGCTTCGAGAGAGGCGACTTTTTCGCGGGCTGCTTCGTCGGCTTGCTGGAGATCCGCGACTTCCTTTTCGAGGGTGCGGACTTCGTTCTGCCTTTCGAGGAGGGAAGTGGAGGCACCGGAAGCGGCACCGCCCTGGATGGTGCCTTCGGGTGAAAGCATTTCACCGGCGAGGGTGACGAAGGTGAGGGAGGAGTAATCGGCGCGGAGCTGGAGCGCGGTGGCGAGATCCGGGACGATGAGGGTTTTCTCAAGAAGCTGCTCGATGATGGCGGCGACCTGTGGCTCGGATTTCACCTTGTCGAGCGCCCATGCGGTGGCTCCGGAGGGGAGGGTCTCGATCTGGGTGCCGGAAGTTTTCGGGATGAGGTTTTTCGGAAGGATGGCAGCCTGGCCGAGTTTCTTTTCGGTGAGGCGTTGGATGAGGGTTTCGGCGACGGTGGAGTCGGAAACGAGGACGGTCTGGAGCTTCGCGCCGAGGGCGGCTTCGATGGCGCGGGCGGCGGAGTCATCGGCTTGGATGAAGGATGCGAGCACGCCTTCGATGGAGGGCTTGAATTCGTCCGGGGAGTCGAGGCCTTTGAGGAGGTTCTGGGTGCCTTTGGCGAAGCCTTCGCCGGATGCGACGAGTTGCTTGACCGCATCGAGGCGGGCGGAGCGTTGGGCGAGGACTTTGTTGGATTCGGTGGCAGCTTTGCGGGAGGAATCGAGGTCGCCGCGGGTGTGCTGGTAGGTGCGCTCGGCGGTTTGGAAAGCTTCTTCGAGCTCGGTGAGTTTCTCTCCGGTTTCGGAAACGAGTGCGGCGATCTGGGTTTGCTGGGCGATGTGTTCCTCGATCCCGATGTTCAGGCGCTGCTCTTCTTCGGCAAGCTGCCGGGCGCGGTCGCGGTTGCCTTCGAGCTGGGCGAGGGCGGACTCGATCTTCGCCTGCATCGAGGCGATGAGTGTCTGGGTTTTGTTCGCCTCGCCGCGCGAGTTGCGGAGGGAGGCTTCCAGGTTTGCGCGTTGCTCGCGGGCGGTGAGCGACTGCTCTTCCTGTTTCTGGAGCTGGAGTTCCTGCTCGGCGATGCGGCGGGTGAGCTGGTCGAGGGCGTCGTTCGCGGCGGTGAAATCGAATTCCTGCTGGGCGAGCTTTTCCTTGGTCGAAGCGATGTCGGAATGGTTCTGGGAGATGCGGCCTTCGAGTTCCGATTTGCGCTCGTTGTTGAAAGCGATGCGGGCGTGGGCGGCGGCGAGGGAGTTCTGGTGCTCGTTGAGCTGCTGGCGAAGTTCGGCGAGTTCGGATTCGAAAAGGCGGGCGGCGGAGCGGGCTTCGGAAACGGCCTCCTCTTTCTCCGGAAGGAGGCGGTCGAGGTGGGATTCGTTGGCGTCGAGGGAGCGGATGGAGTTGGTGAGTTCGGCGCGTTCGCCGGTGATTTCCACGTAGCGCTTGTGGGCGAGGTGGGTATCGAGCACGCGGTGGTCGGCGGAGAGGGCTTGGAAACGGCGGGCTTTGGCGACCTGGCGTTTCAAGGAGTTCATGCGGCGCTCCTGCTCGGCGAGGACGTCGGAGACGCGGAGAAGGTTTGCCTCGGTGTATTCGAGTTTGCGGAGGGCGTCCTTTTTCTCACGTTTGAATTTCGTGATGCCGGCGGCTTCCTCGAAGACCGCGCGGCGTTCTTCGGGTTTGGAGGAGAGGATCTGGTCGATCTGACCCTGCGCCATGATGGAGTAGGCGGTGCGGCCGATGCCGGTGTCCATGAAGAGATCGTGGAAATCGCGGAGGCGGCAGAGCGTGCCGTTGAGGCGGTATTCGGAGCGGCCGTCGCGGAAGACCCGGCGGGTGATGGCGACCTCGTTGAAATCGACTTTCAGCGACTCCTCACAATCCGCCATCGTCAGCGTGACCTCCGCCATGCCGAGCGGCTTGCGCTTTTCCGTTCCGTTGAAAATGACATCCGCCATCTCGCCGCCGCGCAGGGCCTTGGCGGAAGTTTCCCCAAGCACCCAGCGGATCGCATCGACCACATTGGACTTGCCGCATCCGTTGGGCCGACGATGCCGGTGACGCCTTCCGCGAAGTCGAACACGGTTTTGTCGGCGAAGGATTTGAAGCCTTGGATATCGAGAGTTTTGAGATACATATTTGTAGAGATGCCAGATTTAAGAGACCAGAATCCAGAGGGGACGCTGATTGGGATGGAGGCTATCCATTTTCCTGCGGAAGCAAGATGGGAGTGGTGGATTTCACTACATGTAGTGGTAAAATCGTTGTGAATATCCTATATGTGGTATTTTTGAATACTTCAGGAAAATTAAGTATTCTGTGAGAAACCCACCGGAGTCGTGGAGCCGCATGGTTTTCGGAGCGGGACTTAGCGCTTGCGAATTCAGGGTGTGGTGATAGTTCTAAGGGCTAATGTTTAAGGGAAATACGCGAGCCCAAGCGTGTATAAGATGGGCGTTTATCATCTGCGTGACGCTTCTCGTGCACGG
Organism: uncultured Verrucomicrobiae bacterium; assembly: GCA_963771945.1. Classification (GTDB taxonomy): domain Bacteria; phylum Verrucomicrobiota; class Verrucomicrobiia; order Verrucomicrobiales; family Akkermansiaceae; genus Luteolibacter. Next base: position 845,621 of record CAVYVH010000002.1, on the reverse strand, counting down.
GAGCTGCCATGGCGCAGGCTCCGGAGACCCCGCAGTTCGATCCGTCCGATGTGTATTTCCAGGCCTATCTGGAAGTCCGGGCGGCGGAGCAGCTGGAGAAGGACGGTGATGTCGTGGGAGCTCTGGAAAAATACGGCAAGGCGGAGAAACTTTTCAAAGCCGTCGGAAAATTTTATCCCGAATGGAAAGCCGGGATGGTTCAGAATCGCACGGATCTGACCGCCAAAGCGATGGACTCCGTCAGGGAGAAGGCCGGGGAGCAGATCGAGAAGGACAGAGGCGTGATTGCGGAACTCGAGGGCGGGCAGCGCTCCGGTGGAACTCCCATCGACCCCGCGCGGGACGTGGTTCCTCTCACCAAGGGTATCCTGGAGGTCGATCCTTTGCAGGCACGGCGGCTGAAAGAGGCGGAGGCGGAGGTCGGTCGCCTCAAGGAACTGATCGCGGGTGCGGACGCGCGCAGTAACAAGTCGATGCGCGACGCTGCGAAGGTGGGAGATCTCGAGAGGAAAAACGATGCGCTCGCCGCAAAGCTGCGCGCTGCGGAGACCGATGTGCAGTCGCTGCGCGCCCGCCTGGCCGCAGCTCCGGTGGCCGGTGAAATGAAGGCTCTCAACTCCCGCATCGAGCAGCTCGAGCAGGAGCGGGAGGCGATGGGGATGGCTCTGAAATCCAGCCGTGGCGACCACAGCGAGGCTCTGGCCAAGATCGAGATCCTGAACGCCGACATGGAAATCATGAGAGGCCAGGCGAAAGAACTGCGGCAGCAGGAAGCAAACCTCGAACGTGATCTTAAGACCGAGCGCAAGGTGGCGAACGAAGTCGTGGCGGGCCAGCGGCGCCAGATGCAGGAGCTGGAGCAGGCGCTTGAAACGAAATCTGCCGAACTCGAGACCGCGCGGGAGCAGATTTCCGGACTCCGGCAGGAACTTGAAGAAAGCCACGCGGCGTTCGCCGAGCTGAAAGAGGAACGAGATGGTCTGTTGGTCGAGCGCGATCACATGGCTGCCTTGCTGAAACTGAACGAAGGCGGACGCATCGAGCAGCTCATCGAGCAAAACATGGGGCTCGCGAAATCCCTGCGCGAAGCCAACGAAAAGGTCGAGCGTATGAACCGCGATAACAACTCGGCCAAAGACCAGATCGTTGATGCGCTCCGCGACCTCGCTATCGCGAAAAGCCAGATCAACCGCCTCCATCAGGAGAAAAAGGAGCAGGACAAGCGCCTGGCCGACCTGACCCTGAAGCTGAAAAACGAGGAAAACGCCCTGGCGAGCGGAGAAGTCCAGGCCGATCCGGCCGAGGTGGAGATGCTGCGGGAGGTAATCCGCAGACAGCTCCGCGTGCAGGAGCGCCGCAGGCAGGCCAAAGAGCTTCTGATCGATGCCGCGCGCCAGCTCGGCAACGACGATGACCAGCTTGAAGAAGCCGTGGCGCTCTTCGACGGCACCGAGCTGGAACTCACTCCCGAGGAAGCAGAAACTCGTGGCCGACCAGCAGGTGGACGGGGAGTTCGTATCACCCTTCGCACGGGACAGGGCTACCGTCGGCCGGGCGGTGGATGAACTGAACAGGGAGCTGGAAAGCTACGACCGCGCCGCCAGCAAGGCGTATCTTGCCGGCCGCCTTCTGCCTACCCGCGAGCTTTTCGAGATGATGGTCGAGCAGCATCCGGGCCACGTGCCCGCGCTCTGCAAGCTTGGCGTGGTGCAGCTCAAGCTCAACGAGCCGATGGACGCGGTGGAAAGTTTCCGGAAAGCGATCGAGCTGGATGGAAACAACCCGTATGCCAATCAGATGCTCGGTTATTCCTATCTCACTTTGGACGACATTCCATCCGCCGAGCTTTTCGCGAGACGTGCGGTGGATCTGGCTCCGGACAATGCCAGGAACTACATCATGCTAGGCCAGATTTCCTACCGCCTCGGCCAGATTGGAGACGCGATTTCACATTTCAAGGCTGCGATCTCCGTGGATCCGGTTCCGAGCGAGCCGTACTTCAATCTCGCGTTTCTTTTCGTGAAAGAAGGCAGGCTGGAAGAGGCGCGGGAATATTACAATGAAGCGTTGGAGCGCGGAGCACTTCCCGATGCTGCATTGGAATCCAGACTGGAGGGGAAACCATGAGGCTTTGCGGGAAAATACCGGTGATCTCAATCTGTGCTGGCCGCACTCGCGGGTTGTGCAAAGACGGAGACCGATAAGGCCATTCCGGCTCCGGCCACGCACAAGTCCATGAGCGAACGCCTCAACGAGGGTGGCGGATACAAGCAGGATGAGGATGGCAACTGGATGCCGAAATCCGACAAGCGCAGCTCTTTCGACAGCCAGCGGGAATCCGCCTATTTCAAGGGGAAGATCGACAAGAAGGACTACAAGACCGGCGACTATGCGAAAAAGTCATGGTGGGCGGGCGACAAGGACTTCGGAAGGAAGAGCTACGGGGGAAATACCGATGGCTCCCGTTTCCAAACGACGGCAAGGCAGGAAGGTCAGATGTCCCGCGCGCATGGGCAGCAGGCGAAAATTAGCGGGCCTTTCGAGACAAATACCCTGGATAGAAAGAGTGCCCGGGAGACAGGCACCCCGGCAATTTCCCGCCCCACCGATGCTGCGGTTCAATCGCAGCGGAAAAAATATACCGCTCCCTCGGTGATCGATTGGCAGGAACAACGCCAGATGAGCGTTGATCAGTCACGCGGGATTCTGGGAAGGTGATTAAAGGCGCGATTTGGAAATCGCGCCTGCAATTGGGAGAAACGGTGTCGTCCGCAGATACGCCGATTTGACACGATTTTTTAGTCGCGGTTCCTTTCTTAAGAACCGGGAACGGGAACGAGCTTGGAATACTGGTAGGTGTTTTCCGCGATGAACTCGTCCAAATCGTTCTCATCAATGTCGCGAGGACTCTGCATCTGTCTCAGGCCGAAGTCCGTAATTACGGACAGTGAGATTTCCACGGAAGTCAGACGGCCGACCTTCAGCGCCTTATTTAACTCTGCTTTGGACAGGTTAGAATACGTTCTATTAATATCATCCATGTGCAGCCCGCTACCCCCCACTTTGAAAAGATTCGTCGCTTTGTCTTCGCCTACAGCTCCAAGCTGCACCGGGACTGTGATAAGGCTCCCGTCAGGCTTGGCCACCTCGACGTGGAAGGTGAGGTTAAATTGATAGACGTTTTCGCAGATGAAATTGGTGTCGTCATCAACGGCGGCACCCGCATTCTGAGCTGTGGTGAGAAGTCCGTTTCCAGACTCCGTGAATTGCGTGCCGAGAATTCCCGGATCTGGAGTAACACCAAAGGTGACATCCGGATTGATCAGCTTACGGTAAAGGACGAATGTTTTAAATTTGTCGTTGCTTCCTCCTCCAATCGGATCCTTGTATGTTAGCTGATAGACGACGGTGGAAACATCGCCTTTGCTGTTAGGGAAATCCGGACCAATGTTTCCGTCGTAGCGGTCGGTCGCCGCAGTGAAGAACACAAAATCCGCCGCACTTGGTGATTCATACTGGTCTTTCGGACTGTCTCCGGGCGGATTGAACTTCGCGTAGAGCCACTCGAAATTGTTGCCCTTGCGGACGACGAGTGACTCGAGATCTCTCGACATCGAGTCAATCATGGCCTTGGCCTGGCGTGAGGCGCGGATCTCCGAACGGCTGCGGTTCCATGTGTCCAGCGACAGGCCGGTGATCGACACCAGGATGGTGATGATGATCGTGGTGATGGCCATGGCCACGAGGAGTTCGATCAGAGTAAAGCCCTTGCCGGTTGTTTTAGAGGATTTTTTCATGATTTCAGGAAAAGCTGGAACTATCGGCGGACTGCGAGGTTACGGGTGAAGACGGGGCGTGTTGAATCGTTGAAGCGGGTATCAAAGTCAGGGCCAGTGAGGTAAGTGGCAGACTTAGTAGGGACGCTGTAAAACTCTGCGGAGAAGGCGATCACGGCATCATTGTAGGTGGCAGCATCGGTAGCCTTCGCCAAGTTGCCGGTATCATCAGTATGGGCGATCGGCATGAAGGATCCGCTCTTAAAGTCTTCGTTGTTCAGAACCATAGCATTCTTATCGTAAACGAGTTGAATAGGTTTGACGTAGAAGACGGATCCTACGATCGCGTCTAAGTCTTTGGTCAGTTCGGTTGTTTCGCTGGCTCTACGAGCCATGGACTGGATTACATAGTCCTGACCGGGCTGTCCGTCAGTCCTATTCGTTGGTTGGAGGGATCCGTCCGTGCGGGGAGCAACTTTGGGGTCGCCGCGATACTGATATACAAATATCGCATCGGCAGGATCGTTGCCTTCGAGAATCCAGTTGAACGCTTTGGCAAACCCAGTGGTTATCGAGGAGTCTTCCTGATCCTTGCGCAGCGTGACCAACTCCCTTTCAAGTGTGGTCGTCAGACGATCCGCCTGCTGGGCGCTGATCGAGCGGCGGATACCCTGGGCGGCGGGAGTGAAAACGGCGATGAATCCGGTGAGCAACACGGCGAGGACGCCGATCGCGATCACGGTTTCCATGAGAGTGAAACCACGGGCGCAACGGTGGGTCATGCCCGGCGAGAGAGTCAAAGTTGGGTTTTTCATATCGAGTCAGAAGTTGGTGACAGTAGCGGGAATCTGATCCATCTGATTCACACTGCGGTAGGCGGATATCCGTCCGTTTCTCCAGATGACAAAACCGGCGAAATCCCGTTCGGCACCGGCAACGACCTGGGGTTCCGTCTGACCATTTCTCATGACTCCCGCCCCAATGACAAAACTTGCACCGGGGTTTGAAGCAATTCCCTCACCGTTGAATTCATAGAAGGCATATTCACCCCTGTAGGAAGCCACCACCCCGTCCCCGAGCGTGTCCTTGTTCACGGTGCTTACTTTTCCGCCGGTTCCGGTTTCAGAAAAATTCTTACTGAAGAAAGTTCCCGCGGGCATCGTGTAGCCCCTGCTGGAAAGAACCCAGTTGTCCTCATCAATCGTTCCATCGGCGTTAACCTTTTCGTGGACGATCGCCACTCGGCGGAGATAGTTGGAGTTTGGCTTACCATCTTTCGTCGGACTTATGTCTACAAGCACCCTTGCCTTGCAGCGTTTGGAAACGGCAATGGTGCGGGCTTCCTCGAAGAGCGACTCGCAGGTGGCAATCGAACTGGACGTGCCTTTTCCGGCGGTGAGGTTGCCAAGGCCGATTGCTCCGGCGGTCATGAGTATGGAGATGATCGCGATGACCGTGAGAACCTCGACGAGAGTGAATCCCGGTCTGGAAGGGAAGAGGGTTTTGTGTAACTGGGAAGAGGCTGGATTTTTCATAAGCCGGGCTGGGTTTGGAGAAATGGGGTTTCAAGTAATCTTGCTGGAAAAGGGTAGGTTCGCAAGAACGAATGTCAATACATCGCAGATACTTTGAAGTTCAGCAGTCCCGCCGGTTTTTCCAAGGGTCTCGACTGATTTCTCCTGTGTCTGCGTTGAGAAAAGCGGTAACGGGCGGATTTTGCAAGAATCGATCAGTAGGCTTGGGGCCAGGCATGGTCTCGGAGGAAGAGGAACCACAATCTGAGCGCAGCGGACGTGGACGGACTGTAAACTCAAGACCCTCCGTCAAATGAGCGGGGATTTACGCCGATATACTCGTGCGCATCACGTTTTGTGAAAAGCGAATGTCGTTCGGTTCCAGTTCTTTCGCACCAAAGGTGCATTGCTATCCCAGCCAGGCGCAAAGTGAAACGTCGCCCCGGGTGAAAACATCATAAGAATCAAAAGGGCTGAAAGTCCGTCCTATCGTGGGTGATTTGTCCCGGCGGATGGGGCGGACTTTCAGCCCTCTCCATTTCTTCCGCTCTATTCCCAGGGTTTTCGTCGCACTCCGCCCTGGGCTGTGATGAAACAGGCCGTTGGCCTTGAAGACCGGCACGTCGAATTCACGAATTCTGACGCGCGGCAGTATAGCATTCCTTTGGCTGGGGTTCCGCTCTCTGGTTGAGATTCGAATCTTTCCAGGAAAAGTTGAATAGACACTGAAGAGGCGGGGTCTAAGGTGGGTTATGAAAATTCATCGATCGTTGTTTGCCGGGCTTGTGGCGGGGATTGCCGCACTTGCGTTCTCGTCCTGTGCCTATGATCCGTATTATTCCGGCGGCTCCTCCTATGCGAGTGGCAGCTACGGCTCTGGATACGGATATGGGAACTCGGGCTTCTCGACTTCATTTTTCGTGAGCACGGGGAATCCGCGCTGGGGCTATGACCCTTACGCTGGAGCCTATTACGACTACACCCGCCGGTGCTACTACGATCCCTACCTTTCCGGCTACTACCCGGTCGGCTATCGTCCGCGCTATGTTTACGGGTCTCCCCATCCGCATGGGTGGAGAAGCGGCCGCTCTTACATCGCGCCCCCGAGCCGTATCCGGAGCTACAATCTTACCAACTACCGCGACCGGACTTCCAGGTATCAGAACCTCGGTAGGGACTGGTCGAGAAACGTGAGGCAGGCTCCCGCCGGCCGGGATCAGCGTCCGGCGCAATTTCGAGACCAGCGCCGCGACTCCGGTCAGCGTGGGGACTTTTCTCCCGACAGAGACCGGGGCAGCCGATTCGGCAACTCCGGTTCGGGCGGTTTTGACAGAAGCCGGGGCGACGCCGATCGCAGCCGCGGCGGGTTCCGTGGAAACACATCGGTCTCCGCACCGCAAATTCCTTCCAGCCCTGACCGCGGAAGTTTCGGGCGGGATCGGGCGGTGCCGATATCGCGGCACGTCAGCAGCTCGCTGATCGCATGAACCAGGCTCGTCAACGAAGCGAGCGTCGCCCCCAGCAGGCCGCTCCCCAGATCCAGCCCCGTCAAATGCCGCAGCGTCAGGCTCCACAGAGCGATGACCGCAGCGGGCGCGGATTCCGTGGCGGCGGTGGCGGTGAGGCTCCATCGGGCGAAGGCCGGGGTCGCGGAACCCGCGGGGTGAGAGGCCTGGGCGAAGGATAAAGAACGTATGCTTAAAAAGCCGCCCGGTGGCATTTGCCGCCGGGCGCTTTTTTTCCAGAGATCAAACGGATGCCGTTCTCCCCGGTATCGTTAGCAGCCAGCGGAACACGAGCGCCAAAAGGATCGCGGCGAGACCGACGTGGAGAACCTGCACCCAGGAATAGATATGGATCTGCGCCATCACGATTCCGAGAACCATCTGACCAAGAACGATTGCGAGAGTGCCTTTCTGGGTCGGCGTCGTTCCCCCGGGTTGGTTTTTCGCTGAAAGCCAGAAGAGCCACACGGTCACCAGCAGGATCACCCAGGAAAAGCTGCGATGGAGCAAATAGATGCCGGACTCCTCGAGATCTGCGATCCATGTTTCGCGAGGCGCGTTGATATGGGATTTTGCGAGTTCATCGGTCATTTCCCGGATCTGTGAACCGAGGATTCCCTCCCCGACGGTGATGAGAAGAAGACCGGCGACCAAGGTTTTCACCAGCCGGCGGTTGGACGTGATCGGGATTTTCACGGGGGAATCGGTCCCCGCCCAGACGCAATAGACCAGCACGCAGATCAGAGCCATGGCCAGAGCGAGATGTGTGGAAAGCACTCCGGGGGAAATGCCGCTGTAAACCACACGCGCCCCCATGATGGCATTTGCCAGAACCAGTAATAGACCCGCAAAAGAGAGCCAGAACACCATCGGCCTTTTCTTCGCCTGCCAGAACGCGGCAATGAAGGTGGCCAGCGAAAAGAAGCCGACCGGGAGGCTGCAAAGGCGGTTGATAAATTCCGTCCATACATGGCGCGGGTTGAACTCTTCCCGGAGCGTCTCACGGGAAATGGTGGACGGATCGCGCCCCATCCGCTCTGCCTTTTTCTGAAATTTCTCGACCGGGAGTTTCTCGAAATTCACCTGCTCCACGCTCGTTGGCGGGATGAGGAGCCCCCAGCAGGTCGGCCAGTCGGGGCAACCCATCCCGGCTCCGGTCACCCGGACGGTGGCGCCCACGAAGATGAGGAACAGAACGGAAACCAGGGCCGCGATTGCCAGTTTCTGGTAGCGGTTGTAGGACATGGTTCTTGGCGGTTGGGGAGATGCGTGAACTTCTGCGGGCGCGCCGTCCGCGTCAGCCCTCCGGCTTGCTTTCAGGTGCCGTCCGCTTTCGCCGGTTCGGAAGAGGGGGCGGACTTTGCCGGAGGGGTCACCTCCAGAAGTTTTTTCTCCGCGGATCCGGCGGGCTGTTCGGCGGAAATCGCGATTCCGATCCAGCGGAATTCATCGCTGCTTTCCAAAATGACTTTCAGCACCATCGTAAGCGGCACGGCCAGAAGCATTCCGAGCGGCCCCCAGAGCCACCCCCAGAAGACAACGGAGACGACAACCACAAGGGTCGAGATCCCGAAGCGGCGCCCGACCAGCATGGGCTCGACGAAGTTCCCGAGAAAATTGTTGATCAGCAGATATCCACCGGCCACGAGAACCGCGTTCGGCAGGCCGGCCACGAAAAGCGCCAGGATCGTCGGCGGAACACCCGCCACGATGGAGCCGACCACCGGGATGAAGTTGAAAAAGAACGCGAGGATTCCCCACAGGACATAGAAATCCAGCCCCGCGGCCCAGCATAGCGTGCCGGCGAGGACACCGGTGAGGACGCTGACACCGGTTTTGATGGCGAGGAAACGCTGGATGTCCTTGGTGGCGCTGAGCATGCGGCTGAGGTTCGGCCCCGCGCAAGACTGATCGCCTCCATGCGCCTGCCGAACATCCGTGCCTCGCTGAGCATGAAAACGGTCAGGATGAGGGTGATCAGCGAGGTAGCCAGGAATCCGACCAGACGGCCGAGGACGCCGGTTCCCACATCCCAGATTTTCTCGAAGCGGATGTTCTGGAGGTTCGTGAGGTTGTTGTTCACCGCCTCCGCGATTTTCTCCTTCGCGTCTTTCACCCCGTTCTCGGTGAGGGTCTGGGCGAGGGATTCGGATCCGTCCCGGATGTGCGCGGCGAATTCTGCGGCGTAGCGGCTGTTCCATTTTTCCTGGAGATCCCCGATAAGGGTGATGGCAAGAACCGCAAGCGCGGCGAGGAAAATGAAATCGAAGGCGACGGTGAGAAGAACGGCCATTGCTCGGGGAACCTTTTTTTCCCGCAGGAAGTTCAGGAGAGGGAAGCTGACCGTGGCGATAAAGAAGGCGATCAATATGGGAATGAAAAATCCCTGAGCCGCCTTCATTCCTGCCAGGACGACAACCAGCGCCGCAAGCATAAGGAGGGCTTTTCCAGCTTTCATCTTGCCCGTGTCTGCCTTGGCTACCATCTGTGCGCTGAGTAAACTCCCGCATTCTCGCCGCCGCAACTCATTATCGCTTTCATGCCGATGAACATCCGAAAAGACTGATCGTGGCACCCACCGCGCCCTTCTCCGAGTCGTCATCCGTGATGAGACCGGCCATCGCCTTCCACAAGGATAGGATGGCGAGATCGGGAAGGGGATTCGGTATGGTCTGGGCGGGTTTGTTTCAATGTCATGGGTCTCGCCGCAGGTTCCATGCTATGGATCAACCTCGGCGTGGATCAGTTCATCATCACCCTCCGGAAACATTCCGGGAGCGAAGCAATTGGCAGAATTGGAAGCGGATAGACGCGGATGAACACGGATCAGAAATGATCCAAGCCCTGCCGTTGCCGCCCAGGAAAATGAGAAACGTATCTTGTTCATCATCTTATCCGCGTCCATCCCCGTTCATCCGTGGTTCTCTTCTCCTGTTTTCCCAAGTTTCTCCCGAACGTAGGCACCCTGGCCCCCACTGCACTGATTCATGGATGCACCCCTGTTGAAGCGAAGTCATGCGCTGGCGGGCGGCCTCCAACCCTACAGAAAATGTGAGCTGGCGGAGACCGACCCAATTCAGACTTTCACCAGCGCCTTGCCGAGCTTGTCGCCTTCGAAGAGTCCGATAAAGGCTTCAGGGGCATTCTCTACGCCTTCGGTGATGGTTTCCTCCCAGTGGATTTTCCCTTCCTTGATCCACGGGATCATCTCCCCGAGGAACTTTTCCTTAAGATCCATACGGTCCCTGACGATGAAGCCCTGCATGCGGATGCGTTTGCCGATGATTTTGAAAAGGTTGTTGGGGCCGGGCTTGGGTTCCTCGTCGTTGTAGCCGGAGATCATGCCGCAGCAGGCGATGCGTCCCCCGTCATTCATATTGTCGATGGCACCCTGGAGATGGTCGCCGCCGACGTTATCGAAATAGACATCGATCCCATCCGGGCAAAGTTCCCTCAGCTTCGCGGAAACGTCGTCGGTGTCGTGGTAGTTGAACGCTGCATCGATCCCCGCCTTTTCCTTGAGCCACGCGATCTTCTCCGCACTGCCGGCACTGCCCACGACCTTGCAGCCGTGGAGCTTGGCGATCTGTCCCACGATGGAACCGACTGCGCCGGACGCCGCGGAGACAAATACGGTATCGCCGTCTTCCATGGATGCGATTTCCGTGAGGCCGATGTAAGCGGTCATGCCCGTCAGGCCGAGCACGCTGAGGTAGGCGCTGGAGGGGGCTTGGTCGGTATCGATGCAGACGACCCCTTCGCCATCGGAGATCCATTTGTCGCGCCATCCCGAGTTGCCTAGCACCCACGTCCCTTCCGGGAAATCCGCGTTCTTCGATTCTGTGACTTTCCCGACGCAGCCGCCCTCCATCGCCTCGCCGAGGGCGAAGGGTGGCACGTAGCTTTCCGCGTCCTTCATCCGGCCCCGCATGTAGGGATCGACGGAGAACCACCCGTTTGCCACGGCAAATTCCCCATCCGAGACTTCCCCGATCCCGACCTCCGCCGTTTGGAAATCTTCTTTCGATGGCATCCCCTCGGGGCGTTTCTTCAGCTGGATCTGTTTGCTTTTCATAACCGTGAACTTCCGGGCGGGTGAGGGGAAAGCAAGCGGTGATGAGTTCGGAGGGGGGAATGGCTTGGTCACCTGGCCGTTCCAAGGCTATTTCCCCCTCCAGCGTAACTTCCGTCAGCGTAATAGCTGTCGACAACGGAAACCGGTGCAGAAATTTTTTGGAATAGCTGACTTGATCTTTCGGCGAGAGATGGCTAAATACGAATGCCAATCAAAACAACACTGGCAAAAAATTATGAAACTAACAAACCCCCTTAAATACTTGCTCGCCCTCGCTGCCTTCAGCCTCTCAATCTTCATGGTCGCTTGTGAGAATGATGATCCGGGCGAAAAGGTCGAAGCCGAAGGCGATAGAATTGAACAAGCTACAGACGGAGCCAGCGACGCTGTCGAAGATGCTGGCGACGCCATCGAAGAAAGAACCGACGAAGCTGACTAAACCGTCGGCTGAAACGCCCAATCTCGAAAACGCCCGTCAGTTCGCTGGCGGGCGTTTTCGCGTTTATGCTTGTGGCTCCATTCGCCACCTGGGGGGCGACATCCTGCACACAGGGGTCGAGCCCCGAATTGCACAGGATAAGGCCCGAAATGGCAGAGATGGCTTTCCAAGCCGTCCGGGAAAGGGTGGTGCACGATTCACGATGTAAGTGGAAACCTCCCGCTTTTGGGAAAAGAAAGCTCTCGAAAGTGGCCGTGATCGCGGGGTCATTGAAACTCACCTGTTCGACTACCGCGTGGTCGGGGGTAAGCGCGGACAGGAGGGTGCCCATCGTCAGGGCAGCAGTGGTGATGGTTCCCAAGCACGCCAGAAACGTCCGGCGGTCGATGACGCCATGGGCTTACTCATCCTACCCGTCAAAGGCTTCTTGCGGAGGGTGGGCGGCGGTGGATTTGCAAACCTGATCAGGAAGGAGCCTCCACCCGTAAATCGCGCATGCTCCAGATTTGGTTCATTGCGGCCTTCGGGAGACCTCGAATTTTCCGCGCTCCGTCCTTGCGTTTCGGCGAAAACCGCTCCCGCGACGCGGCGAAGGCCTGGTTGACGAACTCCTTGCTACCAATGACAGCCCCATCGGTAAAATATCTGACCCGATGGGAGAGTATTTTCGCAACGGAAAGCTCTCTGAGCACCGCACCGGTCTCGCCGCTTTCCAACGCTTCGCCCTCGTTCTGATCCTTCCCGTTGATATTCGCATCGGGGCAGGGGAGACCTGCGTTCCAGGGCTTGCGCTCCAAGGCCATTCCCATAAGTCGCCTGTAGCCACGGGAAACGTCCCGCCATTTCTTATTACTATTACTTCTCTGGGAAATTGTAGTGGTAGTGGGGAAATTGTAGTGGGAAAGTTGTAGTGCGCCGTTCGAAGCCTCACTCTCAGGCATTGGCATAACCTCCAGGAGAACAGGGGTCTAAAATCTCACCGGGACATTCCCACTAGACCGATTTTCAGTTAGAAATTTCTAAAATAATGTTGACATAGCGGTCGCTGGAGTAATCCTGCTTCCATGAATTGCGCAAAATCTGGTTAAACACGAGAAAGCAGGTAATTCTAATTCCCCCCCACCCCCCACCCCCCCTTTTTGGAGCTCCCCCCACATGAAAAAATATCTGAATCCTTCGAGGAATGAATCGAAGACCTGTAAATCACTGTTCACAGCAGTAGTTCTCGCCACTGTGGCCTGGACACCCGGATTGAACGCACAGACGCTTGCGTATGACTTGCCGCGCGATGCGAGCGGCAACATTAGAACCGTCCCACCCGCTGGCGTGGGCGGCATTGTAGTCGGCTTCGATGATCCGGAGTCCGTCACGACCGGCTTCAGTTTCACCGTGAACGACACCGATGTCCTGATTTACTCACTTGGATACTTTGACTCCGGACGCGATGGGCTGACGCAGGATCATGCCATCGGCATCTGGAATCAGTCCGGAGCTTTGATCGCCTCCGCGACAGCAGGCGCGTCCTCGAGCCTTATCGGCGATTACCGCTACTCGGATCTCGTCGCACCTTTGCTATTGTCATCTGGCAACTACGTAATTGCCGCCTTATCCCCCAGCGGAAATTCGGACGATGGTTACCAACCGTTTCGCGGGGCTCCCGGTAGCAACCTCGCCGTAAATTCATTGATCACGATCGGAAGTAACGCCAGCCTATTCAGTTACGGGACATCCTTACAACTCCCCACGTCAAACTTCCCGGAAGGAGACTTCCGGATCTATGCCAGTCCGAACATGCTATTGGAGGCGGTGCCCGAGCCGTCGTCGCTTGCATTCTTGCTCGGAAGCCTCCTTTTGTTAACGGGACGGCGGCGCAAGGCAAACTAACTCTGATCCAATCCAACGGATTCTCAGAGAAAAACGTCAGGATCTGTCTCGCCAGCCGGAGAATTCTTCCGAGAACATCTACCCCTTGTGCGACGTGTCTCTTTGCGATGAATTCTTCTTCTTCATTAGGCCTGTCCCCTTGCAATCCTCAGCATCCATGAAAACGGCCGGCTCATCGCCACATTTCCCATCACCCCGGTCTCCGCCGAGCACCCCGCGCCCGCCGGGGAGTGACGCATCACGGGGGCTGTGCCATTCCCATGGTTCCGCTACGATCTCGGCGTCCTCAAGCGCGGGGAGCGCACCGATGACTTCCACAACCTTCCCCCCGGCCCTAACAACCCCGTCGGCATCCTCTGGGCCGGACTGAACCGCCCCGGCATAGCCATCCCACGGCAGCCCCGTCCCCGATACCCTAGGCCGCGCCGGAAGCCATGGCTGCATCCGCCTTTCGAACTGGGATGCCGCCACTTTTTACAAGCTGGTTGGGAAAGGCACCGCCGTCACCATCCGGTGAATCTCCTGACCTTGTTCGGGCCACATCCGGAATGGGGGCGGGTGACCCCGCTTATGCGGGATCGGGCGGGCGGCGGTGGATTTGCAAACCTGATCAGGAAGAGGCCTCCACCCGTAAATCGCGCATGCTCCAGATTTGGTTCATTGCAGCCTTCGGGAGACCTCGAATTTTCCGCGCTCCGTCCTTGCGTTTCGGCGAGAACCGATCCCGCGATGCGGCGAAGGCCTGGTTGACGAACTCCTTGCTACCAATGACAGCCCCATCGGTAAAATACCTGACCCGATGGGAGAGTATTTTCGCAACGGAAAGCTCTCTTAGCACCGCACCGGTCTCGCCGCTTTCCAATGCTTCGGCTTCGTTCTGATCCTTCCCGTTGGTATTCGCATCGGGGCAGGGGAGACCTGCGTTCCCGGACTTGCGCTCCAAGGCCATTCCCATAAGTCGCCTGTAGCCGCGGGAAACGTCCCGCCATTTCTTGGAATCGAATCCAGTCCCGTTATGGCAAAGGTAGGCGCGGACAAGACCTTCACGCGCCTTTTTCCCATTGCCCTTGTTTCCCCCGCCGACCGCTTCCCCGTAGCTGCACCAACGGTATTCCGCCGGATCCTTAACCATCCCGGCACGCACCGGATTCAGATCTATGTAAGCGGCCATCGTCCGAGCAGCCGTGCCGCTCTCCACGATCACGCTCTTGAAGCGTTCTTCCCACAGGGTTCCCGAACGCTTGTGCTTCCGGTTGAACCAACGGGTGAAACGGATCAGTAACCCCTGCATGTAGTGGCTCAGGGACTCCATACGGTAGGTGAAACGCTCGTGGATTTCACGCACCCGTGCCTCGTTCCCACCCACAAGACCGCCTTCTTTTCGGGCTTCCGCCAACTCCGCAGCCACTCCCGCAACGTATTTCTCGCTGTGCAGGGCACCGAGCCTCCGCAAGAGCAGTTTATCGGAAATTCCTTCCTCCGGTTTCGGCGGGACTTCCAGGAGGAGATGAAAATGGTTCGACATCACGCAGTAGGAAAGCACCCGGCAACCGGAGAAATTCTCATACATCCGCATGAACATCCGGAAAGCTTCCCGTTCCTCGTCCCCTAACACGAATCGACGATCAACAACACGCGATACGCAGTGGTAAATCGCCGGTTTTCCATCCGAATTAGCCCATTCCGCCAGCCAGCGCTTCCTGCTCATGCCCGCATTCTGGCCGCACAAATCCCCATGGCAAGGGGATTCCCTATTATTTCTCTGGGAACTTGTGATGAGGGGATTCCCTATTATTTCTCTGGGAACTTGTGATGGGTTTTTCCTCCGAATCCGCCCATTCCGCCAGCCAGCGCTTCCTGCTCATGTCCGCATTCTGGCGGCACAAATCCCCATGGCAAGGGGATTCTCTATTATTTCTCTGGGAACTTGTGATGAGGGGAATCCCTTTTATTTCTCTGGGAACTTGTGATGCCTACTCCTCAGGCTTTTCCTGATTTGTCGAGCTGTTGAAATCCGACATCGACAACATCGAGAGCTTTACATTCGAATTTGGAATGCTACCCTCGACGAGTCAATCATGAGCCAATCTAAAATTCTCCAAGAGATAATTTGTAGTCTTCGAGATGATGAGATTAAAATGTCTCAGGGTGATCATATCGGATTTGGAATGTTCTACGCTTTGGTTTTTGCCGCAGCCACTTGGGGATTATCCGATGGAGCTATTACAGTTTATTATTCAGTAGTTTTATTTTTTGTGCTTGTGGTTCCTATATATTATTATCTTGTTAGAAGAAATGCACGAAAGTCATGGCATAGGGAGGATTTGAGGCGCGAACTCGAAGGGAAGGATTTGCCCACGATGTGGAAAACTTGCGATGATGGAGATTGGCTTTTGTGGTTCACGGCGCACATGGTAGGCAAGCCAGGTTGGCCGACACATCAGCAAATCGTTTTTGCTGCATGTCAATGCGCACGGATCGCGTTGAAATATCAAAACTCCGAAAACAAAGGTGCACTAAAAGCCATCGAGGCTGCGGAAGGCTGGACCGACGGACGGGTGTCCGTTGAAGAAGTTATTATAGCGGGTCAAAACGCCTCTGTTTCGCAACGAAGTGACTCCGCTTTCTGCGCGGTGAAGGCTGCCGAGGGTGTAACATGGTCAGTCCACGCTCAGGAAGATGGTGGCGGGTTCCGCTTTGCTCAAGCTGTAAGTGAAGCTGCCTGTTATACAACATGGGCTGCTGAATATTTCGTTTCAGAGAAATCTGGGCATAGCGGCCGAGCCGCTGCAAAAAAATCGGGGAAAATGGCATCTAGGGAATGTGCTCAAGTTGTAAGACGTGAATTAACAGTCCCTGAAAAAATTGGGGATAAACTACCGATTTATTCTTGGGTTACCCGATGGAGACGAAATTCGGAACATAAGAAAACAGGTAAGTTGGTTCTTCGGGAATTTCAATGCAGAGGTTTTGAGTTTTGATGCTCGGGAAGATGCATCAGGATGGATGGCATGTCCCCGTCATTGAACAGTCATTACTCTCTTCTCCTCGGCCTTCAGACTCCATGGAAGGTAACTAAAGTCGATCTGGAGATCGAGCGATCTCGCGTGGTCATTGAGGTCGGCCATAGTTCGAAGGAGGTGGCTTGTCCCGATTGCGGAAATGTATCCCCGCAGCGCGATTGCGCGCCTTCCCGACGCTGGCGACATCTCGATACCATGAATTTTGAAACCATCATCGAAGCTCGCGTCCCTCGCTGTAACTGCGCGGATTGCGGGGTTAGAACCGCCGCAGTGCCATGGGCAGGCAAGCACTCTCGCTTCACCCTGATGTTCGAGGCTTTTGCCATTGAGGTTCTTCAGATGGCAAAAAGTCTCGAAGCTGGACGACTGCTCCTGGGGCTTTCATGGGACTCCGCCCAGACCATCATGAAACGTGCCGTTGAGAGAGGGTTGGCCAGTCGTGATATCTCGGGGGTCGAGGAAATAGGGATCGATGAAAAAAGCTTCCTCAAGGGTCACAACTACCTCACCGCACTCAACGATCTGGATCAGGGGCGGGTGCTTGATGTCGTCCAAGAACGCACCGAGTCAGCGTGCCGGAAACTGATCGAAAAAGCACTGCCGGGCTACTGCAGGAAATTTAAAATCAAGGCAGTCGCCGTGGACATGTGGCCAGCGTTTGGCAATGCAATCAGAGGACTTCTGCCAAAAGCTTCGGTAGTTTACGATCGTTTCCATGTCAGTGGCTATTTGGGTGGAGCTGTCGACCAAGTGCGCCGTGCCGAACACAAACAACTCCTCAAGGACGGCGATGATGTCCTGACCGGGACTCGTTACGGCCTGCTACGATCGGAACATACTCGGACAGAAAAACACAAAAGCATGCTGGAGAAAATCTGCGGGCGAAATCTAAAAACCTCACGCGCCTGGGCGATCAAGGAAACTTTCGTCAGCTTCTGGCAGGCACGCAACCGAGCCTTCGGAGAGATTGTATTTAAAGAATGGTATGACTGGGCGATCCGTAGCCAGCTTGAGCCGATCAAAAAAGTGGCCAAAATGCTCAAGAAGCATCTGGAGGGTCTTTTGAGCTACTTCGAATACCCGATCACCAACGCGGTGAGCGAAGGACTCAACAGCAAGATCCAATCGATCAAAGCATCGGCAAGAGGCTTTCGAAATTTTGAGAACTACAGAATCCGAATCCTATTCACATGCGGAAAGCTGGATTTAGCTCCAGTTCTCGTGCACTAAATTCCCCGAAGAGCCGGTAAGTTAGATAGAATTCCGATAGCAAATTTTCGGAAATCTCCAGACATCGCTATGGATGGGAGTGAAATAACAGGTGAAAGTATAAGCGTTCCATTCAGATTCCTTACGATTTTTGTTACGGCTTTGTCTGTGGTTGCGCTGATTTGGGCACTCATGGATAATCCAATAGTTTATTATAGATGGCTTCGGTGGACAGTATTTTTATCAGCTATAATTTTGATCTGCAGAGGCGGAAAACAAGGGAGTTTGAAGTTTTCTTACGTATATTTTCCAATAATAATTTTATTCAATCCAATCCTTCCTGTTTACATTGAAGCCGGTACGGATGAAGTCTTGAATTTTTGGCATATTGCAAATATTTCAACGGCTATTATTTTCATGGTAACCATGGTATTTATGGAAAAACAGTTACTTGGAATAAGAAAAGCAGTAATCTTGTGATATTTGGCAGAAGGACGGATCAATTGTCGTAGCTTTTTATGTCTTTGCAGCAACTTAATCGGCAATTTGGATTTCTAGAGAGATCGAGTAATCTATTTGACCAGGGATATTGCGATGAAGCTGTGAGAATTGCAGTTTCACTGAGAGTCATCTTTCATGATAAGGGAGAGAGAAATATATCACTGATCAATCAACTTAATGGAAAGCACCTCAAGATTTTGACAACTCTCCCGACCGTGGAGCCAATGCCCATCGGGCGTTTCCGCATTCTTGGAGGAGCCTTTTCCGATTTCTCAATTTGATGAAGTAGTTCCCAGGAAAAACACGGGATTCCGCAACTTTCTGTTGGTCGACGAATGGTGGGAACAGCCAATCTATCTATTTGGAAATAAACTTTTTTCTCGTCGCGAAATTGTGATCTCAGCAGCCGATCAAGATGGTGGCGCTCACGTTGATCCGAAACCGCATCCTGACACGGTTCATCTGATACAAGGACAAGGAACTTTCTCCCTTAAATCACCCGATGGGTTATTAGTGAGCAAAGAAATCTCAAATATTCATTTTCCAATGCTTCGGAAATTTTCCTGGGAAGTATTAAATAGTCCAGATCTACTTGGAATGCTGCCTTGAGTTCAAGTGCGCGTCCCCACCCGCAGTAAGAAAGACCCTCCCATAGGCGGCGGGGAGGCCACCCCGGACTCAAGACGCGGGGACGCGCCCACTCCTCAGTCTCCGTCACTTTCTGCCTCAACTAACTTGGGAGAATCGTTCTTATTAGATGACTGATTCATTCTGATAAGATTTTTCAACTCATCGCCGCTAAAGGCGACATCTCCACCCTGCTGCCTTATTCGCGATGTTGCAGTTTCAAAGCGTTCGAATGCGTCGACCTGCGCTTTGAGTAGATCCACATTCGCGCTAAGTTGTATCCGATAAGATTCAGCTCGAATCCTTTCAGCTTCGGCGTGAAGTTTACTAGCCTCGGCAATTTTGGCCTCTGCCTCCGCCAGTGCCAGATTCCCTTTGCCTTCGACTTGTCTGACGGCACCCTCCTTTAAGCGATCAATGTCTGAAGCTGAGTATCCCTTGATGGAAGCCCACAGCCTCTTCATAAATGGAATGAATCCCTCGTTTGGGAACTCTGTAGATTCCGCCGCAGTGGCGATTTCTTTTGCTTTCCAGGGACTTAATCCAGTGGGCTTTTCGTTGTCTTCTGAAGACCACATTAGCTGTTGCAGAGTATGATTGGTTTCTTCTCCTCGTCCTTGACGAAGTCAAGGCCGCTACCGCCGAAAGCTCTATACAGCTCTGAGATCGATGCAAAGAGCTCTTTGATTTCTCCGGTGCTTGAGTCGCCTGGGTCTATCCAAACCGTAAATGGTTCGTTCCGTGCTGCTTCCAATCCGGTATCCGGCCATGTGCCTTGCTCATGAAGATCGTCCGGTGAGAAGTCATCCCCATTGTTTTCATCTCTCATTCGGATGTAGGCGGCAAAAACTGAATCATAGCTGCATGCCATATTTTTCAGGATTCGCGCAGGTATTCCTTCTCCGTCTTTCAATAAGCCTAACAACAGGTGCTGAGTGCCGACAAAATTATCTTTAATTTTCTTGGCCTCTTTGTTGGCTGAAGCCAAGACCGCTTTTACCCTCGGAGTGTAAGGAATGTTTCCTTTGTCAGATGCCACCGGAGGTGTTGTGGCGTTCTCAATTTTTTCTTTCAGTCTAGCCAAGTCTACATTGAGACCAACTAGGATCTTCGCAGCAGAACAGTTTTCATGCTTGATGATTCCTAATGCCAAGTGTTCAACTCCCACGAAATCGTTTTGGAGTCGATCAGCCTCTTTTCGAGCAAGCGCCAACACCTGTTGGGAATCTGCATCAAAGTTATTCATAAGTGCGTAGGTAAATGGATTTCCCCAAAAAATACAGGAGAAAGTAGCGATTGGAACTCGGAGGAGAAAGGTTCGCGGTTCGAAAAAAATGCATCCTCGTAAAATTACTGGTAGTCAGAAGTTTTTCAGCATCTCCAGCGCCTCGTCCAGCTTCTCCCCAGGCTTCGTCTTCGCCAACCTCGGATACCTCGAACCATCCATCAAGATCGGGCTGCCGTTTCTCTGGAGCATGAGGCGCTGGCCGGAGATTTCCACGGAGGTGATTTGGTTGGAGCCGGCTTCGGCTTTGATGCGGGCGATGGTTAGGAGGTTCTGGATGGGGTGGGGGAGGCGGCCGTGGCGGTCGATCCAGTTTTTCTCGAGGGCGGTGATGGATTTGGGGGTGTTGGCTTCGGCTAGCTCGCGGTAGGCGTTGATGCGGAGTTTGGCGTCGGAGAGGTATGGCGTTGGGATGAATGCGGGAAGAGGTTGAACCGCTAAGTCGCTAAGGCGCGAAGGCTGGGATTGTGTTGGGTTCTTTTCTTTCTGGTCTCTGGGTTCTGGTTTCTGGCCTCTGGAGACCCACTGGGTTTCCGTTGAGATGATGAAGTCGGCTTTGAAGGTGGTTTCTTGGAGGCTCGGGTCTTGTTTGCCTTTTAGGCGGTCGACGGATTGGCGGAGGAGTTGGCAGTAGAGGTCGAAGCCGATCTGGGCGATGTGGCCGGATTGCTTGGTGCCGAGGAGGTTGCCGGCGCCGCGGATCTCGAGGTCGCGCATGGCGATCTTGAAGCCGGAGCCGAGGGCGGTGTATTGCTTGATGGCGTGGATGCGCTTGCGGGCATCGCCCTGGGTGATCATTTCCCGGGGGAGGAGGAGGATGGCGTAGGCTTTTTCCCCGGCACGGCCGACGCGGCCGCGGAGCTGGTAGAGATCGGCGAGGCCGAAGCGGTCGGCGCGGTCGATGAGGATGGTGTTGGCGTTGGGGATGTCGATGCCGGTCTCGATGATGGTGGTGGCGAGGAGGACGTCGGCCTCGTGGTTGACGAAGGCGTGCATGACGTTCTCGAGGTCGTGCTTTTCCATCTGGCCGTGGCCGACGAGGACGCGGGCTTCGGGGACGAGTTCTTTGAGCTTTTTGTGGACTTGCTCGATGGTCTTGACGCGGTTGTGGAGGAAGAAGACCTGGCCGCCGCGTTTCATCTCGCGGCGTATGGCATCGCGGATGATGCGTTCGTCGTAGGCGGTGACGGTGGTGGCGACGGGGAGGCGGTTGGGGGGCGGGGTGTCGATGGTGGACATGTCGCGCGCGCCCATGAGTGCCATGTAGAGGGTGCGCGGGATGGGGGTGGCGGAGAGGGTAAGGACGTCGATCTGGCGGAAGAGGTCTTTGAATTTCTCTTTGTGGGCGACTCCGAAGCGCTGCTCCTCATCGACGATGGCGAGGCCGAGGTCCTTGTAGGCGACATCGCCGGAGATGAGTCGGTGGGTGCCGATGACCATATCGACGGAGCCGTCGGCGAGGCCTTTGATGGTGGCGCGGACTTCGGCGGGGCTGCGGAAGCGGTTGAGGAGATCGATTCTGATCGGGTAGTCGGAGAAGCGCTCGCGGAAGGTGCGCCAGTGTTGCTCTGCGAGGACGGTGGTGGGGCAGAGGAGGGCGGCCTGTTTGCCGCCGGTGATGCACTTGAAGGCGGCGCGGATGGCGACTTCCGTTTTCCCGAATCCTACGTCACCGCAGATGAGGCGATCCATGGAGCGGGGCGCTTCGAGGTCGTGCTTGGTGTCCTGGATGGCCTGTTTCTGATCGGGCGTTTCGGTGTAGTGGAAGCTCTGCTCGAACTCGAACATCCAGCGGGTGTCGGGCGGGTGGGCGTGGCCTTGCTCGTGCTCGCGCTCGGCCTGGATGCGGAGGAGGCGGGCGGCGTAATCGAGGATGGATTTCTCGGCCTGCTTGCGGTTTTTCTGCCAGGTGGCGTTGCCGAGTTTGTTGAGGTCCGGGGTTTTTCCGCCGACTCCGATGTATTTCCCGATGAGGTGGGCTTGCTCGAGGGGGACGGAGAGGATGGAGCCGTCTTTGTATTCGATCTGGAGTTCCTCGCCTTCGTCTTCCTGGGCGATGCCTTTGAATTTCCCGATGCCGTATTCGTAGTGGACGACGAGGTCGCCGGGCTCGATGTCGTCGAGGGTGGCGCGGGCGCGGATGACGCGGGCTTTTTCGACGGTGGAGCGGCGGGCGGCTCCGGGGGTGCGGTAGCGGCCGAAGAGTTCGCTGGAGGAGAGGACGGCGAGTTTGGTGGCGGGGAGGGTGAAGGAGGAGATGAGTTCGCCGAGGACGGGGGTGAGGCCGAGGTCGCGCTGGAGGTCTTTTCCGGAGAGTTCGGTGAAGCGTTCGAGTTCGCCTTTGGTGGAGAAGACGATGGCGATGTCCCAGGCTTCGCGCTGCCATTCGTTGAGCTGTTTGAAGAAGGTTTCGCGGCGGAGTTCGTCGAGGACGAAGTCGCCGGCGTCGAAGGTGCCTAGGGGGGAGGCGTAGGTGGCTAGGGTGAAGTCTTCTTCGATTTCGCCTTCGGCGGTGTTTTCGGTGATGAGGAAAGACGGGGTTGTCTGGGCGAGCCACGGGCTGCGCCCGCTCCTTGCAATTTCGATGACGGTGTCATCTTTTCGTAGATAATCGGCGATGGTTGCTACGGCGGGGGGCTCGGTGAGGAGGAGGTCGATTTCGTGGAGTTTGCGGGTGGAGGCTTGGGTGTTGAGGTCGAACTCGCGGATGGATTCGAGTTCGGTGTCGAAGAATTCGAGGCGGAGGGGGCGGGGGGATTGGAAGGGGAAGAGATCGAGGATGCCGCCGCGGATGGCGAAGTGGCCGCGGGCGGTGACGGTGGGGTGGCGGTCGTAGCCGTGGGTGGTGAGGGTTTCCGCGAAGGTGGTGGGATCGAGGGTGAGGCCGGGTTTTAGGTGGGTGCGGTTGGAGAGGAGGGATTTTGGGGAGGGGGCGTATTGCTGGAATTGTTCGGAGCCGCAGAGGATGGTGAAGGAGTCGGAGGTGGCGAGGGTTTCGAGGATGGCGAACCATTCGGCGGCGGTTTCGGGATCGGAGATTTCGTGGAGGTCGTTTTCCGGGATTGAGCGGAGAATCCGGGAGGACGAGGGCGGTGATGCCCCAGAGTTCCAGCTCGGTGGCGAGGCGTTCGCGCTGGCGGGGGGATTCGTGGAGGATCCAGTGGCGCTTCTTTCCGAGGTCGGATGAGGCGGTGCAGGCGAGGGCGGCGAGGAAGGAATGGGAGGCCTCTGCGGCGTGATCGAGCACGACGGTGCTCCGCCGGTGGCGAAGGGAGCCAGGCGTTCGGAGAACTCAGGGGATGTGATTGCCCGCCGGATGGCGGTGCTGCTTTGAAACTTCAAACTCTAAATTTTAAACTTCAAGAAAGAGGAAGACCCGGATGTAGGGAAAAGCCGGCCACATGCGCGGCTCTCCGTTATTTTGCGGCTTGGGCGATGGCGGTGATGAGGGATTTCTTGATGGTCTCCCAGCGCATGGGGACGGATTTCATGAAGAATGACTGGGAGACCGTAATGCGGATGATGCCGTATTTCGGGGAGTCGTGGGTTTTGAGCATCCACTCGATGAACGGGGTTTTCCCTTGGAGCGGAACGCTTGAGGAATCGACTTCCGTGGAGGGGAGTTTTTTTACGGCTTCGTCCGAGATGGTTCGAGCGAGGTCGGAGCCGTGGTATTCGAAGCTGATTTTTCCGTCCGCGATGGGGGCGGTGTGGATGACGAGGTGGATGACGTTGTCGTGGCGTTTGAAATCCTCGGCGAGGCGGGCATTGATGGCCTGGCGGAATTTCACCTGATGGCGGGCAACGAGCTTCTCGCGTGTGGCTTCCGGGATTTTCGACGAAATCTTGCTCCAACGTTTTTCGCCCTGTTGGTCGATGTCGATGAGGAGGCGGGTGACATCGCCATGGATGAGCGGGGTGCTGAGCTTCATGGCGAGACCCTGGGCGAGGTTGAGAGAACCCGGTTCCCAGCCCTCGGTGGAGGTGACGAGATCCTCGGATCCCTTGAAAAGCTCGCGGTGTGCCTCCGGGATGGCGCACGTTGCGTGGCTGCATGTGATGAGAAAGGAGGTCATGGCTGCACGATGGGCGC
Source organism: uncultured Verrucomicrobiae bacterium (assembly GCA_963771945.1). Taxonomy (GTDB): domain Bacteria; phylum Verrucomicrobiota; class Verrucomicrobiia; order Verrucomicrobiales; family Akkermansiaceae; genus Luteolibacter. The sequence continues at coordinate 821,690 of CAVYVH010000002.1, read as the reverse complement.
GAAACTTTAAATTTTAAACTTTAAACTTCAAGGAAGAGGCGGAAGGAAAATTCAACTTTCAAAATTCAACTTCCAAGTGAGACTTGTGAGATGAAAAAGATATTGGCCTTCAGTGGCAGCCTGCGGGCTGGCTCTTTTAATCAGAAGCTTGTGAAAATCGCTGCGGAGGGCGCACGGGAGGCGGGTGCGGAGGTGACTTTGATTTCGCTGGCGGATTTTCGGATGCCGCTTTTCGATGAGGATCTCGAAACGGCGGAGGGGAAACCTGAAGCGGCGAAGAAACTCAAGGCATTGTTCCTTGCTCATGACGCGTTGCTGATCGCCTCACCGGAATACAACAGCATGATCACAGGGGCCTTGAAAAACGCGATCGACTGGGTGTCGCGGGCGGATTCCGAGGACGAGGCTCCTTTGGCGGCGCTTGGTGGAAAAACGGCGGCGATCATTTCAGCATCACCAGGTGGCTACGGAGGTGCGAGGAGTCTGGGTTTCCTCAGGCCGTTTCTTGAGAATATCAGAATCAAAGTTTTGGAAAAAGACTTCAGCCTTGCGAAGGCGCATGAGGCCTTTGCGGAGGATGGGAGCCTTCTTGATGAGGAAAAAGCAGCAGCAGTGTTGGCGGTCGGGAAGGCCTTGGCTGAGAGCTGAGAAGGGCGACCGAAGATCGCCCCCACGGGCTACCTGTCGAAGAGGGCGAACTTTGAGATCCGCCTCTGAGACGACTTCGCCGTTGACGAGGCAGCGGCATTTGGTCTGGCCGATGTTGCCGCGGACTTTGGTAGTCTTGGCCTCGGTGATGAGGGTGTCGCCGGGCATGACGGGTTTGCGCCATTTGACGTTGTCCGCGCTGAGGAAATAGCCGATTTTCCCGAGGTTCTCCGGTTTGCGGAGCATGAGGATGGAGGAGACCTGCGCCATTCCCTCGAGTTGGAGGACTCCGGGCATGATGGGATGGCCGGGGAAATGGCCCTGGAAGTATGGCTCGTTGATGGAAACGTTTTTCAGGGCGGTGCAGTTGTCTTCGCCGAAATCGACCACACGGTCCACCATGAGAAACGGGTAGCGGTGGGGGAGGATGCGCATGACCTCGTTCACATCGAGAACGCTCTCTCCATCGGGGATGGTGATCGGTTGCGGCACCATCGCGCGCATGCGCTCGTATTCCTTTTTCAGGGTGGAGGCCATTTTCGTGTTCGGGCCGTGGCCGGGTTTCACTGCAATGACGTGGCCGAGGATGCGTTTCCCGGAGAGGATGAAATCTCCAATTAGATCGAGTGCCTTGTGCCGTGCGAACTCGTTGGCGAACCGCATGGGCTCCTTGGACATGACTTCGTTTCCACGGATCACAACGGCGGATTCGAGCGAGCCGCCTTTGATAAGACCCTTGTCGAGGAGGGGTTTCACATCCTCGTAGTGGACGAAGGTGCGGGCGGGGGCGATTTCCGTTTCGTATAGCTCCGGGGTGACTTCCGAGGAAAAGTATTGGGTGAAGCGTCCCTCGGGGCCGACGTTGGTGATAGACACGCGGAAGGTCTTGCTGGGAACGATGGTGATGAGTGTGCCGTCGCCCATTTCCTGGTGGATGGGTTCGCGGATTTCCCAAACTTTGCGGACCGCTTCTTGTTTTACGGTGCCGGCCTTCTTTATGAGTTCCACAAAGGGGCGGGAGGAGCCGTCGCCGATGGGGGGCTCGTTGGCGTCCATTTCGATGAGGGCGTTGTCGATGCCCATGCCGGTGAGGGCGGAGAGGACGTGCTCGATGGTGTGGACCTTCACGGAACCCTCGGCAAGCGTGGTGGCGCGCTCGACGGTCTGAACCTTGTCGGCATCCGCGTTGATGAAAGGCTGGTCCGGGAGATCGATGCGGCGGAATTTGAAGCCGTGGTTCTCGGGGGCGGGTTTGATCGTAAGTGAAACTTTTTCCCCGGTGTGGAGGGAGGTTCCTTCAAGGGTGGCGTTACCGGCGAGGGTTTGTTGCTGTGACATGAAACTTTTAATTGCCTAAGGGCTATGAGGTTTGGCTACGCGTTTTTTGAAGGCAGCTATGGCTACCGGGTCATTCTAAACTTTGATCCTTATGGAAGAGGTGGATTTTCGGACTTGTCCGGGGACTTCGGAGTCGGTGCTTCGGTGGGGAGGTCTTCGGAGAGCTTCCCCTTTCCATCTGGATCCTGTTCGGTCTTTTCAATCGCTGTCCCGACGAGCTTGGTGGCTGTGCTGGATACGGTATCGACGATTTCCTCAAGGGCTTCCTTGATGATCTCCACCGGGCCTTCATCGGCGCCGCTTTCCTGGGATGTCGCCGCATCGACTATGTTTTCGAGGGTGTCCCTGACTTTCTCAAGTGGGTCAGGATCCTCGGCTTCAGAGGTCTGTGGTTCCGGGGTATCCGATTTTGATTTTAGTGACTTAGAATCAGTTGTATCCGCTTTTTTTTCCTGGGAATCAGTGACAGACTCTGCGGCTTCGGTGCCGAGAGCAGAAGCGGCCTTTTTCTTGGGCTGCTTCGGCTTTTTGGGCTCCTGGGGTTTCGGGGCTTCCTGGACGACGAGAGTGTCGTCGGTGTAGAGGAGGATGTGGCCTTGCTGGAGGAGCCAGAAAAGGTCGGCGGCGTATTCGGCGGGTGGTGCGGTGGAACCTTCCGGAAGGACGGATTTCCAAAGGCCTTCCAGTTTGGCGGGTGTGTTTTCGCGAATCCATTTCACCATTTCCGCAGGGCGGGGGGCTAAGATGGCGTCGGCTGCGAGGGCGTGTGGACGGGCGGGGCCGGTGAAGAGTTTGCCTTTGCGCTTAAAGACGGGCATGTGCTCGGCTTCGAGGCATTTGCAGATTGAGGGGATGAGGATGGCCGGGTGTTTTTTGTGATGATTGCCGGTGCCTTTGAGGCGGACAAGCAGGCCGGGGGAGAGATTTTTGCCAACGATGGCGGCCGGAGACTTTGACCTTGCGGGTGGTCTGGAAGGCCAGATCGAGGACTTCGGTGCCGAGGGCGCGCTCGAATTCCGCACGGTCGGTGAACCAGATGGGTTCGGAGGCGGCGGGTGGTTCCTCGGCGGGTGCTTCTGATTCTGGCTCGGCTTGCTGCTCGGGTTGTTCTTGCGGGTCGGCGTCTTCGGTTGGTTCGGGAGATTCCTCTGCTGGCGGGGCGTCAGAAGCGGACGGCTCGGAGAGGCCGTCCCTGCCAGCTTCGGCTTCGGAGGCGGGGTCTTCGGTTGGTTCGGGGGGGGCTTCGGCTGGCGGGGCGTCAGAAGCGGACGGCTCGGAGAGGCCGTCCCTGCCGGGTTCGGATTCTGCGGGTGCCGGTTCTTCTTCCTCGGCGGGTTTTAAAGCGGCCTCTTCGCGGGCGGCGACCTCTTGCGTGGAAAGGATGCGCCAGCGAGTTTGGTTTTTCATGGATTCCAGCCATTCGTTGACGGCTTCTTCCGAACGTTCCGTCCGAACTTTCGCGGAATACTGCTCGAAGGGCATGTGGGCGAAACGCTCGCGGTGGATGCGGCGGAGGTTCGTCTGGTATTCGTGGTAGTTCGGTGGGCCGAGCCATTCGCCGGAGATGCCGCATTTGGCCACGGACTGGAAATTGCCTTTCGGAGGATCGACCTCGATGGTGGATTCCTCGATGAATCGGTGGCGCCAGTCCGCCTGTAGGAGGTGGCGGAGGGCTTCCTCGCGGGTGAGGAAAACTGCGTCTTCGATTTTACAGCGGAGGAAGGCGGGTTTCTTCTCGTTGATGTCAAATGTGGCGCGCAGGCGACCGCGCTCGGCGAGGATGATCTGTGCGATATCGAAGAGAGGATAGACGCGGGCGACCTGGTGGACTTCCTTGCACACCAACTGGATGGCGTTTTTTTCAGGGAAAAGGGAGACGTTGACGCCTTCGGCGGGAGCCACTTCCTCGAAGCTGCGCTCGGGACGGCCACGGTCGCTTCTGTCGTTGCGGCGGTTTCCTCCGCCTGCCTGCCTGCGTCCGCCGCCCCCGTCGCGATTGTCACGCCTGCCTCCGCGCCTGTCGCCGCCCCGGCCGTCGTCGTTGCGGCCTTCGCTTCTGCGGGGCTGGTATTCACGCTCGGCGCGTTCGTGGGTTTTTCCGGAAGGGGCGTCGGATTTTGCCCGCGCCCACGAGGGGCCGAGTGAAAATTCGGACAGAAGTCCTTCCAGGGGATTGGGGGTTTCGTCGCTCACGGGTGCGGAGGGTAGGGAGTTGATTGGGAAAAGACAAACCTGCTTTGCAGTGAATCAGGCGGTTTGGCAAGCGCGTTGCAAGATCTCAAGGTGCTTCCGGGTGGCGCCGTCGTGCCGGGCTAGGACGATCATCGCATTCTCCGAAAGGGAGACGGATTTCGTAGGGTCGAGGGCGGTGCGGATGGCTCTGGTGATCTCCAGCTCACCGGTGGCTTCGAGCGCGCCGCCGGCCTTGATCAGATCCGCGGCGAGGGGTTGGAAATTCTCCATGTGCTTTCCGAAGACGAGGGGCTTGCGCGCGAGGATGGCCTCGGCGGGGTTTTGGCCGCCGGCGGAGAGGAAGGATTTCCCGATGATCACGACATCCGCGTGGGAGATCCAGGTGGCGAGTTCGCCGGTGGAGTCGATGATGAAAACGTTTTTTTCTCCGGCCATAGGCTCGCTGAACGAGGAGCGGAGGATGGGGTTGAAGTGTGCTTTCGTGAGAGTTTCAAAGACCTCGGCGCGCCGCTCGGCATGGCGTGGAACAATGACTGGAAGGGCGTGTGGATTCGCTGCAAAGATGGCGGAGGCGATGAGGGTTTCTTCCCCGGGAAATGTGCTGGCAGCAAGGATGACAGGTTTTCCGGTTCCGAAGGCGGCGAGCATTTCCGCGAAATCCCCACGGGGCTGCGGAACTGCGGCGGATTGCGGATCGAATTTGAGACTGCCGGTGGCGTGGATCTTTTTCGGAGAAACTCCGAGTGCTTCCCAGAGCTTTCGGTGATTTTCCTCCTGGATGCAGACGGCTGAGAGACGGGAGAAAAACGGGCGGAGGAGGGGGGCTGCTTTCAGGAAGCGCTTCGCGGAGCGTGGTGAGACGCGCGCGTTTGCGAGATCGACGGGGATGCCGCGCTTCTCGCAGATCCGCAGAAAGTTCGGCCAGATTTCTCCTTCGATCAGGACTATCCCGGACGGCTCGAAGCGTTTCAGGTAGCTGCGGATCATCCATGGGAAATCCAGCGGCGAATAGGTCACGCGGAGGCCGGGGACAGCGGCTTTCGTGGCGAGGTCATGACCGGTGGAGGTGCCGGTGGCGAGGACGAAGTGGGTGCCGGGGCGGGCGGTCTGCCACGCGCGGAGGAGTTTGAGGGCAAGGACGGTTTCACCGACGCTGACCGAGTGGAAATGGATCGCGCCGGATGGCTCGAACTCGGCCTCCGTGGTATATATACCGATACGCTCGTTCAAGGCGGTCCCGAATCCGCCGCGTTTGAGCATTTTCACAACCCAGCCAGGAAAGGCGAAGATGAAGAGAAACGGGAGGAGTGCCCGGTAGATGAGGAGGATGGCCTGCTCTTTCATGATTTCGGGTGGTCGAAGATGAGGATGGTGCTGGAGCCATACTCCCGGCGTTCCAGAAAGGCGAGGGAAGGGGAGTCCGGCGTGGATTGTGAGGAGGAAATTTCCGCCACCAGATACCCTCCGTCCGCCAACCGGTCGGGAAGGCCGGGGAGTTCGAGGAGTTTTTTCACGTGGTCGGTATCGCCGTAGCCCTTCCAGTAGGGAGGATCGGCGAAAATGAGATCGTAGGTGGCGGCATCGCGGGAAAGGTAGGAAAAAGCGTCCGATCTGATGGCGCGACCGCCTTCGAGCTTCGATTTGGCGAGGTTTGCTTCCGTCGCGGAGATTGCCTGGCGGTGATCGTCCACGAAGACACAGGAGGTGGCACCGCGGCTGAGAGCCTCAAGCCCGAGCGCGCCGGAGCCGCAGAAGAGATCGAGGACGCGGGCGTCAAAGACCGTTTCCCCGAGGATGGAGAAAACCGCCTGGCGGACGTAATCGGTGGTGGGGCGTGCAACCGCGGAGGGCACTTTGATGGCGGTGCGGCCGGCCTTTCCTGCGATGATCCTCATGTGCGGGAAGTTTTAAATTTTAAACTTTAAACCTCAAGTAAGAGTTCTGAAGAATGAATTTTCCAACGCGGGCGAGACGTGTAGCATTCTGGTGATGTCGATGGAACCGATCAAAGACGGGTTGCGATCCCATGTGCGGATCGACTTTTATGGAAACGTCCACAAGCGGATGCGCGGAAGTGGGGTGGAGGAGAGGTATGCGAAGGAGGTGGAGGTGCTGAAAGTCCTTGAGGAAAGGGGCTGCCCGTATGTCCCGAAAGTCCTGGAGGAACATCCAGAGGAATTTTACTTTGTCTCCACGAACTGCGGTCGGCCGGCTCCGCAGGTGACGAAGAAAAAGGCGGATCAGCTCTACGCTGCCTTGGAAAAGGATTACGGCGTGCGCCATCTTGATGCGGAGCCACGGAACATCACCTATTCCGACAAAATGGGCAGGTTCTGCATCATCGATTTCGAGCTGGCCGAGATCCTGCCGGATCCGAACAAGCCCACGGAAAAGTAAATGGAAAATGCGGCACGGATCAGTTGGCGCGGAGCCTCGCGCAGCGGCTCGCGCAAGGATAGAAACGACGATTCCTGGATCGTTTTTTCAGCCAATGCGAAAGGTTCCACGGTGCTGCCGGAGAATGGAAGCGGCTCGATTGCCGACCAGGACATGGTGTTCGCAGTCTCCGACGGGATGGGTGGCGGAAACGCGGGTGATATGGCATCAGCGATGATTCTGGAGAGGATGGCGGCGCTGATTCCGGAGACGTTCAAGGCCGCGGCCTCGGGGTTTTTCCCGGACTCGATCTCCCACCTTGAGCAGGTCTTGAAAGACGTGCACGAGCACATCAACGAGGCCGCGCTCGTCTCCGAGGATCGCGAGGGCATGGCCGCAACCATTGCTCTCGCCTGGTTTTCCCCGGAGAACATGTATCTGGCAAACGTCGGGGACTCGCGCATCTACCGCTGCCGGGACGGGAAAACGGAGCAGCTCAGCATCGATCACACATCCGCGTGGGGGCAGCTTAGCCGGGGGGAGATTTCCGAATTCGAGTATCGCTCCCATCCCCGCCGCGCCGCGCTTTACCGCGTGATCGGCGGCGGAAACCCCGGAAAGGCCCCGCACTTCGCAGCCGTCCAATACAAGGCCGGCGACCGGTTTCTCATTTGTTCGGACGGACTGATCGACGGTGTCTGGGAAAGACATATCCGCGATGCTCTCGGTGCGGCCGGGGATCTGTCGGGCTGTTGTGAAAAACTCCTCCGCCGTGCCTTGGAAAACGCGGGTGTGGACGATACTACGCTGATCGTAATCGACATCGCGTGAAGCGGTAGGGCGCGGGAAATGGCACGCGATTTGCTTTAAATTGCTTGTCGGTGAAGCTGGCGGATGATTTTTTGTCCCTGCCTCATCACGAAAACCATCGCTAACCCGAATAAGAAAAAGAACACATGTCTAAAGAAAAATACGTATTGGAGTATCTCTGGCTCGACGGCTACAGCCCGGTCCCGAACATCCGTGGAAAGTCCCAGGTGAAGGAATTTTCCTCCTTCCCGAAGCTCGACGAACTCCCCCAGTGGGGCTTCGATGGTAGCTCCACCCGCCAGGCGGAGGGCGGCAGTTCCGACTGCATGCTCAAGCCCGTGGCCGTTTATCCGGACTCCACCCGCCGCAACGGTGCCATCGTCATGTGCGAAGTCATGATGCCGGACGGCGAGACCCCCCATCCTTCCAACGCACGTGCCACCATCCTCGATGACGAGACCGCTTGGTTTGGTTTCGAGCAGGAATATTTCCTCGTCAAAGACGGCCTCCCGCTCGGCTTCCCGACAGGCGGCTATCCCAGCCCTCAAGGCGAATACTATTGCGGTGTCGGCCACGCGAACGTCGGCGGCATCGCCCGCTCCATCGTCAACGAGCACCTCGACATCTGCCTTGACGCGGGTATCAACCACGAAGGGATCAACGCCGAGGTCGCGAAAGGCCAGTGGGAATTCCAGATTTTCGGAAAAGGCTCCAAGCGCGCCGCCGACCAGATCTGGGTCGCCCGTTACCTCCTCCAGCGCCTGTGCGAAAAGTATGGTGTGGACGTTGAGTATCACTGCAAACCTCTCCAGGGAGACTGGAACGGCTCCGGCATGCACGCGAACTTCTCCACCGAGTATCTCCGTGAAAAAGGCGGTAAGGAATACTTCCTTTCCCTTATGAGCAAGTTCGAGGAAAACTGCGAGGAGCACATCGCCGTTTACGGCCCGGACAACCATCTCCGCCTTACCGGCTTGCACGAGACCCAGTCCATCGACCAGTTCTCGTGGGGGGTCGCCGACCGTGGCGCTTCCATCCGCGTCCCGCACGGTTTTGTCAAAGGCGACAAATACCAGGGTTATCTGGAAGACCGCCGTCCGAACTCGCAGGGCGATCCATACCAGATCGCTTCCCGCATCCTCAAGACCATCTCGGAAGTTCCGACCGCCTAAGGCGGAAACACCGGATCTACCAGGTATTCACCAGCCGCCTTCCCTACGGGGGGGGCGGTTTTTTTGGGGATGGCTTCCTGCGGCTCACCGCTTGTGGAAACATGGAGCAGAATCCTTGCATCAGAGTGGCAAACATTCCAAACTCCTGAGCATCGAATGGTAATCACCGATCCAGAGACCGAAATCATCTATACCGGAATTCCCGCCTCGCCAGGGATCGCGTTCGGCCCCATCCACGTCATCGCCCGCGGATTTTCGGCACCGGATGTCTATGCGATCCCCGAGGAGGACATCGCCGAGGAGCAGGCGCGCTTCACCAACGCGGTGACGGTTACCAAGCGGCAACTCACCGACCTTCAGGAGAAACTGGAATCCCTTTCGGGCAACAAGGAGAGCGAGATTTTCGAGGCCCACGTTCTCCTTCTGGAGGATTACACACTTCTGGAAAAAGTGGACACCGCAATCCGTGAACGCAGGCAGAACGCCGAGTTCGCCTTCTACGCGGTGATGCAGAATTTCCTGGAAGCCATGCGCCGCATCCCGGATCCCTATCTGCGGGAACGGACGGCGGATATCGAGGATGTCTGCCAGCGCCTGCTCCGCAATTTCGCGGTGGATGAAGACCACTCGAACCAGGAGCCGGATGGAAAGCACATCCTCCTTGCCTATGATCTGAGTCCCTCGGACACGGCTTCTTCCAACAGAAAAAACCTCCTGGGATTCGCCACCGAGCAGGGCAGTGTCAACTCCCATACGGCTATTCTCGCACGCTCCTTCGGGATACCGGCGGTGGTCGGTCTCGACGCGTCCGTCATCCAGGTCACCGCGCTGACCCCGGCGGTGGTCGATGGCTATTCGGGAAAGCTCATCCTCAATCCTTGCAGGGAAACGCTTGAGAAATACATCTCCATCCTTGAGGAAAAGGAGAAGCGGCGCAGCGAGCTTGATGCGAAACGGGACGAGGCCACCACCACCACGGACGGAAGGGAAATCACACTTTCCGCGAACATCGAGTTCCTCCAGGAGCTTCACCAGGTGAAGAACAGCGGAGCGAAAGGCGTGGGTCTCTACCGGACGGAATTCCTGCTTCTTAACGGCACCGAGATGCCCGATGAGAACGCCCAGACCGAAGCCTATTCCAGAGTGGCAAAGGAGATCGCTCCGCACATGTCCATCATCCGCACCCTGGATGCCGGTGGCGACAAACTTCCCATCGAGCCGCTCACCGAGCCCGAGCCGAACCCATTCCTCGGCTGGCGCGGGATCCGCGTTTCCCTCTCCCGACCCGACATGTTCCGGGATCAGTTGCGCGCCATCCTCCGTGCCAGCGCTTTCGGAAAAGTCGCGGTCATGTTCCCTCTCGTATCCGGGCTTTCCGAACTCCTCCAGGCGCGGGAAATCCTGCAACGATGCATGGACGAGCTTTCCGGGAAAAATATTCCGTTTGATCCGGCGATCCCCGTGGGAGTGATGATCGAGGTGCCCGTCCGCCGCCGTTTGCGCGGATCTTCTCGCGCCACACGCGGACTTTTTCTCCATAGGCACGAACGACCTGATCCAATACACCGTCGCCGTGGACAGGGTGAATCCCCACGTGGCCAACCTTTACAAACCAACCCACCCCGCGGTGATACGGCTCATCAAAAAAACGGTCGATGCCGGGAGGGACTGCGGGATCTGGACGGGAGTCTGTGGGGAAATGGCAGGGGACATCCGCCTGACTCCGCTTCTGATCGGCCTTGGCGTAGAGGAGCTTTCCGTCTCCCCCCAGGTTCTTCCGAGGGTGGGCCAGGTGATCCGCTCGCTAGGTTACGAGAAGTGCGTCGCAACCGCGAACGAAGCGTTGGGACAGTCGAACTCGAAGGCGATCATGGACCTCACCCTTGCCGTGGCGGAGGAGTGCTACCCTGAATTGTTAGACTGAGGAAAAGCCCGTCCCACGCCCCCTAGAAAGATTTTCTAAGGTGCGAGGGCAGGATGTTCAGTTGCTCGCGGTATTTCGCGATGGTGCGCCGGGCCACCTTGATTCCCTGTGCCTGGAGCGCCTTGGTAATCGCGTCGTCCGAAAGAGGTTTGGCGTTGTCCTCATGGGAGATGAGTTGCTGGATCGCCTCGCGGACGCCCGCGTTGGAAACCTCCGCTCCTCCGTCGGTCTGGTATCCGGTCGCGAAAAACGCGCGCATCTCCATTAGTCCCTGCGGTGTGAGAATGTATTTTCCCGCCACCGCGCGGGAGACCGTGGTGGCATGGAGGCTCAGCTCGTCCGCGATGTCGTTCATCGTTAGCGGGCGGAGATGGCGGAGCTTTTTCCAGGAACGCCGGCTGTTGCTCGATGAGTTTGTGGGCGATGGCGAGGATGGTCTCCTGGCGGAGCGAGATGGATCGGATCAGGCTGCGGCCATCGCGGATCTGGTCGCGAAGGAAGGCCCGGGCTTTCTGATCGACACCGTTTTTCCCGATCATGTCCTTGTAGAAATCATTGATGCGCAGGCTGGGCAGATGCTCGCCGGTCAGACGCGCTCCCCAGGTGCCCTCATCATTTTTCTCAATGATCACGTCGGGCAGAATGTAGGGGTTCCCGGTGGGATCGAACTCACCGCCGGGGTTCGGTGAAAGACGTCCGATGTTCGATGCCGCTTCCGCGATCCTCTCGACAGTGGTGCCAAGTGCCCGTGCGATCTGCGGGTGGCGCTTCCGGGCGAGGTCCTCCAGGTGATCGGAAACGATCCTGTACTCCAAAGTGTCTTTTCCCGATGAACGCTCCAACTGGAGAAGTAGGGCCTCCGGAATGCCCGAGGCGCCTACTCCCGGCGGATCGAAGCTTTTGATCAGCTCCAGTCCCGCCTCCAGGTCTTTTTTCGAAGAGGAACAGGTGGGCACGATGTCCCGAATGGGAAATTCCAGAAAGCCCCGGTCGCTAAGGTTTCCGAGAAGTGTTTGTGCCGCTTCCCGCACCTCCGGATCGATAAGCGACTGGTCAAGCTGGAGCTGGAGGTGCTGCTGAAGTGTCTCCGGGGCGACGATGTTATCGTAAAGGCGTTGGCGGCGCTCCTCGTCTTCCTGCGTCCACTGGTTGTTGCGCCCTTCCAGGATCGCCTGCTCCCGCCAGTCGTCATCGGTCTCGTTCATGCTGTCGAGCGAATCCGCCTCTTCCGGATCCGGCCCCTCATCGTCCAGTGACTCGACTTCCGTGATATCTTCCAGGGTCGGGTTCGTCTCCAGTGCCTGGCGCATGAGCTGGGAAAGCTCAAGGGTGCTCGCCTGCAGGATCTCCAGGCTCTTGCGCATTTGCGGCGCGAGCGTTTGGGATTGTGAGAGCGATTGGTATAGGGAAGCTTCAGCCATGTTTCCGGGTGACGGGGCAAAGCTATCCTCAGGTTGGAAAAACGCGAAGCATTAAATGTGCCACCGGAGATTATTTTTTCTAATGAAAATAACGAACTCTGCTACCGGGCGAGGCAAAGTCGATCACAGGAACCGGGAGTGTCGCAATTCCAAAGAATGCGCTTGATGGCCGGATGGGCGGGGGCTTGGATGGAGAGCGTTACCAAATCCTCCCCTATATGAGTCTCCGAAAGCAGTTGAATGACATTTTGCCCTCCCTCTTGCCTTCCAATCCGGCCGAGGCGATCAAGGGGACGGAGCTGATCCGACTCGCCCGGCGCAATCTCACCGGAAACTACTCGGATGCCTCCCTGCGGTATCACTTTTCCATCATGTCGTGCGATCCCACTTCCGCGATCGCGAAAGTGGAGAAGGGGCAAGGCTACTACCGCAGAAGCGAGCCTCTTCCCGCTCTCTCCGGCGCGCAGGAACTGCTCGCCTGGACCCAGGGCAGGCTGGACGACCTGAACGACAGCGAAAGCACCTCCGTGGACAGCGCCATGATGCGCATACGCAAATTCCGCGCCGTCGTCACCCGTTACTATGAGATCAACGGACGCTTTCCCTTCGCTTTCCGTGATCCTTTTTCGACAAAATCACCGTTGGGAAATCTTTGGAAATACCCGGAGCTGGTGCTGGTTGACTGGCAGACCGATGGCTCGCCGGATGAGGAAATGTCTCTCGACGGAAACATGCTCGCACTGAAGCAACGGCTCGGTATCGCGCCTTTCAGCCTGCACTCGGCGCGGCTGAGGCTTTCCCCTTCGCTGCTCACATACCGGGAGGATTTTTTCCAAACTCTTTCCGTCTCCATGTGGGCGCAGGGCGGGGAACTCATCTACGCGCGGGCCGGTCGAGGACGAGGCTCTTGCCGACGGATTGAGGAAACTCAGCGCCACCTTCGGAGTGGGTGTCACCTCCTTCGGCATGACCGCGGAAGTCCTCGACGATCTCCCGCGCCCCGCGAACATCCTTAACGCACACCCCAAGGAAACCGAAGCCATCATGGCCAAGCTGGACATCCACCGCATTGCCGCCGTGCAAACCAAGCCGCACCTCGACTGGGCGGCTTTGAGCTCGATGCGCTCGGAATCGGAGGAGGCGGACAAGCTCGTCTCCTGGCTCACCCGCTGCATCGAGGAGCGCCGGGCGGAGCCTTTCAAACACGAATAATCAGCCGATCCGCCAAGCCATGAAACTCATCAGATTCGGGGAAGCGGGACGCGAGGAACCAGGCGTGATCCTGCCCGACGGCCGCAGGATCGACGCCAGCGGAGAGTTTCTTGACTACGACGAGGCGTTCTTCGCGATGGGCGGCCTGGAAAGTCTCGCGGAGTGGATTTCCGAAGATTGTCCGGGAGGAATGGAGATCGACCGGGAAATGAGAATAGGCCCTCCCGTGGCGCGGCCCTCGAAGATCGTTTGCGTCGGCCAGAACTATCTCGAACATGCGAAGGAAATGGGCGGTGACATCCCCGTGGAACCCGTCCTCTTCATGAAATCCACTTCCGCATGGAGCGGGCCGAACGACGACGTGCTGATCCCGCGCGGAGCGAAAAAGCTGGATTACGAAGTGGAGCTTGCCTTCGTGATCGGAAAGACCGCGAGCCACGTTTCCGAAAAGGAGGCGATGTCCCACGTGGCGGGCTACTCCGTCTTCTGCGACTTTTCCGAACGCGCGTTTCAGAAGGATCATGGGGGCCAGTGGACGAAAGGTAAGAGTGCGGACACCTTCGCCCCCATGGGGCCGAGCCTGGTGCTGGCCGGCCGGATCCCGGATCCGCAGGAACTCCGGCTCTGGTGCAAGGTCAACGGTGAGATCCGCCAGAATAGCTGGACGAAGGACATGATGTTCGGCGTGCGGGATCTGGTGAGCTACATCAGCCGGTTCATGACCCTTCTTCCCGGGGATGTGGTTTCCACCGGCACCCCCAGCGGAGTCGCCATGGGCATGACTCCGCCCCGCTACCTCCAGGCGGGAGATCTTGTGGAATGCGGGATCGAGGGGCTGGGACAGTTGACACAGAGGGTGGTAGCGGCGAAATAGAACTTCGATTTTGAGAAAGCGCCTTTCCATCCTCAGTTGGCCGAAGCCGAAAGGGGGGCCGCACCATGCGGTCTGCCATTTTTGCGATACCCTGCATGTCGCCGAACCTATCCCCGAAGGTTCGCGGGTGAACTGCGTTCGTTGCGGCGCGACCCTGTTCCAGAACCGCCCGGCCTCCCTGGTGCGGGTGACGTCGTTTTCCCTGACCGCGCTTTTTCTGATGCTCGTGGTTCACACCGCTCCGTTCATCTCCATGGACGCCGGTGGCATGCGCACCGTGCTGACACTGCCAGGCGCCGCGAAATCCCTGATCGACGAGGGCTCGTGGCTGGTGGGCGGGGGAGTGGCGCTGTTCACGATCATCACACCGCTCGTTCTGGCCGGAGGCCTGGTGTATGTCTGCGGGCCGCTGATGATAGGGCGTAGCGCACCGGGAGCGATGTTCGTTACCCGGTGGATGAGCCGCACCGAACCCTGGAACATGATCGAGGTATTCCTGCTCGGGGTGCTGGTCAGTCTTCTGAAACTCGGACACCTCGCTGAGCTGCATTTCGGGATCGGTTTCTGGGCCTTCGCCGCCCTCATGTTCTGTATGGCCGCCGCCGTGGCCGCCATCGACAAGCGGGAACTATGGGATCGCCTGGAAGTGGCGGAATCATCATGAACGGCATTTTTGAAAACGCTCCCCGCGCCTCGAACCACGGTCTCGCGGGGTGCCACGTTTGTGAGAAGGTTTCCCCGGTGATACTGGGAAACTGCCCGCGCTGTGGCTCGCACCTGCACCTTCGCAAGCCGGAAAGTATTTCGCGCACCATCGCCCTGATGATCGCCGCCGCAGTCATGTATATCCCGGCGAACATGCTCCCGATCATGAGCATCCGGGAGCTGGGCGTGACCACGGAAAGCACGATCATCGCCGGACTGATCCAGTTCTGGGAGGCTCGCTCCTATCCCATCGCGATCGTGATTTTCACCGCTTCGATCCTGATTCCGCTTCTGAAAATCATCGCCCTTATCTGGCTGTGCGCGGCCGCCAGGGGTATGGTCCCGCACTCCGCGAAGAAGCTGGGGAAAGTCTATTGGATCACGGAGCTTCTGGGACGCTGGTCCATGGTGGATATTTTCGTGGTCGCCATCCTGGTCACCATGGTGCAACTGGGCAACTACATGGTGGTCACTCCCGGCCCCGGCGCGCTGGCGTTCGGCGGGGTGGTTATTCTTACCATGTTCGCCGCAATGAGTTTTGACCCGAAGCTGCTTTGGGATCAGCTTGAGCGCGAAGCGGCAGGTGCCGAAAACGAAACGAATACCGAAAGTGAGTGATTCCGAACCGATAGCCGCCCAGCCCGAAATGCGTTCCGCACAGCGATGGAACGTCGTGTGGGCCGTCCCCATCCTCGCCCTATTCATCGGTGGCTGGATGCTCTACAAGGACATCACCTCCAAAGGGCCGGAGGTTCGCATCCGCTTCGAGACCGCCGAAGGCATCGCCGCCGGGAAAACGGAAATCCGCTGCCGTTCGGTCAGTGTCGGGAAAGTGACCCGCGTGGAGCTGGACGATAACCTCCAGTCCGTCCTGGTTTACGCCCGCCTGGACAACGGGAACGAAGTGCTGCTGAGAAAGGGCACACGTTTCTGGGTGGTCAGGCCCCGGGTTTCCGCGGCGGACGTTTCCGGCCTCGGCACGCTCATCACGGGAGCGTATATCGAGCTGGAGCCGGGGTCCGGGGATCTCGGAGCCAGAAAATGGGTGGGGCTGGAAACACCCCCGGCCACCAGCAGAAGCGTGCCGGGCGGAGACTTACCCTGGTCTCCGAGGAAGCCGGATCCCTGAGCGTCGGCTCACCGATTTATTACCGTGGATACGATGTGGGCAGGATCGAAAGCCGCGTCCTGGATGCCGACGGGCGGCGCATCGTTTACGAGGCGTTCATCCGGGAGGAATACCAGGCGCTGGTCAGAACAAACACGAAGTTCTGGAACACCAGTGGTATCGATGTGGCGGCTGGCGTTGATGGATTCAAAGTCCGCACGCCATCCCTCCAGGCGATGATATCCGGTGGGGTTTCCTTCGCGGTGAATGAAAACGAGGAACCCGGTGAGATGGTCAGCGACGGTTCCATTTTCGAACTCCACAACGACGCCGAGGATGCCGCCACCTCCACCTTTGAGCCGACTCTCGAGGTGCTGCTCCTCTTCGACCAGAGTGTCAGGGGTCTGAGCGTTTCCGCACCCGTGGAATACCGCGGAATACGCATCGGGCGGGTCACGAGCATTTCCTTCGATTTCGTACAGGAAACCGATAACCAGAAAGTGCCTGTCCTTGTGGAACTGGACTCCGGGCTTTTGCGCGCGACCGGCGAGGAAGTCCCCGCCGAGGAGGAGCTTCCCCGCCTGGAGGAAGGTATCCGTAACGGCCTTCGCGCCACCTTGAAAACGGGAAGCCTGCTCACCGGTGCGATGTATGTGGATTTCGACTACTACCCGGAGGAGGAGATCGAGACCCTCACCTACAAGGGCGAATACCCGGTCGTGCCGACCCTCGCCTCCGGTTTCGCCCAGATCGAGGTGAAACTCTCCTCCATCCTGGACAAGATTGACGCCCTCCCGACCGATGAAATGGTCAACCAGATCACCAACGCCGCACGGGAAACCGCGACCACCGTCTCCGAAGCGAAACTCGCCCTCAAGCAAATCGAGCAAGCCGCCGCCGCCGCCCGCGAGACCATGGACAATCCGGAGTTCAAAAAGCTTCCCGAGGATCTCCGGAAAAGCCTGGCGAACCTTGACGAGTCAGTCTCCAGCATGGGCCGAACGGAGCCATCCAGGGTGATCTGCTGCGCACTCTCGACGAACTCCGCTCCGCCATGCGGGCCATGGAAGCCCTCTCCGATACCATCAAGGAAAAGCCCAACTCCCTGCTCTTCGGAAAAGAGGAATCGAAAAATCCCGTGCCGAGGGCGGCAGGCAGGCGCTAAACGCACACGATATGATCAGAATATTTTCCGCCATCGTCGCCGCAGTCTTCATTACCGGTTGTGGAAACCCGTATCCCGAATTCTACACTCTCAGCGCGGACGGCCCCAGCCCCACGGGAGGCGGCATCGGGATCGGAGTCGGCCCCATCGTCCTTGCCGAGTACGTGGACCGGCAGAATCTCGTGATCCAGACCGGCCCGAACAAGATGGAGATATCCCAGTTCGATCTTTGGTCGGGGGATCTCGACAACTCCATCGCCCGCGTCCTTTCCATCAACATAGGCCGCCGCCTCGGCACGGGAAACGTCCGCACCTACCCGTGGCAGCGCGACAGTGAGATCGACTACCAGATCGCCATGGACATCCGCGAATTCATAGCGAAGGACGATGGCTATGCCCACATTGAGGCGAGCTGGCGGGTCTATGCGCTTCCCGCAAGGAACCTCGCCCGATCCGGCACATTTACCGCAAAGGATCCCATAGCCACCGAAGACTTCGAGGCCGTCGTCGCCGCGCAGTCGCGTCTTCTCGGGAAACTCTCCGAGGAAATCGCAACCGCCATACGCAAAAGGTAATCCATGGAATTCGTCCTGAACGAACGGCTTGCAAGAGGCGGTTTTGAGATTGTCTCGAAATACGGTTGCCGCATCCTCCTGAAAAACGAGGCAAACTTTCCGTGGTTCATCCTCGTCCCGGAAGTGCCGGAGGGAATCGAGGATCTCCACCAGCTCGACGAGGCTACTTTCACCGAAGTGATGCGGGGAGTCCGCGAGGTGTCGAATTTCGTCTCATCCCATTTCCAACCGGACAAGCTCAACGTCGCATGCATTGGCAACATGGTGCGGCAAATGCACATCCACATGGTCGGGCGAAGCCCCGGCGATCCGGCATGGCCGGGAGTCGTCTGGGCGCACGATGGGAAAAGGAAATACGGGGAAGGAGAGGCGGAGACGATCATCGCCGCAGCGCAGTCCTGGCTCGCCAGGTAGTGTTTGCCCGCTGATTTTTCAAACTACTTCACTGGTCAACCGAGAGATCGCCGGAGAATTCCTGGGCGCTGTGGAAGGTGTCCATGCCCGGTCTGGAGCGATCATGGGAAGAAGAGCCGCGGATCTGAGCGCGCCTGGTGCGAATCGCTTCGCGCGCCTCAGGCGTCCTTCTCGGAGTCCTCGCGAAAGAGGTGGACGTCGGTCTGAGGGAAGGGGATGGAGATTCCCGAGGCGTCGAACTCTTCTTTCACCCGTTTGGTGACCTCGGTGCGGACGGTCAGGAAATCCGAGGTCTTCGCCCATGGCCAGCAGCGGAAGTTCACGGAGGAGTCCGCGAGTTCATGCACGCCGATGTTCGGGACGGGTTCCTGGAGGACAAGCGGATGCTCGCGGATGACCCGTTCGATGATCTCCTGTGCCTTGTCCATGTCATCGCTGTAACCGATTCCGAAAAGCATATCGACGCGGCGGGTGGTCATGCCGGTGATGTTGGTAATGACTTCTCCCCAGACCTTCTGATTGGGGACGAGGACTTTCTGATTGTCGAAAGTGAGGATGGTGGTTGAGACGAGCGAGACGCTATCGACCTTTCCCGTCACTCCACCTATCACCACCGCGTCACCGACATCGAAGGGGCGGTAGATGAGGAGCATGATGCCGTTTGCAAAATTGCTGAGGGTATCCTGAAGGGCGAAGGCGAGGATGAACGCGCCACCTCCGATGAGCGCTAGCGCGGCGCCGACGTTTATTCCGATTGTGCCGAGGGCAACGATCAGACCGATGAGAAGAATGACGCGGCGGCTCATCTTGTTGATGAACGTTTTCAGGAGCGAAGAGAGGTGCGGCTGTTTCTCGATGGCGCGATGGATGAGCTTGCTGGCGAAGATGGAGAGGAGCCAGAAGACAACTAGAATCCCGATGAACTGTGCGACGAGGATGCCGACCCTGATACCGCCGTCCTGTGAAGTGAACCATGCGTTGAACGCCTGGACGCGGGAGTTGATATCGTTCACGGAAGTTTTGATGCCCCGGACTGCGGCCAGATACTTTCGATCGTCCCCGGCATCGCCTCCCTTGAGTTCATAGGAGTCGAGGACGAGTTCCGTTCTTTTGACAAGTTGCGCCTTTTGCTCACGGAGACTGATGAGGGTGTTGTTGATTTGCACCCTGTCGCCCCCGCCGTCGAGGGCCTCGATTTCCAGATCCGCGATCTCCTGAGCCTTCGCTCTCACGCGATCCTGCCATGCGGAGGCTTCCTTCTCCAGATCCTCTTTGGTCATCGGAGCTAGGGAAAGAGCCAAGGCCTCTTCGGAAACGAGTGCGGCCGGCTCCTGACCGGCTGCGGCTTCCTCCTGGGCGGCGAGGAAGGAAGTGCAAAGGGCGAGGGTGGCAAGGAGGAAGGCGATCTTGGAAAGCATTTCAAGCCAAACTGCATCAAACGACGTGGAGGTCAAGGGGTGTGGTTGTATGAATTTCGAGGTGCAAGCTTGACATTATGTTCAAAAGAACACATTTCAAGGAATGGTTCGGATCGAAGAGGTAAAGTGGCGGTGGAAGCTGCGGTTCATCGAAAGCCGGCGGAAGTTGTGCGTCCGCCTCCGAAGCTTTCGCAAAACAAAGTATCGGCGGGAGGATCAGATGGAGTTTCCGTGGTAGGCCGGAGCTCTCATTTCACGGCGGAAAAAGATGAGCTTTCCCGGATTTTACGCTTACCCTTTGAGTCCCGGGTCGCTATACCGTCTCAAAACCTCCGCATGCTTTCCAACTATTCCACCACACTGTCGCGTTACAGCCTTCCGCTGGCGCTACCGCTTTTGTTTGCCGGTCTGGCTCCCGGCGAGGAGCCTTCCGGACGATCCCCCCTCGCCGACAAGGAAATCGAAAGACGCCTGGCATCCGTCCAGGAGGGGCAGATACTTTTGCTGAAAGGGGACGAAGCCTATAAGGCCGGGAACTATGCGGAGGCATCCGCGGCATTTGCGGGTGCGCGGGAGGCGTTTCCGGACGCTCCGGCCACGGCGGAACTCCGGAAGGCTGCGACGGAACGCTACGCCCTGGCTTCCGTTGAGTATGGAAAAGAGCTTTCCCGGAAGGGTGATCTGCCCAAAGCGAAGTCTGTCATGGACGACGTCCTGAAGGACGGTGTCGCCCCGGACAACTTCGCTGCGCAATCCTACCGCATGGATCTGGACGATCCCATCAGAACGAACCCGGCGCTGGATAACGAACATGCGTCGGATGTCGATAAGGTGCGCCGATTGCTCTACACCGCCCAGGGCGCATTCGATTTAGGTAAGTTCGATGAGGCAAAGCGCGTGTATGAGGATGTGATTCGCGTTGACCGTTACAATACCGCGGCACGCCGCGGATTGGAAAAAATCGCCGCCCGGAAATCTCAATACCAGGGCTCCGCTTTTGACCAGACCCGTGCCGAGTTTCTTGCGGAGGTTGATTCCGGCTGGGAACTACCTATCGAGCCAGACCTCGTGGTGCCTGACCTTCAGGCCGTGGAGCGCTCCGGGTGGTCGGGGAATTCCGTTCCTCTTTCCAACAAGCTGAGCCGGATCATGATTCCCGAGTTCAGGCTGGAGCAGGCGACGCTTTCCGAAGCGGTGGAGCTTCTCCGTCTGCGCGCGGCAGAGAATGATACATTCGAACTCGATCCGGCCAGGAAGGGGGTCAATATCACCGTGAACCTGGGCGATCCGTCCACCTCCCCGGCGCGCGAGATCCTTTCCAGGACGTTTGACCTCCAGGTCAGCAATGTTCCGCTCTCGCAGATTTTGAAATACATCACCGATATCACGGGGACGATTTCAAAGGTTGATGACTTTGCGGTCTCGATTCTGACCCTTGGAAGCGATGACGGACTGTTGGTTTCCCGAACATACCGCGTGCCCCCCGATTTGCTCAGCAACCTCGCGACCGGGGCCGGTGGCGGAGGGGATGAACCGGCCGACGATATTTTCAATACCGAAAAAAGTACCGGGGGTCTGCTGGCCACGCGCATGGGCGCGCAGGAATCACTAGCCTTGCAGGGCGTCACCTTCCCTGACGGAGCGTCAGCATCCTTCAACAGCTCGACCAATATGCTGCGGGTGGTCAACACGCCGGCAAACCAGGATATCATCGAGCAAATCATCGACTCCATCGCACAGACCGAGCCGGTTTCGGTAGCTGTCAGGGTAACGATGATCAAAGTGCAGGAAGATCACCTGGAGGAACTCGGGTTCGACTGGCTGATCGGTAATTTCAGCTCCAACGGGGAGACCTACAATTTGAGTGGTGGCACGGCCGGGAACGGGCAGCCGATCACGGACATAGCGCCTTTCGGTGGCGGTAATACCAACCCGCTCACCGCCGGCAACCGTAGCGGTGATTTTGCCTTAGGCGGCAATACGATTGACAGTCTGATTACCGCCGCCGCCAGCCGCAGTCCGCAGACTTCCCTGCGCGCGCCCGGCGTGTTCGGGTTGAATGGAATCATTGGAAATAGCACCGTCCAGGTTCTTATGAGGGGGTTGGATCAAAAGAAGGGCGTCGATCTGATGGCGCAGCCCTCGGTGACCACACGTAGCGGACAGGCGGCTTCCATTGAGATTGTTGACGAGTTCATCTATCCTACCGAATATGAGCCGCCTGAACTTCCCAACTCGGTATCCAATGTGAGTTCCGATATCATTGTGATTGATCCGGATACCGGTCTCATCACGGATATCACTTCCGGAGACAGCTCCCAGGTCTTTCCCGTGACGCCGGGCACACCCACCGCTTTCGAGACACGGGATGTGGGTATTTCGCTGGAGGTTCTGCCTGTGGCCGATGCGAACCGCCGTTACGTGGACGTGACGCTGAATCCCGTTGTCTCCGATTTCGACGGATTTGTGAATTACGGCTCGCCGATCACTACCACGCAGATCGGTCTGCTCGGCCCTGTGCGCACTGTCCTGACTGAAAACGAAATCCTGATGCCTGTTTTCAGCGTGAGAAGGGTCAATACCAACGTTGTTGTCGCGGATGGTGCCACGATTGTCATTGGAGGCCTGATGAAGGAGGAAATCCAGGATGTACAGGACAAGACGCCGGTGCTAGGTGATATCCCGGTGGTTGGCCGCCTGTTTCAATCGGAGGCGAAAAAGCATCTTTCCACAGCCATTCTCTTCCTCGTAAATGTGGAACTTCTTGATCCGACGGGTCGCCCGTATAGGGATCGATAGAAAATTTTTTTATACAAAGTGATGTCAGACCAAAGCAGCGAGCCGGAAAAATACTCGCTAGACGAAATGATGGATCGCCTCAAGGGGCGGGAGGACGAGGCAAAGGCTTCCGGTGAACTCGTGACACGCTCGGATGGCAGCCAGGCGATGAAGGTGAAAAGGCGCCGGAGACGAACCAATCAGACCGTGAACAAGGAGACCCGACGGAACAAGCGTGTTCAGATTCTTCAGATAACGGGGTTTATGGTGGTGCTTGCCGTTCTAGGGCTTGCGGCCGGAATCGGAATTATCTACGCAAACAGCACTGCGTTCAGGGACGGGCTGACCTCAAAGACTGAAACAGCGTCCGGCGCCAACGTGAAGCTGAATCAATTCCGTATGAATCCGGCTACCGCGAACAGCAATCGCGTGATCCTTGAATGGCCTGGCGGAAACGTTTTGGAAAATCTCGACGTGAGGAACGTGGTGGCGAAAATCGCCCCGGCGAGCTTTCTCGGGAAGGCGTTCTCCGGTGAGGAAATCATCGCAAACACCGGGGATCTGATTTTGAAGGCGCCCGTGGAGGGGCAGCCAATCCTCATGGCGGAACCGGCGGACGGAAAATCACCGGTTCAGTTCCATAGATACTCCGTCCCCGTACTGAACATGTTCTTCGGTGGTGAGAAGCGTTCTACGAACGTGCTTGAGAAGACCGAGGCCTCATTCTTTCCGGGTGGCGCGGCGGGGCAGGGGGAGCTTCGACTCAACGGCGGGTTGCTGAAAGCGGAAGGTTGGCCACCTCTGGCTCTGGACAGATCATACATGAAATTCCGAGGGAAGGATCTGGAGGTAAAAAGCATGCGCTTCGGAATTCCTGCCGGACCGAACGAAAAAACCGCGGATCAGGGCTTTATTAATTTTTCGGGAACGATTCAGCCCCTCGATCCTTCCGTATCACATGCTCTTGCCGTGGAACTCAGTTCATTCCGCCTGTCCTATCTTCTGGGTGCCGATCTGGGGAGATTTTTCCTTGGCAGATTGGAAACCGTGGAGACCCCTGACTCAAACTTCCTGCTGATCACACCGGGATCCACTGATTCGGCGAAGCTGGAACTTGCGGCCACCAGCGCCCTCGGATCACGCATCGACATCAGTGGCTTCAAGTTCCTCCCCAGTTTGGCGAACTATCTGGCCGATCGGTGGTATGAACTTCCCAGCTTTGACGACGGGGCAACCATGCTTGTTAGCCGCAGCGGAGACAATGTCGAACTCAAGGAGATCGCCATGGAGAAGCGTGGACAGATGGCTTTGCGAGGTTCCATCAGCAACGGCGAAGCCGGGCAGATACGCGGACAACTCAGGGTGGGCATTCCAGCGGGAATGATTTCCACTGCCGGAAGCAAGGCTCTTGACGGCATGTTCGGCCAGGTTCGTGAGGGTTATCGCTGGGTCGATCTCGAGATCGGTGGCACCAGCGCGGTTCCGACGGACAACTTTACCGCATTGTTCAACGCGGCCAAAGTGAACGCGGAGGCAAAGGCGTCGGATGCGGTGGAGCCGGATACGTTTGAGAGCCTGATCAAACCGGAGTAACGGCTTTATGGAATTGGCGCTCTAGCTGCCGCGTCCGATCTCAATCCCAAGGAGGCAGACGTCGTCGTCGAAGTGATGTCCGTCGGAAAAATCGAGAACCGTTCCGATGATGTTGTCCAGCCAAGTTCCCAGGGGTTCCGCTGATTCGTCTGCCATGAGTTGCAACAGCCGTTTTTCCATGAATTGTTCGCCGTCCTTGTTCTCCGCTTCGAGCACACCGTCAGTGAATAATAGAATGCGCTGTGCTTCCGAGAGACCCAGTCTGTGGAGCGAATAGTCGGCCTCCGGGAAAAGACCCAGGGCCGGCCGTTTTTCACAGCGTTCGGTGCAGAGCTGCCTGCTCGAATCCGCCCCGATGATGACAGGGCCGGGGTGGCCCGCGCACGAGTAGGTGAGCGTGAGGCTTTCCAGGTCGATAACACCGTGGAAGGCCGTTGCAAACATGGTCACGTTCGCCCGTTTCAAAATGGAAGCCAGTCCACGGTTCACTCCTTCCAGGAAATGCTGGGACTGCCTTCCTTTGGCGGTTTGCGTCGCCAGCAGGCCGCGCAACATGGACACGACCAGAGCCGCCCGCACGCCGTGTCCCATCACATCACAGATGAAAATTCCGAACTTGCCTCCGCCCAGGGGGATCACCTCGAAAAAGTCCCCGGCAAGCCCCGAGATCGGAAGATACCGTGATGCGAAAGCCAGATTGTTTCCATTCTCGGAGGTCACCGCCGGGAACTCGGTGGTTGAGAGAGCCTGCTGGATCTCCCGGGCGAGCATTACCTCCTCCTCGTAGGACTCGTTTTTCTGCTGGAGTTTCGCTGCCAGCTCCGTCGCCTGCCTCTGTGCGAGAACCAGGGAAGTCACATCGCTGGAGACGCCGAAAGTCCCCTTGATCTCCCCGGCCTTGTCTCTCCACGGAAATTTGGAGGTCATCACAAACGTCTCGCCCCCCTCCCGCCAGGTCTCGCACTCAAGCTGCCCGGACATGGACTCACCCGTTTCGATGATCCGTTGTTCGTCGGCCGCCGCTTTTTCCCAGTGTGTGTTGGAAAAGAGATCGCGGTCGTGCTTTCCAATGAGCTCGCGGGGGGACTTGAAGCCATGCCAGTCCGCCATTCCGCGGTTCGTCATCACCACCTTTGATTCCAGGTTCTTGAAATAGATCTGTAGCGGCACGTGATCAATCAAAGTCATCAGAAGATGCCTTTCCTCCTCGATCTGTGACTCGGCCGCTTTGCGCAAGCTGATGTCGATCATGGATCCGGCGATGCGGGTGGCCTCACCTTTCCGGTCCCGGACGACCGTGCCCCTGATGCGCAGCCACCTCCACCCGTTGCTCCCGGTCTGAACCCGCGCATCGACGGCGAGTGTTTCGGGGCCCTGTTGTTCAAGCGCCTGGCTCATTGCCCGGACAAATTCCGGCCTGTCCAGATGATGGATGGGGAGGTATGGCGGAAGAAAAATGTTCGGAGCGCCGGATTCCGTGCATTCAAGAAATTCCAGGATCCGCCGCGAATAGTAGATTTTCGTCTCGCCGGTGCGCCAGTCCCAGATCCCCTCGTTGGAAGCGCGGAGGGCGAGGTCTAATCGGTCGGAATCAATGGTTGGCTCGGACATTGGTGGTGTTTTTGAAATACTTAACGCCGGAACTATGAAGGCGGGGCTGCGGCGGCGCATCAAGAAAGTTCTTCGCGGAAAGGTTTCCGGACCGGCGATCCGGGGTTGCCTTTTGTTACCAATTGGCTAAGAGGGTGCTGATGAAACGCTTCGCACTACTTTCTGTCTTGATCGGATTCGGCCTGGGAGCCTGTGAACGCCACGATTTCCACGGGCCCGACGGGACGATCCATCTTCACGAGCACCATGGCGCCCACGATGTCCAGGGTGGGCACGATGCGGAGCCAGAGGGCGAGCACTCGCACTGATACTCTTCTTCGGCGGGTGAATCCCCGCATCCCGCGCTTGCATATTTCCCGGGAACCGGGCAGTGAGGCTCCGCCTTCGGGCATACGATGAGTCTAGAAATTAGTCTAACCCTGTTGGTGGTACTGCTCACGCTGGTGGCGTTTGTCCGTGAGTGGGCATCGCCGGATGTCCTGTCGCTTTCCATCCTGTGCCTGATCGTCGCGCTCGGACTGATCGACATGAAGGAAATGTCCGTCGTTTTCAAAAACGAGGCACCACTCACCATTGCATCGCTTTTCGTCATAGGCGGGGCGCTCGAGAAAGCCGGCGCGGTGAACCAGATCGGCCAGATGCTGAGGAAGCGTGTGACCGGTGGCATACGCTCCTCCATCCTTGCCTTCACCCTTGTGGCCGCATTTTTCAGCGCGTGGATGAACAACACTGCCATCGTCGCGATCCTTCTCCCCGTTGTCCTGGGCTTCGCCCGTTCCAAGGATATCGCCGCATCCAAGCTTCTCATCCCGCTTTCCTATTCCTCCATACTCGGCGGCTGTTGTACGCTCATCGGCACCTCAACAAACCTTCTGGTGAACGGCAGCCTGAAGGACATGGGGCTGGAGCCGATGGGAATGTTCACCCTCGCTCCCGTTGGCATCCCGCTCGCTATCGCCGGCATCGCCTACATGGTCGCCTTCGGCCCCAGACTCCTTCCGAACCGCTCTTCTATTACGGGGAGTCTGGAAATCGACTTTCGGACAACGCCTCTCCACCACCTTCTCATCGGTGAGGGCTCGCCGATGGTAGGGCGGAAACTCCTCGATACCGCGCTCGGCGACAAGAACGCCGGGATTCACATCCTTGAGATCCGCCGTCGCGGAACCCGGCTGATGGTTCCTCTCGGCGGCGTGACTGTGGAGAAAAACGACCGTTTCCTGGTCGCTCTCCACCGGAGAAAAGGCGGTGCTGCGAAAGCGGAGGAGCTTTTCTCCCAGATCGGCGCCCAGGAACTTTCGACCGTCGATGGACTCGTTTCCGAGCTCGTCATCCCCGCCGAGTCGTCCCTTGTCGGGCTGACTCTTGCCGCATCGGATTTCCGCCAGCGATACAACAGCGTCGTTCTCGCCGTTCATCGTAACGGTCTTAACGTCACCAGCCGCATGGCCGAAATTTCAATCGACAAGGGGGATACACTGCTGGTCATCACCGCGGTGAACAACCTGCCCGTACTCAAACAGACCAGGGATTTCGTCCTCACCGACACCATAGAGGAAAAGCCCGTGGACGATTTTGCCATGCCTGTGAGGAAATGGCCTGTCGTCGTTTCCTGGGCCGTTCTCGCGGCCGTAGTCCTGACAGTTTCGATCACCGATCTGCTCAGCCGGGTCAATCCGTCCATCCCGTCCATCCCAATTCACTACGCGGCCATGGTAGGGGCGCTGGCTCTCCTCTGGGCGGGAATCCTTACCCCGCGTGAAGCATACGCGAGCATCGACTGGCAGGTTCTGCTCATGCTCTACGGGCTTCTCGGCCTTGGTATGGCGATGCAGGGCACCGGCACCGCCGAGTGGCTCGCGAAGCAGCTCGTGTCCGGCACCGAGGCCTTCGTTTCCCGGGAAATGCTGCCCTTCGTCCTACTCTGGCTTGTGTTTCTTTTCACCTCCATGCTCACGGAGGTCACTCTCGAACAATGCCACCGCCGTCATGATGGTTCCCATCGTCGTCCGCCTTGCCACCGAGCTTGATGTCAGCCCGCGCCCGTTCATCATGGGTATCACGGTCGCGGCCTCCGCCGCCTTCGCCCTGCCCATGGGCTACCAGACCCACATGATGGTTTACGGGCCGGGTGGTTACCGTTTCTCGGATTACCTCCGGGTTGGCATCCCCCTGAATCTCATCTGCTGGGTGATTTCCTGCTCCCTCATCCCCTTCATCTGGCATTTCTGAAATGGTGGCTAGGCGGTTGCCGCCACCGTGGGACGGAGGATGGGATTGACGTGGGGCGGTAGGACGGCTTTCATTCGCGCCCCGCTCCGGTGGACACTTTTATGGATTACTCTTCGAAAATAGCCAGGCATGTCGCGTCCATCCCCAGATCGGGAATCAGGGACTTTTTCGATCTCGTGATTGGAAGGGACGACGTGATTTCGCTGGGGGTGGGGGAGCCCGATTTCGTAACCCCGTGGCATATCCGCGAGGCGGCCATCTACTCGCTTGAGAAGGGGCAGACCACCTACACCGCAAACCTCGGTCTCCTGACCTTGCGGAAATCCATTTCCAAATACGTCACGCGGTTTTTTCGATGTGAATTACGATCCCGCTGGTGAAGTGCTGGTGACCGTAGGAGTCTCCGAAGCCATCGATATCGCCCTCCGCGCGTTGCTCAATCCCGGGGACGAGGTGATCTACCACGAGCCTTGCTACGTTTCCTACTCACCGAGCATCGTGATGGCCCACGGTGTGGCGGTGCCCGTGGTCACCACCAAGGAAGACTGTTTCTCGCTGAAGCCGGAAGCTCTTGAGAAAGCGATCACGCCGAAGAGCCGTATCCTGATGCTGAACTTCCCGACCAATCCGACCGGTGCCGTGGCTTCCAACGAGGATCTGGAAGGGATCGCCAAACTCGCGATCAAGCATGATCTGATCGTGCTGGCGGATGAGATCTACTCGGAACTCCGCTACGACGGCATCAAACACGTCTCGATCGCCTCCCTTCCCGGAATGAAGGAGCGGACGATTCTGATGCATGGTTTTTCAAAAGCCTTCGCGATGACCGGATTCCGTCTTGGCTATGCCTGCGCGCCCCAGCCGATCATCGAGGCGATGATGAAGATCCACCAGTATTCCATGCTCTGCGCGCCCATCATGAGTCAGAACGCCGCCCTCGAAGCTCTCGAAAATGGCGCTCCGGCGATGGAAAAAATGAAAGAAAGCTACCACCAGCGGAGGGATTTCCTGGTGAAGCGGCTCAACGAGATCGGGCTGGACTGCCATACCCCCGGAGGCGCGTTCTATGTGTTCCCGGATATCCGGAGCACCGGGCTTTCCTCCAAGGATTTTGCAATGGGACTGCTGGAGGCAGAGAGCGTTGCGGCGGTGCCGGGCGGCGCCTTCGGGCCGAGCGGCGAAGGTTTCCTCCGTTGCTGCTATGCCACCGGGATGGACGATTTGCGGACTGCGATGGACAGCATGGAACGGTTCGTCTCGAAACTTTAAATTAACTCTAAACCTCAAGGAAGACTCCCTTTGGACGCCGATCTGAAAAATCCGGACAAGCTCACGAAGGCACACGTGGTGCCGTTCGGGGTTTTCATGGTATTCCTGATTCTTCTCCAGTTGGCGGACAGTCTTTTTGGCTGGGATCATCCGGCGGCGCCATGGTGGAAGCAGGATGTGGCGCAGTGGATTTATCCGCTACAGACGGTGGTGACTCTGGGGCTTCTCGCCTATTACTGGAAATACTTCACGTTCAATTGGTCCCTGAAGTGGAGCCTTGTCGGTGTCGTTTTTGGCGCGGTGGGGATCGGTTTCTGGCTGCTGCCCACGACTCTCTACGACGCGTGGGGGCTGACAGGCGAAACGGATGGCTGGATGAAACGGCTCGGCATCGCCGCGAGGAAAGACGGCTTCGATCCGGGAATGTTTGAAAATCCCGTGGCCTACTGGTTCTCACTTATCATGAGGTTTGTCCGGGCGGCGGTTGTCGTCGCGTTGGTCGAGGAAATTTTCTGGCGGGGATTCGTCATGCGGTTCTGCATGGACTGGGAAGGGGATTACTGGAAGCAGCCTTTCGGACGGGCGCATTGGAAAAGTTTTCTTATCGTCACAGCCCTGTTCATGTTCGCCCACGCTCCTATCGATTGGGCGGGGGCTTTCATTTACGGCTCGCTCACTTACCTGCTCTGCGTCTGGAGTAAAAATCTAGGAGCCTGTGTGATCATGCACGCGGTGGCGAATTTCCTGATGGGTATCTACGCGATGGCTTACGGGAAATACGGACTGTGGTGAATGCGCGGCACACCGCGGAACCCCGCAGCTACGCGTGTTTCGCGTGCCACTCTTTGTAAATCTTCGGGGAGATTTCCGAAGGCTTGATCTCGGAGCGTCCGCCCCAAAAAACATTCGTGTAGGAAACGGGGATTCCGGCCTCTTTAAGATGTTTGTCGATTGCCGCCTTATGGGCGAGGACTTTGGGTTTCTCCGTGCCGTGCATGACGCCCATGATGTTCACATCGCCGAATCGGGGGCCGCCTTCGCGCCAGTAGGCATGTGTCATACAATAGTGGCGGCCTACTTCGCCGCCGGCTTCGATCTCGCGTCCTTTCGGGACAGCCCAGTGAAAGAGGCCGTTGAATCGGGTGACGCGCTCGCCGGTTTCCGAGGGTTTCACGTGCTCCAGGAACGTGGAGAAACGGCCGATGACTTTCTTCTCGTTCAGGGCCTCGGCAACTTCGCAGAAACGGTCGAGGGAAACCCCGGCTTCCTCGGCACGTTTGTCCCACGGGTTCTCGCAGATCTCTTCGAGAGTGAGTTCTTCCTTAAGGACAAGCAGGATGGTCCATTCCTCCTCGGTGAGATCGGCGGGAACGGTGGTCATCATGACGGCCGGCTCGTCG
Organism: uncultured Verrucomicrobiae bacterium; assembly: GCA_963771945.1. Lineage (GTDB taxonomy): Bacteria > Verrucomicrobiota > Verrucomicrobiia > Verrucomicrobiales > Akkermansiaceae > Luteolibacter. Next base: position 791,454 of record CAVYVH010000002.1, on the reverse strand, counting down.
GCTTTCTCGCCGGGTTCCATTGCTTTGCGCCGCATGTGGCCGACTCCGAGAGCGAAGACCCCGTTGGCGGGCATGAGGAGGTATTCGGTCGCGCCGGTGAGTTCGAGAAGTTTGGTCGCGTGGAAATCCAGGGATTCGCCGACAGGGACTTTCAGGGTGGTGTCACAGACGGTAATCGGATCCCGAGACTTCGGAATCGGTTGAGCGTATAACGACATGACCGGAGAAGGGATCGTCCTTCGCCATGAAATCGAAAGCCGCATTCAGCTTCTCTTCGGGGACTTTCCAGGCGACGAGCGCACCATGGGCGAGCTTGGTCGCAAGCATGGTCTGGCGGACGCGGCGGATGATGCCCGCTTCCTGCATGGCGCGGATGCGTTCGATCACGGTTTCCAGCGGAACGCCGGACTTCTCGGCGATCACGTGGAAAGGCTTTCTCTGGAAGCCGCTAACGAGATCTTCGGAAACGGAGAGGATTTTCGCGTTCGTGGGATCGGAAACTGAGGTGGGGACTTCGGATGTCATGGGAGGAGAATTGAACATCGAACATCGAACGTCCAACATTGAACATCGAATGGAGTGAATTTCGCAGAATTTGCGGAGAGTAAGGACGGCTTTCCGTTACCCGAGAAGTTTTGCTAGATACTCGATAGCCTCTTCCCGTGTTCCCAGGCGGTTCTCCAGTTGCTCGGTCTGAATTTCATCAAGAATTTCCTTGAATCTCGGGCCGGGCTTGAGTCCGCGTTCGATCAGATCCTTCCCCGTGACGAGCGGAGGGGGGATGAGGGGTTCGTTGGCGAATTCCTCCGCCTGTTCGTTGAGGAAAACGTAGTTGTCGGTGAAACCGTTCGAGGAGGCGCAATCGACCCGGTGGAGTTCCATTTCCTGCGGGAAAGTCGGCTCCGACATGAACCTCTTGAGCTTCGCCTTGCGCATCTGCTGGACGTTCATGAACTGCATGTGGCGGGAAACCATGTGGGCGGCATCCCGGATGATTGCGTTCGGATACTTCAGGCGGGAGAGAATCTCCGTAGCCATTTCCGCGCCCATGGCGTCGTGGCCGTTGAAGCGGATGCGGTCGGATTCCTCGTCGAAGGTTTGGGTGGGTGGCTTCGCGATGTCGTGGAGGAGGGTCGCCAGGCAAAGTGCGAGCGGCGCATCCGGCTCCAGCATTTCCAGCATGATGCAAGTGTGGGTATAGACATCACCTTCCGGATGCCATTCCGGCGGCTGCTCGCAACCGATCATCGGTAGGACTTCCGGGATGAAATGATTGATGAGGCCGGTATCAACCAGGAGTTCCAAACCGCTGCGGCGGTTGGGCGAGGTGATGATCTTCGAAAACTCGTCGCGAATCCGTTCGGGAGAAATTTTCTTCAACAGACTGGCGTTTTCTTTGATCGCGCCAAGCGTAACCGGCTCGATGGGGTATCCGAGTGTGGTGGAAAAACGCACGGCGCGCAGGAGGCGGAGAGCGTCTTCCTTGAAACGGTCAGAAGGATTTCCGATAGCCCGGAGAACCCGTGCTTCGAGATCGAGGCGACCGCTCACATGGTCGATGACTTCCCCGGTTTCCGGGTTTTCAAAGAGTCCGTTGATTGTGAAATCGCGGCGATGCGCGTCTTCCTCCTGAGTCGAGAATGTGACGGAATCAGGCCGGCGCCCGTCAACGTAGGAACCGTCCGTTCGGAAGGTGGCGATCTCGATGTGGTGACCTTCGTGCTTCGCGATGATCACCCCGAAATGCGCTCCGACCTGGTTGGAGCCGGGAAAAAGCTTCAGCACCTGCGCGGGAGTGGCGGAGGTGGCGATGTCGTAGTCTTTCGGCATCAGCCCGAGCAGTTTGTCACGCACGCACCCGCCGGCGAAGTAGGCGGTGTGGCCGGCTTCGGTAAGGGTTTTGGCTAATTGGGCTGCGGACTGTAGCATGGAGGCGGATGGAGCGCTGCCTTTAGGCGGCGTGTATGTTCGCTTGGGCTTCGCTGTGGACTAAAGTCCGAGTTCCTTTTTTTTTCACTCGCCGCCTGAAGGCAGCGCTCCGTTACAAGGTCGTATTCGGAAGACGCAGCAGCTCCAGGATCCGCTCCAGATCGTCATTTCCGTAGTACTCGATCTCGATCTTTCCTTTTTTCAGGGAGTGGTTGATGGAGACGTGCGTGGCGAGGTGCTCCTGAAGGCGTTTCGTGAGTTCGCGGACGTGGATATCGACTTCTTTTGGCGCGGCTTTTTTGGAATCGCCTTCGCCGGAGGGGTTGGCGAGGAGGGACTGGGTGAGCTTTTCCGCAGCGCGGACGGTGAGCTTGCGGCGGATGATCTGGTCGGCGGCGAGCTTCTGGCTTTCCGCGTCTTTCAAGGCAAGAATGGCTTTCGCGTGGCCAACGGTGATCTGGCGCTGCGCGAGGTGGATCTGGATGTCCTGGTGGAGGTCGAGGAGGCGCATGGCGTTGGCGACGGAGGCCCGGGACTTGCCGACGCGGGTGGCGATCTCTTCCTGTTTCAGGGTGAATTCCTTGGCAAGGCGCACATAGCCGGCGGCTTCTTCGATGGGATTCAGGTCTTCACGCTGAAGGTTCTCGATCAGAGCCATTTCCAGGACGTCGCGGTCGGAAGCGGCGCGCTCGATAACAGGGACGGTGGCGAGTCCGAGTTTCTTGGAAGCCCTCCAGCGGCGCTCCCCTGCGATGAGTTCGTATTTCCCGTTCACCTTCCGGGCGATGAGCGGCTGGATGATGCCGTGCTGGCGGATGGACTCGACGAGCTCGTCGATGGGGGCGTCTATGAACTGGTTCCGCGGCTGAAGTGGGGAGGGTACGACGTTGTCGATGGGGATGTCCCGGACGCGCGGTGATTCATCGGTCTGGCCAGCGGGCGGCTCGCCTGGAAGAGCCTGGTTCTTTTTAATGAGTGCTCCGAGTCCTTTGCCGAGTGCTTGTTTTGCCATGAGGGGAGCATTGTTGCGGAAACGCCGGGGGCTGGAAAGATGATTTAAAGATACGGAGGGATTTTTTCAAAAAATCCTTCTGCTTACATCGTCCCAGGTGAAATCCTCACGCAGCATCCTTGCCAACCAGGGATCGGAGGCGGGCAGCTTTTCCGCCAGCGCGAATTTTTCCGGACGGGTGATCCGGGTGAACAGAACCCGCTTACATTTCAAAAGTGGAACCGATTCGATACCGTAGCCGCTTGGTTGGTTGCTGGACCAGAAGCGGACATTCGCCTCATCGTGTCCGAGGTAAATGACCAGGTGGCCTCGCTCACTTCCTCCGATTTTCTCCGACCACCAGATTTTTAAAAAATCTCCGGGGATCGCTTCGTCCCAGGAGGTGAAATTCCTGCCCGCTCCAAGATCCGCTATGAGCTTCGCGGAGCCGGGGCCGTTCGCATTCCAGCGCCCGAAAATGCCGTGCCCGTCCTCCTGATCGATTTTTGGCAAGAGCGTTTCCGAGCCATTTCCAAGGGCTTTGAGCAAAACAAGATAGGTGGCGCCGGAGCAGAAGCTGGGTTTCGCGCGGTTGGCGTTGACCGCGATTCTTCCGTCCGAAACGGAACAGGCATGGTGCAGGAGGTTTTTAGTAGCATCGCTTCCATCGTATCCGCCACCGGTGGGCATGGTTTGGATGGCGGCAAGGATCCTGGCGTTGACACCAGTGGTTTGTGCCGGGGTCGTGGCTGCGCACCCGGACGCAATGATTCCGAGGAGATATAAGATGAAAAGTTTTCGCAGCATGCGCCAATTTATCAGGATTGTGACTTTTGGCCAATCAAGGAGGGTGTGATTTTTTCCGGTGGAATCTATCGCCGGATTCCGAGAGGGAGCGGATGTAGGAGCGCGTAAGGTGGAATATGCGGAAAGGACGTGTGTTTCGGCTGGAAACCAGAACAGCGACGTGCAGAATCATCTGATGAATCTCATTTGCAGGGCTTGGTGCCTTTGCCTCTGTTCTATCTTCTCTTCCTTGGCGATGGCGGTCGGTTTGCCTCGTGAACTGGAGGAATCAGACCTCAAATACGAGAAAGCCGTCGAATCGCTTCTGGGCAAGGCCGTTGACGATCTTGACGCACGGAAGAAACTCAGCGAACTCAACAAATCGTTTCTAAAACACCTGCGGGACATAAGTCCGAAGCTCCTCGCAAGGAATCCGGATTACGGATCCATGTTGGCGGGGCGGGTGGAAATCCTGAAATGGAAGACGAGTTTCTCCCTGGAGGTGACGGAGCTGGATGCCAGAAACGCGATCGAATCCCTCTCTGGGGCCAAAGTCGCGACGGAGGCCGCCGCGGCCGTGGTGCCCGACCGCGGCGCGCCCAGCGGAGAGATGGAAAGCCGTGACGAGGATGGCAACATCAGGGCCGGGGATCCCTTCGAGATCAAGGGGCGGACGAAAAACATCCCTGACGATCACGTGGTACAGGTATTTGCCGCGCCCCGGTGGAAGGCGATATACACGCGGGAGGCTCGCAAGATCCCGGACAAAAGGTTTGCTCTGAATGAGGTTGCCAGCGAAGTCTGGGCCGGATCCGTGGAGTATTATCTGATGTGCGTGCCTCTTGCGGTAATGGACGAGATCGACGTCTATATGGTTGCCCGCAGACGGTGGGAGGAAGGCGGATTCCGGGAGGACGGCATCCCGGTATTCAAGGGGCAGCCGACAAAGAACCTGTATATCGACACTCTCGAGAAGCTGGGTGGAATTAGGCTTGATACAGCCAAGTTCACCTACCTGAAATAGGTGTTTGTCAGCTATCCTCCTCGGCGAAGATGTTGTTCATGCTGGCGAAGAAATCGTCGAGGTCGTCGGAGGACATTTCGACATTCTGGATGTCGTCGAAGGTGGTGTGCTCCACGAATTTGTCGTCAAGTTCGCAGATGAAGGAGGAGGGTTGGCAGCCGGTTTTCTGCCCCCACTTCATGCGGACGGTGCAGTAGGTGAGTGTCAGCAATTCCTGGGCGCGGGTGATGCCGACGTAGAGGAGGCGGCGCTCCTCGTCCTTGGTGCCCTCGGTGATGCTGCGGGAGTGTGGCAGGAAACCTTCCTCCAGGCCGACGAGATAGACGATGGGGAACTCCAGGCCTTTGGAGGCGTGGAGGGTGATGAGGGTGGCTCCTTTCTTTTTCTCAAGGTCGTCGTCCTCGCGGTCGGAGGCGAGGGCGCTTTCGTCGAGGAAGGATTGGAGTTTTTGGCCTTTGGCGATGTGGTCGCGGAGGGATTCCTTGATGGAGTTGATGGCTTCGCCGCGCTGGAGGCGCTCGGCTTCGTTTTTGCAGCCGCGCTCCAGCCAGGGGAGGTATTCCATTTCCACGAGGAGTTCGGAAAGGACTTCGGCGGGGTTTTCCTTGGCGATGTCGATGCGGTTCTTGGCTCCGGAAATGAGGGCGACGAAGTCCTCGATGGCTCCGCGCGCTTTTGCTCCGAGGGTGGTGGTGAAAAACGGATCGCAAAGTGTCTGCCAGACGGACCGGCCTTTCTCGCGGGAGTCGTCGGTGGCGAGGACTGCCGTGGCCTGGCCGATCCCGCGGTTGGGGGCGTTGATGATGCGGAGGAGGGGTACGTCGTTGTCCGGGGAGACGAGTAGCGCTGTGTAGGCTAGGACGTCGCGGATCTCGCGGCGGTCGTAAAAGGATTGCGCGCCGACCATGCGGTAGGGGATTTTCCTGTCGCGGAGGGCGAGTTCGAGCTTCCGGGACTGGCCGTTGGTGCGGAAAAGGATGGCGAAGTCCTCCCACTGGCGACCGTGGGCGGTTTTTTCCCCGAGCATTTCATCGGCGATGAAGTCCGCTTCCTCGTCGTCGCCGGGCATGGCGACGATGCGGACGTTTTCCCCGCGCCACGGGTGGATCGGAGGACTTTTTCGCGGCGTCCCGCGTTATGTTTGATCAGGGAGTTCGCTGTGTGGAGGACGGCCTCGGAGGAGCGGTAGTTTTCCTCCAGGCGGATGATTTTCGGGTCGGGGAAGAATTTTTCAAACTCCAGGATGTTGGCGACTTCCGCGCCGCGCCAGCCGTAGATGGACTGGTCGTCATCGCCTACCACGCAGACGTGGTAGGGCGGGCCGACGAGTTGCTGGAGGAGGCGCATTTGGAGGGAGTTCGTGTCCTGGAACTCATCTACGGTGACTCTAGTATAAAGTTTGCGGAAGTGCTCGCGGACATCGGAGTGCTCGCGGAGAACCTGCTCGGCGAGGAGGAGGAGGTCGTCGAAATCCACGGCGTTCTGGGCGCGGAGCTCGTTCTGGTAGCCGACGGCGAGCTGGGCGAAAAAGTCGTCCTCCAGATCGGCGACATCGATTCCTTTGTTTTTCGCTTTGGAAATTTCCGAAAGGACGTTCTCGGCTTTGATTTTCTCATCGGTGCCGCCCATGCGGACGAGAAGCTGTTTCATGATGCCCACCTGGTCGGAGTAGGCGGTGATGGAGAAATTCTTTTTGTAGCCGAGCTTGTCTATGCCCCCGCGCAAGAGGCGCACGCAGAGGGAGTGGAAGGTGCAGACCGTCATCTGGTTGGCTGCGTGCTTGGATACCATGCCGCCGATACGGTCTTTCATCTCGGAGGCGGCCTTGTTGGTGAAGGTGACGGCGAGGATTTCCGCAGGATCCACCTTCCGCTCCAGCATGTGGGCGATACGGCAGGTGACGGTGCGGGTTTTTCCGGTTCCGGCACCGGCCAGGATCATTACGGGGCCATCGAGATTGGCGACCGCCTCGCGCTGGGCGTGGTTGAGGGATTCGAATGCGAAGTCGTTTGCCATGGGCGGGGTGACTCAATATCGGGTGGGGGAAAATTCAAATCTCAAACTTCAACTTTCAATGAAGAGGTCACCGCAGAGGCGCGGAGGTAGGAAAGGGGCGCAGAGGCATAAACATGAAGCTTTGTGCCTTTGTTTCCAGAGAATACTCAGGCTTTGCTCCGCGTCCCTTCGCGACCTTTGCGCCTCTGCGGTAAATGAAAAACGCCGCGCCTGGTTCCAGGGGCGGCGTTTTAGGTGAGGAATTCGGATTTCGGAACGAACAGGGGTTTTTCAGCTGTTCACTCTGAATTTCGAATGCCCCGTTAGTCAGGAAGCGTCGCGGAAGGCGGGCGCCTGTATGGTTTTGGCCTCCTTGCTGCCGCCGGTGGAGATGTATTTCTCCGCGTCCACTTGCACGACTTTGAGCCCCATGTAGTAGGTGTCGTGAAGTGTGGTCACTGATTCTTCGCCGAACGCCTGTCCGAGGTGGGCACGGAGAAGTTCCGTTTCCTCACGTCCGAGGAAAAGGAATGCCGGCGAACGACCTGTTTCGGAGTTCTCGCGGATGAGGCGTGCCACGGCAACTGTGTCCCAGTTTCCGGCGAACCTGTGGGCGGTAGGTTGCGAGTAGAGATCAGGAAATGCCTGAGTGCTGTTCATTGTGTTCATGGTGTTATGGGTGCGTGTTTGTCTGAGCAATGGCTATGCCACTGGATTGCTCAAGTTTGGTTGAGCAATTTCAAATGACGATTACGACACGGTCTCCGGGTTCCTGTCAGCGAAATGGTGTTTCTTCCATTCCGGCGGTTGACTCTTCACCGCTGCCGCCGGAATACTCCCGCGAGCGACACGCTTTTAGGAAATATCATGGAAAACGTCATTATCATCGGAACCGGTTGCGCCGGATACACCGCCGCCATTTACACAGCCCGCGCGAACCTCAATCCACTCCTTCTCTCTGGAACGCAGATTGGCGGCCAGTTGAGCACGACAACGGAAGTGGAGAATTTCCCCGGCTTTCCCGACGGAATCATGGGGCCGGACATGATGATGAACATGCAGAAGCAGTCTGAAAAGTTCGGCACACGCATTGAGTATGCGACGGTCGAGCTGATAGAGAAAAACGCGGACGGTACCTTCGGCGTGAAAATCGGGGACAAGACCCTCCAGACGAAAACCGTGATCATCGCGACGGGTGCGGCGGCGCGCTGGTTGGGATTGCCGAATGAGAAGGAGCTGGTCGGCCACGGCCTTACATCCTGTGCCACTTGTGACGGCGCGTTCTACCGGGATGTGCCGGTGGCGGTTGTCGGTGGCGGGGACAGCGCCTGCGAGGAGGCCGGGTTCCTCACCCGATTCGCCAGCAAGGTTTACCTGATTCACCGCCGCGATGAACTCCGCGCCTCCAAGATCATGGCGGACAGGGCTTTGGAGAATCCGAAGATCGAGCCGATCTGGAATACCGCGGTCACCGAATACCTTACCGATGAAAAGGGCGAGATGCGTGCCGTGAAACTCGGGAACCTGGTGAGACCATTCCGAGAGCGAGCTGGAGGTCGCATGTGTTTTTGTCGCGATCGGCCACGTGCCGAACAGCGGTTTCGTAAACGGCCTGGTGGACATGGATGACGATGGTTATCTGATACAGGTGCCGGGACGCACCGCCACCAGGACTCCCGGAATTTTCGCCGCGGGCGATGTGTCCGATCACTACTACCGCCAGGCGATTACGGCCGCGGGGCAGGGATGTGCGGCAGCGTTGGAAGCGGAGCGGTATTTGACGGATATCGAGTAATTTCCTGGTGATAGCGGGCTGGTGAAAAGTCGCTTGTATGCGGAGTTTTCTCGGCGATTCTTTTGTCACATGAAAACACAGTCATCCCATAGCTACGTGATTTGGGGTGAGAGCTGTTGATTTTGTAGGGTTCTAGCGAGATTCTCGCAATTTCCTTTTTCGACTTCGTCAGCAGGTGCTCCAGTTTCGTATCAATTCCGCCCGCGTACTGTCCCATGGCTTTATGGCGAAAATCCCGGTAGATATGCCCCTTCGCAGCACGTTCGCATCCGGTAGCTTCCACCCGCTGTCCCATAGGATTTCAAGAGCGCGGCAAGATCCAACCGATCCCAGACCACGCCCCTGACCACTGTGAGGAGGCGCGAGAAGCTGTGCGACCAGCCTGCCGCCTGGCCTTGCCAACGCATCAGGATGTAAAGGAAGAGCGCCGCCCAGAGCTGCCAGCGGATTGCTTCCTTGCTGTGGCCGAGGAAGTCGCAGACCTGGAGGGTTTGCTTGATCTGTTTGAAGAAGACTTCGATGCCCCACCGCGCCTGGTAGAGTGCTCCAACGCTGGTGGCCGCCCATTGGGTGTTGTTGGTTATGAAGACCATGACGGTTTCCTTTCCATCCACTTCGACGAGCATTTCCACCCTACGGATCAGTTCGGGATACTGGCTGCGGCTTTTCGCCCCTTTGAGCAGGATGAGGTCGTCGCGGAGGATTTTCCCGCAGGGCTTGGCGAGGAGTTTTTTCCTGACGATGTAGGCCATGTTGTCCTTGGCCCGGGTGACCCACTGGACGCCGCGCGCATGCAGGGCGAAGAGGTGGAGGAAGTTGATGTAGGCTTTGTCGAACAAGGCGATTTCCCCGTCCCTGAGATGGGCGCAGAGGGCGGAAGCGCGGGTGTCGTCGTGGTGGGAGGCTTCCTCGATGATCGCGCATGAGGGGAGGAAGGTCTGGAGGTTGAGGCGCAGGTGAAGCTTGGCGGCGGCTTTGCGGCGGCGGTGTTTCGCCCACGACATGCAGTTGGCAAGCAGCGCGATGGTGGAGGAGTCGATGGCGCTGACGGTTTTTTTGAAACGGCGAGGCACGCCTTTGTAACGCAGCCCGAAGCCGCCGGGCAGGGAGTTTTCAAGATGGTGGAGGGTTTTCCAGAAGAGTTCCTCCATCATCTTGCTGTCGCGGGTTTTGTTGGCGTGGGAGAGGGTGTTGCGAGGCGGGGCGGTGGCTCCGCGCAGGCTGCCGAGCCAAGGGCAATGGTTGCGGAGGGCATCGCAGACGTCGTTGAGGCTCGTCGCGTGGGTGAGCTGCGCAAAGAGCAGGGTGACGACGTGGCTCCACGCCGAGAAGGTGCGGGCCTGTTTGTCGATGCCGTGCTTTTTGGCGAGGCTGGCGGTGAGGTGGGTCGGGATCAGCTTGCAAAGCTGGGCGAGGACGGGCAGCTTTGCTGCGGCTGGTTTACGATTTATCATCAGGCCGATCCTGAGTGGGATCGGCCGCCAGTCACCCTACAAAAATCGCGAGCCATGGGATGGCTGTGACATGAAAACACAAACCTCGATCCTTGCGGCGCTGCTTTTCGGCGTTGTTTCCGTTTCATCCCATGCACAGGAGGTGGTGGTTCCGGCCGCCGAGCCGGTGATGGTGGAGGTGTCCACCGTAGGGGAGACGAACGCGCTGATCGGCGCGATCAACAGGCATCGGGCAGATCTTGGGGTGGCGGCTCTCGCTGTCGAGCCGGTGCTTTCCGCGAAGGCTGCTGCAGCGTTTCCCGGGGTTGTGAATACGCCGGGCGTGGTTGATGTGACGGCGTTGCGAAAGGATTTTGATGCGGTGGATGTGGGCGTGCTGCGGGGAATCGTAACGCACCGCCGTGAATCCAGCGGAGCGGAGTTTCCCAAATACTGGGCGAAAGACCCGCAATGGAACGCGGTGATGTCCGGCGACTTTACCCACATGGGAGCGGCTACCGCAAAGCGGAGCGACGGGAAGCTGGTGGCTTTTGTTTATCTGATCAGGCGGTAGGTGGAGCGCTTGCTTTGGCTGGCGTGCCTGGTTCACGCCGTCTGATGGCAGCTCTCCTTATTTTTTTCCCTGCTCGAGGACTTTGAAGACCTCGGGTGGGACGTAGCGTCTCACGGTTTCCTCCCAACCTTCCGGGCCGGTGAGGGACTTAATCATACTGGAGGAGAGTTCCGCGATGTCGCGTGGCGGCATGAGGAAGGCGGTGGTGATTTGTGGAGCCATGTCCGCGTTGATGTGTCGCATGACCCGCTCGTATTCGTAGTCGTTGGGCGAGCGGATGCCGCGGAGGATGTAGATTGCGTCCTTTTTCTTTGCGTAATCGACGAGGTAGCGGTTGTCGAAATGATCCACCTCCAGGCGGTCGCTGTCCGGGACGGATGCGCGGAGCATTTCGAGCCTGTCCTCGACCGAATAGGAATAGGATTTCGCAGGATTGCTGCCGATGGCGACGATGAGGCGGTCGAAGAGTTCCAGGCCCCGCTCGATCATCCAGAGATGGCCGTTGGTTGGTGGGTCGAAGGAACCGGCGTAAACTGCGATGCGCATAAGTCCGAAATCCTAAGCACCAAATTTTAAAGTCTAAACCTTAATGTTCGGGCGGCTGGTTCCCTGATTGAGGGCGTGGAGAGTTTCTCCGTTGGGGGATTGGAAAGAATAGGATCTGGCCAGGGTTTGGTTGAGATAGGCTTTTGCATGGGAAACTGCCTCGTACAGAGGTTTGCCAAGGGCGAGGCCGGAGGCGACTGCGGCGGCCAGGGTGCAGCCGGTGCCGTGGGAGGCTTTCACCTCAAGCCGGGGTGAGGAAAATCGATGGATGGTGCCGGTTTCCCAGAGGAGATCGGTGCATTCGGGCAGATCGAGATGCCCGCCCTTTAGCAGGACTGCGCACCCAAAGGCTTTTCCAAGTGTCTCTGCCGCCGCTTCCATTTCGGCAATGGAACCGATATTTTCCCCGAGTAATTTTTCCGCTTCGGGAAGATTCGGCGTAATGATGTGGGCTAGAGGTAGGAGCTCGTTGATGTAGGTTCGGACTGCGTCCGGCTCCAGCAGGCTGGCTCCGGTGGAGGCGATCATGACGGGATCGATGACGAGTTTGATTCCAGGATGGTTTCTGAAAATTTCCGCGACGCGGCGGACGTGTTCTGCGGAGCCTAGCATACCGGTTTTCACGACAGTGAGGGGGAAGGCTTCAAGCATGAGGAGGATCTGGTCTTCCATCATGGATGGATCGACGGGATCCACGCGGCGGACGATGTTTGCGGTCTCCGAAACGATGCAAGTGACTGCGGTCAGGCCGTGGAGTTGGAAATGCTGGAAGGTTTTCAGATCGGCCTGAAGTCCCGCTCCGCCGGAGCAATCGGATCCGGCGACGGTCATCACGGGAATCACGTTCGTGTCTGTCTTTGTCATTGTTTCTTGCATCTTTGGAAACGTCTTTCAATCCTTCCGGTATGCCCAAAGACATCACGGAATTCGAAGGCCTGCGAGTCAAAGTCGATGACGTGATCTACATGCCCAGTCTTGATGCCCCGCCGGACAGGCCGCATCCGTTCGTGTATTTCATTTCGATCTATAATGAATCACCGGTGCCGGTGACGATACGCGGGAGGAAATGGGTTGTGGTTGAAGACGAGGGGGAGACCACGGTGGTCGAGGGTGACGGGGTGGTCGGCCAGCAGCCGGTGATCGCGGCGGGAGAGCATTTTTCCTACAATAGCTATCATGTGGTGGGAAAAGGGGCGGGTGTCTCCGGGGCGTTTTTCGGGGAGACGGCTGCGGGGGAGTGGGTGTTTACGCGTATCCCGGAGTTTAGGTTGGATATTCCCGGGTGGGCTTGAAGTGGGAATTGGCTAAGAGATAGGAACCACGAATCTGACAAATCTTGGACTGGGGTTGGGGAAAGAGGAACCACGGATGGACGCGGATAGACACGGATCGGATTCTTGTGAAAGACTTTCTGGGTTCTGGGAAATTTTGGAGCAAAAAAGAGGCTCCCCGGTTTGGAGAGCCTCTTTGGATTGGATTGTTGGAATTCTGGGATCAGGCGCTTGGCTGATCTTTTACTTCCTCGGGGGTGTCTGCTTCCGGGGAAAACTCCTCGGTGGGGACTTCGTGGTTTTCGTCCGTGGTGGCGATCTCGACCTTTGGCTCGGGTGCGGCGGGCTTTTCCTCGGTGAGGGGCTCGTCGATGAGTGAGGTGACCTCGGGTTTGACGGGGGCGAGGGGTGGCATGGCCTGGTTCTCGGCGATGTTCTTCTCGTCCTCTTGCTCGGCTTCCTCGTGATCCTTGGATTTCGCGCCGGAGACGGTGAGTTTGCGGCCCATGAAGAACTGGTCGTGCAGGACTTCGACGGTGCGCTTCGCTTCGTCGATATCGATCATCTCGATAAAGCCGTATCCTTTGGAGCGGTGGGTGTTGCGGTTGTAAACGATCTCCACACGGCGTACTGCTCCGACGCCTTTGAAGAGTTCCTCAAGGTCGCTTTCGGTGACATCGTAGGAGAGGTTGCCAACGTAAACGCGGCGGTTCTCAACGGTGGATGGATCACCACCACGTGGGCGGTTGTTATCGCGCTCGCCACGACGGTTTCCGCCGCGCTTGCCACCGCGTTTTTCACCACGCGGGGATTCCTCGCTGCCGGAATCATCGTCTGATGAATCGGTGCGGGCGTCGCGGGTTTTGGTGCGACGCGGTTCGCGTTTTCCTCTTCCGCCTTCTCTGGGTTCCGTTTTGTCAGGGCGACGCTCGGGGCGTGGCGGACGGACGGGCTCCTTGTAGAGGCCGACGGCTTTCAGCAGTTTCTGAAACCAGGTCAGCTGGACGGGAGCGGGCATAGGGCGGCGCTGTGGCTTGCCAGAGCCGGAGCCCTGCTGGCGACCTGAGTCCCCCTGTTTGCCACGGCCACCGGAGCGGTTGCCGCCCTGGCGTCTGCCACCGCCTTCCTGGCGGCCATCGGTGCGACCGTCGGAACGGTTTGAGTTGTTGTTATTGCGGCGGTTCTGCCCTCCGCTTGAGCGGCGGCGACGGCTATCTCCCGAATCGCGGGAGTTCTGTGTATCGTTTGACATGTTTTCGCATGGGTCTGTGTTCTACGGACGGCCCGGCGCGGCGGGGAGGTTTCCCCGGCGATGCAGAATCGGATCTGTGTGCAATCGGTAGGGCGTCCGGTCGCCGGCTTTTTGGTGCCGGGCCAAGCCCCCGCAACTGTTGCGGAAAGGGTCCTGGAGAGACCGGATGCCGGCGATTTGCGCCGCCGTCCGTGGGTGAGGAAGTCCCGGATTTCCTGGCATGCCCTAAAGATTCGGAGTTCCAGTAGGAAAACGAATGTTTGGAGAAAAAGGGTGCCGGATGCGGACATCAGAGGTTAGGGGACTTCTACCCGGGCGGGAACGTAGGGATGGCGCGGGTTTTGGCAAGGGTTTTAAAGGATCTACCTACTCCTTGAACTCGAAAGCCTCCGCAAGTGGCGTGTTCTGGGAAAGGAGGGCAAAGTCGTCATATTGAACCTTTTCTGCAGGAGGCCAGAATGTGCACTGGGCAATGGAGGCCGTGATCCAGTCGGCACAGGCTTTGGCGGATTCGAGGTCTTCTTCCGAGAAATCGTCCCAAGTGGTCATCTTTACGTTGTCGGCGGTTTTGCCGAGGTGGATGTAGGCGGGGATCGGTAGGAGGCCGTTGGAATCGATTTTTTCCGCGAGGGCGTAGAGGGGGAGTTGGAGGTTTTTCCAGAAGGCTTCGAAAGCTTTTCCTTTGGTGTCCTGGCCGCTCTGGAAGGTGGGGCCGTCTTCCGGGAAATGGGTAGGGATGGTTGTGCGCGCGGTGATCTTCTGGCGGTGCTCTTTCTCGATGTCTTTCACGTCGCCGGTCTTGTAGTCGATCACGCGGAGCTGGCCGGTTTCCCGGTGGCGGTCGATGCGGTCGATCATTCCGGAGATGATGAAACCGTTGGAGGGGATGGCGAGTCTGCGTTCGATCCCGGTGATTTCCCAGCCATCGACGCGAATTTTCGCCTGTTGTGCGGCGAACCACGCGAGCCGCTGGCGGATGGAGCCGGTCTGGATGCGGATGGCGAGAGGAGGCTTTTTTCCGAATTTTTCGAGGATCACTTCGTCGAGTTTCGCATCGAAATAGGTGGAGAGCTTTTCCGCGTCGGCAAGGTCGCGGGCTTCGGTGTCGTTTCCCCAGAGTTCGAGGACGAAGTGGGTGATGGAGCCGAAATCACGGGCGTTCATTTCCCGGCGGTTCGGCTCGGGCACGCTCATGCGGACGATGTGTTTGAGGTAGAAACGGAAGGGGCAGGCGAGGTAGTCGCGGAGGGCGGTGACGCTGATTCGCTCGCGGTTCTCTACGGAAGGGGTTTGCCAGGTGAAGTCGCGTGTCCAGATGAGATTCGCCTCGGGTGGTTCGATCTCGCGGAAAAGGTTTTTCACCGCAGGGACTAGATCGGCGCGGGGGATTTGGAACAGCAGGCGGGAGGGGAGGTAGGTTTCGCCACCGTCCCCGGTTTTCCCGCAGATGAGGTGGGCGGAGCCGGTTTCGGCGCGCATTTGGAGCATGGCCTGCAGGAGGTAGGCGTCGCGGGCGTGGCGGTTTTCATCCGAGACGAGGCCGAGCGCTTTCCGGATGTTTTCCGAGAGCCATGGTTCGCCGCCGGAGCGGGCGGGGACGAAGGTTTCGTTCATGCCGCAGATGACCAGGTGCTCGCCAGGTTCGTAGAGGAGTTCCAGCCAGCCCTGGACATCGATCACGCGATCGGCGGGTGGCTGGGCGGACGGGCGAGGGAGTTCGGAAAGGAGGGTTTGGAGCCAGAAGGTATGGCTGCGGCGGATCTCCGGGAAGACGGGTGCGGCGGATTCCAGGAATGCTTCAATCTGGGAAACGGTGTTCTCCGACGACTCGCTGGTGAGGGCGAGTGAGGTGAGGTGCCCGGAAATTGCTTCTGGAAAGGGTTTTGCGAGGAAGGATTCGCGTAGCTCGATCAGTGAGGAAATTGTCTGGGCTAGTTGCGGGTTGCTTGATCCGGATAGCTTTACGAGATCGGTAGGGGAGGTGGTCGGATTGTTGTCGCGGAGGCTGTTCAGGTCGCGGAGCTTGCGTGCGCGAAGGCTGCCGATGAGTGGGGTGGACTCCGGTAGGGTGAGGAGGGCTGCCAAGTTAGTGGTGGAAGGTTTCGAAAGCCATTCCTTCCATGCTTGGAGCCAGCGGACGAGGGCGGGGAGGGGTTGGGATCCGGCGGGGTGGAAGGCGATCCAGCCATTTTCCGAAATCGTGCGGGCGAGGACGGTTCCGGTTTGGTCGTCTGCGCTGCCGAGGGCGATCTCGGATGAGGATGCGCCGGATTCCGAGATAGTGTCTAGGGCGGCCTGTGCTTGTTGTGCAGGATCCGCGGCGATCTGGACTTTTGCATTTAGTGAAATTTCGCGGGTGGCCCAATCCCCAAGCGGGATGCCGAGAGGGGAGAACGAGGCGGAATCCGATTCAGGGGCAGCGATGATGCATGTCACTTCTCCCGTGAATTTTTCGAGAGCTTCCGAAAGACAGGGAGGCATTTCCGTGATCCCTGCGAGAACGATCCTCTGGAAGTTTCCAGGGAGGGAAAAGTCCGCCCGTAGTGCTGCCGAGCGCGAGGTGTAGCCCCAGGCGGAAAGTTTCCTTTCGGTCAGGTTCTCGAGAGTGGCGAGGTTTTCCCAGCGGGTGGCTTCAGGGGTGCTGGCTAGAAATTTGGAGGCGGAAAAAAGGTTGTGAAGGTGATCCTGAAGGGTGGTGCGGAGCGTGGTGATTTCGCTGGCGAGGGAGATCGCCCAGTCGGAAGAGCTGTCCGTGGTATCCGGTGGTTCGGGAAATAGGCCGGTGAGGTTTTTCCAATCGGACTCTGTGAGGGATTCGAGGACTTCGATCCAAGCGATCCGTTCGAGCCATGCGGGGGCGACTTTCGGATCGTCGAGATGCAGGAGAGCGCCTGGAGTCGTGACAGTGGGAGCAAGGAGGGCGGTGGCTTCGGCTGCGAGGGATTCGCGAAGGATACGCCCGCTCTGGGTGGTGGGGGTGATGACCAGAGTGCCGGCGAGGTTTTCGCGATCCGAGAGGAGGTGTCCGGTAAGTAGTGGGAGGAAGGGGCGGTCGTAACCGAGGAAGGTGCGCAGGGGCATGGGGAAACTTTAAATTTTAAACTTTAAACTTCAAGGGTTTGGGATCCCGCGGGACGCGGTAGCTACATACGGAAAAAGCGGAAGCCTGTTGAGGCTTCCGCTTTTTTTGAAAACTGGGGACTCGCCGCCTGAAGGCAGCGCTCCTTTAGGGATTATCCGTTGGTGAGATCGACGGTTTCGCTTTCTCCTGCCGGTGGTCCCATGCTGAAACGCCATCTGACCTTGTTGCGCTTGGAAGCGGTGCGAAGCTTGCGGACTTTACGGTCGGTCGGGGTTTCAAAAGCGCGGCGGCGGCGCATTTCCTCAAGGATTCCTTCGGAATCGAGTTTGGTTTTGAGGCGCTTGAGGGCGCGGTCAACGGGCTCTCCTTTTTTTAGGTTTACTCCACGGTCACTCATAAATTCTGTATCTGGTAAGTCTTAAATTGTTGTTTTGGGGGCGGTGTTTGAGGCAGACAGCCTGGCAAGTCAAGCCGGAAACACCGCGTTTGGTTTACTCTCCGAGGCCGAAGCGGACGAAGCGGGTGACGGTGATGGTGTCACCGAGCTCCTTGCCCTTGTTTTCGAGGAGTTGTTTGACGGTTACGTCGGGATCCTTCACGAAGCCCTGCTCTAGGAAGCAAGACTCGGCAAAGAACTTGCCGATCTGTCCTTTGAGGATATTTCCGATGATGTTCTCCGGCTTGCCTTGTTCGAGAAGACGGGTGCGGTAGATATCCATTTCCTCATCGACGATGCTTTGTGGAATGTCGTCGCGGGAAAGGCCTTTCGGCGCGGATGCGGCGATGTGGAGGTTGAGATCCTTGATCAGTTCCTGGAAGACTTCGGACGAAGCGGTTTCCGGCTTGGTGGTGCCAACTTCGATCAGAACCCCGACCTTACCACCGAGGTGGATGTAGGATGCGATGACGCCGCCTGGAGCCGCATCGAAACGTTCGTATTTGCGGAGCTGGATGTTTTCCCCGAGTTGGAGGACTTTTTCCTTCACGAAATCCTCGACGGTGCTTTCACCGTGTGAAACGGCGAGTGCCGCCGCGTGATCGCGGTGCGTCGGATGCCGCGAGTTTGTCGGCGATTTCGGTGACGAATGCCTGGAAGTTTTCGTTGCGGGAAACGAAGTCGGTCTCGCAGTTGATTTCGAGGAGGATGCCGGAGGTGTTGGCCTCGTTGACGCGGGCGGTGATGATGCCTTCGGTGGCGGCGCGGTCGGATTTCTTACCGGCCTTCATGATGCCACGCTCGCGGAGGAGTTTGATGGAGGCTTCGATGTCGCCGTTGGTTTCGGTGAGGACTTTTTTGCAGTCCATCATGCCGGCGTTGGTCTTGTCGCGGAGTTCTTTGACGATTGATGCGGTGATCATTCTTCTAGTGAGAAAAGTTTGCTGGATTTCAGTGTTCAGTTTTCAGGAGCTCTTACTTCTTGCCGGCTGCCACCATGCCATCGACCAGAGTACGGAGGATGATGCGGATGGAGCGGATGGCGTCGTCGTTGCCGGGAATCGGGTAATCGACCTTGGCCGGATCCGCGTTGGTATCGACGATGGCGACGATAGGGATGTTGAGGCGGCGGGCTTCGGCTACGGCGATGGTTTCGCGTGCGGAATCGACGATGACGATGGCGTCGGGTGCCTTGTCGAGATCGCGAACACCACGAAGGTTGCGCAGGAGTTTTTCACGCTCACGGCCGAGGGCTGCGAGTTCCTTTTTGGACATTGCTTTGAATTCCGGCTGCTTCTCGATGTTTTCGAGGTAGCGGAGGCGTTCCACGGATTTGCGGACGGTGGTGGCGTTGGTGAGCATGCCGCCGAGCCAACGGTGGTTGACGTAGTGTTGTCCGGTGGCTTCGGCGGCCTCGCGGATCGCATCCTGTGCCTGGCGTTTGCAGCCGACGAAGAGGATCTGTTTGTTCTTGCTGACGAGGTCTGCAAGGAAGTCCGCTGCCTTGTCGAGTCTGCTGGACGGTTTTCTCGAGATTGATGATGTAGATCCCGCCTTTGTCCTTCATGAGGAAGGGCTTCATGCGCGGGTTCCACTTTTTAGTCTGGTGACCGTAGTGGACGCCGGCGTCCACCATTTCGGAGATGAGTTCGTTAACCATGATATGTAATTTCTTTGTCCCGTCTTGATTCAGAGCGGGCGATTTTGAAATCCTGCCACGTAGGGTTCCCCTGGGACTTCGATGCTGTGTGGTGGCTGAAGGGGGCGCGGATTTAGGGGTTTGCGGGAAAAAGGGCAAGCATTTTCCGGGAAAGTTTGAATTCGCGGGATGATCGGTTTTCGGTATTCCGTTTCCAGGATGAAGCATTAGGTTCCGGCTATGGAAATGATGATTCGGGCGAGGCGGAACAGGCGGACTTCCGCGATACGGGGGTTGGTGCGGGAGACGGTGCTTTCGGTGGACGATCTGATTCTGCCGGTGTTTTTCCACGAGGATGCGGAGGACGCGCCCATCGAGTCGATGCCCGGGTGCACCCGCTGGTCGGTCGCGGGACTGATCTCCGAAGTGGAGTCTGTCTGGAAGCTGGGGATACGGGCGGTGGTGCTTTTTCCGAAAATCGCCGAAGAGCTGAAAAGCGCGAACGGCGCCGCTTGTGCGGACGACGAGGGGCTGGTGCCGCAGGTGATCCGCGCGATCAAGAAGGCTTGTCCCGGGATGTGCGTGATCACGGACGTCGCGCTGGATCCATACAGCTCGGACGGGCACGACGGGATCGTGGAGCGTGGCGAGGATGGTTCGCTGAAAATTCTGAATGACGAGACGGTGGAGATTCTCTGTGAGCAGGCGCTTTGCCACGCACGGGCCGGGGCGGATATCGTGGCACCGTCCGATATGATGGACGGGCGGATCGGTGCGATCAGGGTAGCGTTGGACGAGGCTGGTTTCGAGGATACAGGGATCATGGCCTACACGGCGAAGTATGCCTCCGCATACTACGGGCCGTTTCGAGGTGCGTTGGATTCAGCACCGAAGGAAGGCGACAAGAAGACCTACCAGATGGATCCCGGTAACGTCCGGGAAGCTGTGCGCGAACTTCTGATGGATGAGGAGGAGGGTGCGGATATCGTGATGGTGAAACCCGCCGGGCCTTACCTCGATGTGATCGCGCGGCTGCGGGATGAAACGACCTTGCCGATCGCCGCCTACCAAGTGAGCGGCGAGTATCTGATGATCAAATCAGCTTGCGCGGGCGGGTGGCTGGATGAAAAGGCCGTGGTGATGGAGAGTCTGCTCGGTATCAAAAGGGCGGGGGCCGATATGATTCTGACCTACTTCGCGAAGGATGTGGCGCGGATGATCGGAGAGGGGTGAAAGTTTTGTCATGGAGGATTTGGAGCGATATTTCCGGGAGAATTTTTCCGAGCGCGGGGAGTTGGGTGCAGCGGTCAGCGTTTGGAAAGGCGGTGAGGAGATCGTTTCGCTGAGCGGGGGATTCTGTGAGAGGGAAAAGGTCAGGGAATGGACAAGCGGATACCATTGTGCCCGTGTATTCGGCCACAAAGGCGCCGGCCGCGGCCACGCTGTTGCATGTGCTTTCCGGGAGGGGGATGGGCGCGGAAACTTCGGTGGGCGAGGTCTGGAGCGGATTCCCTCTGCCCGAGGCCACCTTCGGGGAAATGCTTTCGCACCAGTGCGGGTTGGCGGCGCTGGCAGAAGTTGCGGACGTTTTTGATCACGGGGCGGTTGTCTCCGCCGTAGAAAAGACGGTTCCGGAGTGGACGCCGGGTGAAGGGCACGGTTACCATCCCAGGACGTTCGGCTTTCTGTTAGATGAGTGCGTGAGGCGCTTGGATGGAAGGACTCTCGGCAGGGTGTGGAACGAGGACATCGCCAGACCCATGGGGATCGATTTCTGGATAGGTCTGCCGGAAAGCGAGTGGGGCAGGGTTGCGAAGCTGGTGCCGGGAAAGGCGAAACCCTCCGTATTTGAAGCGGGCTTCTATTCCGCCTTCAACTCTCCGGACAGCCTGACCCGTCGTGCGTTTTCATCGCCGAAAGGCCTCCATGCGATCGCTGAAATGAACGAGCCGAAAGCCTGGGTCGCCGCGTTACCCGCAATGGGCGGGGTGGGGAGTGCGAGGGGCTTGGGCAAATTTTACCAAGCGGCGATCGGTGCGATTGAGAGTCCGCTGTCGGAGTCCGTTCGGAAAGCTCTGGGTAGTCTTCAAATATCCGGAGAGGACAAGGTTCTCCTCCGGGAAACGGCGTTCACCTCCGGCTGCCAAATGGATCCCGTTGATGGGCGTGGTGAGAAAAAGCGGGAACTTTATGGAAAATCGCTCTCCGCCTTTGGTCACCCGGGAGCGGGAGGTAGTCACGCTTTCGGAGATCCGGGAAGCGGCCTCTCTTTCGCTTACGTCATGAACCAGATGGAACTCAGTGTTATGCCTGGCGAACGATGCACGGGGCTGGTCGAGCGGATTCAATGATTTTGGCTTTCGCACAGATACGAAAGCTGTACCCGGCGTGCACCCTGCCGTTGATGCTTTCGATGATCTGGCCTTTCTCCAAGGAGGACGGTTCAGGAACGAAAGAAACAAAGTTGGAATCTCCAGTTTGAAATAGCTCCTGCCAAAGCGGAACCGGTAGGTGTGGGAGCACGCCCGGATGCGGCATTAAATCAGATTTCTTCTCACTCGGGAATGTTGTGAGCCGTGTAGTGAAACTCACGGTTGTGAAGTGGTGTGCCAGAGGCGTCCTTGTATTTCGGGAGCTTGAGGTGGTAGTTGCGACCCGCTGAAAAATTTTCGACGCGAGGTCAAAAGTGAGATCTCCGGATTTCGTGACTTTGATGACCTTGTGATTGCGCTCGTCCTCGGCATCGCTGCCATAGGTCCATTTGGGCTGGTAGATCGCGCTTCCGATCCAGATGTCCTTGGCGGCGGGAGCCGTTCCGGGCGGTGAAGTGAATTCCAGGCGGAAGCCGTCCGGGGTGATGGTCACGTTTTTCACGTCAAACGGCGTGCCGCCGGTGTGGATGAGTCGCTGGAGACCCTCGGCAAGCGCGCCCCAGCCGCGAACGGTCTGGCCGATGTAGAGAGTCTTGCCATCCGGGGAAAAGGTAAGGCGGTTGTTGCCGGAGCGGAGGCCGCCACCGTTGAGCAGGTAAGTAGCCATGCCCTGGTACTTGCCCGCCACCTTCTCGACGGAAACGCGGCAGAGGCGGGTGCCGTTGTTGTCCGGGAGGATATACTGGCCGGCATAGGCTTCGCCGAAGATGCCGTCCTTCGGAATCATGATCGGCTGGGCGGCGGAGCGGCAGAAGCCGTGGGGCAGAAGGACGGCGGCCTCGGTGCGGTGCTTGTTGTACGCGTCCAGGTCGTTCCGGTAGGTCAGGAGCGGATCCTTTTCGGCAGGCCAGTTTTCGTCCCAAACCAGGGAAGAGGGATGGCCGTAGAAATTTCCCTTCTCGATATGGTAAAACGGGGTGATCGCTTTCCAGTCGCCCTGGTTGTCGCCGCACCATGTTTCTCCGTCGGGATCGGTGTAGATGCCGTTGTGCATGCGGAAACCGGAAGCCCAGGGAGTGAGTTTTCCGTCACTGTCGAGATGAAGGATCCAGCCTCGGTATTTCACGGAGGAGAAATTCCTACCGCGCCGTCCGAAGGCGGAGAATTCGCCCTTGGTATGCTCGAAGACGGGCCCGTTGTGGGACGCGGTGCCGATCGCGAGGAAGTAGCCGCCCTTGCCATCGGTGGCGATGTCGTTGGTCTCGTGGTAATTTCCGAAAAGACCCCATCCGTCGGCCACGTTGCGATACCGGTCGGCAAGTCCGTCCCCGTCGGTATCGGTGGCGGAGGTGAGTTCCGCCATCTGGGCGACGAGGATTTTTCCCGGTTCGGGGGCGACGATCCCACAGCCGTTGTGGAAGCCGGAGGCGAAGAGGCTCCAGGAGAATCCCTGCGGATCCGTGGTCGGCTTGGCGCGGAAGACGTCGGAACGTCGAAGGGAAACGTAGAGGTAACCGTCCGCGTCGAATGCGAGACCACCCACTTCCGGAGGAAGTCCGGCGGGCAAGGGGATGTCCTCAAGTTTATAAGAGTCCTCAAAGCCGCCCGCGTGCAGAGCGTTGGCAGCCAGGAAAAGGGCGATAGGAAGTTTCATGGGAAAGGTGGGAAAGGAATCATGGAAAACGGTGGATCAGAGCTACTCTCCTTTGGCCACGGATTCGATAAAGAGAAGGAGGGATCCGTACTCCGGATCTTTCAGGGCGTAGGGTGGCATGTAGTTGGGTGGGAACCCTTTGACGGTTTTGGCGGAAGGCGCCCTGATGGATTCCAGGAGGTAATCGCGGTCGGCCTTGACGGGTTGCTCGGACTCCTCGACCAGACGCTCGGCTCCGAAGAGTCCGGCGAGGGTGGGGCCGTGGCCGAGCGAGCCGTCGATGGAGTGGCAGGCGGAGCAGCCGAGGCTGTCGTACAGGAGTTGGCCGTTGGCGATGGTGGCCTTGTTGATTTTCATGTCGCGCGGAAAGCCTTGGAAAGAGGCGAGCCTGGAGCCGGTGACGATCCGGGTGAGGGTGTTCGTTGTCTTGCTGCCTTCCGCCGTCCCATAGGTGATCGCCCGCGCGTCCGGGGATGAAATC
This sequence comes from uncultured Verrucomicrobiae bacterium, assembly GCA_963771945.1. Taxonomy (GTDB): domain Bacteria; phylum Verrucomicrobiota; class Verrucomicrobiia; order Verrucomicrobiales; family Akkermansiaceae; genus Luteolibacter. The sequence goes on along the minus strand of CAVYVH010000002.1, from coordinate 768,194 downwards.
GTGAGGGAAAAGGAAAGCGGGGGTTCCGCAACAGGTTCGATTTTCAGATCGAAGTTTTTCCCGCCACGCGTAAATTTGAAGACCGGTGATCCTCCGACGAGATCGTAGCCGATGAAGCGCGGCTCCGGGAGTTCGGTCATCCGTTTCCCATCGACAAAAATTTCCGACATCGGATCGGCCTTGTGGAAAAGAATGCCGACAAGGTGGGGAACGTAGTTGTTGCTAAGGCGGTTGCCGCGGTCTGGGTTTCCCCAATAGGGATACATGTCGAGGAATCCGCCCTTCCAGACGTATGCGACCCGGCATTCGATGGTGTCAAAAGCATAGGAAAGGCTGCCCGCTGATTAACGCCGATGGCGGCCGGGAGTCCTTTCACGGGTGTGTCGAAGCCGTTCTTGTCCTCGCCGCTCCCGACATTGTATTTGGGTGATTTCGCACCTTTGCCGTGATGTGCGAAATAGGCGTCTTCGAGTCCCGGATCCGGCATGTAGGTGCGAAGGATCAGCGGCTTCTCCTCCGAGCCCAGGGGGAGGTTGTCGTAGGTGATGGGATTTGCTGAAAGGGGCGCCAGCGAGAGGGCGAGGATGGCGGAGACGTTTGCTTGCACGCCATTGATACAGGCAGAAAAGTCAGACCCTTGCAAACACCTGATCGGTTGATGGTCTCACGTTTGCCTCAGGGGAGGACGGAGGCGTCCACAAGCGCGGCTACGGCTCGATGTTAATGCCCATTTTTTTCGCTCGCTCCTGCCAGAGGCTGCGGGCGTGGTGCTGGAGATCGGGGTGGCGGTCGGACTCGTCGAGAATTTCGATTCCGAAGATGGTCTCGATGATGTCCTCGAGTGTGACGAGGCCGACGGTGGTGCCGAATTCGTTGGTGACGAGCATGATGTGGTGCCGCTCGGCGATGAAGCGCTGGAAGAGGGCATCGACAGGGGTGTATTGGGCGGTGATGGCGATAGGGAGGAGGACGTCCTCCAGGGTGCCGGTATCGTAGTGATCCTTGAGGTGTGCGAGGAGGGCTTCGCCGCGGATGACAAACCCGGTGAAGTCGTCCGTGCCCTTGTCATAAACCGGAATTCGGGTGAAGGGGCGGTTCTCGATGAGCGCCGCGAACTCCGGCAGGGGGGTGGACTGCGGTAGGGAGAAAATGACGGGGCGCGGCGTCATGATGTCGGAGACCTTCATGACGTTGAGCTGGATGAGGTTCTGGACGAACTGGCTTTCCCTTTCCCGCAGGGAGCCGGATTCGTGGCCGATGCGCGCCATGGCAAGAATTTCCTCACGATGCTCCGAATGGTCGGGCTCCGGAGCGTTGGGAGCGATCAGGCCGGTGAGGGATTTTGATGCGAGGACGAGAGGCTTGAGTGCGGTGATAAGAAAGTTGCAGGTGACGCAGGTGAAGGGTGCCAGCCCGTTTGCAAAACGCGCGCCGATTGTTTTCGGAATGATTTCCGTGAAGACCAGGATGGCGAGAGTGAGTGCGCCTGCGAAAACGGCCTCGCCGGTGTTTCCGCTGACCTTGGCGTATTGCGCTCCCGCTCCAGCGGCTCCCATGGTATGGGCGATGGTGTTGAGAGTGAGGATCGCGGAAAGCGGCCGGTCGATATCCGCCTTGAGCTTTTCCATGCGGACGCCCCACGGGAGACCCTTCTCCTTGGCGCGGTTGATGGATGAGGGGGTGATCGTCAGGATGCCGGCTTCCAGGAGGGAGCAGAGGAAGGAAACGCAGATCGCGAGGAGGACGTATAGGACGAGGAGTGTCATGAAACTTTAAATTTGAAATTTGCCTGCCGGCTATGAGGATAGGCTTCGCTAGGATGGATGATTCGCTATTGCTCACAGGTCATTCAAACCTGAAGGAAGACTTGGATTTTGGAAGTGGTTTTGAACATCGAATGGGAGACTTGGTTGCTATTGCTGCCGGGAATAGTGGTGGGCGAGTCCGGTTGCAAGAGCGGTTGCGTATTCCCGGAAGATTGAGGGGAGTTGTTCGCCGTTGATCTCCCGGATTCCCTCGTAGTCGCCTGCCTGGATGCGGGCGTAGTCGTGGATGGAGTTCATGACGTATGGTTCCATGAAAATGACCGGGCAGTTGTAGAGGCGGTTTGCGAGGAGGTTGCGGGCGTAAAGGTAGGGATTGCCCTCGATGGTGCGGACGTTCAACCCGGCAAGCGGGTAGATGAAGGGGGGGAGTTTGGAAATTTCCGCGAAGGTATTGGCTACGGTGCGTCCGACGAGAACCTCCTCGGAATGGGTGCGCTGGAGGAGCTTTTCAAGCATGGCGAAGCGTTGGTCGGCCAGGCGGACTTCGTCCCCGGTGTAGGCACCGTTCAGGAGGATGTGGAAATGGGTGCGGGGGACGAGGGTCGGCTGGGTGGGGTCGCCCCAGCCTTCGGCGTTGAAATGGAGGCAGAGGACGAGATCGGGCTTGAGGGTGGTGTTGACCAACTCGGCGCGGGCGCGGATCTCGGCGGTGCGGTAGAAGAGTTTTTCGGCGAATTTCCCAAGCGACTCCGGATCGGACGGGGATTGCTCCGCAGCGAGGCTGGAGAGGGATTCCGGGCGGAGAGGGGTGACGGGATCGGTGGTGGAGCGGACGAGGGAAACTTTCGCCCCCAGATTCTCCAACATGGGTTTGAGGAGCTTCGCGACATGGAGGGTCATGTCGCCCTCGGTGACCGGCTTGTCGTCGCCGATCTGAAACCAACGCTCCTCGATCTTCGCCCACTCTCCGCCGAGATGGCCGGGATCGATGGCGATGTGAAGATTCGCGAGAGGGGTCTCCGGTGGTGGGATCGGCAAGGATTCGGTGGCTTGCCAGTGGCGGGGTGCGGGAAGGTTTTTTTCCGGAGTGGCGAAGTCCAGGACGAAGGGTGGCTCGGAAGGATCGCTGGAGGTGAGGACTTCAGCGTGGTTTTCGTCGATGGTGATGTATTGTTTCCAGGTGTCGTCGGTGGTGAAAATTTCGGTGAGAAGTTTTTCGAAATCGGCACGTGAGATGGTGTGCTGGTAAACCTCGAGGGCGTGACCAGTCCGGTGCCTCGGCGAGCAGGGAGAGGGCGGTGGGAGTTGGGACGGTGACCGGGCGGTTCCGGAATTGGTTTCGGATCCGGTTTCTGTGGCCGGACGACGAGAAAAAGGATGAGCGCACCGAGGAGGAGGGTGGCGATGAGTGGGGCGGGGTTGCGCATGGGGAAACTTTAAACTTTAAGTTTTAAACTTCAATTGGAGAGCTTGAGGCTATGAGGAAGAGGCAGGTGAGATGGAGATCAGGCGGAGTGACCGGAAGGGATGTCTCGTCGGATTTTTCCAAATCCAGTTCGAAGGTGGCGGTGTGGTCGTTTAGGTCTTCCTGGTCGATGATGGTCTGGTGGATGCGCCAGATTCTCTTTTCGGGGATTTCCTCGATGTGGGTGTGCTTTTTATTGCGGGCTTCGGGGTCGAGACGGATGAGGCCGTGGGTTTCGTAATGGGTGTTGAGAAACGTGGTGAGATCGGCGGGGGTGAGAGTCTTCGGAGGGGATTTCCTGGAGGGCCTGGGTGGGATTGTTTTGGGAGAGGAGTTTGATGAAGTTGAGGATGGCGGTGCGGGTGGCTTGGGTGAGGGCGGTTTTGTTGCGGGTGAAGGTTGGGGGCTTGGGCTTGGATTTTTTTCTCTGGTTGCTGCGTGGGCGAGACGCCCGCGCTCCGTTTCTCCCACTCGTCGATGATGGAGGAGTCGGTGGTGCGGAGCATTTCCCCGAAGTAGGTTTCGGCCTCTTCCAGTTCTTCGGTCTTGGCTGAGGGGGGGACTGTTTGGGCGAGGATTTTGTAAACTTCCGAAAGGTGGCGGAGGAGGATGGCTTCGGATTTTTCGAGGCCGTAGGTTTTGATGTAGTCCTCGAAGGAGGAATAGTCCTCGAACATTTCCCGGGCGATGGATTTCGGTTTTACGGAGGCTTCCTTCGCCCAGGGGTTGGTGATGACGAAGTCGTTGTAGGTCTGGTAGATGAATTCCTTGCCGGGTTTTGGGTGCTCCACCTGTTCAAGGGCGTCCATGCGGGCGTCGTATTCCACGCCGTCTGCTTTCATCTGGGCGACGAGTTTGTCTTTCGCTTTGTCGACCTGTTTGCGGATGATCTGGGAGGGGTCTTCCACGATGGCTTCGGCCAGGGAAATGACATTGAGCGGGTAGGCGGGGATCGTTGGGATCGAGTTGTCGGGATGGCCTCGATCAGGTAGGTGGCGAGGGCTTGGTTCAGGGTGAAATCCTCCTGGAGGTCGATGTTGAGTTTGATTTTTGCGGGGGAGGTGCGCTCGTCTTTTGGGATGATGGTTAGGATGTTTCCTTCGACGAGACCTCGAAAGAGCTCGAAGGCGCGTTTGCGAAGGGCCGCTTTTTTGGAGGGTGGCTTCGTGGGAGTTCGCGGATGATTTTCCGGAGCGCTTCGCAGCCGTCCTCGTCTTCGGCGGGAGAGGACGTTGAGGAGCATGCCGTGGCGCATGAGGAAGCTGGAGGAGAGTTTTTCCGAAGGGGAATCGATGAGTTTGCGAAAGGTGTTTTCGTCCCAGTTCACGAAGCCTTTTTCAGGAGGTTTCTTTTTCACGGCTTTCGATTTTCCGCCTTTCGCGGCGGCTTTGGCCTCGGCCTTGATATTGTCGATGACGTGTGGAGGGGCTTGGGCGACCACGTATCCGATGTCGTCGAAGCCACGTCGACCGGCGCGCCCGGCGATCTGTTTGAAATCGCGGACGGCGAGGGTTTTCGTCGATTGGCCGCCGTATTTGAAGAGCTGGGTGAAGACGACCGTGCGAATGGGGACATTGACGCCGACGCCGAGGGTATCGGTGCCGCAGATGACTTTCAGCAGGCCCTTCTGGGCAAGCTTTTCGACGAGCGTGCGGTATTTCGGGAGGAGGCCGGCGTGATGAATACCGAGGCCGTGGCGGAGGAGTTTTTTGATTTCCTTTCCCGTAGGGAGAGCGGAAATCGGCATCCACCAGAAGATCGGCAATGAGCTGCCTTTCTCCTCCTTGGAACAGAAATTCCGGCTCATGAGATCCTGGGCGGTTCTTCGCGCAGGCCAGCTGGGAAAAATGCACCAGATAGATGGGCGCGCGACCAGAGGTGACAAGGTCTTCGATCTTTTCCTCAAGCGCAGTGGTGGAGTAGTCGAATTCCAGCGGGACAGGGCGATTCTCGCTTTTTACTAGAACGGTAGTAGTTCCGGTGAGAGCGGTGATTTCCTGCTGGAAAAAATCCGTATCTCCGATGGTCGCGGACATGAGGAGAAAGCGGGCGTTCGGCAGGGTGAGCAGTGGGATCTGCCAGGAGACGCCGCGTTCGTGATCGGAGTAGTAGTGGAACTCGTCCATAATGACGTCGTCGACGGGCGAGGCGGCCCCGTCGCGGAGAGCGAGGTTTGACGAGTATCTCGGCGGTGCAGCAGATGACTGGCGCGGACGGATTGACGGTGGCGTCGCCAGTGATCATGCCGACGTTATCAGGGCCGAAGGTATCGCAGAGGGAAAGAAATTTCTCGTTGGCTAGCGCTTTGATTGGGACCGTGTAGTAGCAGCGGCGTTTCTGACAGATCGCACGAAACTGGAGAGCGAGGGCCACCAGCGATTTTCCGGAGCCGGTGGGAGTGTTCAAGATCACATTGTTGCCGGCGAAAAGCTCAAGGATCGCCTCCTCCTGATGGTCGTAGGGGGTTGTGCCGGTTGTCTTCGAGAAAGGTAAGAAAGGCGTCGAGAATTTCGTCGGAAGAGGATGGATCGGCGAGGTTTTCCGGAGAGAGGACGGGCATGTGTGGGTAACCTTAAACCTTAAATTTGAAACTCCAAGAAAGATGGGAGTTTGGACTTCGCGCTGCTTCTGGAACCCGGTAAAAGGCCCTTATGAAAAGAATTTGTCTTCTGATGATGGCGCGGTTTCCGTGGGATTTGCGGAAGCGGAGAGACCAATGCTCTATCCTTTCGATGTCACGCTTGGCGGTCAGAAAGCAGAAATGGGCGATTGGGGGGATCTGTTCGCGGTCGTTAAGGAGCCGGTGAAGGCGGATGCCGTTGCTGGCCATCGAAAAGGTGGCTCCGATGCTGATCGTTAATGCTTTTCCCTGCAATGAGGACGGATCAATTCTGATGGATGGAGCTCCGGCGGCGGTAATTTTCTGCGAAAGAGACCACGGAGGTGAAGCTGGACGCCACAATGGACAAGAAGTAGCTGAATCCCGGAACCTACCTCATGAACGTTGTGGCGAACGGCAAGACCTCGCGGGTCGTGTTCACTGTGACGGATGGGAAAATGGCGGTGAAGCTGCCGGATTTTGGGAAAATCGTTAAGTTTCTCAGAGGCAAAGCGGGGAACGCGAGTAATCCGGGCTGGTCCACAAAACCCCGAAAGCCGTTCTGGACAGGGTGGTAGGCGCTTCTAGGGTGCGCGGACATTTCAACAAATTATGAGAAACTCACTATATAACAGGTGCCGCACGCATGGGTCTGGTCGCTCTTGCGGCCACAGGAATTGCGATCGCCCAGAAGAAGCTGCCAAGGAGAACTGCCGAAAGAAGAGGCGCCGACAACGGACGAGACCGCCGCCCCGAAGCTCCTGCCGCCGATCCGGCGAAAACGAAGTCCGATTCCTCCTACGCGCTTGGCTACCGGTGCGGTGGCGAGCTTCGCACAGAACTTCGGCCGCTACGGCGTGACCCTGGACGATCTTGAGATGGATGTTTTCATCAACGGTTTCACCGCGGCGGTGAAAGGCGACAAGCCGGAGGTGGCGGAAGAAAAGCTTCAGGCGGCCATGGCTGCTCTTGGCACCGTTCTTCAGCAGCGTGAAAAGGACGCGGCTGAAGCGAACCTGAAAGCAGGTCAGAATTCCTCGAGGAAAACGCGAAGCGCGAAGGCGTGGTGACAACTGAGAGCGGTCTCCAATACGAGATTATGGAAAAAGGTGGCGAGGAGAAATACTCCGAGCCAAAGGAAGGTGAGCCAGACAAGCAGTTCATGGTGAACTACAAGGGCACCCTCATCGACGGCACGGAATTCGATGCCTCACCGGAGGGTAGCCCGGTTCCGATGACACTTCAAGTAATCCCAGGCTTCAAAGAAGCGATCACGACGATGCCCGTCGGTGCGAAGTGGAAGCTCTTCATTCCAAGTGAACTGGCCTATGGAGAGGAGCGCCGCAGTGCGGAAATCGCTCCGAACACGGCCTTGATTTTCGAACTTGAACTTGTCGAGATCAAGGACGCGCCGGCGGCTCCGGAAGGCGGCGGTTTTCCGATCCCCGTCCCAGAGGGAGAGTAAAGTTTCCGGCACAATTTCTGATTCCAAAGCCCCCTGCGGTCTTCGTCCGCAGGGGGCTTTTCGGTGTACTTCAGCTTAGCGGGAAAAAGTGGTGTCATTGTTAGGAAATTTGATTACCATCCCCTTAAATGGCAGGGAAGCTGAACAAATCGACCAAACAGATCCTCTCGGTGCTATTCCATCTGGCCGTGCTCGGTTGCATGGTGCTGCTCTACGATGCTCGGAGTTCTGCTAGCGAAGAAAGTCTCGGCTGGATCGAGGTTCCGGAAAAAGTGGGTGAGGCACCGTGCTTGATTTCATGGATCAAGAGGAGAAGCTCAGCACGAGATCGATCCGGAGCTTGCGGAAGCTCGTGAAAAAAGAGGGCGATGGCTACATTTTCCGACAGGGATCTGAAGGCGCCGCCCGCATCTGAAAGTGCGTCACCAACGAGGTGGTGAAATACAATAAGGTGAGTGTCGCGGGAAAATCCGAATTCCACGACGGGTCCGCAACCATTTCGCTACGTGAGGACGAGGTGATGGAGTATGAAATGGTGGGCCGTGCCGTGCGCGTTACCATGCGGGAAAAATCCAAGCGCAGGGTCCTGACCGCTGCGGAAAGTCTGAAGCAGATGAAAACCGAGAAGGAGTGGAAACCCCGACGGAAAGTATGGAGACGGATGACCGGAATTCGCGGAAATCGTAGGATCGCCTGGTAGGGAAGGCGGTGCAATTCAACTACGATGGCAAAGCGTGGAAGTCGATTCCCACGAAGGAGTTCTCACCATGGCATGGGGCAAGAGTCTCGAAGAGACCCTGGGAGAAACACTCGTCGCGAACGGCCTTCTGCCGCGCCCACGATGGTTCGGAACAAAACCCATGAAGATCGGGGACACGACCAACTTGGCGAACGAAAGCCTGGTTCTCGCATTTGACGATACGAAAAAGGGGTCCCTCGAAATGGTGTTCAAAGGGATGGAGGGAGTGCACGGGCATCCGTGCGGCGTCTTCGAGGTCGAAGGTGCGATCATTCCCGATGAGGTCGAGAATGCGAAGGGTCAGACAGTTGTATCCGAGATCACCATCGAAAAGGGGCGGATCTGGTTCTCACTTCTGCATCCGGTCGTTCTCCGGATGGATCTCGATACGATCCGATCAATAGAGACGCAGGGAGGGTAAAAAGCTTGTCGGTCAGTTGCAGGGCGAGGTGGAATACAAGCTTCACCGCGAATGGAAGGCGGTCGCTCCGAAACCGAAGGCAGCTCCGGTTCAGACGCCGGCCAAGAAATAAAAAAAGCCGCCGGATTGCACCGGCGACTCTTTGGCGAAGGCGTTTCTACACGTTGAGAACTTTCGGCACTTTCGGTGCGCGGAGGCGGTGTGGCTCGGGAAGATCGGAGCCAAGCAGCGGGCGGCAGTAGTTGAGAAACTCCTGGGTGACGCCGTTGCCTGCTTCGTTGATAAAGTTGTCCGGCATGTGGCGGGTTTTCCCGGCGACCTTTTGTGATGTCCACCAGCTCGTAGTCCACCGAGTAGTCGAGCACCGGGCGCTTGATCGCGACCGAGCCATCGACGTTGTCCCACATGGCGAACTGGACGGCCTTCTCGCCGACCTCGCGGGCCTCGCGTGGCGTCGCGATCCGACTGGATGCCCATGAAGGAGCGCTGGAGGTAGCCGAAAGTGTCCGAGCGGACGCGCTTGATTTTCAGTCCGTCGCGAATGGTATCGGCAAGGAGATCACCGAGCGCGCCGGTGCCGGAGAGCTGGACGTTTCCGTGGGAATCGCGCTCTTCCTTTCCGAGAAGTTTCACGATCATCGGGGTGCCGTCCTGATCGGAAATGCCTTCGGAAACGGCGATGGTGCAGAGGCCGTGCTTGGAGTAGACGCGGTCCACATCGGCGAGAAGCTGCTCGGTATTGAAATGGCGCTCTGGCACGTAAACGAGATGCGGGCCGTCATCGAAGTATTTCTGCGCGAGCGCGGAGGAAGCGGTGAGGAAGCCGGCATGGCGACCCATCACGCAGCCGATGTAAACACCGCGAAGGGCGCGATTGTCGAGGTTCACGCCCATGAACGCCTGGGCGACGAAACGCGCAGCGGAGCCGAAGCCGGGGCAGTGGTCGTTTTCCATCAGATCGTTGTCGATGGTTTTCGGGATGTGGATGGCGCGCAGCTCGTAGCCTTCGGCCTCCGCCTGCTCGTTGACGATGCGGACGGTGTCGGAGGAGTCGTTTCCGCCGACGTAGAAAAAGTAGCGGATGTCGTGGGCTTTCATCACCTCGAACATGCGGGCGCAGTATTCCTCGTCCGGTTTGTCGCGGGTGGAAAGGAGGCCGGAGGACGGAGTGCCGGCCACCTGCTCCAGGTTGTGGGTCGTCTCCCGGGTGAGATCGACGAATTCCTCGTTGATGATGCCGGAAACGCCGTGCACCGCCCCGTAGATCGAGGTGACCTGCGAGAATTTCCGCGCCTCCAGGGCGACGCCGACGATGCTCTGGTTGATGACAGGGGTGGGGCCGCCTCCTTGGGCGACGAGAACTTTTCCTTCAAGACGGTTGCTCATACGGGCGGGAGGATTTCGGTTTCTCCCCCGGGGGGCAAGGACATTTCCTGAAGGAAAAACGTCCAACATCGAATATTGAACATCGAACATCGAATGTGGAGGATCCCGGGTGGAAGCGTGTCCGTATCTACCCGCGTATGAACCAGGAACGCCGAAGCGACATGGCACGGATCGCGGTGCGGCTTTTTATCTGAACGCCCTCCGCTTCGCGCAGGGTCATTGGATGGAGGGAAAACCCGCGCAGGCGATCCTCCAGCTTAACAAGGCGTTCTCCGCCGATCTCAGCGAAGACGATCCGATACTGGAGACATGGCCATGGCCGTATTCCGCGCTGGAGTGGATTTTGGAGAGAATCCGCGGACGGCAGTCACGGCTTCCTCGGAAACCCGGTTCGACATTTTCAGCACCTGGCGACACGTATGAGCGGGCCGCGAAAGGAAGCACCGCACTGTCCGCGCATGGAAATGTTTCCACATCGCCAGACGCGTGCTGGAGGAGGAGGGGGGATTTCCCCTGGATGGCAGGCAGATCGCGCGGGAAGGGATTTTCATTCCATCCGGAGGAGATGGCACGGAAATCGATTGCCGGATGGTGAACCAGACAATATAGAAATGGTCCGAACATGAGCACTGACATCCATTCCTACCGCGTTCCCATGGTCGCGGAAACCGAAGAATCCGCCCGCGCGGAATTCATTCGCAAAACCTACTGGCACCTCGCCGGAGCGATCGCGCTCTTCGTGGCACTTGAGGCGATTTTCCTGAAAATGGGTCTCGGGGTCATCGCCTTGCAGCTTCTTGGCACGAGTAGCTACTCGTGGCTTATCGTTCTCGGTGGCTTCATGGGCATCTCGTGGCTGGCGAACAAATGGGCGACGAGCGATACCTCCCTCGGCATCCAATACGCCGGACTCGCGCTCTACACCGTGGCCGAGGCTCTCATTTTCCTGCCCATGATCATGCTCGCCATGATGATGACCGGCGACGGCTCTCTTCTCATCCAGGCCGGCTTTCATCACCGGAGTCATGGTGCTCGGGATCACCGTTGTGGCGTTCACCACGCAAAAGGACTTCAGCTTTCTCGGCGGCTTTCTGAAAATCGGCGGGATCATCGCCCTCGGCCTGATCGCCGCTTCCTTCTTCCTGCCGATCTCCCTCGGCCTGTGGTTCTCCGCGGCGATGGTGCTCTTCGCATCCATTTCCATCCTCTACAGCACCAGCAACCTCATCCACCGCTACAACACCAGCCAGTATGTCGCCGCATCCCTCTCACTCTTCGCAAGCGTCGCCCTGCTGTTCTGGTATGTGCTTTCGATTCTGATGAAACTGCGGGACTGATTCTTTCCTGCCGCTGCGAGGATCACCAAAAAGTCTCCGCTCTGAAAACTGCTATGGGTGAAGAGAGACCAGTCATCCTTTCAAACGGCACGTCCGGGATTGTCCGGGCTATCATCCCGTCCGACGCCGATGCCCTCGCCAACGCGTTGTGGGAGCTCGCTCCCGACAGTCGGATGCGCCGCTTCTTTTTTGACAAAACGGATCTGACCGAGAGCGAACTCGACCGCCTTTCCAATCCTGACGGTGTTGACCATATCGCCTTCGGGTTGGCGGTGGAGATCGAGGGGGAGGAGGAATTGAAACCTGTAGCCGTGGCCCGTTGTTTCCGTGATGAGAAGGATAAGGAACTTGCCGAAATCGCCATGGTGACGGCGGACGCTTGGCAGGGGCTGGGTGCGGGAGCCGAGCTTCTGCATTCCCTTTCCGATGCCGCCTACCGGGTCGGGATCCGCCGATGGATCGCCCCGATGTTTTCCGGAAACATCGCGATGCGCCGAGTGCTTGACCGTCACGCCACGCGACTGGGTGAGCAAGAGCTGGGAAGCGGGATCGTGGAAACGGAATACCGGATCACGAAATAAGGAGAAGCGTGCTTCCAGCCGCTTTGCGAAGCACTGAGCATCCAGTTCCCGATTCTTTGCCAAGAGGCTGGAAGCACGCTTCACCCCATTCTGACGGCGGATGATCCGGGCGCATGACGGGCGGAAACACAATTCACGCGGGAGGCCTCCGTACCGATCCGGATGGCCGGCTACGCGCTTCGTTGGCTGTGGGATGGAAATCCATTCCAGGAAACACAAACAACATGAAATTTAAAGCAGCACTACTCCTAGTCACCTCCCAGGTTCTCTACGCCGGCCCGCCGGAACCAGTGGCCGAACCTCCGCCCGCGGAGGATTGGATCACGCCCACGATAAACATCCGCTCCCGCTACGAGTTCGGGGATGTGGACGGGCTGGATCCTTCCCACGCGTTCACTTTCCGCGAGCGGCTTGGTTTGAAGACCGCCGCGTGGAACGGTTTCAGCGCGTTCCTTGAAGGGGAGTTTTCCCAGGCGGTGGTTGATGATTTCAACGGAGGCGCTCCCCTGGCGGATCCGGCGGTTGCAGGTAACACGGTGATCATCGATCCCGAGACCAACGAACTCAACCAGCTCTTCGTCCAATACGCGGGCTTCGAAACGGTCACAAAACTGGGACGCCAGCGCATCATCAGGAACAACGCCGCGTTGATCGGCAACGTCGGATGGAGACAGAACGAGCAGACTTTCGACGGCATTTCCTTCTCCGGCAGCATGGTGGAGAACCTGACGTTCGATCTGGCCTATATCAATCAGGTGAACCGGATCTTCGGCTCCGATGCGGGTGGCGCTCTGGAAAATCTTCCGGGGGACATCTATCTGCTCGACGCATCATACAAGGGCATCGAGGGGCTGACTCTCGGCTCCTACATCTACCTGATGAGCTTCGAGGATACCCCGGGGTTGGACAACAACACCTTCGGCGTGAGTGCCGCGGGAAATGCTTTCGGTCTCGCACTCTATGGCGAGCTCGCTTGGCAGGAGGATGCGGGTCGCCTCGCCGATCAGGAGGCGCTTTACACGCATCTTACCGCCACCAAAACAATGGGCGCGCAGTCGTTGACCCTTGGCTTCGAGCATCTGGGCTCGGGCTTCAAAACTCCGCTCGCCACCGTCCATGCCTTCAACGGATTTGCGGACGCGTTCATCGTCGGGCGCATCACCGGAAACCACAACGGCCTGTCCGACCTCTACCTCTCGCACACCTTGCCCGTTTTCTGGGGGATGAAATGGATCAACACGATCCATGCGATGGGCGACAACGAACTTTCCGCCGGTTACGGCTGGGAAGTCGATTCCGTGCTGGTGAAAAAGTTCGACGAGCATTTCCTGGCGATCGCCAAACTCGCCCATTTCGAATCCGAAGGGGACGTTTTTGTCGGAGCGGGCGCGGTGCCCACGACGACACGTTTCTCAATCGAGCTGAACTACGAGTTCTAGGAAAAACCTCTTTCCGTTGGGTTGTTGGTAGCAAGGGCTTCCGCTGGAAACGGCGGAGGCTCTTTTTTCTCAGATACCCGGCATCATCGAGAAAGCCATTTCGGAAAGACCGATGAATGCCTCTTCGACCAGGCTGGGCTTGCGTTTCGTGGAGTGGAACACGCCCCATTCCCGCTCGATCTCCGGGGGGTGCATCTCAATGGTTATGAGACTTCCTTCCTCGATTTCACGGGACGCGACCCATGGCGCCACAATGCCGACCCCGATGCCGATCTTGGCCATTTCCTTGATCGCCTGCATGTCGCCGAGCACCAGACCCCGGTTGGAGTTCCCGATATGCTCGGTGCATCCAGTTCTCAATGAGGCGGTGGGTCTCGGTGGCCTTCGCGTAGATGATGAATTGCTGCTCGCGCAATGTGGCTTCGATCTTCGCTCCTTCCTGCGCCCATGGATGGAAGGGGGAAACGACGAATGCGAGGCGGTCGCGGAACATCGGCCGGTATCCCTCCTCACCCCGGCTGCGGGGCTTGAGTCCCACCACCAGGTCCAGGTTTCCCTCGTCGAGCTGGCTGAGGAGGGAGGCGCTGTCGCCGACCTCGATGGACGGATCGCACTTCGGGAAGCAGTCGCGGAACTCCCGCAGGATGGTCGGGATGAAAAAGTGGCAGAGGGAGTGCGGCGCACCGATGCGGATACGCGTCTGCCCCCAGCGGCGCAGACCTTCGAGATCCGTACTGACCCGGTCGATCTCCCGCAGCATCCCCCGGCACCTGACGAGTAGGAGATCTCCTTCCGCGGTGGTGACCACGCGTTTTCCGGAGCGATCCAGGAGCTTGCACTCAAGCTGGTCTTCCAGAGTCCGAAGGGAGTGGCTGACAGCCGACTGGGTGACAAAAATTCTTTTGGCAGCAAGCGTGAAGCTGCCTTCCTCTGCCACGGCGACGAAAGCCCTGATCTGTCTCAAGTCGGGAACCCATTCCATGATGCTCTGATGAAGCGCGCTCATCCGGAGCGCGTGCACAAAATTAGCAGCGTTTATGCCAAAGCTGGAATTCTGGCATTCCAAACGCTTATGCAGTTTTGTGAAAAGCCTCTATTCCGGACCCGCCAGTCAGACAGCCATCCGTCTCAGCTTCGTGCCGCTTTGCGATTGCGCGCCCGTGGCAGTGGCGATGGAGACCGGCATCTTCGAGCGTAACGGACTGAGCGTGAAGCTTTCCAAGGAACTCGGATGGGCCAGCGTGCGGGACAAGATGTATTACGGCGAGCTCGATGCCGCCCAGTCCATCGCCGGTATCGCCATGTCCCTCGGGCTTGGCTTCAGCGATCTGAAATCCGAAGTCGCCGTCCCGATGATCCTGAATCTCCATGGGAACGCGATCACGCTCTCCAATGAAATGGATTCGTCCGTCATCCGTTCGGGCGAGGGGCTGAAGTCCTGGATGGAACACCATTGGAAAAAAAACCGCCCGCTCACCCTTGCGACCCCGCACCGCTACTCGTCCCATCACATCCTTCTGCACGCGTGGCTGCGCCGCCACGGTCTCGATCCGCGCAGCGACGCGGAAATCATTTTCCTGCCGCCTCCGCTCATGGCGAAACATCTCAAGGCGGGGCAGATCGACGGATACTGTGTCGGGGAGCCATGGAACTCCGCCGCAATTCTCGGCGGCTTCGGTTGGTCTCCGGCGACTTCCGCCGACCTCTCCTACGGCCATCCCGAAAAAGTCCTGATGGTTTCCGGGCGTTTCCTGCGTGAGCAAAAGGACAAAACCATCGCGCTTGTCACATCCCTTCTCGAGGCATGCAGGATGTGCGCGGACGATGATTTCCAGGAGGATCTGATCTCCATTCTCAGCCAGCCGGGCTACATCGGGGTGAGCAAAGAGCTTCTCGGCAATAGCTTTTCCGGACGCTTCGTCACTGGTGGGAATACGGTCAGCGAAAGCCCGTTCCATCTCTTCTACGGGGATTCGGTGAACAGCCCCACCATGGAGAAGGCCTCATGGCAGCTCGCCGGGCTTCGCGCGATCGGAGTGCTCCCTGAGATCACCGCCGGATCAATTTCCCGCATTCACCGCGAGGATGTTTTCCTCACCGCCCAGCAGGCCGTCCCGGCGCGATGAGGTTGTCTCATGAAGTCGATGAAACGACTTCCTCCCGGATTCATATGGCGACCGTTGGTTGGCACCTTTGCCGCTACTTCCTCGGTGTAGCCAATCAATATTATTATGAAGTCCAATCCTACCACTATCCGAGCATTCCGCGCCACCGCCCGGTTCGCCTCCACCGTCATCACCGGGGCGCTGGTCTCCGTTGTCTCCGCTGAAAAACTGGACGTCGAGCGTGATACGCTGACGCTCGGTTTCATCAAGCTCACCGATTGCGCCCCGCTCGTGATCGCTAAGGAAAAAGGCTTTTTCGATGACGAGGGCCTCCAGGTGGAGGTCGTCGCCCAGTCGAACTGGAAAGTCCTCCTAGACAACGTCATTACCGGCAACATCGACGGTGCCCACATGCTTTCCGGCCAGCCCATCGCCGCCACCATCGGTATCGGAACCGAGGCGCACATCGTCACACCCTTCACCCTGGACCTGAATGGAAACGCCATCACCGTTTCCAACTCGATCTGGGAGCAGATGCAGGAAAACGACCCGGAGCTGGACTCCGACACTCCGCCGCATCCCATCACTGCCGAATCGCTCAAACCCATCACCGAGGAAATGCTCGCCGGTGGGCAGAAGCTTCAGATGGGAATGGTTTTCCCCGTTTCCACCCACAACTACGAGCTCCGCTACTGGCTGGCCGCCGCGGGCATCCATCCCGGCCTGTATTCCAAAACGGATATCGCGGGCCGCACCGATGCGGAGGTCGAACTTTCCGTGACCCCTCCGCCACAGATGCCCGCCACTCTTGAGGCGGGCACCATCTCCGGTTACTGCGTCGGCGAGCCGTGGAACCAGCAGGCCGTAGCCAAGGGAATCGGCGTCCCCGTCGTGACCAACTACGATATCTGGAAAAACAATCCCGAAAAAGTATTCGGCGTGACCCGGAAATGGGCTGATGAAAACCCGAACACCCTGATCGCCGTAACCAAGGCGCTCATCCGAGCCGGCAAGTGGCTCGACGAGACCGACGCCTCCGGTGGATTCGTCAACCGCGTGGAAGCCTGCCGCATCCTTTCCCAGCCGAACTACGTCGGCGCCGATTTCGAAGTCATCAAAAACTCCATGACCGGAACCTTCGTCTTCCAGAAAACCGACGTCCGCGACATGCCGGACTTCAATGTTTTCTTCAAGCACGACTGCACCTACCCGTGGTATTCCGATGGCATCTGGTTCCTCACACAAATGCGCCGCTGGGGCCAGATCACCGAGGAGAAGCCCGCTTCCTGGTATCACGAGACCGTGAAGAAAATCTATCTTCCCGAGGTTTATATGAAGGCCGCCGAGTCCCTGATTTCCGAAGGGAAACTCACCGACGGGGAACTCACAAAAACCGAAAGCGGTTACAAGGAAACCACCACGGACTTCATCGACGGGAACGAGTTCGATCCCATGAAGCCCATCGAATACATTAACTCCTTTGAGATCGGGATCAAAGAGGATCCTGCTCTTTCCGAAAAATAAACTTCATCCCGCCCCGGGCGGACCGCGTGTTCGCCCGGGGCATCACTCCATCACTCCCATGGCTATAAAATACAAGATTCTCAAAGGCATCGATGTCGCCGGCCTCAATTTCCTCTCACCCGTTGTGCGTCTGGCAACCCGCGAGGAACCCGCGAAACAGGTCCGTGAGATCGTGAAATTCATCGTCATTCCCGTGTTCGCGTTTCTCGCTTTCATGGGACTGTGGAGCATCGTTGCCCCCAAGCACAGAACCAAGGCGGGCGAGGTCCCGACCCCCGGTGTCGTCTGGGATGCGACGGGAGGAATCTGGCGTTTCCACTCAAGGGAGTCGATGAAGGAGGAGGGCTACCGCTTCACCGGGGATGAGCGGGTCACCCGTTTGGAGGAATCCAAGAACCGCCTCGCGGAGCTCGACGCACTCGAAGCCCGCGCCAAAGCCCAGGTGGCGAAGGCCGAAGCCTCAGCCACCAAAAAATTTAAAACCCACATCGCACCCGCGAAGGAGGCGTATGAAAGCGCGAAGGAGGAAGCGCGTGAAGCCCGTCGCAGCCGCCTGGCGGAACTGAAAGCTCTGTCCGATGGCATGGCCTCGGGTGAAATGCCCGACCGCGCCGCTTTCCTGAAACAACTCAAAGCCTCGGAAGCCGCCACCGAAGCGGACAAGGAAAAAGTCGATCTGCTCAAAGTCGCCTACACCGATGCCCAGACCAAAACCTTTCCCGAAGTGAAGGAGGCGAGCCGGGCTCTCACCCTGATCGCGGAGGAACGCCAGTTCCTCACCAAATACATCGACATGCTTGGTGACGGCTCGCGTGAGCTGAAAATCGGAGGGGCGAAGGAGAAACTGGCCGAAGCCGAAGACGCCTTCGCCAACGCCGGCCCGGAAGACGATCTCCTGAAACTTGCCTCCGCCGTCCTCACCCGTGAGAGCCTGCTGGAGACCACCGAAACCTCGGAATACGCAAAGCCCTGGGCCCTGCCCAAGCAGATCGTCCGCTCGCTGCTCTGTGTCTTCGCCGGCTTCCTGCTCGCATCCGCCATCGCCATCCCCATCGGCATCCTTTGCGGACTCTCTCCGACCTTCATGGCGGCGACGACGCCGTTCGTTGCGCTTTTCAAACCGGTTTCCCCGCTCGTCTGGCTGCCCATCATCATGATCATCGTCGGCGGATTCATGCCGGATCCTGAGAAGCACTGGCTCATCGTCGCCTTCAGCAAAGTTCCGTTCATCAGGGAATATAAGATCGATCCGATGTTCCTTTCCTCCGCCATCACCGTCGCCCTCTGCTCGCTCTGGGCCACCCTGGTGAACACCGCCCTCGGCGTCGCGTCCGTGGACAAGGATCACATGAACGTCGCCCGCGTCCTGCGTCTCGGCTTTACCTCGCGTCTGGTGAAAATCGTCATCCCCACCGCCCTCCCGCTCATCTTCGCCGGGCTTCGCATCTCCCTCGGTGTCGGCTGGATGGTGCTCGTCGCCGCGGAAATTCTCTCCACCTCCGAGGGTATCGGAAAATTCGTCAACGACATGTACACCAACGGCTCCTCGCAATCGTTCGCGCAGATGTTCGTGGTCGTGTTCATCGTCGGTTTCATCGGCATGATGCTTGACCGCATCATGGTCGTGTTCCAGCGCCTCGTCTCCTTCGATTCCTCACCCGCCTCCATCTGAACCATGTCCACCGTCATGCCATTCCCGCCCCGCGACTCCTTCCTTAGACTGGAAGACGTTTCCATCGGCTTCGGCCCCGAGAACAACCGTGTCAACGTGCTGGAGGACGTGAACCTTTCCGTGAAGGAAAACGAGTTTGTCGCCGTGATCGGGTTTTCCGGTGCTGGGAAATCCACCCTGGTTTCCTTGCTGGCCGGATTGGAAAGGCCGACCTCCGGCACCGTTTCCATGGCGGGGAAACCCGTCACCCGCCGGCCGGAAAGGGGCGTGATGTTCCAGAGCTACTCGCTCCTGCCATGGCTCAGCGTCTTCGGAAACATCGAACTCGCCGCCCGTTCCGTGTTTCCCGAAAAATCCAAAGCGGAACTCGCAGAACACGTCGGCCACTACATCGAGATGGTGCATCTCACACCCGCCCGCGATAAAAAACCCCACGAGCTTTCCGGCGGAATGCGGCAGCGCGTCTCGCTCGCCCGCACACTCGCCATGCAGCCGGAAGTCCTCCTCCTGGACGAGCCGCTTTCCGCCCTCGACGCCCTCACCCGCGCCGTCCTCCAGGATGAGATTCTCCAGATTTGGGAGCAGGAAAGAAAGACCGTCGTACTGATCACCAACGATGTCGATGAGGCCATCCTGATGGCCGACCGCATCATCCCGCTGACCATGGGCCCGCGCGCCACCCTCGCGGAAGCCTTCCCCGTGACCCTCGAGCGCCCCCGCGACCGCAGGACGCTCACCGAGAATCCCGAATACCAGTTTTTGAAAACCGAGATCACCTCCTACCTCGTCGGACTCAACCGCCAGGCACGCGAATCGCGTGACAACAAGATCCTGACGATGCCGGACGTCGCTCCGAAAAATTTCCGCCCACCTTCCAGAATTCCAACCATCCGCAGCCGCAACCGCGCCTGATCAAAGCCATTTTCCGTTCCCATGCGCCAAGTCGAAATATCAAATCTGGCAAAACACTACCCGAACCCCTTCGGAGAAGCGTTCAAAGCCGTCGTCGATTTCAATCTGAACATCGAAAAAGGCGAATTCGTCGGTCTCATCGGGCACTCCGGATGCGGAAAATCCACCGTCCTCACCATGCTCGCCGGGCTGAACGAAATCTCCGATGGCGGGATCATCGTCGGAGATCGGGAGATAGAAGGACGGCACGGATCGCGCCGTGGTTTTCCAATCGCCCTGCCTCATGCCATGGATGACCGCCTTCGGAAACGTCATGATCGGAGTGAACAACGTCTATCCCCACGCCACCAAGGCCCAGCGGAAAGAGATCGTGGAATACGCCCTCAGTTCCGTCGGCCTGGCCGATGCGATGAACAAATACCCCCGCGAGCTTTCCGGCGGGATGCAGCAACGGGTGGGAATCGCCCGCGCCATCGCCCTCAAGCCGCAGGTGCTCCTCCTCGACGAACCCTTCGGCCGCCTCGACTCCCTCACCCGCATGGAGCTCCAGGATGTCATGCTGGAAATCCTCGACCGAGAAAAGATCACCACCCTCCTCGTCAGCCACGACGTCGATGAGGTCGTCTTCCTCTGCGACCGCGTGGTCATGATGACCAACGGCCCCGCCGCCACCATAGGGGAAATCCTTTCCGTCGATTTCGAGCGCCCCCGCGAGCGCACCTCCATGATGAAAGATCCGCTCTATTACCAGACCCTGGATCACCTTGTCTCCTTCCTCACCGAGCGCGCCCACCTCCGCACCGAGCCCCGCATCCACGATTCCAAATCCCTCCTCTCCTTCACCGGCCGCAAAGTTGAACACCCCGGCGGAAGGGCAACCGGCACCGACGGCAAATAGATCCGACCGGGGCAGGGACGGCCTCTCCGAGCCGTCCGTCTTCGCTATATCCTGTGCGAGCTTGAACGGCAGAACTCAGGTCGGGATCTGTGGCTACTTTCATGAAGGGGTGAAAATGGAGTTCAGGGTGAAACTCTTTCGATTACCCTATTGCGGGATTCCGATTTATCGTGTATTTGGAATCCATGAAAACGACAATTGATATTCCTGATTCGACTTTGGCGGATGCCATGCGGTTCACCGGAGCGACGACGAAGCGTGAGGCGGTGGTGAAAGCCTTGGAGTCATATAACCGCCAGCAGAGAGTCCAGGATTTGGTGGCGAGCTTCGGAACTCTGGATTTCGCGAGCAATGACGAGATCGAGGCAGGCGACCTTGAGGAGATCGCTTTGAAGGAAGCCGGAGGCTGCAAATCATGAAGTCCGTGATCTTGATTGATAGCTCGGTATGGGTGGAAGTTTCCCGCAAGACCGGGGACGAATCGTTGAAGGCGGAGCTTGCAGAGTTGCTGCGCACCGGACGCTCGGCGATGACATGGCCGGTATGGATGGAACTGTATCAAGGAGCCAGGGGAAAACGTGAGGAAGAAAATCTGAAAGGCTGGAGGGAGGTGAGCCAGTGGCTTGATTTTGATGACGCTTGCTGGGCCGGGGCAGCAAAGGTCGCACGAGCTTGCTTGCAGGCTGGGATCAACGTGCCTTTCGGCGATGTGCTGGTTTTCGCCTGCGCGACACGCCACGGTGTGGAATTGCTAGAACGGGATCGTCATTTCGGGATGATCGCCAAAGTCATGCAAAAGTGAGCAGCTACACCGAAGACCACGTAGTCGGGCAGCCTGCGTGCCGAGCTCGCTCCGGGGCGGGCTGAAGACCCGTCCTCGTGGGAGACCGGGTTGTTGGGCGGCCATAGGGCGCGCGCCTCATGGGTTCCTTGCTAGTCGAGGGGTTGTTTCTCGAAATCAGTTGGCTTCACCCAACCGGTGTCGAGTTTCTCGCCTTTCATGAAGCGCTCGTAGAAGCCGGGGTGGCTGGTGACGGGGTAGTTGTCGAAGATTTCGCCTTTGCCGAACATTCGGGGACACGGTCGATGTCGGAAAGCTTCTTGCCTCCTTTCCTGATACCGGATCCGTATTCGTCGCCCGCCATTCTCAATGATCGCAGGTGCAGGCATATTCCAGATGCTTGCAGGTAGGGCAGTCGGCGAGATCGACGTTGAACTTCTCGGTGATGTTGTCCGCATCGGGGGCGGGCTTGATCTGGAGAATGATGGGGACCGAGTCGCCTTCCGGGAGAGGTTTGTCGGAGACGAGGGCGTCGCCGTCCTTCTCGAAAACCATGCGGGTAGGGGCTGCACGGTCGCCGCCGATTGCAGAGACCGTTTGACCGTCAAGGGGAAGGGCTTTGCCGTCCTCGTCGATGAATGTGACCTTCACTTTGCGCTCGGGGGTGACAAAGAACTCGGCGTGCGGCTCGGTGCTGGTGAGGATGCGGCCTTTGTTGGGGCCGGCGATCTCCTTGGCGTGGTCGTGGGATTTCTCGCTGTGGTCGTCGTGGTCGTGGCCTGCGTGATTGTCGGCCTTCATCTCCTCTGCAAAAAGGTAGGGCGTTAGGAGAGCCATTGCGGTGAGTGTTACGTTGGTGATTTTCATGATGTTGGTTGGATGGATTTCCGGGGGTTTTATTCAGATTTTCGTAGTTTCAGAATCAACGTGGAAGGTCGTGCATTCAACGATGTGGCTGATTGGGATGATCCAAGCGGGCGATGCAATCCTCGCCGTGTATCTCCACCTCAACGGTGAGGTGGGTGAACGCATCGGGATCAAGTTCGGCACGTATCAGGCGCTTCACTTCAAGGATTTCCTCCCGGGTAGCATCCCCTTCCATGACAACGTGGACGCTGAGGACATGGCTCTCGCCATCAAGCGACCAGACGTGAAGGTGGTGGATCCCGTGGACTTTCGGAAAAGAGCTGGCCTTTTCGGAAAATTCCCATGCATCGAAAGATTCGGGTGCGGTCTGGAGGAAGACCTTCACGACTTTCCCCAAGTTGCGGACGACGTTCCAAAGAATGAACATGGAGATGGCGATGGAGAGGATGGGATCGATGACAGGCAGATCCCAGATGGTCATGACTCCGGCACCGATCAGGACGGCGACCCAGCCGAGAGTGTCCTCGATGAGATGCCAGCTCACGATCTTCTCGGTCATCGAGGATCCTTTGCGGACACGGAGGACGGCGGCTCCGTTGACCGCGATCCCGACGCCTGCGAGTGCCATCATGCCGGGGGCGTTGACCGGCTCCGGGGAGAACAGTCGTGCGACGGCGTGCCAGAGGACGAAGCTCAGGCCGACCATGAGAACGAGAGCCGTGATGAGACCTCCCAGCAAGCGGTAGCGTTTGTAACCGAAGGTATGGGTGGGGGAGTTTTCCTTTTTTGAAAGTCGCTCGAAATACCATGCTAGCCCGAGCGAGGCGGTATCGCCCGCGTCGTGCAGCGCATCGCTGAGGATGGCGATACTGTTCGTCCAGATCCCGCCCACGATCTCCAGGATGGTGAAGCCGAAGTTCAGGAAAAAGGCGACTTTCAGGTTGCCTTCGCTGCCGTGGTGGTGGCTGTGGTCGTGGTTGGCGGACATTGTATTATCGCTTCATTCTTAGGTTCGCGCCCAGGTTTTCGCGGCTTCGGTTTCGGATAAATCGAAGTAGCGGACTTTGGCGGAAGTGAACTGGAACGAGTGTCAGTGGTCATGGCCTTCATGGCCGTGATCACAGGTGCAGGCATACTCCAGATAGTCGCAAGTCGGGCAGTCGTTGAGGTTGAGATTGAATTTCTCGATCACTGTCTTGGCATCCGGTGTGGTCTTGATCTGGACGACGACGGGGAAGTCATTGCCTTCCGGAAACGCTTTGTCCGATACTAGAACCTCACCTTCTTTGGCAAACGCCATCCGGGTCGGGTTCGAGCGGTCTCCCGCGATGATCGATACGGACTGCTTTCCGAGTGGTGCCGCCTTTCCTTCCTCGTCCAGTGCCGTGATCCGGACCTTGCGGTCTTTTGTCACGAAGAACTCTAGGTGAGGTTCTACTTCGTGGAGGATCTTGCCACCGTTCGGGCCTGCTTTTGCTTCTTCATGTCCTTCCCCCGCGTGTTCCGCGTGGTCGTGCCCTTCATGGCCTTTTTCTTCGGCTATCAGGGTTCCGGCTCCAGCGAAGGCGAATGCAAGGATGGAAGCTGCGAGTGTTGTCTTGGTTCCTTTTGTTTTCATATGTTTGGTTGGTTGTTAAATTTTTTCTCAAATGGATGCTGCGGAATCGATCTTCAGCGAGCGCATTGCGGGCTTGCGGCAGAAGCGGTAAAACAGCGCGGGGGTTACGAGCAGACCCAGTAGGGTCGAGCTGAGCAGGCCGCCGACGATGACGATTGCCACAGGATTGAGGATTTCCTTGCCTGGCTCGTCTGCGGCCAGCACCAGAGGGATGAGGGCGAAGCCGGCCGAGAGCGCGGTCATCAGGATAGGCACCAGCCTTTCCTCGGTGCCACGGATCACCATCTCGGGAGTGAAGCCTTCCCCTTCATGTTTCATGAGATGCAGGTAGTGCGAGATGAGCATGATGTTGTTCCGCGCAGCGATGCCGCCCACGGCGATGAAGCCGACGAGGGTCGCGATACTGACATTATCCAAGGTCTGCTGCGTGTAGAGGATCGCGCCGATCAAGGAGACCGGGATGATCGTCAACACCAGGAAAACGAAGCTGAAGCTCTTGAAGTAGGAATAGAGCAGGAAGACCACCACCAGGATGATTGCCACCGACATGATCGCGATGGTGCGGGCTGCTTCCTTCTGCGCCTGATATTCCCCTTCATAGGAAATCGTATATCCTTCCGGGAGGTCCAGATTCTCCTCGATGGATGCCTTGAGTCCGTCCACCGCCGAGACCAGATCTGGGACGGTCGGGTTGATGGAAACGACAAACCGCCTCCTCGAGTTTTCGCGCAGGATGTTGTTCGGTCCCGTGGCGTTACGGATATTGGCAACTGTTCCCAGTGGCACGAGCCGACCGCTCTTCGTATCGACGTAGAGATTCTCAAGCCGCTCGGGATTCTCACGCCATTCCGGGGGAAGCCGGACGACAAGGTCATAGACGCGCACGCCCTCGTAGATCTCAGCGACTTTCTCGCCGCCCATGAGGCTGGACATTTCCTCGTTCAACGAACCTGGCGTCACCGCGTAGGCGGCGGCTCGTTCACGATCCGGCTCGATTCGGAGCTGCGGAACCGGTGCCTGTTGCTCGGCTCTCGCCTCTTCCAAGCCGGGAATCTCCCGCGCGAGGGCGGTGACCTCGTCGCCCAAACGTTTCAACTCGTCGAGATCGGGGCCGAAAATCTTCACGGCAACTTTGGCCGAGACACCGCTGAGCATGTGGCCCACCCGGTCGGCCAAGGGCGTGCTCAGGGCGCTGAAAGTTCCGGGGACTCCTTTCATCGTTTTACGGATATCGGCAAGGATCTCGTCCCGTTCGCGGCCAGAACCTTGATCGAATTCGACACCCAGCTCCACGGTCGAAACCGGCACAACGTGATCGCTTCGCTCCGCGCGTCCCGCCTGATATCCCACCGTCTTGATTCCCGGAATTTGCAATAGTTGCTCCATCGCCGCGTCCGCCAGCTCCGTAGTCGTTTTCAACGAAGTTCCGGGCGCGGAGGTGGTTGCGATGAGAGCGGTCGGCTCACGGAAGGCGGGCAGGAAATTCCTGCCCATGCTGTCATAGGCGATCCAGCTGAACCATATCAGAACGCCAGTGATCGCGATCACCAACAGCGGCTGCGCCAGAGCGAAGCGCATCCAGGTGACCCGAAAGGCCGTTTTCAGCCATCGAACCAGGATGAAATCCTTGTGCTCCTTCCCAGCCTTCGGATTCAGCAGCATGGAGCTCAATACCGGGATCACAGTAAGGGAAACCAGGAATGATGCAGCCATACTGACGATGGTCGCGATCGCGATCGGTGTGAACAGCCGGCCTTCCACGCCGCTCAAAGCCATCAACGGAAGGAACACGAGAATGATCAGGATCGTGGCATAAAGGATGGATGCCCGGACTTCGCTCGAAGCCCTTGCGATGACTTCCAGCTTGGGCAGTGGGTGCGTGAGCGATGCGTTTTCCCGAAGCCTGCGGAAGACGTTTTCCACATCGACAATCGCATCGTCCACGACCATTCCCACCGCGACCGCCAAGCCGCCGAGAGTCATCGAGTTCACGCTCAGCCTCATGAGATCGAAGACGAGGATTGCGATCCCGAGGGACAGCGGTATGGCCGTGAGGGTGATGAGCGTGATACGTACATTCAGGAGGAACAGGAAAAGGATGATGGCAACCATGATCGCCCCGTCACGCAGCGCTTCCTTGAGGTTGTTGATGGACAACCCGATAAAATCGCTTTGCCGGTAGAGTTCGATCAACTCGGCACCCTCAGGCAGCGATTTGTTCAACTCCCCGAGTGCAGCTTCCACTTTTTCAGTGAGTGCCAGGCTGTCGAAACCGGGAGATTTCCGCACGCTCAGCACCACTCCGCGATGAGACAGATTCCCTTCCGCATCCGGCTCTCGCCCGGCGACACCCATAGCGGCATCGCCTCGCATCGGCTCGATGTCCCACACCACGTTGGCCACATCGCGGATGTGGATTACCGTATCGTTCCGATCGGCCACCACCGTATTGCCGATCTCATCAAGGTCGGTGGTCATCGCGAGGTTTCGAACCATGATTTCCTCCGCGCGCTCGGTAAGGAAGCCGCCGGTCGTGTTTTTCACAGTCTCAGACGCCGCCTCGCTCAACTGCTCGAACGTGATATGGTGCAGCAGCATCCGCTCCGGATCCGGCTGAACCTGAACCTGTTTCACTCCTCCGCCCATGGCCAAAACTTCGGCGATTCCGGGTATGGCTTGCAGGCGCCGTGCGACGGTTCGAATCGGCGATCACACGCAGATCGCGGGGTGATGTTTTCCCGGTGGGATCACGCAGGCCGACGAGCATGATGTCTCCCATCAGCGAAGTCACCGGAGTCATGTAGGGTGTCACGCCTTCGGGCAGGGTTTCGGTGGCGCCACTAAGGCGTTCCTGGACGAACTGGCGTGCCTTGTAGATGTCCACATCCCAGTCGAACTCGACGAAGATCAGGGAAAGCCCGATATCGTTGGTGGTCCGGACGCGGTTGACGCCGGTGACGCCCATCAGAGCGTTTTCCAGCGGAATGGTGATGAGTGTTTCCACTTCCTCCGGAGCATAGCCGGGTGCCTCGGTCAGCAGGGTGACCGTTGGTTTCGTGAGATCCGGCAGAACGTCCACCGGCATTTCCATGGTTTTCTTGACCCCGAAGACCATCAGCACCACCGCCACCATCAGGATGAAGCCACGCTGGGCGAGGGAGAATCGGATGAGTTTATTCAACATCCGTTCAGGCGGTTGGGGTTGAGCGTTTCCCGTTCCAGACCAGTTGGCCGAGAACAAGGACGAGGATTGAACTGCCAGACGGCATAGTAGATCAGCCACTTCGGCGCGGTTCCGCTTTCATGATCATGATCGTGATCTTCCTCGGAGTCCGCTCCCTTCTCTCCTTCCTTCAGTTCGGAGCCGTCTTCGGCATGCTCGTGCCCGTGGGCGGCGTCCAGAGCATCTTTCAATGACATTCCGCTACCTTTCCCGACGAATCCGAGCGAGTAGGAGCCGCGTGTGACCACTTCGTCTCCGGGGAAAAGGCCTTCCTTCACCTCAACCCAGCCGCCGCCTTTTTCACCAGTGACAACAGGAGCTTTCACGAAGGCGTTTGGTAAATCGAAATCCTTCACATAAACAACTCTGGCTGCGGGATCGCCCTGGAGGGATTCCTCCGGGACGGCAAGCACGTTGGGTCGGCTGGAAACGACGATGGCGAATTCCGCACGCATTCCCGGCTGGAGCCTTCCATCCTCATTAGGAACCACGAAAACACCCTCGACGGCGCCGGCTTCCCGGTTCGCCTGGACTCCGAAGCGTTGCAGCTCTGCCACGACAGGCTCGCCACCGAGTGCCGGAAACGTGATCCTTGCTTTCGTCCCCGGAACGATTCCCGAAGCGAGCTGCTCGGGGATCTGTGCAACGACCCACATCTCGCTCCTGTCGGAAATGTCCAGAAGCTCGGTGCCGGGTTCGACCGGCTGGCCTTCCAGGACATGGGACTCGATCACCAGACCTTCACGCGCCGCGCGCAACTCGATGGTCGGCGGCGGGTTTCCCGGCTGGCGGCTCTCGACTTTCGCGAGGATTTGTCCTTTTTCCACCCGATCGCCAATGAACGCATTCACCTCGACGGCACGCCCTGGGATACGTGAGGAAACGGCGTGTTGGTTTCCGGGAATTTCCTCCACGCGCCCGATGGCAAACACGGTTGTTTCGAAAGTCCGTTCCTCCACCATCACAGTTTCGAGGCGGAGGTTCTTTACGCCGTTCTCATCGAGGATGACTGTGTTTTGCTGCCGGTCTTGCGCAGAGATCGCGCTCATCGCCAGTCCGAAGACCGCCGCCATGTTGAGAGTGGTTGTCATAAATATAGAAAGTGGAAATGTAAGGTTTTGGGAATGGATCAAGGTTTGCCTGCGGAGGCCTGGTATCGGATGCGGGCTAACTGGAACTCGCGCATCGCATCAAGCCTGGACGCTTGGAGATCCAGCGTTTGCTCGCGTGATGTAAGGACTGACTGGAGATCGCCCTGTCCCTGGAGATAGGCTTTTTCGAGAAGGTCGGTCTGCTCTTTCGCTAGAGGAAGAAGCTTGTCATCGAGTTCGGAAATAAGAGCGCCCCACTGACGCATTTCCGCGATGGCGGTTGCGCTCTCATGCATGATGTCACGCCGGAGTGCTGCGACTTCCTTTTCCTTGCGGTTGCGGATCGCGGTGGCTGCATCGACGTTCCCTTGGTTGTCATTCCAGAAGGGCAGGGGGATACTGAGTTTGAAACCGATGATGCCTTCGTTCTCAAGGCCATGGGGTGCATCCTCCGTTCTTTCGCCTGCCGCGAAGATGGATGCCTCCACATCATCCCTGCGCCGTGCCTGCTCCAAAGCAATGCCTGTTCCGGCTGCCTTGAGATCAATGAGGGCGGCATTCAAATCAGGGCGTTCGATACTGTGCGCAGATGGGATGGTGATTGGCGGGGCGCTTCCTGAAAGTTTCACACCGGCTCCAGGAGCAATCCCGACCAGCGGCCTGAGCCTTCCAAGGGTTGCGCTTTCGTCCGCCTCAAGGCGACGCTCCTCGGTGGTGAGCGTGAGCCGTCAGCCTTGCCCTGGCCGCATCGAGCGACGAGAGTTCCCCACGCTCCGCCGCGCCGGAAATGAACTCGGCGAGCTCGTTGGAAAGATCGTTTTGTTTGGTGAGCAGATCCTTCCGCTCGCGGATTGAAAGGACTCTGACGAATTCCTGCCGTGCCTCTGCAACGAGGAGTCGCTCGACATCGCGAACCTCCTGTTCCGCCGCTTCTACCCCGGCAAGGGTGATTTCCTTTTCAAGTGCCAGTCGGTTCGTAACGGGGAATTTCTGGGTCAAGCCGACTTCGATCTTTCCCTCTGCGGACTGGATGTTGTGGTCGATCCCCGTTTCGAAGCTCGGGTTTGAAAGCCGGCCGGACTGCGTCATGCGGCCTATGGCCTCGTTAATGCGGAAGCGGGCGGCTGCCAGGGTAGGGTTTCCACTGTGGATGCGGCTGGGAATGCTTTGGTAGGAAAGGATTTCCACCGGTTCTCCAAGGGAAAGATCTGTGACAAAGAGACACGCGGCGAGCGCGAAGGGTATGGTGAATTTCATGGATGGTGTGGATTGTGCGATCCAGGGTGCCGTGAGTACCGGTTCTGGAACAAAAGGAGAGGTTCTTCAGGAATCCGGACGCGTTAGTACGCATTAGTTCCGGAAAGGGGCGCGGCAAAGGTGCATGCGCGGGAAGCCCGTCAAAGACGGTTGGGAGACCTCAGATCAACGGCGGCTTGTCCAACGAGTACACCGGTTCGTCGGGAGCAAGGGAATGGTCGGTGGAGATTTCCAGAAGGATCTCCTGGAACGCGACCTTGATCGCCACAGAGTCGAGCACCCTGTCGGCGCTGGTGACGTGGCAACAGTGGTGGTGATGGGGAGCGGAATCCTGATCCGATGGAAGCTCGCTTCCGTGGGAGTCGGATTCACAGTGCGAGGCACACTCGTCCTTTTCATCATGCGAGTAGCTATGAACGATGCCCGTCCCAAGCCCCGCGAAGACGCAGAGGAGAAGTAGCAGGCGGGTCAGAAAGCTCACGCGCCACCTATAGTTCGGATTTCCGGAACGGGAAAGGACTTTTCTCAAGGAGTCGCGGATGGCATCCGCGACTCCTTGCCTCCGGCTGTGAAAAACCAGGCCACCCCAAGTGCGACGAGGAGCAAAAGCAGCCAGAGGCGGGCGAACGGATCGGGGATGGTATGAAGCTTTAGCGCGGCGTCGCCTGCGGTCTCAATGGGGGTGCCGGAGCCGCATTCGGAGAGATCCGCTTCGCGTGTATCGGCGAAGTGGACTGCGGCGTTGAGGAGGGGGATCATCCCGCCTTCCGCCCCGGCGACGCCACCCAATTTGAATTCGGTGGTTCCCTCTTGTGTGATCGTCAGGAAACCTGGCACCGAGGGCGCGCGGTTCGCATCGGGTAGAGCGAGCTTGTTTCCCTCCACATCCGTCGCGGTGATATCGGTCGGCCCCGGTGCGGTAGCGATCCTGATCCGCTGGCCAGTCTCCAGGTTCAGCGCCTGCGGTGCGACTTTTTCCTCCCGCAGGGATTCCGCGAAACGGTGAAGCATGACGATGAAGGCCGGTTGCTGGGTGGCGTTGGAAAGGCGGAGGTCGAAGTTAAAACACAGCACACGCCTTCCCGCGTTTTCCCTGAGGAAAATGAGCGGGCGTTTCTCCTGCCAGAGCAGAACGCGGTCGGTCGGCTGGCGTGGGAGTTCCAGGGTCTCGCGGACAAGCAATGCCTGCCAGTTGATTCCGTCCATCGAGCGGATGCGATTCCGCGAGTATACCTCCTTTGAGATATTTCCCGACCGAAGTAGGATCCTCCACGAAAAGGATGGAGTTTGTCTCCGGTAGCACCGGATCGAGGGGATCGTAGCTCGTGATGACCAGATCCGAAGAAGACGCATCAACGCTGGCACGGGTGGACTGGAGGGAGCGTAGGAGTTTGTCCGTCAGCCCCCGGAAAGCAGGGGAAGTAGCCGTGAAAAGCCTCAGCTCCTTCGGCCGCGGAGCGACGATGGGAAGTGTGTCGTCCAAGGTGAAATCATCCGGTGTGAGGACAAGCCGCACGTTTTCCGCACCCGCCGGGAAAGCCGCCTGTATCGTCACGAACGCTTTCGCTCCGATGTCGAACTCCCGCGGTTCCGTCGATCCTTCCGAAGTTACCAGCGACCAGCTCCGCTTCTCCGCCGAGTCCCCGTAATTCCTGACAAGCGCCTGCCAGGTGAGCGCCCCCTGCTTTTTCTCAAAACTGATTCCCGTGAACCCCACGTTCGGTGTTGGCTCGCCTACCGCGATCAGCCGCGAGTCGTAAGGCAGCAACTCCACCGGGGTATCGGTCAGGTAGATTACGACGCCGTCATTGGAGACGATCGACCGAGCCAGCCGCAAGGCGTATGAAGGATCGACCAGCCCACCTGTCGGCGAAACATCCTTCAAAGCCTCGGCCAGCTCCCCCACCGAAGTTCCCGAGTAAATGCGATCCGCCCCTGGCGTGGATGGCAGCAGGGTAAGCTCCATTGCCGTAGCGCTGCCTTGCAGATCCGGGAGCTTGTCGAGCAACGCGGCAATGGCCTTTTCCTTGAACACCGACATCGAGGCGGATGAATCGAACACCACGGCCACGCGCTGCACGCTGTTCTCTTTTTGGAAACGAGGCTCGGCCAGGAACCAGGTTAGAAGCAGAATCCCAAGGATCTGCATCCACAGTGGCACGGACGGAATCAGTCTTTCGAAACGTCTGCCGGAGGTTGCCTCCCGCTGCGTCCTGTCCAGCAGGAACAAGGTCGAGACCGGTAGCGAGACCGATTTTCTCTGGAGAAAATGGATCGCAAGCACAGCGGGAACACCGAGCAGTGCGAGGAGGCCGAGAGGGTTTGCGAACACAGGAAAACTTTAAATTCTAAACTTTAAACTCGAAGGCCGGAAAGAATTAACCGCCATCCGCCGCCCGTGCAAGAATGCGTTTCTTCGGCAAACTCCATGAACACCTCACTCCTTCGTAGCCTCCAGCCACTTGTTGTATTCGGCGTGGGCGTAGTAGATGACGTTGATGCCGAGCTGGTAGCAGGATTCCCGGATCTCGCGGGGGACGCCGGAGTGGCCGTCCGCCCAAGCGTCGCCGATATCGCCGGGATGGTAATAGACGACGAGGCGGCCATCGACGACCCAGCCGAGGGCATTCGATCTGCCGTGGGGGGCGACGATTGGCAGGCGCGGCAGAGGGTAGGGGATGCGGTGGATGATGTGGTCGAGATAGACGGAGATGGGTTCCACCTTTGGAAGAACCCGCTGCATCATGGAGACGAACTGGCCTTCCCAGCCGGAGCTGCCACCATTGTCGGCAAAGAGCATTCCATGGCTCTCTAACAGATATGTTCGCAAGATCCACATGATCCCTCCAGATGCCGTGGTAGTAATAGCAGAGCTCCCAGTCGGGATAATCATGGGGAATCGATCTCCAGCGACATCCTTCTTTGAGCAGGTAAAGCACGCCGTTGAACACCTGGCGCAAGTCCGGATGACGGGGCGCGGTCTTCTTGCGGGCAGACCGCAGAAGGGGTTCTATAACTTCAAACTGCTTGCGGGTGAGATCGCTCGGATAGAGAACTTCTGGTTTGGTGGAATCGCTCATCACGGCGATACTACACCAATCTTAAATAACTTTAAACAGGTTCTTAGAAAATCGATAAAGAAGCTCACAATCTCGGGTGCGATAGGTTGGGAACGGGTTGGTTCAAAACTGTGGTAATAATATGACGAAGTGTTCGCGGTCTTTCTACGATGATTCCAAATCATGGGATTCACTCCAGTCCATCGCTCAATGTTTCGGCTTTGCCGGCACACCCGCCAAGACCAGATCGGCACCGAAGGATTTCGTGACCACGGATCCTGAGGCCACGACCACGTTGTCTCCGAGAGTGACGCCTGGATTGATAATGGCTCCCGCTCCAATCCACACGTTGTCTCCGATGGTCACGGAGGCTCCGTATTCCGCTCCTGAAATTCGTTGCTGCGCATCGGTTGGATGGGTAGCTGCGAGGATGCTGACGCGGGGGGCGACGAAGCAGTTTTTCCCGATGCGAACCTCGCAAACGTCGAGAATGATGAGATCAAAGTTCGCGTAGAAGTTTTCCCCGACGTGGATGTTGTAGCCATAGTCGCACTTGAACGATGGCTCGATGAAGACCTCGCCTGCTACGGAGCCGAGGAGACAGCGAAGGATTTCCGTCCGGCGCGGCTGTTCCTCTTCCGAGGTGGAGTTGTATTCGCGAAAAAGTTTCCGGGCGCGGAGCCGCTCCGTGACGAGTTCGGGATCGGAGGCGAGATAGAGATCCCCGGAGAGCATCTTCTGTTTCTCGGTCATGGCGCGAACGCTTTACTTACTTCCTCTGCGATGATCGTGAGGCCGTCGCGGACAATCTGTTCCTCCATGGCGAAGGAGACGCGGATGCACTCGTTGCGGTGTGGCCAATCGGTTTCGTCGCAGCCGAAAAAGAAGTGGTGCCCGGGTATCACGAGGACTTCCCGTTGTTTCAAGCGGTCATATAGGGCGGAGGAGGGGATGGGGAGGCCGGGGAACCAGAGCCAGAGGAAAAGAGCGCCTTCGCTACGGTGCATACGCCAGGGGAAGCGCTCGCCGAAAATTTCCCGGGCGGCCGCTTGTGCGACCTTTGATTTTCCTTCGTAAAACGGACGGATGACATCCTTGCTGATTCGGAGAATTTCCCCGTTCTCGATGATGGGTCGGGTGATCTGCTGGCCGATGCTCGGGTTCGCGAGTCCGGTGATCGCCGTCATGGAGGAGAGCGCTCTCACGATTTCCGGAGAGCCTACAACGATGCCCGTCCTGGTACCGGGGAGGCCGAGTTTGGAAAGACTGAGGGTGAGGATGATGTGATCGTCCCAGACAGGTTTCGCTTCGGTGAAAATGATGCCGGGGAAGGGGGCTCCGTAGGCGTTGTCAATAATGAGCGGGATGCCGTTTTCTTTTGCGATGCCGGAGAGGCGGGAAATTTCGGAATCGCTGAGGACGTTCCCGGTAGGATTCGTCGGGCGGGAAACGCACAGGGCTGCGGTGTCCGGGGCTATGTTCAGGTTATCAAAATCGATGTGGTATTTGAACTCGTGTTCGGCGGTGTGTTCGATGGTGGGGCGAACCGAGCGGAACATTTCCGGATCCAGCCCCTGTGCTGCGTAACCGATGTATTCCGGGACAAGTGGGAAAACGATCTTCCGTCTCGAGCCATCAGGCATCTCACCGGCGAGGAGATTGAAGAGGTAAAAGAATGCAGTTTGGCCTCCGCTGGTGAGGCAGACGTTCTCCGGGCCGACGTTCCATCCAAAGGATTCTTTCAAGAGCTTAGCCACTGCGGTGACAAACGCCGGATTGCCCTGCGGCGGATCGTAAACGCTGAGAAAACGGCTGGAGGCAGCGGGATCTTCGGAGATTTCCGCGAGACGCTTTCTCCAGATCTCGTTGATCTCCGGGATTTGTGCCGGTTGCCCGCCTCCGAGCATTTTCAAGTCCGGACCCGCGTTTGCGAGGGCGTTGCCAAGATCGTCCATCAGCTCGCCGATGCCACTACCGCTGGCTATGAGGTTGCCGATTTTGGAGAAGGGGTGAGTCATTGCGGTGATGGTGGCTGTTTTGGCGGAAAATGGAATTCCCAATGGTGCTGATCGAAAATCGTAGTGCTCGAAAAACCTACGTTGTGGTTTCCTAGCGGGACGTTGTTGCATCCGATAGAAAAACGGGAGATTCGAGTATGATGGAGATGAAGTTGTTTTTGGGCTGGTTGGCTTGTTGTGCGGTAGTTTCCGCAAATCCATTGAATGACAAAGGCAGGCCTGTTGCCCAGACGGATGCGCTGTCGGCGGAAGAGACCGTGGCGGGCTTCGTTCTTCCCGAAGGTTTTTCCGCGAACGTGGTGGCAAGCGAGCCGGATATCGTCCAGCCCATTGGCTTCACCACGGACGACCGGGGACGGCTTTGGGTTTTGGAAAATACGAATTATCCTGTGTCTGCCGGTGAGAAAAAAGACAGGATTCTCATCTTGGAAGATGCCGACGGGGACGGGGTAGCGGAAAAGAAAACGGTGTTTTACGACAAGTTGAGCTTTTCCTCAGGCATCGCCTTGGGGCATGGCGGGGTTTGGGTGGGGGCGCCACCGAACCTTCTCTTTTTCCCGAGAGAAGAGAATGTGGATGTATTCACCGGGGAGCCGAGGATCGTGCTCGATGGCTGGGGTGATGAAGATACCCACGAGACACTGAACAATTTCATCTGGGGGCCTGACGGCTGGCTTTATGGAACACAGGGGATTTTCACACATTCAAATGTGGGGAAACCGGGTGCGGCCGATGCGGAGCGCGTGCGCATCAATGCCGGGATCTGGAGACTCCATCCGAAGACCGAAAAATTCGAACTCTATGCCGAGGGCGGGAGCAACCAGTGGGGCCTGGACTTCGACGACAATGGGCGCGGTTACTTTGCAGCATGTGTTATTTCCCACATGTGGGAGGCTGTCCAGGGTGCACGCTATTCGAGACAGGCGGGTTCCCATTTCAACCGGTTCACTTACGATGATGTGAAAACCGTGGCCACTTTCTCCTACGAGAAACGCGCCTATTGCGGGGCGATGGTTTATCTCGGCGGGCAGGTGCCGGACGAATATAGGAACAGCTTTTTCTTCGGCGACATCCACATGAACCGAATGCGGAACGAGAAATTTGAGAGACACGGATCGGGTGTAAAAAACGTGAAGAACGGCGATTTTCTAGTTTCCAAGGATCCCTGGTATCGCGGAATCGCTCCGCAATACGGGCCGGATGGATCCGTGTATGTGATCGACTGGTATGACCGTGTGCCGTGCCACCAGCAGCGCGAATATACGGATCGGTCAAACGGACGGGTGTATCGAATTTCCTACGGGAAACCGAAGCCGGTGAAAGTGGATCTGCAGAAGGCCAGCGATGCGGAACTCGTAGCGTATCAACTTCACGAGAACGATTGGTTCGTAAGGCACGCCCGCCGTGTTCTTGCGGAGCGTGGAGGGAACGCGGATGTGCATGCCGGATTAAGAGAGATCCTCTCGGAAAACCCGGATAAAACCCGCAGACTTAGGGCGCTCTGGGCTCTGCATGTGACGGGCGGGCTGGATCAAACTACCTTGGGCGATCTGGTCGTAAACGGGACGGAATATGTCCGGGCATGGGCGGTGCGTCTCGCTATGGAGGACGGGGGGCATCCTGGAAATGATCCGTGGAAGACCGTCGGTGTGGCTTCCGGAGACAAGTCACCAGTGGTAAGAAGGTTTCTTGCCAGTGCGGTGGGACGCCTTGCGCCTGATGGTGCGCGGGGGAACCTGATCCGCGCCCTCGCATCCCGCACGGAGGACGCGAATGATCCGAACATCCCCCAGCTTCTCTGGTATGCTGCGGAGCCATTGGTAGGAGCCGATACTACCTATGGCACCGGGCTTCTGAAAATTTCCGCGATCCCCTTGCTCGACCGCAATATCGCACGACGCCTTGCGACCGACGCGGATCCCTCGAAACTTGCCGCCCTGGTCGAAGCTCTTGGAGAAATCAACTCGGAAGACAAGGCGATCGAAGTCCTCACCGGAATGAACGTTTCGCTCAAAGGCAAAAAGGATCTCGCGGCACCGGAAGGCTGGGGCGGGGTTTATTTGGGTTTCGTGAAATCTGAAAACAAGAACCTAGTCACGCAGGCCAAGAACCTCGCCGCCACCTTTGGTGGGCAGGAAGCGATCGCGGAAATGAGGGAGATCGTGGGATCGTCTGACGCAGGGACGGAAGATAAGGAAAAGGCTCTGGGTACATTGCTCCGCATTGGTGATCCGGAGCTACACGAAACCCTGGTCAGCCTGGTCGGGACGCAGAATCCGTTGCGCACAACCGCGCTTCGGGGGCTAGCGAGCTATCCGCAGGATGGAAACACCGAAACGATCCTCTCGGTCTATGGCGGATTTACAGACCCGGAAAAAACAGCGGCTCTGGATACACTCGTTTCCCGGAAACAAAGCACCAAGGATCTTCTCAAAGCGGTGGACGAAGGAAAAGTTCCCAAAGCCGACCTCAGCGCCCAACTCATCCGCCAGATCAGTGGTTTGGGCGATCCTGCCCTTGACGACTGGATCTCGAAAAACTGGGGCTCGGTCAGCAAGTCATCTGCGGAGAAGGAAAAGGAGATGGCTCATTTCAGAAAGTTTCTCGGCGAGGAGGCTATCCTCAATGCCGACGCCAGCGCAGGCCGTGCGATCTACAATCAGCGCTGCGCCGCATGCCATACCCTCCATGGCGAGGGCGCGAAGATCGGCCCCGAGCTGCCGGGCAACTTCAAGGACGTCGATTATCTCCTTCTGAACATTCTCGATCCGAACGCTTCCATCGGGAAGGACTACCAGCAGACCACCGTAGAGAAAACCGACGGACAGTTCGTCAGCGGAGTGATCGTCAGTGAAGATTTCGAAACCGTTGTCCTTAAAACCCTTGCCGGAAATGTCTCCGTGCCACGCGCGGAAGTGAAGGAACTCAAAACCAGCGAGCTTTCCCTCATGCCCGAGGGACTCATGACCGGTCTCGAGGAGCCCGAGATCCGCGACCTGTTTCTCTACCTCCGCCAATCCGAGCAGGTGCCGTTGCCCAAGTAACAAAGGAACCGCTTGGCGGTTGCAAAACCCCGCCAGTCCGCACACGTTCCCGGCATGAATTTCGATTTCGATACCGTCCTCACACGCAAGGGAACCGGCTGCATCAAGTTCGATCGTAGGCCGGAACTCGACCCGTTTTGGGTGGCAGACATGGATTTCGTTTCCGCCCCATGCATCATCGATGCGCTGCACAAGCGGGTGGATCACGGGGTGTTCGGATACGCCCAGGCGCACGAAGGGCTGGTTGATGCGATCCGAGGCTATCTGAAAGATCGCCGTGATGTACAGCTGAAGGACGATGAACTCACCCACCTCGGTGGTCTGGTTCCGGCGCTCTCGCTTGCAGTCCGGGCATACTGTAAGGAGGGCGATGAAGTTATGACCTGCATCCCGGTTTATTACCCCTTCCTGAACGTGCACAAGGATGCCGGGGCGAAGCTTCTCACGGTGGATCATGTTTTCAAAAACGGACGCTGGGAATTCGACTGGGCAAAGATGGAGGAATGCGTAACGGATAGAACAAAAGTTTTTCTTCTGTGCAATCCGCAGAATCCGCTCGGGCGCGTGTTTTCCGAAGAGGAGATCATCCGCTTGGCCGAGTTCTGTGAGAAACACGATTTGATCCTTGTTTCCGATGAAATCCACTGTGATCTGATCCTGCAGGACGGAAAAAAACACTACTCGGCACTGAATCTGCCGGAGCGATTTCACAATCGGGTGGTCGCGAAGTTCTCTCCAAGCAAGACCTGGAATATCGCGGGGCTGGGATATGCGTTTACGATCATTCCCGATGGTTCTTTGAGAAGGAAATTCAATGCGGCGAAGGGGCACACACTGGCGGAAATCAACGCCCTGTCCTACTACGCCGCAGAGGCCGCCTACCGGGATGGTGAAGAGTGGCGGGAGGAATTGATCGCCTACCTGAAAGGGAATCGGGATGAATTGGAGAGGTTTATCAACGAAGAATGCGAGGGACTCAGTGTCCGCCCGCTGGAGGCCACTTACCTGGCATTGATCGATGCGCGGGAGCTGGGTGTGCCGAATCCTGCAAAATTCTTCGAGGAAAAGGCCGGCTTGTTCCTTTCCGACGGAGCTCCGTTCGGCTGGGCCGGATACGTGAGGTTTAACTTCGCCTGCCCGAGAGAAAGGATGCTTGAGGGTCTCGGGAAGATGAAGGCGGCGATTGACGGGGAGAGAAGCTAGTCATCTGACCGGTTTCACAAACTGTTCGCGAATGCCGATGCTGGCATCTGTTTTGATCCTTCCGGCTGTACTTGGGAGAGAGCCAAGGATTCTTTCCCGCACCCGATCAGAAGCGATCCTTCGTGGAGGAGGAGTTTTCCGGGTGGAACCGGATGATCGACGATGGCTGTCGGGGGGAAGATTTTCAGACGTTTTGCTTTCCCTTTCAGCAGAACCTCTGTGAATGTCCCGGGCCAGGGATGATATCCGCGAACGGTGCGTTCGAGTTCTTCGGCGGATTTTGTGAAGTCCAGGCGTCCGTTCTCGCGTAGGAGTTTTGGAGCGTAAGTGACTTGCTCCGGAGATTGGGGAGAGCCCGCCTCCGGGTTTTCGAAAAGGATCTCCAATGCTTCGGAAAGGGCGATGGGGCCGAGGTCGGCGAGACGATCGTGGAGTTCACCAGCTGTTTCCTCAATTCCGATGGGGATTTTCTTCATGGAAATGATGTTCCCGGCATCCAGCTCGCGGATCACGTGCATGATGGTGATCCCCGTTTCCGCATCGCCGTTCGCGATGGCGGACTGGATGCAGGACGCGCCCCGGTATTTCGGGAGGATGGAGGCGTGGAGGTTGATGATGGCTTTCTTAGCTGCTTTGCGGACTGCTTTTCCGATGATTTGCCCGTAAGCCATGACGACAACGAAATCCGGGACAAGATCCGCAAGATCCTCGGCAATCTCACCGATTTTTTCCGGCTGCCAAACTGGGATTTCATGGGCAAGAGCCACCGTCTTGATCTCCGGTGGGACGGTGCTGCTCTGGCTGCGACCTACTGGCTTGTCCGGTTGGGTGATGAGAAGGCAAGGCTTCGGACCGTGTTCGATCAGATGACGGAAGGTAGGGAGGGCGATGTCTCCGGTGGCGATGAAGGCGAGTTTCAAGGTGACCGAAAAGTAAGCATGAGGTAGCGGACAAGGGAAGTCTTTGATCGGGAGCCGCTCGAAAATGGGGAACGGGTGGCGTCAAACGGTTATTCCTATCAAATCACGATTTATCAAATAGGGCTATACCGGTTTAAGACTGTAACCTTTTTGCGTAAACCCCCAACGCCCGCACCTTCGATCATGGACAATAACAAACGTCCTCAAAGCAAACCAAAAGAAAACATGAAAAAACTAATTACAACACTGACAATCGCTTCGGTCGCATTCGCCGGGATGGCCGCAGTCCAGGCTGAGCCTGAGATGAAAAACGAAGAAAAGATGGAGGCCAAGGACATGTCCAAGGAGAACATCGTGGAGATCGCCTCCGGTATGAACAACTTCACGACCCTCGTGGCCGCGGTCAAAGCCGCGGATCTGGTGGAAACCCTCTCAGGAGAAGGCCCGTTCACCGTCTTCGCCCCGACCAACGAGGCTTTTGCAAAACTCCCCAAAGGGACGGTCGATGAACTCCTGAAGCCTGAAAACAAAGAGAAGCTTCAGAAAATCCTCAAGTTCCACGTCGTTCCCGGTAAAATCATGGCAGCCGACGTGAAAACCATGGCCGCCGATACAGCCGCAATGGATAAGGTCGGAGTCGTCGTCGAAGATGGCGTCGTCACCTATGGTGGTCAGAAAGTCATCAAAACCGATATCGTCGCTTCCAACGGCGTGATCCACTGGATCGACGGAGTTGCCATGCCGGAAATGTAGGTGCCAAAACTCTCATTCAAATCGAATGAAAAATATTGAGCGGCCATCCATTCGGGTGGCCGTTCTTTGTGTGGAGCGGTTGCTACGGTTCCAGAAGTGAGGCCGCCATGTCGCGGGCTTGTTTGCCTCCGCCACCGAGCATGCGGACGAGTTCGCTGATGCGTTTCTCGCCTTCAACGGGGTAGAGCTTGGAGCGTGTCCGGCCGGAGGAGACTTCCTTCTCGACCACGAAATGGTGGGCGGCGATGGCGGCGACTTGCGGAAAGTGAGTGATGGCGATCACCTGATGGAGCTGGCCGAGGAGCGCCATTTTCTTGCCGACTGCCCGTGCGATTTCCCCGCCAACATTGGCGTCGATTTCATCGAAAACCATGAGTGGGGTGGCGTCCTGCTCGGCGAGGGAGGATTTCACGGCGAGCATGACCCGGGAAATTTCCCCGGAGGATGCGATCTGGCGGAGTGGGTGCAGAGGCTCTCCCGGGTTGGGGCCGAAGAGGAAGTTGCAGGATTCCAGTCCGTGTAGGGTGGGGTCTTTGACAAGGGTCAGATCGACCTCGAAGGAGGACTGCTTGAAGCCGAGTTCCTTGAGCTGGGAGGCGATTTCCTTTGCGAGTCTCGGAGCCGCCTTTTTCCGCTGGGCGGTGAGTTTCCTTGCGATAGCTTCGAGTTCCTTGCGGGACTCGGCCAGCGCGGCGGTGAAGGCTTCGATTTTCTCGGAGCGGTTGTCGATGTTGTCGAGACGCTCGGCGATGGTTTTTTGACGGGAGGCGATGTCTCCGATGGTCGGGCCGTATTTGCGTTTCAGGGATTCCACGGTGTTGACGCGCTCTTCGATGGAGGCTGCCTCAGAGGGGTCGATATCCAGCTCTTCAGCGTAATCTGTTAGAGAGGCTTCAAGATCCTGGAGCTCAATGGAGGCGGTCTCCAGCGAAGAGAGTTGCTCGGAAATCGAAGGATCGTATTTTTCAAGATCGCGGGTGAGACGCTGAAGATCGGACACGCGGGAGAGGATACCGTCGTCATCGGAGAGGGCGGATACTGCCTGGGCGGCCAGCTCTACGAGGCGGGTGGAGTTCGAGGCGCGGTGGTATCTTTCCTGTAGATCGTCGCCATCGTCCGGGGTGAGATTGGCGGAATCGATTTCGTCGAGCTGGTAGCGGAGGAGTTCGAGTTCCTGCTCCGAGGCGTTCTCGGCGTTTTGGATTTCCTCAAGTTCCTGGGACTTTTCCCGCCAGGAGCGGTATGCGGTGCGGTAGTTGTTTAGCAGGGCGTCGTTTCCGGAGTAGGCATCGAGCATGGCGAGCTGTCGCTCTTGGGAAAGGAGGGACTGGTGGTCGTGCGGGCCGTGAAGATCCACGAGTTGCTCGCCGACCTTTTTCAGGAGAGTGAGGGTGACGGGGGAATCGTTGATGAACTGGCGGTTCACGGTGGTGCCGATGGATCGTCGGATGATGATCTGAGTGTCTTCGCAGGGATCGAGACCGCCTTCTTCGAGGATGGCGTTGATTTCCGAGGCATCTTTAAGGTCGAAGACGGATTCGATGGTGCAGGTGTCCTCTCCGGTGCGGATCAGACCTTTGTCGGCGCGCTCTCCGAGGATCATTTTCAGAGCGCCGACGATGACGGACTTCCCAGCTCCGGTTTCACCAGTGACGGAAGTGAGTCCTG
The DNA here is from genome assembly GCA_963771945.1 of uncultured Verrucomicrobiae bacterium. GTDB lineage: Bacteria > Verrucomicrobiota > Verrucomicrobiia > Verrucomicrobiales > Akkermansiaceae > Luteolibacter. Next base: position 726,383 of record CAVYVH010000002.1, on the reverse strand, counting down.
AGCCCAGTTCCCATGCGAGTTCGTCAACGAGGGCGAGATTGCGGATCTTCAGGAGTGTGAGCACGAGAAGAGCTTTGGATCTTTAATTCCAAACTTCAAGAAAGATGAAACGATGGGGAATGCCTTTCGAGCGAAAGTAAGAAGTTCACCGTGCAGGAAATGATAGCGTGACCTTTATCTTCGGTGCCTGCTGGAATCAGCGTTTCCTGGGAGCGGCTGGTTTGCGCCCTACGGCGAAACGGTAGCGCGCGATCGCATCGACCATTCCCGCGGCAATGGCGGCCTGGAAGGATTCGTTCGCAATCAAGCGGGCTTCGTAGGGATGGCTCATGAAGCCTCCCTCGAACAGAACCGCCGGGTGTTTGACACCGGAAAGGACGCTGAAGCGGGCGCGTTTGATTCCACGGTCGAGGGTGTTGTTCCCAAGGCGGCGGAGCACGGAACCGTGAAGCGCGGTGGCGAGAGCGATGTTCGCGGAGTCGTGCTCGTTTCCTGTTTTCGCCTGGGCGTCGCTTGCCTTGAGTCCGGTGCCGTAGTGGGAGACGCCCGGGGGCGAAAGCGTGAATGTCTCAATCCCGCGGGCGGATCTGCCGCCGGAGTTGAAATGAAGGCTTAGGAAAATCGCGTTTTCCGTAACGCTGTTGGCGATGTTCACCCTCTCCTGAAGAGAGTAGTAGCGATCTGACTCGCGGATCATTTTCACCTTGAAACCCTTTGCCTCCAAAAGGCCTTTCAGCCGTTTTGCCAGTGCGAGGTTGTATCTGGATTCGGTTCCCAGCGGATTGGTCGCCCCCGGATCCTTTCCGCCATGGCCGGCGTCGATAATGACGGTCCGGAAATCGCCGGCTTTGCGGATGAAGTTCGGGCGAAGAACCGGATCGATCAGCTTCGCAAGATCCATCCTGGAGACGTAAACCTTGTTCCCTGAAGAACTCACGGCATTGGAAAAAACGAATTTGACGTTGTTCATCAGGCATTCGTTGCCCCCTACCTTGAGTTTCATTTCCACCTTTGGGTTCTCAAGAACCACGGAGTTTCCCGTGCGTGTCAGTTTGGTGAAGCTGTAAAATTTCCTGATACTTTCCACCGAAACGTAATCGCGCCCGCCGATTTTGACCACCTCCCAGCCGTTGGGGGCAGCGTGGAGATTCCCGAAAGGGAGGAAGGTGAGGAGCAACGAAAGAAGAGCAATGACAGGTGCGCTGAAATGGTGATTTTTTCGCAAATGCATAATTTACTTACGTTAAGGTAAGCAGACTACCCGCTATCCATCCGCCTGACAATCGCATTTTCAACCAGCTACGCGCGTGCACCGCGGGAAGGGTATTCCTGTCTTCATCGCCCGACCCGTTGCGACCTGTTCCCTTAGCTACCCATGCTGCTGTCGGCGCGCAGGTCTGGGATCACTCCCGTTTGAAAAGAGGGAGATATTTTCCGTATCCTTCTTCCTCCAGCTTATCGAAAGGGATGAATTTCATGGCGGCGGAGTTCATGCAATAGCGCTTGCCGGTTGGCTCCGGGCCGTCGTCGAAGACATGGCCGAGGTGGGTATCGACCTTGACGGAGCGGACTTCATCGCGGGTCATCCCGTGGGAGGTATCGGTTCCGACTTTCACGGCACCTTCCTCGATAGGTTTGGTAAAGCTGGGCCAACCGGTGCCGGATTCGAATTTGTCCTTGGAGCTGAAGAGAGGCTCCCCGCCGACGATGGCGACGTAAATGCCCTCTTTTTTATTGTCCCAGTATTTGTTGTTGAAGGGAGGCTCGGTGCCGTCCTCCATTGTCACCTTGTATTGCAGCGGGGTGAGTTCCTTCTTTAGCTTGGCTTGCTCCGGGGTTGGTTCACTGCAAGCAGTCAAGGTGGCTGCGAAAATGGAGAGAGAGATTTTTCCGAAAAGATGTTTCATGATGGTGAGAGAACCTGTTTGGGAAGATAGTCCATTTTTCTTTTTTGGCAAAGGGACTCGCCCCGAGACGTGGCGATCACGGCCTGCTCCGAGACGGAGCAGCTACGTTAAATCTCAATTTCACCTTCGAACACGAAGTCGGCGGGGCCGGTGAGGGTGACGTTGGAAAATGTGGTTTCGCCGGTTTTCTCAAATCCGATCAACAGGGTGTCGCCACCCGCGACATCCACCTTGACGGGACTTTCCGCGCCAGTGAGGAGATGGTGGACGAGGGCACTGGCGACCATCCCGGTGCCGCAGGCAAGCGTTTCACCTTCCACCCCGCGCTCATAGGTGCGGATGGCAATGTGGTCTGGAGCCAAAACCTGGGCGAAGTTCGCGTTAGTGCCGTTCGGGGCAAACTGGGGGTGGTTCCGGATGGCGCGGCCATGGGTAACGATATCGAGGTTTTCCAAATCCTCCACGAAGCTGACGTTGTGGGGGACGCCGGTATTGAGGGAGTGGATGTCGTCGTGAAAATTCTCGATGCGCGCGCCACACTTGAGTTCCAGATCCTTTGGTTCGGACATGGCGATGCGGACGTCCTCGTTGACGAGTTCCGCGGTGAGCGTGCCCGCGATCGTTTCGAAGGAAACGGAGGAGGGGACTTCCTCTTCTTCCGAGAGGTGGGCGGTGAAAAAGCCGAAGCAGCGGGCGCCGTTGCCGCACATTTCCGCTTCGCCTCCGTCGGCATTGTAATAGCGGAACTTGTAATCCGCGCCTTTTTCGGCCGGCTCGACGGCCAGCAGGCCGTCGGCTCCGATGCCGCGATGGCGATCGCAAAGGGCGGCGATGGTGTCCCCGTCGAGGGAATATTCGAGTTCGCGGTTGTCGATGACGATGAAGTCATTTCCCGCGCCGTTCATTTTGTAGAAGTGAAGTAACATGAAACTTTAAATTCTAAACTTTAAACCTCAAGGAAGAGGTTTTGTTGGGGGCGAACATCGCAGTGGAGAGGCGGGAAGGCAAGGCGGGCTGTCCGGAGTTTTTCCGACCCGGGAGTCAGGCCTGGGCTTTGTGAGGCTCGGTGAAAAACAGTTCCATGCGGCGGTGGAGATCGTCGTAGAAGCGTTTTTTGATGGCGGCGATGGCGTCGCGCTTGTCGCTGTCGGCATGGGCGATGCCTTCCTCCTCGGAGCGCATTTTCTCGGCGAATGATCGTTCCATCTCGACGAGGGAATCGAGAAATTGGCGGGCTGCGCGGGTGTGCTCGACCCCGTCCACAAGGGCGTGTTCGAGATTCGGGTTCCGGGTGAGGGCGGTCAGGTTTCCGGCGGTGAGTTGTTCAATGTAACGGGATCTGCTTTGGCGGAAAGCATGGTGCTCGGAATCGAACGTGATCTCGTCCCTGTCCACGAGGGTGTCATACGGGCCGGGCTTGGTGAAAAATTTGACGATGAGCGGGATGGTGTCCACCAGCATGAACAGCAGGGTCAGGACGATGTAGGTGTAAAAGGCGAATTTTCCGCCCTCGTTGCCTTCGCCGAAAAGCCGGTGGAGAGCGAGTGTCTGGGTGAGGATGTCGCGGCGCGGTTCGGCGCGCATGGCGGCGAGCCGTTCGGCCTCCTCGGTGCCGACCGCAGCGAGTTCCTCCTGGGTGCGCTCCATCTCGCCGAGGCGGGCGTCGATCTGTTGCTTGATCGTTTCCCGGAGGGCGTTCTGCTGGGTGACGAACTGGTCTGCCTGATCGCTTTCCACCTTCTGCTTGAGCGCGGAGACCCGCTCCGCCTCGGCCTTGTTCGCAAGGGCGATCTCCGCGAGCTTCGCTTCGAAAAGAGCTATCGCCGAAGCCTCCGCCTGGCGCACCTGTGTCTGGAGAGTGGATTTTTCCGCACTGAGATGTTCCAGTAGCCCGCCGAGGCGCTTGGTTTCCTCGCGGCGGGGTTCGAGCTGGTCGGAGCGGATGGAGCGGGCGCGTGGCCCCTCGCCCACGAGGCCGGAACGCTGTCCGTTGAGTTCTTTCTCAAACTCGGATTGCCAGAAGGAAAGCTCCGTCTGGAGCTTCGTGTATTGCGGGGTCAGCTCGTCGGCCTGGGTCTGGAGGACTTCGAGACGGGCGCGGTAGGGAGCGGTCGCTTCCTCGGTGGCGGCTTTGAGTTCCTGCTGTTGCGCGGCGGACAGACCCGGAATCGCCGCGCCGGCGTCCTCGTTTTCCTGAAGGATGAATTTGGCTTGGAAAGACTCGTTCCAGCGCAGCCGCTGCTCGGCGAGCGACTCCTCAAGTGTGGCGATGCGGCTGCGAACCTTTTCCTTTTCGCCATCGAATCCCGCCCGAACCACCTCTATCTCAGCGGCACGGTCGGTCTCGATCACGGATGAGACGGTGTCCCGGAAGAGCAGCAGGACAAGGGGGTGGGCGATCGTGATGCCCATCAGGATGGCAACGACGAGGCGGAGGGAAAACTGCGCCATTTTTCTGAAAATTGACAGGTAGGGGCGGTATCCGGCAAGGAGCGCGCGGTCGATGGTGAGGATGATGAACGACCAGACGGCGGCGACCGGATAGATCACGCCCGGCTTGTCCGTGATGGTGGAGAGGGCGTAGGCGCAGGCGATAAAGGCGAAAGCGCAGGGCACGAGCACCGTCGCGCCGAAAGCCACGTATTTCCGTTGTTCCCAGTTCGGGCAGCGCTCAAGGGTTTCGGTTCCGGCTCCGGCGAGCCAGAAGGACGCCCGCTTCATGGATTGCATCATAGGCTATCCATACTGCGGGGGAACGGGTGCCTTATCACGGCGTCCTGGAAAAAACGGAGAGTCGCTCACAGTTTTGCCAGGATGGCATTCAGCGTTTTGCTGGGGCGGAGAGCGGCGTAGGCCTTGGCGTCGTCCGGAAGGTAGTAGCCGCCGATATCGACGGGGCTGCCCTGAACGGCCAGTAGCTCTTCGACGATTTCGGATTCCTTCGCGACGAGTTGTTCGGAAATCGGGGCGAACACCGCCTGGAGTTCTAGATCCTCCGTCTGGTTGGCAAGCTGGTGCGCCCAGTAAAGCGCCAGATAGAAGTGGGAGCCGCGGTTATCGATGGTGCCGAGCTTGCGACCCGGGGAGCGGTCGTGTTCGAGAAACTGGCCGGTGGCTGCGTCGAGAGTGTCGGCCAGGATCTTTGCTTTCGCGTTATTCTGAGTGGCAGCAAGATGCTCGAAAGATGCCGCGAGGGCAAAGAATTCGCCAAGCGAATCCCAGCGGAGGTAGTTTTCCTGTTCAAATTGTTGGACGTGCTTCGGGGCGGATCCGCCTGCTCCTGTTTCGAAAAGTCCGCCCCCGTTCATGAGGGGGACGATGGAGAGCATTTTCGCGGAGGTGCCGACTTCGAGGATGGGGAAGAGGTCGGTGAGGTAATCGCGGAGGACGTTTCCGGTGACGGAGATGGTGTCCTTGCCTTCGACGATTCGCTCGAGGGTTTTCCGGCAGGCCTCGGCGGGAGGAAGGATGGAGATATCGAGGCCGGTGGTGTCGTGATCGGCCAGGTAGGTTTTTACTTTTGAAATGATCTCCGCATCGTGGGCGCGGGCTTCATCGAGCCAGAAGATGGCTGGGGTTTCGGAGGCGCGGGCGCGGTTGACGGCTAGCTTCACCCAATCGCGGACTGAGGCGTCCTTGGTCTGGCAGGCGCGCCAGATATCTCCTTCGCTGACTTCGTGTTCAAGGAGGACGTTTCCGGCGGAGTCGGTGACCCTGACCGTGCCGTCTGCGGGGATTTGAAAGGTCTTGTTGTGGGAGCCGTATTCCTCGGCGGCTTTCGCCATAAGTCCGACGTTCGGAACGGAACCCATGGTAGTCGGATCCAGCGCGCCGTTCTCACGGCAGAAATCGATGGTGGTCTGGTAAACCCCCGCATAGGAGGAATCCGGAATTACCGCGAGGGTGTCCTGCTGTTTTCCTTCGGCGTTCCACATCTGGCCGGAGGTGCGGATCATCGCGGGCATGGACGCGTCGATGATCACGTCGGAAGGAACGTGGAGGTTGGTGATACCTTTGTCACTGTTGACCATCGCGAGATCCGGCTGGTTTTTGTAAACCTTCTCGATGTCCGCTTCGATGGCGGCTTTTTTATCGGCGGGGAGGGTCTGGATTTTTGAAAGGAGATCTCCGAAGCCGTTTTTGTAATCGATGTTCAACGGTTCAAGCACATCCGCGTGCAGGGCGATCACATCCTTGAAAAACACTTTGACCGCGTGGCCGAAGATGATGGGGTCGCTCACTTTCATCATGGTCGCCTTCATGTGCAGGGAGAAGAGAACTCCGGCGAGTTTCGCCTCGGCGATCTGGGAATCGAGGAAGGTGGTGAGGGCGTCCTTGCTCATGAAGGTTCCGTCGAGGATCTCGTCGGCGAGCAACGGGGTGGATTCCTTGAGGACGGTGGTCGTGCCGTCCTTGGCTACGAGTTCGATCTTCGCGTCCGTGGCAGCGGATACCGTCACGGATTTTTCATTGGAGAAAAAGTCGCCAAGCCCGGCCATGGTGCCGACGTTGGTCTTCGAGTCCTTCGACCAGTCACCCATGGAATGCGGATGCTTTTTCGCGTATTCCTTGATGGCTTTCGGGGCGCGACGGTCGGAGTTGCCCTCGCGGAGGACGGGGTTGACGGCGGATCCCATTACCTTGGCGTATCGTGCGCGGGTGTCCTTCTCCTCGGGAGTGGACGGATTTTCAGGAAAGTCAGGGATGGGGTAGCCCTTGCCCTGAAGCTCGGCGATGGCGGCCTTGAGCTGGGGGACGGAGGCGGAAATGTTCGGAAGCTTGATGATGTTCGCGTCCGGAAGAAGGGTCATCTCCCCGAGTTCGGCCAGGTGGTCGGCGATCCGTTTGTCCCCGGGAAGGCGATCCGGGAACTGGGAAACGATGCGCCCGGCAAGGGAGATATCGCGGGTTTCCACGTCGATGTCCGCGTGTTTCGAGAAAGCCTGGACGATGGGGAGAAGGGAATAGGTTGCGAGGGCCGGGGCTTCGTCGGTTTTGGTATAGATGATGGTCGTGGACATGGTGGAAACGTGTTGGCCGTGTCCATAGGGGAATCGGCCGGGAGGGTCAAGGCGGACGGGAAGGGTGGTTTTTGTTGCGGTACGGGTGAATGCGGCGATCAGTGTGAACCATGAACGGGAAGACCCTTTTGCTCACTTTTGCGATGCTCGCCGTTATGATATCCGTGTTTTCCTTTCTGCCGCGTTCTGAGAACCTGTTTAAAGTCTTCTGAGGAGGAGTGAGATGAAGGCGAGCCGTATCATTGAGAGGGAGGTCGAGAGCTTGCGTTCACAATTTTTCCATAGCCTGCGGCATTTTTCCAGCCACGAGATGCTTCTTTCCACCACCCAGCGCTTCGGAATGACCGCGAAGGTATGGAGTTCATTGCGCTTTGCCACCTCCACCCCTGCATCCAGTGTCGCTCTCACGAAGTCCGCGAAGGGTTGCCCGTTGTAGCCTCCGTCCACCAGCACGTTGCTGACCTTCTGGAAATCCGCTTTGCGCGATTCAAGTAGTTCCTTGGCTCCGGCTTTGTCGCTGATGTTGGCTGTCGTCACCGAGAGCAGATGCGGAAGCCCTTGGCTGTCAACGGCTAGATGCCTCTTGATCCCGGATACCTTCTTGCCCGCGTCGTAGCCTTTCAATTCGGCGGGGTCGGTGTTTTTGACGCTCTGGGCATCAACGATGAGGAAGCTCGTGTCCTCCTCTCGCCCGTCCTCGGTGCGCTGGTCGGAAACCAATTTTTTTTTAAGACCAGCTCCAGAAGGGGCAGGCCGCTTTCTTCGTCCACATGATCCCTCCAGATGCCGTGGTAGTAATAGCAGAGCTCCCAGTCGGGATAATCATGGGGAATCGATCTCCAGCGACATCCTTCTTTGAGCAGGTAAAGCACGCCGTTGAACACCTGGCGCAAGTCCGGATGACGGGGCGCGGTCTTCTTGCGGGCAGACCGCAGAAGGGGTTCTATAACTTCAAACTGCTTGCGGGTGAGATCGCTCGGATAGAGAACTTCTGGTTTGGTGGAATCGCTCATCACGGCGATACTACACCAATCTTAAATAACTTTAAACAGGTTCTGAGAGAGGAGTGGCTACGGGATCGGGTTCAAATTTGGAAAAGAGGAAAATAGAAAATCGGGAGGCAGGAATGGTTTCGGGAAAAGGCGGATCGGAGGAAGGCAGTGCGCTTTTAAAAGATAGCCGGAAAGCCATCGGGACAGGGAAGGCGGATGCGGCGAAGACCGAGAGGAAAGAAGCACGGGACACGGCTCCGTGAAATGCTCAGAAGGGACGATGAGGGACTGGAGATCGTAACGATGCCGGACGGCCACCAGTCGATCGATCTGAAAGGTCGTTTCCATCATGTGACGAGGCTGGTCGAGGCGGAGGACGGATCCATGATACAGGTTTGCGGCAGTCATTTCCCGGAGGAGGTGCCGGATGAATAGCCGGGAGGCGGTCTTGGCAGCCGCTCTTCTCATATCATGTTCTGCGGCTGATGGCGCGGAGTTCATTTTCGTGAATCTCGATGGTGCCGGAGAGGGCTTGAACGATCCCACCCCGGCGATTCCGGTGGGTGGCAACCCTGGGACGACCGTCGGCGCCCAGCGGCTGGCCGCCCTCGACCGGGTAGGCGAGATTTGGGGGCGTTACCTTGTGAGTGCGGTTCCCATCCGCGTGGAAGTGAGGTTCGATCCGCTCGGAGCCTCGACCCTTGCGGCGGCGGCACCAATCGATGTCGAGTTGAATTTCACGAACGCTCCACAAACCAATACGCTCTACGCGGTGGCCTTGGCTAACAGCATTGCCGGGCGCGACCTTCAGCCGTTCCGGAACGATATCAGCGTGACCGTGAGTTCGGATGCGAATTTCTACCTGGGCTTCAATCAGGACTCGGGTATCCCCGGGAGTAATTTCATCGATACCATGCTCCATGAGGTAGGGCACGGCCTGGGATTCATCAGTCTCGTGAATGAAACGACCGGCGCTTACACAAGTGGCCTGCCGGATGTGTTCACAACGCTGATCTTTGATCTCGCCAGAAACACCACGTGGCCTTCGCTAACTCCATCGCAGCGGGTCGCCTCCGCCGTTTCCGGAACCAATCTCGTATGGGACGGCTCCTTCACGAACGCCGGGGCGAACGAGGTGCTTGATTTGATTTCAGGGGAAACCGGCTTCATTGTGAACGCGGTTCTTCCCGACCTGACGCTCCTTCCGGAAATACCATACGCGGATTCGAGCATCGGAGTGCGCATTCCCGCAAAGGGCATCTCCGGGCCGCTGGTGATCACGGACGATGGCAGTGGCGCGACCTCCACCCTTGCATGTCAGACCATCGTGAACACGGCCGAGGTGGCGGGAAAGATCGCATTCGTCCGGCGCGGATCGTGCAACTTCGATGACAAGGTTTTCCGCGCACAGGAGGCCGGAGCTGTCGCGGTGGTCATCGCAAACAACGTGGTCGGCGGACTTGTGTCCGCAGGCGGGGACGGAATCGTGGACGACGAGCTGGTCGATATCACCGTGCCCGTGTTTTTCATCAGCAAGGAGGACGGTGACGCTCTGGAGGCGGCTTCTCCGGGAGTGAGGCTGGAAATCTCCCAGAGACAGGGCGCGCGAACCGGGAGCACCTCCGGGAAAGTGAATCTTTTCGCTCCGAATCCGGCGGAGGACGGCTCTTCGGTCTCGCACTGGAGCAGGGCGGCTTCCCCGAACCTGCTGATGGAACCGAACATCAACAACGACCTCGACCGCGGTCTGGATCTGACACTAACCATGATGAAGGACATTGGCTGGGAGGTGGTTGACATTCCTTTTCCAAACGAGTCCTACGCGACTTGGGCTGAGCGGGTCTTCGGGGAGGAAGAAACCCTGACCGGGGAAAACGACGACGCGGACGGAGACGGAGCGACGAATCTGGAAGAGTATTTTTTCGGAAGCCTGCCCGACGACGCCGGTTCACGGCGGTTTCCCGAGTTTCGGCTGGAGCAAGGAGAACCCCGGATGGAACTGGTTGTGTCCAGCCTGCCGGCGGATGTGGCGTATGAGATCCAGACCTCGGAAACTCTGGATGGCTTTGACCCCGCAGTGCCCGGAGTGGATGTCCGAATGCTTTCCCGCGAGGAGATCGATGGTGAGACGGAGCGGATCGTGTTCGAGTTCGTGTCCCGGCCTGAAAAGTTGTTCGCGCGGGTCAGGATTTCGAAAAAGGAACCCTGATTTCGCGGTTGCGGCGGAGGGAAGCGGGTGGCAGTTTCACTCCATGAAAATTCGGACGGTTTTGGCATTCAGCGGGTTGTTGTCGGGTGTGGTTTTTGCCCAGGAGGGAAACCTCCGCTCGAACATCCCCGAGGATCTTTTGGATGACGAGCATGTGCGGACGGAGCTGGGGGTGAACGAATTCACCGCGCCGTCCATCTCCAAGCTTTTCGATACTTTACAGTTCCTGATGCCGCTTCCGTTGATGGAAACGGAGCGGGAGCTGGGCGAGCGCATGCCGCTGGACCGGGCGGATCTTGCGATCGAACTGGGCTTCCTCATCGCCGACGGATTCCTGATCGTGCAAGCCGGACAGATGGACAAGGTGGAGACGATGGCCACGGATCTGACCCGTTATGGAAAAGCCCTTGGAGCCGGGGACAGGGTCAACCGTCACGCCGCCAGCCTACTGGAGAGCGCGAAGAAACAGGATGTGGAGCAGTTGAAAAAGGAGCTCGCGGCGACCCAAAGGGACGTGGAAATCGAGCTGGTGACACTCCGCGATGCCGATCTCGCGCATCTGATTTCCTTGGGCGGCTGGATACGCGCGTTGGAAGTGGCGACCGTAGCCGTGGACAAGCAGTTTTCCCCGGAGCGTGCCACGAAGGTCATGCGCGAGGACATTGCCGATTATTACACCGAGAGCGTTGCCGGTCTTGAGCCAAGAATTTCCGAGCGTCCCAACTATCTGGAGATGCGCGATGTGCTCTCAGGCCTCCGCAATGAAATGGTGATTCCGAAAGATTCGGAACCCACGCCGGAAAAAGTGAAGGAGATCAAGGAACAGGCTGCGAAACTTGTCACCCTGGCTCTCCAGCGCCAGGAGTGAGAAACGTTTAACCAGGATATCAGACATTGAAGAAAGTAGCGGTATTGGGACTGGGCATCGTGGGATCACGGGTGCGGGAGCTGTTGGTGCGGGCGGGTTATCCGGTCTCCTGCTGGAGCCGGACAAAGCGCGGCTTGGATGGCGAGAGTGATTCGCCGGAAGACGCCGTCGAGGGCGCGGATCTCGTTTCGCTGTATCTGAAAGACGTCCCCATGGTGAGGGAGGTTTTCGCAAGGGCAAAAGCCGGGCTGAAGCCGGGGATGATTGTGATGAACCACTCGACCATCGATCTTCCGACCACGATCTGGCTTGGGGAACAATGCGCTGCCAAAGGATGTGATTTTCTGGATGTGCCCTTCACCGGCAGCAAGGACGCCTCCGCAGCCGGACAGTTGCTTTATTATACCGGAGGTGATGAGAAACTGTTAGAGGAGGTATCCGACTATCTCGCGGTCAGCTCGAAGGGCAGCATCCATTGCGGCGAGGTGGGAGCGGCCACCGTCACCAAACTCGGAACCAATCTGATCTCCGCATGCACCGTCCAGGCGATGAGCGAGGCTCTTGCTATCGCCGAAAGGCACGGCGTAAAACCGGAGGTTTTCACCGAAGCTGCCATCAAAAACGGCTCCGGGTCCCCGCTGATGGCGATGAAATATCCCGGCATGCTCTCCGGTGATTTCGAACCGCATTTCACGATGGCGAACATGTGGAAAGACAGCCGTTACGCTCTCGCCCTGGCGGAGTCCGCCGGTGTCCATCTTCCCGCGATATCCGCAGTTTCCGCCAGAATGGGGGAGATGTGCGATCAAGGTTGCGCCGACCTCGACTTCTCCGCCCTCACCAAGGCTTACGAGGAGAAACTTTAAATTTTAAACTTCAGATCTCAATTGGAAGACTTGGCTTATGTGGATCTTGGTGCGAATCCGGGAGTGCTGGAATTTTCCGGGCCGGATGCGGTTCGATTTCTGAACGGACAGGTCACCCAGGACGTTCGGAAGGTGGTCGGAGGCGGGCTGCTCCTGCCAAGTTGCGTGACGGACGCAAAAGGAAAACTCCAGTTCCGGGTATGGCTGACTGAGGGGAAAGCCGATGCCGTCCTGGTTTTTTGTAGGGCGGGGATGACTGCCGGGCTCGAAGCCAGACTGACCCGGTACCTCATCGCCGACGATGTGGAAGTGAAGGACAGGAGTGGGGAAATTTCAGTAGAGGAGTTCGGCGGTGTGGCAATCGATGAGGCGGAGCGGATTGAAAGGGGGATCCCCAAATGGGGAGCGGAACTGACCGAAGGGATGCTGCCGCCGGAGGCGGGTCTGGATGCGACGGATATCTCCTACAACAAGGGCTGCTACATCGGGCAGGAGGTGATTTCCCGCATCAAAAGCGCCGGAAAGGTGAACCGCCGCCTGGTGAGGCTCAAATTTGATGGTGAAGGCGCGCTCGGTGAAATCCTGAATCCTGCCGGAAAAGTTTGTGGAGAGGTTACCAGCGTTTCAGGAGATGCCGGACTCGGGTTTCTCAAGCGGGCTGCGGAAGGCGAGACCGAACTATCGGTGGAGGGGATAGCCATGCGGATCACCGGATGAAAAATAATTCGGCTTTTCCAGAACGCCGCGTGATTCATGCTGCCGGTCACATGACTTCGGATTTCTTGGTAGTTGGGGCGGGCATTGCCGGCCTGTCGTTCGCCCTGCGTGCGGCGAAGCACGGGACGGTGGTGGTTCTCACCAAAGGAAAGGCCGAGGAATCGAATACCGCCTGGGCGCAGGGCGGCATCGCTTCCGTCCTGCCGCAGGATCTGCGGGCGGAAGGGGACACCGTGGCAAGCCACGTGACCGATACGCTGGATGCCGGAGCCGGGCTCTGCGACGAGGAAGTGGTGCGCCGCATCGTCGAGGAAGGGGACGATGCCATCGAGGATCTCATCGGATACGGGGTGGAATTCGACAAGGAGGGCGACCGTTTCATGCTCGGGAAAGAGGGCGGGCATACCCACAGGCGGATTCTTCACGCGAAGGATACCACCGGTCGGGAGGTTGCCAGGGCGATGCTTCAGGCGGCACGAAACGAGCCGAACATCACTCTGCTAGAAGACCATTTCGTTATCGATCTCATAACCTCGGCCCGGCTGGATATTGTCTCGAACGACAGAGTGCTCGGGGCATACGTGCTGGATCGCGAGACCGGAGAAGTGACTGTTTTCCGCTCGGACCGGGTCGTTCTCGCCGCCGGCGGTTGCGGGAAAGTCTATCTCTACACGACCAATCCGGACTCTGCCACCGGAGACGGAGTCGCCCTCGGATGGCGGGCTGGTGCGACCATGGCGAACATGGAGTTCATTCAGTTCCACCCGACCTGTTTCTACAACCCGGCGGCAACGGGGCCGGAAGCGCGATCATTCCTTGTCAGTGAAGCGGTGCGTGGTGAAGGAGGGATTCTGAGAAACGGCAAGGGCGAGGATTTCACCAAATTGATCGATCCCCGCGGCTCGCTTGCTCCCCGCGATATCGTCGCGCGCGCGATTGACAGGGAGATCAAAAAGACCGGCGCGGCATGCGTGTATCTGGATGTGACCCACAAGCCCAAAGGCTTCATGAAGGAGCATTTTCCATACATCTACGAAACCCTCCTGAAGTTCGGAGTGGATTGTGAAAAGACTCCGATTCCCGTCGTTCCGGCGGCGCACTACATGTGCGGCGGTCTGAAAACGGACGTCACCGGGAAGACCACCGTCCGCGGACTTTACGCCGTCGGCGAGGTGGGTTGCACCGGCCTGCACGGGGCGAATCGTCTGGCGTCGAACTCCCTGTTAGAGGGTAATGTGGTAGGTCGCCTGGCACTCGAGGAAATGATGCGTCTCTATCCTCCCGACAAGCCCGTCATGGACGCGCCGGCCATCCCCGAGTGGCATCACGGCGATGTCGCGGAGCCGGACGAACTGGTCGTCATCTACCACAACTGGGACGAGATCCGTCGCCTGATGTGGGACTACGTTTCCATCGTCCGGTACCTGACAACCGCCTCCGCCGCGCCGCCGCCCGACTGCGGAATTTGAAGAAGGAAGTCCGCGAGTTTTACTGGGGTCACCGGGTCAACGCGGACATTCTTGAGCTGCGGAATCTTGTCGCCGTGGCAGGCCTCATTGTGGAATGCGCGCTACGCCGCAGGGAATCGCGCGGCCTTCACTACACGCTCGACTACCCGGAATCGGAAGACCGTTTCCTTCGCGATACGACTCTCAGGAAATTCTAGCGTTTCTACTCAGGGAGTGGTGGGTTCGGGCTTTTCCAGCCTTTCCCAATCCGCTCCGCCCGTATCCAGACGTATCAGTTCGCTCGCATACACAGCATCGTCGTTCCGTGGATCGATCTCCGCCGCGAGCTGGATCATGTAGTGTGCGAGAGCCGTGTTTTCACCCTCCGGTTGCTGCAGAAGAAGCTGGCCGCGGGTGAGGAGGAGCCGTGCGAAAACCTGCGGGCTGTAGTCGCTCTCCGTCTTCCCGGGGACGATCCCTTTCGCAAGCTGGAACTGGGTGACGAGAGCTTGTTTGTTTCGCGGAGAAAGGTGCATCGCCAGAGCCAGCGCCTTCCGCCCGTGGGAGACGGATGCCAGCGAGGCTCCGCTTTCGGAAATCCTGTTCGCGGCATACGCGGCGAGATTGGAGGCATACTCGTCCCGCTCGGAATCCAGCATCACAACGTCCTGCGAGAAAATGCTCTTCGCGATCTCCAACCGCTCCCAACTGAACTTCGGCTTCTCCTCGGCACGCAGTGGAGCTAGTGCGAAAACCGCAAGGATAGTGAATTGCCAAAATTTCATCGTCACGTTAGAAGGATGGGAAAGGAATGGAGACTGGCAAGTGACAAATCCCGACGACCTCCTCGCAGAGTATCTCGCGGAACATACCACGAAGGCGCATCGCAAGCGCAGCCTTCGCCAGGACTTGCGCCGACGCATCGAGTTTGGGAAGGGCGACTCCTCCGTCGTCGTCAGCGAGGTCAGGGCGTATCTCGCGGAGCGCCCGGGCATAAGCGTGGTCGCCATCTACTCCGCCTTGCCGGGCGAGGTCGATCTGCGTTCTCTTCTGGAGGATGAGGAAAGAGCATGGGTTTTCCCAAAAGTCGTGGAAAACGACCTGGTCTTTTACCAGGTGAAAAGCCTTTCCAAGGATCTCGTAACCGGCGCGTTCGGAATCCTGGAGCCACGAAAACGCCTCAAGCCGTTCGAGACCTCGGAGATCGATCTCTTTCTCTGCCCCGGTCTCGGCTTCGACCACTCGGGCGCCAGGATCGGAAGGGGGCGCGGCTTCTATGACCGCATCCTTGCAAAAGCCCGACCGAACGCGGTGAAACTTGGCGTCTGTTTCGGCTTCCAGCTCGTGGATAAAATCGACACCGAAGAGCACGACATCCGAATGAACGGTGTGATCGCCGGGTGAGAAGGCTCCGACAGTCCACGAAACGACCTTTACCTACCCGGCGGCGTCGGGTGTTTTCTCCGCTGAAAGCGAGTCCCTGATTCCTTTTACGGAAGCCGAGTAGTGATACTGTGCGAGGATCAGCAGCAGTGCGAAGAATGCCACGTCGATCACCACTGCCGCGATGATCAGCATGTCGTCGCTGAACGAACTGTTTGTCTGCATTGTTAGGATGACGGGCGGTATCCATACGAAGAGCCAGAGAAAATCCCGGCTCGACATCGATTCGGCGATCCCTGCCAGGACGATGGAAAGGATGCAGGAGGCGATGCCGAAGAGGACGTAGTTGGAGACCCGTAGCGGCCCTTCATCCGCAGGAGATTCACGAGAACCGCGGGAAACAGGAGAGTGCCCAGGCAGGCGAGACTGGAGATGATGTAATCCTCGTTATAGGTGCTGCCGGGGTTCAGCATGAAAGGGATCACGGCGACCAGTGTGATGAAAGCGCAGAAGAACACACCGGACGGCCAGCCGGGAAACAGGAAGAAGCCCGCCGTTTTTCCCAGAAATCCCAGCTTGGAAAATCTCCGGTAAACGGGCGAGACCAGGGGCGCGAATTCCGTCAGGGAAATGGCAAAGACCGGGGCCAGGATGAACGCGAACACGAATGGAATCACCTGATAATCCGTAAAGGAAAGGCTGCATAGAAACGCCGCCACCAAGGCCACGCCCAGTGCGATCAGCCGCCGCAGTGTGGAATGGTTTTCCGCGTAGGTGGCGATCAGCGAGGTGCCTGTGGACAGAAAGAAGAAACCCAGATAGGTGGCGGTGGCCAGAAACATGGGAAGACCTATCCATGACTCTTTGCTCTCCAGCGCACAGAATGCCACCAGATCTTCCACACCGCCGCCGAAGGTGAGGAACATCAGCAGGATGTAGGCACCGATCGGAAGGCCGACGATAGGCAGGACCGAACGGAGAATCACCGAATTGGAGGCGGACAGCCCGACGGTGACGGCGGTGAGCGCCGCGGAGCTGAAGAAGATCATTCCAAGCAAAACGATCTCCCCGAGAAGATTCATCCCGCCGAAGAAGTAGCGGAGGATGAGGTAGGGGATGACTGTCACCATGATCAGCGCGGACTGGGAGATGATGGCGAACCATTTCCCGGTAACGATGCGCCACGCGGAGAGACGCGTGAGAACCATCATGTCTATCGTGTTTCCCTTCACCTCCGAGGACAAAGCCCCGATGCCCCGCAGCGGCTGGATGATGAGAACGGCAATGGAGAAAAAAACGAAAATGATGTTCGAGATCGAGCTGCCCGCGTGATCCGAAGTGGCCGCCGCGCTGGCGGTGAGAAGAATGATGCCGAGGAGAGCCTGGAGTGTCAGGAAAACGGCGATGAAGGATTTCGTCCGCAATCCCTGCCGCAGCTCTTTGACAAGCATGGGGGAGAGGCGGTCTGGAAAGTCGCTGAGGTGCATAAAAACTTTAAACTCTGAATTTTAAACCCGAAGGAAGACCGGTGCTATGGGTCGTAGGGTGGATCCGCCGGGATCAGTGGCTGGGGCAGGGGTGGCGGGACGGGCTTGAAATTACTGCCCTTTTCGAGGTTCGCGAGGATGTCGATGAAGGCGTCTTCGAGGTTGCGCTGCTCGCGGTGGAAGTCGATGACGCGGAGGTTGTCGCGTATCATGCGGGAGAGGACGTCGGCGGCTTTGGTGGGATCCTCCGTGTCGATACGGATACGCCCACCCGTTTTACGTGATTCGAGGAATTCGATGTTCGGCTGGAGGATGGCCCAGTCGGAGAGCGCCTGCGGATCGCCGTCGAGCTGGACGTCATAGAGAACTCCGCCGAGCGAGTCGGACGAGCGTTTCAGTGATTCGGAATCGCCGTGGTGGACGATGCGCCCGTTGTTGATGAAAAGGAGGGAATCGCACATCTCGCCAAGCTCGGAGAGAATGTGCGAGGAGATGAAAATGGTTTTCCCCTCCTTGGCCAGAACCCGGATCAGGTGTTTCAGCTCCACCCGCGCCTTCGGATCCAAACCGGCGGCCGGCTCGTCCATGATGAGAACCTGTGGATCGTGAAGAAGCGAGCGGCCCAGGCAGAGCCGCTGGGTCATCCCTTTTGAAAGTTTGTTGGAAAAGCGGTCGGCGAGCGGAATCAGATCCGTGAAATCCATGACCTCGTCAATGCGCTGGCGGCGTTCCGCTCCCTTGTATCCCAGAGCACGCGCATAGAAGTCGAGATACTCCAGCACCGTCATGTTGTCGTAGTTTCCGAAGTGATCCGGCATCCAGCCGATCAGCCGCCGCACCTCCGCCGGGTGATGGACGACATTGATCCCACAAATCTCGGCATGCCCCATGGTCGGATAGTCGAGGCTGGCAAGGATGCGCATCGCCGTGGTTTTCCCCGCGCCATTGGCCCCGACGAATCCGCAGACCGAGCCGTGTGGGATTTCAAAGGAAATGCCGTTGACCGCCTGGAGCGGCCGAAGAAGCGGTAGAGGTTATGGACGGTGATCGCGCTTTCGCTCATGAAACTTTAAATTTTAAACTCTAAACCTCAAGGAAGAGGCCCGTTGGCGGACTTTTTGCGGATGATGGCCGCGAAGATTCTCACGAGTTCGTCGGTTTCCCGTAGAAGATCGTTCAGTCCCTGATGATGTTCCTCCCCTAACGGGTTGCAGTCGTTTAGAAGGCGAAGCCAGAGGCCGGATTCCCGGGCTTCCTTTTTCGTGATTCGCAGGCGGTAGATGCTATCGGGATTGCTGATCGCTTCAATGGATTCGATGTAGTTCGCAGCGACCGATCCCGAAGAACGGAGCAACTGCTTTACGTCCGTCCACGAGACGGGATCCCATGTCACGTTCTGCAGAAACATTCGCACTTCGAGAGCGAAGGCATAGGTTCTTTCTTCGAGATCATAGGGTTTGTCGTTTCGAAAATCGTTGTCCATAAGGCTCTTCCTTGAGGTTTAAAGTTTAGAATTTAGAGTTTATCTGGCGATCGGCCCGATGATGACCGTCGTGGTCTTCCAATCGATTCCGTCGTGTGTTGCGATTCCGGGTGCTTCCGATGTGACCGCGATGAAGTGGTCGTTGCGGCTTTTGGCTTTGTTCAGGAAGGTCTTGTTCCTTGCTGTGAATTTGTTGGCGAGTTCGTTTACAAACGGGAGCATCATCGTGGGATCGACGCGGGTCGGGGCGATGGCGCGGCCTTTGGTGATGTTTTCAGCGCGGAACCATTCCCCGGACGGATCGCGGTAGATCAGGGTCTTGATGGGAAAATCAAAGGTGGAGACGAGTTTCCCGGATTCGGAGGAAGCCTCGATGCGGCCGCGGGTGGGGATGACGGCTGTGACGAGCTGGCCTTGTTCGGAGCGGCTCTGGAACCAGTCTCCGGAGGCGAACAGTTTGCCATCGGCGGGCTGGATGTCGTAGGTGCCCCGCGAGTCGTGGGAGTCGGTGAAGCGTGCCCAGCGCGACTGGTCAAGCGGGACGGGAACGATAAGGGCGGATGCATCGACGGAGAAACCCGGGGAGGTCATGACACCGGTGCGCGAAAACTGTTCCTGGTGAATGAAGGCGGCATTCTGGTTTTCATCAGGCCGGACTTCCATGAGCACCATGCGCGAGCCTTCGCCTCCGAAGCCGTCCTGGAAGATGATGAGGGCGATGAGGACGAGGGAGGTGCCGACGGAGATCACGGGCGTCGTGACGAAGAGGCGGTGGCGTTGGCCGGATTTCGCAAAGACGAAAAGATTTACCGGCCCCACAAGAATTCCGAAAGCGATCAGGATGAAGATGAAGACAACGTAGTTGAAGGATTTTTCGCCGAACTCGACCTGGATCGGCCATTTGGAATTGAAATCGTTGGTGACGGAGTTCAGGCGCGTTTTGGCCGGGGATTTCGGGATGGAGAGATCGACGGTTTCCTTGGCGTTGAGCCGCAGATCCGCGCCGATGGATTTCATGACCACGGATCCGAAACTGGCATCTTCCGGGATACCCAGCGCCGAAGGCTTGGTCGGGCTTTGGGAATAAACGACAAGCTGGCCGCCGAGGCGGAGCCAGGAAAGGATGGCGTTGCGGGAGCCGGGCGGAGTTTCCGTCCAGTCGGTTTCCGTGAGCATGATGGTATCGAATCCGGAAAAGGCGCGCCAGTCGTCGGGCAGGAGTTTCGGATCGAATTTCGAGGAAAAGCTGTTCGACGAACCACCGCGCGAACCGGAGCCGCGGGAGTTGCGCTCGGTATCAAGGGCGGAGCCGTTGGGGGTATAGAGGCTCTCGCTAAGCAGTACGGCGGGCTGGTTCGGAGAGAATACCGTGGAGACATTTCCGGAGGCTTTCCCCATGCTTCCGTTCAGATTGACGGTTACTTCCTGATAGGTGGCGGTGCCGTTTTGCGCCGTGAGCGGAACGAGTATGTCCTGGCTAACCGTCTTCCCGGCGAGGGCAAGGAAGGAGTAGGACGAAGAGGTGGAAATATCGTCGCTGTAGTCGGCGGCGTCCTGAAAATCCAGGTGGATCCGGTGTGGGATTTTCTGGTTGTTTGCCACGAGCACCCGCACCGGAAGATAGCCCCCGAGACTGGGGTGTGAAAAAAGCGAGGTGACTTCGACGTGGGTGTCGGTCTTCGTGTCGGCCACCTGGCGGAAGATGACTTCCTGTGCGGATGCGCTTAAAAGAAGGAACATTGTACATCCAACGCCGAACATTGAACGTCGAAGGGAAGAAATGGAGCGGGGCATGAATCGTAAGGTTGGTGGCTTGCGGGGGGACGCCGCAGCTACGCTACGCGGGGACGAGTGTTTTCGGGGTGGGGCTGTCCTGGAAGGGGATTTCGGTGAGGATTTTTTCCACCACGGAGTTCGTGCTGTGGCCGTCA
This sequence comes from uncultured Verrucomicrobiae bacterium, assembly GCA_963771945.1. Taxonomy (GTDB): domain Bacteria; phylum Verrucomicrobiota; class Verrucomicrobiia; order Verrucomicrobiales; family Akkermansiaceae; genus Luteolibacter. The sequence continues at coordinate 706,071 of CAVYVH010000002.1, read as the reverse complement.
ACACGGGCGTTGTAATCGAGGACGATGCGATGGCGGAGAACCGCGGGTGCCACGGCTTTCACGTCCTCGAAGGATGCGTTGGTTCGCTCGTGGATCAAAGCGCGGGCTTTTGCCGCGGAGGCCATGGCGAGGGCGGCACGCGGGCTGGCTCCGAACCGGATTTGCGCGGCGGATGCCGCCTGTCCGGGATGGGTGGAATCGACAAGGCGGGCGATGTAGTTTGCCACGACATCGGGAAGATAAATGCGGCGGGTAAGCGCGAGAAGACCGGCCAGCGTTTCCCCGGACATGATGGGATCCACCTGTGGCTCGGTGCCCAGCTCTCTCTGGGAAACGATACGCTGAAGCGTCGCAACGTCGTTTTTCGTGATTTCCAGTTTGAAAAGGAAACGGTCGAGCTGCGCCTCCGGAAGCGGATAGGTGCCCTCAAGCTCGATTGGGTTCTGAGTAGCGAGGACGAAGAAGGGAAGGGGAAGATCGTGGGTTTTCCCAAGCACCGTGACCCGGCGCTCCTGCATCGCTTCCAGGAGGGCGGACTGCGTCTTCGGAGAGGCGCGGTTGATCTCGTCGGCAAGGACGATGTTCGCGAAAAGCGGGCCGGGTTGGAAAACAAATTCGCGTCGGCCGTCAACCTCCTGGAGGACGGGATTTCCCGTGATGTCTCCGGGGAGGAGATCCGGGGTGAACTGAATGCGCTTGTTCTCCAGGCGCAGGAGTTTGGAGAGTCCTTTCACCAGTTCCGTTTTTCCTAGACCGGGAAGTCCCTCCAGCAGGATGTGTCCGCGCGCAAGAACGCCGGTCACGACCAGTTCGATGATCTCCTCCTGCCCGAAGAGGATGTTGTTCAGGCCTTGTTTCAGGGAGCGGAGCTGCTTTGCCGCTTCTGCGACTTCGGTCTCGGTGGCGTGATCCATACCGGAGGCTCTGTGAAAGCGTCGGAAAGAGCAAGTGAAGAGGAAAATCCGCTGCCAAAGTTTGTTGTCGGCGGAAGTGGACAAGACCGCGTTCCTCATTACCTTTCCGCCGAGAAATGCCCGCGCCCGATCTAGAACCAGTGACACCCGATCCGAGGAAGAATTTCATCACAGCTCTTATCCTCGTCGTGGTGATGATCGTGGGCGGCATCGTGATTCTGAAAGCCTACGAGAAACGCACGAAGGAGGGCGCGAAAGACGACAGGCCGAGCCTGATGACGCAAATTTCCGAGACCAAGGATCTCACTTACATCCGCCAGGACGGCAAGGTCACCGATCTGATGTCGCTGAAGGGCAAGGTTCTCGTGATCCAGAGCCTTCCACAGTCCCAGCCGGATTCCGCCACCATCGGGGTGATGAAAAGGCTGGCGGAAAAGTATGCGGGAAATCCCGACTTCGCACTGGTTACGCTTGTGCTGGATCCCGGCCCCGCCGACTCGTTGCAGGCGCAGCTTGAGGATGTGGCGGAGACACTGGGCGCGGAGCTTCCGATGTGGACCGTGGCGTCGAATGAGAGGCAGACCCTTCACAAGTTTATCAAAAACGAATTCAAGGCCAACCGTCTCCCACACGAAAAGGACGAGATCTGGTCATACGACAAATCGCTCGTCCTCATGGACAAGAACCGCCATGTCCGGCGCGCCGTGGTGCCTCAGAAAAGGGGCGGTGCCGCCTATGTCGCGACCTTCGACTTCGAGCTTGCGAAGGAGTGGGACGAGGAGGACGTGAAAACCGGCACGGAACTCACCAACGTCGAGCAGCTTGAAGTGCTTCTTTCCAATACCATCGATACCGTCCTCGCCGAGGAGGCCGACCCTGACGAAGGGCGCAGCCGGAGCAAAGCTCCCGTTATCGCGGTCGCCATCGGTTTCGTCCTTCTGCTGGTATTTATCATCGTGAGAGCGAGACTCCGAAAAAATCCCCAATCCGACACTTGAGTATGAATAAAAAGACAACAATCATCCTTTTCTACTGTGGCGTTGCGCTGGTCTGCGCAGCCATTCTCGCGTTGGTAAACCTCGTCCTGGTACCAGGGCTCCGGGCGAAAGGCGAGGAGACCAACTCTTTCATCAACGTGAAAGTGGAGAAGAAAGACGACTGGTATCCTATCGAAAAAGACCTGGTCGCAACGAACCAGGCGGGCGAGCAGGTGAGACTCTCCGACCTCAGGGGGAAAGTCTGGATCGTCGCCGAATTTTTCGCGATCTGCCCGCATTGCGCGGTTCGGAACGGTGCCGAACTCCGTAGCATTTACGATGAGTTCAAAGACCACCCCGACTTTCACATGGTCTGCATCAGCGTGGATCCCGAAACGGACGACGTGGCGAAGCTGAAAGACTATGCGCAGGCTCTCGGTGCGGACGTGGACGACTGGTGGTTCCTGAATGCCGGTGAGGAAAAGGCGACGCATGAATACTTGGAGAAGACCTTGAAATTCCTCGGAGTCCGCGAGCGGAGCGATCCCGCGCAGATCGAGGCCAGCGGAAGATTCGACCACGACATGGGACTGATCGCGGTGGACAGGGATTTCAAAGCGATCGGAAAATGGGATCTCGCGTACCAGCGCTCGGAAAGCGGCTCTCCGGAAGGTTATCAGAAACTCAAGGAGCAGTTGAAGGAGAGGATCACGGCGGAGCTGGCTCGCTGAGCGGAATTTTCAGAACACGGAATCAGCAATGTCGGACACAAGGGAACGCGCGGAGTGGTTGGAAAGAGAGCCGAACCACGGGCTTTCAAGGATACTCAAAATCGTGGCATGGGTCGTTACCGGCCTGGTGCTTGTACTGGTCGGAATGATGCGGAACCCGGATCTCCGCATCCCGCTCCCTGACGGGGTGTCGCTTGATTTCCTTCCTCCTGTCCATGCGGCGATCAACACGATCGTGGCGGTTCTTCTGATCCTCGCCGTCGTGGCGGTAGTAAAGGGGAGAATTTCACTCCACAAAAAACTCATGATCGGAGCGATGGGGTTCTCGGTGCTCTTTCTCCTCGGTTATGTGGCCTATCATTTCACGAACATCGAGACGTTGTACGGCGATCTGAACCATGACGGCCTCATCAGCACAGAGGAGCGTGAGACGGTCGGAACCGCCAGACCCGTTTACCTTGTGATCCTGGTGACACACATCGTGTCCGCAGCGGTGAGCCTTCCGTTGATCCTTCTGACTTTTATCGCCGCGTGGACGAACCGGTTCCAGGCGCACCGCGAGCTGGCGCACTGGGTCTTCCCATTATGGCTCTATGTGGCGGTTACCGGCCCATCTGCTATCTGATGCTGCGTCCCTACTATTTGTAGTCAGCCGGGGTTGACCTCCGGCTTGCTTCGGAAAATAGTCATCGCCTCCATGAAGCTCCCTCCGCGAAAGTCTAATAAGTTCGATGTCCGCCGGTCGGTCAGTCCTCCGGCTTCGGAAGATATTTGGAATGATCTTGAGGATGTCCCGCAAGTTTCCGCGAAGGTGGAGCAACATGCTGAAAGCGAGGAGGAGGAGCCGACTTTGAAAGTCATCGAGAGGGAAGAGATACGATCTCCGGAACCGGAAGAGGTGTCAGCCGCGCTCACCAAATTGCTTGGTGAGGGAAAGGTGAGCTTGGACGAAGAGGTGAAGAGCGGGCATTCCGGCGACAAATGGTTCGCAAGCCATCCTCCCGACGTCGTCGTCTTCGCGGAAAGCACCGAGGATGTGTCAAAAGTGCTGGCATACGCACATCGCAACCGCGTCCCCGTCACCACGCGGGGTGCCGGCGTGGGATATGTCGGCGGTTGCGTGCCGGTGCGTGGAGGAATCGTCCTGTCCACCGCTCGGATGAACAAAATCCTCGCCATTAGCCCGAACGACGGGGTTGCCGTCGTCCAGCCGGGAGTGATCACCGTGGACTTGCAGACGGCTGTGCGGGCGCTCGGCTGGGACTACCCGCCGGATCCCGCTTCGCTTAAAGAGTGCTCGATCGGCGGCAACGTCGCGACAAACGCCGGTGGACCGCGATGCCTGAAGTACGGCGTTACCCGTAGTTACATTCTGGGTCTCGAAGTCGTTCTCGCAAACGGGCGCGTCCTGCGCACCGGCGGCAGGCTCCACAAAAACAAGACCGGCTTTGATCTGATCGGGATGTTTGTAGGCTCGGAAGGGATGCTGGGCATCGTGACGGAAATCACCGCCCGCATCATCCCGAAACCCGCCTGCCGCGGAATGCTTGCAGCCATTTTTCCTGATTTTCCCGCCGCCGCGAAGGCCGTGCAAACCGTTCTTCAGTCCGGGCACCTGCCATCCGCGCTGGAAATCACCGATGCCTTCACCCTCGCGGCGGCAAGACGCAGGCTGGGCAGCGACGTGTTTCCTCCGGGTGACGGCCATCTGATCGTGGAAATCGATGGAAGGCCGGCCGCCGTTTCCTCCGAGCTTGAGGAACTCTACAAGCTTCTGCGCAAATGCGGAGCCGGGGAAATACGCATCGCCCGCGAGGAGGCCGAGTGCGAAGCCATCTGGCAACTGCGCCGGGAGTTCTCCTATTCCCTCCGCGATACGGGGCTGACCAAGCTCAACGAGGACGTCGTCGTCCCGCGCGGGAAACTGGTGGATCTGGTGAACTTCGCCAGGCTCCTCGAAAGGGAAACCGGGATCGCCATCGCATGCTTCGGCCACGCCGGCGACGGGAACATCCATACCAACCTCATGGTGGACAAATACACCGAGCCGGAGACCCGCGAGCGCGCCGACGCGGCGTTGGACATACTTTTCACCTGGGTGCTCGACAACGGCGGAGCCATCACCGGGGAGCACGGAGTCGGCCTGGCGAAAAAGCCGTGGATACGCCGGGCGCTTGGCGAGACGTCATTCGCAGTCCATCGCTCCTTGAAACGGACGATGGATCCCCACGGGATACTCAACCCCGGGAAGTTTCTGGACGACTGATCCGGGATTATACCGCCGCGCATCAGGATTTGTGAATTCGACGTGCCGGTCTTCAAGGCCAACGGCCTGTTCCATCCCAGCCCAGGGCGAAGTGCAACAAAAGCCCTGGGAACAGAGCGGAAGAAATGGAGAGGGCTGAAAGTCCGTTTCTTATGATGTTTTTACCCGGGGCGACGTTTCACTTTGCCCCGGGCTGGGATAGCGGTGCACCTTTGGTGCGAAAGAACTGAAACCGAACGACATTCGCTTTTGGCAAAACGTGATGCGCACGAGCATAGATCATTTCCCGAAAAAACCTTTCAAGCCACCTAGCAAACCGCCAAGGGCACCCAGATCGGGATTTTTCCCCGCCATCACGTCGTCAATGGCGCTGTGAAGCTGGGAAGGCAGCTTCGCTTTCGCAAATTCTGCGACTGTGTCGAGAGCCTTCGTTGCCATGGCCTCGTCCATCCCAAGCGCCGTGAGTTTGATTTTGAGTTCGTTGATCATGCTTTGAGAAAAATTATGGTACCGGGGACAGGACTCGAACCTGCACATCAAAAGACACTTGATCCTAAGTCAAGCGCGTCTACCAATTCCGCCACCCCGGCGACGTCCGGAACTTGTAGTGTTTCCCGCAAAGCCGCAAGCGCGGATACGAAAATCATCGGAACCGTGGCGGTGACCATTCACGGGGGCGTGCGTGAAAACCAATTTCCCAATATCTGCGCAGGATACGATGAGATTCGGCTAGCCAGTGGAAAACGGGGGAGCCTAGGATCGCCGCGAACATGAAAGCACCAATCACAGTTTCCATCACAGGGGCGGCAGGCCAGATCGGCTACGCCATTCTCTTCCGCATCGCATCCGGTTTCGTCTTCGGAGAAGACCAGCCGGTCAATCTCCGCCTGATCGAAATCGAGCCGGGACTGCCGGCTCTTAAAGGGGTCGTGATGGAGCTGGATGACTGCGCGTTTCCTCTCCTGAAAGAAATCGTGGCCACAACCGATCTCGACGAGGGCTTCAAAGGAGCCAACTGGGCGTTTCTCATCGGTTCCGTTCCGCGCAAAGCGGGAATGGAGCGCGCCGACCTGCTCGGCATCAATGGCAAAATTTTCACAGGCCAGGGTCAGGCGATCGCCCGCTCCGCAGCAAAGGATGTCCGTGTCCTCGTGGTCGGAAACCCCTGCAATACCAACGCCCTGATAGCAATGAACAATGCGGATGGCGTCCCGAACGACCGCTTCTTCGCGATGACCCGACTCGATGAAAACCGGGCGAAAAGCCAGCTCGCGGAGAAAGCCGGCGTCCACAACTCGGACGTCACGAACCTCTGCATCTGGGGCAACCACTCGGCCACCCAGTATCCGGATTTCACCAATGCGAAGATCAATGGCAAACCTGTGACCGAGGTGATCACCGACAAGGAATGGCTTGAAGGGGAGTTTATCAAAACAGTCCAGCAACGGGGCGCGGCGATCATCGCGGCGCGCGGGGCATCCTCCGCCGCTTCCGCCGCGAACGCCGCCATGGACACCGTAAAAAGCCTCATTACGCCAACCCCGGAAGGCGACTGGCATTCCGTGGCCATCTGTTCTGACGGTTCCTACGGGATTGAAAAAGGCATAATGGCCTCCATGCCGATCCGCACCAAGGCGGACGGCTCATGGGAAGTGGTCGAGGGCGTCCCTGTCAGTGATTTCTCACAAGGAAAAATCGATGCGACGGTTGCCGAACTTGTCGAGGAACGGGAAGCCGTCAAGCACCTCCTTCCGGGCTAAAAAAATTGCCCTGCGGACAATCGAGATTCGACTGTCGGCAGGGCGGTGGAAGCTTGCCGGATTACCTTTTGCGTCTTGCCACAAGGGAAAGGGCGGCCATGGACAGCATGATGAAGGAGCTGGGCTCCGGAACCGCGTTGACTTCGATCCTGAAGGTAGCGTCTTTTGCTCCGTAGAAACGCAGGCGGTCGCCATTGGTTCCCGTTTGGCCGTTGTTGCTCCATTTGGCCACTTCCAGCGCGTAATATTTTCCCTCGCTGCTTGCGATAAGATACCTTGCGTCCGTCGGATTGAAGCGATCCGCCGAGTAGGTGATATCGGCCGGGTCTATTTTCGCATGCGCGGATGAGAACGACGTGATCGAATCAAGACTGATGGTGGTGGTCGGCATCAGCTTTGCGTTTCCTGTTTCATCCAGGGCGAACTGCCATTGGGGGGCACCGGCAGGAGCCGAGTTCCTGATGCCGTAGGTTCCTCCCAGGGCTGCCAGGAGAAAAGGCGGAAGCTCGTTGTTCACGAACGTGCCTGATGCGGTCCCGCCGGATTGGCGGGCGTCAACTTGCGAAGCGAGGGTGGCTCCGAAGACGAGTTGCCCTGCTGTGAGGGCAATGTGGATGATAGCGACAAAGCGCAGTGTTTTCATGTTTGGGGTGGGTCGGGGTGACATGAAGACCCTAGACTATCAGGAAAACTTTAATATTACGCAATCGCGTGATTCCACGATTTTACTAAAAGCCCACAATCCGGGACTGCGGCCAAACGTCCACCCTAGATGTAGCGGGTGAGCGAATCCACCGTCCCCTCGTCGAGCTTCTCCGCGAGGGCGATGGTGAGATTCACCATCGCGAGGTAGTCCTCGATATCGATGATGGAATTGTGCGAGTGGATGTAACGCGCCGGGACGCCCAGCACAAGACACGGAATGCCCTGGTTCGCCTGATGCAAGGCACCGGCATCCGTTCCGCCGCTCCGTCGGACGGTCACCTGATGGGGGATGTTCGCTTGCTCCGCAGTCGTGATGGCCAGTTCCGCAAGGCGGGGGTTTCCGATCGCGCCGGGATCATACATCCGGATCTGCACGCCTCCACCGAGTTTCCCCTGACTGTCCAGAATGCTGAAGCCGGGGGTGTCGTCGGCGGGTGGGCCTCCAGGACGATCGCCACATCCGGTTTCACGAAATTCGCCAAGGTGCGGGCACCACGCAAACCCACCTCCTCCTGCACGCTCCCGGCGAACACGATCTCGTTCGGGTGATTCGTGTCGGAAAGCTCCAGCGCCGATTGGATCACACCGGCCATGCCCACGCGGTTGTCGAAGGCTTTTGCCATATAGTGGCTCGCTTTCGATAGCGGGGTGAATGGCGACCACGGGGCAATCGGATCGCCCAATGCGATATGAAGAGAATCCTCCACCTCACGCCGCGATGCAGCCCCCACATCGATGAACATCGCGTCAACCGGCACCGGGTTGTCCCGCATGGAAGGTGGCAGGAAATGCACCGGCTTGCTGCCAATCACACCGATGATTTTTTCCCCCCTGCGTGTCAGGATCTGCACCCGCTGGCCCAGCATCACCTGCGTCCACCATCCGCCTATGGTCACGAACTGGATGAACCCGTCCAGCGTGATGTTCTGCACCATGAACCCTACCTCGTCCATGTGCCCGGCGATCATCACCCTCGGGCCGTCGTCTCCGTGGGCGCATATCACCGAGCCGTTCTTGTCCGTGGCAAGGGGGCCGACATCGGAAAGCTCGTCCACGAAGATCGCGCGGACTTCGTCCTCATGTCCGGATACGGAGTGTGCTTCAGTGAGTTCCTCTAGTAGTGAAAGTGCCTTCGCTCGCATGGACGTGGACTATGGCTGGAAAATTTATTTAATAAACCCAAAATTTCAATCGCGTTCAATCGATGCGGATTGGAAACCTTCTAACAGAACCGTTTCGTGTATTCCCTTGAGGTGCCGGGGGACGGTGCTACCCTCCGGTGAAATGTCAGAAGAAAAGAACGTCCGGCTTTTTTGTTCGGATCTGGATGGAACACTCCTGGGTGATGCCGCCTCCTCGGCGGAGTTTGCGAAGGAGTGGGGGAAGCTTGTGGCCGGAGGGGGTGACCGACCCTATTTGGTTTACAACACCGGGAGACTGGACGGTGACGCGAAGCGGATGATTTCGATTTCGAAAATGCCGGAACCTGATTTCTATATCACGGGTGTGGGGACGATGGTTTTCGATGTTTCCACCCGATCCTTCATGGATGCCTACACCGAAACTCTTAACAAGGGATGGGACAGGCGGGCGGTGGTGGAACTGATGCGGCGCCAGGAGGGAATCGAAGAGCAGCCTTCCGAACAACAGCACGATTGGAAGAGCAGTTGGTTTTGGCATGATAGGAGCAAGGGGGATATCGAAACCCTGAGAAAGGCTCTTGAAGATCAGGGGATTTCCGCGCAGGTGGTTTACTCCTCGGCACGGGATCTGGACATACTCCCACTGAAGGCAAACAAGGCGAACGCGATCAGTTGGCTATGCGGGCAACTAGGGGTGGCCATGGACGAAATCGTGGTGGCCGGAGACACTGGGAACGACTCGGCGATGTTCCTACTTGAGGGAGCAAGGGGCATCGTCCCGGAAAACGCCGAACCGGAGCTGGTCGAGATACTGGATCCCGGAAAGGTTTTCAGGGGTAGGGGATTCGCGGCGGCGGGTGTCGTCGAAGGGCTGAGACATTACAACTTTTTCAAATCATGAGTGCGGACGAAAATCGGACAAACACACGCAAGCTGGACATGCTCCACATATCCATTCACGGGCTGATCCGTGGAGAGCAAATGGAGCTCGGGCGCGACCCGGATACCGGGGGGCAGTGCCTCTACGTGCTTGAGCTTGTAAAGGCGCTCGCAAAGGACGACAGGATACGGAAGGTTTCCCTGCTCACCAGGAAAGTGATCGATCCGAAGCTTTCGGAAGACTACGCCCGCGACCGGGAAATCCTCGGCGAAAACTCCGATATCATCCGGATTGAGGCGGGGCCGAAACGCTACCTGCGTAAGGAAATCGTGTGGCGGCATCTGGATGCTTTCATCGATGGAACACTCGCATACTTGCGCCGGGAAAAACGGGTGCCGGATGTTATTCACGCCCACTATGCGGATGCCGGATACGTGGGTCGGCAGATCGCCGCTGTTTTGGGCTGTCCTTTTATTTTCACGGGACATTCGCTTGGCAGGGTGAAACGCCAGCGCCTTGTGGAAGGCGGCGTAGAGCCGGTGGAGATGGAAAAGCGCTACAATCTCGCCGCCCGGATCGAGGCGGAAGAGCTGAGTCTGGATGCCGCAAGCATGGTGTGCACCAGCACCCGCCAGGAAGTTGACGAGCAATACGCTTTGTATGACCAGCACTCGGAAGACAGGATGCGTGTCATACCCCCCGGCGTGGATCTTTCCCGATTCGACGGCCCGGGCGATCCCGAAATGGCCGCCGCGATTGACGCCAAGCTCGCTCCGTTTTTCCAGGACGCATCCAAGCCGCCGGTCTTCACGATCGCCCGTGCGGACGAGCGCAAGAACCTCCCCGGCCTTATCCGCGCGTTTTCCGGAAACCGATGGCTGCGTGAGAACGCGAACCTGATCGTCATCGGTGGGAACCGCGACAAGCTCGACAAGCTCCCGCCTCCGGCCCGCAAAGTCTGGATGGAGCTACTCCGCACCATTGATGATGGGAATCTCTACGGGTCCATCGCGTATCCGAAAACTCACAAGGCTCCCGAGGTGGCCGGATTATACCGCTGGTGTGCCGAGCGCAAGGGGCTGTTCGTGAACCCTGCTTTCACCGAACCCTTCGGGCTGACGCTTCTGGAAGCCGCGGCGGCGGGCCTCCCGCTCGTGGCCACCCGGGACGGCGGACCGCGTGACATCATTGCGAACTGCAAGAACGGAACCTTGGTCGATCCCTGCAACGACGAGGAAATGGGAAATGCCATCGAGGCGATCCTTTCCGACCCGGGGAAGCAGGTGGAACTCTCCGAGACCGGCCACCGCGAAGTGCGGGTTCATTACTCGTGGGCGGCTCACGTTTCAAACTACCTTGAAGAGGTCTTTAGCATCCTGCCCGCCAAGCCTGTAGTGAGACGCAGCAGCACGAGGGGTGCTCTTGTGGAGAGGGAGCGCTGGGTAGTGATGGATCTATTGCCCCGGATCGAGGAGGAACCGGAGGAACTTGTCGCGAAGTGGCGCGGTCTTTTCGAGGAGAATCCTATCGGCTTCGGAATCGCCACGGGTCTCTCCTTCGACGAGGCGTGGGAGGTGATCCAGCGCTGCGGGATGCCGGAGCCCGGCTTCATCATCTCCGGCCTCGGCGCGGAGATCCGCTACGGGGAGACGGGTGTTCCGGACGAGCGCTGGAACACCCAGATCGGCACGCGGTGGAACCGCCAGGGTGTCGTGGATGCCTTTGCGGAAATTGGCAACCTTACTCCGCAGGAGGACAGGTTCCAGCACGAGTTCAAAGTTTCCTACCTGATGGATTCCAACCGGTCGGTTGGACGTCTGGCTCTTCAGAGAACGCTTCGCGAGAAAGGTATTTCCGCCAAGGCCATCGTCACCGCAAAAGCGTTTGTCGATGTGATCCCGATCCGCAGCGGGAAGGACGTGGCGCTGCGTTATCTGGAAAACCGCTGGGGAATCGATCCTGCCCGCATCTTCTATTTCGGCACCTACGGCAACGATATCGCGGCGGTGCGTGGAAGGAACATTTCCGTGCTCGCGGGCGATGCCGACCGCGTTCTGAGATCTCTCCACTCCCGGCCAAGGCTCTACCACGCGAAGCAAAAAGGCCTTGAGGCACTCTTTGAAGGACTCGATCATTTTGAGTTCCTTGAGGGATCAAGACCTCCCAGGCCGGAGGAAGAACCGGAGCCGAGTGAAGAGGATGTGCCTGCTGTCGAGTTGCATCCCTGATAACCTTTTCGACAAAAATCCGCCGGAAGAATACCTCCCGGCGGATTTTTTTCATTCCAGGAACTGCCTGGAGAACCGAACCGATCGCTTATGGCTGGGCGGGTATGTACAGTTCGGATCCCTGGGCAAGGACAGTGGAGGGGTCGAGTTCCAGACCGTTGAGTTCATCAAGGCGGCGGGTAGTGGTATTGTGATTCCTGGCGAACTGGCCGTAGGTGATTTCCTGCTCGATCTTGATCGGCCCGGTCATCGCGCGTGGTCTTTCGACAGGAGCCTGGTTGTTGGAAATCGGCAGCGAGGAAGCATCACCCAGTGAAGGTGCCGGTTTCGGTGCAGGCCTGGAGGCCACCTGATCGGGTTTGGCGGGGGATTCGATGCGAATTTTCTGACCGATGCGAAGAGCGTTGTGGTTTACCTTGGGATTCGCTGCGATGAGCTCGTCCACTGATACGCCATATTTACGCGAGATCCGGTAGAACGTGTCGCCAGCGGCCACCGTGTGAGTGCGGACGGGAACTGCTCGATCCCGGGTGTTGGCGGCTTCACTGGCCACAGTGGCATCCCCTCCGGGAACTTTCAGCTTCTGGCCGGGATGGATTACGGCACCTGGCTTGAGCCCGTTGAATTTCTCCAGCGCACTGGCGCTGGTGCCGTGTTTGCGGGCGATTCTCTCGATGCTGTCCCCGGCCACCACGGCGTAGCTTCCTTCCGAAATTTCGGCAACCGGCTCAAAGTCGCGGGCAGTGGTGCCGGAGCGGCGCGGAGGAGGTGAATCGGTAAGGCGGGAGATCTTCAGTTCCAGTTGGGCGATCTGAAGTTCCTGTTCGGCACAGAGGGCGCGGAGGCGTTCGGTCTCGGTAGCGGAAAGAAGCGGGACCGGTGGTGGCAAGAATGACCAACAGTGAAGCGAGGCGTGTTTTCATCTTCATGGGTCGGGATTCTGCATAAAATTATTCAGAAGACAATAAAAATTTAACTTTTCCGTAATAAATTTTAAAAACTTGTTTGTTTGTTGGAGAAACTCGGTCGCTTTGGCTAAACAATTGAGTCTGAATGACTCCATTTTCCGCGCGGAATGCGCGGAATCATGCAATTTTCGTCAGCAGGTTCGACCTTGCGGGACGACGCGAGTCCAATTCTTTCAGCGGGCAAAATGAAACCAATCAGGAGAAGATTCATTGCAATATGCAAAATGTCTGATTCCTTAAACCCTCTAGGAGGGGGATTCGAGGGTGGCACACTTCAAGCAAAACGGGACGTCGAACCAAACCACACACACACATGTCCGAAAACAAAATACTTCTCGTCATCGTAGCAATTCTTCTCCCTCCCTTGGCCGTCGCACTGAAAGCCGGGATTGGAAAGTCGTTTCTGATCAACGTCCTTCTTACGATCTTCTTCTACATTCCCGGATTGATTCACGCCCTGATGGTTGTTCTTTAAAGCCTTGGCTTGATCCCGCTTCTCGACAAAATCAACACGCCCCTAAAAGAAATTTTGGCCACGCCAGGATTGCACCGTTAAGAATCGCCCAAGACGAACCATGGATATACTGATCATCGATGACGACCCGAGCATCAGCTCAACCACCAGATTAACGGTGGAAGCCGAGGATCACTACGCCGAAACCTCAGACTCGATCAAATCAGCCAGACTCCGGATCCGGGAGGAAAAGTGGGATCTGATTTTCCTGGATGTTCGTCTTGGTGATGACGACGGGCTGGAGTTCATTAAGGAAATTCTGGAAAAGAACCCCGACCAACTCGTGGTGATCTTCACGGCATACTCTTCCGTGGAGGTGGCGATCCAAGCCACCCAGGCCGGAGCGTTCGATTATCTGGAAAAGCCGTTCACCCCGGATCGGGTTAGGGGTATTTTGCTCAAAGCAAAGAAAGCTCTTTCCACCAATACCGAGCTCAGAAGCCTGAAAAACACGGTTACCGAGCTGAAGACCCAGGTGGATAAATCCGGACCGCCAACCCGATTCGATTCCGAAGACCCGACGATGAAGGCCACCTTGGAAACCATTTTCCGGGCCGCCGCCTCGCCGGCTTCCATTCTGATACTTGGTGAGAGCGGGACGGGAAAGAGCGTGATCGCACGGACGATTCATGAAAACAGCAACCTGGCGGACAAACCTTTCATCACCGTGAGCTGCCCTTCGCTTTCCAAGGAACTCCTGGAATCCGAACTGTTCGGTCATGTCCGCGGCTCTTTTACAGGAGCCGTGAAGGATCAGTGGGGGAAAGTCCACGCCGCGGACGGAGGAACTCTCTTCCTTGACGAGATCGGTGAGTTGCCACTGGAAATCCAGCCGAAACTGTTGCGCCTTCTCCAGGAGCGCGAATATGAGCGCTTGGGCGAAAACAAACCGCGAACCGCGAACGTCCGGATCATCGCAGCGACCAACCGCGATCTCAAAGCAAGTGTGGCGGCGGGGGAGTTCCGTGAGGATCTCTTCTACCGCATCAATGTCATTTCGGTGGAAATGCCGCCGCTCAGGGCGAGGACAAAGGATCTCATGGGGTTTGCGCAGGATTACCTCGACCACTTTTCCAGCCAGATCGGACGGGAAGTAAGAGGCTTTTCCGCAAAGGCTTTGGACAGGATAAGAACCCACCAGTGGCCGGGCAATCTCCGTGAACTTCGCAACTCCATCGAACGCGCTACGATCCTCGCCCGTGGGGAGGAGATCGAGGATACCGATCTGCCTTCCGGCAATGACGCGACCCCGTCCGGCGCGGGTGCCAGCATGGTCGTTCCCGGCGCCGATGTCACCTTGGAGGAACTCGAACAGGAGCACATCCGGCTTATTATTGACCGCGTGAAGAATCTGCAGGACGCGGCCGCTCTGCTCGGAATTGACAAAGCCACGCTCTACCGCAAACGCAAAAAATTCGAGCTCAACTAAATTCATGGACTCGAATCAGAATAACCCGAAGCCGGTATCCGTTTCCCACGAACTCAAATCCCCTCTTACCGGAATCCAGATGACCCTCCACCTGCTGATGGAGGAGAAAATCGGGCCGCTGAATGAAAAGCAGGCAATGATGGTGCGGCAGGCGAAAGTAGATTGCGATCGCCTAGTATCGGCCATTGCAAAGTATGTTTCCGACGATTGCCGTGGTTGAGCGCGGAAAATGATCCTTCTTCCTGTCTTCCGCAGGGGCGCGTGGCCGGGTGGGAATTTCTTTTGACAGAATCGTGGTGGGGAGGAGTATTTCCTGAGTCGCGCGCTCCGCGTGGAAAACCCTGAAACCAAATATGAAACCATTGTATATCTCCCTTCTGTCCGCTTTCGCCATGCCTCTGGCATTTTCCGCGGAGACCGCGCCCAACACCCTTACCGATGCCGAGAAGGAAAACGGCTGGATCCTGCTTTTCGACGGGGAGAACCCCGGCGAGCATTTCCGTGGATACAACATGGAGGATCTCCCGGATACCTGGGTCGCCGAAGACGGCGCGCTCGTACGCAAGGGCAAAGGCAACATTATCACCAGGGATAAATATGAAAGCTTCGAGTTCCATATCGACTGGAAAATCAGCGAAGGAGGCAACTCGGGCATCATGCTGAAGGTTCTCGAAACGAACGGGCCGCCCTACAAAACCGGTCCGGAAGCCCAGATCCAGGACAACGAGAAAGGCAAGGATCCGCAAAAAGCCGGATGGATGTATCAGATGTATGCGGCGGACAAGGATACCACCAATCCCGCCGGCGAATGGAACAGCTTCATTCTGAAATGTCAGAAAACCCCCGCAGGCACCTACAAATGCGAGCACTGGATGAACGGCGAGAAATACGTCGAGTATGAGATCGGCTCGGACGATTGGAACGAGCGGCTCGCCAAGTCCAAGTTCGCGAAATGGGAAGGCTTCGGAACCGCCGATGCTGGGCATATCTGCCTGCAGGATCACAACGACCCGGTCAGTTTCCGCAACATCAAGATCAAGGTTCTGGAGCCGCTCAAGTAGGCTCCCGTCCGCTTGCCATCCGGTAGGGCAGGGGTATCATGCGGCATGGTTTCCGAAACTTCAGACGATCAAACCCCTCCCGAACTCCCCGCGACCGGGGTTCCTCCTCTCCGTCGGAAGAGTTCCTGCCTTCCGATCGCCATCATCCTCATTCTGCTTGTAGTGGGAGGCGCCGCTGGCGCTTATTTTTGGTATAACAGGCCAATCGATCCGGTCGAGCTCAGCGAGCAGGAATTTGAAACGGTCGAGGCGAAGATCGGCCGGCTTGAGGTGGATCCCAATGAACCGGAATACATTCCCGGCACAAAAGAAATCGTTCTGACGGAGCGCGAGCTGAACGGCCTTCTGAACCGGAACACGAATCTCGGAGAAACTCTCAGGCTCACCCTGGCCACTGATGAGATCCACGCCCGCATCGAAACCGATATGGACGAAGACCTTCCGGTTGTCGGTGGTAGGAAACTGAAAGCAAAAGCCCGCTTCCTGGTGAAATCCGTCGAGGGGACACCCTCCCTCGTTCTCGACGATCTCACCGTTTGGGGAGCCTCGCTTCCCAACGACTGGCTTGGTGGAATGAAGGGACAGGATCTGCTCGGGGAAATTTTCGGAAGTGGCGGCGGTCTCGGTGGAATCGAGGAAATCCGTATCGAGCGGGGACAACTGGTGATACGTTTGGCCGATTGAAGAAACCGGGGTGTTTCTCCCGAGCGCAATTTTCCAGATCCATGGAAACCAACGAAAATTACTCTGATAAGAATCAATCCTGGTGAGAAAACTGCTGGAGTTGGGACGTAATTCTGTCAGAGTCCAGTAACCCTTGGGTGCGTGTCACGCGCATCACCGAAAGATGTCAGACACCCCACGCCATTCAACGAACGCGATCCCCGAAGGATTGCGTAAACAGCTTGAGGCCTTCCGCCGGCAGCTTTGGCGCAGGAAAGTGGTGGAGGCGGTGGCGGCCGGTCTGATCGGGCTGCTGTTCTCGTTTCTCCTGATCTTCGGCCTGGATCGCATCTGGCAGACTCCCGGCTGGGCGCGGCTCGCCATCCTGCTTGGCGGAGTTTCCCTGTTCGCGGGCTTTGCGCCCTACTGGCTTCACCACTGGATCTGGGGGCACCGCCAGGAAGGTCAGCTCGCACGCTTGATTTCAAAGCGCTTTCCGGGACTGGGCGACCGCTTGCTTGGTGTCATCGAGCTGCAGGGACAGCTTGAAAATGGCGACTCCCTTTCACCACGCCTGCGCGCGGCCGCCATGGAAGTGGTCGCGGCGGAGACCGGGAAACGCGATCTCGACACCGCGCTTCCAGCGCCGCAGCACCGCAAATGGGCGCTCGCGGCAATTCTCCTCATGGCATTGACAACGGTTGCTTTCACAGTCGCACCGAAAGCCGGGCTGAACGCCCTCCAGCGCTGGATCATGCCGTTTTCACAAGTCGAGCGCTACACCTTCACCCAACTGGAAAAACCACTGGGATACCTAGCCGTTCCCTACGGCGAGGCTTTTGATGTCACACTCTCCCTCTCCTCCGATTCCGAAAGCAAACCGGGAACCGCCACCGCGCGGTTCGGCCTCCAGCCGGGAATCAGCGCGCCTCTCCGGAGAGGCCGGTATGAGTTCACCTTCCCAGGCCAGCAGGAGGAGGGCATTGTCACTTTCGACGTCGGCGACCTCCGCCATAGGCTCCGAATAGAGCCGATGCAGCGCCCGGTCGTTGTTGCCACCCGGGTGCTCATGAAGTCACCCGACTACATGGGTATCCCCGCGCGCAGCATTGATCTTGGCATCGGTGAGATCAGCGCCGTGGAGGGCAGCGAGCTTGTTCTGGAAATGGACACCAACCGCCCGCTCCGTTCAGGAAAATACGGACCCACTTCGATCTCGGGGGAAGTGCCGGAGATGCTAGGCAGTCTGGACAAATTCAAAGCCTCCGGGGGCGACCTCCAGCTCTCCGGTCGCACTGCCAGAACGGGAAAGATCCAGGTCGGGGTGTTTCCCTTCGATATCCCGTTTACCTGGAAAGATGACTTCGGCCTGGCGGGCGGAAACGATTACAAACTTCGGATCGATGCCGTGCGGGATAGCGAACCTGTCGCCTACACCCAGGGGCTGGAGCGCCAGAAGGCCATCCTTCCGGAGGAAACGCTGGACTTCGAGATCCTGTGCGAGGATGACGTCGGGCTGAAGGAAACCGGCATCGAGTGGGAAAGTTTTGGAACCGCCCCCGGTGCGGAAGCGACTACAACGGGCGAGATTGTCATCGCACGCGGCGGCCCGGAAAAACGTCGTCTGATGAATCCCGTGGCATTTTCCCCGGGCGCCTTCGGAATGGAACCGCAGAAGCTCATGCTGCGTGCTTTCGCTGAGGATTACTTCCCCGGCAGAGGCAGGATTTATTCGGAACCCGTCCTGATCTACGTCCTCAGCCGCGAGGAGCACGCGCAGCTTCTGAAAACACAGTTCGACCGAAGCATCAGTGAGTTGGAAGACCTTTCACGTAAGGAGTTGAATCTCCTCGATGAGAACCAGCGGTTGGAAAGGCTCAATGCCGAGGAGCTGCGGAAGGAGGAAAATCAGAGGCGGCTTGACGCCCAGGAGCAGGCGGAGTCCGAGAACACCCAGCGCATGGAGGGTCTGACAAGGCGCATGGAAGACCTCATGAAGGGTGCCAGCCGGAACGGGGATATCGACAAGGAAACGCTGAAGAAAATGGCTCAGACCCTCAAATCCATGCAGGAGCTTTCCGAGGATGACATGCCTGAAGTCCGCGACGAGCTGCGGGAGGCACAGGAACCATCGAACACCGACGAGAAAACCAAGGAAAATATCAAGGATGCCGTCGAGAAACAGAAGGAGGTCGTCGCGAAAATCAGGAAAGCTGTCGAGCAGGCAAGTGATGCCAACAGGCGTTTCGAAGCCAGCACCTTCGTAAGCCGACTGAAAAAAGCCTCAGCCGAAGAGAACGGCATTACGACGGCTCTAATTTCCAGCTTTTCCCGAATCCTTGGAATCCGGCAGGATCAGGTCGATCCAAGTGAGCAACGCAAACTCGCCGAAACCGCCAGCCAGCAGATGCAGACGGCGGCAGACGTCCGCTGGATCCAGGAGGATCTCGGTCACTACTTCGCCCGCACAAATGACAAGGCTTTCCAAGAAGTTCGCGAGAAGATGCGCGAATCCAACATCGACCTGGGTCTGGAGGATGTCCGTTCAAAACTTCGGGAAAACCACTCTTTCCAGGCGACCGAGGGAGCCAGTGAATGGGCGGAGAAGCTCGGCGAGTGGGCGAAGTTCCTCGGCGAGGAACTCGAAAATAGCGCGGGCGGCGGTGGAGGAGGCGGGGGGCAGAGCCCCGAGGACGAGGATTTTGAATTCATGCTCCGCGTCATGAAAATGATACAAACCGAGCAGGATCTCCGCTCCAGAACCCGTGTCCTGGAGCAACTGAAACGCGATGCCGGGGCGTCCGCACGAAACTAGACGATGAAAACCTTCGCCATACTTCCCATTCTCTTCGCGATGCTCATCAACGCGCTTCCTGCCGCCGACGAAGAACCGCGTGACCGGATGTCCATGCTCCGGAAGCACGTCGAAGGTTCTGAAAAACTCGCCGACGAGCAGGACGAGCTTTCCGCGGACGTTCAGCAGCTTGTCATCGAGCAGACCATTCCGCAGGTGATCGAGCTTCTTTCCGAAGTCGAAGGGATCATGGACGAAACCACTGATTACCTTGCTGAGAGTTCGACGGGCGGGATCACGATCGCAGCCCAGACCGAAATCATCGAGAAAATCCACGCCGCCGCCAAAGCGAAGCAACAAAAGGGCGGCCAGGGCGAAGCGGGTAGCGCCATGATGGACATGATGGAGCGGATGATGGGCAAAAAGGAAGGCGAAGGCGAGGGAGAGGGAAAAGGCAAAAAGCCGGGCGACAAGGGTGGCAAAGGCCAGACCGGGGACTCCGATGAAGCGAACTCACTGACCGGGGGAAACGCTGACGGAAACGTCGAGAAACGCACCGTTCCAAAAGCGGCCGGAACCGCTGGAAAAGCCCTGCCTCCGGAATTTCAAAAAGCCCTCGAAGCATACAACCGGGGGCTGGAAGGGGAGGCCGCCAAATGAAGAATTTCTTCCTGATTCTCACCGCTATCGCGACCCTCGTCTCCGCCAATGCACAGGGGCTGCTGAATCGTCAGGACGATACCGTTCCCGCACAGGTCGAGCTAATCTACGAACGCGGCCTCAGATACCTCGCCGAGCGTCAGACGGAGGAAGGCGCGTGGAGTGACGCCACCGGCTCGGAGCCGGGAGTGGTCGGCCTCTGCATCGCGGCGTTTCTCGCCCATGGCGAGGATCCGAAGAACGGGCCTTTCTCGGAGAACATCCGCCGGGGTATCGACTACATCATCTCGGAGCAAAATTCGACGAACGGTTATATCGGCTCCAGCATGTATAACCACGCCTTCGCCACCAAGGCTCTGGCCGAATCCTACGGCATCGTTGATCACCCGAAACTGGCGGAATCCCTCAAGCAGGCCGTCGAGCTGATCCTCAGCGCACAGAAGCGCAACCGTTTCGGCGGGTGGCGCTACACACCCGACAGCCGCGATGCGGACACGACCGTCACCGGCTGCCAGATCGTCAGTCTTTTCGCGGCACGGAACGCGGGTATGGCCGTCCCGGACGCTTCGATTAAAAAAGGCCTCGCCTACCTTTCTAGCTGCCGTGGCAGCGATGGAGCATACGGATACACCTCTTCAGCCGGTGGCAAGCCGACCCTCACGGCCATCGGTTCGCTCTGCCTGTCCCTCGCGAAGGAAACGGACTCGAAGGGCTACAAGGCCAGCCTCGCCTACCTCAAGAAAAACCTCGATTACCGCGATCGCTACTATCCTTACTACTACGAATACTACATGTCCCAGGCGCTTTTCCACGCGGATGAGGAAGTCTGGGAGGAGTGGAACGCCCGCAACATCCGCTATCTGGGCACGATCCAGTCGCCCGACGGTTCGTTCCCCGGAAACCAGGCCGGCCTTCAGCACTGCGGGCGCGCTTTTGTCGCTGGCCTTGAACTACCGCTATCTGCCAATCTACGAAAAATGAGAGCCGCTTTCCTCATGGCAATCCTCCTCGCCACTCCCTGCCACGGGGAGAACGGGGACGTGCTCCGTTTCCGGAACGGCGACCAGTTGCACGGCAGCTTTGCCGGGATCACCGGGAGTTCGTCGATTCGCTGGAAACGTGGTGATGTTGGCGGCGGGGTGGATTTCAGCACTTCGGAACTGCGTCAGGTCGTTCTGCGGGGAGGTCGTCCCACACGATCCTTGGGAGGTCTGTCCCACATCGGAACTGTCAATGGCGACCGCATTCCCGGCACGGTGCGTGAGCTGAACTCGAAAAGCCTTCTCCTCGATACCGAGTTTGCCGGATTGCTGGAAATCCCGCGTGACCGCGTAGGACTGCTCGCACCCAGTCCGCTCGGTGGCAGGGTGCTTTACAACGGGCCGTTCGCCGAAAACGAGTGGGAAATGGTCAGCACCCTGGATCTCGGGGATCCTTTCGTCGGCAAGGAAATCAATAACGGTGAGCCGGAACCTCTGACCTGGAATTTTTCCGGATCCGCCTGGTACTGGCAGAACCAGAACATCGGAACCGCCCTGGTAAAAAAAAGCGGTGTGCCGGAACGGGCGCTCATCCGTTTTGACCTTTCCTGGAAAAACCGGCTCTCGATGGCCATTGCCTTCCATTCGGATTTTGTCCAGCCGAAGCCCGGAGACGAGGACGAGGACGAGGAAAATCCGGGCAACGTGCGTGCCGGCCAGCCGACCTCCCTCCCGGGGCTTTTCGGGAAAAGCTACGTCCTCCATCTTTACTCGAACTATGTGATGCTCTACCGGACTTCGTTTGATGAAAAAGGCAGACCCCGCCCCGAGCAAGTGCGCGCCAACAACACCAGCGTCCGTCTGGGCGATACCGGCAGTGCTTCCATCGAACTACGATGCAACCGGCTTTCCGGTGAGATCATCCTCTTCATTGATGGGGAATTCGTCGCCCAGTGGAGCGAGCTCACCAACGAGGACGACCTTGCGAACGGCTACGCCGGAACGGGCGATGGCATGGGGTTTGTCGTCCAGGCCGAGGATTCCCCGGTCAGAATTTCCGAAATCGTCATCGCGGAGTGGAACGGAATGCCCGATGCGGCGCGCAGTCTCCAGGTGGATGAATCCGATATCGTCCTCCTTTCCAACGGAACCGACAGGTTAGCGGGGACAGTCACAGTCATTCGGGATGGCAGGCTTTCCCTGGAGAGCCGCTACGGCGATTTTGAATTCCCAATGGAGGAAATCGCCGAGATCCGGTTTGCAAAATCCGGCCTCGCGGAGTCCGAGGAAATGTCGGACGAGGCTCTTACAATCCGTCTCCATCCCATCGGCAGGATCAGCGGAAAGCCCCTTGGCGGCGATGGCGAATCGTTGCGCCTCCTGAACGGGGCGGCGGGCGAAATGGATCTGAACATGGACTCGGCGGTGATGCTCGAGTTCGAAACCTCCGGAAGCTTTTTGGATGACTGGGATATCGATTTTTAACACTGCCCGCCTCGTGGCGGCAGCCATGTGTCCGGCCTCTTCGCAACCGCGGCGGATGTCTCGTTGATCGGCGACGACAGGCTCACTGGCGAACTCGTGGGCATGGACAGCTCCGGCACCATCACCCTGGTCTCACCGGTTTCGGACAAACCCCTCCTCATCAAGGGTGACCGCGTGAAATCGGTGAACTTCGCCCTCCCCGGGGATAGCGCCAAGGTGCCGGATCAGCGGGTGGAACTGATCAACGGCGATGTCCTTCCCGTGCGGGTGAACGGCCTTGACGATACTACGCTTCGCGTCGGCTCACCTGATTTCGGGAACTTTGACATCCCCCGGAAGGCGGTGGATTCCGTCCTGCTCGGGGTCGTCCCGGAAGTCCCGGTTTTCCTGGGTGAGGATTCGGGTGATGGCTGGACTCGCGACCCGGGCGGCGAAAGGAACTGGGAAATCAAAGGCGGCCGCTACGTGGCAACGGGGCAGGGGATGATCTCACGGGATCTGGATCTCCCTGAAAAATTTCTCATCAGGTTCACCCTCGAATGGGCCGCGCATCCGAATTTCCGCATGTTCTTCGCAGGGCCGTCGAAGTCGCCGGGAGAGCGGGCGAACCGGTATTACCTTCAGTTCGCGGGTTCCGGTTTTG
The DNA here is from genome assembly GCA_963771945.1 of uncultured Verrucomicrobiae bacterium. Taxonomy (GTDB): domain Bacteria; phylum Verrucomicrobiota; class Verrucomicrobiia; order Verrucomicrobiales; family Akkermansiaceae; genus Luteolibacter. The sequence goes on along the minus strand of CAVYVH010000002.1, from coordinate 683,271 downwards.
AGATCAGGCGCGAGACCATTTCCAAGGAGAATCGCTTCACACCCATCGTCCTCCTCAGCCGCACCCCGGAGCAGTTTCCCGGCAGTTCCCTGAAAGTGGAAATCCGCGTGGATCGCAGCATCGGGGCGTTGCAACTTTATCTCAACGGCCAGTTGGAAGGCCGCTACACCGATCCGCTACCGGATTTGCCGGACGGTGGCCACATCGCCCTCATCAGCCAGGCGCCGCAGGAAAGCGAGCAAACGGTCTCGGATTTCGGGATTTTCGCATGGGACGAGCGTGGTGACAGGCACCGATCGGAAGACCGCGGCGACCGCAAGGCCGACTCTCTGATCGGCCGCCACGGCGAGAGGTTCGGAGGCGACCTGAGCGAAGTTCGGGAAACGGGTAGCGGCTCCGTGTATTTCTTCAAGAGCGACTTCCAGGAGGACGTCATCGAACTGCCGGAGCAGGAAATTTCCACCGTGTTCTTCGCAATGGACGAAAAATCCGGCGGACGGGAGCAAACCGAAGGTCTCGTCCTGCGCTTGCGCGGCGGCGGGGAGATGCGAGTGTCCGCATGTGAGTTCGGCGAGGAAACAGTCAAAATCGTCCATCCCCTTCTCGGAAAACTGGAACTCGCCCGCGCCGGAGTCACCAGCCTGGAGCGCCGCGTGATCCCGAAAGCCGAACCCATAGAAGACCGATGAAAATCCACCTCGCCATCCTGGTTCTGGTATCCTCCTGCATGGCCCGGGAGGACGGATCCATCGTCCGTTTTGCCAACGGCGACCAGTTGTCCGGTCAGGTGGAGAGCCTTTCCAAGGAGTCGCTTCTCTGGAAATCCACGATCCTTAAGGAACCCGCCGAATTCGATCTCAGCCACATCATGGATCTCACCATGCCCGCCGCTCCGGAGAAACGAGACGAGGTGGAGGCTGGTCACATAGCCACCCTGGAAATGACCAACGGGGATTCCATCCAGGGCCAGCTCGCCGGACTCAGCGATGAGGAAATCCGGCTGAAAACATGGTATGCCGGGGAAATGACCTTTCGCCGCGTGAACGTGAAATCCGTCGAGATTTCACAAATGTCCGACTCCTTTTACCGGGGACCCAATAGCATGGAGGAATGGACGAGTGCCGGCCACCGCGACAGTTGGACGTTCAAAGGAGGCTCGCTCTTCTCGGGTTCCTCCGGCGGGATCGCGCGTGAGATCGATTTTCCGGACGAATGCGTCATTGCTTTCGATGCCGCGTGGCGTGGGGCGTTCCGCCCGAGGGTGGTCTTCTATTCCTCCGACATCACCACCTCCAATCCGGACGAAGGTTACGAGATGGTCTTCCAGGGAAACTCGATCCACGTAAAAAAAAGCGGATCCAGCAACTGGCTGGGCCATTCCACCAATTCCGGTGATCTCCGCGAGAACGAGAAAGCGCGGGTCGAGATCAAGACCAGTCTCGTTACCGGAAAAATCCTCCTCTATCTGGATGGCGAGTTCATCGATATCTGGGAGGACGAGGACGTGGACAAGGCCAAACTGGGAAAAGGCTTTCATATCGTAAGCCAGGACAGCTCCCCGCTACGAATCTCCAACATATCCGTCACCGCCTGGGACGGCTTCACCGGCGAGCTGTTGAACAGGCAAGACAGGTTCCGCAATCGAGGACTGCGCGGCGATTTTGAACTCGGGGGCGACGAGGACGCTTCCGAAATCGAGACCGCTGAAGCGCAGGGGAACAGAATGGTTCTCCGCAACGGCGACACCATCGCGGGGGAGGTCACCAACGTTTCCGATGAAATGATTACCCTGAAGACGAAGTTTTCCGAAGTCCGGTTTCCCGTGGCGCGCCTGAAGAATCTCGTCCTCAAGCCTGCGGAAATGGAAACGCCCAAGCGCAACAAAGGGGACGTTCGCGCGACTCTCGCGGACGGCTCCCGCCTGGTCTTCCGTCTGGATCAGGTCGAGGAAAACGCTCTTGTCGGCTTCAGCCAGAACTTCGGCACCGCAAAGTTTTCAAGGGAGGCTTTCACCAAAATCGAATTTAACATTTACAACCGGGAGTTCGAGCAACAGCGAATCCAGGATGACTGGGTTCCGTGACCTTTTCGCCCGTCCCGGCGACTCCAGCGCGTGGTGTCCCGGTTAGGAACCGTTTTTACCGGAGCTTGCCTTGCAACCGCTCGAGCTCGTCCCGCATTTCCCACGTCCGTACCCGAATTGTGCGGCGAATTCGTTGATGGATCTTTCAGTGTCGAAGTTTCCGGCAAGGACGTCACCCATGATTTGCCGCAGTGCGGCAAGAGTGACCGGTTTGCTGATGAAGCCGGTCACGTTGAGTTCGACGGCCGCGTGGAATGATCCTTCGTCAACATTCGCACTACAGAGGATCACATCCGTCTTGTCGCCGCCCTTCCGCATCTCTCCCAGAATGTGGATACCGTCAATGTCAGGGAGGCTCAGATCCAAAAGAATCGCATCGAACTTGTTTTTTTTGAGAACTTTGAGGGCTGTAACTCCGTTGCCGCAGGTTGTGACCTCGCGTGAGGCGTCCTCCAGGGCAACGGAGAAAAGATCCCTGAGCGACGGCTCATCATCTACGATGAACACACGCTGGGTGCCGTGTGTGGGGAATGAAATCATAAGGGTATTCAACAATAGCTAAACGTGTGCCTTCTGGCTTCGGAACGCGCAGATTTTAACCGGAGTCCTTTCGCTGTAAAGGAAACAACGATCAAATACCCAGAAATTCGGATAAGAAGACCGAAAAGCTACGAGGATATTCCTATTGTCAGGATTGCAATTTCCAATGTTTGGTGGCGCATTGCATGCCGATCTAGCGTACTGAAAACCCGTTCGAAGACCTTAACTCACAAAGCATAGGCCTCCGAGGGTGGAACGGATCCTGCGAAGAGGAGTCACATGGCTAAGAGAACCAGCAATACTCCGTCCATCGGTCTGACCGCTAAAAATCGTCAGAAAATTACAGATATCCTCTCATCCGCACTTTCGGATCAGCATGTCCTGTATATTAAGACTCGGAACTTCCATTGGAACCTGATCGGAGGACGTTTCCCCTCTCTTCATGTTCACTTTGAAGAGATGTACGGAGAACTGGCACTGGCGATAGACCAGACGGCGGAGCGAATCCGGATGGTTGGCGGCATCGCGCCGGGCTCAATGGAGGAATTCATAAAATCCGCTTCGCTCAAGGAAACGAAGGGAGCCCTGGTGACAGGAGACGATGCGATCAAAGCTCTCTTGGCAGACTATGAATCTGTGATCCGCAGTCTGCGAAAGGAAATTCCGAAGATCGGCTATCTCGACGATCACGGCACCGAGGATTTTCTCGTGGGACTCATCCAAAAGCATGAAATGACCGCATGGATGCTCCGTAGCTACCTCGAAGGAAGCGGCTCGTGATGCAAATTTGTGGGAATTGCTGAGCTTTCCACTGCAAAACGCAACGCTCAAAGCGTGCAATTCCAGTATTTTGTTGGAATTTCGCGTGGCACGGTCACTGCGAACACAGCGGTCAATGAGTATTTTCCTCAAACCCGGCCATCTTGCGACCTACAAAGATGTAGCGATTCTCTTTCTGAAACACGGACGTAACGCGCAGACTGAACGAGAAAAAATTTCCGATAAATTCGGAGTCGATGAGAACATTGAGCCTACCGAGGACGCGGAGGCTTTCGTAAACGATCTTGAAAAGCTGGGACCCACCTTCATCAAGCTGGGTCAGCTTCTTTCAACCAGAACCGACCTGCTGCCAACCCCGTGGCTGACCGCTCTGAAACGCTTGCAGGACGATGTGGAACCATTCTCATACGAGGAGGTTCACGAGATCGTCGAAGCGGAATTGGGCGTGAGGATTTCCAAAGCCTTCCACGAGTTCGACGAAAAGCCGCTGGCCACCGCCTCTCTGGGGCAGGTTCACCGGGCGGTTCTGAGGGATTGCAAAACCACGGTCGCGGTGAAGGTGCAGCGCCCTGGTGCTCGCGAAACGGTTCTCAACGAGCTGGAATCCATCGCGGAGGTCGCGGAGTTTTTCGACAGGCATACCGAGTTCGGACGGCGGTATGAACCCGCGCGCATCGTGGCTCAGTTCCGCCGTTCCATTTTGCGCGAGCTGAACTATCTGGATGAAGCGGCGAACCTCAGCCGACTTCGTGCGAATCTAGAGTCGAAAAAGGAAATCGTGGTTCCGCGGGCCTTCCTCGACTTCTGCTCGGCGAAAGTCCTGACGATGGAATACATCCAGGGCACTAAAATCACGGATCTCTCGGGAGTGGTTCACACGGATCTGGATGGAGCGGCGTTGGCGGAAACCCTGTTTTCCTCGTATCTGAAACAGGTTCTCATCGACGGATTCTTCCATGCCGATCCCCACCCGGGGAATCTTCTGCTGACGCGGGAACACAAGATCGCACTACTCGATCTGGGTATGGTCGGGGTTGTCCAGGATTCACTGAAAGACCATCTGCTCCAGCTTCTGGCGGCTGTGGCTGACGGAAACAGCTCTCGTGCGGCTGACGTCGCCCAACGCATAGGGACTCCGAGGGAGGATTATGACAAGACCGCTTGCAGCCGGGAAATCCGGCACATCGTCGAAGACAGGCAGGGAGCCACCGTCTCCGACATGCAGATCGGTAAACTGGTGATCGAGGTGACGCAGGCCTGCGCGGAGCATGGTCTCAGCCTTCCGGACGAAATGTATATGCTCGGGAAAATGCTCATGAACCTGGATCTGATCGCGAAGACGCTGGATCCGGACTTCGATCCTGACGCAAGCATCCGCAGGAATTCCAGTGCCCTGATGAACCGTCGGATCAAGGACGAGCTGACCATGGGGAACATCATCCACCTGCTAACCGATGTAAAAGAGCTGGTCACCACGACACCCCAGCGGCTCAACGACTTCTTCCGCTCCCTGGCGGGAAACAGCATCAAGATCAAGGTCGATGCGATTGACGAGGAACTGCTCCTTAGCGGGTTCCAGCAGGTCGCGAACAGAATTACCACGGGTCTGGTCCTCTCCGCGCTCATCATCGGAGCGGCCATGCTGATGAATATCGAGTCACGGTTCACGATCTTCGGATACCCGGGGCTGGCCATCATCCTCTTTCTGGCAGCGGCCATCGGCGGCATGATCCTTGTGGGGAACATTTTCCTCGGGGAGATGAAACGGAAAAAGAAGCATTAGAGGGAGTTTCCCGGAAGCTTCGGAAACGTCCACATTTCCAGACCATTTGGCTTGCCAGCGGATGGGGGAGGCGGCACAACAAGCGCCGCCCGTTCCGGTGGTGCCTCAGAGACTGTTGCGCCGCTGGCTGCGGTGAGCATCAAGTCCTGAAAATTCAATCATAGCGCCACCATGCACAGCATCTCATCACGTATCGAAAAGGTTTCCCCGTCACTCACTCTCGCCGTCACGGCCCAGACCAAGGCAATGATCGCCCAGGGCGAGGAAGTTTACGCTTTGGCGGGAGGCGAGCCGGAAGTCGATACTCCCACTTTCATCAAGGAAGCGGCGGTCAAGGCCCTCATGGACGGTCGGACGAAATACACACCCGCCGGGGGTATCCCCGAGCTCCGCCAGGCGCTCTCCGAAAAATTCAAGACAGACAACAGCCTTGATTACGCAGCCAACCAGATCTGCGTGACATCCGGCGCGAAAATGGCCTGCTTCAACGCCATCCTCGCCATCGTCGAGGAAGGGGACGAGGTGATCATCCCCACCCCTTACTGGGTCTCCTACCCGGAGATGGTTCGCATGGCGGGAGGCACTCCCGTCCTTGTGGAAACCAAGGAATCAACCGGATGGAAAATGACTCCGCAACAGTTCGAGGACGCGATGACTCCGGCCACCAAGATGGTGATCATCAACTCCCCGGGCAACCCGACCGGCGCGGTTTATACAAAGGAAGAGCTTCTCGCCATCGGCGACATCGCCCTGGAGGAGGACATCATGATTCTTTCCGATGAGATTTACGAAAAGCTCGTTTACGGCGAGGCCAAGCACGTATCCATCGCGTCCCTCAGCGAGGAACTCTACAACCTGACAATCACGGTCAACGGTTTCTCCAAGGCCTACTCCATGACCGGATGGCGCCTTGGCTACACCGCCGCCGCCAAGCCTGTCGCCGATGCGATCGACAAGGTTCAGAACCACTCCGTCTCCAACGCCACGACCTTCGCACAATACGGTGGTCTCGCCGCATTGCAGGGCGATCAGAGCTTCATCGAAGACCTCCGGGGCGAGTATGATGTGAAACGCCAGTTCGTTTTCTCCCGCCTCAGCGCCATCAACAACATCCGCGTCATTGAGCCGCAGGGAGCGTTCTACTTCTTCGTTTACACCGGTGAGATGGGCATCAAGTCGATGAACCTCTGCGACAAGCTGCTCTCCCGCTACAAGGTAGCCGCCGTTCCCGGCGTCGCCTTCGGCTATGACGAGGGCATCCGCCTCAGCTACTGCACCACGCTGGACGTCCTGAACGAAGGCCTGACCCGCTTCGAGCAGTTCTGCCGCGAGCATTGATCACTGAAATCCTTTGAAAAAGGCGTGCAGGAATCTCTCCGGCGCGCCTTTTTTTGTCACTCGGTCAGAATCGTTTCCAGCTCGGGTTCCGGCTCCGGGTCTTCGATCAATACGGGCGTCGTCAGCGGCTTCTTCGGAAGAGCGGCAACCGTGTAAACGCCATCTCCCACCTCCAGCGTGCCGGACTGGATGTCCGCCGCCGCGTATTGGCCGAGTTTTTCTCCCGTGACCCTGAGGTTCGCAGCCCGTTCCTCCGGCCCCCGGGTGGTGAGGATGGCTCCGGTTTCCACCAGCCATTTTCCGTAGGACTGTATCAGAACGAAGCTCCGGTCGGCCGGAACCGAGGCCACACGCCCGACCAGCCTTGGAGCGGAATCCTCTTCCTTCTTCTTCGGTTTTACCTCCGGTTTCTCAGCGCAGGCAGGGAGCAGAATGAGAACGCACAGAATGGCCAGGATGCCTAATGAATGGATGATGCGGAACATGGTTTACGGAGAGAGTCGGTCAATCTTCCATTTCCCGCCATCCTCGCGGGAATATAGAAAGCGGTCGTGGACGCGGGCGGGGCCACCTTGCCAGAATTCGATGGTTTCAGGCACAACCCGGTAACCTCCCCAGAAAGAGGGAAGGGGGATCTCACCGCCTTTGAATTTCGATTTAATCTCGTTGAGTTTCTGAAGGAGGATTTTTCGTGACGAGATGACTTCCGACTGGTTCGACACCCATGCCCCGATCTGGGATTCCCGCGGGCGGCTGGTGAAATACCTGAGCGATTCCGTGGTGGAAATTTTCTCGGCGCGCCCCTGGACGATCACCTGACGCTCCAGCGTGATCCACGGGAACAGCAGGCAGACGGCTGGATTCGCCGCGATGTGGGCGGCTTTGCGGGACTGGTAGTTGGTAAAGAACGTGAAGCCCTTTTCATCGAAAGCCTTCAGCAGGACCGTGCGCTGGGAGGGGCGGCCTTCCGGGGAAACGGTGGCAAGCGTCATCGCGTTCGGCTCATGGACTTTCAGCTCGGTCGCCTGCTTGAACCACTTTTCAAAAACCTCGGTCGGGTCGTCTGAAAGATCCTCCCGGTGCAGACCACGCGCTGAGTATTCCTTCCTGAAATCTGACAAATCCATCGTGGGAACAGCTTAGATTCACGATCCGAAACTTCAAGGTGGGAGAAGGCGGATGTGCAAAAACCATATAATGTCTTGATCACCGGCGAATGCTGTTTTTACTCGTTTCCATGAAATTCAAATACAGTGCGTGTTGTGTGATTTCGGTTGCGGTTCTTGGCGGGGTTTCCTGCAAGGAAAAGCCGAAAGACGTGGAATCAGGAGAGACGGAAGACAAGTCCGTCGTTGAGACGGTCTTGGATTCCGTGAAGGAGGCGGTCACCGGCGAAGACAGTGCGTCGCTCAGTGCCGATGAACGTGCCGCCAAGCTCGGTTTCGCCCGGTATCTCCCGAAAGATACTGAAATGGTGGTATCCGTTTATAATGCGGAGCAGGCCGGAGAAGACCTCAAGGCTCTGGATCTCTACGGAATCATTGAGAGAAACGCAGGAATGGGTGGAGGCTTCGATCCGGAGTTCGAGGAAATCGAAGAGGAAATGCTGGAGGATGAAGTCGTGCCGCCCGATGCGGAGCAGGCAGCCGGGGAACCCGAAAATGATCAGATGGAGATGGAAGGTGGGCCGAGTCCGTGGACTCTGCTCGGCCAGGAAGTGACCATTGGTTTCGGGAAAACAACAGCTGAACAAACCGGACACCTTCTCACGGTCAGCCGCCGGATGGGTTATTTCCAGGCGAAGGCCCTCGGGCGTGCCGCACAGGCATTCGGGAAGACCGGCAACACGGAGGATTTTTCCAATACTCTCATGACGGAAATGGGAGAGGAACTGGTCAAATCCCTTCTGGAGGATACTGAATCCGGCACCGAACTGCTTGAAAAGGCGGTCATGCCACCTCTCTACTTCGCTTTCCGCGCGAAAGATGGGGAACTTGAGGAAGCAGCCCAACTGGTGAATTCCAGCATGGCCGTCTTCGGCATGGCCGGGGAAATGGTGGAGCCGGTAACGTTCGAACGCGCGGATTCCAAGTTTTCCGGATACAAACTGGTCGGAGCCAGGGTCGCGGAGACCCTTGAGGCCGGACGCGAGAACATGGAGGAGGATCTCGGAAAAGAAACCACCGACGCGCTGATCGGCGCTCTCGCCAAGAAGAATCTTTTCGTCGTTACCGGCACCGTCGGGGACTACGTGGTCATGATGATTGGCGGTGACGAGGAAAGTCTCGTCCTTGAATTCGCGCCGGAGGATTCGATCTTGGGCACGGAGGAATTCGCGTTTGCCGACGCTTTCGCCGACAAACGGATGCTCGCGGTAGCCTATGGCGGAAAGCAAGCCTGGGACACGCTCATGGATGGATATAGCATTCTGGCGCCCTACGCCCTCGGTCTCCGCGACGGGATCACCGGCGGCGACGGCCTCGGCGATACGCGCGATCTCGAAGGCATGCTCCAAATTATTGCGGATCGTGAAAAAGCGCTTCTCGCCCTTGGCAGCGCCAGTGACACGGGAATGATCGCCTATACCGAGGATGGGCTGAAAATCGAAAGCTTCGGCAGCTACGACAGCGGCTCCGTGGATTGGGAAGCCGAAACCACCCTCTCCCATCTGGGGGACAGCGGTGACAACCTCCTCTTCCTGAACGTCGCCAGCGACGCGATGTATGAAGAGAAGATGCTGGAATACGTGGAAGCCATCGTCGAAACGGCCTATGCCGCCACCGTCCAGCTTTCCGCTCTGGAAACCGACGCCCCCGAACTGGCTGAGATGAAACAGTTCACAAAGCTCTTTGACGAGCAGTTCCGCGACGACGTGCTCGGGCTGTATGAGGCGATTGGCGGGGATTTCTCCGACGGCCTCGGAAATGAAAGTGCCATCGTGATCGACCTCAAAGGCTCGGTTCCTGCGATTCCCGGCTTGCCACAGGAAGTCGTTGACGAAGGGAAGGCTCCTCGTATCACCCTCATCGCGCCGGTGACCGATCGCGCCAAGCTCTCATCCGCATGGACTGAGATCAACACGCATGCGACTTCCATTCTCGGCAAGGTCAGCGAAATGAGCGGCGAGGAAATTCCGATGCAAAAGCCCATGAGTTCGGAAAAGAACGACGTGACCACCTGGTTCTTCCCGTTCCCGTTTTTCCAGGACGATTTCCTTCCATCCGTCACCGTGTCGGACGACTGGTTCGCAGCCTCCACTTCGAAAACCCAAGCCGTCGATCTCATCGGCAAGGCCGGCATGGGAGGCGAGACCGGTGAAGGGATCCGCTTCTACGTGAACTTCACGGCACTCACCGGATACGCGGACGAGATGCTGAAAGTCGTTGATAAAAACGCCGCAGCGGTTTTCACCAGCGAATACGATCTCAAGGAATTCAACCGCAACAAGGCAGAAATCAAAGAGGTCATCGACGCTTGCAAGGAATTCGATTCCCTCACGTGGACTTCCACGAAGGAAAACAACGTCGTGCGCGGCACCATGCATTTCAAAACGAAGTAGGACGTCTGCAAAATCCCTACCTACGGGAGCCTTTGAACAGCCCTTCGTCCCGATCGGGGCGTGGGGCTTTTTTTCAGTATCAACGGACGGACATGCCAGTGGAGATCGAGCCGATAGGATTTCTCAGAACCTGCTTCGGAAGCAAGTTCGCCGTGCCACGCCAGCCCGGCTTGTGTCCCTCGGCATGGGGAACGCTTGAGTTTTTCGAAAAATTCCGGTCTGCGGAATCTGTGAGAGGACTGGATGGATTCTCCCATCTCTGGCTGGTTTTCGGATTCCACAAGACGGAAGGAGAGGAGTGGCATCCGACGGTGCGTCCTCCACGCCTCGGCGGAAACGATAGGATGGGCGTCTTCGCAAGCCGCTCCACCTACCGCCCGAATGGGCTCGGACTTTCGCTGGTCAAGCTGGATGGAGTTTCTCTGGAAAAGCGAAAGGGGCTGCACCCCCCCTTGCTGCATGTCTCCGGAGTGGATCTCGTGGACGGAACCCCCATCTACGATGTGAAACCGTATCTTCCCTACGCGGAATCCGTCCCTCATGCGCTGAGCGGATACGCGGGCGACCCCGTCCCGCGCCTGGATGTCAAAGTGGAGCAAGCCGCCCTGCGGGAATTTTCCGCCCTGGACGAGAGATCCCGCCGCGTGATCACGGAATCCCTCTCGCTGGATCCCCGTCCGCCAGCCTCCGGTGATCCCGCACGGTTGTTCGGAGCGCTTCTCTGCGGGCAAAATGTTAGATTTCACGTGATCGGCACAACCTGCTGGATATCAACGATCGAGGTATCCGAATAGAGCCTCCGCGGTGATTCCCGCTTGCGTGTCCGGGGGGGCTTGGATACGGGGGGGCGTGTCCGGGAAGGCGGTTGCCCCCGGATTTTTTATCCAAGATACACATTATGGCTATTTCAAGAGCGTTGCTTTCGGTTTCAGACAAAACGGGGTTGGTTGAGTTCGCGGAGGGCCTGGCGGAAATGGGCGTCGAGCTGCTCTCCACCGGTGGCACCGCCAAGGCCTTGCGCGATGCCGGTCTGACCGTCATGGACGTTTCCGAATACACCGGCGCTCCCGAACTTTTCGAAGGACGGCTGAAAACGCTCCACCCCATGGTGCACGGTGGACTGCTCCATCGCCGTGACGATCCGGAGCACGTGGCCGATGCGAAAAAGCACGGCATCCCACCCATCGACCTCGTTGTCGTGAATCTCTATCCATTCGAGGAAACCGTCGCCAAAGAAGGCGTCACGCTTGAGGAAGCCATCGAAAACATCGATATCGGCGGCCCGTCCATGCTACGCAGTGCGGCGAAAAATCACTCCCACGTGACCGTCGTGGTCTCCCCGTCCGACTATCCTGTCGTCCTTGAGGAGATGCGTGAGAACGGCGGCGATACCACCAAAGGCCTGCGAGAGCAGCTTGCGGTGAAAGTTTTCCTGCGCACCTCCCAATACGATGGTGCGATCACCAACTACCTCGGCCAGTGCCGCCAGGGAACCGGTTGCTCGTTCACCCTCAGCCTCCCCCTTGAGCAGGAACTCCGCTACGGAGACAATCCGCACCAGAAGTGTTCGATGTACGGAAACTTCGCCTCCTGTTTTACCAAACTCCAGGGCAAGGATCTCAGCTACACGAACATTATCGATATCGAAGCTGCCGCGGATCTCATTCTCGATTTCGTCCGCCCTACCGTCGCCATCCTGAAACACACGAACCCGTGCGGAGTCGGCCAGGACGACGAGGATCTCCGCGAGGCTTGGAAAAAAGCCTTTGAGACCGACCGCCAGGCTCCCTTCGGAGGCGTTATCATCACCAACCGTCCGCTCACCGTCGAACTCGCCCGGGTCATCTCGGAAATTTTCACCGACGTCATCATCGCTCCGGACTTCGAGCCGGATGCCCGGGCGCTTCTCCAGAAGAAGAAAAAGCTGCGCCTGATGATCATGAACGACGCCTATCTCAGTGCGAAGAAAGCCCCGGTCATCCGCTCCAGTCCGGGCGGCCTCATGGTCATGGACAGGGATCACACCGCCCTGGGTCTCGATGATATCGAGAGCAAGGTCGTCACCAAACGCCCTCCGACCGAAGAGGAACTCCGAGCCATGCGCTTCGGCTGGCGCATCGTCAAGAACGTCAAGTCCAATGCGATCGTCTATGCCCACGCGGACAGGACTCTCGGCATCGGTGCCGGTCAGATGAGCCGCGTGGATTCCTCCCGTATCGCCATTTGGAAAGCCAAGGAGGCCGGACTCGATCTGAAAGGCTGTATCGTCGCATCCGATGCGATGTTTCCCTTTGCCGATGGTCTCCAGTCCGCCATCGACGCCGGAGCCACCGCCTGCATCCAGCCCGGCGGCTCCATGCGCGACGAGGAGGTCATCGCTGCCGCGGACGCCGCAGGAATGGCCATGGTCTTCACCGGCCACAGGCATTTCCGCCATTGATTCATGAATCGCCGTGACGAACGCATACTTCAACGAACACGCAAAGCAGGCGTAAAGTTTGCGAAAAAGGAGGGACACATTCCCACAAGGGACGAACTTCTGGAGCTGAAAATCCAGGTGCTCCCCAACGCCATCCGATGGCTTCTGTTCGGCGCTTCCGTGGGCTGCGGTATCGCGTCATGGATTGTCCACAACCTGGATCAAAACGCTACCGCCGGGATACTCGCCGTCGCCTCCATCGTCCTTCTGGTCTTTTCCATTTTCGGCATCCGCCGCACCCTGGAAACCCTCGCCGACCAGGCCTCCTACGAACTTGTGGATGCCGCACTCGAGCTTATCGGAAGTGCCGTCGGCTCGGTTTTCGATGCGTAGCCTCACTTCCGCGCATAGTTTTGACCTGATATCTTGTGGCGGGTAAAGCCTGCCGGAGGAAACCGAACCAGAACCCCATGTCCAAAGTCGAAATCTTTCCGAACCTCCGTGAAATTGCAGGGCTGTTTGACATGCGCGCGGACTTCGTCGGAGGCGTGCCCTATGGCAACGGGCACATCAACGACACGTTCAGCGTGGACTTCGACCAGGCGGGGCATGCGGGCGTCCGGTATATTTTCCAGCGGATCAACACTCACGTCTTTCGTGAACCGGAGAAACTGATGGCGAATATATCGCGGGTCACGGAATTCTCCCTGGGCAGCCTTTTGAAAGAGGGTTGCCCGGAGGCATTTCGCCGCACCCTCACGTGTATTCCGGCCAAAGATGGAAAGTCCTTTGCCGTGGATCGCGAAGGTGGTTACTGGCGCGTCTATCCGTTCATCGAGCGTGCCACCGGACACGACGAAATGAGAACAAACGAGCAGGCCATCATGCTGCGATGGCCTTCGGAAAATTCCAGTTGCTCGCGGCGGGGCTTCCCGGAGAGCGTTTGCACGAGACGATTCCGCACTTCCACGATACTCCCAAGCGCCTCGAATCACTGCTTGGTGCGGTCGAAGAGGACTCGCACAGGAGGGCGGCTTCTGTGAAAAGGGAAACAGAATTCGTCCTTTCACGAGCGGACGATTGCAGCCGTTTCACCGATCTGCTCGCGTCCGGGAAAATCCCCGAGCGGGTCACCCACAATGATACCAAGCTCAACAACGTGCTCCTCGACGATGTCACCAGCGAGGGTGTCTGCGTGATCGACCTGGACACGACGATGCCCGGTTCCGCTCTCTATGACTTCGGTGACCTGGTTCGTACGGCTGCTACCAACACGCTTGAGGATGGCACGGAGACGGACACCCCGGTCATGCGTCTCGACCGCTTCGATTCACTGGTCAAGGGCTACATGGCCGCCGGAAAGAATTTCCTGAATGCCACTGAGATCGACAACCTCGCCTTCGCCGGAAAACTCCTCACCTTGGAATGCGGAATGAGATTTCTCACCGACTATCTACAGGGAGACATCTACTTCAAAACCACCCATCCGGATCACAATATAGAGCGATGCCGCAATCAGTTCGCGTATGTGGAATCCATCGAGAGCAGGCTCTCGGAGATGGAGGATATTGTAGCGAAGAACTCGGTCGAGCCGTGAGGATTTACCCTCAGCGGCTCCCGCGTCAGGACTTTATCGGAGGAATGCCTCGTGGAGACCGCCATCGACGGTGATGATCTGGCCGGTGGATTTGCTGAGGCGGTTCGTCACGAAAACGAAGTATGCCTCGGCCTGGTCGGCGGGGGTGATCGGAGCCTTCGTCAGTGTGCGGTCGGCGTAGAATTGCGCGAGCTTGCTGACGAGCGACTCGGTTTCCTCGTCGTCGGAATACGGAATGTCATATTTTGCGAGCGAGCCGATGACACGGTCGCGCGGGAACATGGCGGAACCCTGGACGACGGTCGCGGGTGCGACTGCATTGACGCGGACGAGGGGGGCAAGCTCGATCGCCAGCTCGCGGACGAGGTGGTTGGCGGCGGCCTTCGAGGTATCGTATGCAAGTGAACCTTTCTTCGCGACGGCTCCATTGGCGGAGGTGGTGAGGACGAGGTTGCCCTTGAGGCCTTGCTCTTTCCAGCTCTTGAACGCTTCGTCGGCAACAAGGTAGGAGCCGGTTACGTTGATGTTGAAAGTGAGCGCCCACTTGTCATCCGGGATGTGGCCGGTGGTGTCGGACGGGACGAAGATGCCGGCAGTGACGCAGATGTGATCGAAGCCGCCATATGCGAGCGCGACCTGGTCGAGCATTTCACGGATCGCCTTCCTGTCGGTGATGTTCGCGGCGAGTCCGATGGCCTGGCCGCAGCCGGAAATGCCGCTGCCTGCGACCCCGATGCCGACGCCATAGATATCGGTTATCTCCTTGGCGGTGCCTTCGGCGGCCTCCTTGTTGAGATCGACGCAGACGATGTGGGCACCTTCCTTGACCAGGCGGTGGGCGGTTTCCTTGCCAATGCCGGAGCCAGCTCCGACGACGATTACGATCTGCCGGGCGAGTTCTTTCTCAGCAGGCATGCGCTGGAGTTTCGCTTCCTCAAGCAGCCAGTATTCGATGTCGAAGGCTTCCTGTTGGGGGAGGGAGATGTAGGTATCGATGGCTTCGGCGCCGCGCATGACCTCCACCGCGCAGTTGTAGAACTCGGCGGTGACGCGGGATTCGGACTTGTCCTTGCCCCATGCGATCATGCCCAGGCCGGGAATCAGAACCACGGTCGGGTTCGGGTCGCGCATTGCGGGGGAGTTGTCGTGCTTGCAGGTATTGTAGTATTTCTCGTAATCCTCGCGATAGGTAACGAGAGCCTTTCCAAGCTTTTCCTTGAGGGCTGCCGCGTCTTCCTTCTGCGGATCCCATGCGACGTAGAGCGGCTTGATCTTGGTGCGGAGGAAATGGTCCGGGCAGGAGGTGCCAAGCTCGGCGAGGCGGGGTGCGTCCGCGGAGTTCACGAAGCGGAGGATTTTTTCATCATCCTGGATGGTGCCGATGAAACGCTTCTGCTGGGAGACCTGCCCGCGCAGCCATGGGAGGATGCCGGCGAGGGTCGCGCGGCGCTCCTCTTCGGGGAGAGTCTGGTATTTCTGGCCACCGAAGGCTTTGGCATCGCCGCCCTTGGCTTCGTATTTCTCATGGATGTATTGCGCGGCTTTTTCGATGAGGCGGAGGGTCAGTTCGTAGCATTTTTTGTCGTCGTCGTCCCATGAAATGAAGCCGTGCTGACCCATCATGATTGCCTGGGTGGACGGTTTGTTTTTTTCAATTTCCTGCATCGCGAGACCCAGCTCGAAGCCGGGGCGCATCCACGGCACGTATTCCATTTCACCTTCGAAAATCTCTTTGGTCAGCGCCTCGCAGTTTTTTGAAGCGGCGATGGCGATGATCGCGTTCGGGTGCATGTGATCGACGTGTTTTCCGCTGAGGAAACTGTGGAGCGGAGTGTCGATGGAGGACGGGCGCGGGTTCAGATTGAAGGTGGTGTGGAAATACATTCCGACCATCTCGTCTTCCGCCGGGGTCTTGAGGCCGTTCTCCGGCTTGCTCGCGTAAACGGACTGGAGGCCGATGAGTTTGTCCTGATAGAGGGAGGAGAAATTCTCGCGTTTCGCGGTGCGGAGGTCGCCACCGGAGCCTTTGACCCAGAGGACTTCTGTTTGCTGTCCGGTGAGCGGATCGGTCTCCATGATCTTGGAAGAGGTATTGCCACCGCCGGTGTTGGTGATGCGCTGATCGGCTCCAAGAATGTTGGAGCGGTAAACAAGACGGTCAACGGCATCGAGGCTTGCCGCATGGGAATCGTCCCATGAGTAGGTTACGTGTTGGATATTTTTCATATATTGGGTAGGAATTTAGCTGTTCGCGAGACGAGATGGGGACAAAACAAGAAAACTGCAAGAAAAAAGAAGATAAAACCAAATGCTAGCCATCGAAAGACATCGCAAAATCCTCGAAGCCGCGAGGCGCGACGGCGCCGTGAGGACTCAGGAGCTGTCCTCCACGCTGAATGTGACGGAGGAGACCATTCGTAGGGATCTTGATGCGCTCGCCCGCCAGCGTTTGCTTCACCGTACCCACGGAGGAGCCACGGAAATCTCCCTGGCAATCCATGAGCTTCCCCAGAGCGAGCGCGAGGGCAGGCAGGCATCGGAGAAAACGGCCATCGGCAAGCTGGCGGCAAAGCATGTGGGAATGAACGAAACCATCGTGCTTGACGCGAGCTCCACGGCCATGGAATTCGCCCGCCATCTGCCTGAGGGGAACCAGTTACGAATCGTCAGCTACGCGCAGGATGTGATCGAGCGCCTCGCGATCCGCAGCGATCTGGAACTCGTGCTGTTGGGGGGGATTTACGAGCCTAGGAGCAAGCGCTTCGGCGGCATGCTCACGGAAATGGGAATCCGATCCATGCGAATCGACCGTTTCTTTTTTTCCGGAGGCGGCTTTGACAGGGAGCTTGGTATCGGCGAGCCCAATCCGGACGAAGCCCGTCTTAAAGCCACCATCATGGCTCACGCGAAATGGAAGTGCGCGATGCTGGATCACACGAAGCTGGATCGTGAGACCGAGCATTATTTCGTGAAACCTTCCGATATCGATCTGCTTGTGACCGACGCGGCTGGAGCTGCTTTTTTCAACGCCGGGGGGCAGAGCGGACAGGCGGTCGAAGTCTCCGGTTTCTGAAACTACTTCGCGGCCTCCAGAGCGCGGACGGGAAGGGCGTGCCGGTAGAGCGTCGGCAGGAGATCGGGTTCGCAGGGAATGCGGGCGAAGGGTGTCTGGTGACGTAGCGCGGATTCCTTCCATTGGTCGAAGTGGTTGGAGTAGGCCTCCCGGTAGCGGCGGAGGGTGGCGGCTTCGATCCGATGCGGGTGGGTGCTTTTCCGTTCCGCGTCGATGAAGTCGTAGTTGCCAGTCCAGTCGGGAGCCGCCTCCACCTTTAGGAAAGGGGAGAAGACGATGGGGCTGCCTTGTTTCTGGCCCAGGGTGCGAAAAAACGGATTCGGATCTGCGGGGAAAAGGAGATCCGAGATGAGGACGCGCATGGCTCCGGAGCGGAGGGGTAGGCGGTGAATTTCCGGAGGGGCTGATGGATCCGTGGGTGCCAGGTTTCCGACATCCTCTTTCCATTTCCCGGCGCGGACTGCGAGTGGATCGATGGACATCTGGGCATCCCCGTGCACGGCATAGATGCGGACGGTCGCACCATCGGCCAGGGAGGAGTCCGTGAGAAAATTCAGTAGCTCGGTGGTGCGTTTGTCCTTATCCCCGGTGAAGAACATGGAGGGCGAGACATCGAAGATGAGATCGACCACTGGGCGGATCTCCTCGCGGAAAAGCTTCATGGAATACTGGCCGGTGCGTGCATAGGCATTCCAGTTGATGTGGCGGGGATCGTCTCCGGGGGCGTAGGCGCGATGATCCTGGAAGTCCATGGAGGCTCCGGTGCCGGAACCGGAGAATTCACCGGCTGCGCCTCGCCAGACTCGGGTGCGGAAGGGGAGGCGGAGCATGGAAACTTTAAATTTTAAACTTTAAACCTCAAGGAAGAGGGCTCCGGGCAGGATGCCCGGAGAACGGCCTGGTGCAGGATGCACCAGCCTACTGCTCCGGGAGGATGCTTACTTTCAGGAGGTTGTCCGGGGCGAAATATTTTTTGGCGAGGGCGTTGATCTCTTCGAGGGTGATAGATCGGTAGTCCTCGTCGCGGCTGCGGGCGAGAGCGAGCTTTTCAGGATCGGCCTGAGATTGGGAGAGGACGGTGGAAAGCCAGTAGGAATTGTCGCGGAGGGTCTTCTCCAGTTGAGAAAGGGTGGGGGCCAGGGCGCGGTCGAGTTCGTCCTGGTCGGCGCCTTTTTCGGAAAGCTCTTTGGCGATGGTTTCCATGGTGTCCAGCAAGAGCGGGATGTCCTCCGGTTTGCCTACGGCCTGGCCGATGAGGTATCCGAAATCCTCAAGCGCATCCGATCCGGTGGCACCGGCGTTGGGGGAATAGGAGGCTCCCAGCTTCTCGCGGATCTCCTCGCGGAGGCGGTCTCCGAAGATATCGGAAAGGACGTTGAGGCGGCGGAACTCCGGGATGTTTCCACGGATGCCCGAAGTCTTCCAGATGGCGGTGGCTACGGCCTGCGGGATCTTGGACTCGTAGCTGAAGGTTTTCTCCGAAGGTGCGTCGGGGAAATCAACCGAGCGGGGGTTCAAGAGCTTTTCCGCCGGTTCCAGGCTGCGTTTCGGAAGCGTGCCGAAGGTGGAGAGGAGGTCGGTGAGAAGAGCTTTCCTGTCAAAATCCCCAACGATGGTGATCTCCATGTAGCCGTTTTCCAGCTCCGGCGTAAGCCAGTTTTTGACATCGTCTATGGTGTAGTTCGAGAGCTCGGTCTGGGTCGGGATGGCGAATCGGAAGTCGCCGCCATGCAGCCATGCGTCCATTTCCTTCATCGGGCCGCCGGTGGTGTGTTTCAGATTCTGGAAGAGGACGGGAATCTGTTTCTGGAACTGCCAGAGAGCCTCCGCACGGTAGCCCGGATCGGTGATCATGGCGGTCATGAGCTGGAGCTGAAGGAGTTGGTCATCCGGCGTGGTGGAACCGGAAAGGGTGAAAGCGTCTTCCGCGATACCGAAGCTTGAGGAGACGTTACGACCCGCCAGGATCTCCGCGAGTTCGTCGTTCGAGTGTTTTCCGAGACCGCCGCCGTCGTAGATCGCGCTGGCGAAGCTATTGAGCAACGGCTTGCCCTGCGGCTGGGAGAGCTGGCCGGAGCCGATGCGGACGAGGATGCGGATGCGGTTTTTCTCGAAGTCGGTCTGCTTGAGATTGATGCGGATGTTGTTGGCGAGAGTGATCTGGGTGGCATCGAAATCCTCGATGTCCACGGTGGTGGCGACTTTTCCCGCAATTCCAAAATCGGTGTATCCGAACGGGACGGCCTCCCGCTCCTCAGGCGGGGCTACTTTCACACTTGTGGAGTCCTGGTAAAGCGCGGCGAGGTCGCCGAGCGCGCCTTCCGGTTCGCTCTTGGTGGAGAGGACGAGGTGGTATCCGGTGGCTTTCCAAAATTCCTTGAAAGCGGCATGGACACTCTCCGCCGTGATGCCGTCGAGCGCCGCGGTGGCCAGCTCGAGATCGGTTTCCGGCGTGGAATAGACGGTGCCGTCATTGATCGAACGGGCGATGGCCGTTGCGAGGGTTTCAGACTTGCGGGACTCTTTTCGTTTCACTGCTTCCTGATAGGAGTTGATCAGGTTGGCCTTGGCCTCCACCAGCTCCGCATCGAGAAAGCCGTGCTCCAGCACACGACGGAATTCCTGCTCCAGAACAGGGATGGCCTCCTGCCAGCGGTCATCCGCCGCGGTGATGGAGACGGAGCCCAGTTCCAGCGCGTTGAAGAGCGCATATTTCGACGCGCTGCCCTCCGCGATGGGCGAGTTCTCCTGCTTGGAAAGCCGGTCGAAGCGCCTGTCCATGATGAAATTCGCGATCTGCACCGGGAACTTCTCCGCACGGGTCTGCGCGGTGTCCGGCAGACGGTCGTAGGGACGGATGAGGTTCAGGGAAACTTCCGTGGAATCGAGTTCGGGATCGGAAAAAACATGCGGCTCGATTCCTTCCGGTGGCGTGACCGATCCGATATCCGGATCCCCGCCTGGGTTCTCCGGGTTTGTCATCGAGCCGAACGTTTCCTTGATGGTCTCCTCGATCTCCGCCGCATCGACGTTCCCGACAACCACAAAGGTCATTTTACTAGGAATATAGTAGCGGGAGTAGAGATCGACAAAGCGCTCGCGCGGCGCCGTCCTGATCACCTCCTCCTCGCCGATGGGGAAACGCTCCGCGATGAGGGAGTCCGGCAGCAACGCGCTGAACTGTTTCTGCATCATCCGGTAGCCCACGGAATCCCGGGATGCCTTTTCGGAAAGAATGACGCCCCTCTCGGCATCGATCTCCTCCTCGCTGAGGAGCGCGCCGTCGCCGAAATCGCGCATGATCCCGAAGGCGAGATCCAGGGTGTCCGGCTTGATGTCCGGCAGATCCAGCATGTAAACGGTCTCGTCGAATGAAGTGTAGGCGTTCACGTGCGCGCCGAACGCGATCCCGCGTGTCTGCATCTCGCGGATGAGTTTGTTCGCGTCCTTGTAGCTTTCCGTTCCATTGAAAACCATGTGCTCGAGGAAATGGGCGAGGCCGCGCTGGTCTTCGGCCTCCACCAGCGATCCGGCGGTGATGTGAAGGCGGATGGAAAGCCGGTTCGGCGGCTCCGCGTTGGGCAGGATCATATAACGGAAGCCGTTGTCGAGATTTCCGAACACCGCCTGCGGATCCGCCGGGATGTCGGACTTGTCGGCAGGCCACGGCGCCGCGGTGGAGTAGCCTCCCCCGATCAGTTCCGGAACGGGTTCGGACTTTTTCACCGGCGCTTCGTTCTTTCCGGTTTCCAGGGAGGAACCATCGGTGGCCGGTTTCGGAGGAGCGGTCTCCCGGACGTAGAGGAAAACGGCGATGATGGCCAGGAAAAGGGTCAGAACCAGTGGAGTCGCGTTGCGCATGGGAAAAAGGATCGCGAAGCCCGCCGATTTTGCAAGGAGGTATGGGGTGCGATTTTTATCGGTGGATAAGACCGCCGGAGGCTCTGGACTGCTGCGGTTCTTATCCGCAGCTTTCGGCCTGACGCACGTGACAAGACCTCAATCATTCCTTCGGCAATTCAAACCGCAACGCCAAAGCTGGGAATGAAGAATCCCAGCAGTCCAAAGCCTGCGGCGCTAAGGAAAAACCCGATAAGAATCGCCCCCGGAGGCCTGCCAACCCGGCGGCTTGCAATTCCCCGTCCACCCGCTCTACTTCCCACATGA
This sequence comes from uncultured Verrucomicrobiae bacterium, assembly GCA_963771945.1. Lineage (GTDB taxonomy): Bacteria > Verrucomicrobiota > Verrucomicrobiia > Verrucomicrobiales > Akkermansiaceae > Luteolibacter. Next base: position 661,932 of record CAVYVH010000002.1, on the reverse strand, counting down.
CCCTTGAGGTTTCCACTCCTGCCCTCCTTTTCCCGGCCATCAGCCTGCTGTTCCTTTCCTACACGAACCGCTTTCTCCATCTCGCCGCCCTGATCCGGACTTTGCACCGGGACTGGGTTTCGGAAGGCGATTGCCTGTTGAAAAAACAGATCGACAACCTCCGCCGCAGACTTGTCCTGATCCGGGCGATGCAGCTTCTCGGGGCCATCAGCCTTTTACTTTGCGTGGTCTCCATGCTGGGGGTGATCGGCGACGTGGAAGGCTTGGGTGTCTTCTCATTCGGCCTCGCGTTGCTCCTCATGGGCGGGTCGCTGGTTTGCCTTCTTTGGGAGATCTGGATCTCCGGCGGCGCTCTGCGGATCATGCTCGCCGCAGTGGAGGAGGGGGGACACAGTGGCGGGAAATGAAAGTAGGTTGCACGGTGTCAATTTCCAGCTAACGGTTTCTTCATGAAGTCCAGTAAAGCATCATTCAGCATCACCTCCATTGTCGCAATCATTGCGGCGATCCTCAGTTTCAAGGTCGGCGCGATCGCCGGTTTGCTCCTGGCCGCAGTGGCGTTCATCTTCGGCGTGCTCGGCGTGATCCTGGCCCTGTCCCCGCAGACCCGGGGAGGCGGTCTCAGTATTCTTGCCGTCGTTCTCAGCTTCATCGGCGTCATCGCAGCGGTGATCAAAGCGATCATGTGGTTCTTCTGACCGGGGCGCGTCATATTTTGTGAATCCCCCGGCTGGCTTTCCGCGGCAGCGGGAAGAAACCGCGATTTGGAAATCGCGCCTGCAACGGCTACGGAGGACTTGGCTTGCTGCTCGGGTTGACGCGATTTCCAAATCGCGGTTCCATTCCGCTACGCGGTAGCATACGGATTTGAACTGGGCAGAGGATCGCCCGTCCCCCAGTGTTCTCGCCATGATCTCACTGATAATCATTGTGGAGGCCGCCGAGGGAAAAGCGGAGGATTTTTTGAAATACATCACCGAGGAGGCGGCGGATGTGATCGCGCACGAGCCCGGTTGCCGACAGTTTCTCGTGTCCCGGAGCAGGGAGGACACGAACGTGTTCACACTCGCCGAATTCTATGACGACGATGCCGCTCTGGAACGCCATCGTGAAACGCCGCACTTCATCCGGTTCCAGGAACGTGTGAAGGAGCACGGACTGATCGCAAAAAAACATCCCGTGCCAGGGGATGTTGTGTTTCCGGTTTAGCGTCCTTTTTACAAAGCTCCCAGGAGGAGCATTGCGAATGGGATGATAAACCCGAGGCCGAGAATTCCGAGGGGGGCGACGCCCCAGCCATTGCGTTGACCGATAACCGTTAGAATTCCCGCGAGAATGATCAAAACGGCGAAAATCGCGATGATTGCTGATTCCATGACCGGAGCGTTTGAAATTTCGATTAGAATGGGCTGTTCACAGTGACGTAACCGTTGCCATGGCGGCGGTAATAGCGGTCGCGGTGCTGGTAGTAGGTGTCGCCGCGTACCGTTACAGTCCTGTATCCGTTGGGTAGGCGGGTGATGACGTTCACATTGTCATTGCGGTGGTCGCGGCGGTTTCCCCGGCGGTGGTTATGATTGCGGTGGCGGTCATACTCATCGAAGTAGCGGCTGGAGCGGGGCGGATCCACGACCACGTATCCACCGGAGCGGGAGCGGTAATAGTTCCCATCGTTGTAATAGTAAGTATTGCCGCCGATGATTTCCGTGCGGTATCCGCGAGGAAGGCTGTTGACGCGGTGACCGCTGCTGTAGGTGGTAACGGTGGTGGTGCCGTATGCGTCGTAGGGGGTCACGCAGGATGTCATGCTGAGGCCGACCGTTAGAGCGGATGCCGCGAGGAGTGTAGGGATGGTTTTGTTCATGGTTCGGTGTGTTTGGTTATTGCGTCCGAACTCTTTCGCATGATGCCTGCCAGGCATCCCTTGCGGGGAAAATCTCTTTCGGCATCGGACATTCCGCCTTGCCGCGATTCTCGGGTCACGTTCCGATTAGGAAAAAATGCACGGTTTTCCGTGCAAACTGAGACCCCGGGAAACCACCGCGAGCCGATCTACGGCCCCTCCGCCAGTGATTTCTTCAAAGCCGCCGCCACGAAGCCCGAGAAGAGCGGGTGGGGGTGGTTCGGCTTGGAGAGGAACTCCGGATGGAACTGCGCGCCGATGTAGAAGGAGTGGTCAGTGAGTTCCACGATCTCAACGAGACCTTCCTTTGCGGAAACCGATGAGATGACGAGTCCGCCATCCTGGAGCTTTTCCTGGTAGGCAGCATTCACCTCGTAGCGATGGCGGTGGCGCTCGTTGATGCGGTCTCTGCCCCCATAGAGATCGGAGGCTTTCGTCCCGGCGAAGAGGATGGACTCGCTGGAACCCAGGCGCATGGTGGCTCCCAGGGTCTCCACTCCTTTCTGCTCCTCCTGCAGGCAGATGACAGGATGCGGGGTTTCTTTGTTGAATTCGGTGGAGTTCGCACCTTCCAGCCCGCACATGTTCCGGGCGTATTCGATGGTCGCGATCTGCATGCCGAGGCAGATTCCGAAATACGGGATGTCGTTCTCGCGGGCGTATCGTGCCGCCTCGATTTTCCCCTCGATGCCCCGGTCTCCGAAACCACCGGGAACGAGGATGCCATCGACCTCGCCGATCACCGCGCGAGCGCCATGGTCTTCGATCGCCTCCGCCTCGACCCGGACGATCTGCACTTTGGTATCGTGGTGGGCGCCGGCATGGATGAGGGATTCGTAGATCGATTTGTAAGCGTCCTGCAGCTCGATGTATTTCCCGGCCACCGCGATGGTGATCTTGTGCTTCGGATGGATGACGCGCTGAACGAAGCGTCTCCCACTTCTCAAGGTTCGGCGACGGGGTATGCCCAGGCCGATCTTGTCGACCACCAGGCGGTCGATCTTGTCCCGGCGCAGGTCGAGGGGGCACTCGTAAATGGTGTGATCCACATCGCGGAAGGCGACGACGTTCTTTTTCTCGACGTTGCAGAACATCGCGATCTTGCGGCGGTTGTCCTCGTCCAGATCGTGCTCGGTGCGGCAGATGATGATGTCCGGCTGGATGCCCAGCTCGCGGAGTTTTGCGACGGATTGCTGGGTCGGCTTGGTCTTGATTTCCCCGGCCGCCTTGATGAAGGGCAGGAGGGTGACGTGGATGAAGCAGACGTTTTCCTTCCCGACCTCCAGGGCGAACTGGCGCAGGGCCTCGATGAAAAGCAGTCCTTCCATGTCGCCGACGGTTCCCCCGATTTCGGTGATAAGGACGTCGGTGTTCGGGTTGTCCTTGGTGACCTTGTGCATCCGCTCCTTGATCTCGTCGGTGACGTGCGGGATGAACTGCACGGTTTTGCCGAGGTAGTCGCCTTTCCGTTCCTTTTTGATCACGGAATCGAAAACCTGCCCGGAGGTGAGGTTGTTCATCTGGGAAAGGACGCCGGAGGTGAAACGCTCGTAGTGACCGAGGTCGAGATCGGTTTCCGCGCCATCATCCAGCACGTAAACCTCGCCATGCTGGTAGGGTGACATCGTGCCGGGATCGACGTTGAGATAGGGGTCGAATTTCTGCATCAGTGTCTTCAGGCCGCGGGCCTCAAGAAGTGTTCCGATGGAGGCTGCGGCAAGACCTTTGCCGAGTGAGGAGACGACGCCGCCGGTAACGAAGATGTATTTCATGGGAAACTTTAAATTTTAAACTCTAAATCTCAATGAAGAGGGGAGGTGGATAGGAGCCGTTCGATTTCAAGAGCCTGCTCCGGGGTATCGACTCCGGGTGATGTGTCATCGGTAATGAGGACGCGGATGCCGGCTCCGTTTTCGAGGGCGCGGAGTTGTTCCAGGGACTCGGCCATCTCCAGCGGGGAGGGTGGCCAGGTGACGAAGGTTTCCAGGAAGTCGCGGCGGTATCCGTAGATTCCCTTGTGGCGGAAGACCTGGAGACCCGGAACCGGATTGCGGAAGTAGGGCAGGGGGGAACGGGAAAAGTAGAGGGCGTGGCCGTTGTTTTTGAGGACGACTTTTACGACATTTGGATCGGCCACGGCGGGGTCGGACGGATCCAGCGGATTCGCGGCTGTGACCATTTCCAGGCCGGGATCGTCGATGAGAGCCTGCGCCAGCTCGTCGATGAGAGCGGGTGATATCAGTGGTTCGTCGCCCTGGATATTTAGTATGTGGGTCGCTCCGGGTATTTGGGAAACAGCCTCAGCGAGCCTGTCGGTTCCGGAAGGGTGATCGGGGGAGGTCATCACGGCTTTTCCTCCGAAGGACTCGACCGCTTGGAAAATACGGTCGTCATCGGTGGCCACGATGATGCCGGTGAGAATGTGCGTTTCCTTGCAACGCTCCCAGACGTGCCGGATCAGGGGCTTTCCGGCGATGGGATGAAGGGGCTTTCCGGGGAAACGTGTGGAACCCCAACGTGCCGGGAGAATGCCGATAATTTGTTGGGAGGGAACTGTTTCTGACACGCAATGGAATAGGTTGCGCCACCCTACGCAAGCACGCCGCCGCCCGACAAGAAACCTTTGCGGGAAATTTGAATTATGAGCCTAGCTCCCATCACACCAACCTTTCCACCGCCCAGTAGATCCCGGAAAGTGCGATCAGGCAGGACGCCGGTCGCGCGATGAACGGTTGGTAGGATTCCCGTTTCCGCCATGCGGCTGTCAGAAGCCACGCGATGCCCACGACCGCGATCTGCCCGGCTTCGATCCCCATGTTGAAGCTGAAAAGTGCGGGGAGGGAATCCGCCTTTCCAACCAGCGTTTCCCCGAACGAGTGCGCGAAGCCCAGGCCGTGGATCAGGCCGGATCCGAAGACCACCCAGGGTCTCCAAGCGCTCAGCCGCTCCTTGTGCAGGTTCTCCGCCGCCACGAAAACAATGCTCAGCGCGATGGCGACCTCCACCGGCGTCTCCGGCAGGGCGATGAAGCCATGGAGCGAAAGCCCCAGCGTCAGCGAGTGGGCGAGGGTGAAAAGCGTCAGTTGCAGAAGCAAGTCCGCAGGCTTTCGTGTCAGGAAAAACAGAGCGAGCAGGAACAGGATATGGTCCGCCCCCTCCGGAAAAATGTGCCGGAACCCGATCCCGAAATACTCCGGCACCACCGCGCCCGCGGTTGCCAGAATCAGAGAGCAGGGAGAAAGCCGGGCATGTTCCGCACCCTGTCTAGAGCGGAACCCCGCCGTGGTCAACACCGCCGGAGGCTCCGGACTGCTGCGGTTCCTATCCGCAGCTTTCGGCCTGACGCACGTGGCGGGATCTCAACCACTCCCACGCTAATCCAAACCGCAACGCCAAAGCTGGGAATAAAGAATCCCAGCAGTCCAGAGCCTGCGGCGCTAAGAAAACCGCGCCGCCGCACCTCGGAACCCCGTCATCGCACCTCGGAACCGCGCCATCGCAGTTCAAAGCCCCGTCGCCGCACCTCCGAACCGCGTCGCCGCACTTCCAAACCCCGTCACCGCACCTCGGAACCCCGTCACCGCACCTCGGAACCCCGTGATTGCACCTCGGAACCCCGTGATCGCACTTCCGAACCCCGCCATCCCACCTCCGAACCGCGATCACGGGGTTCCGAGCCGCGTCATCCCACCTTTGAACCCCCCACCCCCCCTTGTATAAGGGGTATATGTGGTGGTTTCCTGGTTTTTCGGACAAAAACCACAACCCATTGTGGTTGGGCGTGGCAGTCGGGTTCTTGGAAGCTGGGCGGAGCAGTAGATCGGATTTCAGAAACGTTTTGTAAGGGAAATGCGGAACGTGCGCGGCTCGGCAGGGTGGAGGTGGATTCCTTCGATGTCGTCACCGGGGAGACCGGTGGTATTCGATTCGTAAAAGTATTCCACGTCGTTGTCCTCGCGGCCGAGAATGTTCAGAACGTCGATGGCGACCTCCCAGTCATCCTTCCGGTAGCCGAGGCGGCCGTTGACCTGCCACGACGGGCGGGACTCCACGCTGCCGTCCTCCACCAGCGGCCTGGAGCTGAAATAGCGGGAGCGCAGGGCGCCGAAGAACCCCTCCTCTTTCCCGATGGTGACGCCGGTGTTCATCGTGATCGGTACCGCGCCGGGGATGTCGTCACCGGCGGGATCTCCCAGCAGGACGCCTTCGCTGAGGGTGAGTTCATTGTCGAAAGTGACCCATTCGGTTGGTTTCCAATAGAGTGCCCATTCGATCCCGTAGCGCTCCGTCGCGGGGCCGGCTTCCGCCGTGCCGGCATCGCCGACATAGATCAGTTCGGAATCGCTGTGCAGATAGAAAAGGGAGACAGTGCTCACCACGTTCTCGATGGCTTCCGTCCGCATGCCAAGCTCATACCCGTAGGTGCGCACCAGCGGATCGGCGGGATCCACCGGGAGACCCGTCACCGGATCGATGGCAATCGTTACGCCCCGCGCGTCATTCGAGTGAAAGCCCATTCCGGCGCTGGCGTAGAACTCCGTGTCGTTCCACGGCCCGAAGATCATATTCAGCTTCGGACTGATGATCGCATCGTCTTCCGTTCCGGAGTTCCTCGGGTCGTTGCTATTGACATCGAAATGGAAGCCGTCGGCTCTGAGGCCGGGCTGGACGCGGAACCAGTCGTTAACCACATGGTTGGCGGACGCGTAGAGGCCGACGCTCGCCTCATATACATCGTCCACCCGGACCGTAGAGGTGCGGACGGTATCGGTGGTATTGTAGAGACCCACTCCGCTGAGGAAATCGTGCCTTGTCTGGAGACCGAGGGTCAGGGAGCTGTTGTTTCCGTATTCCCACATCCGGTTCACCTCGCCGCCCATGAACCATCTGCCGTCCTCCTGCTCGAACTGGTCGCCCAGCGCCGGGTTGTCGAGGAAGTAGGTGAAATTTGAAAACAGCGTCAGATCGTAGATCCCGGCATAGAAATCCGCGTGGGTTTTTCCGTTCGTCTCGTCCCTGTTCCACTCCGCCATCAGGCTGTAGCGGGAGGATTCCCCGCGCACCGTGTCGTCGAAGTTTCCGAGCCGGTCAATCGCGCCGCTGTCGATCAGGCGTTTCGGGATCTGGTCGGTGGAGTCCCACTCCGCATCGTAGGCCATCGCCGTGACACTAAAACTGTCGCGGCCGGACTGCTGGAAATATTTCAGAAACCCGTTGGCCCGTTCGGAGTTGCCCTCGCGTTTCCAAGGCCCGTCGTAATAGTTGTATTCAAGGGCGTAGGTCAGCGCCTGGAAATCACCGTTCGCCTGCTTTTCCCCGAGGTAGATGGTGTCCGCCAGCAGTCCGTGGAAATAGTCATGCTCGCCAATCCCGATGCTGGCAATACCGCTCGGCAGGGTGTCGAAAAAGTTGAAGCGAGCGGCTCCCGCGGTGCTGAGATCCCCGAGTTCGGCGGTAAACGGGCCTTTCCAATAATCGATGCTTTCCACGAGTTCCGGAATCAGGGGATTGATATCCGCGTAGCCCTGGCCGTGGGCGTGGGTGACGAAGTTCACCGGCTGGCCGTCCATGCGAATGGCGAAGTCCGTGCCGTGATCGAGGTTGAAACCGCGCACGTAATACTGGTTCGCCTTACCATCGCCGGAGTGCTGCGTGATGATCACACCGGGGACGACCTCCAGTAGCTCGCCACGCCGGAGGTATGGGCGTTCGAGGAGTTCTGCGGAATTCGCCTGACCTTTTGAGGCGGTGCCGGCGGTGCCAATAAGGCTTTCGGATTTCCCGGTGAGGACGAGGGCGTCGAGTTCACCGGAGAGGATTTCCTGCGCGTTGGCAGGGAGGAATGGAAGCGCGAGTAGCGCGGGAAAGATATGTTTGGAAAATTTCATTTGGATTGGTTTGTTTGGAATCAACGGGGGAGTGCCGCATGCAGGCACACGGGGTGATGCCCGTGGAAACAGCCACGGGGCGCAATGTGGCGGGGCAAACGCTCCGCCGGGCGATTTCAAACAAACCTCGGAGGCGGACCGGGCGGCGCGTTCGGCCACCGGGGAGTCCATGTTACGATCCGCTCCGCCACGTTGTTGATGCACACATTGGCGAGAGCGGGGGCGGTCGGAAAATCCAGTCCGGAGGGAACCTGCTTTTCCAGCTTCGGTTTCGGCCCGTCACCCTCCTTGCGGGCGGGCTTTTCCGGGAGTGCGTCCGCCAGGAGCGCTTTCTGGAAACCCTCCGATTTCCATGCCGCCTCCACCGCCTTCGCCATGCCCATGCGGGGTGTCTCATCAAGCGTCAGCTTGCAAAACATCGTCACATGCAGCAGCACCAGCGGCCCGCCCACGAGCTGGAGCAAAGCCAGAAGGTAAAGCGGCCTGAGCTTGTGGCACTGGAGTAAACCCATCGCGGTGGAGAATGTGTTCACGGAGTGGAAATGCAAGCGGGGAAAAGTAATGGAGAGCCGTGCTTCCAGCCGGCTTTCACAGATAGCCACCGCCGTGCATCATGATTTGTGGAAACCTGTCTCACAGTCCGCCTCCTGAATCCCGAAGGGATGGACGGGTGTCGGGCTGCGGCCGGCCTTTCACAACCAAGAACCGCCCACCTTGCCCCGGTCCCCGGGGAAACGAAATCCGGGGGTTCCGTTTCCCTCCACCCCCGGCTACTATCTTTCCATACCCCGTGGCGGCCACCGTCCCTCCGGGATTTCGGAGACTGCGGATTCACAAATCCTGATGCGCGGGAGTATGGAAGGCGAAATTAGTTGGGGGGCGGCGGAGGGTTCTTCGCTGCTTCAAGAGCGGCATTGACGAGGTCGGCGTCTTTCCCGGTGAAGCCCATGGCGGCGACTTTGCGGGAGAGGATTTCGAGGTCGGTGGAGTTGAGTTGCCGACGAAAAGGATCGGCTTCAGTAACACCTTCAAGGGTTGTGGCAATGAGGCGGGCTTGCTCGGCGGGATCGCGAATGGCGGAGGCAATGGCAGTGAGGCCGCCAGTGCCGGTATAAAGTGCGTTCTGGGCGGTATATCTCCAGATCCTTTGCCGTGAATGCGAGACCTTCGGGGAGAAGGGCGGCGTAGTGGGGGATATCGCCGGAATTGTTGTGGATCACGTCGTCGATGATGGTTGCCAGGACGCCTTTCTCCCTGCCGGGGATGGTGGCGAGGGATTCACGTAACCATGTGGTAGCGACTCCCTTCTCACCACTGTTGATAAGAGCCTTGGCGGCGTTGAAGCGGAGGTTGTCTTTCTCCGATCCTTCGGGAAGCTTGGCGAACCATTCCTTGGCACTTGGCTCATCCGAGGAAAGAATTTCGGAGAACAGTTTGTTCAGGCCGACCTCCCTGAATTGGATGCCGGGTTTACGCAGATGGATTTCGTCGAGCAGTTTAATGCGCTCTCCTTCGGGTATGGATTGCATGGCGGACTGTATTGTGACCGTCTGACTCCGCTGCGGGAGGGAATCGATGAATTTGACCAAGGGTTCCGCTCCAATCCTAGCTAGGGCATGGGCAATATTGTAGCGGGCGGAACCACTGTCATTCTCGGAAAGCCTGCCATCCAGGAGACCCTGGTTGAACAGGTCGGCGGCAACCAACGGGTCGTCCATAGCGATAGCTCCGATCACCACGGAGTAGTGGTGCGACGAATCTTCCTGGTGCGAGACCCAGTCAAGAGCACGTTCGCGATCCTTTTTGGCGAGGGATATCAAAATGTAGGTTAGATAGCCCGAACCTTTCGTTTCAGGATCTGAGAGAATGCTACTGGCGATTGCGGCCAGATTCGCCGGAGGGAGCTTTGCGAGAAGGAGCTGGAGTTGGTAGGACTGCTTCGCCCGAAGGACAGGATCCATTCCAATATCGGATTCGTAAAGTCGTGCGATGAGGGCGGCGAGATCGGCGGGGGGGATCTCGGAGATGGGGCGGCTGCCGAGGATGGAGTCGAGGAGGGCGTTGTCCTCCATGGGGCGGGTGCGGGTTTTCGTGGTGGAGGGGCGGTCCGGGCGGGAAGGGGTGGCGGAGGTTTTGGTTTCCTCTCCCGACACGTTGATCCCTCCCCTGATGACATATCCGGTGGAGAGGGAGATGGCGCAGGTTGCGGCGAGTACGATTTTCCCATTCATTCCCCTGAAGCTGAGGCTTGGCGGATGGCCGTGCAAGCGGAAGGTGGCGAGTACGGAGAGCCGTGCTTCCAGCCGGCTTCCTCGCTGGCATTGGCAGCCGGCCGCAGGCGCGGCTCTCCATTAGTGACCATGAAAAATCACACCCCCGGAGGCTTGCAAAGCCGCTTTGCTTACCGCATATTAGTTGCGTGAGGGGATCCCCGTTATTCAGAACGCTTTTAATTCTCGTGGTGATCGTCGCCTCGGGATTTCTTTTCGTGCACCTGACCGCAGCGCCGGAGGTGAAGTTGGCGGATGCCGTTCCCGTAAAGGATCCCAATGCTCCGATCGATGTCATCAGGGCGAAATTTTACGTCACGCTATCCAGGGCGGGGTCGGTGACGCTTTTCGCAAACGCGGGATACTACAAGCTGGCCTCCGAGAAAGGGACTACGGTTTCCGATTACCTCAAAATAGCAAAAGACAACCCCGTCCTCGAAATAAAAGTGGATTGGCTTGAGGAAAGCGGGTTCCCGGGCTTCGCCAAGGTGGTGGTGGAAGCGCCGGGCAGGGAAACATTCACCCATGTGTTCGAGGCACCGGGGGATATTGACGACTTCGTAGAGCTGCCGTTTTGAAAGAGGAAACGCCACATGCCAGCCACGATTGCTGCGCGCACCACGGGCACCACCACGAGCTGGTGATCGACGGGGTATCCGTGGCATACCGTGACATCCTCGCACTGGATCGGGTGGAGATGGCCACCTCCTGCGGGAACCGTGTCGCACTGATCGGGCCAATGGAGCGGGCAAATCGACTTTGCTCAAAGCCATCGCCGGGCTGGTTCCGAAATCCGCCGGGGAGATCCGCTGGCGGGGGACTTCGGTGAAAAGGTGGTCGCGGGAGTTCGCCTATCTTCCGCAGCGAGAGGAGATCGACTGGTCGTTCCCCATCACCGTGCGCGGACTGGTGGAAATGGGCCGTTATCCGCAGACGGGGTGGTGGAGAAAGTTTTCAAAAGAAGACACGGCTGCCGTGGATGCGGCGCTGGAGTCGCTGAATCTGGGCGATCTCCGGAACAGGCAGATCCGGGAGCTTTCCGGCGGGCAGCAGCAGCGTGCTTTCCTGGCGAGGGCGCTGGCTCAGGAGGCGCACGTGCTTTTGCTGGACGAGCCTTTTACGGGACTAGACCGGAACGCCGCCCTGCTACTCGGCGAACTCCTCGCCAGGCTCGCGGAGGAAGGCCGGCTGGTCATCGCCTCCCACCACGACATGGCAACCGCGCCCGCTCTTTTTGACCAGATTCTTGTTCTGAATCCCCGCCAGGTCGCTTTCGGGCCGGTCGATCTGCTCACGCCCGCCCTGATTTCCGAAACCTTCGCGATGCCCGTTTGACCATGCTCCAGGAACTTCTCAGCAGCCCCTTCTACCAGCGTACTCTAGCGGCGGCTGCCTTCATCGGCTTTACCAACGGCTTCTTCAGCGGATTCGTGGTTCTGAGGAAAAACGCCCTCTCCGTCTCCGCCCTCTCGCACACCATGTTGCCGGGGATCGCGCTGGGGATACTCGTCACCGGCTTCCTATCCCAATGGAACGCCTTTTTCGGCGCGATGTTTGCCGCCCTCCTCGTCGGGCTAGGATCGGTGGCGGTCTCGCGTGGGAAGCGCGTGGCGGAGGGGACATCCCTCGCGGTATTATATACGGCGGCTTTTGCGGCGGGAGTGGCCATTTTGCCGAAACTCGAAACCCGCACCGAGCTGGAGCACTGGCTCTTCGGTGACATCCTGGCCGTCGGAAACACGGATCTGTGGATCGCCTTTTCCATCGGTTCCGTGATTCTGATCGTTACGAACCTCCTCATGCGCCCGCTCCTGGTTACCCTGTTCGAGCCGAACGTCGCCGCCGCCCAAGGCGTTCCCACCCGCCTGATGCAATACCTCGTTTTCGGCATGCTTGTCCTCGCCCTCGTCGCCTCGCTCCAGGCGGTCGGCTGTGTGTTATCCGTCGGCCTTCTTGTCACCCCGGCGGCTACGGTTTCACTTCTCACGGACAAAACGTCGGCTCTCTTCTGGGGCGGCGGACTGATTGGCGGGTTCGGCTCCGTGGCGGCCGTCGTCCTCTCCAGCCCACTGGGAATCTCGCCCGGCCCCGCCATCGTGATCCTTCTGGGACTCCTCTTCATTTTAGCCTACCTCTTCTCCCCGAAGTACGGTCTCCTAGTCCCGAAAACCATTTCCAAAAAACACGTATGAACGATCTTCCCGAGAAACTCTCCGCCGCCGTTGCATCCGGCCAACTCCTTGAATCCGCAAAGACCAATATCGAATCACTCCTTGCCGGTGCCTCCAGCGATATCCCCATGAACTCCGTGAAGGAACTTGTGGAGCAGGAAAACTTCAGCGAGCTCAACGACCGTTTCTTCAAGACCCTGGCATTTGGAACCGGCGGCCTCCGCGGCCGCACCATAGGCCGGACGGTCACCAGAACCGAACAGGGCGCGGGCGGCCCGAACGGACGACCCGAGTTCCCCTGCGTCGGCACCGCGACGATGAACTACTACAACGTCTCCCGCGCCGTCCGTGGACTGATCGCCTATGTGAAAGGGATCGCAGGAGAGGGTAGGAAGCCCTCCTTCGCATTCGCGCACGATACCCGCCATTTCTCCAAAAACTTCGCCGATTTCTGCGCGCGCATCTGTGGCGATCTCGGATGTGACGCCTTCGTCTTCGAGGGGCCGCGCTCCACTCCCCAGCTTTCCTTTGCCGTCCGCCAACTCCGCTGTGATGGCGGCGTGGTCATCACCGCCAGCCACAATCCCTCCCACGATTGCGGCTTCAAAGCCTACTTCAACGACGGCGGCCAGATCGTCGAGCCACACGCCAGCGCCATCATCAAAGAGGTCAACGCGATCACCAGCGAACGCTACGAGCCGCTCCCCGGCGCCGAGCAGGGAAAAGTCACCATCCTCGGCGAGGAGTTCGATAACGAATACGTCGAATTGCTGAAAACCCTTCTCCTCCAGCCGGAACTGTTAGAGAAATCCCCGGTAAAAGTCGTCTTCACCAACCTGCACGGCACCGGCGGCCATATCAACGTCCCCATGCTCAAGGGACTCGGTTTCGATGTTCTCACCGTCCCCGAACAGGACATTCAGGACGGGCGTTTCCCGACCGTCGATTCACCGAATCCGGAAAACGGCCCGGCTCTCGCGATGGCGATCAAGCTCGCCGATCAATCCAACGCCGACCTGGTCGTGGGCACCGATCCGGATGCCGACCGCATGGGTGTGGCCGTCCGCGATGAGGAGGGAAAAATGGTTCTCCTCACAGGCAACCAGATCGGTTCCCTGATGGCATGGTACCGCCTGAAAACCTGCTTCGACCTTGGCTGGCTCACCAATTCCAACCGCACCCGTGGCGTGCTGATCAAAACCTTCGTCACCACGGAACTGCAGACCGCCATCGCGGATTCCTTCGGCGTATCCGTGGTGAACACCCTTACCGGTTTCAAATACATCGCCGCGAAACTCAGGAAATACGAGGACGCGATCCCGGCGGATATCAAGGGCGACTACCGCGCTCTTTCCCAGGAACACACCCGCAAGCTGCGTCTGGAATACTCCCGCTTCTTCGTCTTCGGCGGGGAGGAAAGCTACGGCTACCTCGGCTCCGATGCCGTGCGCGACAAGGATGCGAACGGAGCCACACTCATGTTCGCGGAAGTCGCCGCCTATGCGAAGTCCATCGGGAAAACACTCACGGAACTCCTCGACGATCTGTACACAGAGTTCGGCTATTTCCTGGAGGTGGGCAAAGCCCTGACCATGGAAGGAGCCGATGGAGCCGCGAAAATCCAGGCGCTGGCCTCGTCATACGCGGAGAACCCGCCCAAGGAAATCGACGGATCGGAAGTCACCCGTTTCCGAGACTTCTCCACCCAGGACATCTACGACCAGGAAGGGGATCTCCTGCCAAAGGAAAAGATGCTCTTCTTCGATCTCGCCGACGGCCGCTCCTTCGCCGTCCGCCCGTCCGGCACCGAGCCGAAGATCAAGTTCTACATCTTCGGAAAAGCCCCGGCGGGCGACGATCTGTCCGCGACGAAGCACGAATTGGCCAGAAACCTCACCAGCCTCTGGCAGTGGATCGAGGAGGACGCGAAGACACGCGGGTAATCAGGCAAAACCGACGGGGCCTGTTTTTCAAAAACAAAAACGCCCGCGAACCTGATCGGAGCGCGGGCGTGTTTTCGCGAGAGTTAACGTTTATTTGAGGGTTAGATTGTTAATCACTTCCTTGGCTCCGCCTTCATAGGCGTTTTCGGTCGCGGAGCTGTATTCGCTGTAGTCCTCAACCTCGCCTTCCAGGGTGACTTCTCCCTTTTTGACGGAGATTGTGATATCGTCCCCGTCCACGAACGGACTCCAGAAGAACTCGTCCTGGATTTCGTCCAGGATGTCCGCGTCGGTGCGCGCCGGCCAGGTGGTTTCGCCTATCGTGTTGTAAGTATAGTATGGGCTGTGATTCCACAGCGGATCGTAACTATAGGAGAAATAGGTGAGATCGGGATACTCCACTTTCAGGTTGTTTCTCACCATCAGAACCCCGTTGGTTCGGTTGGCGATATCCTCGGCCTCGGATTTTTCGAGCTGGGAATCGACCGTGCCGGTCAGGGTCACAAGACCGGAATCGACTTCCGCGTCGATCTCGTAGCTTTCGGTGATGGCGTTCCATGCGTAGGCGACCGTGAGGTTTTTCTCGATCGTCTCATCCGAGATCGGCTCCGGGGTGCGGACTTTGAGGTTGTTCCTGACCTTCCACACTCCCACCGTGTTGCTCGCATCGCGTTCGGCGGCCTGTTTGGCTTTGAGGTTGTCCACCGTGCCGCTGAGCGTGACGACGCCCTGTTGAACCGAGACTTCCGGATTGAAGGAAAAGACGCGGGGATCGTAGAGGAAGGAGTCCTTCACCGCCTCTCTGATCTCCTCGTCCGATGAGATGGAGGGAAGATCGTTTTTGATCATTTCCCTCGAAGCCCACGAATCGACGGTCAGGTCGTCGTTTTTGATCTCGTTCACGCCGTGAACCCACGCCCTGGAGGTCGCGCGCTGCTTCTCGGCAAGGTTTCCCACGGTGCCGGTAAGGGTGACGATCCCGTCCTTCACTTCCGTGTCGATGAACAGCGGGCGGAGGATGACATCGATCTCCATCGCGCGGTTGATTTCAGCTAGGATTTCCGAATCGGGACGCTCCCCGTCACCATAGTCATACGTCAGCTCGCTGGTTACGGACTTCACACCGCGCACACCTTTTGCCACGTGCTTGGCGAGCTCGCCTTCCTGCCAGGAACTGACGGTGCCGCTCAGGGTGATGTCGCCGTTGTCCGCCTCCACTTCGATTTCATATGAATCGGCAGCCGGATCCAGAACCAGTGCGGTCTTCACATCCGATACAAGCTCGGTATTGTCGCGATCCGGCACGTCGAGGATGAGGTTGTCGATGACCGAGCGGACTCCGCGGACCGCCTGCGCCGCTTTGACGGCCCTGTCCCTGGCGAGAATGTTATCAACGCTCCCTTCGAGGGTGGCGATGCCATCGGTGATTGAGACGTCGATCAGGTGGGAGGGAACCGATGTCTCGAACAAAAGCGCGGAGCTGACCGCGTCCTCGATCTTCGTGTCGGTCACGTTTTTTTCGGTCTTCGTTTCTCCGGCCGCTGCCGTCGCAAGAAGCGCGACGGTGCATGTGCCGATAATAATTTTTGGTGTCTGGCCGATCGTTTCCAGCCAGTGATTTGCTGGTGTTTTCATACTATATTTTGGTTTTCTGTTCTTTCCGTCCGGACGTAACGCTTGATCGCACCAGGCGGAATGGTTCGACGCATGGAATCGCAAAATCCGTTCCGGTCTTTTGACGTTCCAACCAGCCAAGGAATGACGGGAATTCGAGCGGATCCGGGGTGGAGACTCCCAGGCAGCGATCCGTTGCATCATGCAAGGAAAGAGCCGGTCACCCTTGCAGCATGCCAATTATTTTCTGCCGAGCGGAAATCCGCCGGAGGCTCTGGACTGCTGCGGTTCTTCATCCGCAGCTTTGCGACGGGCGGACGTGGTTTTGTGCTGCGGGACGCTGTGTGAAAGCTGGGAATAAGAATCCCAGCAGTCCAGAGCCTGCGGCGCATATCTAACGCCTCTTCCTCGTTCCGCGTTTTGCGGGGCGGGCGCGCTTCTTCTGCGGGCCGATTTCGCGGCGGGCTTGGGAGTTGGTTTTTTCCCACCACGCACGTTGGACTTCGCTGTCCGGCGTGGGGCTGGGGCTTTCCCGGATGGTTTGATCCCGGCGGTTGTCGGCGCGCCTGCCACGGCAAAATCGACGAAGCGTTTGATCTTGTCGATAGCAACGATGCTAAGGGGGAGTTTCATACCCATGGCGAGGCGGCGGCCGTCGTTGGATGCCCAGGCCTTGTTGTGATCCTCGAAGAACCAGCGGGAACCGCGGGGAGATCCTCGCGTTTCACGACGCCACGCACGCCCATGTCGGGGATTTCCACCATCAGTCCCATCTGCCGGACGTCGGTAATCACCCCGTCGAAGGTTTTCTCCTCGCCCGCGTTCTTCGATTGGTCGGAGAGGGAGAGGAACTCCAGGTATTCGAGAAGCTTGATCTGCTTCGTCTCGGACTCGGCCTCCGAGGAGGTGCGCTCGGTATCGGAAATATGACGGGCGATGTCCCGGAGATCCGCCTGTGAGGGAGTGCGATCCGGTGACGCCGGGGCGTTTTCCAGAAACTTCTGCAGCGAGCGGTGGACGATGAGATCCGCGTATCTCCGGATGGGGGAAGTGAAGTGGGTGTAATCGGTCTTCGCGAGGCCGTAGTGGCCGAGCGGCTCCGCGGAGTAGGCGGCGCGTTTGAGGGATTTCAAGAGACCGAGCTTGATCTGGTGCTCCTCGGCGGTGCCCTTCGCGGAATCCAGAAGCTTCTGGATGTGGGAGCGGTTGGTGAGGTCTCCGGGCGAGTAGCCGTATTGCTTGGCGGTCTCCGAGTAGTCATCGAGGCGGGACGGATCGGGATCCTCGTGGATGCGGTAGATGGATGGCTTGGAGCGCTCGCGCAGGATTTTCGCGACGGCCTGGTTGGCGATGAGCATGCACTCCTCGACAAGCTGGTGGGACTCGGTGTGGACGACGGTATGGGCGTCGCAGGCGCGGCCTTCCTCGTTCAGCGTCACCTTGATCTCTGTCATCTCCAGATCAAGAGCTCCGTTTTCAAAACGGTTTTTACGAAGCAGGGAAGCCATTTTCCAAGCCTCTTTCACGGAGCCGGCCAGCGTGGGATCGGAGCCTTCCGGCGCGGGTTTCCCTTCGAGAATTTCCTGCGCCTGCTCATAGGAAAGTTTCGCGCGGGAGTGAATGACAGCGTCGATGAATTTGGTATTGACCACGTGGCCGGTCTTGCTGATCTCGATCACGGCGCACTTGGTGAGCCTATCGACATCCGGCTTGAGGGAGCAGATTCCGTTGGAGATTTCCGTCGGAAGCATGGGCAGCACGCGGTCAACGAGGTAGGTGGAGTTCCCGCGCTCGACCGCCTCCTTGTCCATGGGCGATCCGGGTTTCACGTAGTGGGAAACATCGGCGATGTGGACTTCGAGAAGCCATCCGCCGGACTTGGTTTTCGCTATGTAAATGGCGTCGTCGTGATCCTTCGCGGTGGCGGGGTCGATGGTGATGATGAGTTTTTTCCGGTGATCCTTGCGGCGGGCGATTTCTTCCTCGGAAGGTTCTTCCGGGACGGCACGGGCTTCCCGGAGGACGTCTTCCGGGAAACGAGGTTCGCAGTCCGTAGCGGGCGATGGTGGAGAGGATATCGACCCCGGCGTCACCGGGCCAGCCGAGCACCTCGATGACGCGACCCGTTGGATCCGAGCTTGGATTGTCCCAGCTTTCCAAGTCCACGACGACGGTCTGACCCGGCTCCGCGGTGGTGTCGCCGACGATGTTGATGCGGCCTTCGAGGGCTTTGTCATCGGTCTCGACGTATTTGAAATTCTTCTTTTCCCGGAAAACGCCGACAATGCGTCCGGAGCGGCGGGAGAGGACTTCTAGCACCTTTCCGCGCATTTCCTGATCGTCCGGAGCCGGGCCGCGCTGGCGGGGCTTGGAGGTCGGGGCGGAGGTCGAAATGCGAACCGTGTCGCCATCCAGGGCGGTCTCGGTTTTGTCGCGCGGGATGAAGATACGGGAATGGACGGTGAAGTCGATCCCGGCGGCTTCGTTGGCCTCGTCTCCGATGACCGGGTAGAAGAACGCGTGGCCGTTGGGCAGGAACTTGATGGAGCCGGTGAGGGAGTTTTTCGGGGCGGGGGAGGTGGCGGCGGCCTTCTTGCCTCCGGCCTTTTTTACCTCGGGTTTCGTCTCCTCGGTTTGGACGGAGTAGAGGTTTTTTGAGCCGATGCTGATGTGTTTGCCATCGACCAGATCGCTGAGAATCCCGCCAAGCTCGCCCTTGCGGTCACCGGGGATGTTCAGTTGTTTGGCAATCTGTGTTTTGGAAAAGGGCTTGTCCGTGTTCGTCCGGAGGAGTTCGAGAATCTGTTCGCGCATTGGTAAGGTGATGAAAATTTTCGGGTCGCCAGGGGGGGAAGGAAAGTCCTTCTCCCCGGCGAACCTGGCGCACAGGTTACGTTGAATCCCAGCCGTGGCAAGAGTGACGTTCCGGGCATAATTTGAGCCTGGCATGTCGGCTGACCTCAAAAGCATTTCGCCATCCTCCTCCGCTCCGGTGAAAACCGCTTGTGGAATGGCGGGATTCGTCCCAACCTCCGCTTAGAAACTTTCCGATCATCCCAATGCCCAGCGATCATCCTTTCCAGTTGCTTTTTGAAACCTTTGGCAGACTCCCCGAAGCCCATTCCGAGGAGGTGAACAGGGAGGCCCGTGAGACTATGAAGGCCTGGCTGAAAGTCCCACTGGAAAAGCCGGGGCACTGTATCCTGCTGAAAGCCCCGCGCGCAGGCCACGGCAAGACCCACCTTCTCACCCACCTTCAGTATGAGCTTGGAGGAACCCATGAGTTCATTCCTCTCCATGCGATAGGCGGCAGCCGCATTGATGCCGCGACGGTTCTTGACGATACCCTCCGCCGTCTTGTCCGGGGTCTACCCGCAGCGGGTGGACTGACCGTGCTGGATCTGGTGGCGCGTCGGCTTTTTTCCTCCTCGCTCCAGCCGCTGGTGAATTCCGGAGAGGTTCCTTGCCAGGATCGCGAAGGAGCGATCAACGCCCTTCGCACCCGACCGATCGAGACATTCGATTTCCACCATCCCGGTGCGGTGACAGCGCACTGGGCGCGCGACAACTTCGAACTCCTCGGCCCTCGCCTTTCGCTGGAGCTTTCCCAGAACCGCGGGCTTTCGCTGCGCGAGGTTTCCTTCTGGGTGGATGCGATGTTCCGCTTTTCCGCCACTCCGATCGACAACCCCGGGCGCGTCCGGGCGCTGGCGGCGACCGTTTTCGAGGATCCCGGCGCGGAGGCGGTTGCTCACGAGCGCCTTGTGGCATTGCTGGGGCTTCTCACATCGCTGATGCGGGTGGTGCTGGTGGCGGATGAGATCGAGGGATTTTCCTCCGATGAAACGGCCGCCCTTCGCTTCGCATCTTTCCTGGGCGCTCTCAGGCAGTCCGCAGAGAGAGTGGATGTCGTGCTTTCGGTAAACGAGGATGTTTGGAAAAGCGCCTTTCTGCCGCGTCTGAGCGGGGGACTTGCGGACCGGCTCTCCGAGGTGGTGGTCGAGCTGGAGCCGCTTGATCGCGCGGGAATGCTGGCGATCATCGAATCCCGCTCGCCCGGCGACGGCGAGAAGATCCTTTCCGAAATGGAGCCTGATACCATACCTTCCCACGCTCGCGGTATCATCAAGGAAGCCGGAAACGCTTGGGAAGACGCGGCTCAGGGAAAGCCCCGCAAAAAATCCGAGCAACCCGAGCAGAAGGAAACGCCGGCTCCGGAACCGAAGGCGGAGGAGATCCCGCCGTCGGCAGCGATCCAGCCATTACCGGAACCTGCCCCTCCCGAGCCGATGGAACCGGAGAAGCCGGTGATCGATCCGCTCTCGGGCTTCGCGGCAGCGAGGTCATCTCCGGAAAAAGCTCCGGAGTCCGCGTTCTCCGCCCCGGAAACATCCGAGGAGACCGAGACCCCGGCTCCTGAGAAAATTTCGGAGCCGGGAAGATTCTCGCCCGAGGCCGCGATCGCAGCGTTTGCGGCCGCGCCGCTGGCAGATTCGGATTCTGATACTTTCAGCTCGGAAAGTTTCCACAAAAAGGAAGCTCCCGAGACGCCTTCCGAGGAAAACATTCCCTCCTCCTGGCCATCGCCCGATATTTCCGGATCCGCTTTCCAAGCTCCGAAAGAAGAGTCCTCTTCAGCGTTCTCGGCAGCTCCCGCAGAGAAAGAGGAACCCGTGTCCGCCTTTTCCGCACCGACTGTTCAGAAACCGGAGGAGCCCGCCGCCGCTCCACCCGAGCCGAAGCAGGAGGAGCCGCCATCCATCTTCCAAGCGCCACCCGCAGAACCGGCTTCGATGTTCGGAGCGCCGCCCGCTCCCGGCGAATCCGCACCAGCCCCCTCCGCATTTTCAGCAGCGCCTCCGTTGCCAATGGAAGAGCCCAAAGACCCTGCCGAAGCCTCCACCTCACCCAAGGAGGAGCCATCCTCCATGTTCCAATCCCCCCCAGCCGCTACGGAAGATTCCGTCTCCGCTTTCCAGGCACCTCCGAAAGAGGAGCAGGCGCCTGCTTTTCAGCCCCCCCCACCGGCTCCGCCTGCGGAAGACGCGTCCAGTGCCTTCCAAGCGCCTCCGCCCCAGGAAGCTCCCCGGCAATCTCCTTCCGAGGAAAAAGCCGACCAGGCCGCCACTGACCGAGTGGACGATCTTCTCCGCCAGTTCCGCGAGCGCTACGGGAAATCCTAGCCCGCCAGGCCGAAAAAACCGATAAAGCCCTTGCGGTAGGCGGTGGTTTGGGTGCTTATTTCCCGCGAGCGAACGTATGAGTATTTCCACAGAATATGAAGTCCCGGATACCCTGGGAAAAACCGCCAAAGCCGTGGAATCCTATCAGGAGGAGACCGACGATCTGGTCGGCGAGCGCATGGTGCTGAACATCGGCCCGTCCCACCCGGCCACCCACGGCGTGCTGCGCCTCATCCTTGAGCTGGACGGCGAGGTCATCCACTCCGCCGATCCCGATGTGGGCTTCCTCCACCGTGGTGATGAAAAAATCGCGGAGAACATGCATTATAACCAGTTCGTGCCCTACACGGATCGGCTCGACTACCTCGCCCCCCTCGCGAACAACGTGGCATACGCGTGCGCTGTGGAAAAACTCATGGGCTGGGAGCTGCCACCGCGCGGCCAGGCCGTCCGCGTTCTCTGTTGCGAACTCGCCCGCATCTCCGCCCACATGCTCGGCGTGGGGGTCTGCGCAATGGACGTCGGCGCGATGACGGTTTTCCTCTACACCTTCACCGAGCGGGAAAAAATTTACAACCTCTGCGAACAGCTCACCGGAGCGCGCTTCACCACCTCCTACACCCGCGTAGGCGGCCAGATTCGCGACATGCCTCCGGGCTTCGATGCCGCCGTGCGTACCTTCTTGGACGAGTGCGAGGTCGCCATCGGGGAAATCGGAAAGCTTCTCGACAACAACAAGATCTTCCGCGATCGCATGATAGATGTCGGAGTCATTTCCAAGGAATCAGCCATTTCCTACGGGATGACCGGCCCCAATCTCCGCGCCTCCGGCTGCAACCGCGACCTGCGTAAATGCAGCCCGTATCTCGGCTACGAGAAATACGATTTCGACGTGCCCATCGCCGACGAAGGCGATTGCTACGCCCGTTACCAGATCCGCATGGAGGAGATGCGCCAGTCCATCCGCATCTGCCGCCAGGTGCTCGACACCATGCCTGACGGCCCGGTAAACCTCGCGGATTCCAAAAGCATGCTCCCGGACAAAGAGCGCGTGCTCATGTCCATGGAGGAGCTCATCCACCATTTCATCGTTGCCACCCAGGGTATTGATGCCCCGGAAGGCGAGATCTATTTCGCTGCGGAAAACCCCAAGGGCGAGCTCGGCTTCTACATCCACTCAAAGGGTGGGGGAGTCCCGAACCGGCTCAAGATCCGCAGCCCCTCCTTCTGCAACCTCTCCATCACCTCCAAGCTCCTCCCCGGCCACATGGTCTCCGACATCCCCGCCATCCTAGGCTCCCTCGACTTTGTCATGGGCGAGTGCGACAGATGAGGATTTTTAGCCGCAAAAAGGCGAAAAAATGACGCAAGAGGATCCTGTATTTAAAATTTGTGATGAGGTGAGGAAATGCTCTTTCGCTCTCCACAAATTCCTGCGCCACGGTCACAAGGAAAAGATTTACGAAAACGGGTTGGCAAACCGGCTCCGCAAACGAGGTGTCCTCGCAGAGCAGCAGCCAGCTCTTTCTGTCCTGGACGAAGACGGAACTCTACTTGGTGATCTCAATGTTGATCTACTCGTCGCCGGAGAGCTGATCGTGGAATTAAAATCCGTAAAAACCATCCTCAACGAACACGTAGCCCAACTCCTTGGTTACCTTCGTGCCTCCCGCAAAGAGCACGGCCTGCTGATCAACTTCGGCGCACCCATCCTCCAAATTAAAAAATACGCCCTCTCCCAACACCTGGACAGCGACCCAAACCAATAATCCAGGAACCACTTTTTTTTGCGAACTTCTTCATCCTTTTTGCGGCTAAATCACTTCCACTCATCATATGAATTCCGTTTCCAACTTCCCACCCTTCGCAATCAGTCCAGAACTTGAGGCGGAGGCTGATGGGCGCATCTCCCACTACACCGAGAGCAAACGTTCCGCGGTTCTGCCGCTGCTTCACATCGTCCAGCACAAGTTCGGATTCATCTCCGATGAGGCCATCGATTGGGTTGCCGAGAAGCTCGAGCTGGAGCCGATCAAAGTTCTGGAAGTCGTCACGTTCTACCCCGGATTCCGTCAGTATGCGCCTGGTAAATATCACATCCGCGTCTGCCGCACGCTCTCCTGTGCCCTTGGTGGGAGTGGAGAGCTGATGGACGATCTCTGCAAGGAATTCGGAATTGACCGCACCTCGGCGGATCCCCACCACCATCCCATTTCCGTTTCCCCCTGCGGGAAATACTCCGTGGAATTCGCCGAGTGCCTCGCATCATGCGGCACAGCACCCGTGTGCCTGATCAACGATGATTTCCATGAAGCTGTTGATGTCTCGAAGGTGAAGAACGCCTGTGCCGAGTGATGGCGGTAGGGTGCTGGCGAGGGAATAAGGAGAAGCACGCTTCCTTATCCTTCAAGGCAGACCGATCTGGGTAGTTTCTTCCTCGGCGATGGTGACAGGTTTCTCCAGCTTCTCTCCGCCGCGTGAATAGCGCAGTGAATATACGCCTGTGGGAAGCAAGTGCGGCTCACCGCCACTGGTGCCGCTGGCGACAAGTTTGTCTTCGTCGAAAATCCTGTAGGGGATCGCGAGAGCCTGCTTCATCGCTTCGGTCAGCTCTTTCGCAGTGGGAGCGTTGAGATAACGGCCTCCCCCAAGAGTCGCCCAGCTTTCAAATGATTGCTTCAAAGCTTCGTCCTCGATCGCGTATCCGACGATGTTCACCCTAACGGCGGTTCCGGCGGTGCGGAGTTCCCGGATGGCGAGGGCGGGATCTCCCCCACAGGTTTCCTCACCGTCGGTGAGAAGGATGACGATGCGCTCCCCGGTGACTTCCGCCAAATCCGAGGATACGGCGGCGAGCGAATCCGCGATGGGTGTCTTGGCGAGGTTGATGGCGTTGATTTTTTCAATGACCGGCACGAGCGACGATGGGGAGAGGGGAGCGAGTGGAACCTCAAGATCGGTCCGGCAACTGTCCGCCTCCCGGTGGCCGAAAACCCGCAGTGCGAAAGGCGTGCCCGCTGGAATCGTTTCGGTTACCAGCGAGACCAAAGTTTCGCGGGCGATCTCGATACGGCGTTTCCCGTCCTGCTTCTGAAGCATGCTGCCGGAGGCATCGAGGATCACCTCGATCCCGGCTGCCTCGCCGAAACCCGCCGCGAGATCCGATGTCACCACCAGGGTTCCGGGTTTCTCCGGTGCGGGAACGACTTTGAGCGGACGGCTGGCGAGGCTTTTTCCGGCTCTGGTAAGATAGTGCATGACGTATTCGCCAGCCTCGTCGGGTGCTCCGAGTGTGGCGACGGACTCGTCGGGATCGAGATAGGTGTAGGCCACCCTGTCGGTGGTTTCGCCCGCGGGGCGGAGGACGATCAGATCCCGGCGGTTGCCGGGGCCTGTCCATTCCACTTCAAACTGGGAGCCTGCGGTGACCTCTTCCGCTGCATCGAGCGTCGCGGAAACAGGCACGACCTCAATTGGCCTTTTCCCGAGAATTTCTCCTCCGGAAACATAGACAAGGGTATAGGTACCGAGCTTCTCCGGCACTTCGATGACGACGAGGTTTGATTTTCGGCTGCTGGTGTAGCCGTGGCCGGAAACCCGTTTTCCCTCCGGATCGTGGAGGGTCACGAAGTCGCCTTTGTTGTTCGGCCCATCCCAGACGACTTCTACGGCGGAGCCCGCCTGGGCGGTTTCGCTGGCTTCCAGACTCGCGCTGACGCCAGTAATCTTCAATGGCGCCTCCGCGAGGACTTTTCCCGAGGTCAGGTAAGCCAGGGTGTAGTCGCCGGATTGCATGGGGGCACGGAGTTTGACAGTCCGGTCTTTCGAGTTGCCCACGTAGCCGGTTGCCGAGACACGCTTGCCTTCCTGATTGCGAATGATGACAAAGTCCCCCTTGTTATTCGGGCCTTCCCAAACGATCTCGACTTCGGAGCCCGCGGCGGCGTTTTCGGGCGCTTTCAGGGATGCGGATGTTCCCCCCACCTGAAGGGGGTGCTCGGCGAGAATTTCCCCGGTCATGGAATACACGATCCGGTAGGTTCCCTCCTCAATGGGAGCCTTGAGTTTGACCGTGCCATCCTTGGAGCTGGCGGGGTAGGCGTAGGAGTGGCGTTTTTTCTCCTCGCCGGGGCCGAGAAGCAGGATCATGTCTTTTCTGTTGGCGTTGCCCTCGAAGGTGACGACGATTTCCTGTCCTATCTCCGCTGTGTCCGGGGCCGACAGGGTGGCGGTGACTGCTGTGACGGTAAACGTGACGGGAGCGGTGGCTTCTTTCCGCGGCGCACGATAAGCCAATCCATACGTCCCGGGAACCACCGGTGCGGTGAGCGTGACTTTCTGCTCTTTCGGAGGCGGTGCGATGTAGGCGTAGGAACCCCTGATTTTCGATCCGTCCTCTGCTGTGACGGAAATGCTCCCGCCATCGGGGACTTCCGCAGCCTTCCATTTCACATCGAAAGAACTACCCGCCGGAACCTCGCCGGGGGAAACGATCCCGATATCGGCATACAGGGAGGAAATTGAAAATACGGATGCGACGAGAGAACGGATGATATTCGTTTTCATATTCCCCATACTCACAAATTCGCCTTTCCATGCAAGGGGGAAGTCCTTCCAGTTACGAACCTGCGGGATCCGTAGGTCGGCTTGGAGGAGCCTTGATGAACGGGGGTCTCGGGCCTGTGCCGGCGTCACCGTGTGCAGCCTGCTCACGGATTGCTTTCGCAATCGCCTTTGCCAGCCGCATCCGGTGCGATGCGGAGTTGATCTGCCGTGCCTCGGCTGGATGGCTCATGTATCCGCCCTCCAGCAGCACGCAGGGGATCGACGGGTTTCGCGTCAGGCGGAGGCGTCGGCGGACGTTGCCCGCGTTGCTGGTCGCGGGAGCCACTGATTTCATCGCCCGCTGGCAGCGCACCGCCAGCCCGTGGGAATCGACTCTCCACCAGTAGGTTTCCGGCCTCTGCGCGAGGAGGATCCGGCGTTGAAATGGAGGCTCACCAGAATCGCTCCCGGATAGCGGTTCGCGAAGGCCACCCTGTCATCAAGATCGACGAAGCGGTCATCCGATCTCATCATCACTGTCCGGAAGGAGCCGCTCAGTTCGGAGCGGAGGCGCTTCGCGAAATCCAGGTTCGCGTCCTTCTCCTTCTGCCCGGTAAAGCGGCTCACGGCACCGGAATCTTTCCCGCCGTGTCCGGCATCGATAATGACAGTCCGGAATCCCTGCGGCCCGGGTCTGTTTCCCCAGTAATCCAAGCCACCGGAAGATCCAGGCGAATACAGCCCGCCAATCTGTGAGCAGGAAGGAAGCAAAGACAAAAGAACTAAGAGGAGAAATGAGTGGCGGGTACGCATACGGGGAAACTTTAAATTTCAAACTTTAAACTTCAATCAAAGACCGGGCCAATCTCATAAGACTTCGGTTGGCTACTTGATGCTGGCGACCCTTTCAAAAAACACTTCAAAATCGCCCCCGCTTTCCTCGAATATTTTTCTGAACTTCGGCATCTCGCTGTTGTAGGTGATCAGCGCCAGGAGATGCGCGTTTGTCAGATCCAGCCTGAGCCAGCCTTCGAGCGCTTTGGTTCCCCAACGGTTTTGCAAGACCCGTGCCCTTCCTTTCAATTTGCCGAGCAGGATTTTTTTCTTCGCTCTCATCGCTTCATCCGTGGCGCCGGATGAGTAGAGCCGGGTCAGCTCCTCCCGCGTCACCGCGATTTCGTCGAAAAAATCCCGCCGCCTCACAAGCCGCTCTTCGTAGTCCGCGAGTTCCGCCGTGCGACCCTTTGCCCGGAGGTATTTCCTCACCCCTTCCTCCTGCACGACGTTCGCGAGGGATTCGTTGAACGTGGTGTCGCCCTTTTTGAAAATCCGCCTGTGTGTGAGCTCGTGGAAAATGATCTCCGCGAGATCGATCTCCGGGTAATCGATAAACGTGTTCAGGAGGGGATCGTGAAAAACGCCAAGCGTGGAATAGGCGTTCGTCCCGCCCAGATGGATATCGTAGCCCTCCGCCTTTAATTTTTCCGAATACTCGATGGCGTCCTCCTCCTTAAAATAACCCCGGTAGTCCAGTTCACCGATGACGGGGTAGCGCCAGGTCTTCGGCTCCAGGGAAAACTCCGGAGCGGCGTGGAGGACGAAGACGACATGCCTCCTCCCGAGATCCGCGTATCTGTGATACGCGGATTCACCCGGCAGAGCCAGTTCCTCGCTGGCGAAGTCACAGAGAGCCTCCGCGAGTTTCAGCTTTTCCTTCAATTCCTCCGAGGTCTCAGGCGCGGCGATCACCTTGGCGTTAGGACGTGATTTCCTCAATATTTCAAACTGCCCGCGCACACCCTGTCCGTAGAAGTGCAGCGTCTCGCATCCGCTTAGAAACAAGATTGCGAGGAGGACGGCAAGTTTCACGCTCAGGATCATGGACTCCCGCTCTCCGGAAACCAATTGAATTCAGCTCGTTGGTTCCTATCAAGATCGCCGTATATCCAAGCGCCGCGGGCTTTTGACTGCTGGGATTCTTCATTCCCAGCTTTCACGGTGGGATGCTCTCCGCTAATACTGATGGCTATGGGTCCGTAAACTGGTGTGAGAGCTGCGGATAGGAACCGCCGCAGTCCAGAGCCTTCGGCAGTCTTTCCAACGTTAATACCTTCCACGGAAAACGGCTTGTTCCGCCGCCGGTGCCGTCTAGCCTCTTAAAATGATCCTAAAAGCGATTCCCCTACTTTTCGTGGCTACGATTGCGGCCTATGCCGATATCGGCGAGAAGATCGTCAACGCCGCCAGAAAGCAGATTGGCGTCACCGTGGGATACGATCCTGCCTACGTTTCCCTGGAGTATCCGGGCGGCGACATCGCGCGCGAATCCGGCGTCTGCACCGATGTCGTTATCCGTGCCTTCCGTGACGGGCTGGAAAAAGATCTCCAGAAGCTCGTCCACGAGGACATGAAGGCGAGTTTTTCCAAATACCCGAAGATCTGGGGTCTTTCCCGGACGGACAGGAACATCGACCACCGCCGGGTTCCCAATCTCATCACATTCTTCAAAAGGAAGCACACGAGCATCCCGCTCGTGGAGAAAACCTATCTCCCCGGTGACATTGTCACCTGCACCGTTCCGCCGCACCTTCCGCACATCATGATCGTCAGCGACAGGAAATCGGCAGAAGGCACCCCCCTGGTCATTCACAACATCGGGGGCGGCACCCGGGAGGAGGACAGACTTGGTGACTTTGCTATCACCGGGCACTTCCGGTGGGCGGAGTAGGGTATTTTAAGGGAGGGGAGGGTTTGGATCACGATTTACGTGATCGCGTAATAGCTAAAAAGTCAATTTTGGTTGATTATTCACCTGTCGCGCCCCTGCGGCATCTACCCCCACCCCCAGTCCCAAAATGAACACATTGTCCAAAATACCGTATATCTGTGGTTTTATCGCAGCCATCTCCCTTGCCTCCGAGGCAACGGCATCAACAGTTGTCTTCGCAGACGACTTCAGTTCGTCCGCAATCCTCAAGCAAGGAAACCCCTATGTGGGTGGATGGTTCACTCCCCAGCTCGCTTTTGCGCAGTGGACGGGAACGTCGGAGGCCTCAATCTCCTCGGGCAGCCTGAATGTGAATTCGACCAGCTCCACACGGAGCGCCGGGATCATTCTGCCACCCGGATTCTTCAGTGGAGCAGGCGATTACATCCTCTCTTTTGATTTGAAGAGCTACACGGGTGATGCAAACGACTCCGCAGTAGCGACCGTGTGGTCCGGCAGCGGATATGACCTGACCAGATCCACCGGAAATGCTATCACCGTCGATACTTATTCCGCCGGACTTCAGAAAAACGGCTCCGCGCAAGTGATGAAGCTTGCCGGGATGACATTAACCGCTGCTGCCAACAACAATCAGGTTGGTTTTACCTACGATGGAACCAGTGCGGTCGCCTTGTTCCTTGGAGTGAAAACCGAAGGCTGGCCTTTCCCGTCAGCGTCCTATGACAATGTTTCGATCTCGAAGGTGGCAATCAATGTCGTCCCGGAACCGACCGTTCCCTTGTTGTTGGGAGTGGCTGCCGGAAGCTTCGCCTTCTTCCGCCGGCGCAACGCCTGAGTGAACGCCTGCATAGGCGCCACGCCGTTTAAAGACCGGATCGGATTCGTACCGATCCGGTCATTCAATTTGTTCGAAACTCGTGGTTAAGAATTCGCATTATGAAAAATGCGTATGTGAGTAGCAGCAGCGTTCGATAAAGGTGCCAGGATCCAAAGCCGTTTTCCGCAAAAGATACCTCGTTCAGAGAAGACCTACTTTCCCGGTGAGACTTGGTAGGATGAATGGTTGGGAAACGTCGCCAATACCGGACACTTCCGGTGAAGGGAGTAGGGCGTTTCAGGGGAGGGGAACCGGCTTGCCAGGCTCCTTGTAAACGTAGGGCTTCACCAGTAGCAGGCCATTCCAGCCACCCGGAATCACTTGGAAAAGGGGCTCCTGATCCTGAAAGTATTTGGGAAGATTCTGCGTGTCATTGAGCACCAGATCGTAGGATTGCCGGTGCGGTGGCCGCTTCGCGGTTGCCTCGGTCAACACCATTTTGCCGGTAAAGCGATTGCCGAAAAAATGTAATGCGAAGGCTCCATCCGCCGCGACCGATTCCAGAGCGGCGCAGATCGAATAACCTCTCCCTTTCCCGTTCTCATAGGTCATCGACATTCTCAGGACCGCTATATCGTTTCCGGTGATCAGTCCGGAAAGTTTCCCGGGATTCAGCCCCTCCTGAACGATGGTCACCTTGCATGCTCCCGTATCTTCCAACCGTTTCTCGAAATACTTTTCCACGCCCTCCTTGCCTTCCTCCAGACTGGAAGCAGAACTTCCACTCTGACCCACGTAGCGGGTTAGCTCCTTGTGCAGCCATTCCGCCTTTCTTTCAAAATCCCCCGACTTCGGGATCGGCATTACCTCGAAGGCATTCCACCACAGGAGGGAAACCCATAACGCATCCACCATTGCCTCGCCATCCGTGCCGCCGAAGTCCTTCGGGACGCGTTCCGGAATGAGTCTCCGGTCAGCGGCGGGAAGCTTCTTGAAATCGTCTTCAATACTCGCCGGGGTCTCCGGTTTGCCCTGCAATTTCTTCTCGAAACCGTGAATCACCTCCTGGTCTTTTTTGCTCAGGTTCTCGATTGCCACCCGAACCACTTTCCCAGTGGATGTGAGGAATTCGATCTTCGCACCGAGATCGAGCGTTCTCGCGTAGGTGCCGCGAAAGGTCGCACCGTTCGTGCCCGTCCAGATCCGCTCTGCGGTCGGATCGAGGTTCGCTTGGCCTAGTGCGGAAAAGGATGTAAGCACTATCATCGATAGCGCGGGAAGGAATGCTGAGTAAGCTCTCATGGGACGGCCTTGGCTTTAGGCTCACGTTTGCCTTTGATCAATTTCAAACTAGCCGCGGCAAAAGAACCCGCTCCAGCGAAGCCTGAATCAGAGCTTGTAATTTTCCGAAAACACGTGCAAAGGTGCCCGTCCCCGCGAAGATTCGCGGCTTTCTTTTATGGACACACCTCCTTTTTCCGAACTCGGGCTTCCCGACGACCTTCTCGCAGCCATCGAAATCCTCGGCTACGAGCGCCCTTCACCCATCCAGGCGAAGGCGATTCCGCCCGCTCTTGAAGGAAAGGACGTCCTCGGCCTCTCCGCAACCGGCTCCGGAAAAACCGCGGCCTTCGCTCTCCCGGCTCTTGCGAAAATCGATGTCAACGAGCGTTATCCGCAGGTGCTCATCCTCTGCCCGACGCGCGAGCTCGCCGTCCAGGTTTGCGAGGAAGTCCATCGTCTCGGGACGAAAAAGCAGGGTCTCCAGGCAACTCCGGTATATGGCGGTGCCCCCATCGACCGCCAGCTCCGCGCCCTTCGCAACGGTGCCCAGCTCGTGGTCGGAACTCCCGGGCGGCTGCTTGATCACCTTCGCCGTGGATCCTTCGATGCCAGCCGCATCAAGATGGCCATCCTCGATGAGGCCGACCGGATGCTCGACATGGGCTTCAAGGAAGAGATGGACGAAGTGCTTGCCGCCCTTCCGAAGGAACGCCAGATCATGTTCTTTTCCGCCACGATGAACCGCGGCGTCTCCAATTTCATCAAGAAGTTCGGAAACGATCCGGAGATCATCGAGATCGAGCAAAAGGCGATGACCGTTTCGACGGTCGACCAGGCCTACTACGAAGTCCGCCAGCGCTCCAAGGTGGAGGTGCTCTCCCGCATCCTGGACATGAACCCGCCCCGCCTCGGGATCATTTTCTGCAATACGAAACGTTCCGTCGATGAGTGCACGGAGGATCTCGTCAACCGTGGCTACGCCGCCGACCGCCTCCACGGCGACATCACCCAGCAAATGCGCGAGCGCGTCCTGAAACGTTTCCGTGACGGAGCCGTCGAACTCCTGGTCGCCACCGATGTCGCCGCACGCGGCCTCGACATCGACGAGATCGACATTGTCTTTAACTACGACCTTCCGACCGACCCCGAGGACTACGTCCACCGCATCGGACGGACAGGACGTGCGGGTCGCTCCGGGCGCGCGGTAAGCTTCGTCTTCGGGCGGGAAATCTACCGCCTCCAGGGCGTCGAGCGCTATACGCGCCAGGTCATCAAGCGCGAGAAAATCCCTTCCGTAGAGCAGGTCGAAGGGCGCCGCGCGGACATCATTTTCGAAAGCCTCAAGGAGCGTCTCGAAACCGGCGGCTTCGATACCTACGAGGAAAACATCGACCGTCTTCTCGAGCAGGGTCACACGCCGACCGATATCGCCGGTGCGCTCATCACCATGCTCCGCGAGTCCAGCGGCAGGGAAGGGGAGGCCATCCAGGAAGACCGCGAGCCGGATGGCGCGAGGCAGGATTTCAAAAAAGGCCGCAACGATCGCCAGCGCCCGGAGCGTGGCGAAGGTCGCGACTATGGGAACAGCGATCGCCGGGGCGGCGACAATACCGAGCGTTACCAGCGCGGCGGCATGCGAGATCCCGGCGCCATCGAAGGCGGCATGAGCCGTCTGTTCATCTCTCTCGGAAAAGGTGCGGGCATCATGCCCAAGGACATCGTCGGCATGATGTATCGTGAGGGCGGACTACCCGATGGGTCGCTGGGACGTATCACGCTTTTTCCGAAGCACTGCCTTGTCGATGTTCCCGAAGGACTCGCCGATCAGGCCATCCAGAAAACCCGCAACGCGAAACTGCGCGGAAAGACTTTCCGCATCGACCACGACCGCGGCCCCGGAGGAGCGTAGGCTTTAGCCTACCAAGGGCAGCGGACTTCAGTCCGGCTGCCCCCTTCCACCCGGGACTGAAGTCCCTCCCCCTTGGTAGGCTGAAGCCTACGCTCCCAACTCTGCGAGATAAGCGTTTTCCTTTTTCCCGGAAGAGGTAGTGTCCGCTGCGGATGAGCGGCGAACCAGATGCGGGCGGAAATCCCATGAAATACGTGTGGTTCACCACGCTGTATAACGCGCGGGCATACTACCCCATCCTTGCGATCCTGTTCCTCGATCTGGGGCTCACGCTGGATCAGTACGTGATGCTGAATCTCGTATGGGCGGCGACGATCTTCCTCTTCGAAGTCCCATCGGGCGCGCTCGCGGATACCCTCGGGCGCAAGACGCTTCTGGTTTCCGCATCCGTCCTCATGGTGGTGGAAATGTCGTGCCTACTCTTCGCACCGAAGGACGGGGGATGGCTCCTGTTTTCCCTCTGTGTGGCGAACCGGCTTCTCTCCGGGCTTTCGGAAGCGGCGGCCAGCGGAGCGGACGAAGCGCTGGCTTACGATTCCCTGCCTGAAGGGAAAAGGGAGGACGCCTGGGACGATGTTCTCGCCACGGCCATGCGTTACCGATCCGTCGCGTTTGTTCTCGCCATGATCATCGGCGGCCTGATGTATGATCCCTCCATCGTGAACCGGGTGCTGCCGGAGTCCTGCAAATCTCCACGGAGCTCGCCCACCGCCTGCCCGTCGCCATGGTTCTGGGACAGGGGCTGATCTGCCTTTTTATCACACTCCGGATGGTGGAGCCGAAAAAGGAACTCGACGAATCCATGTGGAAGGCCTGCCGAAAAGCGATCGGGCTGACCATGAAAACGGCGAAGTGGGTTTTCACGAATCCGAACACCCGTGTGTTCGTCATCGTCGGGCTGGCCATCGATTCAGTGGTGAGAAATTTCGCCACGATTACCAGCAGCTATTACCGGCTCATTGAGCTGCCCGAGTGGTCGTTCGGCTTCATCGGGGCTGCCATCGGAGTGGGCGGGTATCTCGTTCCGGCCATCGCCGCGAGGTTGAACAAACGCTTCGGGACATTGCAGAACCTCGGTATAGCAGCCGGGCTTGGCTTCATCGGTTTGTCCGGAATCGTTCCGGCAAATTCCTACTGGTGCCTGCTGCCCGCGATGCTCCTGATGATGACCATGGGTTTCCTCGGCTTCACCCTCAGCCGCGCCCTGAACCGCGAGTCGGATTCCTCCCGGCGCGCCACCGTGCTTTCTGTGAAAGGACTCGCCTTCAATCTCGGCTACGGCTCGTTCAGCCTCGCTTTCTCCATGCTGCTTGCCTCGTTCCCTGCCGAACCGGAGGGCAATCAACTGGCCAACGCGCTCATCTGGCAGGTTCCGTTCTTCGCTATCGTTACTTTCGGACTCCTCCTATGGGGCAGGAAAAAGCTGGCCTGACCGGTCACGCGCGATGACCGGGTCTGGCCGGAATCAATCTTTCTTCTTCAGAAGCGGAAAGAGAACGACGTCGCGGATCGTCGGTGCGCCGGTGAGCATCATCACGAGGCGGTCGATGCCGATCCCGATCCCTCCCGCCGGTGGCATTCCGTGTTCGAGTGTTTCGATGAAATCGTAATCGACCTTCTGTTCCTCCTCGCCGCCGGCCTGGTGTTCGAGGCGTTCCTTCTGGACGTCCGGATCGTTGAGTTCGGAGTAACCGGGGGAAATTTCCTGGCCGTTGATGATGAGTTCGTAAACCTCCACGGTCTTGCCGCCGGGGGTGACTTTGGCGAGCGGAACAAGCTCGCTGGCGACGCGGGTGACGAAGCAGGGATCGAAGGTGTGCTCCTCGACCTTTTTCTCGAAGACCTGCTGGATGACCTCGTAGTCCTCCATGTTGTCGGAAAGCTGGACGCCGAGTTCCTCGCATTTGGCGCGACGCTGCTCCGGCGTGATGTCGAAGAAATCGTCACCGGCGACTTCTTTGATGAGATCGTGGTAGTTCGCGCGTTTCCATGGACGGGAAAGATCGATGGTGCGGATGACTTCGCCATCCTCGTTCTTGTGCTCGATTTTCAGGCCACCGCAGAATTTCTCGGCAAGGTGGCAGGTCATTTCCTCGACCATGTTCGCCATTTCCTCGAAATCGGAAAACGCCCAGTAGGCTTCCAGCATCGTGAACTCGGGATTGTGGCGACGGGAAATGCCCTCGTTGCGGAAGTTGCGGTTGAGTTCGAAGACTTTGGTGAAACCTCCGACAAGCAGCCTTTTCAGGAAAAGCTCCGGAGCGATGCGCAGGGTGAGCGGCATGCCGAGAGCATTGTGATGCGTCTCGAAGGGACGGGCGGCGGCACCACCGGCGACGGACTGGAGCATGGGTGTTTCCACTTCCAGGAAGCCGCGCTCGTGGAGGAAATTGCGGATTTCCGCGATCATCTTTGAGCGGGTGATGAACAGGGTCGCGCTCTCCGGGTTGCCGATCAGGTCGAGATGGCGCTTGCGATATTTCGTTTCCCGGTCGGAAAGGCCGTGGAACTTGTCCGGCATCGGTCGCAGGGATTTCGAAAGCACGGTGAAGGACTCCACCTTGATGGTCGGCTCTCCAGTGCGGGTGGTGAACGTTTCACCGGTGACCCGATCCAGTCGCCGCGATCGAGGCACTTCCAAATGGCCGCCTGGGTTTCGTCGAGGTTTTTGACGCTGATGTAACCCTGGATCGCGCCGTGCGCGTCGCCGATGCGGAAGAAGCAGGATTTTCCCATGTCGCGCAGTTCGGTGATCCGGCCTGCGGTGGTCACCTGCTTCTCATCGGAAAAGTCCGCGAACAGATCGGCGGGAGAAATCGTGGTCTCAAAGCGTGCTCCGAAAGGATCGACACCCAGCTCCCGGAGTTTGGCGAGTTTTCCACGGCGGACGGCGATCAGTTCGGCTTCGGTGGACTGGGGTTGGGTGGTGGCGTCGCTCATACGGGCAGTGCAGTAGGGGACAATAGGAAGCGGAGCAAGCACATCGTGATGACGGTGGCAGGTTGGCTGATTTTAAGTAAAATCTAAGTATCAAGGCTACTCCGGTATATCAAACTTACAGGATTTACGGATTGACTTGGTAGTATGATAATACGTTGTTAATAACTGTTGATCAATGAGTTACGTCGTGATGTTATCTTTTTCGACATGCCTGTTGATCAATTTCTTCCCGTCGCATCGATCGATGCCGCCCGTCCCGTGTTCATGATCGTGATGGGGGTGTTTCCTGATGCTCGTCGCGTGGCGGATGGCACGAGACACCGAGGGCTGGAGTGCGCGGTTCCTGGTTGGTGGCGCGTTCCTCCTGTGCCTCGGTTACGCGTTCCTGATTCCGATGTATGAGGCTGGGAAGATCGAACGCTACCACTCCGGCAGCCATCGTCCACGACTCCTCGACCGCCCTCGGCTGGCATGCGGTGAAGCTCGTGGTGATGAACTCCGGCTGGCTTGTCTTCGGTGTCGGCCTCGGCCTGCATTCCGGCCTTCTGCGTGTTCCCGTCTTTCTGAAAGTTTCCAAATTTTCCAACACCCAAACCGTCTCCGGCCATGAATCTGCTGCTTGAATCCATCGTCACCAACGGTCTGGTGTTTGATGCCCTCGGCGTAATCGGCCTGGGCCTCCTTGCGCTCGCGGCACTGCGCTTGGTCAAGAACGACAAATCCTGGGGCGGATCGATGATGGGCTACGGCGCGGTCGCACTGCTTGTCGCCAGGCTCTACGTCCTCACCGCTCCCCATTTCGTTGACATCGATTTTCTTCACGCCGATCGGCCCGGTTGGCATCGCCATGATCGAAGGTCTGCCGACGCTGTTCCTGACCTTCGGGCTGGCCGGCGTTGTCTGGGGGCTTTGGGGTCATGAGAAATGGCTGAAGGAAAGCTGAGGACACCGCGAGGCGAAGGAGAGGCTGCCCTGGGGCACTCTCCATTGCCATCCAGCATCCATATTTCTCGCCGCTCCTTGACACATCCCGTCGGTTGAAGAGGATGCCTCCAATGACAGGGGAGCCATCCGAACGGATGGCTGAGATTTTCCGACGCGCGGGAGAAACCCTTCGAACCTGAAGCGGATCATGCCGCCGGAGGGAGTCGGGAAAGCTGGTTTGCTTTTCTTGTTTCCGAGGACGGTTTC
The DNA here is from genome assembly GCA_963771945.1 of uncultured Verrucomicrobiae bacterium. Classification (GTDB taxonomy): domain Bacteria; phylum Verrucomicrobiota; class Verrucomicrobiia; order Verrucomicrobiales; family Akkermansiaceae; genus Luteolibacter. The sequence goes on along the minus strand of CAVYVH010000002.1, from coordinate 625,546 downwards.
TGATCTCGCGGAATATTCCAATCACGAACTCAGAAACGACCATGATCAGCCCAGAAGAAACCACCGGAGAGACGCAAAGCACGACGAATCCCGCACGCCAGCTCCCGGCCTCGACCCGAGTTTACGTCCAGAGGCGAAATCCACCCGGAGGTGCAAGGTGCCGATGCGCGAAATCGCCCTCCACGACACCAAAGCTTTCAACGGACGCATTGAGAGAAACGAACCCGTCCGCGTCTACGACTGCTCCGGGCCGTGGGGCGATCCGGATTTCAAGGGCACCTCCGAGGAAGGTCTTCCGGCTCTCCGGCGCGACTGGATTTTGAAACGCGGCGATGTCGAAGCCTACGATGGCCGCGAAGTGCAGCCGCAGGACAACGGCTACCTCACCGAGAAGCATGCCGAGTTCGCATCCAAATCGGAGCGCGCCAACAAGTTCGTCGAATTCTCCGGCCTCAGCGCCGAGCGCCGCAAGCCGCTCCGCGCGAACGGGCAAGCCTGTCACCCAGAAATACTACGCCGACAAGGCATCATCACTCCTGAGATGGAGTTCATCGCGATCCGCGAAAACATGCGCCGCTCGAAGATTTCCGACATGAAGGACGACATCGTCCGCAACGATCTCAACAAGCAGCACGACGGCTCCACCCAATCCCCGGACAGCCCCTACACGCCCGACATCTTCAAGCGTTTCCCACAGCGCATCCCCGAGGAAATCACCCCGAGTTCGTCCGCAGCGAAGTCGCCGCAGGTCGCGCCATCATCCCTCTCAACATCAACCACCCGGAATGCGAGCCGATGATCATCGGCCGGAATTTCCTCGTGAAAATCAACGCGAACATCGGCAACTCCGCCGTCGCCTCCTCCATCGAGGAGGAAGTCGAAAAAATGCGCTGGGCCACCAAGTGGGGCGCCGACACCGTGATGGATCTCTCCACCGGCAAGAACATCCACGCCACCCGCGAGTGGATCCTCCGCAACAGCCCGGTCCCCATCGGCACCGTGCCGATCTATCAGGCGCTCGAAAAAGTGAACGGCAAGGCCGAGGATCTCACCTGGGAACTTTACCGCGACACCCTCATCGAGCAGGCCGAGCAAGGCGTCGATTATTTCACCATCCACGCCGGCGTCCTCCTCCGCTTCGTGCCGATGACCGCCAGCCGCATGACCGGCATCGTCTCGCGCGGCGGCTCCATCATGGCGAAGTGGTGCCTCTCCCATCACAAGGAGAACTTCCTCTACACCCATTGGGATGAAATCTGCGACATCTGCGCCGCCTACGATGTCAGCTTCTCCATCGGCGACGGCCTCCGCCCCGGCTCCATCGCCGACGCCAACGACCACGCCCAGTTCGGCGAACTCGAGGTGCAGGGCGAACTCACCACCCGCGCCTGGGCGAAAGGTTGCCAGGTCATGAACGAAGGCCCCGGCCACGTGCCGATGCACATGATCGAGGAAAACATGGCCAAGCAGCTCGAGTGGTGCCACGAAGCCCCCTTCTACACCCTCGGGCCACTGACCACCGACATCGCCCCCGGCTACGACCACATCACCTCCGGCATCGGTGCCGCGATGATCGGCTGGTATGGCTGCGCCATGCTCTGCTACGTCACGCCGAAGGAACACCTCGGCCTCCCCAACAAGGACGACGTCAACGACGGTGTCATCACCTACAAGCTCGCCGCCCACGCCGCCGACCTCGCGAAAGGCCACCCCGGCGCCCAATACCGCGACAACGCCATCTCAAAAGCCCGCTTCGAATTCCGCTGGGAAGACCAGTTCAACCTCGGACTCGACCCGGAACACCGCCCGCGAGTTCCACGACGAAACCCTCCCGCAGGAAGGCGCCAAAACCGCCCACTTCTGCTCCATGTGCGGCCCGCACTTCTGCTCCATGAAAATCTCCGAAGACGTCCGCCAATACGCCGCCGCCCAAGGACTTTCCGAAGAGGAAGCCGTGGAGAAGGGGATGGAGGAGAAATCGAAAGAATTTGCTGAGAAAGGCGCAGAGGTTTATATCAATGCGTAGTTGGGAATGGAAAGAACATGAATGCCGCAGACCTTGTGACCATCGACCCCGAAATTCTCGGCGGGACGCCTGTATTCAAGGATACCCGGGTTCCGGTGAGGGCGTTGTTCGAATATCTCGACAGGAACTACACTCTCGATGAATTTCTGGAGTGCTTCCCGTCGGTTCCCCCTGAAATGGCTTATGCCGTTCTTGCGCGATCCGAACAGGCATTTCTGGCTTCGGCATGAAAATCCTGTTGGATGAATGCGTCCCGTGGCCGATGCGCAAGCTTCTCGTGGGTCACGACTGCACGAATCCTTTCAAGTGCGGCTGGAACGGGGTGAAAAACGGGGAACTTCTGAAGCTCGCGGAACCCGAATTCGATCTTTTCATCACCTCCGATCAAAACCTGCGCTATCAACAGAATCTTGCCGAGCGCCACACCGCCATCCTGGAGCTGTCAACCAACGACCTGAGGAGAATCATTGACGCCGGGTCACCCCGTCAAAGCAGTAGCTTCCATCAAAGCTGGCGAATACCTGCAACTGGAAATCCACTGAAATGCGCTACGAACTCATCATCTACTGGAGCAAAGCCGACAACTCGTTCCTCGTCGAAGTCCCAGAACTCCCCGGTTGCATGGCCGACGGCGCAACCTACGAGGAAGCCGTTGCGAATGCCCAGACCGTCGTTGCCGAGTGGATTGAAACCGCGCAGTCGCTCGGTCGTCCGATTCCCGAGCCAAAGGGCAAGTTGGCATACGCCTGACTATCCCCACGCTATCGCGATCTCGGCCCCGACCATGAAAATCTCCAAAGACGTCCGTCAATACGCCGCCGCCCAAGGCCTTTCCGAAGAGGAAGCAGTGGAAAAGGGGATCGAAGAAAAGTCCAAGGAGTTTGCGGAAAGCGGTGCGGAAGTATACGTGAAAGCCTGATACAGTTCATCGCATGACGATCCAATTTACTGCGGAGGAACAAGCAGAGATCCTTGATTCCATCCGCAGGGTTGTCTCCGAAGAGGTGGGTGCAGATGCCAGCGACATGCAGGCTAGGGCGCTTCTGAAGTATTTCTGCGAAGAGATCGCTCCGTTTGCCTATAATCTCGGAGTGGCGGATGCGAAGCGCTTTTTTCAGCAGGCGACCGAAGATGTGGACGGGACTTGTTTCGAGCAGGGGCTGGGATTTTGGAAGAAGTCCGGTGAAGGATCACGGGTGGTGCGCAGAAATTTGTGAGCCAGTCTGCACGAAACTGTTTTTCTCAGGAAAAGTCCCATAGTCGCTGCGCACAGTAGCTGTGAAGGCTGGGCGTCCGATTCAGGTGTCTGAACGCAGACAGTGCCTTTGAAGACTCTTTCGGAAACTGGCAAAATCCTGCTGCCCGTTCCGACGGAAAGAGAATGGGCGGACAAACCCTTCAGCCGGTCTCGTCTTTCCACAGACAAACGGCACCGCGGATGCCCGCCGAGTTATCCACGAGTGTCACGTCTTCCGGCAGTTCGCCTTCCAGCTTCTTGCTGTTGCCGCCGCCGATGAACAGGTGGTCGAAGCCGACGAGGTTGCGCATGTTGCCGATGGCGCGCAGGACACGCTTTTGCCATTTTTTATTACCGACCTTTTTGCGTGCTTTGTTACCGAGAACGTTCGTCGTAGGTATCGCCCTTGCGGAACGGTTGGTGCGAGATCTCGAGGTGCGGGCACAGGCGACCGTTTTCGTAGAGACCGGTGCCGAAGCCGGTGCCCAGCGTGATCACCATCTCAAGACCTTTGCCTGTGATCACGGCGAGACCTTGCACGTCGGCGTCGTTGGCGATGCGCACCGGCTTGCCGAGTTTCTCCTGCAGCGCGGCGGCGAGAGGAAAGCCCCGCCAGCATTCGTTGCCCAGATTTGGTGCGGTGCGCACGATGCCTTCGCGAACCATGCCCGGGAACCCGACGCCGACGCGTCCGTACTCCGGCAGGTCGAGCACGAGTTCTGCCAACAGCTCGACGATGGCTCCGGGCGCTTCGCCGGTTGGAGTTTCGATGCGGACGCGGTCGGTAATCATTTTGCCTTCGGCATCGAGAACGGCCGCCTTGAGGCCGGAGCCGCCGATATCGATAGCGAGCGTGCGAAGGATGGGATCCTGGTTTTGCATGGTCTGATTGGCTACTAGGTGGAGAATCTCCAATGGCCGCAAGCATAGGTTTCAAATCCGCTTTGCAAAGGTTTCGTTTGCTCCGCGAACGCCTCGGCGGTGTCCATAGCCGATGAGAATTCCATCCCTTGTGACTGGACGTGATGCTTATGATTGATAAGCCTTTCCTCAGTTGAAAATCACCGGTCGAATCAGAGCTTTGACAAAGGCGACCCCGCTGTTCTGGCGTTTCCAGATCGTCGGCTGGCTTGTCTATGCGTTGCTGACCCTCCCTCTTAAACTCGTCCTGTTTCAATCACTGGGATACGCTTTGCTCGTCACTCTTTTCCGCGAGAGTTTCGGATTTCTGATTACTACGGGGTTCCGCTACCTGTTCCGGAAGATGGAATTGCGGATTGGTCGCCCGGTGATTCTGGCGACGGTAGTCCTGAGTCTTTCGTTCACGTTTTCCGCCGTTGACTTGCTACTTGGTTTCGCTGTTCAAGACCTCGGAGGCAGATCCGCCACCGGTGATCTCGTGTTCGGCATATTCTGCTTCCGGGCTCTTCTGTTTACCACATGGAGCGTGCTCTACTTTACTCTCAGGGATCTGATCGCGGCGCGAGAGCGTTTGGCCTCGTTGCGGAAGGCGGAAATTGCCGTCCGTGATGCCGAAATCCTAATGCTTCGCGCCCAGGTGTCCCCGCATTTTCTTTTCAACGCGTTCAATACCATCATCGCCGATCTTGACGATACGAATCGTAGTTTGGTTCCAGTTGTCCGCGGGCTGTCGGATTACTTCAGATACTCGCTGGCCAGTCACGATCAGCCGTTTGTGAAAATGGAACAGGAATTCGATGCCATCCGTAGCTACCTGACTGTGGAAAAGGCGCGATTCCAGGACTCCCTGGAAATCGACTGCCACCTTGATCCGGCGGCGGCAGGCCTGGAGGTTCCCGGGATTTTTCTTCAGCCACTTGTCGAAAACGCGCTGAAACACGGCTACAAGACCTCGCCCACAACTCTGCGTCTGCGTCTGGACATCACCGGGGATGGGAATAACGGTGCGGTCGTTGAAGTTACAAATTCCGGGAAATGGTCGGCGGAGAATCCGGAACAGGACGGGGAGGGGACAGGCGGACAGGGGCTTTCGGTTCTCAGAAGACGTCTTGAATTGCTATATCCGGGTCGCCATTCGCTGGAAATTCTCGCCTGTGATTCCGAAGGAACTGTTACCGTCCGCATTCTGCTCGAACCTCCGCACCATACCTCACAAAACCATGCCGTCTAAAATCTCCGCCGTGATTGTCGATGACGAGCCGCCGGCCCGGAAGTTTCTCCGGTCAATGCTCGCATCCCACCCGGAGATTTTAGTCGCGGGTGAGGCAGGGGATGTCCAGAGCGCCGCCGAACTCTGTAACCGGGTGAAGCCGAACCTCGTTTTCCTGGACATACAGTTGCCGCGCCTTGACGGGTTCGCCCTTCTTCCGCTTCTGGAATCGTCTCCGGAAATCGTTTTTGTCACTGCGTTTGACCGGTATGCGGTGCGTGCGTTTCAAGTGAACGCAATGGACTACCTCCTGAAGCCGATCGCGCCGGATCGTCTCGCTTCGACTGTCTCCCGATTGGCAAAAAGGCGTCCCGACATAGCGGAAACCCTGTTGGATACAGATCTCGTCGCCCTGCGGGAGGACTCGCAACTACGGATGGTTCCGGTGAAAACCCTCACGCACATCAAGGCGGAGGACAACTACACAAGCGTCCATCTCAAAGACGGCTCGACCGCACTTGTGCGGCGCACACTGGGCGAATGGAAGGCTCTTCTACCGGCCGATTTTTTCCTACGGGTGGACAGGTCATTGATCGTCAGGCTCGACGCGATCAGCGAACTGAAAACCGTCTCACGGGATCTCTCCGAGGTGTTTTTCCTTGGCTCCAACGCCTCCGTAAGGCTTGGGCGAAAGGCCTCGCTACGCCTCCGAAAGGCGATAGGAGCCTAGGAAATTACGGCAAGTTCGGCTTATTCACCACATATTGGGACATATTCGCCACATCTGAGGTGCAATTCGTTTAAGGTTCATTAACTATTCCCGATGTAGGCATTCGAGAAAACGAAAACCCCGTCGCTTTCACGAAAATCTGCAGAATTGAATACCCCTCCCAGAAAAGGATTGGCTCTATCGGTAAGCGTTGTGAATCTTCGCGAAGCTGATAGAGCCAGCCCCCGGAGGGGATCGTCAGGACACCCGGCGATGTCTAAACCAGCCTCGCAGCGAGCAGCTCCCGCTGAAAAATTAGCTCCTTGGGAAGATGGTCGTAGAGATCGATGAAGAGTTCCCCCTGGGAAACCAGTTCCGTCCGCCACTCGTTGCGGTCGAATTTCATCACCCTCTCGAAGTCTTCTTTTGAAAAATCCGGAAGATCCTCGATATTGAAATTCTCGTAATCCGGAATCCAGCCGATCTGCGTTTCATGTCCGGCAGCCCCGCCCTGGCAGCGTTTCACGATCCACTCGAGCACCCGCATGTTCTCGCTGAAGCCCGGCCACATGAATTTTCCATCTTCCGTTTTCCTGAACCAGTTCACGTGGAAGAAGCGGGGGAGATGGGTGAGGTAGCGTTGCATCTCCAGCCAATGGCCGAAGTAGGCTCCCATGTTGTATCCGCAGAAGGGGAGCATGGCCATGGGGTCGCGGCGGACTTTTCCGATGGTTCCCGCGGCGGCTGCGGTCATTTCCGAACCCATCGTCGCGCCGACGTAAACGCCGTGACCCCAGTTGAAGGCCTGATATACCAGAGGCATGGTAGTTGCACGGCGCCCTCCGAAGATCACGCCGTCGATCGGCACTCCGTCCGGATTCTGCCAATCGGGATCAATGGTCGGACACTGTTTTGCGGGAGCGGTGAAACGGGAATTCGCGTGGGCGGCCTTTCGACCGCAACCAGGGGTCCAATCCTGGCCTGTCCAATCGATCAGATGTGCGGGTTCCTCGTCGGATAGGCCTTCCCACCATACATCGCCATCATCGGTGAGAGCCACATTGGTGAAAATCGCGTTCTCCGTCATGGATTCCATCGCGATGCGGTTGGATTCCCAGTTCGTGCCGGGCGCTACGCCGAAGAAGCCCGTCTCCGGGTTGATGGCATGCAGTTTCCCGTCGTCGTGCGGCCAGAGCCACGCGATGTCGTCGCCGACGATGGATGTTTTCCATCCCTTTTCCGCGTAGGGTTTGGGCGGCTCCAGCATGGCGAGGTTGGTTTTTCCGCAGGCGGATGGGAAAGCGGCGGTGACGTAGGTCTTGCTTCCATCCGGAGCGTGGAGGCCGAGGATGAGCATGTGCTCCGCCATCCAGCGGTGCTCGCGGGCGATGTTTGAGGCGATCCGGAGCGCGAGGCATTTTTTCCCGAGAAGAGCGTTGCCGCCATAGCCCGAGCCATAGGACATGATCTCGCGCGTATCCACGAAATGGGAAATGTATTTGTCGTCGTTGCAAGGCCATGGGACATCGGCTTCGCCTTCCGCGAGGGGAGCTCCGACGGAGTGGAGACACTTGATATACTGGGCATGGCCATCACGTTTCTTTTCGGAAGCACCGCTGGTCTCATCCTCCAGGCGCTTCAGGACATGCGTGCCCATGTGCGCCATGATGCGCATGTTCACCACGACATACGCGCTGTCGGTGACCTGCACGCCGATTTTCGCCAGCGGGGAATCCAGCGGCCCCATGCAGAAGGGGATGACATACATAGTGCGTCCCGCCATGGAGCCTCTGAATTTCCCGGTCAGGAGATCACGCATTTCGATGGGGTCTGCCCACTTGTTGGTCGGCCCCGCCTCGTCCTGGCGCTTGGTGCAGATAAACGTCCGCTCCTCCACCCGGGCAACGTCGGATGGCTCGGAGCGGGCGAGGAAAGAGTTAGGGCGTTTCTCCGGGTTCAGGCGGGTGAATGTGCCCTGGTCGCAGAGGAGTTGCGTGAGCCGGTCCCATTCGTCCTGTGATCCGTCGCACCAGACGACTTCGCGGGGGGCGCAGAGTGCCGCCATTTCATCGACCCATGTTTGCAATGCTTCGTACGAAGTTCCTTGAGTGTTCATAACTGCGCCCATCTAATCGGAGGAAATCCCGCGCGGCAAGAACGCCCTCCTGAATCGCTGAATATGCGCGGGATTGGTCAAATTCCGCGAGGCGCACGGACGGTCGGGAATCTGCCCGGCGCGTCACGCGGGACTTGCACGGACGGGATCAGTCCGGTAGCACGTTCCGCCATGAGCAACGATCCGGACCAGCACGCCTCCCTGGGGGACATGTATTCCGACTATTTCCTCGACTACGCCAGCTACGTGATCCTTGAGAGGGCAGTGCCTCATCTCTACGATGGCCTAAAGCCAGTCCAGCGCCGAATCCTGCACTCCACCGAAGAGCTCGATGACGGCCGTTACAACAAGGTCGCGAACATCGTGGGAAACACGATGAAATACCACCCCCACGGCGACCAGTCCATTGGCGCGGCCATGGTTCAGCTCGGCCAGAAAGACCTGCTCATCGACTGCCAGGGGAACTGGGGAAACACCCTCACCGGCGATAACGCGGCGGCTCCCCGATACATTGAGGCACGTCTGACAAAATTCGCTCTCGAGGTCGTTTTTAATCCGAAAACCACTGTCTGGCTTCCTTCCTACGATGGTCGCAACAAGGAGCCGCAGACGCTTCCCGTGAAATTTCCCCTCCTACTTGCGCAAGGCGTCGAGGGCATCGCGGTCGGACTCGCTTGCAAGATTCTTCCGCACAATTTCAACGAACTGGTCACCGCAGCGGTCGCCCACCTACGGAACCAACCATTCGAACTCCTCCCCGATTTCCCCACCGCCGGCATCATGGATGCCAGCGAATACAAGGACGGCATCCGGGGCGGAAAAGTCCGCGTCCGCGCCAAGATTTCCATCGAGAAAAAAGGTATTCTCCGCATCACCGAGATCCCGTTCGGAACCACCACCGGCGGCCTGATGGACTCCATCGTCGCCGCCGCGGACAAGAACAAGATCAAGATCCAGAAGATCGAGGACAATACGGCTGCCACCGCGGACATCCTCGTCTATCTCCCCTCCGGCTCCGATGCCGAAAACACCCGCGATGCCCTCTACGCTTTCACCGATTGCGAACTCAGCATCTCGCCGAACTCCGCCGTCATCGCCGATGGCAAACCGGCCTTTCTAGGTGTCTCCGAAATCCTCCGCCGCAGCACGGACCAGACCAAGGAGTTGTTGAAAACGGAACTCGAAATCCGCCTCGGGGAACTCGGCGAGAAATGGCACTTTTCCTCTCTGGAAAAAATCTTCATTGAGAACAGAATCTACCGCGATATCGAGGAAGCGGAAACCTGGGAGGCCGTTCTCAAAGCCATCGACGACGGCCTGAAGCCTTTCAAAAAGATCCTCAAGCGCGAGGTCACCGAGGAGGATCTCGTCCGCCTTACCGAGATCCGCATCAAGCGCATTTCCAAGTTCAATTCCTTTAAAGCCGACGAGGAAATCAAGGCCATCGAGGATGCGATCGAGGAGACCGAGAAGAATCTCCGCAATCTCACCCGCTACACCGTCCGCTGGTATGAGCAGCTCGGGAAAAAATACGGCAAGGATCGCCAGCGTCTTACCGAGGTTTCCAGCTTCGAGCGAGTGGATCGCACCCAGGTCGTCGCCGCCACCGAGACCCTCTATCTGGATGCGAAGAACGGCTTCGCCGGAACCTCTCTCAAGAAAGAAGAAGCCTTGGAGAAGTGCTCCATGCTCGATGATGTCATCATCTTCTCAGCGGACGGCACCATGAAAGTCACCAAGGTCGCCGACAAATTCTTCGTCGGCCAGCGCCCTCTGCGTGTCGCCGTTTTCCGGAAGGAGGAGGATCTCTTCTACTCCATGATCTATCGCGACGGGCGGAACGGAAATATCATGGCCAAGCGATTCACCGTCGGTGGAGTTACCCGCGACAAGGAATACGACCTCACCAAGGGCACCAAGGGGAGCAAGGTGCTCTATTTTAAATGGCACACCACCAACGAGGAAAGTTCCGCCCAGATGCTCATGATCCACATGAAATCCGGCCTCGGCCTCCGCAACCTCGTCCGACCCCTCCACTTCGCCGAGTTCGGCATCAAAGGCCGCGGCAGCCAGGGTAATATCGTCACCAAACACCCCGTCGAAAAAATCCTCATCGCTCCGAAGGACTACACGCCTTAGGATGAAGAAAGTTGAACCGCAAAGGCGCTAAGACGCTAAGCCGGGACGATGAAACAATTTGAATTGATGAAAATTATTTTTGGTAACCCAAGCTTCGCGCCTTCGCGCCTTCGCGGTTCAACCTTCTTTCCATCATGATCAATATCGGCGAGCGAGCATCACTCCGCATTATCCGCGAGCAACCCTTCGGGCTTTTCCTGGATGCGGAAAACCTCGGGGAAATCCTCCTTCCGCGCCGCGAAATGCCGGTCGAGTGGGAGCTTGAAAGCTTCGTCGATGTCTTTATCTACCTGGATTCCGAAGACAGACTCGTCGCCACTCTCAAACAACCCCGCCTCATGCCGGGGGAGTTCGGGAAACTGAAATGCGTCGCCCTCACCGGCGTGGGCGCATTTCTCGACTGGGGTTTGCCAAAAGACCTGCTGGTTCCTTTCCGGGAATCAAGAGTCCAGATGGAGGTGGGGAAGAGTTACCTCGTTTATGTAATGGTAGATGAACAAAGCCGCCGCCTCGTCGCTACCACCCGCATCGCCCGGCACTTCGATCTTACCCCGGCGCAATACGCCACCGGGGATCAGGTGGATCTCACCATTTTCGACAAAACCGACATGGGCTACAAGGCCATCATCAACAACGCCCACACCGGTCTCCTCTTCGCCAACGAAGTTTTCCAAGACCTTTCCCAAGGTGAGAAAGTCAAAGGCTGGATCTCCGGAGTCCGCGCCGATGGCAAGATCGACCTTTCTCTCCATCCGCCCGGCCGCGAGCGCGTGGACGATCTGGAGAAACAAATCATGGGAGAACTCGTCGCCCGAGGAGGCTTTTGGGCCATCAGCGACAAAAGCCCTGCCGAAGAAATCTACGAAGAACTGGGAGTTTCAAAACGGACGTTCAAGCAAACGCTGGGAGCACTCCTCAGAAAGCGCCTCGTGACCCAGACCGAGGCGGGGATTCGGTTGAATTGAGGGAACCCCGAAACGCGGCGTTCCCTGGAAATGCCTATTTTGCCGGGATGCGTTTTTTTGCCGGAGCATAGCCCGGTGCTTCCGCGGAAATCTCCCAGACACCACCCGGCTCCGCTCCGTAATCAGGAGCCAGCGCGAGCGTGCCTTCCAGTGAACCTTTGCTCTGGCTCATGCCATCCGAGAGGCCGAGAATAGCGGCAACGAGCTTGTCAGCATCCTCCTGTTTCAAGGCGATCTGGGGGGGCATGGGAACTTCTCCCCAGACACCCGCCCCGCCGGTCTTGAGTTTGCCGTGGAGGTAATCGCCGGCGTTCTGCTGACCCCGGTATTTCAGGGAAACATCCAGATACGACGGCCCTACCGACGAGATGGCGACCTGGTGACAAGCGAGGCATTGGTTCGCCGCCGCGATTTCTGCGATCTCCGGGCTGAAGCCGGCTCCACCTTCGTCATGTCCGGTTGGCGGAATGTAGCGGGCACTGACCGTAACCGAAGCTGCGTCAGGCGATTTCTCTGCGGATACCGTGAAACCCAGCTCCTCCCCGAAGCCTGGTTTCCCTTCCGGTTTTCCGAGATCAAGAGTTAGAGACGGTAAATCCTTTGAGTGATCAAGGGCGATCCTCGCGACTGCCATAGCTCCCTTATCATCAGTGGCCACCGCACGTATTTCCTGAAAATTTCCATCCGGGATATTTCCACTGGAACCGGTTCCGAGCTTCCGCTCGGAGGCCGCCTCGCTTACATACCAGGTGACAATGATTTTTCCGTTTTCCGGATCGCTGGCCTGATCCACTGAATAGCTGCTTGGCACTCCGTCCGTCGGCTTGATGGTGATGCTTGGCGGCTTGTTCCCATCGTCCGGAACGAGGCGGCTGACCGATCCGTTCGTATTGAAATACCAGGCGGAGCCATACTCCAGAAGTATCAGGGAGCCGTCCGCATCCATCTCCAGATCCATGGGGTGAACAAGCCCTTCCATCAATACGTCCAGTTGCTCGAACGTCTCATCGGCTTTCAGTTTGGCTTTGTAGATCTTGCCCCGCATCCACTCATAGGTGAGCAGGGTGCAGTCTTCGGATTGATCGAGTATGTTGTTCGGGCGTTTTGAATCGTGGTAAAAAACAGGCCCTGCCATCGCATTACGACCACCCGAACCCATCTTGGGGAACTCGGAGCTGTCGCTGTAAGGATACCAGATGAGCGCCGGCTGAGCGGGTGGGAGTGTCTTCAGCCCGGTGTTGCGCTGGCCGGGGTTCTCCGGGGCGGCGGGGTCGGTCATACTGATGATCCCGTTGCCACCGAAATCACGGATCGGGTAGGGCTTGTTATCGGCGATGACAAACGGCCATCCGAAATTCCCGGCAGCCTTCGCCTGGTTGACCTCGTCGTGCCCCATCGGTCCCTTGTCGGATTCGTTTTTCGCATCGGGCCCGACCTCGCCCCAGTAGAGGCTCCTGGTTTTCGGGTCGATGGAGATGCGGAACGGGTTGCGGCAGCCCATCACATAGATTTCGGGGCGTGTGTTTTTCGTGCCTTCGGGGAAAAGGTTTCCGGGAGGGATCTCGTAGCCGGTCTCGGTGGGCTTGATGCGGATGATTGATCCCCGCAGGTCGTTGGTATTGCCCGCGCTGCGCATGGCGTCCCACTCCGTGCGCCCGTCGCGATCGTCGATAGGGGCGACCCCGCCGCTCTCGAAGGGATTGGTATTGTCTCCCATGGAAACATAAAGCAACCCGTCCGGCCCGAACTCGACGGAACCTCCGTGGTGGCAAACCTTGTTCTCCCTCTCCGTCGGGACTTCAAGGAGTTTGAGTTCGGACGCGGGATCCAGCATTCCGTTTTTCAAAGTGAAACGGGAAAGGCGGTTCGCGATGACATCAGGCGCACTGTAGTAGAGGAAAATGCGCTGGTTTTTCTCAAACCGGGGATCGAGCGCGATTCCGAGCATCCCGTCTTCACGGGCGTAGTTGCTCTTAGGATCGGTCTCACGCAATGCCTCGACTTTCACCGTGCCGATTTCAAAAAAGCCGCCGGTTTCAGGGTTGATACGTAATATCCGGCCTTCACGTTCGACCACGAAAAGGTCGCCGTCCGGTGCGATCGCAACTTCCATCGGATCCTTCAGGCCGGTCGCGAGGGTTTGTTTGACGAGGGGAGCGGCCGAAGCCGCGATGGTAAGGGCAAAGGTGAGAGCGGGGATATGGAACATGGATTTCGGAAAAAATGGGTGGAAATCCCATGAAAGGCAAACGGGAAAGCGGAAGGTTCCCACCACATAACTCGGCTGATCTTATTGTTCTCGTGTTGAGGTGAGGCGGAATACACAAACCGCCCTTCCACGTTGCAGCGGGACCGCTGGCTTTTCGTAGGCACCAGCGATCAACCCGAAACGTGTTCTGTCATCGTCTCCGAAAACGCGTGCTCACGGCAGCACAGGGAGAGTCACGAATTTTTAGAGTTGCGGGGGGTTCCAATTAAATTTACAAGAACGCGTAATTTTTAGGCGATTCGGCCGCCGCTTGCCGCTATCCCTCCCAACAGGACGGCATAATAACCACGTAATCCTGCATATTCCCTTATGAGATCTAACAAACTTCTCGGCCTTTCGGCCCTTCTTTTCCTTCCTCTTCTGGGTAGCTGTGGCAATAGCAGCGTCGGAGTCCTCTCGAAAAACCAGATCAAGATGGGCCAGACCGCGAAAATCTCCGTTAGCGCCCCTTCCTCGGCACTTGTCCAGGCGGCCGCGGGTAAGCCGAGAGACAAGCACTCCATGCCTATCTACACCTTTGGCGAGCGTCAGCGGGTAGTGCGCACAACCGCCTATACCTGCTCGGAGGACGATCACATTATCTATGGAAGCAAGAACGCCACAGGAACGAATCTCCGCTACTCCGACAAGGTTCGCAGTGCGGCGGCGGACTGGTCTTTCTATCCGGTTGGGACCGTTTTCCGGATCAAGGGAATGAACCAGTTGTTCGTCGTGGATGATTATGGATCCGCCCTCACAGGCACGGGGACGGTTGATCTCTACAAACCAAGCAAGGCCTATATGAACCAGTGGGGCAAACGGAATGTGGAACTCAGTGTCGTCCAGTGGGGTTCGTTTTCCCGGAGCGCTGAAATTCTGAGCGGACGCACGAAATTCGAGCACTGCCGCCGGATGCTTTCCAACATTACCAGGCAGCGTCCGGATCTCGTATCAGTGGCCGCCCGCTGATAACCTCACTGGAGAGGAGCCATCAGACGCGCCGCACGACACGCGGCTCTGAACAGAAACGGCTTTTCGGTGAACTCCTCCACTCCTGCGGCGACGCAGTCCGCAAAATCCGACTTCAGCATCTCCTCCACCTCCGAGATGAACCTTCCGTCAGAAACGAAAGACGTGATTTCAAAATTCAGCCGAAACGAGCGGTTGTCCAGGTTTGCCGTCCCGACCGCGGCCAACCGGCTGTCGATGAGCATGACTTTCTGATGAAGAAAACCGCGCTGGTAGCGGAAAATCTTTACGCCCAGAGGGATGGCCTGTTCGAAGTAGGAGTATCCCGAAAGCCAGACCAGGATGTGATCCGCGCGGTTCGGAAGCATGATGCGGACATCCACTCCACGGAGGGCGGCAAGCTGGAGCGCGGTCATGACCCCGTCGTCCGGAACAAAGTAGGGGCTAGCGATCCACAGCCGTTCTTTTGCGGAATTGGCGGATTCCGCGACGAGAAGTTTCCATGAGTCCGTCGGATCGGCGGGGCCGGTGGGGATGATGCCGGTGATCTGGTTTTCTTCCCTGGCGGATGCCTCCCAGGCAAGTCCGGGCACCGTGTCGTTTGCCCAGAACCAGTCTTCGAGAAAAACCATTTGGACGGCCTGTACGGAAGGCCCCTCCATCCTGAGGTGGGTATCCCTCCATTCGCCGAATTTCTTGCTCCTTCCGAGATACTCGTCCCCGACGTTGAGGCCGCCCAGAAACGCCTCGTTTCCATCGACCACCACGATTTTCCTGTGGTTGCGGAAATTAAGCTGAAGGCGCGACCACCAGTGGCGATTGGAGCCAAATGCCACACATTCCACCCCCGCGTCACTCAGCTCGCCCAGATAGGTGGATGAGAGCTTGTGGGATCCGATTTCATCGAAGAGGAAATACACTTTCACTCCGGCCTCCGCCCGCTCGATCAGCGCCTTTTGGAATTTACCGCCTATCCTGTCGTTCTTGATGATAAAAAAATTCACGCAGACGTAGCTTTCAGCTCTCGCGATGGCGGCCAATAGCCTTTCGAAGGTAGCCTGCCCATCGATCAGAAGCTCAAGCTTGTTTCCCCTGGTGAATGGCAATCCGCCCAACTCCTCCGCACAACGCTCGAACACGTCCTCCTCGGGGAGATCCACGGAGTATTCTCGGAGCCGGTCGTGCATCTCCTCGGCGAGCTTTCTCAGATCCGCGTCGTTGCCACGCCTTGCCCGGACGTATCCGGAAAACTTGGTTCTCCCGAGCAGCCAGTAAAGGGGGATGGCAAAAAAGGGGACGGCCAGAAGGGAAACCACCCAGGCGATGGTGCCCTGCGACGTCCGGGTGTGCATCAGCGCATGAAGAATATGGAGTATTCCGATAACGTAAAATGCGGCCACCAGCAGGAACCCGGTCCATGTAGTAGCTTCGATTTCAAATCCGAACATGCCCGCAGGATAGGGTGCCGGGTGGCGGAAACAAGGCGCATGCCACCTCAATCTCATTTTCCGGTTTCTACCAGCATGGGAAAGCCTGTATGCTCGGCTTCATGAATCAACCGGAAGTCACACCGAAGAACATCGTTCTGATCGGCTTCATGGGTAGCGGGAAATCAACCGTGGGGCGCGAGCTTCACAAGCGGCTGGGTTATCCCCTTACGGACATGGACCATCTCATCGAGGAGACGATGGGTAAAAAAATCACCGAAATCTTCAAAGAGGAGGGGGAGTCCGCGTTCCGCGACTTCGAAACGCTCCAACTATTGGAAATCTCGAAACAAACCGATACCCGCCATATCATTTCCACCGGAGGCGGGATTGTTATTCGTCCCCGAAACCGTCCGTTGCTGAGGCAACTCGGTTACGTGGTTTGGTTGGATGCTCCGCAGGATGAAATATACCGCAGAACCTCGCGAAATAACGAGAGGCCACTACTCAACCAACCGGATGCAAAAGAGCGGATCGCCTCCATGATGGCGGAACGAGAGCCTTGGTATCGCGAAACCGCACACCTGAAGATAGATACGGCGGGACTCGACTTCCATGAGATTGCTTCGGGAATCCTGGAAAGTGCGCGCTATTTCTTCACCCAGCCCGCATGATAGACCGGATCAAGTCCTGGGCTGCGGAACTCGGCTTCGACGATTGCCGCATTGCCACCGCGAAGCGCGCCACCCATGCCGATGATTTCGACGAGTGGCTCGAGGATGGCCGGAACGGGGATATGGCTTGGCTAGAACGCAATCCCGCCCGCCGTGCCGACCCCCGCGAGGTTCTTCCCGGCTGCAAGTCCGTCATCTGCCTGGCGATCAACTACTACACCGGCAGTAGCCCTTTTCCCGAAGGCCACCCGCAGGATTACCGTATCGCGAAATACTCTTGGAACGACGACTACCACGACATGGTTGAGAAACGGCTCGCGGAGTTTGATGCGAGACTCAAAGAGCTTGGCGGCATCCAGCGCTACTACGTCGATACCGGGCCGGTGCTTGAAAGGGATTTCGCCACCGACTCCGGGCTGGGCTGGAACGGGAAATCCACCGTCCAGATCCACCGCCACCTGGGAACCTGGACTTTTCTGGCGGAACTACTGACGACCCTCGAGCTGTCCCCCGATCCGGTTTTCGGCGACCATTGCGGGAAATGCACCCGCTGCATCGATGCCTGCCCCACCCAAGCCATCACCGCTCCGCACAAACTCGACGCCCGCCGTTGCATCTCCTATCTTACCATCGAAAACAAGGGAGCCATCCCCATTGAGTTCCGGCGTGCTATCGGAGACCGGATCTACGGCTGCGACGAATGCCTCAATGTCTGTCCGTGGAACCGTTTCGCCAAAGCATCCCGCGAAATTTCCTTCCAAGCCCGCCCTGCGATTTTTTCCCACAGGCTCCGGGACTTTCTCGAAATGGACGATGAAGCCTTCCGCACCGTCTTCGCAAAATCCCCGATCAAGCGTATCAAGCGCGTCCGCTTTCTCCGGAATGTCTGCGTCGCGCTGGGAAACACTGGGACAACCGAGGATATTCCCGCACTGGAGAAAGCGAAAAGCGACCCGGATCCGCTGATTTCCGAACATGCGGAATGGGCGATTTCCGAGATCAGGGCACGAGTATGGCCCCTCTAGGCAAGAATTCCCCGGTTTCTCCGTATTTTGCCCTTTTCGCACTGCCCCAAGTTCGCTGTATTCGCCCTGCGGAAATGGCTTTCCGCACGACCGAACGATTTTCCCCATGCTCGCCCTCCTAGTTGCTCTGCCGATTCTGGCTTTTTTTGCCATTCTTCTTGGTGCCCCGGCACGCCAAACCGCCATCGGCGCCTGTGCTTTGAATTTCATCCTCGGGGTTGGCTCGATGTTCTGCTGGAACGCGGAAATATGGGATTTCTCCGTAAGGGTTCTTGAAAAACCGGCACTTCACCTCGCCTTCGGCTACTACGACGGGATGAGCCTTGTGATGGTCGTTCTCTCCGTGATCGTTGCACTGGCAGCGGTTCTTTCCGGAAAAGCACCGGAAGGAAACGAAAAGCTCTACTACGGCTCCTCGCTTCTCATTGCCGCCGGTGCCATCGGGGCGTTCGCCTCCACCGATCTCTTCTTCTTCTACGCTTTCCACGAAATGGCGCTGATTCCGACCTTCCTGATGATCGGTATCCTCGGTCGCGGCGACCGTCGCGGGATCGCTTGGAAAATCACCATCTACCTCGGACTCGGCTCCCTGGTTCTGCTCGCCGGACTCGTCTGGCTGGCCGCACTTGCCGGAACATTCAGCATTCCGGAAATGCTCGCCAACAGGCCGGAGATCGATCCCGCCGCGCAGAAAGGAATCGCTGCGCTCCTTCTCATCGGATTTGGAACCCTCGTTTCACTCTTTCCCTTCCACTCATGGGCGGCTCCCGCATACGCCAGTGCTCCGGCTCCTACCTCGATGCTCCATGCCGGCGTCCTGAAGAAATTCGGTCTCTACGGAATGCTCCGTATTGCGGTTCCCCTTGTTCCGGAAGGCCTACAACACTGGCTCACTCCGCTTCTCGTTCTTCTACTTGGAAACATCCTCTGGGTCGGCCTCGTCACCATTTCCCAGAAACGCCTCGATACGATGCTCGGAAATTCCTCGGTGATGCACATGGGCTACATCTTCCTCGCCATAGCGGCACTCATCGCCGCACCGGAAACAAATACCCTGGCCATTCCCGCTGCCGTTGTTCTGATGTTCGCTCACGGTATTTCCATCGCCCTCCTCTTCGGTCTTGCCGACCGCATCGAGCGGAGCACCGGCTCCCTTGACCTGGAAGACATGGGCGGTCTTGCCAAATCGGCTCCTGGCATGGCGTTCCTCTTCGGAATCGCCGCCATGGCTTCCATCGGCCTCCCGGGTCTCGCGAACTTCTCCGGCGAAGTGCTGGTCTTTCTCTCCGCTTTCGAAAACTACGATCCGTCAAAAGGTTTCGGCCCCGTCCAGATCGCCTGCATCCTAGCCATCTGGGGCGTGGTGATTTCCGCAGTCTACATGCTCCGGGCATACAGGAACATTTTCCAGGGGCCTGCGGTCAAATCCACCGAGAAAGCCGCTGACCTCACCCTCATCGACCACATCCCGGCAGTCCTCCTCATCATCGCCCTCCTTGCCGTAGGCTGCTACCCAAACCTCATTCTTCAGCTCCTTCCGCAATAGAGTGATTCCTGGAGTTTAAAATTTAAAGTTTATGCCTGCCTACTATCTGGAAGCCCTCACCGTCACCCTCGGCTTCGTCATCCTCCTCGCCGAGGCTTTCATCCCCTCGAAAAACAAATCGTGGGCCGGCATTGCCGGAGCCATCGGTTTGGTCGTGATCCTGATTCTCACCTTTCTTGCCATCGGGCCGAATCAAAAGCCGGAAGCCGCGTGGGCTGGATGGAGGCTCTGGAATTTCTACCAGTTCGATTCGCTTGCCCGCTTCTACAAAGTCTTCGCCCTCCTCACCACCGCTCTCGTCCTCCTCATGGCGGTGGATTTCCGGAAAATCCTCTCCCGTTTCACCGAGAACCCGGAATCCGAAGATGGCACCGGGGAATTCTACTCCCTCCCGATCTTCGCTTGTGCGGGGATGATGTGGATGGCTTCCGCAAAAGATCTCGCAGGTGCTTTCGTCGCACTGGAGCTGGTCACGATCACTTTCTACATCCTCGTCGCCTACATGCGCCGCAATGTTGGTTCCCTTGAGGCCGGCGTGAAATATCTCATCCTCGGCGCGCTGAGCACCGGGTTTCTCGTCTATGGCATCGCCTGGATCTATGGCAGCACCGGCACCATGAGGCTGGATCTCATGCCTGCCGCGATCAACTCGATCGAAAATACCGTCCCGCTCCTCTTCGGTATCGCTCTTGTTCTTGTGGCTCTTGGCTTCAAGGTCGGCGCAGTCCCGATGCAGATGTGGATTCCCGATGTGTATCAAGGTGCTCCGACCCCCACCACCGCCTTCCTTTCGGTCGGTTCCAAGGCTGCCGGATTCGTTCTCCTCATCCGTTTCCTCACCCCGTTCCTCGGCGAAGGTTCGCCCGTCCGCACCCAAGTGCTGGCCATTCTTCTCATCCTTGCCTGTGCGACCCTGCTCTTCGGAAACCTCGCGGCAATTCCCCAAGGGAACTTCAAACGACTCCTCGCATATTCCTCCATCGCCCACGCCGGTTTCCTCATCCTTGCCATTGCCGCATGGAATCCCGGCTCCGAATCTGCCGTCAGCTCCGTTGAGGCGGTTTCCTTCTACCTCGCAACGTACCTGTTGATGACCCTCGGAGTCTTCTTCATTCTCGCTCAAGTCCGCATCCACCGCGATGGTGAAGCGATCACGGATTTCAACGGCCTCGGAAAGAGCAATCCGACACTCGCCCTGGCCCTCACCGTCCTCCTCGCCGCCCTCGCTGGAGTCCCGCTAACCGCCGGATTCATCGGGAAATTCTTTGTTTTCCAACTCGCGGCAAGCGCCCAGCTCTGGGTCGGACTGGTAATTGCCATCATCGCCGCCGCCGCCGGGTTCTACTACTATTTCAAAACCATCCGCGCCATGTGGTGGATCGACGCGCACGATGAATCTGCGATCAAACTTCCTGTCATTTCCAAGGTCGCCATCGGTGTTCTCACCGTCCTTACGCTCGTCTTCGGTGTGTATCCGGATCCCATCCTCGCGCTCCTGAGGTAACGCCCATGGAAAGCAGTCCTTCCAGGCGGCTGCGTTGCACCAGGCAGATTTCCGGCACGATACAGCCGCCTGGAAGGACGGCTTTCCGCATACGAACCTTGACCCGTCCAATTGGTTCCGATTAGGGTGTCGGCGCACTTTTCTAACAATCGGCTTCACTACCCACATCTTTCCAATCCTGGCGGTCGCGTTTCTTTTCTGCGGGAGTCGCTTGGGGGCAGAAACGGTGGATTTCATCGATCGCGCCGGATTGGGAGACAGCATTTCCGAGAACGGCACGGTCACGCTTTCGTGGGAAAAGCCCGAGGCGCTTGAGATTGAGCTCCAACAGTCGGATTCGGCAGACTTCGCTGAATCCATGACCCGCTACAAGGGAACCGATCCCGCCTCGGTGATCACTGGTCTGCCAGAAGGGATCCACTATTTTCGAATCGCGGATGCGTCCACCTCCGAGTGGTCCGCTCCACTCGCCATGAAGGTTGAATTTTTCTCCCGCTGGAAACTCTGGCTCATCCTCATCATAGGGGCTGGCGTAGTCCTTGCGACCATGGGAGCCATTCTGGCCGGCCATCTCACCACAAAAGACGAGGAGGACGCCTCGTGATCGCGGCCGCCACTTCCATTTCCACCGGAACCGGCTGGGCTATTGTGATAGCGCTGGGCGTTCTCTGGGTTTTTCTCGGAATACTCTGGGGGAGAAAGGCGAAGAATTCGGAAGGCTTCATGCTGGCAGGCCGCAAGGTCGGCCTCTCCCTCGGCTCCGCAACAGCCATGGCGACCTGGGTCACATCGAACACCACGATGCTCGCCCCGGTTTTCGCACTCACACTCGGCGTCTGGGGCATGCTGGCATATTCCACCGCCAGCTTCGGGCTCATCCTATTCGCGTTCTTTGCCGTCCGTATCCGGAAAATACTTCCGCAGGGTGTTACGGCAGGGGACTTCTTCCGGCTGCGCTACGGTCGCACCGGCTGGGCGATTTTCCTGATCATCACCATGATCTATTCACTCTCCTGGCTAGTTAGCATGGCTATCGCCGGTGGTGAACTCATGACCGCCCTCGCTGGCATTCCCTACCTCCAGGGGATGTCCCTGATACTTCTCGTTTGTGTTCTCTACACTCTTTTCGGCGGAATGTACGCAGTGATCGGCACGGATTTCATCCAGAGCATTATCATTCTCATCGGGATCGTCTTCATCGGAACACTGGTCGTCACGCAGCTCGATTTCGACCAGGCCTACACTCACATCTCCACCTACCAGCCGTCGCTTCTTCAAATCGCCATGCCAGCCGCTCTGCTGGCGGTCTTTAACAACATGCTCTTCGGCTTCGGCGAGGTTTTCCACAACAACGTCTGGTGGTCCCGCGCCTTTGCCATGCGTAAGGATATAGCCCCAAAAGCTTTCCTGCTCTCCGGTATTCTCTGGTTCCCGATCCCAATCGCCGCTGGTTTCATCGCACTGGCTGCCGGTCCCCTAGGCATCAATATCACCGATGTCAACCAAACCGGCCCAACCGTGGCAGCTTCGGTGATGTCCCAGTCCGGATTCGGCGCGATCGCGGGAATCCTCATTCTGATCGTTCTCTTCTGTTCGATGGCCTCCTCCATCGACTCCCTGCTCGCAGCTACCTCGGATCTCCTCATCCGAGATGTCCAGGAGGGGCTTCTAGGCAAGAAACACGATGAGAAGGATTTCAGAAAGATTTCGAGTATTGTGATTATCGGTGTCGGCATCTTCGCGTGGGTATTGGCCGCTCCAAAGTGGCCGATCATCCAGGCTCTGTTCATATCCGGCCCGCTCGTAGGATCCCTTATCTGGCCAATTATCGCCGGACTGTTCTGGAAACGCGTCAACCGAAACGTCGTGATTATGGGCATACTCATGGGTTGCGCGACCGGTGTTGCTGCATACTTTACAATGGGCTGGTTCACTGCATCCCTTGTCGGAACAGCAGTGTCCATGTCATTCACCATCGCCGCCCGCTATCTCTCTCCCGAAAAATTCCCGCCAGCCTAAAAAATTACTGACACGATGTTCTCCCCGACTTTTTTGCATTACCTCGTCCTCACGGCTCTCATCTGGACGGGACTCGGCGCGTTGGCTCTCCTTGTGCTTCTCTTCAAGGACTGGGTAAAGGGCACACTCTGGTAAACGACTGCCGCAAAACTTTTCAAACGATCCTACGATATGGACAAAGACGACCCGCAACGTTTCCGGGAAAACCAAATCACGCCGAACATCGAGCCTCCCGAAGGTTCGTCCGCGATACGACCCGAGCCCTCCGATCTTTTCATCGACAACCCGGTGAACCTCACCACCCTCCAGGGGCTGGAAGGAAAAAGCATTCTCGGAGCAGGGCAATTTTCTTTCGATGAAGTCGTCGAACTATGCAAGCTTGCGGCCATCCTGGAAAAAATCGAGATCTGGCCGTATCACCCGCTCGACGGCAAGATCGCCGTTACCGCATTCTTCGAAGCCTCCACACGTACGCGCACCAGTTTTGAAAGCGCGATACTTCGCCTTGATGGAAAGGTGATCTCCATTGCCGACGGCTCCACCACCGGTCAGGCGAAGGGCGAATCTCTGGCCGATATCGGAGAAATGTTCAACGCCTACGCGGACGCTGTCATCATGCGGCACACCAAGACCGATGCGCCCGATGAAATCCTACAGAATCTGCGCATCCCTCTCATCAACGCGGGCAACGGCTCCGGTGAGCATCCCACACAGGCGCTTGCCGATTGGTTTGCTCTCCTGAAATGGCGTCCTTCGCTCGCCGCCCCGCACTCGGAAGAGGAACCGCTTCTCCACCTCGGTATTCTAGGGACTCCCGGATCGATGCGCGCTGTGAAGTCCTTCCTCCTCATGGCTCTTCTATTCAAAGATCACATCGGAAAAGTCACCGTCATTTCCGAAATGGCGGATCCGTTCGGTGAAGAAGTGACCGAGCGGCTCACCGATGCCGACATCGACTACGAGGTCTCGAACGATGTCCGCGAGAACCTCCCCACGCTCGATATCATCTACATGAACTCGATCGCTTTCCTCGGCGATTCCTACAAGAACATGGACAGCCGCTTCAAACTGAACTCGGAAAGCCCGATCAAGGAAAGTGCGGTGATCCTTCACCCGCTGGCACGTCTCGACGAGTTGGATACTTCTCTCGATAAGACCCCCCACAACCTCTACTTTTCCCAAGCCCATGGTGCGGTCTTTATCCGCCAGGCGCTTCTTATGTCCGTTCTCGGTCGCCTCAAAGCCTTGCCGAACCTCATCGACCTCTCACCCTCCTAACAACTACTAGAATTACCATATGTGCGGAATCGCAGGCCATTTTTCGGCCAAACCACTCCCTGAAAACACCCCCGACCTGCTCGACAAGCAGCTCGAGACCATCCATCATCGCGGCCCCGACGGGCGCGGCCAGTATGTCCTCAGGGAAAAGGGCGTGGCGCTCGGGCATACACGCCTTGCCATCAATGATCTTGAAGGCGGCTGCCAGCCGCTCCACGCCGTCGATGGACGCTACGTTCTCACCAGCAACGGCGAGTTCTACGATTTCAAACGCCATCGATCCACCCTCATGGCAGAGGGCGACCGCTTTCTAACGAAATCCGATTCGGAAATCGCCATCGGTCTCTACCGCAAATTCGGCCTCGATTTCACCGAGCATCTGCGCGGCGAATTCGCCTTCGCTCTTTACGACAACCATACCGACGAGCTCATCCTTATCCGCGACCGTTTTGGCGTCCGCCCACTCTTCTACTGGGTTTCCCCTGACAAAAGCACCATCGTCTATGGCTCTGAGGCAAAATCCGTTTTAGCGCATCCCGATGTTCCTGCCCGCTTGGATAGGAAGGCCGCCCTGCACCAACTCATGCAGACAATCGCACCGGGCATGAGCGCGTTTGAAAACGTCACCTCACTTTCTCCCGGCCATTTTCTCCGCATCCGCAAGCGCAACGGCCAGCTCGATATCCATCAGGAACGCTACTGGGATTTCGACTTCCCCCACGAAGAAGCCCGCCCGAAGAATGTCGATGAACAGGAACACGTCGAAAAAATCCGCTCCGAACTCATCGACGCCATCGTCCATCGCCTTGATGCCGATGTGCCCGTCGGCTGCTACCTCTCCGGTGGAATCGACTCCTGCTGCATCCTCGGACTCGCCACCGGCGCGATGCAATCGCCGACGAAAGCCTACACCATTTCCTTCGATGACGATGCCTACGACGAAGCACCCATTGCCAAGCAGATGGCCGAGTCCATGGGAGCCGACCAGGAAGTAATCAATCTCAAAGCCGAAGATCTCTACGGGGAAAACTACGTCAAAACCGTCTGGCACGCGGAGCGCACTTTTTACAATACCCTGGGTGTTGCGAAGAACCTGATGTCCAAGCGCGTCTGGGACTCCGGGTACCGCTGCGTGATCACCGGAGAAGGTGCCGACGAACTCTTCGCAGGCTACCCCGCACTGAAGCGCGACATGTTCCTACACGGTATCAGCCATGAGCCTGAAAGCGTCCGCAACGAATACCAGGCAGCGCTCGAGAAAACCAATTCCCTCTTCAAAGGCGCCATCCTCGCGGAAACCCAGCGCACCCATCCCGCCTGGGAAAAACTCTGCGGCTTCACCCCTTCCTGGCTCCAACCCTGGATGGACACTCTCGACATCGCCCGCCCACTCCTTTCGGACGATCTCCTCCACGAACTCGAAGACTACGATCCCATCGAGGAAATCGCCAACCAGATCGACGGCAGCATGCTGGAAGGCCGCCATCCGCTGGACATCGCCCAGTATACCTGGTCGAAGTGCCAGCTCGAAGGCCAGATCCTCAACTGGGGCGGCGACCGCGTGGATATGGCGAACTCCATGGAATCACGCCCCGCCTTTCTCGACCACCACCTCGCCGCCGCCGCCGTGGAAGTCCCGCCGAATCTCCGGATCAAGGGCAACATCGAAAAACACGTCCTCCGCGAAGCGGTCAAAGGCGTCCTCCCCGAAGTCCTCTACAAGCGTGAGAAATTTGCCTTCATGGCACCTCCCGCCCACACGGACAAATCCAAGATGGCAAAGGTGGAGGAGCTCATTTCCGAATACCTCAACGAAGCCGTGATCTCGGACGCAGGCATCTGTTCACCCGAGCGAGTCTCCGAATTTCCTAACCGAATACCGCAACGACACCGACCCGACATCACTCGTGCGCAAAGACGCCTTGCTCAACCACCTCCTCACCCTCCACATCCTCCACCGCCAGTTCACCTCTTGAAGATCCCAAAAAACCTCCGAGTCGATATCGAACGCATCAAGTCCGACATCCTCGCGCTCGCCGCGATCGGAAAGAACGAGCAGGATCGCGGAATCTACCGCATGGCCTTCACCGATGAGGACATGGAGGGAAAGCGGTGGCTGCTTAACCGAATCGAGGAAAACGGGCTTACCCCCGCATCGGACGGAGCGGCGAACATTTCCGGAATCCTCGCCGGAGAAAATGACTCGCCCCGGGTTTTCGTAGGCTCACACATCGATACCGTTCCTTGCGCCGGAATGCTGGACGGCTGCCTCGGTGTGGTCGTCGGCCTGGAATGTCTCCGAGCCATCTCCGCCGCCGGATATTCGCCCGAAGCAAACCCTCGAACTCATCGCCTTCTCCGATGAGGAAGGCCGCTTCGGAGGCACGTTCGGCTCCGAGGCTTTCACCGGCACACTCACCTTGGAAAAGGTAGAGAAAGCGGCCGATCTCGGTGGCACCCGCCTCTTCGATGCCATGCTCGACCAGGGCCTTGATCCGATGAAATCCCTCGATGCCCGCCGCCGCCCCGAGCAGATCGATTCCTATCTGGAGCTACACATCGAGCAGGGCCCCATCCTCGATGAAAGCAACCTCCAGGTCGGCATCGTGGAAAGCATCACCGGTCTGCGCTCGTGGTCGCTGCGTTTCACCGGAGAGGCGAACCACGCCGGGAACCACCCCGATGGATTACCGCAAGGACGCGTTCATGGGGCTGGCCGATTTCGCCCACGAGATTGCCGCGCATCCTTGAGGAAAACGGCGGAGAAAATTCCCGAGCCACCATCGGAAAAGCGGAAATCCTCCCCGGCGCTCCGAACTCCGTGCCCGGCGCCGTCGAGTTCTCCCTGGATTTCCGCGATCCCTCCACCGAAATTCTGCAGGATCTCTCCGAATCGTTTCAGAAAGCGCTTGCCGCAATTTCCCGCCGCCGCGGATCTGAAATTCGAGTTCAACGTCCAAGGCCGAGATACAGCCCGTCGCCTCCGACGAGCGTCTGTCTCCATGCTTGAGAGAAACGCGACGGAACTCGGTCTCAACGCAATCAGAATGCTCAGCGGAGCCGCCCACGACGCCCAGCTCGTCGGCCGCGTCGCCCCCATGGCGATGGTCTTCGTCCCCAGCAAAGGCGGACTCAGCCACTCGCCCTCCGAATGGACGGCGTGGGAGGATATCGAGGCCGGGGCGAACCTCATGCTCGCCACCCTTTACCAACTCGCGATGAATCCCTTATCGTCCGACAAATGAGCGACAGAAACATTTTCCGACGATCCCCTAAGCCCCCTCTACCGCGAATCTTTCGCGGAAAACCCGAGGCACGAAAAGGATCTCCGCAACCGCCACACCGCGCTGCTCTGCATCGACATGCAGTATCTCGATGCGGCGGAGGGACACGGACTTTTCACCGATTACGAGACATCGCCCATTCCACTGGATCAGATGCGTTACTATTTCGACAGGCTGAAAGACACGGTTCTGCCGAACGTTCACAACCTCCAGAACTGTTTCCGCGCCCACGGACTGGAAGTGATCCACTGCCGCATCCAGTCCCTCACCCACGATGGTCGCGACAGATCGAAAGGTCACAAACGCCTCGAAGTCCACGCCTCCCCCGGCTCCGCCGAAGCGTGTTTTCTCGAGGAGGTGGCTCCCAGAGGCGACGAGATCGTCATTAACAAGACCGCCAGCGGCGTGTTCGCATCGACCAATATCAACTACGTCCTTCAGAACCTCGGCATCAGCTCCGTCTATGTCGTCGGCGTCTATACCAACGAGTGTGTGGAAACCACCGTCCG
Organism: uncultured Verrucomicrobiae bacterium; assembly: GCA_963771945.1. Classification (GTDB taxonomy): domain Bacteria; phylum Verrucomicrobiota; class Verrucomicrobiia; order Verrucomicrobiales; family Akkermansiaceae; genus Luteolibacter. The sequence continues at coordinate 597,740 of CAVYVH010000002.1, read as the reverse complement.
CCACGCCTGCGATCTGGGCTACCTGGTGACCATGGTCGATGACTGCTGTGCCACTGTTACCCAGGATCTCCACGACGCCTCGCTAAAAACCCTGCGGGACCGCTACGCCCGTATCATCACCGCCGAAGAGGCGATGAACTCAATCGAGAAGGAAGTGAGGGAGCACACCGATCGCGGTTCCTTCCGCTAAGCGATGTTGTCATCAAGCCAGTCGCGGAACTCTTTCCAGTCTCCCGTGAGACTGGTGGCGACCTTTTTTTGATCGGCGAGAACCGCCAGGCGTTCCGGAATTTCGACGGTTCCTGGCCCAAGTTCCGCATCCATGACATCCGGGAACTTCGCCGGGTGGGCGGTTTCCAAGGTGATGGTTTGCGATCCGGGATTTTGCTCGCGATATTTCCTCGCTGCCAGCCAGCCGACCGCGCCATGCGGATCGATTTCGTAACCATGGAGTGATTTGACCTCGCGGATGGCGTCACGGGTTTCCTCGTCCGTGAAACTCATGCCGGTCATGCAGGCACTTATATCCTGCCATGAATTTTCAAAGAGCGCGGTCATACGGACGAAGTTTGAAGGTGCGCCCACGTCCATGGCATTTGAAATTGTGGAAATACTCGGCAGCGGTTCGTATTCTCCCTTCGCGAGATAGCGGGGGACCACGTCGTTGCTGTTTGTCGCTGCTACAAACTTTTCGACCGGGAGACCAAGCTGGCGTGCGAGAAGACCGGCGGTGAGGTTCCCGAAGTTTCCGGACGGAACCACGAATACCGGTTTGACTCCTTCCTCAAGCTGTCTGGCACTATGGATGTAGTAGAAGGATTGCGGGACGAGCCGGGAGAGGTTGATCGAGTTTGCGGAAGTGAGGTTCATCCGCTCCGAGAGTTCACGCTCAAGAAACGCTTTCTTCACCAAGGCCTGGCAGTCATCGAACGTGCCCTCGATTTCCAGCGCGGTGATGTTTCCGCCGAGAGCGGTGAGTTGCTTTTCCTGGAGTCCGGATACTTTTCCTTTCGGATAGAGGATAACGACACGGGTGCCTGGCAACGTTGTGGAATGCGGATGCGACGGCACCGCCGGTATCCCCGGATGTGGCGACCAACACGGTAAGCATCCGATCCTCGTCCTTCGTGAGATGCGCCATCAGCCGTGCCATGAAGCGTGCGCCGAAGTCTTTGAAGGCGAGGGTAGGGCCGTGGAAGAGTTCCAGGATGTGGTCGTCGGGCGCGAGGGAGACGAGAGGGGCGTCGAACTCCAGGGTGCCGTTTACGATCTCCAGCAAATTGTCCGCAGGGACATCTTCTCCGAAAAAGGCCTCCGCCACGGAATATCCGATTTCCTGGAAACTTAGATCCCGCCATTTTGTCCAAAACTCCTCCCCAAGCACAGGGAGTTGGTTGGGCATATAGAGGCCGTTGTCCGGTGGAAGGGAACGGAGAATCGCTTCCTTGAGATCGACCTGATGGTTCGGGTTGTTTGTGGAATGGTATTTCACGGGTGCGCGGAAATGGGTAACGGGTTAGAGTAATTCAAGCAAGTCATCCCTTGTCAGTTCCACGTCACGGAGGATTTTGAGAAGGATTCCTGGCCCGAGTGTTTCCTTTCCGTGCACAGGAACCGTTGTCCTTCGCCCATCGGAATGTTCCACTCGGTGATGGCTTCCCCTGGTTCTCACGACGGAAAAACCAATTTTTCCCAGAGCCTTGATCAATTGATTGCCTGTGATGCTTGGAAATTTGCCCATACCTGAAATTACGTTCGCCTGGCAATCAATATGAAGTGCCAAGTCAACTGTGGCTTATGACACCTCAATTGCGACTTGATGAACTCCAATGAACTCGGGAATTGGCAAGCCATCCGAGTCCTCCAAGCAAAGGGAAATAGCCTCGCGAATTCTGGAATCCAGTTCGTCGAAAGTCTTGGCCTGAGTATGACATCCGACCAGGGAAGGAACACTCGCGACAAGCCATCCTTCCGAATCCCGCTCAATAACCATGTTGAATTTCCGTTCCATGCTGCTGCCAAGGTAAACTGTTTAGAGGGAAAGTGAATCCATCATTTCACCACATGCACCCCGTGGGGGTTGATTTTGGAGACGTGCAACTGGCAGTTCACGGGGATGGCGGAGAAGACTTTTTCGACTGCGGCACCGACCTTGCGGGCGGATTCCTCGCCTTCACAGAGGGCGAAGACGGACGGGCCGGCACCGGAGATGGAGAAGCCGAGGGCGCCGGCGGAGAGGGCGGCGCGTTTCGCTTTGTAGAAATCCGGGATGAGCTTTTGGCGGCGTGGCTCCGCGATCACATCGTGGATGGAGCGGGAGATGAGTCCGTAGTCTTCCTGGATAAGTCCGAGGATCAGGCCGCCGAGGTTGCCGATCTGTTGGGTGGCGTTTTCCAGAGGGATTTCCTTGGGGAGGATTTCCCGGGCTACCTTGGTGAGGATTTCGATGTCCGGATGGACGACGGCTGCCCAGAGGTTTTTCGGGGCGGGGATCTGGGCGAGATCGAGCTCTTCGTTGGAGCGGATGAAAACGATGCCACCGAGGAGGCAGGGGCCGACGTTGTCCGCGTGCCACGCGCCGTCCGCCGAGGCTTCACCGGCCATGGCGAAGGGGAGTAACTGGCGTTTTGAAAGCGGTTCGCCGATGAGTTTGTTCACGGCGAATGCCCCTGCGACCGCGGAGGCAGAGGAGGAGCCGAGGCCGGAGCCAAAGGGCATTTTCTTGTGGATCTCCATTTCGATCCCACGGTCGAGCATGCCGAGGTGTTTCAGGAGATCGAGTGCGGCGACTCCCGCGGTGTTTTTGGTGGGATCTTTCGGAAGCTTTCCGTCGTCGCCAGTGATTTTGGTGATCTGGAGGCCGGGTTTCGAGGAGTTGCGGACGACGATCTCATCGCCGGGCGAGTCGATGGCGAAGCCAAGGACATCGTAGCCACACGCGACGTTGGCGACGGTGGCGGGGGCGAAAACACGGATTTCTTGATTGGAAGGCATGACTGTATCCCTTGGGAAAGGGGCGGGAGTCTGCTTCGGAACATCGCCCGATATCAAGACTTTGCTTGGCGGGCTAAAATTCGATCTCCGCACCGAGTTCGCCCACGGAGACGTCCGCGCCTTCCTTTTGCAGGGCGGCTTCGAGGTATTGGCCGGATTGCGGTTCGCCGTGCACGAGCCAGGTCTTGGTTTTGGCTCCGGTGATCCGATTGTAGTAATCGACAAGTTCCGAGTGGTCGGCGTGGCCGGAGAAGGAATCGACGATTTCCACGGCGGCATTGACCTGGAAAGAATCTCCGAGAATTTTCACGTGCTTTTCACCATCGCGGATGCGGCGTCCGAGGGTTCTTTCCGCGCAGTATCCGACGAACAGGATGGTGGTTTTTGGATCTTCGATATTGTTGCGGAGGTGGTGCATGATGCGCCCGGCCTCGCACATGCCGGAGGCGGAAATGATGATGGCCACGCCTTCCAGATCGTTGAGCGCCTTCGAGCCTTTGACCGACCGGATGAGAGTCAGGTCTTCGAAGCCGAAGGGGTTCTGTTTCTCGAAAAGGGCGGCATAGACCTCCTCGTTGAAGGAGTCCGGGTGGAGCCGGTAGATTTCCGTGGCGCTGACCGCCAGCGGACTATCGACGTAAACGGGGATGGGCGGGAGTTCCTTGGCGAGGAACATCTCGTTGAGAACGTAGAGAAGCTTCTGCGTCCGCTCCACGGCGAAGGCGGGAATGAGAATCTTTCCTCCGCGCTTCACCGCGTCTTTGATCACACCGGCGAAGTGGGTGTCAAAACCGGGAGGCGCCTCGTGCTCGCGGCCTCCGTAGGTGCTTTCCATCAGAAGGAAATCGACGTTTTCGACCGCGACAGGATCACGGAGAACCTCGCTGTCGCCCCGGCCGACATCGCCGGAGAAAAGGAAGCGTTTCTTTCTTCCCGTCCGCCTGGTCGGTGACATCGAGGATGACCTGGGCGGAGCCGAGAATATGCCCGGCATCGACGAAGGTGAGTTCGACTCCATCGCTGATCAGAAGAGGCCTGTCGTAGCCGAGGGTGACGAACTGACGGAGGCATTTCTCGGCATCCTGCTCGGTGTAAAGCGGCTCGACCGGTTCAAGGCCCTTGCGTTTGCGGTGCTTGTTCAGCCAGTCGATATCGTGCTCCTGGATGCGGGCGGAGTCGCGGAGCATGATCTGGCAGAGATCGCGGGTGGCGTGGGTGGAGAAAATGGTTCCGGAAAATCCTTTTTTGCAGAGGTTCGGAAGGTTTCCGCTGTGATCGATATGGGCGTGGGAAAGGACTGACGACATCCACTGTTGCCGGATCGTAGTGGGGAAAGCAGCAGTTGATCTCGTAGGCGTCTTTGCGGCTGCCCTGATACAGGCCGCAATCGAGAAGGATTCGTTTTCCGTTGACTTCGAGAAGATGCTGGGAGCCGGTAGTGGTGCCGGCGGCACCGCAGAATTTGAGTTTCATTGCCCACCAGTCTTACCCGGAGCCTGATCGGCGCAATGAAATTTTGTTAGAGAGATTTCCGGAAAACAAGAGAGTCCCTGCCGCTTGCGAGGAGTTGTGCCTTCGCGTGTCGCCGGAAGAGTCTCGATGGCAGTCTGGGCGTAGCCCGCGCGTTTGAAAAAATCCGCCGCGCGGTTTGTCAGGGCGAAGACGTCAGGGATGTTTTTTCCGGTGGCAAGTTGCTCCGCGTGCCCGACAAGCTCGTATCCGTAGCCGCGACCTTCATGTGCTTGCTTGACATACAGGCATGCGACTTCGGCGCAGTCGTCGCTCAGGATACTCGTGGAGCGCGACGCAGCCGACGACGTTGTCATCGATGGTCATGACGTGGTAGTCCGAGATTTTGCCGTGGATGTCCTCGTAGTTGCGGGGGACGAGCTTCGTGCGACGGACGACTCGGCCGATCATACCGAGCAGCTCGGGAATATCGTCTTCGCGCAGCTCGCGGATCACTCGGTAGCTGTCCGCGTGGACCATGGTTCCGACCCCTTCATTGGAGAAAAGTTCATCAACGAGGACTCCTTGCTGGCGGCCGTTCAGGACATGGACGCGGGGAATTCCACGGTTACAGGCCTCCGCGGCGGCGAGGAGAAGCTCCCTGCCCGGATACCTCTTCATTTTCCAAAACCGAGGGAACATCCGCGGCGCGGATCGCGTGCGCGGGTTTACCGTTCACCAGAATGCTTTCTTCGAGAAGGGCGATGATTTTGGAGACCCCCACGAGTTTCCCGAAATCCACGACCTCGGGATCCAGCGGGCCTATTCCCGATGCGTCGATGATCGCCGATTGTCCCCGCTGGAGAATCTCTTTTACTTCCGTGCGCTGCGAGTTCGTCGGAAATGGGACGGGTAACACGTGCAGCCATGATCTCGCACTCGAGAGTCCAGTCGTACAGATCCTTCAGATCGCCGCCGAGGACTCCGAGCACGAGTTTCACTCCGAGATCCTCCAGGACCGCGAGATCCAGCAATGTCTCCGCGACCGCCGGCTCCGGGAGCAGGCCTGCCTCGATGAGGACGCAGAAGATCTTCCCCCGGAACTGGGGAATATACTGAAGAACGGCTCTCAGATCACTTTTCTCGACCACGCGGCGATGCTATCGACAAATTTCAAATTTCAAATTTCAAACTTCGTAGCTACGCCTTTATGAACTTGTCCAGGGCTAGTAGTAGCTCTTCGGAGCGTTTTACGGAGTAGGTTCCGGAGGGCTGGAGGGAGAGGCGTTTTCCGGCGGAGTTCTGGAAATGAAGTAGGACGGGGGTGGGGCCGGGGTGGCCGGTGATGTGGTAGTGGATTTCCTCGAGGTCTTTCTCGGTGTGGCGGTGAGTCCAGAGAAGTAGCTCGATGGGGCCCTTACCGTTGGCGGAGGCTTTGCGGGTTTTCAGCTCGCTGAGGGAGCCTCCGGTTAGGCGGCGGCCGCCGGTGCGGTCGTCCATCTGGATGCCGATCTTCAGCTTGATGATGTTGCCTGGCTGGAGGACGCCGGAATCGCGGGCGGGGATGAAGGTTTCGCTCCAGAGCATGACTTCGCAGGAGCCGGTGAAGTCCTCGACAGTGAGGATGCCGAAGGGTTTTCCTGCTTTGGTCATGCGGCTTTCCAAGGAGCGGACGCATGCCGGCGATGGGGTAGCGTTCGCGGGGATTGTCGAGTTCGATCTCGTCGATGAGGCCGATGCGGTTGTATTTGTCGCTGTCGAGGATGCCCCGGTATTTGTCTAGGGGATGGCCGGTGACGTAGAAGCCGAGGAGCTCTTTCTCGTGAGCTAGGCGCTCGTCTTTCGGCCATTCCTCGTGTGCGTTCACGACGGGCGAGTCTTTGGTTGCGGCGGGCGGGGCGAAGTCCATGGCATCGAAGAGGGAGGACTGGCCGGACGCCTTGTCGCGCTGGGCGGAGGAGGCGGATGCGACGACCTGCTCGAGGCGGGTAAACATGGAGGCGCGGTTCTCGCCGGTCCAGTCAAGTGCTCCGGCTTTGACGAGGTTTTCGAGGATGCGTTTGTTGATGACTTTGGAATCGAGGCGGGAGGAGAAATCCTCGACGGAGGTGTAGAGTCCGTTTTCGGTGCGCTCCTTGATGGCGGTGGCCATGGCGGCTTCGCCCACGTTTTTGATGGCGGCGAGTCCGTAGCGGACGGCATCGGCTCCGGTGCCTGTTTTCTCCGGGGTGAAACGGAGGAGGGATTTGTTGAGGTTGGGCGGGAGGATCTCGATGCCCATGCGGTGGCACTCGGCGACGAAGACGGTGATCTTGTCGGTGTTGTTGACTTCGTTTGAAAGGAGGGCGGCGAGGAACTCGACAGGGTGGTTTGCCTTGAGATATGCGGTCCAGTAGGAGATGTGGCCGTAGCAGGCGGAGTGGGATTTGTTGAATCCGTATCCTGCGAAGGCGTTGATTTTGTCGAAGATGGTGTTGGCGAGTTTTTCGCCGATGTCGTTGTGTTTCTTGGCACCTTCGATGAATTTGACGCGCTCCTTGGCCATCTTCTCGACGTCCTTTTTACCCATGGCACGGCGGAGGAGGTCGGCGCCGCCGAGGGTATATCCGGCGAGGACTTTGGCGGCGTTCTGCACCTGCTCCTGGTAGATCATGACGCCGTAGGTATTGCCGCAGATCTGTTCCAGGAGAGGGTGCTCGTACATGGCTTTTTTGCCTTTTTTCACGTCGAGCATCTGGTCGATGAACTGCATGGCTCCGGGGCGATACACGGCGATAAGGTCGATTATGTCATCGATACTACGGATCTCGTACTTCTTGCAGGTCTCGACCATGCCGCCGGACTCAAGCTGGAACACGCCCATGGTTTCGCCACGGTTGAGCATGTCGAAGGTGGGCTGGTTATCGAGCGGGACTTTCTCGATATCGAAATCCGGGGTGTGCTTGCGGATGTGGCGGACGGCGTCCTGGATGACGGTAAGGTTTTTCAGGCCGAGGAAGTCCATTTTCAGGAGACCGACTTCGGTGATGGCGCCCATGTCGTACTGGGTGACGACTTCGCCTTCGTTGCCGCGGGTGAGGGGGACGTGCTCGTCGAGGGGGCGGTCGCCGATGACGACTCCGGCGGCGTGAATGCCGACGTTGCGGTTGATGCCTTCGAGGCGGAGGGCGTAGTACCAGAGCTCCTTGTAAGTGGAGGAGGATTCGATGAGTTCGCGGAGTTCGTCTTTCGAGTCATACTCGCCCTTGAGTTTCACGCCGGGCTTGGCCTCGATCATTTTGGAAATGCGGTCTGCCTCGCCGTAGGATACGCCCATGACCCTGGCGACATCGCGGATGACGGATTTCGCGCCCATGGTGCCGTAGGTGATGATGTGGGATACGGATTTCTCGCCGTATTTTTCGCGGACGTATTGGATGACTTCGGCACGGCGGGACTGGCAGAAGTCGATATCGACGTCGGGAGGGGAAACACGTTCGGGGTTGAGGAAACGCTCGAAAAGAAGGCCGAACTGGAGCGGGCAGATGTTGGTGATGCCCATGGCGTAGGAGGCGAGCGATCCGGCGGCAGAGCCACGGCCGGGGCCGACGGGGATGTCGTTGTCGCGGGCCCACTGGATGAAGTCCGCGGTGATGAGGAAGTAGGATGCGAAGCCGAGGGAGTTGATGGTATCGACCTCGTATTTCAAGCGATCCTGGACTTCGGCGCTGGCAGCTTTCTCGGCACCGTAGTGTTTCAGGACACCATCCTGGCAGATTTTCATGAGGTAGTCCTCACGAGGGGAACCGTCCGGGGTGGGGAACTGCGGGTATTTTTCCGAAGAGGTGGCGTCGAGTTTGATTTCGACGTTGCAGCGCTCGGCGATGCGGAGGGTGTTGTCACAGGCTTCGGGGATGTCTTTGAAAATTTCGCGCATTTCCCCGGCGGTCTTGAAATAGACTTCGGGCGTGTAGCGCATGCGATCCTCGTCGATGACCATGGAGCCGGTGCCGATGCAGATCATGACGTCGTGCGCCTCGTGGTCGGCACGGTTGAGGAAATGAACGTCGTTCGCGGCGACTACGGGGAGGTCGAGTTTCTTCGCTAGATCGACGAGCTGGGGGAGGACTTTGAGCTGGATTTCAAGGCCGTGGTTGTGGAGCTCGACGAAGAGATTGTCCTTTCCAAAAATATCGCGGAGCTCGCTGAGGGTCTCAAGGGCTTTTGTCTGATCGTCCTTGCGCAACCACTCGTTGACCGGGCCGGAGATGCAGCCGGAGAGGCAGATGATGCCTTTGGAGTGGGCGCGCAGGATTTCCCGGTCCACGCGGGGCTTTCCGTGATACATCCCGTCGAGGTGGCCGATGGAGGTAAGCTTGGAAAGGTTCGTCCAACCTTCATTGGTCTCAGCTATCAGGGTGAGGTGGGTGGCATTTTTGCGATCCGGGAGTTTCTTTTTTTCCTGTGCGGAAAAGGGGGCGAGGTAGATTTCGCAGCCGAGGATAGGTTTCACACCTGCTTTCTGGCATTTTTGGTAAAAATCGATGGCACCGTAGAGATTCCCGTGGTCGGTCATTGCGACCGCGGGCATCCCAAGCTCGGCGGCGCGGGCGGCGAGTTCCTTGGTGCGGATCATTCCGTCGAGAAGGGAGTAGGCGGTGTGGAGGTGGAGGTGGACGAAGGAATCGGACATGCGGCAGGGGAATTGCAGATGATGGAGGGGTGGATGTCGAGAGGGCAGATGGGGAAAGCGCCACCGGGCGTGATTATGCGGTTGATTTCACCCGCTTGGCTGGCTTGGATGGCGACCCGCCCGAGGGCGGAGAGAATTTATGGCTGAAAACACTACACTCGATGCAACCACCGGTGCCCCGTTGGGCGAAATTTCCCAGGCACCTCCCGCGTTCGAGGCATTTCTCGACAGGCACCAGATGAAACTGATCGTGCTGGCCGTTCTGCTCACCATCGCTGCGATCGCCTATGTCATAGTGAAAGGCATCAACCAAAGTAACGAGGAGACGGCGGGTGCGCTTCTTATGAAGGCGGAGGATCTTTCGGAACTGCAGGCTGTGGTGAAGAACCACGGCGATACCCAGGCGGCGTTCAGCGCAAAGGTGCTCCTCGCCGAAAAACAATGGGAGGACGGCCAACAGGACGATGCGATCAATACCCTCAAAACGTTTGTGGAGACGGATCGCGACCATCCGGCGCGTCCCAGCGCTGAAGCCAGTCTCGCCGCGAAGCTCTGGTCGCAGGGTAAAACGGACGAAGCCGCTGAATTTTTCCGTGATCTCACCGGTGATCCTGACTCGCGCCATCTCGCTCCCTACGCCTGGATTTCCCTTGGCGACATCGAGGCAAGCAAGGGAAATGTCGATCAGGCGGTGAAAGCATACGAGACCGTAGAGAACGAATTCGCCGGAAGCACTTTTTCCCAGGACGCACTGAACCGCAGGCTATTGGTGAAAGCCAAGGCGCCTGTCGAGGTTGTCGCGCCAATCGTTGTTCCGGATGCGAATCTTACCGGCTCTGATGAAGAGGCGGAGGCACCGCTCCAGGACGCCTCCGTCGAGGATCTGTTGAACGCCGTCAAGGACGGTGCCGGCGGTACCGATGGCAATCCGTTGCTCCCCGGTTCCGATCCGGTGGAACCGGCTGAATAATCAGTGAAATCCGATTGACAGGAGAAATTTAAAATTCTTTATTTCCTTCGTGTTTAAGAAAGTCATAGGCCAAGAAGCAAGCGATTCACAGCAGCCATCGCAATCCTCCTCAGATAGTCGCTCGTCGGGTTCTTCAGCGTCGGTTTCCGGTGGAGCCTCCAGTGACTCACGCCCGAGTTCCGCTCCTGCAAGCCAGGGTTCCTCTTCCCCCAAGCCTGCTTCCGGCGGAACGCGCAACGTTCTTTCCTCCGATGTTGAGATCAAAGGCACTGTCAAATTTCAGCACGATCTCATCGTGGATGGGAAGATCGAAGGAGAGATTCAATCGACAGGCAGCCTCACCGTTGGTGAGAACGCCCGCCTGAAAGCCGAAATCAAGACCGGCACCGTGGTCGTTTACGGGAAAGTTCACGGGAACCTCACAGCAACCGACCGCGTCGAACTGAAATCCAGCGCGGAGGTTATCGGCGATATCAAGGCCAAGTTCCTGACTATCGAGGCCGGAGCGATCTTTGTAGGTAAATCCACCGTGGGTACGCCTTCGCAGGCTTCGTCGTCCGGTGATTCGAAGCCGTCTCAGGGTTCGTCCCACTCCTCAAGTCCCGCGATGGCGGGTAAATAGGAACGGGAAACCGTTTATAAATCAGAGGCAAGAGAGGTGATGGGTGTTGAAACAGGCGGGCGCCGTATAGAACTGGAGTGTCCGGAATGCGGGCACCACCAGATGGAGCCGTCCCTGGTCATTTCAACCCAATGTCGCTCTTGCGGCGACCATATGGATATAAGGGACGGCAAACCCGTTTCCCGCCCGAAATACGCCACCCGTCTCGCCTCGGCAGGGAAACCGCCGGTTCAGCATCCGATGGTGGCTCCCGCCGCTCCGAAATCTGCCTCCAAGGATGATCAGCCCGGAATCTTTCGCCGTTTCTTCGTGCGTGAACCGGACAGGCGGGAGATCGACTGCTATCATTGTAAGCGCAAGTTCGAGGTCGTTTCCGATGCGCAGTCCAGCCAGTGCAGAAAATGCGGCGGCTACATCAGCCTCAAGGATTACGAGATCGACCACGCGTGGCGTCGGCGGATCCAGACACGCGGCGATGTCACCATTTTGAAAAGCGGATCCATTCTCGGAGTCCACGTGCAGAGCCACCACCTCACCGTTCTGGGCAAATTGGCAGCCTCGGTGGAATGCTCAGGGACGCTAAGAATCCGTAGCCACGGCAAAATCATCGGAAACGTCAAATGCCGGGAATTGCGGGTGGAGCGCGGCGCACAAGTGGAGTTCCAGGGCGATGTCCACGCAGAGACTGCGTACATAGACGGTCAGGTGAGAGCCCAGCTCACCTGCACCGGCACCATCACTCTTGAGAAAAAAGCGCATCTGCAGGGTCTCGCAAGGGCGGGGGGACTCGTCGTGAAAGCGGGCGCCAGGCACACCGGACTCATGGAGGTCATCCGGCCACAGATCGCAGGGTAATTCCTTTTCGCCACAACCTTTCCGATTCGGTCTTGCAAGCGGGCAACCGCGCGGGAAGATTCGGACATGCAAGTTGCCCTGGATTTGAAAGACGAGATTCGCGAACTCAAAGCCGCCAGGAATGCGATCATTCTGGCGCACAACTACCAAACGGGCGACATCCAGGATGTGGCCGACTACGTTGGGGATTCCCTGGGTCTCGCTTACCAGGCAAAGGAAACGGATGCGGAAGTGATCGTCTTCTGCGGAGTCCACTTCATGGCGGAGACGGCGAAAATCGTGAACCCTTCCAAGATCGTCGTGCTTCCGGATAAAGACGCCGGGTGTTCCCTGGAGCAATCCTGTCCGGCAGACCAGCTTGAGGCGTTCCTCAAAGAAAACGCGGATAGGAACTACTACGTCATCGCCTACATCAACTGCTCCGGCGGTGTGAAAGCCCTTTGCGATGTAATCTGCACCTCGGGAAACGCCGTGAAAATCGTCAACCAGGCACCCGCCGACCGCCCGATCCTGTTCGTCCCCGATGAGAATCTCGGCGCATGGGTGATGGAGCAGACCGGGCGCAAGATGGATTTGTGGAAAGGCAACTGCTATGTCCACGTCGAGTTTACGCGCGATTCCATCAGCAGGATCAAAGAGGAATATCCGGATGCTCTGGTAGTCGCCCATCCGGAATGCACCCAGGCTGTGAGACTCCTTGCCGATGAAGTCTGCTCCACCGAAAAAATGGTTCATTTTTGTAAAAACGCTCCGGTGAAAGACATCATTGTCGTGACGGAGAGCGGAATGCTCCACCGCCTTCAGCGGGAGTGCCCGGACAAGAATCTCATCCCGGGCCGACCGACCGCTGCGCCTGTGCCGACTGCCGCTACATGAAAATGAACACCATGGAAAAGCTCCGCAACTGCCTCCGCGATCTTGAACCCCGCGTGGAGATGGACGAGGAAACCCGCAAACGCGCGGAAATGCCACTTCTCCGCATGCTTGAGCAGTCCAAGTAACTTTGAAAAAGGTGTTTCAAATGAGCTGCCGCGGACAGATGGCGGAGCGCGGGTCTTCAGCCCGCCCCGGAGAATCGAGGGCAAATGGTGAGACATGGGCACCGGGGCGGGCTGAAGACCCGCGCTCCTGCAACTGGGAATCCAACGAAAAGAATCACACCCGCTTTAAACCATTGCAAAACGAACTCCGGGCTGTATGGTAATTACGTTGTGAATGCCTCTCTCGGATAAAATCAAATTGACGCCAACCCCGTTTCGCACCTGAATCCTCCATTATCAATCTTATGAAAAACCCAACCAAATCCCGTAACAGAAAAGCTTTCACCCTTGTCGAACTTCTCGTCGTAATCGCCATCATCGCCGTGCTCGCTGGTGCGGGCTTTGCCGGCGGAAGAGCCGCTCTGGAGAAGGCCAGGAAAGTAACGGCACAAGCGGCGGCAACATCCGTCGCGACCGCAATTGATCAGTTCTACAGCGAGTATTCGAGTTTGCCCGATGTCAGCGCACAGAGCAACACAGCAGGAGGCGATGGAGTTGAGCTTTTGAATATCCTTGCCGGCCTCGAGACGGGCACGGACATTGAAAACGAAAGGAAAATCCGCTTTTTGAGTCTTAAGGAAGCTAAAAACGGTAGGAACCGTGACGGAGTTGTTTACGGTCCGAACGGAGACTCCATCACCGGCCTCTACGATCCATGGGGCGAGCCTTACTTCATTGAACTGGACGATGATTACGACGAGAAAATCTCTTTCACACCCCCTGGCAATTCTGCGGTGAATCTCAACGGACGCCGCGCTGCGATTTACAGCCTCGGAGTTCCCGATGGTGAAACGTCCAGAAGTTCTAAGTTGGTGAAAACCTGGTGATCCACGATCACAACCTCCGCTGACCTTTCCCCTTGGAGGAGGTGTGAATGGAATCCAGCAGGAATCAGACTGACCTGATTGGATAAACGATTTTCCCTCGGCTCCAATTTATGTTCTGCTGGCAGCCTGGAGGCGCGTAAGCATTTTCTCAAGCCGTGAGGCGGCGTCTCCTGCTGGGAGATGGGCGCCCAGTCTGTCCGCCCAGAGCGGGAAGGCCATGGGAGTGAGGCGGTCTGTTTCCACGAGTTCAAACGGCTTTTTGGAAATCGATTCAAGGGTGAACCTGAGGCGTGTGAGTTCGAGTTTTCCTTCCAGGATTTCCCGGCGGCTCTGCTCCAATAGGAGATTGTCGGGGTCGTAGCGGGAAAAGACCTCGAAAAGAAGACGGGCGGAGACCTGGAGATCGCGGGTGGGGCGCCGGTTTCCTGGGAGATCGGGAACGAGAAGCCCGGCAACCCTGGCGATGATGCGGAACTGGCGGCGCGACATCTCCGCCGTGTTCATGCAGGAAAGGAGGTCTTCCTCCAGGTTCTCCGGTGAAAAGGCTTTGCGGAGGATGTTTTCATCCAGCGAAAGCCCGTGGCGGGCGGTGAGGGAGAAGCCGTAGTCGTTTTGGGTGGTGTGGATGGATTCGTTTTTCCGCTGGGAAATGCGATACGCCGTGAGAGAGGAGAGACCCTCGTGAACCAGTCTGCCCGCGAAAGGATAAATGAACAGATGCTCTCCCTCGCGGGAGCGTGTGAATTCGACCAGCAGTTTCCGGTCGGTGGGAATGCGCGACCAGGCTTTCTGGATCTCCAGAATCGGGGCGACGGCTTTCATTTCCTCGTTTTCGGAGGGGCGCAGGAGCTGGCGGGCTACGGAGTGGGCAAGCTCCGAGGAAAGCGGTGACCGCCCACCCGCCCAGCTCGGAATGTCTCCACCGGTTTTCTTTTTCGCCATTTTCACCGTGGCCGTGAGTTTGTGAAACCGGACGAGTTCCAGCCTGCGTCCTGCGAAAACGAACTGCTTTCCTGGCTTGAGGCGGGAGATAAAAGATTCCTCGACACTCCCGAGAGTGCGTCCGCCGGGGAATTTCACGGTGATCGCGGCATCGGAAGCAATGGTGCCGATGTTGAGCCGGTGGAGTTGGGCGGTGCGCTTGTCCGGGACTGAGAGTTTGCCGTTTTCGAGGACGGCTTTTCTATATTGAGGGTATTGGGCGAGCTTGCCGCCGTTGGTGATGAAGGAAACGCACCAGTCCCATTCCCTGTCCGTCAGATCGTGGTAGGAGTGGGTCGAGAGAATCTCCTTTTTCAAATCCTCAGGGCGGGCTGGCTGGCCGAGGACGAGGGTGACGAGGTGCTGAACCAGAACGTCCAGCGGCTTTTTCAAAAGGAGACGGGATTCGATTTCGCGGCGCTCCCACGCATCGCGGGCGGCGGAAAACTCGACGAGTTCGAGGGCGTTGGTAGGGACGCAGAAAATCCTCGAAATCTGATTAGGCGAGTGCCCGGCGCGGCCTGCGCGCTGGGTGAGGCGGGCGATCCCTTTCGGCGATCCAACCTGGACGACCTGATCCACCGGCGAGAAATCCACCCCGAGATCAAGGGAGGAGGTACAGACAACGCAGCGGAGTGTGCCTTCACGGAGTCCGGTTTCCACGAGTGTGCGCTCCTCGCGGTCGAGCGAACCGTGATGGAGGGCGATTTCCGCTTCCGGGAATTTCTTCGTCTCGGAAAGACGCTGGAACCAGGTTTCGGCCTGGTTGCGGGTGTTGGTGAAGAGGAGCGTGGTGTTCGCCTTGGCGATCTGGCTGGCCACGCGTGAGACGAGTCTGGTTCCGAGGTGGCCGGACCACGGGAAGGATTCGATTTCGGTGGGAATGAGGGTTTTGATCTCGATTTTCTTTTCGAGCTGCGCCGCGAGAATGTGGAAATTCCGGGGGCGGGTTTTCTGGTGTTTGTGGAGCGGTTTGGCTGCTTGCTCCAGATTGCCAAGAGTGGCGGAGAGTGCCCAGGTGGAGAGTTTTTTTCCGGGTCTCCACCTGCGAAGACGAGCGAGGCAGAGCTCCGTCTGGATTCCGCGTTTTGTGCCGAGAAGCTCGTGCCATTCATCGACGATCACGTGTTTGAGCTGCGAGAATTTCGCCCGCGTGTCCGGATGGGTGAGCATCAGGGAGAGGGATTCCGGAGTGGTGACGAGTGTGTGGGGAAGCTTTTTGCGGAGCTTGGCCTTCCGGTAGGAGGAGGTGTCTCCGGTGCGGGCTTCGGCGGGCCACTCCACGCCCAGATCCGCCATCGGTTCGCGGCAGCGAGCGGAGGGTGTCCTGGGAAAGCGCGCGCAGCGGGGTGATCCAGAGGACTTCGCAGGGGAGGGCGTTGAGTTGGGCGGCGGTGGGCTTCTCCCCTTCGGAAAGGTCGAGAGAGTCGAGGGTGCGGCTCAGCGGCCCGAGCCACACGGCCAGTGTTTTCCCGAAGCCGGTGGGCGCGTGGAGCAGGCCCGAACCGCCTTCAAGCGAGCGCTGCCATGTCTCCTCCTGGAATGGAAACGGCTGCCATTTTTTCGTTTCCAGCCATTTGATGAGAAGCGGGTGAAGCATCGGTAGCGGGCAATTAATCACGAATGCCGCAGGATGCACGCATGGATTCCACGCTTGCGGTGGGGGTGGGTAGAGGTTTAGGTTCGACCCATGAAAATCCTGAAAATAGCAATCGCTCTGGTGCTGGGGGCAATGTCTGCAAATGCCGGGGACGCGGGCTTCGATGCAGTGGACGGCGCAATGTGAGGGTGACCAGGCACGACGACGGATCGCGGACGATCTTCGAACGCAGCGTTGACCAGCGTGTTCTCACGAAGAAAACCTTTTCTGCGAACGGATCGCTCTTTTTGATCACCATCTACAGAATGGATGCCCACGGGAATCCGATGAACTGCAAAATCTACGACGGGAAGAAAAACGAGATGTTCAAATCCCGCTACGGGTATCGTAAGAGCGACGGGCAACTGGTGGAGGAGCAGATGTTCGATTCCCGTGTGAAGCGCACCGATCCGAACACCGGCGAGGAAATGCCGGTGCGCCGTTTCATCTACAATTATGATGCACTCGGAAACCGCAGCGCCCCGATTTCAATCACACTGACTCCCGGAAAAACCGCGGAAGAGGTTTACGGCGGCCGTCCGCTCTGGATGTCAATCCGTTCGACGAGCCCGGCGGCAGATGATCTCCGGGGGAAGTTTGCTACCCATCCTCATCGGTGCTGCTCTCGGAGTGGGCGGCTGGATGTATGGGCTCCAGAACGGAGCCGGAAAGAATCTGGCATTTGCCGCAGGCTCGGAAGATCGCCTGAGAATCGCGGAAGAGGAAATCGCGATGCTACAAAAGGAGAACGAATCCTTGCGGTCGCTGGCACAAGGTGGCGGGGAGGTGGCGATCCCTTCCGAGATGGTCGCACTGGTGGAAAAGGATTACGGGCTGGAGTTTCTTTCCACACCGGTCTTCCACAAGATCGCTTCCGAGGAGCTTGGTTACCGGATCGAGGCGGCCATCGAGAGCAGGATGGGGCCGCAGGGAATCGGTGATAGGAACGAGGCCTACCAGAGGATAGGCTGGCTGCGTCCGGAAGACCGGTTGCTCGATCAGATGGTGGCAATTCGTTCGGTTGGAGCGTTGGGTTGGTTCGACGAGGAGACGGGGGATGCGTGGGTGACAGACCGGTTCGATCTGAAAAACGTTCCCGATCAGGCCGCGGCGCTGCGACTGCTGGTCAGGATTCTGCTGAATCAGCATTTTCCGGCTCCAGCCGCGTATCCGGGGGATGATGCGGCGCGCGCGCGCGAAGCCCTGCACGCGGGTGCGGCGGCGGGTGCGGAGAGCGAGATTTTACGCAAGATCGGCACAGGCGATTGGCTTCATGCCATTGAACGACAACACCGCGGCGGCGCGTTTGCTTCTCACTCTCCCGGAGTTTGTGAAAGGACTTGCCATGTTCCCGGCGGTGGAGGGGAAAGGGCTGGCCGATACCCTTTTTGTGAAGGGCAGGGACGCCTTTGCGGAGGGAATGAGGAGTCCTCCGGAGAATACGCTTGGAGGTTATTTTCCCTGCGGAGGAGGGACGCGGCGGGAAGCTGGCCATCGCGGGAATCGAGGATGAAATTTACCTGGAGGAAAGTGCCGGGTACCTCGGGCTGAGACTTTGGATCGAGGAAATGGGTGACGTCGGCCTGGCAGGGGAGATCGCGGGAAGCTGGATGAGGGACGGATACGTCCTGTTCGCGGACGGGGAATCATCGAGTGCCCTGGTCTGGGACGTTGAATTTGAGAGCACCGAAGCGGCGGATCGTTTCGAGAGAGTGGCCTTGGATCGTCTTGCGGCATTGGCGGGAAGCGGCTCGGAGGTAAAGCTGGGTGGGATCGTGAAATCCGGAGACAGGTTTCTCCGGGTGGCGCGGGTGGATGAGAGGAAGGTCAGATTCATCAACGCGGCGACCAGTGGGACTGCGTCGAAAAATTTTACAGAACCATGAAAGTATATACCGAGGAATTCACCGTGAGGACGCGAGGCAAGGGGACGTATGAGATTTCCGAGGAGATCGCCGCGACGGTGGCAAAAGTCCGGGATCAGCGAACGGGCAGGTGACCGTCTTCCTGCAGCACACGAGCGCCAGCCTGATCCTGATGGAGAACGCAGATCCCAGCGCGCGGAGGGATCTGGAGCGGTGGTTCGACCGGCTCGTCCCGGAGGATGATCCGGATTTCATCCACACCCACGAGGGCCCGGATGACATGCCCAGTCACATCCGTATGGCACTGACAAGATCAAGCGAGGTGATTCCGGTCATCGCCGGAAGGATGGTGCTCGGAACATGGCAGGGAATTTTTGTTTTCGAGCACCGGAGCGCCTCCGCACAGCCGCCGGATCGCGGTCAGCGTGATCGGGGAATAAACTTTAAACACCGGTCGGGAGGGACTACAGAGATTCCGTATGTCGCACGAACTGATCATGATGGCGCTGGAGGAGGATATCGGGGAGGGCGATGTCACTTCGGAGTATTTCATCCCGGAGGGAAGGGTCGCATGTGCTTTCGTGACGGTGCGGAACGAGGGAGTGGTTTCGGGTATTCAGCTCGCGAAGCAGGTTTTTCTGGAGGTGGATCCGAACCTGGACGTGCATCTGATGCTGGAGGACGGGAGCAAGGTGGCGGCTGGCGCGATGCTGATGCGTGTGGAGGGTAGTGCGAGATCCATTCTCACGGCGGAAAGAACGGCTTTGAATTTTCTACAGCGGCTCTCCGGCGTGGCTTCGATGACATCCCGCTATGTGAATCTCGTGAAACACACGCGCGCCAAAATCCTGGATACCCGAAAGACCACGCCGGGTTATCGGGCGCTGGAGAAAAAGGCGGTCGCGGATGGCGGCGGGACGAACCACCGGATGGGTCTGTATGACAGGGCAATGGTCAAGGACAACCACCTCGCCGCGGAGGGCGGGATGGCTGCTCTTCAAGAGGCGATCATCAGGGTCAAGGAGGATAAATCCCACGTGCAGGTGGAGCTGGAGGCGGACAGGCTGCAGCAGGTTTCCCAGTTTCTGGAACTGGAGGGGGTTGACTTCATTCTTCTCGATAACATGAGCCTTGATGAACTGAAGCAGGCCGTGGAAATGCGCGGGCGAAAACTACCGCGTGAGACTGGAGGCGAGCGGCGGGGTGAATCTCGATACCGTGGTCGATATCGCGGAAACCGGGGTGGATTTCATCTCGGTGGGCGCTCTTACCCACTCGGCTCCGAGTCTGGACATCGGCCTGGATTTTCCGGAAAAGGAATGAACGGCTTTGCTGAAGTGGCGTCCCTGATGCCGGATCCTTTCCGTGTCCTTTGGAAGGAGGAGGTCGGTTCCACAAATGACGAGCTAAGGAAGCTAGCGGAAAACGGAATGGCGGAGGGTCTCGTTCTGATTGCCGAGAGTCAGAAGTCGGGGCGCGGTCGTCGGGGAGCTGAATGGTTTTCTCCGACGGGTGAGGGGCTGGCGTTTTCCATTCTGCTGCGGCCAAATTGTAGCAAGGATTTCTGGTCGCGTCTTTCGCTGGTCACCGGCCTCGCCGTGGCGGAAGCGCTGGAAAAATTCATCCCCCTCGCTGAAATCAAGTGGCCCAACGACGTGCTGGTGAACGGGAGGAAAATCGCGGGGATCCTGGTTGAAGCCGGAAAGGATTTCGTAATCGTTGGAATCGGGATCAATATCAATTCCACTGATTTCCCCCAGGGATTGGCCGCTACCTCGCTGGCCATCGAAAACGGCCGGGAGGTCGAACGTCCGGCAGTCCTGCTGGAGGTGGTGAAGCGGCTTTCCATTCTTTCCACACGGCTGGAGCATGGGTTTGAAAATACAATGGAAGGCGTTCGCCATCGCTGCCGGCTCACGGGAAAAAGGATTCAGTTCACGTGCTCCGGAACCCGGATCATAGCGGATGGCGAAAGGTCTGGGTTCCGGCGGTGAACTCCTGGTGGAGATCGGCGGGAAACTGGAAAAAATTGTCCAAGCGGATGAGATTCGCGAGCTTGGGGGATGACTATTTTTCCAGAGCTTTGAGAATTGTTTCAGAGGTCTGGTCGCGCCTGTGCCTTGCGTCCCTCCGCATTGAAGTGAACATCACCGGGTCTCGTCCACCACTCCGGCTGGTTTGGTTTCGTGAGGGCATAGAGATCGTTTACGATCACGTCGGGATAGTCTTTTAAAACGTCCGCCGCGACCTTGTTGAACCGGACCGCATCGCCGGCAACTCTCCCGTTCCCACCCTCGGGAACGGGGGTGGTGGTTGCGAATATAACCTTCGCCTCCGGCGCAATTTTGCGGATGTAGGGAATGATTTC
The DNA here is from genome assembly GCA_963771945.1 of uncultured Verrucomicrobiae bacterium. GTDB lineage: Bacteria > Verrucomicrobiota > Verrucomicrobiia > Verrucomicrobiales > Akkermansiaceae > Luteolibacter. The sequence continues at coordinate 577,458 of CAVYVH010000002.1, read as the reverse complement.
TCGGAGGTTTCCTTCATAATCTCCAAGTGAAGAAACCTGTTTTCCGCTCTTCGTATCCATCCTTTCTCCATCCATGTATTTGAGATCGTGAAGACCCACGTTGAACTGGATCACATCCCATTTGAAGTTCCATGGCGCATCCAGCCTTTGGTCGTTCATGGTGAGGAGCATTTTCTCCATCTTCGGAATGAAAGTGGACGAGTCCCCGCCGTTTCCAGGCAGCTCGGTACAGATTGGCTTTACCGAGGAGATGCTTCACGAAGCTCCTCGTGGTAGTGGATGGAAATCGAGTCCCCGTAGATCAGGACGTTGGGAAGTTCCGGATTGTTGGGATGGTATGAAAATTCGGGAGCTTTGCGGAATCTCGGCTCCATGAGTTCATACCAGGCTTTCTCCGCGGTTTGGGAAAAAGCGCAAATTGCCGAGAACAGAAAAAGCAGGGTGATTTTCATGAGCGGGAACAGGATTAGCTAGTGGGTAGGGAGCCTGCACGAAAAAACCGCCGCCCTTGCGGACGACGGTTTCTACCGAAACACAACAGTGTAAACTACAGATGAAATTAGTATTTAACGCCGCAGCCGTATGGCTCGTTCTTGGCGTTTGCCACCTCGTTCCCGGCCATGACGGCATCGAGAGCGTTGGCGAAAAGTTTGTCGGCTCCTTCGATATCGGCGGAGTCAGTGGAAGGATTGGAGTCGATCGCACCGGAGTAAGCGAGCGTGCCGTCCTTTGCGATGATCATCATGTGCGGGGTAACCTTGGCGTCGTATGCCTTGCCGACCGTTCCGTCGGAATCAACGAGAACCTGGGATAGCTTTGCTACCTTCGGCCATGGTTTTCTCACCGAGCTTGGAGGCTTCAAGGTAGCCCTGTTTCCCTTCGGCTGAAGAGTTGACGGTAAGCCAGACGACGTCCTTGGCGGTGTAGTCGGCCTGGAGCTTCTGCATATTCTTCGCGGAGTAATGCTTCTTCACGAAAGGGCAGTCGAAGTTCGTCCATTCGAGGACGACGATCTTGTCCTTATAATCGGAGAGACTGACTTCCTCACCCTTCACGTTCTTGGCGGTGAAGGCGGGAGCCGCTTTGCCGATTTCGGCAGCATGGGAGGTTGCGATGGCGAAGACGCCTGCGATTGTGGCTGTGATGAGTGATTTCATTGGTTTTGATTAGTTGGTATTCTCTCGGGACAATCATGGAGCGTTCCTGCGTCGGAGCGCTTGTCTCAGATTTTGAGAAAAATTTTCCGATTTCTCTTGCGAACCGAAAAGCGCTCGGACCCTATTTAATGAAGGTGGAAAGCAGGCCGATGGCGGCCTGGATGGACGAAAGGGAGGCCGTTTCCTCGGCCGTGTGGTAGCCGGTCGTGGGGATCTGGAGGGTCGTGCCGTTCACTTGTCCGTCGCTCGCGGCGGCGAGTCGCCCGAGCTCAGTCCGGCCGAGCGAGTAGGGTTTTTCCCGATTGAGATTCTGCTTCTCGATCCACTCGTCCTTGTAGCTGTAGCGAATTCCGAGTTCATCACAGCGCTCCGCGATTTCCGCGGTGAAACCGGTATCGAACGCGCCGGAAGCGTCCTTTTTACGCAGGACGAGATCCTGCTCGGCGGCGGCTGTACGTCAGGATAGGGACTGGTATCGAGGACGAGCATGCGGTTGGTGGAAATCGATTCCCTCTGCAACCACGCCAGAGCGTAACGCCAGCTCCTGCCCGCCTCCTCCTGTGCGGTGAAGAGCGCGGTTCCCTGGAATCCGTTGCTGTAGAGATAGATAATGAGAGCCACGCTTACGACATTGTCCAACTGCGCGGAGATGTGGGTGTCGGTCAGCGTCAGGCGATCGAGGAACGCGACGGGTGTGCCCGGCTCCAGGTAATCGAGACCGTCCAGTTCGAAGATGAGGTTCAGTCTTTTCGGGCAGAGATAGCCTGTGGTGATCGTTCCCTGGCCGATGTAGGTGCCGGTGTAGGGCAGGTGCGCCTGGACGCGCTGGCCGGTGAAGCGGTCGGCGATGGTTGCGACCATCTGCTCGGAAACGGAATCTCCCGTGAGTTCTCCGCGGTTACCCGCGATGAAGGCCGCGTATTGGAACTCGTTCGGGCCGGTGCAGACCAGGCCGTTGCGATCCACGTGGGCGGAGAGGATCACTTCGTCCGGATCGCCACCGCGTGCGACGAGGACTCCGCTGTGCCGCTCCACGGAAATGTCCAGCTCTTCCAGTTCGCGCCGCAGAACCCGGAAAAAAGAATCCTCCGCGCCGACGACCGAAGGCTCCCGGATCAGATGGCGCAGCGTGATGAGAAAACCGGAGAGGTCTGTGGTGGACGATGGAAACATTTGGCTTCCGCAGCTCTTAGCAGGAAAAGTGCCCCGGACTTGGGAGGGAAAACGCCCGAAATCCGCTAATCAGAGTCTGGGGCGCGCTGGTGCGTGAAATCTTCCAGGCCTTTCCGTCATCACCCACCAGCATCAGGGAGAGCGTTTCCGGCTCCTCATCGAGATACTCGCTCTTCGGTGCGGAAGCAGTCCAGTGCTCGGTGTTCCGGCATCCTTTTTGAAAACGGAAGTCTGCAGACGGGTCAAGGAAGTTCCGGTGTCACGGGAAATACCCTGAGATGGCCGGATCTAGCTCCGCTCCGGCGGCAGGGTAAGGGTCAATACGAAGTCGACGTCATCCGAAGCCTCGTATGAAAGCTTCGCACCGGGGACCGGATCGGGAAGCGCTGCGTAGGCTTTCTTCACAAGCATCCGGATCTGGCTGCCGCGAGGTGACGCTTCCTCTTTTCCCGGAACGCAGCTTTTGTCGTTGCAGGTGAGCCAGGAGATTTTAGCGACGATCGCCTCGGGAAGCTTCGCCACTTCCGATCCTAGGCGCGGTGTGACGTCAGCGGGAAAAGAATCTCCCCCTCGTATCCGAAGCCATGAAGAGGCGCCTGTCATGAATGCAATCGGAGCGGGAAACTGGATTTCCCCAAGGTCCAACCTTCCGGAAGATCAATGTTCACCGAGATGGGCAGTCCGCCTTCGCCTGGGTTTTCCCAGTAAGTGTGCCAGCCCTCATCGACTTTGAGTCGAATCACCGTTCGGAATTCTTTTCCCGCCGCGACCGTTGCGCGACTCCGGGATCCACTCGGCGGTTGCCTTGTTCTGCGCATCGGGCGTGCGGGAGGGTGAGAAGGGTTGACGAGAGCGAGGATTGAGGACTTTCATTGGGAAAAACCTGGCGCGTTTCCTGAGAATTTCCAGAGCTGTATTTCTCGTCAGAACGGATTCCGAAATTTTTCTTGAGGAAACCGCCGAGCGTGCGGAGTATCCACTGCATATGATAAAAATCTATATCAGGAATTGGAGCGGTTGTTTGCATTGCGGCTAGGCATGTCGTTTGGCGAAACGGAAATGGAAGCCGGCGACGGATGGCTGAAATTCACAGGCGGGGAAGGTGCCGGCAAAGGCAAGCACGTCGTCCTCCTCGCGGGAGACGAGGAATACCGATCCGAAGAAAGCATGCCCATGCTAGCCAGAATTCTTACCGAAAGGCACGGTTTCGATACCACGGTGCTTTTTTCCGCGGATGAGGACGGGACGATCAATCCGGAGGCCGGCGGACAGCCTCGAAAAGGCCGAGTCGCTGGATTCGGCGGATGCCCTGGTCATGCTCCTCCGTTTCCGACACTACAGCGACGAGACGATGGATCGATTCAAAGCGCGCCGTTGATCGCGGTGTGCCTTTAGTGGCCCTGCGGACGAGCACACACATCTTCAATTTTCCCAAGGATAGCCCGTGGGCGGAATGGTCTTGGAACAATGAGAACGGGGGATTCGGAAAAGCGGTTCTCGGCGAAACATGGATCAGCCACTGGGGCAAGCACAAGATGGAGGCCACCCGCGGCATGGTTGAGGAAGGTCAGGAGGAAAATCCGCTCCTCAACGGTGTGGTCGGACGTCTTCGGCGATTCCGACGTCTATGAGGCCGCCCCGCCTGAAGATGCGACCATTCTGATGAGGGGAGTCGTCCTCAAAGGAATGGAGGAAGACGGCGAGCCGGCGGATTACGAGAAAAAACGCAAGGACGGCGGCGTGCAAAGAATCAACGAGCCCGCGATGCCGATCGCCTGGACTCGCGAGGTGGAAAACGAAGCCGGAACGACCAACAAGGTTTTCACCACGACCATGGGCGCCGCGACCGATCTCCAGAACGAAGGTCTTCGCAGGCTGGTCGTGAACGGTCTCTACTGGGGGCTGGGAATGGAGGTTCCGGAAAAAGCCGATGTTTCATTCGTCGGCGAATACACCGCAACAAAATATGGTTTCAATGACCTATCAGAAAGGCAAGAAGGCCGCTGATTTTGCCAAATAGTCGGCCTTGAAAATGCTTGGTGACCGGGGCGGGATGCCCCCGTCACTTTTTATTGTGCCGGTTCGATGGAAATTCGGTTAGGCATCCCACGTCAGCAAATCATTTGTCATGCAGCAGGAATTGGAACTCGATACCCACCAGAAAGCCCTCAAAATCAATCTCGATCCCCGCTGGTACGGGACATTCGCGGAAATCGGAGCCGGCCAGGAAGTGGTGAGGTGGTTTTTCCGCGTAGGCGGCGCTGCAGGAACTGTCGCGAAAAGCATGTCCGCCTACGACATGACTGTCAGCGATGCGATTTACGGCAGTCGGCGACCGCTACGTTTCCCAGTCCCGCTGCCAGGCGATGCTCGACCGCGAGTTCGGCCTCAACGTGGAAAGGCTAAACGACCAGCGCGGCGACAATACCGCCTTCTTCGCCTTCGCCGACACCGTTGTTGCTCGCTCCTTCAAAGGCGGCAACGAATGCCACGGCTGGATGGGACTGAAATTCCAGTCCCGCCCTCACGACGAGCCTAGTCAGATCATGATTCACGTCCGCATGCTCGATGCGGAGGCGTCCCTCCAACAGGAAGCTCTCGGCATCGTCGGCGTGAACCTGCTCTTCGGTGGTTTTTTCCTCCATCATGAGCCGGAGCTGCTTGTCGAAAGCCTACTGGACAAGCTCACCACAGGCCGAGTCGAGATCGACATGATCAAGTTCGAGGGCATCGAATTCCGCGCCGTGGACAACCGCCTCATCGCCCTGAAGCTCGTCCAACTCGGCCTCAGCGGTGCCGCCATGTTCGGCGCCAACGGCGAAGTCCTGCAACCCTCCGAAGCGCTTTACAAAAAAGCAGTCCTGGTCGAGCGGGGAAGCTTCCGCCCACCGACGAAAGTGAATTTCGACATGCTGAAGTGCGCCCTGCAGAAAGCTCGAAGCCGATCCCGCCATCGAAAAAAATGACATTCTTCCCATCTTCGAGCTGACCATGCGCAACCTCCTCGCCGGGGGAAAAGAGGTGGACAGGCGGGACTTCCTGGCACGAGCAGATCTTCTCGCCGCATGCGGGATTACCGTTCTGATCTCAGACTACTTCGAATACTACCGTCTTGCGGCATACCTCTCGTGGCGCACGAAGAAAGCGAATCGGCATCGTCATGGGCGTGCCCTCGCTCATCGAGCTTTTCGAGGAAAAATACTACACCGCACTTCCCGGAGGCATTCTCGAAAGCTTCGGACGCCTCTTCAAACACAATCTCAAGCTCTTCGTCTATCCTCTGCTGGACTCGCGAAAAGGAAGAGAGCGATCACCGTCAATACCATGAAGGTCGTCTCCGGAACTTTCGAAACTCTACGGCTACCTCGCCGACCGGGGCAGCTTCGTGGAACTCGACAATTTCGACAAGGAGTGCTCAGCATCTTTTCCCGCGACGTTCTCGCAAAAATCGCCGAAGGGGACGAAGAGCTGGGAAACCATGGTTCCGAAGAAGTCGCGGACCTCATCAAAACCCGCAAATTCTTCGGATATCCAGCCGTCGTAGAACACGCGTTGTCCGGAATGCAGGAATCTGCGGTTATCACCGCCACCGTGACGTCAGCCCCTCATAAGCATCAATTCTCCTGTCACGGAAAAATGGCCAGATCCGCCGGAAATCCTCCACCTGCTTGAAATCCACATCGTGGAAAACGATTTCTTCGTTTTCCACGGACCCTTCGCCACGAGTTCCCCATATGGATTCGCGACGAAAGACTGCCCCCAGAACTCCGTCCCATCGTGGGTGCCCGCCCGGTTGATTGCCGCCAGATAACAGCCGTTCGCAACCGCATGCCCCCGCTGCACCGTCTCCCATGCACAGTGCTGCGCCTTCCCGAGCTTCTTCCTTTTCCTCCGGTAGCCAGCCGATCGCAGTAGGATAAATCAACAGCTCTGCACCACCCAGCGCCATCAGCCGCGCCGCCTCCGGATACCACTGGTCCCAGCAAATCAGAACCCCGATCTTACCGAAAGCCGTATCCCACACCGGCCACCCGCTATCACCCGGAGTGAAATAGAATTTCTCCTCAAACCCCGGATCCTGAGGAATGTGCGCCTTTCGATAAATCCCCAGAAGCGCTGCCATCCGCATCGTGGATAGCTGCCGTATTATGATAGAGCCCGGGCCCCGGTTCTCGAACAGGGAAGAGACGATCACCACGCCAAGTTCCTTCGCCAGACTCCCCAAGCCTGTCCGTCACCGGACCCGGTAGCCTGTCCGCCAGATCAAACCGCTCCGTATCCTGAACCGTGCAGAAATACGTGTGTCAGGAACAGCTCCTGGGTCGCGATGATCTGCGCTCCACCTTCCGCAGCCTCCCGGATGAGATTCTCGTGGTGGTCGAAGGATTCCTGTTTCGTAGGCGAAAGTCTTGGATTGGAGAAGGGCAATTTTTGGCATGGCGTCGGGTCTTTCGCTAGACTCTGAAACCGATATTCGAGAAATACAAGAGGGAGGTGGCCGGGTACCCGCAGAATAGATACGCGGTATCAAAGTGGATTCATACGTCGGCGGAAAGATCCCTCGCATGCATCCCCAGCTACTGGAGATGCCAGTAGGTCCTGCGCCAGATGGGGTGGAGACCCGGATTCCGCACGGAGCGCGGGAGTCCCTCCCGGCGGGAAATCGTCCCGAGGCTTTCCGCCTCCCCCTCCATCCCGTAGTTCCGGGGGTTGTTCCGCCATCCCTGGAAAAAAACCGAAAAAACCTGACGAAACGTGTTGACGATTCCGGGTTTGCTGGACTAGTTTCCGCCCGTCGGCGCGACAAGCACCGGCACGAGAGACTGCCAGTCGGTCGCGGTAAGTGAAGGGTGCGGGTTTTGAACCCCACTCCATCAACTACCCGATCGGCTTTTTAGTCCCCTCGAAACAAGCTCTTTGACAGTGTGGCTCAGCGAAAACCGTGCCAGGTTTGGATGAATCCTAAGGGGTTTGTTGAAACAGGCAGCCGTAAGCAGGTGAGGTTTTGGCTGGGAAGAAGAAAATAGAATGAATTGTGCGCTGCGCGAAAGATCGCGCAGTACGGGGGAAGGAAGCTCTTCGGAGCGGATTTTCCCTAAGACAATTTGGAAATACGATAACCTAGAATCACTCGGTTCGAAAGTTACGCCAACCGAATTAATTTATACGGAGAGTTTGATTCTGGCTCAGAATGAACGCTGGCGGCGTGTTTAAGACATGCAAGTCGCACGGAGAAAAGACGGTATTTATATTGTTTTTTCTCAGTGGCGCACGGGTGAGTAACACGTGAATTACATGCCCTGTAGAGGGGGATAGCCCGGGGAAACCCGGATTAATACCCCATGGTTCCGCAAGGATAAAGGTGGCCGGCAACGGCTGTCGCTACAGGATTGGTTCGCGCCCTATCAGCTTGTTGGTGAGGTAACGGCTCACCAAGGCTACGACGGGTACCTGGTCTGAGAGGACGATCAGGCACACTGGAACTGAGACACGGTCCAGACACCTACGGGTGGCAGCAGTCGAGAATAATTCACAATGGGGGCAACCCTGATGGTGCAACGCCGCGTGGAGGATGACGGTCTTAGGATTGTAAACTCCTGTCATCCGGGAGAAAGACCTGACGATTAACAGTCGGCAGGGTTGATAGTACCCGGAAGAGGAAGGGACGGCTAACTTCGTGCCAGCAGCCGCGGTAATACGAAGGTCCCGAGCGTTATTCGGAATCACTGGGCGTAAAGGGAGCGTAGGCGGCGCGGTAAGTCGGATGTGAAATCCCGGGGCTCAACCCCGGAACTGCATCTGATACTGCCGTGCTAGAGTAATGGAGGGGTAGCTGGAATTCTCGGTGTAGCAGTGAAATGCGTAGATATCGAGAGGAACACTCGTGGCGAAAGCGAGCTACTGGACATTTACTGACGCTGAGGCTCGAAGGCCAGGGGAGCGAAAGGGATTAGATACCCCTGTAGTCCTGGCAGTAAACGGTGCACGCTTGGTGTGAGGGGAATCGACCCCCCTTGTGCCGGAGCTAACGCGTTAAGCGTGCCGCCTGGGAAGTACGGTCGCAAGACTAAAACTCAAAGAAATTGACGGGGACCCGCACAAGCGGTGGAGTATGTGGCTTAATTCGATGCAACGCGAAGAACCTTACCTAGGCTTGACATGCATCTCTAAGCACGTGAAAGCGTGTGACCATTTATGGGATTTGCACAGGTGCTGCATGGCCGTCGTCAGCTCGTGTCGTGAGATGTTGGGTTAAGTCCCGCAACGAGCGCAACCCTTGTGATTAGTTGCCAGCACGTAATGGTGGGGACTCTGGTCAGACTGCCCAGATCAACTGGGAGGAAGGTGGGGACGACGTCAGGTCAGTATGGCCCTTACGCCTAGGGCTGCACACGTACTACAATGCCCAGTACAATTGGAACCGATACCGCGAGGTGGAGGAAAACCGTAAAACTGGGCCCAGTTCGGATTGGAGGCTGCAACTCGCCTCCATGAAGTTGGAATCGCTAGTAATGGGGCATCATCTACGGCCCCGTGAATACGTTCCCGGGTCTTGTACACACCGCCCGTCACATCATGGAAGCCGGTAGTACCCGAAGTATCGTTCGATCGGTCCTAAGGTGAAGCTGGTAACTGGGATGAAGTCGTAACAAGGTAGCCGTAGGGGAACCTGCGGCTGGATCACCTCCTTTCTATGGAGTAAATGGCAAACGTCCTCTCACGAGACCGTCCCTGCTGTAGGTCGAGCCCCATCAGGTTTGCGAAAGCTTGCTTGGTGAGGGTTGCAAGTCCGCAAGGACTGCACCTAAAAACAACTGAAAAATCTGTGTGATCAACTAACGCAGCGCACAATTCATTCCTATTTTCTTCGCCATTCGTAAGAAACGATTTCTCCCTGACTAAAAGGGGGTATAGCTCAGTTGGTAGAGCGTCTGCTTTGCAAGCAGAATGTCTGCGGTTCGAATCCGCATGCCTCCACCAGTGGATCACTCGGTAGCCTTTCAGAAATGGGCGGTTATTGATCCAACGGAACCAGATTGGGCCTGTAGCTCAGTTGGTTAGAGCACACGCTTGATAAGCGTGGGGTCGCTGGTTCGAGTCCAGCCAGGCCCACCATTCCCGTAAGTAGCAACTTGCAGGTAGGGGGAAACGGAAAAACGAATGCTACACTGTATGAACAGGGGACAAGTTCCGCTCTTTGACATCCATATGGAGAGAAATAATTTTCTGATTGTATAAGAGCAAGCTCGCAAGAGCCATTCTTACGCATTACTTGAAAGTATATTCGAATACCAAAATACATAAATTTTTACGGCAAAGCCGGCATGATCGCAAGTGAGTGCCGGCCGTTTAAAATAAGAACAGATCGCCAGGGCGCAAGTCCTGGCAGTATGGACTACATTAACAAGCTGATTTTCAAAATGGGAATCAAGTTTTAAAGGGCACACAGTGAATGCCTTGGTGCTAACAGGCGATGAAGGACGCGGTCAGCTGCGATAAGCCTCGGGGAGCGGTTAACACGCTATGATCCGGGGATTTCCGAATAGGGTAACCTAATGGTGGTAATACATCATTGTCCGTTTCTGAAGCCCGACCGGCCGCAAGGTTGAGAAGGGAAGTTAGGAAACGGTACGCAATACCCGGTGAAGTGAAACATCTCAGTAACCGGAGGAAAAGAAAGAGAATCGATTCCGTGAGTAGTGGCGAGCGAAAGCGGATCAGCCCAAACCAGAAGCTTGCTTCTGGGGTTGTAGGACCCCGACGTGGGACTTCGACGGATAGGTGAAGGACTTGGAAAGGTCTGACATAGAGGGTGACATCCCCGTAACCGAAATCCAAAGAAGCCCTAGGGAGTTCCTGAGTAATACGGAACACGTGAAACCCCGTATGAATCTGTGCGGACCACCGCATAAGGCTAAATACTAGTTAGCGACCGATAGTGAACTAGTACCGTGAGGGAAAGGTGAAAAGAACCGCTGTGAGCGGAGTGAAATAGAACCTGAAACCGTGTGCCTACAAGGTGTCAGAGCCCTTCGGGGTGATGGCGTGCCTTTTGCTTAATGAGTCTGCGAGTTAGTATGTGTGGCAAGCTTAAGTCCTTATGGGACGCAGGCGAAGCGAAAGCGAGTCCGAACAGGGCGAACTTAGTCGCACGTGCTAGACCCGAAGCGGAGGTGATCTACCCTTGGCCAGGTTGAAGCTCAGGTGATACTGAGTGGAGGACCGAACAGGTGAATGTTGAAAAATTCTCTGATGAGCTGAGGGTAGGAGTGAAAGGCTAATCAAACCCCGTGATAGCTGGTTCTCTTCGAAATGCATTGAGGTGCAGCGTTGCGTGTTGACCCGTGGGGGTAGAGCACTGACAGGGCTAGGGGGCATACCCGCCTACCAACCCCTTTCAAACTCCGAATACCATGGGGTAGAGCGCAGCAGTGAGACGGTGGGGGATAAGCTTCATCGTCAAAAGGGAAACAACCCAGACCAGCAGCTAAGGTGCCTAAACCATGCTAAGTGGAAAGGAGGTGGAATTTCACAGACAGTGAGGATGTTGGCTTAGAAGCAGCCACCATTTAAAAAGTGCGTAATAGCTTACTCATCGAGAGATTCTGCGCCGAAAATGATTGGCGATAAGCATGGTACCGAAGCTCTGGATGTCATCCCCTGGGGGATGGCGTGGTAGAAGAGCATTCCCAACACGTTGAAGCGCGATGGCGACTGACCGTGGAGAGTTGGGAAGAGAGGATGCAGACATGAGTAACGATAAGCCGGGTGAAATCCCCGGCCGCCGTAAACCCAAGGTTTCCCGGGCTACGATTTTCGTCCCGGGGTTAGTCGGGACCTAAGGCAAGGCCGATAGGCGTAGCCGATGGACAGCTGTTTAATATTACAGCACTTCCGAACCTTTAGCAGGGGGGACGCATGTGTGGAGATGACCAGGTGATTGAATTCCGAGGGGATGCTTAGGCTGAACCGTATCATCAAAACACGTGCCGAGAAAAGCCCCTGTGTATGCTAAGGAACCCGTACCGTAAACCGACACAGGTGGGTGGGTAGAATATACCAAGGCGTAAGAGTGAACCCTGGTTAAGGAACTCGGCAAATTGGCCCCGTAACTTCGGGAGAAGGGGTGCCTATGTTTACATAGGCCGCAGTGAAATGGCCCAACCGACTGTTTAGCAAAAACACAGCATTCTGCCAAGACGCAAGTCCAAGTATAGGATGTGACACGTGACCAATGCGGAAAGATTAAGGCAAGATGTTAGCTTGGATTTATTTAGGCGAAGCTTTGAACCCAAGTCCCCGTGAATGTCGGCCGTAACTATAACGGTCCTAAGGTAGCGAAATTCCTTGTCGGGTAAGTTCCGACCTGCACGAATCGTGAAACGAGTTGGGCGCTGTCTCAACCAGGTGCTCAGTGAAATTGTAATAGCGGTGAAGATGCCGCTTACCCGCAGAAGGACGGAAAGACCCTATAGACCTTAACTGTAAGCTGTCATTGGTTTTTCGATTTTCATGCTCAGCATAAGTGGGAGACTTTGAAGGGAATCTTTAGGGATTCCTGGAGTCGCCAGTGAGATACCACCCTTGGGTGTTGGAAAATCTAACCTCGTGCCTTGAATCAGGCCGGGGAACAGTGTCAGCCGGTCAGTTTTACTGGGGCGGTATCCTCCTAAAGAGTAACGGAGGAGCGCGAAGGTGGGTTCAGCACGGTTTGTAACCGTGTGTCGAGTGCATAGGCATAAACCCGCCTAACTGTGAGACCTACAAGTCGAGCAGATACGAAAGTAGGCCTAAGTGATCCGGCGGTTGAATGTGGAATTGCCGTCGCTCAACGGATAAAAGGTACCTTAGGGATAACAGGCTGATTTCATCCAAGAGTTCATATCGACGATGAAGTTTGGCACCTCGATGTCGGCTCGTCGCATCCTGGGGCTGGAGAAGGTCCCAAGGGTCCGGCTGTTCGCCGGTTAAAGCGGCACGCGAGCTGGGTTCAGAACGTCGCGAGACAGTTCGGTCCTCTATCCTCTGTGGGCGTAGGAAAATTGAGGGGTTCGGTTCCTAGTACGAGAGGACCGGAATCGACGCACCTCTGGTGTACCAGTTGTCCCGTCAGGGGCATGGCTGGGTAGCTACGTGCGGAATGGATAAGCGCTGAAAGCATCTAAGCGCCAAGCCACTCCCAAGATGAATTTTCCCTTAAAGATCGTCGAAGACTACGACGTTGATAGGCTGGAAGTGTAAGTGTAGTAATATATTCAGCTTACCAGTACTAATAATCTGACTGGCTTGATTCCGTATTTGAAATTCGGATAGACCAGGTAGTGTGTAAAGGCCTCTGTGAGGCACTTGCAACCTTGTGCGAAAAGAAAGTTACGATCTCCATGTGGATGTCAGGGAGCGGCCTTTGCCGACCTGCTGACAACAAAGAAACCAAACACAAAAGACAAACGACGAAGCTAGAAGCAACACTGCAAGCTACAGTTCGCCAGAGACCCGGCCCCGGGCAACCAGACAAGCATGTCTGATACGGGGTTGCCCTCTGGTGACCAGAGCGCGGTGGAACCACCCGGTCCCATTCCGAACCCGGAAGTGAAACGCTGCAGCGCCGATGGTAGTGGGACGACAGGTGCCTGTGAGAGTAGGTCGTCGCCAGGTATATGCCCCGTTCCGGTTCGCACCGGTGCGGGGCTCTTTTGTGTCAACGAACGGGCGCTGAACAGTAAGGTAAGGGGAGGAAACGCAGTATGGGGAGGATACGCTGCCCCGCAGTATGGGGAGGATACGCTGCCCCGCATGAGATCTCGCGGCGGCTCCGGCAGCAGCCGTAGTCTCGTGGGATGCCCTCTTCATCAATCCCCAAGCCGTGGCGCGTCGCAGACGCGACCTTCGTCGAGATCGAGATCCGCCACCCATCCGAGCGTCAGATGCGCGTCGAGTTCGGCTGCGGCGTCCGCCTCGTCATCACCGACGCAGGCCAGGTCGCCCTCGCCGCCAGCCTCATCGAAACGCTCCGCGCCGGGAAGGGGGTGGTGCGATGATCGGCTTCCCTTCCGGCGTGCGCGTCCACCTCGCCATCGAACCCCACGACATGCGCAAGTCCTTCAACGGCCTCGCCGCCATCGCCTCGGCCATCGTGGCCAGGGGACTGGAGAGCGGCGCGCTTTTCGTCTTCACCAACAAGCGCCGCAACCGCCTCAAGGTCCTCTACTACGACCGCACCGGCGTCTGCGTGCTGGCCAAGCGTTTGGAAAAGGGAACCTTCTCCTGGCCCCTTGCCTCCAAGGCCGGAGCCTCCGCGATGTCTCTCGCGCCCGAAGCCCTGCAGCTCCTTCTAGGGCGGCATCGACCTGCGCGGCGCGGAGATGAGGCCGTGGTATGAAAGGGACTGAAACTTCCTTCGTTAAAGTAATGTGAACCTAGTAGTTGGCGCGTGCCATGCTGTATCGGTTGCATCGAAACGCCGGAACAAACCATAGCCCGCCAGGCACTTGAGATCGAAGCGGCCAACGCGAAGATCGCCCTCCTCGAAGCCAAGCTCGACCACCTCATCCGCCGCCTCTTCGGATCGAAATGCGAGAAGATCGACCCCGCCCAGCTCGAGCTTCTCTTCAAGGACATGCCGGGAAAGTTGGAAGCCTCCCCCGGCCGCAAACGCACCGGGGGAGGCCGCACCAGACGCCGTTGAAACACCGGCTCGGAAAAATCGCGCCGCCCACCGTTCCCGCATCACCGGTCTGGAAAACCTCCCCGTCGAGACCACCGAACTCATCCCGGACCTCGTGGCCGCCGATCCGCACTCCTTCGAGCGCATCGGCGAGGAAGTGACCGAGCTGCTCGACATCACCCCGTCCAGGTTTTTCAAACACCTCATCGTGCGCCCGAAGTTCCGCCGCAAGACCCAGCGCCACCTCCCGCCGATAGTCGCGCCCGCGCCCGCCACCCCGCTTGTCGGAGGGCTGCCCGCCGGACTGCTCGCCCATCTCCTTGTCGGCAAATACATCGATCATCTACCGCTTTACCGGCAGGAGAAAATTTTCCTCCGCCACGGAGTGGGCATCCCACGGGATACCATCATCCACTGGCTCCACAAATCCATAGCCCTGCTAGAACCCGTCGCCCTTGCGATCAAGGTCGAGACCCTCGCTTCAGACTACCTCCAGGTTGACGAAACTCCCGTGCGCTACCTCGTGCCCGGCAGCGGAAAAGCATCGCGCGGATACCTGTGGGTTGCCAACGGCCCAAAAGGCAGCCTCTTCTACCACTGGGGAATCGGGCGCGGCTGCGACCGGCTTGTCGAAACCATAGGCGGAAAATTTTCGGGCCACATCCAGTGCGACGGCTACGGGGTTTACAAGACCCACGCCAAAGCCGATCCGCGCGTAAGCCTCATCGCCTGCCTCGCCCACATACGCAGGAACTTCGTCGAGGCAATCGAAGCCGCCCCCGATCCCGGTGCCGCACGGATCCTCAACCTCATCGGCGAACTCTACGGAGTGGAAAAAGACCTGCGCACGAGCGGAGCAAGTCCGTCGCAACGCCACAGCACCCGTGACAAACGTGGCGCTCCACTCGTCGAAGCCATCCGGGCAGCCATGGAAGTGGCTCTGCCGAAGCACCGCCCGAAAAGCCTCATGGGAAAAGCGCTTGCTTACGGCCTCGGCCATTGGGAAGCGATGGGCAGGTACCTTGAAGACGGTCGCTTCGAGATCGACAACAACCTGGTGGAGAACGCCGTTCGACCCGTCAAACTCGGCGCGAAGAACTGGCTGTTCTTCGGATCGAAGGAAGCAGGCCACAACGCCGCAATCATCTACACCCTCGTGGAAAACTGCCGGAGACACGGGGTTCCGGTCGAAGCCTACCTGCGCGAACTCCTCACGCGCCTCCCCGGCCTGCCTGATCCGGAAACCCTCGCCAGCCTGACCCCGTCAAGAATAGCCGCCATCCGCCACGGAAAACCCGCCGCTGCCTGAGGCCGGTCAAAGTGGTCACGTTTCCTCCGCTTACGGAAATGAAGCTTCGATCCTAGAAGTAACGGAAGCTTGTAGCAAACCTTCCCGCTGCCGAATTCCTAGTCTGTAGGGCACATCCGACAACTCCCCAATTGACATCTCCGCCTAAAACTACTAGAAACCTAGTATGAGATTCAAGCAGCCCGCCGCAGGCCAGAAAGACCTCTTTTCCCAGATCGGACACGCCGGGAAGCTGGCTGCCGAACAGTCCTGCGCCCTCGACAAACTCAAGGCCCTCGTCGATTTCGAGATCTTCCGCGACGGGCTTCTCGACATCCTCGGCTACCGGAACCGCGAGGACAAAGGCGGCAACGCCCCGTATGATCCGGTCTTCATGTTCCGCATCGCCGTCCTTCAGAAATACTTCGGCCTCTCCGAGGAGCAGACCGAGTTCCAGATCCGCGACCGCTTCAGCTTCATGCGCTTCCTCGATCTCTCCCCTGGCGACGAAGTGCCCGACAAGAACACCATCTGGGACTTCAAGAACCAGCTTGGCACGGAGGGCGTGGCGCGTCTCTTCGGGGTGTTCGACGCGCATCTGGCCGGTCTTGGCATCCACGCGAAGGAAGGCGTTATCGTTGATGCCAGCTTCATCGAAGTGCCCCGCCAGCGCAACGGGCGTGAAGAGAACCGGATCGTCAAGGAGGGCGGGGTCCCGGAGGAATGGAAGGAAGAACCCGCGAAACTCCGCCAGAAGGACACCGACGCGCGGTGGGCGAAAAAGAACAACGAAACCCATTACGGTTACAAGAACCACATCAAGTGCGACGCGAAGACCAAGCTCATCCGGCGCTACCGCACCAGCCAGGCGAACCTCCACGACAGCCAGTGCTTCGAGGAACTGCTTGATGAAGGGGACGGCACCGTCTGGGCGGACAGCGCCTACCGGAGCAAGGCAAGCATGGCTATGCTGCGCGGCAAAAAGCTCAAAGCCCGGCTATGCCAGAAGGGGACGAAGAACAAGCCGCTCACCGAAAAGCAGAAAAGGGAGAACCGGAAGAAGAGCCGGATCAGGGCGAGGGTGGAACACGTCTTCGGCCACCAGACCTACCGGATGAAAGCGCATGCGATACGCACCATCGGGATCATGAGGGCGGGCTTCCAGATCGGGCTGGGGAACCTGGTCTACAACCTGGTCCGGCTCACCGAACTGCCCGCCAGGGCATGAACCGGGGCGGGGGCGGACCAGCCCGCCGCTCAACGCCCTGCGGAGAGAGCTGGCAAAACCGACCCAAAACCTCGAACCGAGGAAGATCCCAACGCTTTTTCAGTTGGAAACAATTCGACGCTCCGAAAATCGTTAAAAGCGGGGTCGCCGGATGTGCCCTATAGAATGATCGTGGTTCTAAACTTCAAAACTTAAAGAAGTTGGGGGGACGGAAGTTCACTTGCCTTGTCTGAAAACAGGCTCCATCTTCGCCATCATGAAACCAGTCCTGACCCTGTGCATCCTTCCGCTTCTCCTCTCTTCGCCCCTCCATGCGGAGTTGAAATCCGAGTTGGCCCAGAAGGATCTCGACCGTCCCGTTTGGGCGGGTGCTCCGGATTCCGTGAAAGGGAAACTCTGGATCATGGAACAGGCGGGAACCGTTTGGATCGTGGATCTGGAAACCGGCGAGCGGGCGAAAGAGCCTTTTCTGAAAATCAATGACAGGGTTACCCGCAAAGGTAACGAACAAGGCCTCCTTGGACTTGCCTTCGCCCCGGATTTTGAGAAAAGCGGCACCTACTACGTCAACTACAACGAGAAGGGCGGCGACACCCGCATCGACCGTTTCGTCACCGAGGACGGGCTGACCACGGATCCGGACAGCGGCGAAACCATTCTCGAATACAACCAACCCTACGGAAACCACAACGGCGGCTGGCTCGACTTCGGCCCGGACGGATACCTCTACATAGCCACCGGTGACGGCGGCTCCGCGAACGATCCGAAAAATCTCGCCCAGGACACATCCTCACTGCTCGGAAAAGTTCTCCGCCTCGATGTCTCCGGGAGCAAGGGTTACGAGATCCCGTCCGACAATCCCTACAAAAATGACAAGGACTACAAACCTGAGATCGTCGCAATCGGTCTCCGCAACCCATGGCGCTGCTCCTTCGACCGCGTGACCGGGGATTTCTGGATCGGCGATGTCGGCCAGAACAAATGGGAGGAAATCGATGCGGTGAAGAAGGGCGACGTCCTCGGGAAAAACTTCGGATGGAGACTACGTGAAGGAGAAATCGAAACCCCGGACAAAAAAGCCGGCGGCGACAAGCCGAAGAACAACGTGGAACCCGTATATGTTTACGCCCACGGTAATGGCGCTACCGAAGGCCTCTCCGTGACCGGCGGCTACGTCTATCGCGGCTCTGAAATGAAAGGCTTCGAAGGCCGCTACATTTTTGCGGACTACCAGAACCCACGCATTTGGTCTTTCGTCCTGAAAGGCGGAAAGGCGACCGACTTCAAAGACCACACCAGTGAACTCCAGCCGGAAGGCGGCCGCATCAACCTCATCTCTTCATTCGGTGAGGATGCGGATGGGGAAATCTACCTTGTGGATCTTTCCGGTTCCGTTTACCGGATCACGGGGGATTGATTTGCCGGGCCGGCCCACGAGACGTTTCTGGCAATTCCGTAATCAGAGGAAATCGGTCAGGGCTTTCAGATATTCATCGAAAGCCTCAGCCTGTGGAGCGTGGCCGATGCCGGGGAGGGCGGCGAGTTTCGCACCTGGAATGGCAGCGGCGGCTTTTATTCCAAGCTCCTGATACTGACCCATTGTGGCGGCGACTTCCTCTGAGATCCGGTTTTTGCCGATGGCGGTGCGGTCGCGCTCTCCAATGATAAGAAGGGTGGGAACCTTGAGATCCGGGAACTCATAGAGCACGGGCTGGGTGAAGACCATATCCGTGGTGATCGCGCTTACATGGGCCATTGCCTCCTTATCGGGGCCTTTGATCCAGCCCACTTGGATGGTGAGAAGGGAGTCGTATTCCTCTTTCCATTTCCCGTCGAAATACACGTTGCGCATGTATTCTTTGACTGACGAAGGTTTCTTACTGATCCCGGCGGCGGTGGCGTCCGCGATACTTTGGTAGGGGACGGTGCGCTTCCAGTCCTCAAGGCCGATCGGATTGACCAGGACTAGCTTTTCCGTCGTTTCCGGAAACATCAACGCGAAACGGGTGGCCACCATGCCTCCCATGGAATGGCCGACGACAGCTGCGCTTTTCACTTCCAGTTTGTCCAGGAGTGCTTTGGTGTGGTTGCCCATCATATGGAAGCTGTACTGGATGTTGGTTGGCTTGGATGATTTTCCGAAGCCGATCTGATCCGGCATGATGACGCGGTAGCCGAGAGCGGCGAGAGAGTTCGCGGTGCGCTCCCAGTAGGCGCCGGAAAAATTTTTCCCGTGGAGCAGAACCACCGTTTTCCCGTTGGCATCCGATTCGGGGGAGACATCCATGTAGGCTATTGTGAATTCCAAGCCCTGCTCATTGATAGCCAGGGATTTCACTGGAAACGGATATTTGTAATCGGTGAGCGCGGCATCGAGTGGCGGGACTTTGGCCAGGGAGGGATCGGCTTCCTCTGCAATGAGCGGAATGGCGGCTAAGACGATGGAGCTGACAAGGAGACGTAGCATTGAGGAAGTTCGGGAGCTTTTGGGAGTGTGCAAGGATAAAGGGCTAATGCGCTCCTTGTGGGGCTTGGTTTTCCGCGATCATCGGGTGGAGGTTCCGGTGGGTGGATGAGAGGTTCGGGTCTTCCTGAAACACCTTGTCGGCAAGGGCGCGGGCTTCGCGGATGAGTTCGGTGTCGGTGATGAAGTCTGCGAAGCGGAGGTCGGTGAGGCCGGATTGGGCGGTGCCTAGGATATCGCCGGGTCCGCGGAGCTGGAGGTCGGCTTCGGCGATTTCGAAGCCGTCAGGGGTTTTCTCTAGGACGGTGAGCTTTTCGATGGCGTCGGGGAGTTTGGAATCGGTGAGGAGGATGCAGTAGGATTTGTGCTCGCCGCGTCCGATGCGGCCACGGAGCTGGTGGATCTGGGCGAGGCCGAAACGCTCGGCGTGGTGGAGGATGAGGAGGTTGGCGTTCGGGACATCGACTCCGACTTCGATGACGGTGGTGGCGACGAGGGCCTGGATGTTTCCGGTACGGAAATCCTCCATGACCGCGTCCTTTTCCTCGGGGCGTAACTTCCCGTGAATGAGGCCGACGTTTTCCGCGCCCAGCCGCTTCTGCCATTTCGGGAAAGCCTCGGTGGCGGACTCGGCTTTTACGGACTCGCTTTCCTCCACGAGGGGATAGACGAGGTAGGCTTGGCGGCCTTCGGCAAGCTGGGCTTTTACGAAGTCGGTGATGTCTTTTTGCTTCGGCTTGTTGCGGAGGGCTGTGACGATTTTTCCGCGCCCAGCGGGTTTTTCATCGAGGAGGGATACGTCGAGATCCCCATAGATGGTCATGGTGAGCGAACGGGGGATAGGCGTCGCGGTCATGACGAGGACATCGGGGAGGGTGCCTTGCTGGATGAGGGCGGCGCGCTGGACGACTCCGAACTTGTGTTGCTCGTCGATCACGACGAGGCCGAGATCGGTGAAGAGTTCGGGATCGTAGAGTAGGGCGTGGGTGCCGATGACTATTTGCGCTTCGCTTGAGTGACTAGTGCCGAGTGAGAAGTGAGAAGTGGGAGAGTGGGGTTGTGTCTCCTTTTTGTGGTTGGCGGTGCGGAGGACGATGTTGATGCCTAGGGGAGCCAGGTGTTTCTGGAAGGTGAGGAAGTGTTGCTCGGCGAGGATCTGGGTGGGTGCCATGAGGGCGGCGTCGGCTCCGGAGTCGATGGCTAGGAGCATCGCTGCCAGGGCTACAAAGGTCTTCCCCGATCCGACATCGCCTTGGAGGAGGCGGTTCATGGGGCGGGGCTGGCGCATGTCGGCGATGATTTCCTTGATGGAACGTTTCTGGGCGTTGGTGAGATCGAAGGGGAGGCTTTCGTAAAAGGCTTTGAGGAGGGTGGTCTTTTTTCCGAGGATGCGGCCGTTGTGTTCGAGGTAGCGGGTGCGTTGCCAGACGACGTTGAGCTGGATGGTGAAGAAGGCCTCGAGGGCAAAGCGGCGGCGGGCGGTGTGGCCGGATTCGGCGGAGGTGGGGAAATGGGTTTCGAGAAGATCGGCGCGGCGCGGGGTTTCCGAAACGGGGAAGGGGAAGGTGAGGGAGGCGGGATCCGTGGACTGGAGGAGGGTGTGGATGATTTCTCGGAGGCGGCGTTGGTTGATGCCTGAAATGTTTTTGTAGATGGGGACGATACGGTCGAGATGGATGGTTTCGGTGTCCTCGTCATCCTCGCGGAGGACTTCAAGTTCCGGGTGGTCGATGACGAGCCTACCGGCTGATTCTTTGACTTTCCCGTAGGCGATGACCTGGTGCCCCGCGGCGACGACTTTCGACATAAAAGGCATGTTGAACCAGCGGCACGTGATCTTCCCGGAGCCGAAGACCCCGCCCGAGCCATCCATGATGACGGCCTCGTAGAAGCGGGTTTTGCCGAAGCCTTTCGTGCGGGCGTCGATGACACCGCCGGTCAGACAGACCGGTTTTCCTGTCGCCTGATTGGGAAAATTATCGAACTGGCGGCGATCTTCGTAGCGTTTCGGGAAATGATCCAAAAGATCGGCGACCGAATGAAGCCCGGCGGAATCCAATGCCTGGCGTTCTTTTGTGGAAAGCGTTTCGAGCGAGGAAAGCGGAGTCTGGCCGGAGATCACACGCCCAGCTTGGCGGGGACGCCGGGTTTTTCAACGCAAACTGGCGGAGCTATGAATGGGATTGTTTCGGAAAGTGGAAAGGCTTGCGGGATCCCGTGGGTCGGGTAGTTTTCCGGCGTTCTTTCAATAGCCCATGACCGCTCTCCAAACCGTTCTCAATATCATCCTTCTCATCGTCGTCGTCGTGATGCTTTTCAACGTCATCATTTTCGTCCACGAACTCGGACACTTCCTTGCCGGGAAATGGCGCGGGCTTCAGATCGACAGGTTCCAGATCTGGTTCGGGAAGCCGATTTGGAAAAAGGAAATCAACGGAGTCCAGTACGGTCTCGGCTGGATTCCGGCCGGCGGATTCGTAGCGCTTCCGCAGATGGCTCCCATGGAGTCGATCGAAGGGGGAAATACCTCAGGAAAGCCGCTTCCGAAGATCACTCCGCTCGACAAAATCATCGTCGCCATCGCCGGCCCCATTTTTTCCCTGCTTCTCGCGCTGGCCGCGGCGGTGGTTGTCTGGGGAGTCGGAAAGCCCAAGGATTTCGTCCCCAGCACCACGGTCGGATACGTGGCGGAAGGCATGCCCGGAGAAAAAGCCGGAATCCAGCCCGGCGACCGCATTCTTGAAATCAACGGAGAGAAGGTGAACGGCTTCGCAGGCTCGCTACAGAGTATCACGGAGCGCATCGTTCTGAGCAGCGGTGACAAGATCGTTTTCAAAGTCCAGCGTCCGGGCATCGATGAGCCGCTGACCCTGACGAGCGGGTTCGACACACCGGACAGCAAGTGGTTTCAACGCAGCGGCCTCCGTCAGGTGGGTCTCGCTCCAGCCGGCCCCGCGATGATCGGGAAAGTTTACAAGAACAGCCCCGCCAGCAAAGCGGGTCTGGAGAAGGACGACGTAATCGTCGCAGTGGACGGAATGGATCTCTACAGCGATATCCAGCTTGCCCAGTATCTCGAAAAGAAAGAATTCAAGACCGTCACCTTAAGCGTGAGGAAACCCGGAGGGGAGATCGTGGAAATGGAACTCACTCCGGAGGCTCCGCTGAAACCGGAGGGCACGAGTCCGAAAATCGGAGTCCTCTGGGATCAGACCGGAGACGTCGATGTCCGCATCGTCCACCCGAATCCGTTCCGCCAGGTCTATGACAGCCTCCACATGATGTGGGTCACCATCACAAGCGTTGCCGATCCCGGCTCCAGCATCGGGGTGGATCACCTCAGCGGTCCCGTCGGCATCGGGCAGATGCTCTATCAGCTCCTCCTCACCGACGAGGGCTGGAGGCGGATCCTCGGCTTCATGGTTCTGTTCAATGTGAACCTTGCGGTGCTCAACATGCTCCCGTTTCCCGTGCTCGACGGCGGTCATATCACTTTGGCCATCCTGGAAAAAATCGCTGGCAAACCGGTTCAAACCAAAGCCCTGGAAATCATCCAGACCGCCTGCGCGCTCGCTCTCATTTCCCTTATGCTCTACGTCACCAGCAAAGACATTGGGGACAAGCTGGGGCGCGGTGGCGGCGGAGAGCCGGACGAAATCATCTTTTCAGCGGATTGATTCGGGATGACGGCGCCTTCCGAAGAACCGGCTTCCGCCGCCTGTGACCGCTGCGGAAATCCCTCTCTCGGCATCATCGCGGACGAGGCTCTCTGCGAGACCTGCTATCATCAGGAAACCGCATGCTGTGGCCGGTTTTCCGACGACGAAGACTGATAATCCCGCATATTTTTCAGGAATCTGCCAAATACTACGCGATCACGGTATGTGCGGATGGCCGTTTTTGAGTAATCTAATCACATCGGCGCGAGCGAAGCTCCCCCCACTCGCAACCGTCGATTCCCCCCAGATTGAACTTCCCCCCAAGGATCACAATCGAACATCCCCCCAAGAAACAGCGTCGGCAGACATTCCCCCCCCGGTTGTCTGCCGATTCTTTTTGGTACCGAAACGGCCTCGGGACGCGGCTCCGCTCCCGAAGTCATCTTCCGGATGAACTTTCTTCACTGGACGTGAAATGAACTCTCTGAGAAAATCCTTCCAATGAACCGTCGCTCCTTCCTCTCCACCTCCGCCCTTGCCGCCGCTCCTTTCATTCTCACCCGGAAATCCGCCTACGCGGAAGAGGTCTCCGGCAGCGCTCCAAAACGCGTCGGCCTCATCGGCGCGGGGTGGTATGGCAAGTGCGATCTCCTCCGCCTCATCCAGGTTTCCCCGGTCGATGTCGTCTCCATCTGCGACGTGGATTCCATCATGATGAAGGACGCCGCCGAGCTCATCGCTACCCGGCAGATTTCCAAAAAACAACCACGCCAGTATTCGGACTACCGCAAGCTCCTCGCCGAGAAGGATCTTGATCTTGTCATCATCGGCACGCCGGATCACTGGCACGCGCTCCCGATGATCGATGCCGTCCGGTCGGGTGCCCACGTCTATGTCCAGAAACCCACCGGGGTGGACGTCACCGAATCCGCCGCCATGCTCGCTGCGGCACGGAAATACGGTCGCACCGTCCAGGTCGGCACCCAGCGCCGCAGCACCCCGCACCTGATGGAGGCGAAACGCGAGTTCATCGATTCCGGTCTTCTCGGGAAAGTCTCCCACGTGGATATTTCATGCTACTACCACATGCGTAAGAAAGGTGTTTTCCCGGAAATCCCCGTCCCCGGAAACCTCGATTACGAAATGTGACCGGCCCGGCGCCGATGATCCCCTACACGGAAATCCAACACCTTTCATGGAGTATGGCAACGGCATCGTCGGCGACATGTGCGTGCACATGCTTGATATGACACGCTGGATGCTGGATCTCGGCTGGCCGGAGCACGTGTATTCCACCGGAGGGATTTTCATGGATCCGGGCGGCACATCCAACATATCCGATACCCAGACTGCCACCTTCGCATATCCGGACCTCAACATCGTCTGGAACCACCGCACCTGGGGAAAAGCCGCAGATACGCAATACCCGTGGTGCGCCATTCTCTACGGCGAGAAAGGGACGCTCAAAGCATCCATCACCGATTACGAATTCATCCCGCGCGGCGGGGAAGGCAAGCCTGTCACCGGAAAAGCCCTGAGGGAACTGGACAAATATCCGGAGGACAAGACCGAAGAGAAGCTTGATGCGGACGTAGCCCCCGCGATCCGCGAACACATGATCGATTTCCTGAAATGCATCGAAAGCGGCGAGAAACCTGTCGCCGATATCGAGCAAGGCCACATCTCCAGCGTCGCCTGCATCCTGGCGAACATGTCGTTGGAAAACGGAAGGACGCTTCACTGGGACGCGCAAAAAGGGGAGATCGCAAACGATCCCGAAGCGAACGCGAACCTGGCCCGTCCCTACCGGGAGCCATGGACGCACCCGGTTCCGGAGGAAGTGTAGCGGTGCCATTTTTCATCGCCATCCGCGGGGTGCGCGGGGATAGAATGGCGCATGGAAAAACCGGGACGGGGAGCGAAGCGTGGCGGAAGGCCTTTTGGAAAAAAGCCCGGCCGTGGCGGAGGCGGAAGAGGTTTTACCGAGCGGGGCTGGGACGGGGTCGCCGGATGGTATGACAAGCTCGTGGGCGCCGACGGTTCGGACTACCACCAGCACGTCATCCTGCCCGCTGTGATGGATCTGCTTGCCGTGGAAAATGGCGATTCGGCGGTGGACGTCTGTTGCGGGCAGGGCGTTTTAATACGGCATCTTCTGAAAGCAGGGGCGGGAAAAATCCTCGGAGTGGATGCCAGTGGAAAGCTGATCAACGCGGCGAAGCAGAGGCATGGATCCGAGAAAAACGTGTCATTCCTGCGTGCGGACGCGTGCGCGGAAGGGGAGTGGGCGGACGGGAGTTTCGATGCTGCCTCTTGCGTGATGGCGGTTCACGATGTGCCGGATGCGGAGGGGTTGATGGCGAATATCGCTGCCTTGCTCAAACCGGGCGGGCGCGCGGCAATCGTGATGATGCACCCGTGTTTCCGGATACCCCGGGAGAGCCACTGGGGCTGGGACGGGGATCAGAAAATCCAGTTCCGCCGTCTGGACAAGTATGGAAAAGCTCTGGAAATCGGAATCCAAACCAGACCCGGCCTGGGAACCGACGAGGGAACCGTCTTCTACCACAGGCCGCTGGCGGAAGTCATTTCGCCAATGGGGAAGGCCGGTCTCGGTGTGGTGGAATGCGTGGAACTATTCTCCCACCGCAGATCCCAGGCGGGCGGGGCGTTCAGCAAAGCGGAGCACAAGGCGGCGGAGGAGTTTCCACTGTTCATCGGTTTGAAGGCTGTGAAGCTGGATTAAGTAATACGGAGAAGCGTGCTTCCAGCCGCTAGCAGAGGACTGGCGAACCGTTCCCGATTCTTCGCTAGCGGCCGGATGCACGCTTCTCAAAATCGGAGCCGGTGCAAATGTCCACGCGACTGTTGCGCGATGCAAAGCACGGGTGTCGTGGGGAGCTTCCGAATCCATGCAGGACGTGGGATCGCCGGTTGGTATGGCTAATGCGAAACAGGCACTGTTATGAAACCAAAATCAAATCATCTGTTTTGCAAAGCCCTGGGGCTTGTCGCTCTCTCACTCAGTCCACTTGCCGCCCAGGACGACGGCAAAATGGAAAAGCCAACGCACGAAAAAGGTGCGATGAAGCGCGCCGGTCACGGTCTTTCCAAGCTTGTCGCGGTGGTCAATCCCGTGGGAGACAGCAATGTCAAAGGCACGGTGGTCTTCGAGAAAACCGGAGACGGCGTCAAAGTCACCGCGGATGTTGGCGGCTTCGAGCCGAACACCAAGCACGGCTTCCACATCCACGAATTCGGCGATCTGGGTAGCCCGGATGCCACCAGCGCAGGCGGGCATTTCAACCCCAACGGTCACGACCACGCCCTCCCCGATGCGGAGGTGCGGCATAATGGCGACCTTGGGAACCTTGTCGCCGACGAAAACGGGCATGCGACACTCACCATCACCGTGGACAACATTATTCTTGGTGCCGGAAAGATGGGTATCCTGGGTCGCGCCGTGATTATTCACGCGAAGGAAGACGACGGCGGTCAGCCAACCGGCAACGCCGGGGACAGGATAGCTGCCGGTGTCATCGGTATTTCCAAGGATGCGATGTCCGGACACGCGCCAGGCAAGAAAAACAAGGCGATGAAGAAGGATAAGATGGAAAACGATCTCAAAGATCCGATTGAAACGGAGGAGCGAATCCTGCCCACCGGAGAAGAAATTGAGAACACAGCGGAAGACATCAAGGAAGGTGCTGTGAAAGGAACCAAAGCCGCTCTCGAGGAAATCGAGGAAGCTGCTGAATAATTAGCCACCTTTTGCTACTTTTATAGGCGATCACCTCTACGGGGGTGATCGCTTTTTTGCGGGAAAATAGAGCTAATCCGGATAATACTCCGCATACATTTTCTTCGATGCCTCGGCGGCTTCGGTTCGGCTGCGTAACCGGGCTAGCTGGTAAGTGGCGACAAGTCGGATGACCAGCAGCACGCGTTTCGTGAAATTTTCTCCCCATTTCCGGGCGGATATTTTCCACTCGCGCCCCAGGTAAATCACATCGCCGCGCGTGGCGAGGCGCATGCTGGCTTCGACGTCTTCCATGAGGGGCTGGGCGGGAAAGCCTCCGGCGGATTCCAGTGCGGCGCGGCGGATGAGCATGGTCTGGTCTCCGAAGGCGACTCCGCCGAAGACGACGCGGAGTTCGTTGAGCGCCTCGATGAGGAGTGTGCCGGGGGTTTGTTTATCGAAGCGCTGGCCGAAGATGAGGAGGGAGGCCTGCGGATGGGTGGAGATGGCTCTTTCCAAATCCGACGCGAAGCCGGGACGGGGGGTACTGTCCGAGTGGACGATGAGGATCCAGTCTCCGGTGGTGGCGGAGATGCCTGCGGCGATTTGGTTGCCGCGACCTCGTGGGGAGGTGATGGTTTTTTCCGGGAGGGGGGAGGTGGGGTCTTCGGGAGAGACGATGAGGATTTCGGGGGTGGGGCAGAGGTTTAGGCGGAGGTTTTCTAACAGCGGGAGGAGATCCGGGGTGGGTTTTAGGATGGGGATGATGATGGAGAGGTTCACACGCCGGCTGAAGCAAGCGTTCCGTTTTACGTTTCGCTTGGAGAGTGCGAATCGGTTTTGCGCGATGGCTGCCAGGAGGAAGGGGAGCCAGATCAGGGCGGCGGTGCCGTGCCGGAATCCCCACCAGCCCTCCGTGGCCTGCGTGTGCCAGGCGAGGAAATATCCTGCGATGGTGATGGATACCGTGGTCCATGCAAAAGAGGGACGCAATGCGGCGAGCGGGAGGAGCCAGGTGAGATACCAGAAATGGACAATGGGGGAGCAGACAAGGAGCGCACCCATCATCAGGAGGGCGGAGTGTATGAGATCCGTTCCACGCCAGCGGGCGATGCAGATGGCTGTGGCGGAAATTCCGAAGGTGGTGGTGCAGAGGATCTTTACCACGGAAGGATCGAGTCCGATGAGGGAAAGGAAGGTGAAGAGCGGGGCGTTGAAACTGCCGGAGCCTGCGAACTGGCGGACGCCCGCGAACCATTCGGGTAGTGCCGAAAGAAACGGAAGGCAGGGGAGGATTAGGGCGGTGGTGAAGATGAGAAAGGAACCGCGATTTAGAAATCGCGACCTGCTCGGCGAACTACGCGAAACCTCCGAAGCCGTTGCAGTCGCGATTTCCAAATCGCGGTTCCTTTCCCGGATAAAAAAGAGAGGAACGAGGATGAGGGAGACCAGCTTGATCTGGATGGCGGCAGCGAGGAAGACCCAGCACCAGCGGAATTTTCTGAATAGGATGGCGGCAAGCATGGCCGCGACCATGAGGCTGTCGAAGTGCCCTTCGGCGGCGAAGGCGATGAGGACGGCCGGATTGAATGCGTAAAATCCCGCCCAGCGGAATGGGGAGAAGTTTTCCCGGAGGAGGGCGAAGAGGAGCAGGAGGACTGTTAGATCGCCGAGAAGGGCGAGAATTTTGAAGCTGAAAAGGGATGGGTGGATCGCGGCGGTGGCGGCCATGATCCATTGGATTCCCGGAGGATAGGCAGTGGGTCGATCGCGATGGTTCATGCCTTCCCAGATGGCGTCGCGGCGGTCTTCCCAGCGGGGATCGTCGGCGGGGGCGGAGTAGGGATTTTCTCCGGAGAGGACGAGTTCGCCTTCCCAGAGATAGCGGTTCACATCATCCGAGAGGGGCGCGGGTAAGAGGGCGAGGCGGATGAGGATCGCGGAAATGAGGATGAGGAGGCGGGCTTTTCGGTCGGTCGTATCCGGGAAAAGGAAGACGAGGCCGAGCATGGAAATGCCCAGAGTTGCGAAGAGGGCGACGCGGAGAAATGGGGAGGCTTCGAGGGTGGGGAAGAATGACCAGGAAAGGCACGCAGTGAGGGACAGGGCTAGGCAGATCGCCCACGCGATGGGGCGGGGCGAAGCCGGCCATAGGCGCGGCTCTCCGTTATTGGCGGGCATGGATCTGTTCGCGGAGGCTGGAGACGCCGACCAGCGCGAAGCCGGCGATGTAGAGGAAGAGGAACGGGGCTATGCCGTAGTTTCCGCTGCTGACGTAGGTGTAGAGGGAAAATGCGCAGTAGAGGGCGGCGGAGATTTCAAGAAGCGGGATGATGTTGGCCACGGGGTTGTAGCTTTTGGCGACTTTGGAACCGCGTTTGGGCGTGCGGATGAAGCCGGATTTAATACCGAGAAATGCCTCCAGGACGGCGCGGGTATTGGAGATGCAGATTCCGAAGCCTACGAGGACAAGTGCAGGGAGGAGCAGCACACGGGATTTCCAATCCGTCGGGTAAAGGTACCGCTGGCTGATGGTGTAGAGAACGGTGGGGCCGAGGGTGGAGGCGATGAGCGGGATGGCGAAAACAATCAGCCAGACGCGGTGGAGTTCGCCGCCCAGGTAATGGAGCGCGGGCAGGGCAAGGAGAGCCAGAACCAGCATCAGCGGATGTGCGAAGTAATGGCAGAGGTGGAAGACCGACTGGAGCTTGGCGAAGAACGGGCGGTCGGATCGGAAAATTTCCGGAAGGAGTTTCATCGCCGTCTGGATGGAACCTTTCGCCCAGCGGAATTGTTGGCTTTTGAAGGCGGAGTAGGTTTCGGGGAGTTCGGCGGGTGCGGTGACGTGCGGGACGTATTCGAGGTGCCAGCCTCTGAGTTGGGCGCGGTAGGAGAGGTCGAGATCCTCGGTGAGGGTGTCGGCCGTCCAGCCGCCGGCGTCTTCGATGGCGGTGCGTCGCCAGATGCCTGCGGTGCCGTTGAAGTTCAGGAAAAGGTGGTTTGCCGAGCGGGCGGTTTGTTCGATGGCGAAGTGCCCGTCGATGCCGACGGATTGGGCGCGGGTGAGGAGGGAGGCCTTGCGGTTGAGGTGCGCCCAGCGAGCCTGGACGAGGCCGGTTTTCTCGTCGGAAAAGTGGGGGAGCAGGCTTTTTAGAAAATCGGGTTCCGGGACGAAATCGCTGTCGAAAATGGCGATGAATTCACCGTGGGCGGTCGGCATGGCGTCGGAGAGTGCGCCCGCTTTGTAGCCATGGCGTTTCTCGCGGCGGACGACATCGATCCACAGCCCTTTTTCCCGGAGCTCATCGGCTACGGAATCGACGAGGGCGCGGGTCTCGTCGTTGGAATCGTCGAGGACTTGGATCTGGTGGAGGTGTGGCGGGTAGTCGAAGGCGGCGATGGCGCGGATGGCGCGTTCGGCGACGTTGTATTCGTTGTAGAGGGGGAGTTGGGTGGTGACTTTGGGGAGGTTTGAAAAATCGCCAGGCGGGTGTTTCTTTTCCCATTCCTGCTCGGATTGGAGCTGGCGGGCGCGGGTTTCCTTGGATTTTTTGCCAAACAGGACGAGGAGGACGTAGCAGTTCAGTCCGTAGAGGAGAAGGCCCAGGCTGGCGGCTAGGTAGAGGGCGAAGGCTAGGGCGGAGAGCATGAAGAAACTGAACGCCAGGGATGAGTTCGTCAGGACAGGAATGTCCGCGAGCGTCCTTACTTTGCTTTCCGTCTTTCCGCAAGCTGGACGAGGGACGCGGGGAGGGTATCGAAGACGGGTTTCTCGTTGCTGTCGAAGTGGCCGAAATTGAGGACGCCTGTCGGGCAGGATTGGACGCAGGCGGAGCAGCGGACGCATTGGGGGTCTTCCATGGGTTTTCCCTTGTTGGCGAAGGCCATGACATCGATACCCTGGTGGCAGACGGTGGTGCAGACGTTGCAGGAGATGCACTTTTCCTTGTCCGCGAAGATGCGGAAACGGGTGAAGCGGGCGTAGATGTGCATCAGTGCGGCCAGCGGGCAGGCGAAGCGGCACCAGACGCGGCCTGAAAAGTGGAAATACAGGCCGTAACCGATGGCTCCGGCGAGCCAGAGATCGATCATGTATTTGTAGGAAAACGGCGAGTATTTCTCGGAAAGTCCCATGACGATCCCGTTGATGCCGGTGGCGGGAAAGACCCAGCCGACGATGCGCAGGACGAGGATGACGAGGGCGATGGCGAGGATGCCCTGGCCGATCATGTTGAGTTTGTTCCACTTCGGGCCGTGCGGCATTTTGTGGCGGTGCTGGTCGCCGAGGGTTTCGGCCATGGCGCCGCAGGAGCAAATCCAACCGCAGTAAGCGCCTTTCCCCCAGCGCCAGACGATGAGCGGGATGATGACGAATGTCTGGATGAAGCCGAGGATGAGCCAGCCCCAGAGCGGGGCTTCGGTGAAAATGTTGTAGATGAAAAGCGGCCAGGCGAGGATGAATCCGAAGGCGCGCCAGTATTCCTTTGGCTCCGTGCCGGGGCCGTTGCTGAGGAAAGTCATTCCGAACCACTCGCCGAAGCCACCGCTGGTGAAGGCTCCGTTCGCACCCATCCATGGGAAAAGGATGTAGGGGAGAAGGAAAAGCGGGACGACCTGGAAAGCGGCGAGAGTGGTGGTCTGGAGTTTCACGTAGGGTGTTTTCCTGCGCCTGATCCGGCGGATGCCGAAGATGACGATGACTGCGGTGTAGATAAGCGCGAAGACGAAGCCGGGATCGTTCGCTGCCGTGTCCAGGGTGGTGCGGACAATTCCGTTTTCTCCACCGATGACCGGGATGTTGAAAGGGAACCAGCCGTTTTTCTGGAAAATCGGCCAGAGGTTCGTGTTCTTGATCCCGAGGAAATCGACGTATGCCTTGAGATGGTAAAGAAATACCATCAGCAGTCCGAAGCCGATGAGCGTGAGCCACCACCTCGCGCCACGGTCGCCGGTAACGCGGATGCCCGATTTCCGGAAAAAATCGAGAGGTGCCTCGCGACCGATCAGGGTGAACACATAATCGTTTTCCAGAACCTTGTCCTCCGCCGTCCTCGCCGCACAGCGTGACCTCGTTCTCCTCGATGTCCTGGACATTGGTCCCCATGTGGAGGGTGACCTTTTCGCTGGATTCCAGGTCTTTTAGCTTTTCCACGTTTTCCGCTTTGGGTCGGGAAAATTCCTTTTTTCGGTAGGAAAGATCGACCGTCGCGCCCTCCTCGGCGAGGGAGATGGCGGCCTCCATCGCGGAGTCGCCGCCACCGACGACCATGACCCGCTTGCCATCGAATTTCGAGGGGTCGATGAGACGGTTGGAAACCTTTTCCAGACCCTCGCCCGGGACGTTGAGTTTCCGGAAATTCCCGGTCTGGCCGATGGCGATGATCACGCGCTTCGCGGTGAAGGGTTCGGCCTTCGGTGTGGATTTTGAGAACACCATCCGAGCGGGAAATTTTCTTCGACCGCAGCCTCGGTGGTTTCGATCCCGTGCTCCTGCTGTTGTTTCTCAAGTTCCGTGACGAGATCCTCTTTCACATCGGATTCGAAACGCATTTCCCCGGCGGGGGTCATGTCGGTCGGGTAGGTGTAGATTGGTTTTTTCCGGGGGAAATTCCGGATGGTGGAGAAGGCCTCGGCGGACTCGAAGATTTTGTAAGTCAGTCCCGCTTTGGAGGCCTCGATGGCTGCGGAGATACCCGATACACCGGCTCCGATGATGGCGAGGTCGAGGGTGTCCCCGCCTTTTTCGAAATCCTCCTCGTCGAGAATCGCCTGGACGGCTCTCGCCCCGGTGTCGGCGGAAAATTTCAGGAGAGGCACTCCTGTCAGATCGCCCACCACGCGGATTCCCGGGACGTTGCAGGTGCCGTCGTCGTTCACGTCAGGAGCTTTTTCAACATCTCCGGCAGGCCATTTTCCGTGAAGCCAGTGGGTGTATTTCTTGAGGAAGGATATCATGGATCTGGGGAGGACGGAGCTTTTGCCCCTGTTTGTATGTGCAGACGGCGTGCCCGGAACAAGAGGATTTGGAGGAGGGTTTATTCCGCAAAGCTTCCCGGCGGGGGATCGAGAGCGGGCTTGCAGGCCGGCCATGTGGCGTGCAGAGTTCGCCCACATGTTCACGGCTGCTTGGAAAAAGAACGCCAGAATTCTGGCAAAGGGCGGAAGGAAATTCGTCAACTACAAGAGGGATCTTCTAAGCGAGGATAGGATCGCGGAAATCGAATCACGCCGGAAGGATCTTCTCGATGCGGTCAAGGCGAACGACCGCGCGAAAACCGAAGAGGCATCCAAGCAACTCCGCGCGACTTGCGAAAACTCCCTTCCGCGCGAGAAACCCCAGGACTGGTTCCAGGAAAACGTGGAGGTGATGTTCGTGGCCATCGTGATCGCGCTCGGTCTGCGTGCCTATTATTTGCAGCCTTTCCGCATCCCCACCGGCTCCATGCAGCCGACTCTGAACGGGATCGTTGGAACGCCGATCAAGAAAGAGGACTGGCCGTCGTTTCCTAAACGGATGATTGAATACGTCCTGAAAGGCCGGAGCTACGTGAAGCTGGTGAACGACAGGGACAGGCGAATAGCAGTCACGCCGAAGGGCGGAGCGGACATCCGGGATACCCAATGGATGCACTTCTTCAGCCGCGGGGAGATGCACTTTCTCGATTCGAAGCCGCTGCGCCTTCCTGCGCCTGCCGGCCCCTCCTCGGAGATCGGTCTCCAAGCCGCCATCAATGCCGCCAGTCAGAACAAAGGTATTTTGAAAGCGGGCACCGTCATCGTGGAAGGAGCCATCGATTCCGGCGACCTCGTCCTGGTGGACAAGTTCTCCTACCATTTTCGCAAACCGGAACGCGGGGAGGTCTTCGTTTTTGAAACACTCGGAATCAAGGGCATCAAGGAGCGCAGCGGTCCGCAGGGTGGTGGCTCCCACTACATCAAGCGCCTGGTCGGCGTGCCTGGCGACGAGCTTGCCATCCGGACTCCCAATCTTCTGGTGAACGGGAAACTTCCCAAGGAACCGGGCATAAGAAAAGTGGCGGAAGGCCTCCCGCCCTTCAAACCGGATCATCCCGGATACATTCTCGCCCGCCGTAGCAATGATCCCAGCGACACCCACCGCATCTACCTCCAGGATCCCGGGGATATCCTCCGGCTGAAAGGGGAAAACGCCAAACCGGGCATGCGCGAATACGTCGCCATGGGTGACAACACGGCCAACTCCCTCGACTCCCGCTACTGGGGAACGGTGAAGGAATACAACCTGGTCGGCCCCGCACTTTTTTCCCTCTGGCCGATCACCACCGGGCACTGGGGTTTCATCAGGTGACAGGCCGTGTCTTCCGCATCTGAGATCACCCGGAAGGCGAAATCCAACCTGGCCTTCGCGCTGAAAATCCTGCCGAAGGAAAAGCGCGAGGACATCGTCATCTTCTATGCGTTCTGCCGCTCGGTGGACGATCTCGCCGACGATCCTGGCATCCCGAAATCGGAACGGCGGGATGGCCTCGCCCGCTGGGAGGACGGGTTACGGGATGGTTTCCCGGAGGGTGATACCCTGGGCACCGAAGTCCGCGAAATGATGAACAGGCGTGGCATCCCCGAAGAGTGGATGCTTGAGATCATCGACGGCTGCCGCATGGATCTGGAAGTCCAGCGTTTCCAGGGATGGAATGAACTCACCGGCTACAACAGGAAAGTCGCAGGTGTGGTCGGGCTGGTCTGCACCAGGCTTTTCGGCTGCGTGCACGAGGACTCCGACAGATATGCGATCGCTCTCGGAAACGCCCTCCAGCTTACCAACATACTCCGCGACGTGGGCGAGGATCTTGCCAACGGCGGGCGGATCTACCTCCCGGTCAACGACCTGATCCGCTTCCAGTATTCCGAACGCGATCTCATCGGAAAAGTATATGACGGGCGCTTTCTTGCGGTGATGCAATACGAGTCGGAGCGGGCGGAGCATCTCTTCGAGGAGGCGGAGAAGCTGATCCCGGAGGCCGACCGCGCCGCCCTCGTCCCGGCACGCATCATGGCGGAGACATACCGCTGTCTCCTCGCGAAAATGCGGAGGGGAAAATTCCGGGTTTTCGACCGGCGTTATTCTGTTTCAAAAGCGAAAAAACTGGCTATTCTTTCCAAATACCTGCTGGCGGGCAGGCGTTGAACCGAATAGATTTTCCCCGAACCACGTCCCAGACCCCATGACCAGACTCCAACTCACCACCGCACTTGGCGCCGCGCTTCTCGTGGTATCCTGTGAACCGATGCCCGTTTATCCACCCGGCCAGGGCCTCCGCGCCGCGATGGCTACGATCAGCGCAACGACGGCCGCTACAACCAGCCGGACAGCCGCTACAATGACCGCGGCGGCATCCAGGACGACCGTTACGACGGGCGTGATGTGCGCGGCGACTACCGCCCGGAGCCTCAGCGCCAGCCCACCCGCGACCAGTATCCCGTCGCCGAGCGCACCGACAATCCCGACCGCGTGATCAGCCCCTATTCGCCCTACAATGTCATCGATGTGGAAGGCTTCCGCTCCGGGCAGCTTGCCAAGGATCCGTCGAACGGAAACATCTTCCGGATTCCCTAGTCTTGGAGACCATACTCGGCATCGATCTCGGCACCACGCACTCCGCGGTGGGCGTGGTGGACTCCGGTTTCCCCATACTCCTCGCGGATGAGGATGGGAACCGCATCATGCCCAGCGCCGTCTGGTATGGGCAAAACGGGGAGGTGGAGGTAGGCAACAAAGCCCTCCGCAGGCGCTCGACGGATCCCCGGCGCGTCGTGACCAGCGTGAAGCGACAGATCGGCGCGGACTCCGTTTCCGATCCGGTTCTGGTCGGCCTGGGAAAATCTCCGGAAGATGTCAGCGCGGAAATTCTCAAGGATTTGAAGCGGGTCGCGGAATGGCGACTGGAACGCGAGGTCTCCAAGGCGGTGATCACCGTCCCCGCCTATTTCAACGACGCGCAACGCGCCGCGACCAAACGGGCAGGGGAACTTGCCGGGCTGGAGGTGGTTCGGATCCTCAACGAGCCGACCGCCGCCGCGCTCGCCTACGGTCTCGACAAGCTCAAGGACAGGGCGCGGGTCGCCGTGTATGACCTCGGAGGAGGGACGTTCGATCTCACGGTTCTGGAAATGGAGAACGGCGTTTTCCAGGTTCTCGCCACACACGGGGACACCCGCCTCGGCGGCGATGATGTGGATCGGCTGCTCCTGTCCCACATCCTCGAAGAAGTTCCGGAAGGGAAAGAGCAACTCTTTCTCGACCAGGCGGAAAAAGCGAAACGCGGGCTTTCCGCTTCCGACTCATATACCGTCCGCGTTCCGTTCTACGATGGATCTAGTAGTTTTGAGAAAACCGTCACCCGCGCGGAACTCGACTCGCTCACCAAAGACTGGATCGCGAGAACGATAGCGTGCTGCAAGCGTGCCATGATAGACAGCGGACTTTCCGTGAAGGATCTCGATGCCGTGGTCCTCGTTGGAGGGAGCACCCGCATGCCCGCGGTTCGGGACGCGGTTGCCGCATTTTTTGAAAAGGAGGTCGATCTCACCCAGCATCCTGACGAGGCCATCGCCCTCGGCGCCACCATCCAGGCCGGGGTCATGAGCGGCGCGATGCGCAAAATGGTTTTGCTCGACGTCACTCCGCTGAGCCTCGGGATCGAGACTTTTGGCGGCCTGATGAACGTCCTCATCCCCCGCAACACCACCATTCCCTGCAAGGCCGGCGAGATGTTTACGAACGCCGCCGACAGCCAGGAAAAGATGGGCGTCCGCGTCCTCCAGGGAGAACGCGAAATGGCGCGGGACAACTGGGAACTCGGCAAATTCGAGGTGGCGATGGAAAAACTTCCCAAGGGACAGGCGCGCGTCGGCGTGCAGTTCAAAATCGACGCGGACGGCATTCTCGAAGTGCTCGCCAGGGACACGGCGACGGGAAAGGACGTGATCGTGAACATCGAAAGCTCCGCCGTGAACGTCGATGACGCGGCGGTCGAGGAAATGGTCAGTTCCTCCGTGGAGCACGCTTTCGAGGACATGTCCGAGCGGATTTTCACCGAGGCGAAGTTCAAGGCGGAGGAACTGGTTCCGGCCGTTCAAATGATTCTCTCCCGGAATCTCGTCGAGCAAAGCGAACGGGATGAAGTGGAGGAATCACTCGCCGCCGTCATCGCCGCGATGGAGGGCGGTTCCGCAAATACCCTGAAAGCCGCCGTCCAGAAACTCGATTCCGCAACCGAAGCCGCAGCGGCCAGGCTGGTGGAAACGGCGATGGAGGAAGCTCTCGGGCGGGAACTTGCAAAATGAGCGCGTCCTTCCAGCCAAAGCGGGTGGTCGTCACCGGGGGCGCGGGCTTCATCGGCTCCCACCTGGTGAAGAAGCTTCTCCAGGCAGGCCACGCCGTTCTCACCGTGGACGCCCTCACCTACGCGGGAAACCTCGACTCGCTGGCAGCCTGCGCGGATCACCCGGAGCACAAGTTTCTCAAAGCCGACGTGTGTGACGAAAGCACGATCTCCGAAGCCCTTTCAAGCTTCCAACCCGATTGGATTTTTCATCTCGCGGCAGAGACACACGTGGATCGCTCGATTGACGGCCGTCCCGTTTTTTCCAAACCAACGTAATGGGAACGGTCAGCCTGTTGCGCGCGGCGACTTCTTACTGGGAATGCATGCCGGAAACGCGGAAGCCGGATTTTCGCTTCATCCACACCTCCACCGACGAGGTCTTCGGCTCCGCCGGGGAAGGGGAGAGCTTCGATGAGACCTCGCCCTACGCCCCCGGCTCTCCCTACTCCGCCAGCAAGGCGGCCAGCGACCACGCCGTGAGATCATGGGGGAATACATACGGCCTTCCCTCCATCGTCACAAACTGCTCGAACAATTACGGCTCCTTCCAGTTTCCGGAAAAACTCATCCCCGTGATCGTCACGAACGCTCTGCGGGGAATCCCGGTTCCGGTCTATGGAAGCGGCCTTCAGGTTCGGGACTGGCTGCATGTGGAGGATCATTGCGATGCCCTGATGTTGGTCGCCGCCAGCGGAAAACCGGCAGAAACCTATGTGATCGGAGGAAGCGACGAATGGAGGAACATCGATCTCGTGAAAACGTTTTGCGAGATCATCGGGCGGGTCGCGGATATCCGCCCGGAGATCCGGTTCGTCGCCGATCGCAAGGGGCATGATTTCCGTTACTCTCCCGACTCCACGAAAATCAGAGCCGAACTCGGATGGAGTCCGTCACGGAAAAGCCCGGAAGGATTCCGGGAGACCATCGAGTGGTATATCCGGAACCGGGACTGGTGGGAGGAACTTCTGAAAGGCCGAACCTAGGCGGAGTAGCGGCTTCTGCCGCCGCCCGAGCCTGAGCGTGTCCTCCGCCGGGCGGCACCGCTGGTGCGGCTGCCTCCACCCTGGTTGGAAGAGCCGTTTCCACCTCCACCCTGGCGACGTCCGCCGCCTCCACCACCACCGCCCTGTCTGCCGCGGCCACCACCACCGCCGCCTTGCTTGACCTTGGGGGGCTTGTAGCCGGAGCGGTGTTTTTCGACGAGCGCCTCGCTGTGCCACTGCTGGTCGGTATCGCGGGGGATGGGTTGTTTGATGACTTTTTCGATATCCCGGAGAAAATCGATCTCGTCATCCGCGCAGAAAGAAACGGCAAGACCGGCTGCTCCGGCACGACCCGTGCGGCCGATGCGGTGAACGTAGGCTTCCGGTTCGTTCGGAAGATCGTAGTTCACGACGAGCCCGACGTCTTTCACATCGACTCCGCGGGCTGCGACATCGGTCGCGACCAGAACTGGAATCTCACCGCGCTTGAATTTCGCGAGGGCGCGCTCGCGCTGCGCCTGTGATTTGTTTCCGTGGATGGCCTCCGCTTCGAATCCTGCCTCTGTCAGTGCCTTGGCGATCTTGTTGGAGCCGTGTTTGGTGCGCCCGAAAACGATGGTGAGGTTGGCTTCCTTCGCGTGGCTCTGTTTTTCCAAAAGCTCCTGAAGGAGATACATTTTGTTCCCGCGATCCACGAAGCAGAGCTTCTGGTCGATGCGTTCGGCGGTGGTGACTTCTGGCGTGATAGTCACGCGGGCAGGGTCGTGCAGGATGGTCTGGGCGAGGGAAACGATGTTCGGCGCGAGGGTGGCGGAGAAGAAAAGCGACTGCTTTTTCTTCGGGACGAGGGCGAGGATCTTTTTCACATCGCGGAGGAATCCCATGTCCAGCATGCGGTCCACCTCGTCGAGCACGAGGAACTCGACTCCGGAGAGATCGACGTGGCCTTGCTCGATCAGGTCGAGCAAACGACCGGGGCAGGCGACGAGGACATCCACACCTTTCCGCATGGCGGATACCTGCGGATTCTGGCCCACGCCACCGTAAATGAGTGTCTGGCTGAAACGGATTTTCTGCCCGTAGGTGTTAAAGGATTTTCCCACCTGGATGGCCAGCTCACGGGTGGGGGCGAGCACGAGGCAGCGGCACTGCCTGGAGGGAACCCGCTTCTGATCCGTGTGAAGGGCGTGCAGGACGGGGAGTGCGAAGGAAGCGGTTTTCCCGGTGCCGGTCTGGGCACAGCCAAGGAGATCGCGGCCTTCGAGAAGGAGTGGGATCGCCTGCGCCTGCACGGGCGAGGGGATTGTGTAGTCGAGTTCTGCGAGAACTTGTTTCAAGGGCGCGGCAAGAGCCATCGCTTCAAATGTTGCGGTCATATCTTTTTTCGGTGTGCCGGCCTCTACCGGGTATCGGCGGCTGGCGGTGTCGATGAGGGGGTGGTGTGAACCTCTTTCAATCCTTCATCGATGAAGACCGGAAAAAGCGGAGCCGCAAGGGCGGCCACTGACGGCGCGTTTGGCCGTCTGCCACCGGGCTATAGGCCGGGACGGGAGAATGGCAAGGCTTTTCCCGCAACCCGTGGCGCGAAAAATCTGGCGGATATTTTGGGGTTTGGCCAAAGTTAACCCAGGATGAGCATCGAAGCGGGCGATTACGAGAAGTTGGGAAAATTCTATCTTGGCAGGGAATACGAACCCGAGGGGCAAACGGTCACCGACGATCTCGTGCTCTACGATTCCAAGGATCTCGTCACGCACGGGGTGGTGCTGGGGATGACCGGCTCCGGGAAGACCGGGCTCTGCATCGCCCTGCTGGAAGAGGCTGCGATGGACAACGTCCCGGCCATTGTCATCGATCCCAAGGGGGATATCTCCAACCTGCTGCTGACGTTTCCCGAACTCGATGGGAAAAGGTTGGAGCCGTGGGTGAATGCGGACGACGCGGCCAAGAAGGGGATTTCCGTGCGAGAACACGCTGAGAAAACGGCGGCGATGTGGAAAAACGGTCTGGCCGAATGGGGGCAAAGCCCGGAGCGGATCTCGCAGTTCAGGGAGAAGGTGGACATCAATGTCTTCACGCCGGGGAGCAACTCGGGCATCCCGGTATCCATTCTCAGCTCGCTGGACGCCCCGCCCGCGGAGGTGATGGAGGACGGGGAGATTTTTGGGGACAGGATCAGTAGTACGGTGGAGAGTTTGCTCTCGCTGGTGGGTGTGTCGGTGGACGGGACGCAGAGTCCGGAGGCGGTGTTGCTGGGAGCGATATTCCAAGGCGAGTGGACGGAGGGCAGGGGACTGGATTTGGAAAAACTGATCCGCCAGATCCAGAGGCCGAACTTCGGAAAGGTCGGGGTGATCGACCTGGAGAGTTTCTATCCGGAAAAGTCCCGTCAGGCGCTGGCGATGAAGTTCAACGGGCTGCTGGCATCGCCGGGCTTCTCCACCTGGCTGGAGGGCGCGCCTCTGGATGTTGCGAAAATGCTTCACCGAGATGACGGCAAGCCGCGCATCTCCATTTTCTCCATCGCGCATCTGAACGATACCGAACGCATGTTCTTCGTGAGCCTGTTGCTCAACCAGATGCTCGGCTGGATGCGGACGCAGCGGGGAACCACCTCTTTACGCGCGCTTCTCTACATGGATGAAATTTACGGCTACCTCCCGCCGACTGCGAACCCGCCCTCCAAGCGCCCGATGATGACCATGCTGAAACAAGGGCGCGCGTTCGGTCTCGGCTGCCTGCTGGCTACGCAAAATCCGGTGGATCTGGACTACAAGGCGCTATCCAATATCGGGACCTGGTTTCTCGGAAGGCTCCAGACCGAGCGCGACAAGATGCGGGTGCTGGACGGGTTGGAAGGCGCGGCCGGATCCCAGAACGCGCAGTTCAACCGGAAAGAAATGGAAGTCTTGCTCTCCGGTCTGGGCAACCGCGTTTTCCTGATGAACAACGTCCACGAGGACGCTCCCGTGCTATTCCACGTACGCTGGGTCATGAGCTACCTGACCGGGCCGCTGGCACGCGGGCAGATCAAGGGACTGATGGATCCGAAGCGCGCCGCGTTCATCACTGAAAAAGCAGAGGCCGTTTCCGACAATCCGATGGCGAGGGCGGCGAAAAGCGTCTCCTCCGCAAGACCCGTTGTGGGCACCGGCGTGATCGAACTCTTCGCGGAAACGGAAAACGAAAGCTACAGGCCGCACCTCCTGCGGGAGGCAACCGTTCACTTCGTCCACTCGAAGGGGAACATAGAAGGCAACCGGAAAATTGTGAGGGTGAACCCGCTTCTCGAAAACGGCATCGACTGGGATGCGACCGGGACTGTGGATGTGGATACCCTGAGGCAAGACCCGGAAAACGGAATGTCCTTCGGAGATTTGCCGGGCTACGCGATGAACGCGAAAAATTACAAAGCGCCGGAAAGTGATTTCGAGGAAGATCTTTACCGCGATGAGCGGGAAGAGATCTGGGCATGTCCGTTGCTGGATGCGTGGGGGGGGATCGGCGAGAGCGAAGCGGATTTTCGAGTGAGGATCACCCATGAAGCCAAGGAGAAACGGGACGAGGCCGCGGATAAAGTCCGCGATGCGGCGGCAAAAAAGGTAAAGACCATGGAGAGCCGGCTGCGCACGGCGGAGGCCAGACTCGCCAAGGAGGAAGCCGAGGCCACCTCCGCGAAAATGAACGCGGGGATCTCCGTCCTCGGAGGCTTGCTGAAAGCCATTTTCGGCAGAAAAACCGGCATGAGTGGCCTGGGACGCGCGACAAGCGGAAGCTCCGTAACCAAGGCTACCTCGGCCTACAAGCAGCACAGGGATGTGGCGAACGCCGAGGCACGGGTGCAAGACGTGGAGGAAGAACTCGAAGCAATTCGCGCCGCCATGGAAAGCGAACTGGCTGAAATCGCCGAGACCTTTGATCCCACCTCGCTGGCATTGGAGAAGGAAGTCCTCAAGCCAAGACGCACCGATGTGCGGGTGGATCGCGTGGCGCTCCTCTGGAAGTAACGGGCTGGATGAAAGCTGGGTTTCCTTCCGTTTGTTCCGGTATTTCTTTAGTTGTTTGACATCCGGCGGGTGAGACGGGAAAAATCCCCTCCAGACCCATGAGTTCATTAAAACTACACAACGCAATGTGGCCCGGCCTTGTCGGCAAGGAGCCAGGCACCGACCATCCTCCGATCTCCCTCGAGCACATGCTCGACCTCACCGTAGCCGCCGAGGTGAACGGTAGGAAATTCGACGGGATCGACTCCTTCCTTTTCCATCCGCACACCGATCCGGATGCCTCGGAATCGGATCTGCGGAAGATGGCGGATCTCATCGCCTCGAAGAATCTCAAAGTAGGCTCGCTGGTTGCCCCGGTATGGCCGGGAACGGTTGGCGGTTCTGCTTTCGGCTCCGAGGAGGACAGGAAAAATTATCTCCTCGCGATCACGAAAGCCTGCCGCATCGCGAAAATTTTCAACGAGCACGGCGTCCGCGAATACGGCCTGATCCGTATCGATACCGCAGGTGGTGTCGAGGATTGGGCGAAAGACCCTGCCGGAAACAATAAGAAGCTCGTGGAAACGATCAAAGAGGCAGGGAAAATCGCCGCCGACAGTGGTGAGCGGCTCGCCGCCGAAGGTGAAATCTGCTGGGG
Source organism: uncultured Verrucomicrobiae bacterium (assembly GCA_963771945.1). GTDB lineage: Bacteria > Verrucomicrobiota > Verrucomicrobiia > Verrucomicrobiales > Akkermansiaceae > Luteolibacter. The sequence goes on along the minus strand of CAVYVH010000002.1, from coordinate 535,094 downwards.
CGGCATGCAGTCATGGGAGATCATGGCGCAGACCCTTGAATCCATCGGGATGCCCGAGACCGTCGGTTTCCAGGCCGATCTCGCCCACTCCTACCTCTACCTCCTCGGCTACAACGCCCCGGAATCCAAGCTGCTCAACGAAGGCTACTCCGACGAGGAATTCTGGGCAGCCTACGAGAAAATGACCGACGCCCTCCGCCCTTGGACCATCGACTTTCATGTGGCGCAAAACGACGGCTCCGTTCACGGCACCGGCTCTCACGACAAGACCGGTCGCCACTGCCTTGCGGACGATCCGAACGGCAAGATCGATATCGCGAAATGCTCCACCTACTGGCTCAAGGATCACGAGGCACGCGGCATCAGGCACATCTGTTGGGATGGTTGCATGTTCGACAACTCCGTCCTCGAAGACCCGAAAACCTGGGAAACCATCCTCGGCAAAATGATCGAAGTCGATCAGGCGGTCTAGTGGAAAAACTGGCCGGCAACCCGGATGAAATACGCTTATTCCTCATTCCAACTCACGCCGAAGTCACGGGCAGCGGTGGCCAGCCGCTTGTCCCGTGTCCAGAGTTTTGCTGAACTGAGTTTTGCCCCTGCCAGAAGAATCACATCGTTCCACTGTAGTCCGCGCCCGTATAGTTTCCGGGTTTCCAATAGGTTAAGGCTTTCTTCCAAAGTTGCTTCCGCCGCAAAAGGAAGCATCTCCAGAAATTTCCTGATCATATGGCGGTGCTTCGGGCTTCCCACCATGATTTCGCCGATCACGCAGGGGCAGGTGATCACCCGATCCTGCTTGATGAGTTTCCTCAGTCCGAACTCTGGAACGTTCAGAAAATCGATCCAGACATTGGTGTCCACCAGTACTTTCGAGCTATGGTCAATCATCGGAATCGTTCAACATGGAGCTTTGGATCGGTTCCCTGCCGACACGGGGGCCTCTTCCGGGATACTCCAAGTCCGGCATCGTCCCTTCCAACGCCAAAAACCGATCCGTGACCTCACGTCTGACCAACTCTTTCAAAGCATGCGCCACCAATTTCGACTTTTCGGTAATGCCGGAATACTCCATGGCTTGCGCCATTAATTTGTCATCCAATGTGATTGTTGTCCTCATTGCATCAAAATCTGCATCAGATGATGCGCAAGTAAAGCATTTTAATCCAAAACCACCAAAACATCATGTCTAAGAAAAAAGAAATCCGCATCGGACTCATCGGCTACGGCTTCATGGGTCGCACCCACTCGAACGCCTATTCCCAGCTCGACCACTTTTTCGATACCCAACACGTCCCCGTCCGTCAGGCCGTCTGCGGACGTGATGAGGAAAAGGTCAAAGCCTTCGCTGAAAAATGGGGCTACGCGTCCTACGAGACCGATTGGCGCGAGTTGGTCAAGCGCGATGACATCGATGCCATCGACATCTGCACCCCGAACAACTCCCACGCGGAGATCGCCCTCGAGTGCATCAAAAACGGCAAGATGATCCTCTGTGAAAAACCCCTCGCCCTCGACGGTGCGGAGGGTGAAAAGATGGTCGAAGCTGTGGAAAAATCCGGCCTGCCAAACCTCGTCTGGTATAACTACCGTTTCCTCCCGGCTGTGAGCCTCGCAAAAAATATCGTCGGTGCCGGCGAGCTTGGCCGTGTGTTCCACTACCGTGCGAACTTCCTCCAGGACTGGACGATTTCCGAAGAACTCCCGCAAGGCGGCGCCGGTCTATGGCGTCTTGATGCGGCTGCCGCAGGCTCCGGTGTCACCGGCGACCTCCTCGCCCACTGCATCGATACCGCCCGCTGGATCAACGGCGAGATCGTTTCGGTTTCGGCGATGACCGAAACATTCATTAAGGAGCGCGTCCACACCGAGACAGGCGAGAAGCATCCCGTCACTATCGACGACGCCTGCGCTTTCCTTTGCCGCTTCGAAAACGGTTCCCTCGCGATTTTCGAGTCCACCCGCTACGCGCGTGGGCACAAGGCGCTCAATACCTTCGAGATCAACGGCGAGCACAAGTCCCTCGCATGGGATCTGCACGACCTGAACCGCCTCGACTACTTCGATCATGCCGTCCCTGGCGACCGCCGTGGCTGGAGCAGCATCCATTGCTCCGATGGCGACCACCCCTACGCGGGCAACTGGTGGGTTCCGGGCCTCTGCCTCGGCTACGAGCACTCTTTCACCCACGCGCTGGCCGAGTTCTTCAAATCGCTCGACGATCCGTCCGCCGAAAAGCGCTACCCGGACTTCCGCCACGCGCTCGGCACACAATACGTCTGCGACGCCGTTCTTGAGTCCGCGAAGACCAAGCAGTGGGTGGATGTGAAGATGGCCTGAGTCATGTTTCTGTGAGACCCTTTCGCGACTTCCGCGGAGGGGCTTCTTCGCGGCGGCTATTCCGTCGGCGGTTTTCTGAGGGATTTTTTAAGAGAGAGCTTCCGCTTGTCCGCGACCGAGCGCTGCTTGGAGCGGCGGGATCGCCTGCGTTTTTGGCGTCGCATTTTTTCGATGGCCTGGTTCTTGGCGGTTGCCTTGCCATTGGCTATCGCATCCATTTGATCGCAGAGTTCGCGGCGGGCAAGAAAGCGGTTCATTTCGCGGGAGCGTTCCACCTGGCATTTGATCGCGATTCCGCTCGGTTCGTGCTTCAGAAATACGCAGTTGGAGGTTTTGTTGATTTTCTGCCCACCGGCGCCGGAGCCACGCACGAATTTCTCCTGAAGATCCGCGTTCAGGATGCCCAGATCCGCCATCCGCTTTTCCAAGCCGGAGATTTTATCAGGAGATGGAAGATTCATGGATTTCTGCGTAATTCTGGATTTTGGGTGAAGGAAAGTGCGTCTGCCCGTTGTATCCGCACCGATGAGAAACCTTGGAGTGAAGTTGTTGTCTGGTGCGTTTCTATTGGGTCAGGCCGGCTTGACAGAGGTTACCGATGAGACGAAAAATTACAAGGTGGCGGATGGCTTCAGGCTGGAACACATCCACGAGGTCACCAAGGAAGAAGGTTCCTGGGTGGCCATGACAGTGGATGGCGAAGGACGCCTAATCACATCCGATCAGTATGGACAGCTCTACCGCGTCACCGTCCCGCCCATCGAGGGCGGGGATACCCGAGTGGAACCCCTGGATGTTCCGGTGGGTGGGGCGCACGGACTTCTGTGGCACGAAGGCGTTCTGTATATTTCGGTAAACGAAACTTCGACGGTGTACCCCGTTGAGCGTGGCGTCTGGATGGTCACCGAGGAGGAGGATGGCTGGGCGGAGCCAAAGCTGGTGATGCCAATCAAAACAGGCGGTGAGCACGGCATCCACTCGATGATCATGTCCCCCGATCAGGAATGGGTGTACATGGTTTCTGGAAATATGGCTGGGTTGCCCGATGTTACCGACTCTTTTCCGGCCAGTGTTTGGAAGGAGCCAGCTTCTCCCGAAAAATCCGGACGGAAAAGGCCATGCCGCGAACATCATGGCTCCGGCTGGTTGGGTAGCACGCTTCAAGCCGGATGGCTCGAACTGGGAGCTCGTAGCCATCGGCAACCGCAACACTTACGGAATCGCCTTCCACGATAGCGGGGAACTCATCTCCTATGATGCCGATATGGAATGGGACTTCGGGATGCCATGGTACCGCCCGACCCGCATCTGCCACATCGTTCCGGGCACGGAGCTGGGTTGGCGCAATGGCACCGGGAAATGGCCTGAGTATTACGAGGACAGCATGGCACCTCTATTGAACATCGGCCCGGGTTCTCCAACCGGCGTGATGTCCGGCCGGGGTTTCAAGGCTCCCGCGAAATACCAGCAGGCGATCTATGCGTTCGACTGGGCAGCTTCGCGACCATTTACGCGATCCATTTGGAGGCGGACGGTGCATCGTTCAAAGCCACCAAGGAGGAGTTTATCGCCGGTGCGGGTCTTCCGGTCACGGATGGCGTCATCGGACACGACGGTGCAATGTACTTTGCGACGGGAGGCCGCCGCGGTGAATCGAATCTCTGGCGCATGGTTTACACTGGCAGTGAGTCCACCGCCCCCCAGCCCGCGAGGCCTGCCGAGGATGAAGTCCGCGATAAGCTCGCGGACTATATCCGCAATCCGGAAAATGCGAACGAGGAGCTTATTCTGGAACATCTTGGCTCGGAGCAAAGGACACTGCGGTTCATGGCGCGCGCCGCGCTCGAGCGTTTTCCTGACAAAAGCTGGGCAACCAAAATCGCTGACCAGAAATCGGTCTGGGCGCGCATCCACGGTACGATGGCAATGGCTCGTGTGGATGGAAACAAACACCGGGAGCTGGCGCTGGAAATACTCGGCGCGATCGCCTGGGACGAACTCACCACACATCAGAAGATCAACTGGCTGCGTGCTACCGGACTGGTTTTCATCCGCAGCGGTGAACCCAACGAAGCGGAGCGAGGGAAAGTTTTGGAGAAAATCGACTCGTCCTATCCCTCGGAAGAGCGCCCCCTGAACTTCGAACTGGCGAGAATGCTTTGCTACCTTCAGCCACCCGGTGTGGTCGGTAGGACTCTGAAACTGATGGATAAGAGCCCAGCGGACGAGCCGGATCCGTGGCAGGATCTCGTGGAGAGAAACTCACGCTACGGAAAGAATATCGGCAAAGTCATGGCCAACCAGCCTCCCACCAGCCGTATCCATTACCTCTATTGCCTCCGTGCGGTTAAAGGTCCGTGGGAGGAGGGCGAGCGCAGACGGGCGTTCAACTGGTTCCGGGAAATCGACAGCCGCGACGGGGGCAATAGCTACTCCGCCGCGATCGCTATGATTCGTAAACAGATTTTCGAAAACGGAACTCCGGAGGAACAGAAACTTTTCGCCGGTGAGGCAAAACCTCCCGCCAGGGAGCAGAAGCAGCTCCCACCCGTGAAAGGCCCGGGCCGGGCCTGGACAGTCGAGGAGATCATCGAAGTGGCCGAAGGAAATCTTGAAGGCCGCGACAAGGAGGATGGCAAAAGCATGTACGAGGCATCCCTCTGCGCCGCGTGCCACAAGTTCGGAAACGAGGGCGGCGCCCAGGGCCGGAACTTACCAATCTTGCCGGTCGCTTCACCGTGGCGGATCTGGCGCACTCCATCGTGGAGCCGAGCCAGGTGATTTCCGACCAGTACGAGTTCACGGAAATCGTCACCCGCGATGGCAAGACCATAACCGGACGTGTGCTCAACGAGCAGGACGAGATACTCGCCATCGGCATCAATCCCTTTGATTTCTCCCAGCAAATCGAAATCAGCCGCGCGGATATCAAGTCCATCGAGCCATCGAAAGTTTCACCCATGCCGCCGGCGATGATCAACCGTCTCAATGAGGACGAGTTGAAGGATCTGTTCGCGTATCTGTTACAGAAATAGCGCGGGAGGACTCCAGCGGGAATCGCACGCCCTTGTCGGCTTGCACCCGGACGGTTTTCCGGCAATGTTGATCCATGACAGCATTGGAGCAGCCGGCAAACCTGTCCATTGAGGAATACCTCGATGGGGAAAGCGTTTCAGAAACACGCCATGAATATCTCGGTGGCGCGGTTCATGCGATGGCGGGTGGGACGGCAAACCATTGTGCGATCTGCGCAAATACCATCGGAGTTCTATTTGGTCATTTGCGAGGCAAACATTGCAAGGTCTTCACCAGCGACATGAAGCTAAGGCTGGAACTCTCCGATCACACCCGCTTCTACTATCCCGATCTTCAGGTGGTCTGCGATCCGAAATCCGGGGACACCCTCTATCAGGAGCGTCCGGTCGTAATCGTCGAGGTTCTCAGCGAGTCCACCCGTCGAACGGATCTTGGTGAAAAGCGCGATGCCTACCTGGCGATCCCGACTCTGAAGGTTCTCCTCTTCATCGAATCCGAGGCCGCAACCGCTCTTGTGTTCCGTCGCAAATCCCAGGGCGGTTTTGCCGAGGAGTTTTATTCCGGAACGGAAGCTGTGATCGGTCTTCCGGAGATCGAAGCGGAACTTCCGCTCGCGGATGTTTTTGATGGAATCTCTTTTTCCTAGGCTCGGCGGAATTTTCCGTGCTCCCGCGCGTTTCCCGACTCAAGGATTTTTCATTTCTTCCTCCAGACGCTCGGCCAGCCACTGTTTCATCATCGACTGGTAGTTGAGGAAACGGGAGCGGGCGATGCGCTTGATGCGGGAGAGCATCCGTGGATCGAAACGGAGTGTGATCGTGGTGGATTCGCGGGAATCCGCTTCATGGATTGATGCCACCATAAGCTTCGGATCGAGTTCATGAGCCTGCCAGAACTCGTTTTCGGCAGCTGCGTCGTCAAAGTCGGGGAGCTGGTCCCAGGAGGTGATTGCTTTCATGGTTCAGCGGGTCTCGTTGTAGTTGCGATCATAGAAACGGCGCTCGGAATCGCTCATTTCGCGTGCGGAAATGACGCGGGCGATCTTCCCGTCCGTGGTGAAGGCGATGAATAGATGGCGATCGGCTACCGTGCGACCCAGCGCATAGTAACGGGACGCCCCATCGTCACGGTCGTTATCCGGGAGGAATTTCACGGCAAAGGGATCTTCCAGGACTTCCTCCAGCTCGCCCGGTTTGATCAGGCGGAGGTCGAAGGGGGTGTTGATGAGGTTGAGTTCCATGGCGTTCAGGAAGGATTCTTGAGGTGGGGGAGGATTTTGTCGAGAGCCGCTTCCGCCGAGATTCCGTGGAGTTCGTGCAGAATGTCCGGCTTGCCATGCTCGATAAACTCGTCCGGCCATCCGATGCGCTCCACCCGCGTGCCTATCCCGGCAACGTGGAGGTGCTCGATGCAACTGGAGCCGAAGCCGTTGGAGAGGACGTGATCCTCGAAGGTGCAGACCACCTTGCAGTTGCGGGCGACCTTTTCCAAAAGCTCCGAATCAAGGGGTTTGATGAAACGCGGATTCACTAGGGAAACCGAGAACCCTTTTTCCTCGAGGAGATCTTTGGTTTTCACCGCCATTTCATAAAAGGTGCCGAGGCCGATGAGTGCGACATCGGCACCTTCCTGGATGAGCTCGCCTTTCCCCAGCTCAATGGGGGCGACCGGATTGTCCAACGGGGTCCCGGATATGATTCCCCGCGGGTAGCGGATGGCCGTCGGGCCGTCATCGTATTTCGCCATCCACCTCAGCATCGCGACAAACTCCGCCTCGCTGGCCGGCTGCATGTGGATGATGTTCGGGATGTGGCGGAGATAGCCGATGTCGAACAGGCCGTGGTGGGTGGGCCGTCGTCGCCGGAGAGCCCGCCCCTGTCCATGCACATGCGGACCGGAAGATTCTGGAGCGCGATATCATGGATGATCATGTCATACGCGCGCTGCATGAAGGTGGAGTATATCGCGAGAAACGGGCGGATGCCCTCCGTCGCCAGTCCGGCGGCGAAAAGAGCCGCGTGCTCCTCGGCGATTCCCACATCGAAATACCTGTCCGGGAGCTCCCTCTTGAATGTGTCGAGCTTCGTTCCGCCCGGCATCGCGGCGGTGATTGCCACGATCTTCTGATCGTCTATTGCCAGGTCTGTCACCGTGCGGCCGAAAATATCAGAGCAGGTCGGCGAGGAAACCGTGTCGGTGGAGCCGTCCTCGATCTTGTATGCCCCGAGACCGTGAAATTTTCCGGGATTGTCGAGCGCCGGCTGGTATCCCCGGCCTTTTTCCGTGATGATGTGGAGGACGACCGGCTCGTTGAGAGTGCGCAGATGCTCGAAGGTTTTGACGAGCAGAGGAAGGTTGTGGCCGTCGATGGGGCCGAAATAGCGCATGCCGAATTTCTCGAACAGGACGTTGGGAAAAATCAGGTTCTTGGCGCCTTCTTCCACCCTGTGGGCGATTTTCCGGGCGGCTTTTCCGAGAAGCTTTTCCACGAAATCCGCAGCCGTCGTCCGGACGGTGGAATAGGTCGAGTGGGTTTGGAGGGCGTTGAAATAGCGGGCGATGGCACCGACGTTCCTGTCGATGAACCATTCGTTGTCGTTCAATACCACGATGAACTTTTTGGTCGTCTCCGCGATGTTGTTCAGGGCTTCGAGGGTGGGGCCGCAGGTGAAGGCGGCATCTCCGGCGACGGCGATCACATGATTGTCGCCACCGGTGAGATCACGTGCCGCGGCCATGCCAAGAGCGGCCGAGAGGGCTGTTCCTGCGTGCCCGGCTCCATAGGCATCATGCTCGGATTCCGTCCGGAGGAGAAAGCCGTTCAGCCCCCGATAGGTGCGGATGGTATCGATTTCACCGGCACGCCCGGTGAGCATTTTGTGAACGTATCCCTGGTGGGAGACGTCGAATACGATCTTGTCCGCCGGTGTGGAGAACACGGTGTGGAGGGCGATGCTGAGTTCCACCACCCCGAGATTGGGGCCGAGATGGCCGCCGGTTCTCGACAGGCTGCTGATCAGAGTATGGCGCACTTCATCGGCCAGCGAAAGAAGCTCCCGGTCTGAAAGGCTCTTCAGGTCGTCGGGAGATTTTATCGAATCGAGAAGAGCGCTGCCTACAGGCTTTGCGGAAGATTCCGTTGCGTTGGATTCAGAAGAGGCTGATGTCATTTTCGTCGGCTGGGTCTCCTGGATCTTCATCCGGAGAGGTCGTTGGGGGAGAGTCGCTTGGATCCGTCCCTCCGTTGTTGGAAAGTGTGATGAGTTCGATTCGTTTGCGGGCGGTGGTAAGAACCGAGTCGCAGTGTTTTAAAAGTTCCGAGCCAGCCTCGTATTGGGAGACGAGATCCTCCAGGGGGAGTTGCTCGCCCTCCATGGATTCAACGATGCCTTCCAGCTTCGCAAGAGCGTCCTCGAAAGTGAGGGTGTCTGCTGGCTTGGCTGATTTTTTCCGGGCAGGCATGGAGTGGTTTGCGAATCGTGTTAGTTTTCCTCGTCGGCGGTGCGGAGGGCGCGGTCGGAGTAATAGACCATGTCCATGCCGACGAGTGTGGCCCGGAACGGGTAGCGGCGGGTAATTTCCTGGATCTTCTGATCCTTGTCGTAGATGGACAGGCCGGGAGGATAGGTCGCGAGGAAAATCCGGCCGTCGAAGACAAGGGATGCGAAGTCCTTGTATTTCCCGGCCACTTCGGCAGCGTTCCCTGAGCCATGGGACGATGGGGATATGAGGATTCCGGCGACCGGCGTTTCAAGATCCGCGGCCAGGCTCTCAAGCTCGGCGAAATCGGTACGGCTCGGCGGGAGCCATATCGAGGTGCGGTCGGCGTACCAGGCCACCGCCCAGGGCTGGTCGGAGAAGCAGATCTGCTTGTCGGTCAGCCATTTGCTCAGTCCAAGGTTCAGCGCGGGGGCATAATACGGAGGCCAGTGCGGAATGCCGCCGCGATCCTTCCGATCCATGCCGATGCGGACTTTCATCGGCAGCGAAAGAATCAGAGGCAGCGCACAAATGATGACGACGACGATAAAATGCACGTTGCGCATCATCGGCGCGGAAACGACGATTGGAAGCTTGCTCCAGAGGATGGAGATGAATGCCAGCCCGTAGGCTGTCATCACAGGTGCGAACAGGAGATGAATCTGATTCGGATCCAGGCTATCGGAACTGATCCCGAAGATCGCCAGGCCGAACGCGGACAGGGCGAACATGAGAAGAATCGCCCAGCGAAAGTTCGCGATCGAGGGACGCTTGAAGGGATGCATCAGCGAGATGAAAAACAGGGGGGCGATGATGATGCCTCCAAGGAAGGGGATGATACTTGTGGTCTGCACAAGTGTGGTCCTCACGATGCTGGAAAAGAACCCGCGATCCAGGAGGGGATATTGTTCGAGGCTGCTGGTGCGCATCACTATGTCTTCGTTTCCGCCACCGATTCCGTTGTATAGGTTCAGGAAAGCGGTTCCAAAAGGAGTGCCCGAGATGCCGGCGTTGCGTAGCATCACGAAAACCGATGGAACGATCAGGATCGCGAGCACGCTTATGCCTACGACCCCGCGCGGGCGGAAAGCAACAGCCGCGAAGATGATGTAGCCAAGTGCGATCCAGATCGCCAGGAAATGGGTCATCGCCAGCAGGGTGAAAAACACGCCCGCGATGAGAGCGGGAGCAAACGGGATGCGCCCTTCGCTGGCATCCTCCACCGCCTTGTACACGAAGTAGATCGCGCAGGAAAACAGCAGCAGCATCAGCATCTGGGGCAAGCCGCTGAGCGCGTAGTTCCAGAAGGTCTCACAAAACAGCATAAGAATCGCGGTAACCCCGGCGATTTTGGCATCGAAAATTCTGGAAACGAGCAGATAGCTCACGCCGATGGCCATCAGGAAGCACAGGGTGGAGACCGTCGCGATCACCCGGTCCAGCGGGAAAACCATTTCGTTCTCACCCATAGTCCAGTCCTCGGATTTGTCCGCGCCGATCATTTTGAGAACCGCCGCGTTGAGAAGCGGATTGAGCGGCGAATGGTAGGTGTCCTGGAAGCCGGTAAACGGAATCGCGCGTTCCTGGTGTTCCCTCGCCTGGCCGTATGCGACGGGGCGGATGACCTTGGTCACATAGCCGTTGCCACGCGCGATCTCCCGGGCGATCTGCGCCTGATCCATCGCGTGCGGGGAATTGAGGCCGCGGAAGAGCGTGAAAAGATTTCCGAGGGTCAGGATGATGAGAATCAGGAAGAACAGGCTCCGGCGAATCAGAATGCCGGTGTCGAATTGGGTTTGTGCGTTGCTCATGCGGTGGGAGGGGATATGCTATCAGGCGGAAAACTTAAAGCCCTAGTTCCTTGATTTTTCGCTGGAGGGTGCGGCGGCTGATCCCGAGAAGTTCCGCTGCCTGGGTGCGGTTGTCGCCGGTCTGGGCAAGAGCCGCCGCGAACCGCGTTGCTTTCGAGGGCATGCAAGTTAAAATCAGCGGCAGCGGCAAGGGTGTTTTTCACAGCCGCCTTCGCTTCAGGCGGCCTGGTCTCGTTTCCGGTCACGAACGCCGGCAAATGGCCCGCCCGGATTTCCGGGTCGTTCGACATCACGACGCCGTGCTCAATGGCAGTTCTCAGCTCCCGCACGTTGCCGGGCCAGGAGTAGCTGATGAGCAGATGAAGAGCCTTGTCGTCCAACGGCTTCACAGGGCGCTGGTTTTCCTCCGCGAACTCCTTGAGAAATGCGTTTGCCATCAGCACGATGTCCTCCGGCCTTTCCCGGAGGGTCGGCATAAGGATGGAAACCACGTTCAAGCGGAAATAGAGATCCTCGCGGAAGCTGCCCTCATCCACCATCTGGCGGAGATTCCGGTTTGTGGCGGCAATGAGGCGGACATCTACCTTGATGGGTGAGTTTGAACCTACCCTTTCAATCGACCGCTCGGAAAGTGCCCGTAGCAGCTTCACCTGCGTGGTCTGGTCGATTTCTCCGATTTCATCGAGAAAAAGGGTGCCGCCATCGGCCTGCTCGAAACGCCCTATTCGTTTTTGCGAGGCTCCGGTGAAAGACCCTTTCTCGTGTCCGAAAAGTTCCGATTCGAGGAGCTGCGGGGAGAGCGCGGCGCAGTTCACCACGACCAGTTTTGAAGCCGGGCGGCCGGAAAGGTGGTGGATGGCATTGGCCACGACCTCCTTGCCTGTTCCGGACTCACCTTCGATGAGCACCGTTGCGCGGGTGGGGGCGACCTGTTCGATGAGATCCGTGACCCGCTTGATCTCCGGCGATTTTCCGATCAGACGGGAGAGGCTGCCTCCTTTTTTCACCTGTCGGGTGAGTTGGACGTTTTCGCTCTCCAGTGTCCGGGAGCGGAGGGCGCGTTTGAGCAGCATTTCCACCTCGTCCAGGTTCAGCGGCTTGGTGACGAAGTGGAACGCGCCCCGCCGCATGGCTTCCACCGCCGTATCGACCGAGCCGTAGGCGGTCATCATGAGGATGACGGGCGGCCCGGGCAACTTCGAGGCGGCATCGATGAGATCCATCCCCGAGTCTCCGCCAAGGCGCAGATCCGTGAGGAGAAGCTGGATATCTTCCGATTTCAGGATCGTCAGCGCCTCGCTGTTGTTCGCGGCGGTATAGACCTCGAAATCCTCTTCCAGGGCGCTGCGCAATCCCTCGCGGGTGGCACGTTCGTCATCGACTATGAGGAGGGTTGGTTGCAAAACTTTAAAATCTAAACTTTGGATCTCAATGAAGGGAGGACTGGTTACGCGTCTATCGTGGGGGATGGGAGCAGTCTTGGCGAGGGGGCGGTGTGCGGGAGGTGAATGAGGATGCTGGTTCCCTCGTCGGGTTGGGACTGGATCTCGATCTCGCCGCCGTGCTCGCGGATGATGCGGCGGACGATGAGAAGACCCAGACCGGTGCCGGAGGATTTGGTGGTGCGATATGGCTCGAACAGGCTGCCCATGTTTTCCGGAGGGATGCCGGTGCCGTTGTCGGAAATGGAAATGATGAAATCCGTATCGGTGGAGCGGGTGCGGATATCGATGCTGCCGCCTTTTCCGGAGATGGCCTGGTAGGCGTTGCGGAGGAGGTTGTAAAAGACCTGCTGGAACTGGTCGGGATCGATCTGCGCGGAAGGCAGCGAACCGGAGAGATCCAGGTTCACCGTGATCCCGCGCGAGGCTATTTCCGGCTCCAGCAGGGTAAGGGTCTGGTGCAGGACGGCGTTGAGATCCCTCGGTTCGCGCCGTGGGGTGGTGGGACGGACGGCGTGGAGAAACTGCTTGAGAATGGTATCGAGCCGCTGGATTTCCTGGCGGGCGGTATCCACATGTTCGGTGAGGCTGCGCCGATCGGCGGGGGCGAGTTTGCGCAGCTTCCGGTTGAGGAGCTGGAGGTGGATATCCAGGGAGTTGAGCGGGTTCCCGATCTCGTGGGCGACTCCCGCGGCAAGGAGGGTGAGGGCGTTGAGCCGCTCCGATTCCAGGTTTTCCTGGGTTTCTGCGTGGGAGCTTGTCAGGTCCCGGACGAGCATGACATGGCCCAGGGGCAGCTCGTGATTCTTCGCATCGTCAATGGGGGAGAGATAGAAATTCAGTAGGCGGTGCTCCGGGTAGAAGATCTCGATGTCACGGGAAACCGCCTGCTTGGATTTCGCCAGCGTGATGGCATCGATCCCACGTATCTTGGTGGAAAGTTTTTCTCCCAGGGCATCCGCCGGATCGAGTCCGAAAAAGCGGCAGGAGGCACGGTTTAGGAACATGATCCTCCCCTCCGGATCGAGAATGATCAGGCCTTCCTGAAGAGCCTCGAATACATTTTCCAGAAAGCCCTTTTCCTGGATCAGCCGGGTGACGATCTGCTGGATCTCGCCCGGCTCGACTCGGTTGAGACGGGAGACAAGCTTTTCAAGGAAACCGGACTTCACGCGGGTCAGGATGAATGACGGGAAGTGGAATTGCGAACAAGAAAAAGTGCGGGCGGGTCATGCGGAAGGATATGGCTTTTCGTAAGATCATAGACCCTTCCGGAGATCCAGCCACGGCTGGAATTCCGCTGGTGGTGGGGCGGTGAAGTGCATCTTTTTCCCGGTGAGGGGATGGTTGAAGGTGAGCTGCCATGCATGGAGCATCAGGCGGGGGGAGGGGATCTCATGTTTTTTCCCGTAAATGGGATCGCCTAGGATGGGGGTGCCCTTGTGGTGGAGGTGGACGCGGATCTGGTGGGTGCGGCCGGTGCGGAGGTGGCAGAGGACCAGAGCGGTTTTCGCAGCCGGATCGGTTGTTAGAATTTCGTAATCGGTGATCGCGGTTTTCCCTCCGGGCGGGTTGACAACGGCCATTTTCTGACGGTTCACCGGATGCCGCCCGATGTGGGTGAAAACGGTGTCCCGCTCCGGGGAGGGGATGCCGTGGGTGATGGCTAGGTAGAGCTTTTCCATCGTCGTCCGCTCGGAAAACTGGGTGACGAGGCCCTGGTGGGCGGGATCGGTTTTCGCTACCACAAGGCAGCCGGAGGTGTCCTTGTCCAAACGGTGGACGATGCCGGGTTGCTCGACTCCGCCGATGCCTGAGAGCCGGCCTTTGCAGTGGTGGAGGAGTGCGTTCACCAGCGTTCCATCCGGGTTTCCGGGGGCGGGATGGACGACCATTCCGTGCGCTTTGTGAAGGACGATGAGGTGCTCGTCCTCGAAGATGATATCGAGCGGGATTTCTTCCGGCGCGGCCTCCGCGGGAACCGCTTCGGGAATCGTGACGGAAATGAGATCTCCGGCTTTCAGCGAGTCGCGGGGTTTCGCGGGCCGGCCGTTGAGCAGAATGTGTTGTTCGCGGATCAGCTCCTGGATGCGTGATCTGGAAAGCTCTTCGAGACGCCCCGCCAGGAAGGCGTCCATGCGGGGGTGTGTCTCCGTGGCTTCGATGTTCATGCCGGGATCAGCCGGGGGAAGCGGTTTGCACCAGCACTTCGGTAATTGTGCGCACATGAGGAGCGGGGAGGGTCTCCGGAACGAGAGCGCCCAGAACGATACGGCCATAGGGCGTTTCGCACGGAATGACCTCAAGCACGGCTCCGGGGCCGATTTTCACATGGACGTTTCCTCCCTGGGCCTGGGTGTTCCGGGAAGCAAGGGCGAGATTCCGCGCCATGAAGTGGAGTCTCCCGTGGCCGCTCTCGTCGAAAATGACTTTTCCCTCCCTGTCCAGTATGAAGATGTCACTGGCATTGAAATTTTTCGCCAACCAGTTGCGGAAGATTTCGATTCGCTCGAGGAAACGGGTTTTCGTCGGAGCCGGATCCGGAGGGGCAGGAGTGAACGCTTCCCCTTCCTCCTGGTCGCGGACGGGTTCTGGAAGATTGGGAATGCTTCGTTTTACCTGTTCGGGCGCGGCTGTTTCAGGAGCCAGCTCGGTTGCAGGCTCGTTCGGCACGAGCACGCCCTGCGGGATTTCCGGGTCGGGCGAGATCGGTTCGGAAATCCGGGACGGAGCAGGTGCTGGTGCCGCGTGTTCCTGTGGAGGGGGCGCGTTCGTATCCTGTCCTCCCTGATTGGTGAAACCCACAAACGCCTTGTCAAAACCGGGATCTGCCGCCGCCAGTCGGGCGGGTGCCACCGGACGCAGGAGCTGCTCGGCAAGGTGCCGGACTTCCGAGGGGTCGAGCCATGGATTTACCGGATCCATCAGTGTGCGCCGAATGCGGTTTGCTGCCGTGATTTATCGATTTTTCCCTGCACCTCCGCACGCAGGGAGTCGAAGACTGTCTCCGCGCCCTCTCCTCCGTCCATGACGCCGACGGGAAGACCCTTTGCGCTGGCACGGATGAAGATGTCGTCGCGGGGGATGGCGGTGGTGAACAGCATCTCAGGTGGGAGGAGCTGGCGCAGGGCGGAATCCGCCTCGATACTTTCCGCGAGATTTTTCTGAAGCATGGTCAGGCACACGCCGAGCACGTTCAGGCGGGGATTGATGATTCGGAGGCGGTTGAGCCCTTCCAGCAGCTTCGGAACCGAGCGGATACCAAGAGGCTCCGCCTGTTGGGGGATGATCAGCGCGTCTGCCGAGGCGATGATGTCATTGGTCACTCCGAAAAGACCCGCCGCGGTATCTATAAGGCAGACATCGTAACGCCGCGCGGCCGCGTTTCTCAGAAACGCCCTGACGCGGGTGAGGTGCGATCCCGAGGATCCGTTCCCCGCATCGTAATCACTGGCCTGCCCTGCGGCGACAAGGGAGAACGTCTCCAGCCGGGTCGGGACGATCAGCCGTTCCATCGGAATGCCGGGATCCGCTAGAAAATCGTAGAAGCCCGAGAGCAGTCGCGACTGCCGGGTGAGCGAAAGCCCGACCGAGCCCTGCGGATCCGCGTCCACCAGAAGGGTGTTCAGCCCGGCGCGCGCGAAGGCATGGGCGAGATTGATGGCAAGTGTGGTTTTGCCCACACCGCCTTTTTGGCTGGAGATTGCGATACTGATCACGCGTCGGAAGAGAGGAAATTTGTTGGCGCAGATTAGCGATGGCCGCCCGTAGCGGAAGTCTTTTCTTGTGGCTTGGCAAAACGAGCCGCTTCGTGGATGCTGCATGGACTTGAGACTGAGTAGAAAACTTCACAGACGCGTTTTAAGCCGGGCCTTTCTCGTAGCGGGACTACTCGCGTTGGGTGGCTGCGGGAAAGAGGAAACGGAAAACGTGGCGCTGCCTGAAGATGTTTTTGAGGGCGTTTTCGCCGGGTTGCAGGATAACCGGGTCGGAGGACTGCCGGGAGCGGTTTACCGATCGCAGAAGGATTCCAGGATCAACTGGCAGCCATGGACCGAGGAGACCCTCGAAGTTGCCAGGGAGTCGAAACGCCTCGTCCTGGCTGTCGTCGCGCTGCCGCAGCAGCCCTCGTTTTTCAGTGTTTTCCGTGAGTTGGAAGAGGATCCCGATGTAGTGGACAGGATCAACGGTAACTACGTTCCGGTTCTCATCGACGGGGACGCCATCCGTGAGATTGGCATTCTCACGGCGGATCTCTGTGCGGAAATCGGAAGCGGTCTCCAGTTGCCACTGATGATCTGGATGACACCTGATGCGAATCCAGTCGCGTGGATCCCGCTGCCCTCTTCCAAGGAAAACGCAATCCCGGAGCTTTTCACCCAATCCCACGTCATGGTCGGTTGCATGTGGTTGGACGATCCGTCCTATGTATTGAAAAACAGTCGCATGGATCAGAAGAACCGGAGCAGTCGCATGCTCAAACGTATCAGAACCCGCGAGATCAGCGTGGATCCTGGAAATGACGCGACCAGAGCCTTGCGCCAGCTCACCTCTCTTTATGATCCCGTCTCGCGCACCTTCGATGAAGCCGGCGGTCTCTTCCCCTGTGGGGCGATGGATCTTCTCGCCCTGGGCGCGCGGTTGGAGACGATTCCCGAGGATTTACGGGAAAAGTCCCGTATGGTGGCCGGTAACCTTCTTGATGACCTGCTCGAAAGCCCGATGTTCGATCCCCTCGACGGGGGAGCATTCAGCTCGCGGCGCGGCACGACCTGGGCGCTACCCGGGTTTTACAGGGATTGCGCCACGCAGGCACGCATCGTGAGCAGTCTTCTCGACTGCTTTGAAGTCACGGGAGACAAGCGCGGCCTTCACCGGGGGATCGGGATATTGGATTTCATCGAGCGAAAATACTCCACCGGCAATGGTCTTTTCGCACTTGGTTCGGAAGGCGCGGGCGATACCGAACGGTGGCTTTGGAGGGTGGAAGACATACGCCCCGTCCTAACAGGTGAGGAGTTGCAAATTTGGACAGAGGCCACCGGTATGAAATCCATGGGGAATCTCCCCTCGGAGGTCGATCCTCTCCGCGAGTATTTCCGTTCTAACAGCATCGCGATGGCAAAGACTCCTGAGGCCATCGCCGCGAGCAGGGGCATCGATCCCGCCGAGGCCAGGAGCCTTTTCGAAAGCGCCCGGAGGAAGCTGCTCAAAATCCGCGACGAGCGCATGGATCACGAAACCAACCGGGGTGAGGCCAACGCGGCTGCCACTTTCCGCGTGGTCTCCGCTTATGCATCCGCCTACAGGATCACAGGCGATGACAATTTCCGGAAGAAAGCCGTAACCACCCTTGAAAAAGCGAGATCTCATTTCTCACGCGGGCCGGAACTGCGTCTGTATGGTGGAAACGTTCCGGGCAATCTAGTGGCGGGCCGTGCGTTTCTCTACGCTCTGGCGCTCCAGGCGGCTCTCGATGTGGCCGCGATCTCACTGGACGAAGCCTGGCTCATGTGGGCGGATGATCTGGGCACCACCGCCGCCGAGCTCTTCGGCAGGGATAAATACATTCTCGAATGTTCCCCGGACGCGAATCTGACGGGCCTTCCCATCAGCGACATAGCCATGCTTTTCGATGAGTCCACGGCAGGCCTCCTCGGAATGAGTGGAGCGCGCCTCGCCGCACTCGGTCGCCCCCTTCTCGGGGTGCTGGAAACCCACGCCGCCAAGCTCCCGATGGCATCCATCCACAGCCCGATTCTTCACACGGATGCCATACAGGCCGCACTCGTGAGGGAATATGCGACAACCTACATCTACGGCTCCGAAATCTCCGGGGAAACAAAAGCCGCCCTTTCCCGAAAACCGCTCAAAGGCGTGAACCGCGGCCCGGAAGGGAGGAGCCACCCGGTTCGTCTCGACGTCAGTGCAAACGAGGTTCTACGAATTAGCTCGGGAAAACAGCCGGTTCCCCTCAAAGAACTCGATTGAAACGGCGATCCGTCCTTGCGCAACTGACTAAAATACCCGTTTGTTTCTGTTAGCAACGTCAACCGAAAAACCCTTATGAAAACCCCGATAATCCCTTTTGCAGCCGCAATGTGGCTCGCATGTCCCCAGCTCGTTCAAGCCGATACGATTCATCTGACCAACGGTGAGAAAATCGAGGGAAAGGTGCTTCGCGAGGAAGACGGGAACTACATCGTCATCGTGAGTGTGAGCGATACGATCCGCGACGAGAAAACGATCGCAAAGAGCGATGTGAAACGCATCGAAAGGGAAACGGAGGATGCCAAGGCTTTCAAGAAAATCGAGGGGTTCGTTCCCACGCCCGAGTTGCTTTCCAAAGCCGACTACGAGTCACGTATCGAGAAGGTAGAGGCTTTCATTAACTCCTATCCGAAGAGTGACAACCTCTCCGATGCCAGGGCAATTCACGACTACCTCACCGAGGAATACAAGACCGTCCGGAACGGTGGGATCAAGTTCGGCGAGGAAATGGTCTCCCCGGAAGATTACATGGCCAACTCCTACGAGTACGATGCCATTCGCGAGGGGAAACGCATCAAGGAGGCTGTCGGGCGAAGGGATTTCCTGGGCGCGCTCCGGGCGTTTACAAAATACGATCAGACTTTCTCCGACGCCGAAGGACGCGGAGAGATCGTCACTCTCATAAAGCAGGTTCTGGCGGCCTATGGAGCCACCATAGAAGACAGCCTTGCCAGCCTCGACAGTCGTATGGAAAAGAGAGAGTCCGGTCTCGCGACCATGGCTCCTGACGACCGTGCGCAAAGCAAACGTGCCATCGCGGAGCAGGAGGAACTCATTACTGCGCGCTACGAAAAGGAAAAGGCGGCCAGGGAGCCCTGGGTCACGCCGGATGCGTTTCACAAGGCCTCCCTGGATGAAGCCCGCCGTCAGGTGGAGAGCGAGACAAAACGTCTTGAAAGCAAGCCCGCCGGCGAATTCGATTCTCCTGTCGCCGAAACCTACCGGGTGGCATGGGGAAAACTTGGCGGCGGAACCGATGAGGAAAAGAAAGCGGTCATCGAAAACGCCAAAGCCAACGGAGTCCCGGAGACATACCTCGAACGCCTCCGCGAACGGGCCGGCATCCAAGCTCCCTGATCGGAAAGGAAGATTTTACCTATGAGTGGCAGAAAAGCAGAACGCAGCAGGAAAACGGCGGAGACCGCGATCGAACTCAGCATCGATCTGGACGGTTCCGGTTCATCCGCCATCGAGACCGGCATCCCGTTTTTCGATCACATGCTCACCCTGTTTTCCAAGCACGGCCTCTTCGATCTGAGCGTTCGGGTGGATGGCGACATCGAAGTCGATTTTCATCACACCATCGAGGATACCGGGATCGTCATCGGCGAGTGCATGAGGGAAGCCCTCGGCACCAAGGAGGGCATCCGCCGTTACGGATGCGCCTACCTCCCCATGGACGAAACTCTCGCAAGGGTGGTGGTAGATCTCAGCAACCGACCCCATCTGGAGTTCCGCGCACCCGCCGGTACACCGTCGGCTCCGAACATGCCGTTCACCCTGGTCGAGGAGTTCTGCCGCGCCCTCGCATCGAATCTCCGTGCGAACATCCACGTGGAACTCCTCTACGGACGCGACGGCCACCACATCGCCGAAGCGATTTTCAAAGGGCTGGCCCGCGCACTCCGCGAGGCATGCGAAAAGGATTCACGTGTGAAAGGCATTCCGTCCACGAAGGAAGCGCTGTGAAAATCGGTCTTTTGAACTATGGCGGAGGCAATCTCCGCAGCGTGGAAAACGCCCTCCACTCCCTTGGTTACGATCCCACGCCGGTCTCCGGTCGGCAGGATCTGGAGGACATTACCCATCTCATTCTTCCCGGTCAGGGCGAGTTCGGAGATGTGATGACCCAGCTTGCCAGGCGGGATCTCGTGGAGCCGTTGAAAGAGTGGATCGCCGCCGGAAAGCCTTACTTCGGTATCTGCGTGGGCTTCCAGATTCTTTTCGAGGGAAGCGATGAGGCACCCGGGGTGGAAGGTCTCGGCGTGGTTGAAGGCCGCTGCGTCCGTTTCAAGGAAGAGCAGGGAAAGAAAATTCCCCAGATGGGATGGAACGGCACCGTTCCCCAGTCCGGCGATTCGGGTTTCTGGAAAGGGCTTGGTGAGGAGCCTTACTTTTATTTCGTCCATTCCTACTACCCGGATCACTCGGACGATGAATGGAAAACCGCCACTACCGACTACGCCGGGGAGCAATTCACCGCAGCAGTCGAGAAGGGGTATGTGCTCGCCTGTCAGTTTCACCCGGAAAAAAGCCAGGACGCGGGCCTGGCTCTTATCCGAAATTTTCTCTGCGCTACGGGAGCGTTCCCGTCCTCGGCGCACTGAGGCTACCTATCGCTTTTCCCTGACGCGCTCGACAGGATCGTCCCGCCACATGAAAAGCGCCTTGAGCACGTCCTTGAAGTCGCTGCGGAGCTCGTGGCTTTCGCGCTGAATCTGGATCTCCTCCCTGTGCACTTCTTCATCCGCCACGTCAGGCGGATTCCGGTCGCTCCCGTTGAGAGGGATGTGGGTTTCGATATTTTCCAGCAGATCGATGACATCCCTGTGGATGCGTTCCACGTGATCGCACAGCCGCGCGGTTTCCTGTGAGAGGTGGTTCGCATCACCGGCAAGGGATGTTCCGGCCGCTTTCAATTTCAGATCGGATGCCAGGTCGCGGACCGTCGAGCTGAGGTCCACCCAGGAATGCGAGAGGTCTTTGTCCACCTCATCAACGCGTTGTTTCAAATTATCAGTCATACGCGATAAATATGCGTTGGAACCATGGGTTGGCAAACGTTGAATTCCAACTTTAACAACCGCCGTCCGTATGAAAAAGAGCCTCCGTGAAGGAGGCTCTTTGGAAAGTCGCTATTAACAGGTAACCCCTACTCGCCGGTTCCGTTCTTGATGATCTCAAGGAAGGACTGTGGATCGAGGGCGGCACCTCCGATGAGTGCGCCGTCGATGTCAGGGCAGGCCATGAGTTCGGCGGCGTTGCCGGGTTTTACGGAACCGCCGTACTGGATGCGTAGCTTTGATGCGGCCTCGGAGCCGTAGAGATCGCTGATCACGGAACGGACGAAGGCGTGGGCTTCCTGTGCCTGCTCCGATGAAGCGGTAACGCCCGTGCCGATCGCCCAGACCGGCTCGTAGGCTACGACCATGTCGGAGAGGTCTTTTACGGTGACGTCCTTGAGGCCGTCGGTCACCTGGGTACGGAGAATGTCTTCAAGTTTCCCGGCTTCGCGCTCGGCGAGGGTTTCGCCGATGCAGAAGATGGGCTTGAGATTCGCCTCGCGGGCTTTTTTGATCTTGGCGTTGATCCGGGAATCGGTTTCCCCGTAGATCGAGCGACGCTCGGAGTGGCCGAGGATGACGTAGTGGACGAAAAACTCGCGGAGCATCAGCACGCTGACCTCGCCCGTGTAGGCACCGGAGTCATACTCGGAGCAGTTTTGCGCGGCGATCTGGATCGCGTGTGCGTTCTTGCCGGGAGTGGAGTTGTGGAGGAGGTCAGCCAGCTTCGGGAGGGAAAGGAAAGGCGGGGCGATAACGATATCAGCAGGAAGGTTGAGACCCTGGCTTTTGGAAAGGAAGGATTTCACGAAGTCCTCTGTTTCGGAGGCTCCTTTGTTCATTTTCCAGTTGGCGGCGAAGATTGGCTTGCGTGACATATGTGTTTTAAACGTTGGGAGTGAAAATGTATTCGGAAATTATGCTTCGCTGAGTGCCGCGACGCCGGGGAGGGTCTTGCCCTCGAGGAGCTCAAGGGATGCGCCTCCACCTGTCGAGATGAAGGTCATCTTGTCTTCCAGTCCGAACTTGTTGACCGCCGTGACGGAGTCTCCGCCGCCGACGATGGTGACGGCATCGGAGGAGGCGAGCGCTTCGGCGATGGCCTTTGTGCCGTGGGCGAAGCAGTCGATCTCGAAAACCCCGACCGAACCGTTCCAAATGATGGTTTTGGCCTTCGCCATTTCCGCGACGAATTGCTTGATTGCGACGTCACCGATATCGATGCCCTCCCAGCCGTCGGGGACCTCGCCGCCTTCTTCATAGACGCCGGAGGATTTGGTCTCGGCGCCCTCCTTGAATTCCCGGGTGATGCGGGTATCGGCGGGGAGGAGGAAATCGACGCCCTTTTCCTTCGCCTTGGCGAGGATATCGAGGGCGAGGTCGAGCTTGTCGGCCTCCACGCGGGAGTCGCCGGTTCCGTAGCCCTGGGCTTTGCGGAAGGTGTTTGCCATGGCACCGCCGATGAGGAAGGCGTCGGCTTTCTCCATGAGTGCGCTGATGACCTGGATTTTATCGGAGACTTTCGAGCCACCCATGATCACAAGGAAAGGGCGCTCCGGGTTCTCCAGTTTCGCGTCAAGGTATTCCAGCTCGCTCTCGATCAGGAAGCCCATGGCGGAAACGGGGATGAACTTGGTAACACCCTCGGTGGAGGCGTGGGCGCGGTGGGCCGTTCCGAAGGCATCGTTGACGAAGATCTCTGCCTGGCCTGCGAGGTTCTTTGCGAATCCGGCGTCGTTGGCTTCCTCCTCGGAATGGTAGCGGGTGTTTTGAAGAACGAGGACTTGACCTGGTTTCAGGGCGGCGCGCATTTCAGCGGCTTCCGCGCCGATGCAATCGGGTGCGAGTTCCACGTTTTGGCCGAGGATTTCTCCAAGGCGCTTCGCGGTCGGGGCGAGGGAGTATTTCGGTTCCGGCTTTCCATCCGGGCGTCCCATGTGGGAGCAGAGCACGAGTTTCGCACCGCCTTCAAGGAGATGTTTGATACTGGGGACTGCGGCCTGGATGCGTGTGTCGTCGGTGATTTCCCCGTCCTTGAGGGGCACGTTGAAATCTACGCGCATGAGGACTTCTTTGGAGGAAACGTCGAGATTGCGGATGGAGAGTTTTGCCATGGGCGGGGTGATGCACTAGGCATGCCAAGCTGTCAAGACCGGGCGGAGACCGGGGAAAACGAAAATGCCGCCTGGAAGGACGGCTCTCCAGCAGGCTAGCCCACCGGATGATCCGCGGACGGCTTCTTTACATTCGACCGAAGCTTGAGGTTCAGAATTTCGACTCCGAGGGAGAAGGCCATTGCAAAATAGATGTAGCCTTTCGGGATCTCGAAATGGAAGCCTTCCGCGATGAGCGCGGTTCCAATCAGGATAAGGAAGGAGAGGGCGAGCATTTTCACCGAGGGATGTTTGGAAACGAAATCACCGATGCTGCTGGCGGCGATCATCATCACGATGATGGAGATGACGACGGCAAGCATCATCACGGAAAGGTGGTCGGCCATGCCGGCGGCGGTGATCACGGAATCAAGGGAAAAGACGATGTCGATGACGGCGATCTGCGCCATGATCGCGCCGAATGTGGCTACCTTGGTGGAGCCGTGTGATTCCTCCTCGCCCTCCAGTTTGTGATGTATCTCCTTGGTGGCTTTCCAAATGAGGAAAAATCCGCCAGCCAGCAGAATCAGGCTTTTCCCGCTGATTCCCAGCATGCCGCCGTGTTCGGCGGCGTAGGGGATCATATTGTGGAGGATGGGGTGAACCGGGATGGAAAAGAGGTCGCTGGTGAGTCCCATCATCCATGTGATGGTGGCGAGCAGGCAGAGGCGCATGACCATCGCCAGACCGAGGCCGATGAGGCGGCCTTTCTTCCGCTGCTCCGGCGGGAGTCTGTCAACCAGGATGGAGATGAAGACGATGTTGTCGATGCCGAGGACAATCTCCAGGAGGGTGAGAGTGAAAAGCGCCGCCCATGCGTCGGGTTGGGAAAACCAGGTGAAGTCGAACATGTCGGAAAGTGACGAGTGATCAGTGATCGGTGGAAGACTGTTCCTTTGCTGCTGCCTCTAGTGCTTTTACTCTGGCGAGCAACTTGGGGAGGCGGCGGACGTGGGCTTGGAATTTCGTATCCTCGCGCATTGGCAGGGCGGGCTTGCCGGAATAAACGATGCCTCCTTCGAGATTCGTGGTCACGCCGGTGCGCGCCGAGAGGATGGCCTTTGCCCCGACCGTCACGTGGCCAGCGATGCCGACCTGGGCGGCGACGGTCACGTAGTCCTCGATCTTCGCGCTGCCCGCGATTCCGCTTTGGGAAATGATCAGGCAGTGTTTGCCGATAACTACGTTGTGGCCGATCTGAACGAGATTGTCGATTTTGGTGCCTTCCCCAATTACCGTTTTGCCGAAGCGGGCGCGGTCGATGGTTGTATTGGCACCTATCTCGACGTCGTCGTGGATTTCAACGATGCCGACCTGGTCGATCTTGACGTGCCGCCCTTCGGAAAACTCGTATCCGTATCCATCGGAGCCGATTACGGCACCGGGCTGGATCAGGACCCGGTGGCCGACCAGGCAGCGTTCGCGGACGGTGGAGTTCGCTCCGATATGGCAGTCGTTTCCGATGGTGACATCGTTGTGAATGACCGAGTTCGCGCCAATCTCGGTTCCGTCTCCCACGCTGGCTCCGGCCATGATGACCGCACCGGGATGGACGCGGACTTTTTCGGGATCAAGCTTCGCTCTCGGATCGATGTGCGAGGCAGGATGAATGCCCGGCGTGAACGGATTTGCCGCCGCGGCGAAATGTTTCACCACGGTTGCGAAAGCCAACGAAGGATTCGGAACCGCGATCAGAGCCGGGCCGTCGGTTTTAAATTCATAGCCAGTCGGGACGATGACGGCACCTGCTTTGGTGGCCAGAAACTGGGGCAGGTATTTCTCGTTTCCGAGAAAGGAAATGTCCTCGGGGCCTGCGGCGTCAAGCGCGGCCATTCCGGAAAAAAGCGAACCCGCCTCCCCGCAGATGGTGTGACCATCGATGCGGCGGGCGAGTTCGGAGAGACTTAGGCTGATTGCCAAAGTATGGGTGGTTCCTGAAGGGGTTTACTCGCCGTCTTCAGGGGCAGCCTCTTCTGCCGGTGCTTCCTCTTCCGCAGGAGCGGATTCCTCGGGAGCGTCCTTGTTGAGGTCTTTGAGGAGGCCGGCGGTGATGTCGGTTGCATCCTTGGTGTATAGGAGGAAAGGAACCTGCGAGGTGCTAAGGCCGGATTTGTCGAAAACGTAATCGTAGTTATCTGTCTTGGCCTGCTCTTCGACGAGCTTGCGGATTTCCTCGAGAATGCCTTTCATGCGCTGGACCATTTTCTCGTTGAGAGCCTGGTTGCGGCGCTGGAGGAACTCGCGGCGCTCGCGGTCGAGGGCGATGCCTTCCTGCTGTTGCATCTGCCAATCCTTGAAAAGAGCCTGTTTCTTGGAATCGTTGATGGCTGGATCCTCAATCTGCTTCTTGAGGTTGCCGAGGTTGGTTTCCAGTTCGCGGATGCGGGCGAGGCGCTCGTTGTTGTCTTTCTGGATGCGGGCGCGTTCGACGTTAATCTGCTTCTGAGCCTCGTTGGTGCGGTAATATTGCTTGAAAAGCTCCTGCATGTCCACGGTGGCGATCTTGAGCTTGGCTTCCTGTGCGGCTGCCACGGAAATGAGCGAGGCGGCAAGTGCCACGCTGAGAAAACGTCGGATAAGAGTCATATTTTGGATAGGGGTTGCGAATGGTTGCGGCGCGACTTTGATCGTAAAACCAGAAGGCGTCAACGAACGAAAGGAGATTAAATTTTCCTCATCGGATCGCGCGTTCCCGGATTAAGCGACGCCGGTCAAGGGTTTGTCTTGGATTTCCGGCAAAGGATGGAATCTTCAGGCCATGAGATTTCCGACCCTGCTTTTCTCCCTTCTGGTCGTGGCGGCTTCAACGGGTCTGACGACCGGCGAGGGAGCGGCTCGTTCGCCAAACTTGTATGCCTTCCAAAACGGCCTGGGATTCGGAACCCCGCTGGAAGAGGCGCGGGTGCTCTCGGAACTTGGCTACGCGGGAGTGAGTCAGGTAATCGGCACGCCGGAAGAGTTTCAGAAAATGGTCTCGATCTACAAAGAGGCCGCATTAGGCGTTCGCAGTATCTATTTGGATGCGGGGGATGGAATTCCCTCTGCCGAAACCCTGGATGCCTTGGCCGCTTCCGGCGCGATGATCGAACTCACCGCAAAAAAAATGGAGGTGGGAAGCGTGGAGCGGATTCGGAAAATCTGCGAGGCGGCGCGGTCGCGCGGGGTGAAGGTGGCCCTGTATCCACATCATGGTTTTGCGATAGCCACGATGCCGGCGGCGATGGATCTGATAGAAAAGGCAGGCCAGCCGAATCTCGGGGTGATGTTCAATCTCTGCCATTTTCTGCGCGGTGAGAAAGAAGCGGATTTGGAAGAGGTGATTCGAGAAGCGGGCGACCGGCTGTTCGCGGTGAGTGTGTCCGGGGCGGAAACCGGGGGGAAAGAGTGGTCGGAACTGATCAAGCCGCTGGACAAAGGAGATTTTCCCTTGGAGCGGCTTTTGAAAATCCTTGAAGAAACCGGGTTCGAGGGGCCTGTTTCTCTCCAGAGCTACGGGATCCCGGGTAATAAAAAGGAAAACCTGAGACGTTCGATGGCGGCCTGGCAAACGCTCACCCGATGATCATTTTGCGGTGACGATGAGCTTCGCTTGCGATGGATCGCCGTCCTCGTTCACCGACCAGCGTGGGGAAAACCCGGTCCAGAACTCCTTCTCTCCCTTGTCCTCGAAAACCATCTTGGATTTTCCGGTGGCTTCCAACTGGAAGGTGACACCGCCGTATCCTTCGGTTCTGAGCTCGGCTTCGGTAAAGCCTTTCTCGTGGAGTTTGGCGGGATTGACCTTGTCCAGAAACTCCACCTTCTCTTTCTCCCTGTCAGTGGTGGTGAACCGGAACTCGTCCCGCTTGATCTTCTTTTCAAAATTCTCAACAGCGTCCTCGCCCTCGCCCGGGCCGTTCTGGTATGGATCAAAGTCGATGGTGATCACGAACTCCAGTGGGTTAGTGAGTTCCCCCTTGTCGGTGATTTTTCCGGTCATGGAATATCCGCCGCGCTCGGGAGCGATGATAAGCCGGAACGCCGCTCCGCCGGTGACTTTTCCGTCAACTGTGACCGGCCCTTTCGGATCCTCCGCGGCCGGATGTTCACTGGTGAGGGAGTCTGAATCCACGCGCTTGCTGACTACTTTTCCGTCAGGCATTGTTTCAAGGACTTCGTATTTCACTTTGATCGGATTGGATGCGGCATGGATTTCCCCCCTGCGGTCGAGCGCGTAAAGCACACCTTCGCCCGTGCTGGAGAGGCCGAACTGGAGCCGCCTTTCCTTAAGTCCGATGAAGTATCCCATCCATGGCTTTTCAAGAAGGGCGGGAAGACCGGCGTGGACTGTTGGTGCGGCCAGCAGGATGGAGGAGATGGCGACGGAGATAAACATTTTGTTCATAAGGAAACAGAAGCGCAATAAAGGCACCCGCGCCAGTCGAAAACCGGGGATCGGGAAACGAGAATTGCTTTGCGGACTGCGGCGTCCTGCGTTTCGCTAGCCGCAACGATATGACTGCCGAAGAACTTTCCCGATCAGCCGCCAAGGACGACAGCCCTCCCGCCGGAATCCCGGTGGAAGCGGAGGCCCTGTGGCACGCCCGCGCGGGGAACTGGGATGCGGCGCACGATCTTTGCCAGGATGTGCCGGGAAAGGCGGGCTCGTGGATCCATGCCTGGCTGCACCGTGAGGAGGGCGATCTCGGGAACGCCGCTTACTGGTATTCCCGCGCCGGACGCGAGGTGCCCGCGAAAGGCGTGACCTTGGAAGATGAATGGATGGGCATCGCCCGCGAGCTGGTGGGCTGAAAACCGGAACCCGCCGAATGGAATTTTTAGAGAGAAAGGATGTTTGGATATCGCCCTACAGACTGCGGTCGAAAGGGTTTCTGAATGCGGTTTCCGCGAGGCGGGAATTCGAAGGGGTATTGATCCGGGCAGGTGATGGCTATGGCTGTATCCATCCGTGGCCGGAGCTTGGCGATCCGCCATTGGAAAAATGCCTGGAGGATCTGAAAGGCCGGCGTTTCTGGCCTATCGTCAGGAGGGCGATGCGCTGCGCGGAATTCGACAACGCCGCGCGAAATGCCGAGGAATCCCTCTTCGAGGAAATGGAGGTTCCGCGCAGTCACGCGACTCTTGCGAAGGGCGATGTGAAGGAGCTGACGGCGGCGGTGGAGGCGGGGTTTGATACGGTGAAGCTGAAGATGGGACGTGATTTGGAAAAGGAGACCGTGTTTCTGACGAACATGATTGCCGAATATCCGGCGCTGAAATGGCGGCTGGATTTCAACGAGTCGCTCGATCCTGCCACCGCGCAAGGATTCCTCGAAGGGCTCTCGGTGAAAGAGCGGACGGCTCTGGATTTCGTGGAAGACATCAGTCCGTTTTCCGAGACGGTGTGGGGCGGATTGTGGAAAACTTTCCGTGTGAGGCTGGCCGTGGACAGGGAGTCGGGCCGCACCGGAAAGCGGCGCAGGTCACGGTCGTGAAACCCGCCGTGGACGAGCCGTTCCTGCTCAGCGAGGCGGCGGCGATGAACAGCCAGGCAGTGGTTATGACTTCCTACATGGATCACCCGCTCGGGCAGGCCTTCGCGGCATGGGAGGCCGCACGGACTGGATTGATTTTCCCCGGGCTGATCGGAACCTGCGGAGTGCAGACCCATCACCTTTTCGAGAAAGATGCTTTTGTGGAGGAACTCGGGAACTGGAAGCCGGAGTTCAGGATTCCGGGTGGAACCGGGCTTGGGTTTGACGACCAGCTTGCGGAGCTTTCCTGGATGAAACTTTAAGCTCTAAACTTTAAATTCGAAGGAAGAGAAGATGATTGAATCGGAATTCTTACGGAGTGCGGGGTTTTGGGAGGATGCGGGTTGTTTTGTCGCCGGGGAGTGGGAAGGGGAAATGCCGGGGGTGCCGGATGGATCGGTCTTGTTCAAAACCTCCGGCAGCACGGGGGAGGGGAAGTGGATTTTGGTTTCAAAGAAGGCGTTGCTGGTTTCCGCGAAAGCCGTGAACAGTTGGCTGGAGGTAGGAACGGGTTCAAAATGGGGGCTGGCGCTGCCTTTGAATCATGTCGGGGGATTTGGAGTGGTGGCCCGTTCATATTCCGCCGGGTGCGGGCTCTCGGTTTTCGATGGGAAGTGGGATGCGGGGAGGTTCGCCGAATGGGTGGGTTCGGAGGGCGTCAGCCACGTCTCGCTGGTGCCGACCCAGGTTTATGATCTCGTGAGGGGCGGGTTCCGTGCGCCGGATTGCCTGGCGGCGGTAGTGGTCGGAGGCGGGCGCTTGGAAAATTCATTGGGTCAGGCCGCGCGGGATGCCGCCTGGCCCGTGCTGGCGAGCTACGGGATGACCGAGACATGCTCCCAGATCGCAACACAGGAGATTCAACTACTAGGTTCACCGTATGTGGAAAGCCCTATGAAAATCCTTCCGGTCTGGAGTGTCCGGCGGACGGAATCCGGCCTGCTGGAGGTGAAGGGTGACGCGCTGTTTTCCGGAACGCTTGTGAAGCGGAACGACGGGTGGGATTTCAAAGAGCGCGAATCCGGATGGTTCACGACGGGCGACAGGATAAAGCTGGAGGGCGACTGCCTGGTGCCGGCGGGCCGTGCCGATTCGCTGGTGAAGATCATGGGCGAACTGGTGGATACGGAGGCGGTCGAACGTCGGTTTCTTGAAATGGCAGGGGGTCGCGTGCCGAAGGAGGGCTTTGCCGTGGTCGCGGTGAAAGACGCCCGCCGGGAGCATGTATTGGTTGCGGTTTTTGAAAAGAGCATCTCCCAGGCGGCCGGGTGCTTCGCGGAATACCAGGCGCTCGCGCCGGGAGTGGAGCGGTTCGACCGGTCGGTCACGGTGGAGCGTTTGCCCCGGACATCGCTGGGCAAACTGAGACGCGGTGAACTAGCGGAAATATTCCGGTCTGTGGATTCCTGATTTTGCGGTGGCGCGTTTGGCGTGATGGATGCAGGTTGGCGGCGGACGAATGGAAAATCTCACCCTGATCAGCATACACGCCAGCTACCTGCTGGCGCTTGGTCTGTTAGTAGCGGTTCTCGCTGGAAAACAGTTTGGCGCGCTCGCGGGTGCTCCTCCGGCGGAGCCTCCCTCCCTGCCAACGGGGAAAGTCCCGGGCTGGTTCTATGTTCCGGCGGATCTGCTTGGATTGCTGCTTTTCTTTCTGATTTTCTACGGCCTTGCCGCGTTTGGAGCCGCTGCCGAGGGGGGGCAGGAAAGCTCGTATACGCCAGCCGCCCTTTTGTTTGCGATCGGCTTCCAAATCTTCATGCCGGCGATGGCCTTCGCCATTGTTGCCGCCCGGGTGAATCCGATCCAGTGGCTGGGTCTGCGCTGGAAGGAGTGGGTGCGGATTTTCGGGATCGCACCGCTGTCGGTTTTCCTGATGTTTCTGTTTTCCATCACGCTCTATCTTCTGGGCTACAACGACATGCTCATTTCGCTCGGAGCGGCGAAGGAGCAGGAGGCGGTGACGATGTTCCGCGAGGGGCAGGATCCGCTGGCGCTGGGGATGATGGTGTTCGCGGCGGTCATTGTCGCGCCGGTTTGCGAGGAGGTCATTTTCCGCGGCTACCTGTATCCGGTAGCCAAGAAATACGCGGGAGCCACGGTTGCGGCGCTGTTTTCGGCGCTGGTGTTCGCGGGAGCGCACGGGAATGTGGCCGCGCTGATCCCGCTGTTCGTTTTCGGTCTCGTTCTTGTGGCGGTGTATGAATACACCGGCTCGATCTGGGCGCCTGTCGGGGTTCATTTCCTGTTCAATGCCTCTACCGTGGTGATCCAGTTTCTCGTCCGTCTGTTCCCCGAAGCGGTGGCCCAATGAAGACGCTGGGGGAGACCGGAGAGGACGAGGTTATCCGGAGAATCGTCCGGCTTGTCCCCACCGGTTTCGGAAATGGCGAGGCTCCCGGTGACGATTGCTCGGTGGTCGATTCAGGAGGGGTAAGGCTGCTGCTTTTGAAAACCGACGCCCTGGTCGAGGGGATTCACTACGAAAAATCGGCCGATCCGGAGCTGGTGGGATGGAAGGCGGCCGCGAGGGTGTTTTCCGACTTCGCCGCGATGGGTGGGGTGGGGGAGCGTTTCCTGGTCACCCTGGCATTGCCCGCAACGACGGAACTGGAATGGGTGGAGGCGCTCTACACTGGCATCGGGAAATGTTTGCGGCAGTTCGGCGCGATTCTCGCCGGAGGGGAAACCTGCCGGGTGCCGGAGGGATCGGCTGCCGTTATCTCGGTTTCCGCCACCGGTTCGGTGGAACGCGGAAAGGCCGTTCTCCGCTCCGGAGGTAAGCCAGGCGATGAAATCTGGGTGACCGGAAAGCTCGGAGGTTCCCTCTCCGGGAAGCATCTTTCGTTTTCCCCGAGAGTGGACGAGGGGCTGTGGCTGGCGGAGCACGGGGGAGTCTCCGCGATGATGGATCTATCCGATGGATTGGCAAAAGACCTTCCGCGACTTGCCCTGGCCTCGGGCTGTGGTTTCACGATTCAACGGGACGCGGTTCCGAAAAATCCCGGATGCACGCTGGAGCAGGCATTGGGTGACGGGGAGGATTTCGAGTTACTCTTCACGGTTCCGGCTCAAACGGAATTTGAGAAAGACTGGAATCTAAAATTTCCAGAACTCCCCATATCCCGGATCGGAATTCTTACTGCCGGGGGAGAGGGTGAACAAATCAGCGGAGGCTGGGATCACTTCGGGCACTGATTCGTCAGGGCGCGGGATCTTCCTCCTCAGGATCCACATCCTCGACTTCCGGCTGGAGTAGTGCCACGAAATCGCCAGCCCATTTCGGCGCGGCTTCATGCGCCAGGTGTTTCTCGATATGAGCGAGCATCCGGACAGCGGCGCCACGTTCGTCACCGGCTTTGAAAAGATCGACCTCGGCCTCCCACTGGCGTCGCGGAAGGGTGTTTTCAATGAACTTTTCGTACTCGGGGGATTTGACGCCGGGTTTTCTTTTCTCGCCTGCTTTCCCGCTCCACAAATCCGCCATCATGCCCTCATGAAATATCCGCTTCGTCCATGCCGCCCTGAGAGAGGCGAGTTTGTCCGAGCGGCGGAGGGGTGGTAGGATCACTTGTTCATAGATCTGCTGAAATTGTCCCGGAGCAAGAGGCCAATCCTCCACCTTGACGCTCTCGATTTCATAGGCACGGGCGAAAACACTGGAGGTCACCGACTGCTGGAGGACGTTCCGGTGCGCTGCAAGATCCTCCGCCTGGGCCATAATGGATTCGATGACTTTTCCCGCTTCCGCAGCGAGTTTCTCGCGATCCGGATCCTCGGAGGCGGCCTCAAGCGTCAGCACAAGCCAGCGGAGCTGTTGCCGGAGAGCCATCTTGAAGTCGGAATCGGAAAGCTTGTCGGAGTTCTTCCGTTTCCAGTCACGGAAGTCGGAAGATTTTTTGTTCTGCTGCTCAAAACTCACCATTTCCTCGCATTTGAGGTAGAGATCGATTGCCGCGTCCTCGCTGGCCATGGCACTCCTGTAAGCACCGATCGCCGCGCGGAAACGGGCGTCCACCTTTGCATCGGCGGCGTTGCGGATTTCCTCAAGCCGTTCCAGAAGCGCCTCGCGATCCGCCTCCCTGAGCAGATCGTCCGCAGAAACGACCGGAGCGGCCAGGGAGAAAAGAATTAGGATCGAAAGGGCTTTCATCGACGAAGGAATAGCTGCTTGAAAACGCATAGCCAAGTAAGATTCTTAGCTCGGCACGATAGGAGGATGGCTAGTGTAGTCCGTCTTACAGGAAATCAATTATTCAGCTTCGCTCTTCCGCGCTTCACCTTCTCGAGAATAAGGTGCGTGGGAGCTCTACGACATGTCAGAAGACCGCGCCGAAATGAACGACCTCGCATCGGAAGACCCGGATCTGGTCTCCAGGATGTCCGCCGACTACGCCGCATGGGCCGAACGAAGCCAGGTCGTCCCCTTCGGCTCCTGAAAAAATGAGGAGAAGCGTGCTTCCAGCCACTGGCAAAGAATCGGACGCAGATGGTAAGAGATGGGCCTCGGGGCGGGCTGAAGACCCGCGCTTCTACGTCTGACCGGCACGTCGAATTCACAAATCCTGATGCGCGGAAGTATATGACCCGTGGGTGTCCGGTGCGGCTCCACTCCTGCGGAGCCGTCTTTCCAGATCCTTGGCGAGATTGGAGAGCTGCTCGTGATCGCCGGGCAATGAAGGGTCGGGATCGAAGCGGAGACGCTGGTGGAGGGAAATCGCTTCGGAGAGCCGGTCGTCCGGTATGCTCGCTCCCGGAAGGCGGGCAAGCCACATGGGGAAAGTCTCTCCTTGGGGGCGATCGCCGAGAATGCGCCGGACGGGGCTTTCAAGATCGTGGAGAGGGGTTCTCGGAGTCGGGGAGTTTGAATACGGGTTCGGACTTTCTTTCCGGACGACGATCCTGGATTTCCAGAGACGCTTCAGCACGAAAGCCAGAACCGACAACCCGATCAGCCACATGACGGCGGTGGCCGCGACACGGTTTTTCGGGCGGTTTCTCCACAGGAAGAAATCTTCTTTTAGCCTCTGGTAGGTATCCGCCAGCCATTGGGATTTTTTCTCTCCACCGGTCTCCATGGCCAGCCAACCGGCCGGTGTCGCATCGAAATCGACCCAGCGGGCTCCGTCCCAATAGCGGCTCCATGCGTGCCCGTGGATTCCGCGGATCACGAATTCGGCGCGGTCGAAATCCCTTTCCATCACGGAATATCCCACACAGTAGCGGGCGGGAACCCCGGCTTCGCGGAGGAGAAGGGTGGCGGCTGTCGCGAAATATTCGCAGTGCCCGCGTTTGCTCTCGGTGAGGAAAATGCCCACCGCGCTGGGGCGTGTGTTCAGTGGCGGGCGGATGCTGAGATAGCGCGTGTAGTCAAACTCGCTGGAGAACCATTGGCGTATTCTCGCCACCTTGGCCGCCGCTGTCGGGAAGTCCTCCAGAGCCAGATCCGCCACGACCTGCTCGACGATCTCTTGCTCGATTTCCGGAATTTCCAGATCATACTCCGGCCAGGGCGCGGCATCCGGCGTGGCACCGTCCTTCCATCTGACAGATCCGCTGATGATGGATTTCTTCGGGAAAATCCTGACCGTTCCAAGCGGGTTGATCTCGATACCATCGAGATCGAATTCCTGGAGTGTTGCCGCATCGCCCGGCAACGGGAGGGGCTCGCCAGCTTCGGCCGCGCCGCGGATGGAGAACAGGGGAAGTTCACGGAGAATGTCTTCACCTATCGTCTCTCCGCCGGTTCTGAAGCGAGGCTGATCATTGACGGTTCCGATGACCGTGAGATCCCTGAAAAGGTTCTCTTCCTCGCGGAATTCCTCCGGAAGCTGGTTTTTCCAGGCGACGCCCAGGTAGCGGTTGTAGGTCGCCAGCCGGATAAGTCTGGGAGCGTTCCGCCCTTCCGCCGGCTTGAGGCGCCATAGCATTTCCGATGACTGCTTGAGTTTCCCCAGGGAGCCGATCGCCGTCTTGTTCACCGTGGGATCCGTGCTGGGATAGCCGCCATCACTTCCCATGTTGTTGACCCACTGGTAGGCTTTCCGAAGGCCGATCTGGCCTGCCATTCCGATGGCTCCCGCCACGAGCAAAAGTCCGCAGAACGCCACCGGCCTGATGCTGACCCGTGAGAACACCAGCCATCCGACGAGCAGGACCAGCCCCGGGAAAAAGATTTTGTCATGCGCGTGGGTGCCGAGACTCGTGGCGGTGATGACGGCGACGAGGTAGAGGTTTCCAAAGTTGAAATTGATGACGGAATCGCTTAGTCCCAGCCGCCGGTTGCGCTGGCGGTGGAGTTCTGAGAAAAATGAAAAACTGTTCAGCGCCATCCTGTCGCGGGTGCCGTAGCTCTGCACGAACTGGAGGGGAAAGAGCAGCAGGGGCATCCAGATCATAAGCCCCGGCAGGGCGGTGTAGCGGGTGGAGCTGTCGCCATCCAGCCAGATGAGACTGCCGGCGATCAGCATGAGGATCATGGAAATCCGCCACGCGCGAGCGCAGGCGGAATCGCCGAATTCCCAGCGGAAGCGTATCCAGTTCGCGCTCTCGACGAGTATCGCGGCGACAAGCCCGAGCACGGCGTTTCCGGTGATCGCTCCCCAGAAGAGGAGACTGGAGCCGATCAGCAGCCGGGGAGGCGTATGGACTTGGGATTCCATGGGTTACAATCTGGCAGCGGGTAGGTTCGGAGGCAAGCGGAGGAGATCCCGTTCGATTTCCCCGGATTCCAGCCAGTGGCCGGGAAAGCCCGGCGGCCTCTCCCCGTGGCCGATGGCAATAGGGACGCAGGTGATGCCTGATTTCAGAAGGCCGGTGAGAAATTCCGAGCGGCCTGCATCCCATCCGTTCAGAATGACCAGGCAGGAGGTCATGTGACCCCGATGGCCGGAGACGGTGCGGGACAGCGTCTCGAAATCTTCGCCGCCTTCCAGACTCACGCCGGCGAGAACCTCCAGGAGGGTTTCCGTTTTCCCCATGCCGCGCCCGGAGGTGACCGTGTGCGCCTTGTCCGCGATGAACATGAGGTCGAGCAGCGTGTCGTTACGATCCAGTCCGACGACGAAGGACGCCGCAACCGAAACCATTTCCTCGAAAACATTCTCATCCGGCGATCCCGCGAACGTATCCAGCACGAGCGCGTAGCGCGGATAGAAAGTGTCTTCCAACTCCTTCACGACGGGTTGCCCCGTGTGCGCCCAGCTTTTCCAGTGGATCTGCCGAAGCGAATCGCCCGGGCGGTAATCGCGCAGGCCGACGAACTCGCCCGCACTGCCCGTGGCGTTTCCCGTCTCCTCCCCGCCGATGTGGAAGGCGGCCTCTCCGGGCATGGATATCCGTGGAAGGCGGTAGCGTTTCGGCAGAACCACGAGCCTGTCGGGAGGAGCCTGGACTTCCCGGCATTTCTGAAAAAACCCGAGTGGATCCGGCAGCAGCGCGCGCAGCCTGTCCATCGCGATCACCCCGCGCCGGTGGGGGACGAGCGACATCGGAAGCCGCAGGATTTCACCACGCCCGAGTTGGTCGATCCGTTCGCTCTCGGCGGCGGTGAAACCTTTCTTCCGGGACATCAGCCACTGCCAACGGTAATAGACCATGGCGCGGTCGAATATGTTCCTGGCGTCCTCGCCGGGTTCCTTGAGATAGGAAAATTCCGTGGAGGTAGGCCGTGGATCCGGCGGGATCTGGGAAAGCAGAAGGCTGCGGAGTTTCCGCTTCCCCGCGTTCTCCAACATGACCGAATAGTTGACCACCTCGCCCACTGTCGCATGGCTCGGCAGGCGGTGGGTGGCCGTGAGTTTCGCGCTGCGGAAAATCACCCAGGAGAACCCGAGCACCAGCAGTCCGAGCGAAAAGCAAAAGATCTGGAAAATCGAATCCTTGGGCTGGCCGAAGCTCATGAAGGCGAAAAAGAAAACGGCCATCAGGCAGGCGGCACCGGCCGGGCGGATGCGTTGGGCGAACCAATGCTGCACCGCCGCGCCACGGTTGTAAAACGCGTGGAGGATCAGGAAGCGTTTTGGAATCGCCCGGTTCATTCGCTACACCGGAGCCGGGACTTTCGCGATGATTCCGGCCACCGTTTCCCTCGCGTCCATGCCGGAGTATCTCGATTCCGGGGCGAGAACGAGGCGGTGCGCAATGACGTCCACGGCGACGGATTGGATGACCTCCGGAGTGACGAATTCGTTTCCTTCGAAAAGCGCCATGACCTGGGAGATTTTCATAAGGGCGAGGGAAGCCCGCGGGCTGGCGGCGAGCTGGATCTCCGGGACGCCACGGGTCGCGGCTACGAGGGCGACGGCGTAATGGCGGAGTTCGTCGCTGAAGCGGATCTGTCTGGCGGCTGCTGAAATTTCCAGGATCTCCTCGCGGGAAAGAACCGGTTGCATGGAGTTGAGCGGGTGGTTTTCCCGCTGGTCGGCAAGGATACCTGCCTCTTCCTCGGCGCTGACGTAGCCGAGTCCGCATTGCATGGCGAAGCGATCCATCTGCGCCTCCGGCAGGGGGTAGGTGCCGCGGAACTCGACGGGATTCTGGGTGGCGATGACGAAAAACAGCCTGTCGAGATCGTAGCGTTTCCCCTCGACGGTCACCTGCCGCTCTCCCATCGCTTCAAGCAGCGCGCTCTGGGTGCGCGGGGAGGCGCGGTTAATTTCATCAGCCAGCAGGATGTCAGTGAAGACCGGCCCTTGGTGGAAACGGAACTCCTGCGTGCGCGGGTCGAGCACGGAGACGCCGAGAATGTCCGAGGGCAACAGATCCGGGGTGAACTGCACGCGCCTGAACTCCGCTCCGCCGATGGATTTCGCGATGGCTTTCGCAAGGGTGGTTTTCCCTGTGCCGGGATAGTCCTCCAGCAGGACGTGTCCTCCGGAAAACAGGCAGGCTAGCACCCGTCGCACCGTTTTTTCCTGCCCCCGCACCACGGCGCATACCGCGTCCTCCAGTCGATTCGCCAATTCCGTTTCTCTCATCCTTGTTCCGGCCATCTTCGTGGTTGCCCGGAGAGTTTCAACCTGCATCTTCGTTGAAATGAGTATCATCACCCAGCGCGGCGACGACGGAGAGACGGATCTGATGTTCGGCCGCCGCATCGCAAAAACCTCGCTCCGCTTCATCGCTCTCGGCACTATCGATGAGCTGAACGCCTCCATTGGCCTGGCCCGCGCATCCGATTCGGAGGGCAGGCATACGGAAATTCTCGACCGGGTGCAGACCCTGCTTTTTTCCCTGATGGGGCAGCTCGCGTGCCTGCCGGAGGATCAGGAAAAATACCGGGAGAAAAGCTACTCGGCTGTCACCGGAGAGGATCTGGAGTGGATCACGGAAACGGCTCGAAAAATCGAAGAGGCCGGGGTGAAATTCACCCATTGGGCGGTGCCGGGAGCGGAGGGTTCCATGACGAGAGCGCATCTCGACTTCGCCCGCACGGTGGCGCGGAGGGCGGAACGGTATGTGCTCGCATTGCATGAGGAGGGTGGGGAGGTTCCGGAGACTGTCCGCGTGTTTCTCAACCGGATTTCCGATCTGATGTGGATTTTAGCTAGGATTGATTAATTTTATGTAAGGTGGCAAAAATGGCGTTTATCTGCCAATAAATGCTTTAAAACGACATAAAAGACGCTTTATTAGAAAATTGTTAAAAATGTCTGAAATGGCGTTTTATCTTGTATTTCTAGGGATAATGGCCATTATTGGCGCGTGTGAGATTCTACGAGGTGATGAACGATGAGGCCTTTCTGCGGTTGATCGGCAGCCGCGTGGCGGAGCTCAGGCTGGCGCAAAACCTGACCCAACAGAAGCTCGCCAAAGAAGCGGGCATCGGCCTGCGCACGCTCCAGCGCATGGAGGGCGGGGAAGTGGCCACGCGGCTCTCGGGCTTTGTGGGTGTCTGTCGCGTCCTCGGGATTGCCGGGCGTTTCGAGCTTCTGTTGCCGGAGCTTCCCATCAGTCCGATGGATCAGCTCAAGCTCCAGGGAAAAAAACGCGAGCGCGCCTCGGGCGGAAACGAAAGCAGCGTGCTCCGGGAGGAACCCGGAGCCTGGAAATGGGGTGACGAGGAATGATCGCGGGAGTGAAACTCTGGGACAAAGCCATCGGCGCGGTCTCGCTGGATAGCGGGCGCGGCGTCGCGACCTTCCAGTATGATCCCGGTTTTGTGACAAGCGGGATTGAGGTTGCGCCGTTGATGATGCCTCTTTCGGAAAAAATCTACCAGTTTCCCAGCCTGCCGCCGGAAACCTTCCATGGTCTCCCGGGTATGCTCGCGGATTCGCTTCCCGATAAATTCGGAAACGCCCTGATCGATGCCTGGCTGGCGGGGCAGGGACGCACGCCGGAGAGTTTCGATGCCGTCGAGCGCCTCTGCTACACCGGGCGTCGCGGAATGGGTGCGTTGGAGTTCACCCCGGTCATCGGCCCGAGGGTGAGGACTGCCGCGAAGATCGAGATCGACTCGCTCGTCAGCCTGGCTTCGGAAGTCCTCTCGGATCGCACCACGCTGAAAGGAAATTTCGGCGGAGCCTCCCGCGAAAAAGCTCTCAACGACATCCTCCGCGTCGGCACCTCGGCGGGTGGCGCGCGCGCGAAGGCGGTGATCGCATGGAATCCGGAGACCAACGAAGTGCGCTCCGGCCAGGTCGAGGCCGGCGATGGTTTCAGCTACTGGCTGCTGAAATTCGACGGGGTCAGCGGAAACCGCGACAAGGAACTCGACGATCCCAAAGGCTACGGAGCAATCGAATACGCCTATTTTCTCATGGCGAAGGAGGCGGGGATTACGATGAGCGATTGCCGCTTGCTTGAGGAAAACGGCCGCCGCCATTTCATGACCAGACGCTTCGACCGGCTCGAGAGCGGCAGGAAGCTCCACATGCAATCGCTCTGCGCAATGGCGCACTATGATTTCAATATGGCCGGTGCCTACAGTTACGAGCAGGCGATCCAGGTCATCCGCCGCCTCGGTCTCGGCATCGACGCGGTCGAGGAACAGTTCAGGCGAATGGTTTTCAACATCGTCGCCCGCAACCAGGACGACCACGTGAAAAACATCGCCTTCCTCATGGATAGAGCTGGCCAGTGGTTTCTCGCTCCCGCCTTCGATGTCACCTACAGCTACAATCCAGACGGCGCATGGACCTCGAAGCACCAGATGACCCTGAACGGAAAAGGCGACGGCTTTACCCTTGCGGATCTCAAAGCCTGCGCGAAGACCGCGATGTTGAAAAACGGTCTAGCCAAAACCATCCTCGCGGAAGTCACCGAAGCCGTCGGAAAATGGCAGGCCTTTGCCGAGCAGGCGGACGTAGCCCCGGCATGGCGGAAGAAAATCGAAGCAACCCACCGCACCCGCATCGCATGAAGTTTTTCGCCGTCGCCTGCATCCTTCTTCTCATTTCCTGCTCCGTGGGTCGCAAGGTCATCTACACACCGAAGAACTGGCCGGAGGATGTCCCCGGCACCGTTTTCAAACCAAGGTCGCAGGATTCCGCTCCCGCCGTCCTGCTCATCCACGGCGGTGTAAAGATCGGTGAGGACGGGCGTTGGGTCATGAACGGCATCGCCCGCAAGCTCGCCCGACGCGGCTATTACGTCCTGAACATCACTTACCGCGATGGCGCGGAATGGCCGTATCCCGCGCCTCTGGAGGACGTGGAGCAGGGATTGAGGTGGTTGAAGAAAAACGCGGAAGCGGAGGGTATCGACCCCACACGGATCGGTGTCTTCGGATACTCCGCAGGCGGCTACCTCGGCGCGCTCGCCGCATTCCGGGAAGAGGCAGGTGAAGTGAAAGCCATCGTAGCAGGGGGCACACCCACCGATCTGACGGTTTACGCAAACGGCATCCTCGTCCAGGGCTTCCTCGGGAATGACGGCCTCGTATCGATGGAGCGCTTCTACGATGCGTCACCGCTCACCCACGTCACTCCGGACAGTCCACCCGTTTTCATCTACCACGGCGAGGGCGACAAACTCGTCCGACCCGATCATGCGGAGAAATTCCAGTCCGTCCTCAGCCACTACGGCGTTCCCCACGAGGTTTATTGGATTCCGAAAAAAGGCCACGTCACCACATTCTTTTTCCCCTCGGGAGCTAT
This sequence comes from uncultured Verrucomicrobiae bacterium, assembly GCA_963771945.1. Taxonomy (GTDB): domain Bacteria; phylum Verrucomicrobiota; class Verrucomicrobiia; order Verrucomicrobiales; family Akkermansiaceae; genus Luteolibacter. The sequence goes on along the minus strand of CAVYVH010000002.1, from coordinate 494,384 downwards.
CGCCGCCGCGATGGATTTCCTGGATGAAAGGCTGAAATAGCCTCCGCGTGACGACCGGTCCTGTCTCTCCAAAAGTCATCTGGCACAGCCGATGCTCATAGGGGTGTTATGGTTTCCTTTGATTCGTCATACCGGCGGAAAAAGGAACCCCTTAGCTCCGCAATTATGAAGACCAAGACCAAACTAATCACAGGGCTGTTTGCAGTCTGTTTCTCCTCCATGCTCGGCACCGCCAGCGCGGAACCTCTTAAAATCGGCTATAGCGACTGGCCCGGCTGGGTCGCTTGGGAAATCGGGATCAAAAAGGGCTGGTTCAAGGAAGCCGGCGTCGATGTCGAATTCGTCTGGATGGATTATGTGAAATCCATGGAGGCATATGCCGCCGACAAGCTCGACGCCGTCTCCATGACCAATGGCGACGCCCTCGTCACCGGAGCGACCGGGAAAGCTTCCGTCTGCATCCTGCTAAACGATTTTTCCAACGGAAACGACATGATCGTCGCCAAGCCAGGCATCGAGTCCCTCATGGATCTCAAAGGCAAAACCATCGCCCTTGAGGAAGGTTTCGTGGAGCATCTCCTCTTGCTCAAAGGCCTTGAGAAAGCGGGCATGAAAAGCACCGATATCACTATCAAGAATACTCCGACCAACAGCACCCCGCAGGTCTTCGCCTCCGGCGAGGTAGATGCGATCGGCGCGTGGCAGCCGAACTCCGGTCAAGCCCTCAAGCTTGTCCCGGGCTCCAAGCCGGTCTTTACTTCCAAGGATGTTCCCGGCCTCATCTACGATGGCCTTTTCTGCGACCCCGCCAGCATTGCCGCGAAGCGCGAAGAGTGGATCAAGGTGATCAAAGTCTGGGTGAAAATTTCCGAATACCTCGCTGATGAAGATAATATCGACGACGCCCTCGCCATTCTTGCCGAGCGGGTTGGAGTGAAGCCTGCCGAATATGAGCCACTTTTCAAAGGCTACGAAAATCCTCACCACCGAGGAAGCCCTCGCCACCTGGGCTAAGGGCGATGGACTGGACACCATTTACGGCTCTACCAAAATCGTCGATGACTTCAACGTCACTTTCGAGGTCTATCCGAAGCCCCAGGACGTGGACTCCTACCTGGATCCTTCCCTGTTTAAGGAAGCTGTCGGGAAGTAGTTCCGGCCTTCGCAACCGCAGCCTGAACCTCCGATAAAAATGTCATCCATTTCGCAATGGTGGTCAGTCCGTAAGGAACTGCCCCAGTCAAAGGCAAGCGTGCTGATGGCATTTTCCTTCCTGCTGCCACTGCTCGTCTGGACGGTGGCCGCTTACGGGCCATGGTGGGATACGGCATATCAGATCAGGGTTTCAGCGGAAAGTTCCGAGTTGCTCAGCGTTTACACACCGGGCGATACGCTGACTCCCGATACTTGGGAGAAATTTCAGGACATCATCGAAAAGGACAATGCTGCCATCATCGCGGCACGGGAAGCCGGGACTCCGCTGGAAAGCAGTTCACGTCAGAACAAAAAGATCATCCGGAAGATTTTTCCGCTCGCCCTCACCAACGGTTGGCTTGATCGATCTCAGGAAATCGATGATACGGCTCTCCGTGAAACGATCTACAAGATCGCCGATGGTGAGCTGAAGCCGACGAAGGAAAAGATATCCGATGAAAACATGGAGATCATCAGTGCGAACGCCGAAATGCTCCGCAAGTCCGGCGAGGATTGGCCGGATGAATCCCTCCTGAAGATATTGCCCCAAACTACCAAGGAGGTTTCACGTCCGGTATATCTCATTCCTCCCGATGTGGTCGCGAAATCTTTCTGGAAAGGTATCACGACGACGAAGCCGGAAGAAGGTGAACCGGGAGCGGCACGGAAAACCTTGCTCGAACGCTACGGCGAATCATGGCGAACCATCGTGCTCGGCTTCCTCTTCGCGATCGCCGTCGCCATCCCGCTAGGAATCCTCGCAGGCACTTTCGATTTCGTTTCCAAGCTCTCCGAGCCATTCGTCAATTTCTTCAGCTACATGCCTGCCCCCGCCTTCGGGGTCGTCCTCATGGCCATCTTCGGACTCGATATGGGGCCGAAGATCATGCTCGTGTTCCTCGGGACACTCCCGCCTGCCATCCTGACCATCGCGAAAACCACCCGTGCCCTCGATGGTTCCCTCCTGGAAGCAGCCCAGACCCTCGGAGCCAACCAACGCCAGCTTATCCGCTGCGTCGTGATCCCGGGAATTCTCCCAGCACTTTACAAAGATCTCCGCCTCCTCTTCGGCACCGCATGGACCTGGCTGGTCATCGCGGAACTCCTTGGTTTCAAAAGCGGCCTCTCCGAAATCATCGACACCCACGGCCGCCGCTTCCAGTTCGATATCGTCTATCCTGCCATCCTCCTGATCGGCCTTTCCGGCTTCTTCATGGACCAACTGCTTGCCTATCTGGCGCGCTACTTTTTCCCATGGACCGAGCAGCGCAAGAAAGGGTTCCTCAGCCGCTTTTTCTCCGGTCGTGCCCGCATCATGGGACCAGCGAAGCCAAAAAAGACGAAAACCCCTGAGCCTGCCACACCATGATCGCAACACTGTCTTACAAGGATCAGTCGGAATCGGTGAAAGCCCGCTTCGACAGGATCAAGGAACGCCCGAAGCTTCTGGAAATTTCCAACCTTTGGAAAAAGTTCGACTCGAAGGCAGGCGAAGTCATCGCTCTCAAAGACATCAACCTCGCCGTCCACCGCCGCGAATTCATGTGCGTTCTCGGACAGTCCGGCTGCGGGAAATCAACTCTCATCCGCATTCTTGCAGGGCTTGAAACGCCAACTTCAGGCGAGGTTTTGGTCGATGGCAAAGCCGTCACCGGTCCCGGTCGGGATCGCGGGATGGTTTTCCAAAGCTACACCCTCTTCCCATGGCTCACCGTCAAACAGAACGTCATGTTCGGCCCGCGCATGGCAGGGAAGGGTGGCGTCGAAAACGAAGGCGAAGCCCGCCAGTGGCTCTCACTGGTCGGTCTGGATAAATTCGAAAACTCCTACCCTCACGAACTCAGCGGCGGCATGAAGCAGCGTGCCGCAATCGCCCGCGCCCTCGCCAACGGCCCGCGCATCCTCCTGATGGACGAACCCTTCGGAGCGCTTGATCCGCAGACCCGCCAACAGATGCAGGCATACCTGCTTCAGATCTGGAAGAACGTTGATATCACCATCTTTCTTCATCACCCACGATCTGGACGAAGCCATTTTTCTCTCCGACCGCATCCTTATCCTCGACCCGCGCCCCGGCCGCGTCCGGGAAGTCGTCGAAGTCCCGGTTCCCCGCCCACGCGACCACGAGCAACTCACCTCACCTGAATTCCTGGCCACGAAAGCGCACCTCGAAACCATCATCCACCCCGAAGATAGCCACGAGAAGCCTTCCTTCGACAAACTCCCCATGGGCCGCATGACCGATGTGGACGATAATGTGGAGTAATACGAAGGGTTGAAAAAATATTACGAAATGGATTGACCGGGTATGACGAATTTGCAAAATCGTCGCACTGAGATGTCCGAACGAGAAAATGTTGACCGTATAAGCCTGTCGCTTCCCGGCGGTTTGCTCGCGAAATTCGATGTCCTCGTCGAGGAGCGCGGATTTGAAAGCCGTTCCCAGGCGATTTCCGAAATGATGGCGCGCGAACTCGACCGCCACGCGAAGAAAAATTCACAGTCCGTAATGACCGGCACCATCATGCTCGTCTATGAGCATTCCAAAGGTGATCTGAGAAAGAGGCTTTCGGAAATCCAGTATAACTATCTCTCGGAAGTCATCAGCTCCCTGCACGTCCAGTTGGAAAGCCATCACACCATGGAAGTCGTCCTGGTGCAGGGGAAGGCGAAGAAACTGCGTCAGATCGCCAACGAGCTCATTACCTGCAAGGGCGTGAAAAGCGGATCCATGACACTTACCACCCCCGTAATGCCTCCCATTCAGTATCCAGAGGAAAAATCATGAACCAAGCGATCTACAAAACGGAACTTACCGGAGCGGGCATGTGGTCGAAGATCATTGGCCGGGGGAAAGTCCTCAGGCTCACCGATCTCGAAGGCGGTGCGAACGTCGGCATGATGCTCTACAATGCGAACGAGCGCACCGAGCGATACAGCATGCCGGATACCTTGAAAGGACAGCAGGTATTTTTCCTCCGCCAAGGCGTCTGCCTCCATACCGACATGGGTCGGCTTATCGGCTCAATCATCGAAGAAAACACCGGCTGGCATGATACCGTCTGCGGAACTTCCGATTCCGGGGAAGTGAAAGCAAAATACGGCGAACGCTCCTATCAGGACGCCCACAATGAATGGTATCGAAGCGGAAAGGACTGCTTCCTGATCGAACTCGCGAAATGGGGCATGGGCGAGAAAGACTGGATGCCCAATCTGAACCTTTTCAGCAAAGTCGTCACCAATGATGAAGGCGGGCTCAGCTACGTCTCTGGAAATTCGAAACCCGGTGATTCCATTTCCATCCGCCTGGAAATAGACACGCTGGTCGTTCTGAACACCTGCCAGCACCCGCTTGCACCCGGCGGGGAATATGTTTCAAAACCCGTTCTCCTCGAAGTTTTCGAAAACGGTTCCATTTCCGATGATGACGAATGCCTGAACTCACATCCCGAGAACGGTCGAGCTTTCCTGAACACGACCCATTACCACGAACTCAAACAATCCCTATGAAAGAGAGCGATCAAATCATTGAAGCTGCGGGCTACAAATCCGTCATCGGGGCAGGGGATTACTGGTGGAAAGAGATCAAGGCGGGTGAAACTTTCCGCATCCACGACCTGGAAGGCAACCAGGCAGCCGACACCCTTTTCTATCGCGCGGGTGATCTCGCGGAGCGTTACAGCGCGAGCGATACCATCAAAAAACAGGGCGGCCTTTACCTCAGCACCGGTTCGAAGCTTATTTCCAATCGCGGCAATGTGCTGCTGGAAATTACCGCCGACACCTGCGGTCGCCACGACACGGTCGGGGGCGCTTGCTCGCGTGAGAGCAACACCATGCGCTATGCATTGGAAAAAGAATCGATGCATGCGTGCCGCGATAGCTTCATCCGTGGCGTGCAGGAAATGGGTGGCGGGATTGTAGATATCACCTGCAATATCAACTTCTTCATGAACGTCCCGGTCACACCCGCCGGTGAACTCAGTTTCGCCGACGGGATATCCGCTCCGGGAAGGTATGTGGAAATGCGTGCGGAGATGGACGTGATCGCCCTGATCTCTAACTGCCCGCAACTCAACAACCCCTGCAACGGCTGGAATCCGACACCAGTGGAAGTGCTGATCTGGTGACGCACACGGAGCGCTGGCTTCAGCCGGCGTGTCCCAAGAAACAAGTTCTATGTTCAAAAAAGTTTTAATCGCCAACCGTGGCGAAATCGCCGTCCGCGTAAGTCGAACCCTACGGGATCTCGGCGTGAAGGTCGTGGCGGTATATTCCGAGGCCGACCGCGAGGCTCGCCATGTGCTGGAGGCGGACGAGGCGTATCTGTTAGGCGCCGGCCCGGTGGATCAGAGCTACCTGAATGTGGAGCGGCTGATGGAAGTTATTGCGGAAAGCGGTGCGGAGGCAGTGCATCCGGGTTACGGGCTCCTCAGTGAGAACGCGGGCTTTGCAGAGCGGTGCGAGTCTTCGGGTTGTGTCTGGCTTGGACCAAGTCCCGATGCGATGCGTCGATTTGGACTGAAACACACGGCGCGTGAACTTGCAGTGGAGGCGAAGGTGCCGCTATGTCCGGGGACGGGTTTGGTGGGTTCGCTGGATGAGGCTTTGCAAGAAGCGGAGGGTATCGGTTTTCCACTCATGCTGAAGAGCACGGCGGGCGGTGGCGGAATCGGCATGGAGGTATGTCGATCCATGGACGAGTTGCGGGCGGCGTATGAAAAGGTCATACGTCTCGCGAAAGCAAACTTCGGCGACGCGGGTGTCTTTCTTGAAAGATTCGTGGAAAGCGCGAGGCATATCGAGGTGCAGATTTTCGGGGATGGATTTGGAAAAGTTCTGGCTCTCGGCGAACGCGATTGTTCGGCACAGCGTCGCAACCAGAAGGTCGTCGAGGAAACTCCCGCACCCGGTCTGACCGATGAAATGCGAACCGCACTCTTGGAATCCGCCGTCAGGCTCGGCGAATCCCTGAGCTATCGCTCTGCCGGAACGGTCGAGTTCCTTTTCGACAAAACGCGCGAGGAATTCTATTTCCTGGAAGTAAACACCCGCCTCCAGGTCGAACACGGGGTGACCGAATTGGCGACCGGAGTGGATCTGGTCGAGTGGATGGTGCGGCTCGGTGCAGGGGACAATCCCATCGCGGAAATCAATTCGATCAAAGCCAGCGGGGCTGCGATGGAAGTCCGCGTGTATGCGGAGGATGCTGCGAAGAATTTCCTACCCAGCGCCGGACTGATCACCGAGGTGAAATATCCCGGGGGTGTGAGGTGCGATGGCTGGATCCAGGCGGGCACGGAGGTCAGCACGTTTTATGATCCGCTTCTGGTGAAGATCCAGGTGAAGGGCGAAAACCGGGAGGAGACTCTGGCGAAAATGTCGGACGCTTTGGCGAAAACAAGGATCGGCGGCATACGATCAAACCTCGATTACCTCGCCCAGATCATTTCCAACAGCGATTTCCAGGCAGGCGGAGTGAGCACGAAGTGGCTAGATTCGTTGGAGTTCAGCGCACGCATCATAGAGGTAATTCGTGGCGGAACGATGACGACCGTGCAGGACTGGCCGGGTCGCCTTGGGTATTGGGACGTAGGTGTTCCGCCATCCGGGCCGATGGATTCACTGGCTTTCCGTCTGGCGAACCAACTCGTCGGGAACGAACCCAAAGCCGCCGCCTTGGAATGCACCATGATGGGGCCGAGTCTGAAATTTGGCTTCAATGCGGAGATCGCACTCACTGGCGCTGACATGGGAGCCAAGCTGGATGGTAATCCGATATCTACTGGAGAAGTAGTAGTTGTGAAATCCGGACAGGTTCTGGAAATGGGGAAAGCCGAAGACGGTTGCCGTGGATACCTTGCCATTTCCGGCGGCATCGATGTGCCCGAATATCTTGGAAGCAAATCGACTTTCGCGCTCGGACAGTTCGGGGGGCATGGCGGGCGTTCGCTGGTGGCTGGGGACGTGCTGGAGATAGAAAATTCAAATCCCAAATCTCAGATCTCAATTAAGAGAGAGCACTTCGCTTTGATGGGAGCTGGGAGATCGGGGTGCTTTATGGCCCGCATGGTGCACCGGAGTTTTTCACCGAAGAGGATATTGAAATGTTTTTCTCGACCGAGTGGGAGGTGCATTTCAACTCCGCGCAGGACGGGAGTCCGCTTGATCGGGCCGAAGCCGAAATGGGCGCGGACGGACGGCGGTGAGGCGGGTCTGCATCCTTCGAATATTCACGACAATGCGTATGCGGTCGGGGCGGTGGATTTCACCGGGGACATGCCGGTGATTCTTGGGCCTGATGGGCCGAGCCTCGGTGGGTTCGTATGTCCGGTGACGATCATTGAAGCCGAACTTTGGAAGGTCGGACAGCTTGAAGCCGGGGGATAAGGTGAAGTTTTCTCCGGTCGGACTGGATGCGGCACGGCAACAGGCAGTGCTGATGGAAGAGTGGATTGAAAAGGGTGGTGATTACCCGGTTCTGGCGAAGGCCGAGCCGGAAGACAATGATCGTCGCCCGCAGTGAGGTGCAGGGTGAGGTAGTGGTGATCCGCAGGGCAGGGGATGAGTATGTTCTGTTAGAGATTGGGAAAATGGAGCTGGATCTGCGGCTGCGCTTTCTCGTGCATCTGCTCTACGAATGGCTTGGCGCGGAGAACGCGGATGGGATTTGTGGATGTGACTCCCGGCATCCGTTCGCTGCAGGTGCATTACGATCCCTGGAAGACTTCCGAGAAAGACAGTGGTCGATCTCCTTTTGGACAGGTTTGAAGAAATTTCCTGCACTGGAGGATGCGGAAGTCGAGAGCCGGGTGGTTCATCTGCCTCTCGCATGGGACGATCCCAGCACACAGCTTGCGATTGAGCGCTACATGAAAGGAGTACGGGCGGATGCCCCGTGGTGTCCGAGCAACATCGAATTCATTCGCCGAATCAACGGGCTGGACTCCATCGAGCAGGTGAAGGAAATCGTTTTCACCACTGAATACCTGGTAATGGGACTGGGTGATGTGTATCTGGGGCGCCAGTTGCGACACCGCTCGATCCGAGGCACCGGCTCGTCACGACGAAATACAATCCGGCGCGGACATGGACGCCGGAAAACGCGGTGGGCATCGGTGGTGCGTATCTCTGCATTTACGGAATGGAGGGGCCAGGTGGTTACCAGTTCGTGGGTCGCACGACGCCGATCTGGAACAAGTATCGAAAGACCGAAGTTTTCACGAAGCCCTGGCTGCTGCGCTTTTTCGATAGGCTGAAATGGGAGGAGGTTTCCCCGGAGGAATTGCTGAAACTCAGGCGGGAAATCCTGACCGGCGAGTTCGTCCCGAAGATCGAGGTGGAGCGATTCAAGCTCGGCGCAGTATCTGAAGTTTCTCGGAAGACGAATCGGAATCCATCGAGGAATTCCGCAAGCACCAGAGGCAGGCGTTTTCGGACGAGCGCAAGCGCTGGGAGGAGGCGGGCTGAACGTGGTCGATGTCGAGGAGACCGTTACCGCGAGTGAGGAGATCGAGTTCCCGGATGGCTGCGAGTTCGTTGAATCGCCTATGATGGGGAGTGTATGGAAGGTCGAAGTCAGGCGAAGGGGACGCCGTCGACGGAAGGCGCGACCGGACTTATTCTCGAGGCGATGAAGATGGAAATGGTGGTTCCGAGTACCGAAGGCCGGGACGGTACTTAAAGTGCTTGTCGCCCCCGGAGCGATGGTGAAAGCGGGTGATCCGCTGTTGATTCTTGAAGAGTAGAAAAGGAATGAAAACGATTCGTGATTATCAGAAGGCATACGCGGAAGGGCGTGATGTGGAGGAGGTGCTGCGCGGCGTCTGGGAGGCGATCCGTGATGACGAGGACGAAGGGATTTTCATTTCCAAGATGAGCTGGGAAGGAATCCAAGTCGCAGATTGCCGGGATGAAAAACGATGGGCCGCTGTATGGAATTCCCTTTGTTGCAAAGGACAACATCGACGTGGCAGGCTTGCCAACGACAGCGGCTTGTCCTGATTTTTCTTACGATCCCGCGGAGTCGGCAACTGTCGTGAAGCTTTTGCAAGAGGCCGGTGCGGTGTGTTTCGGGAAAACGAATCTCGATCAGTTCGCCACCGGTCTGGTGGGCGTGAGGACTCCGTATCCTGTGCCGAAAAACGGTTTTGATGAATGATTACCTGCCCGGAGGATCAAGCTGCGGCTCAGCCATCGCAGTAGCGAAAGGTCTTGTGCCATTCTCGCTGGGGACGGATACGGCCGGATCGGGTCGCGTGCCTGCGGCCTTCAATGATCTAATCGGGTTTGAAGCCATCCTTGGGATTCATTTCTACCAGAGGCGTGGTAGATGCGTGTAAGTCGCTGGACTGCGTCTCGGTCTTTGCGCACACCTGCGACGATGCGGATGAGGTCTTGCTGGTGACAGGCAACTACGACTCCGAAGAGGCATGGAGTCAGGCCTGTGCCGGAGAAATGGAAACGCTTTCCAATGAAGTTCAAATTCGGTGTGCCGCGCACTGAGGATCTGGATTTCTTCGGATGGGAGGAGCGAGGGAGTTGTTTGATGAGGCGGTCGAGAAATTCGCGAAGATGGATGGGGAGGCTGTGGAGATCAGTCTCGGAGCCATTTCACGGCCGCCGCGAAGCTTCTCTATGAAGGCCCGTGGGTCACGGAGCGCTTCGTGGGAATCCGGGATTTTCTCGATACCAAACCAGATTCCATTTTTCCCGTGACCCGGCAAATCATCGAAGGCGGGCGGAGCTCCACTTGCCAGCGATTACTTTGAAGCAAGATACAAACTCGCGGAGTGCAAGCGCCTTGCGGATATCGAGATGGCCAAGGTGGATTTCATCATTGCGCCGACCACTCCGAGGAATTTCACCTTGGAAGAAGTCGCTGCCGAACCGGTGAAATTGAACTCGATTCTGGGCACCTACACGAATTTCATGAACCTGTTGGATTACTCCGCCCTGGCTCTGCCCGCTGGCTTGTATGAAGGCCGCTTGCCATGGGGAATCACCATGTTCGCGCACGCCGGGATGGACCGGGCATTGCTAGAATGTGGATCCTGCTACGAGGAAGCGATCGGTAGGCAGGAGAGCGGCGGTTTTCCAAAGCGGCTTTGACGAGGTTTTACTCGTGGTCTGCGGAGCACACATGCGCGGAATGCCACTGAACTGGCAACTCACAGAGCGCGGGGGACGGTTGCTCAGCCCCATGAGCACGGCTCCGTGTTACCGGATGTTCGTCGTCCCGGAAGGCAATGGGATGCCCGAGAGACCTGCGCTGGTTCGTGTGGCGGATGGCGAGGGTATCCCAATCGAGTGCGAGGTCTGGATTCTGCAGCACCGAAGCTTTCGGAGATTTCGTTTCGAAGATTCCGGCTCCTTTGGGAATAGGAAAAGTGATGATGGAGTTTGGAGTGAGCCACCCCGGATTCATCGCGGAATCCATCGCGATGGAGGGCGCGCGTGAAATCTCTGAATTCGGAGGCTGGCGCGGATATGTGGCGCGTTCCGGCGATTGACGGAATTCCTCCATTTTTGCGTAGCGAAGGGCAACTCGTGCGTTGCGGAATCGTTTGCATGGTAGTATTTTCTATCTAACAGAAATAGAAACCATGGCACTTGATAAACTGACCCAGAAACTTCAGGAAGCCCTCCAATCCGCTCAGGGGATCGCTTCGAAATCATCGCACGTGGAGCTGAAAAGCGCCCATGTCCTTCTAGCGCTTCTTCAGCAGGAGGGAGGGATCGCAGTTCCCATTCTTCAAAAGGCGGGGGTGGATATCCCGATGCTGAAAGCGGCGGTTGGTGCCGCCCTTTCGAACGAAGTCTCTGTCCAAGGTGCTTCGACCCAGCCACAGATCAGTGCGGGTCTTCGTGCTACCCTTGATGCCTCGGACGGAATTCGGGAGAAAATGGGGGACGACTATCTTTCCGTGGAGCACTTCCTTTTGGGATCGTTGAAAGGGGATTCTCCTGCGGGGAAACTACTCAAAGACGCGGGGCTTGATGAGAAAAAGGCGGAAGCGGCGATTAAGGAAGTCCGAGGTTCCCAGAAGGTAACCGATGCCGATCCGGAAGGGAAATACCAGACACTGGAGAAATACGGGACGGATCTGACCGCTCGCGCCCGGGCGGGGAAAATCGATCCTGTGATCGGCCGCGATCATGAGATCCGGCGGGTGCTACAGGTGCTTTCCCGGCGGACGAAAAACAATCCGGTGCTGATCGGTGAACCGGGGGTAGGGAAGACTGCCATCGTGGAAGGTCTGGCGAGGCGCATCGTTTCCGGGGATGTCCCGGACTCGATGAAGGACAAGATGGTCGTCTCGATGGATATAGGTTCGATGCTCGCCGGGGCGAAGTTTCGAGGGGAATTCGAGGAGCGATTAAAAGCATTTCTCAAAGAAGTAACCGAAGCCGAAGGCCGTATCATACTTTTCATCGATGAACTGCACACCATCGTCGGAGCGGGTGCGGGTGAGGGCGCGGCGGATGCATCAAACATGCTCAAGCCGCAGCTAGCACGCGGGGAACTCCACGCAATCGGCGCGACGACCTTGGACGAATACCGGAAATACATCGAGAAGGATGCAGCGCTGGAGCGGCGGTTCCAACCGGTCATGGTTGGTGAACCTTCGGTGGAAGACACGGTCGCCATATTACGTGGACTCAAGGAGCGTTACGAAGTCCACCACGGCGTCCGCATTCAGGACGGAGCCATCGTTGCCGCGGCAGTCCTTTCCGACAGATACATCTCCGACCGTTTCCTCCCGGACAAGGCTGTGGACCTGATCGACGAGGCCTCCTCACGTTTGAAGATCGAGCTCGATTCCATGCCCACGGAAATCGACGTGCTGGAGCGGCAGATCATGCAGCTCGAGATGGAGAAAAAGGCTCTCGAAAAAGAGACCGACAAAGCCTCCGAAGCGCGTCTGGAGAAGGTCAGGGAAGAGCAGGCGAATCTGAAAGAGCAATCTTCCGGGATGATGGCACAATGGCGGAACGAGAAGGAGATCATCGACCAGGTTAGGATCGCGCAGGAGAAAATCGATTCCTTGAAAACCGATGTCGAGAAGGCGCAGCGGATCGGCGATCTCACCCGCGCGTCCCAGATCACCTATGGCGATTTGCCGGATGCGCAAAAGCAACTCGATGATGCACAAGAAGGGCTGACCCATCTCCAGCAGAATGGTGCGATGCTTAAAGAGGAGGTCACCGACGAAGATATCGCACGGGTGGTTTCCTCATGGACAGGCATCCCGGTGAACCGTTTGCAAGAAGGAGAGAAACAGAAACTCGTCACGATGGAGGCTCGCCTGGGAGACCGGGTCGTAGGTCAGAAGAAAGCAATCACCGCAGTGGCAAACGCAGTCCGCCGCGCCCGTGCCGGCCTCCAGGACGAAAACCGTCCGATTGGCTCTTTCCTTTTCCTGGGCTCCACCGGTGTTGGAAAAACCGAACTCTCAAAAGCCCTCGCCGAATTCCTCTTTGATGATGAAGGGGCGATGATCCGCATCGACATGTCCGAATACATGGAGAAACACAGCGTCTCCCGCCTCATCGGCGCGCCTCCCGGCTACGTTGGCTATGACGAAGGCGGGCAGCTTTCCGAGCATGTGCGAAGGAAGCCCTATTCGGTCGTCCTCTTCGATGAAATTGAGAAGGCTCATCCGGATGTGTTCAACGTCCTCCTGCAAGTGCTCGATGACGGTCGTATCACGGATGGCCAGGGGCGAACGGTGGATTTCCGGAACACCGTTCTGATCATGACCTCGAACATCGGATCCCAGCACATTCTCGGGGAAGAAAACCCCGAGCAACGGGAGGCCGCCGTAATGGAAGCCCTGCGCGGGCATTTCCGACCCGAGTTCCTGAATCGCATCGATGAGATCGTGATTTTTGACCGCCTGGGTCGTGAGGATCTCACCACAATTGTGGATTTGCAACTCGACCGCGTCCGGAAACGGCTTGCAAAACAAGGCCTCGGGCTGGCTCTCTCCGAAGATGCGAAAGAATTTATCGGAAACCAGGGATACGATCCCGTTTATGGAGCAAGACCCCTCAAACGCGCGATCCAACACCATCTCCTGGATCCGCTGAGTCTCGATGTGTTGGAAGGGAATTTTACCGATGGCGACGTGATAACCGGACAATTGGAAGCCGGAAAAGTCGTGTTCACGAAGTGAGGCGATCCTAGCTGGTCAGGGTAGCTGAGGAGACAGGGAACCAGACCTGGCTATCATCTTTTCAACCTTCGCCACTCGGCTTTCGCAAAAATTTAGTGATCCGCTCGATCAGGGTGGGAGGAAATGATCCCGAGATGCGCTTTTCCTGACCAAATGACCCAGAGGGATGAAAATTAAAAGAAGTACGCAGACTGGGACTCGAACCCAGGACCAATTGGTTAAAAGCCAACTGCTCTACCAACTGAGCTATCTGCGCGTTGGATTTGCCTCCTTTCGGCGACGGGGCGGAAAACTAGTTTGGGACGGTGGAACTTGGCAAGCTCATTCCCGAAAAAAAACGAATAAATATCGCTGGCGTGCGTCTAGTTTTGGAATAGGATGTTACGGGAACCGTGAGATCCTCAAAACAACCAAACAAAAAACGATGAAATTACTATTTACAGCATTCTGTGCAGCCATGTTCACCTCGCCACTCGCTTTCGCCAAAGAAGGCAAGTGCGACAAATGCCCCGGCGAAGAAAAAGCGGAAACCACCATGGTTGCTCCTTGCGACAAGTGCGATAAGCACAAGAAAAAGGACGAGAACAAGGAAGACACCCTCCTCGCCGGTAAAGACTGCGATAAGAAGAAGTGCGACGAGGATAAAGAAGAGTCCACTCTCCTCGCTGGCAAAGACTGTGAGAAGAAGTGTGACAAGGACAAGGAGGAGTCCACCCTCATAGCTGGCAAGGATTGCGAGAAGAAGTGCGACAAGGACAAGGAAGAGTCCACTCTGCTTGCAGCCTAATTTTTCGATTAGTCTCTTATGATTAAAAGCCGGTCGGGTTTCCCGTCCGGCTTTTTTTTGGGATTTCATCAGTGTTAAGACTCTCATCAGACTTGAAAACCTCCCTGTCTTTGGGAAATTCAAGGTATCACCATCCTTGAAATTTTCCGGGAGTCCTACCCTCTAGGCGAGACATCCGGGGCAATCCTGCGCAAAGTGTCCATGCTGAATCTCTCGGAGCAACGGGGGGTGATTCATGACGCAGAGTTCTGGTTTTCCCAGGAGATTTCTTGGTCGGAAAGCACAACCTTTCGGAGGATTGGCCAGATCCGGAGGAAGACCCGGAATGGTGATCAGGGGCTGCCCCTTTGCTTGTGCGGCAGGAATGGATCTCAGCAACGAGCGGGTGTATGAATGGAGGGGATTTGAGAAAAGCTCGGCACGGGTTGCCGTTTCCACAATCCGGCCGGCATACATCACATTGATCACATCGCACACTTCGGAAACGACGGCTAGATCGTGGGTAATGAAAACCACAGCGGTTCCCAGATCACGCTGCCGTTCGCGGATCAGGTCGAGAACCTGCTTTTGGACTGTCACGTCGAGAGCTGTCGTCGGTTCGTCGCAAATCAGAAGTTCGGGCTTCGTGATTAGCGCCATCGCGATCATCACCCGCTGCCTCATGCCTCCGGAAAACTCGTGGGGGTAGGAGCTGATGCGTTTCTCAGGCTCCGGGATTCCCACCTCCTCGAGAGCATCGATCGCACGGTGGAGGGCGGGTTTTCCCCGTAGGTTTTCGTGAAGTTCCAGCGGTTCCGTAAGCTGATCGCTGATCCGCAGGTAGGGGTTCAGCGAGGTCATGGGATCTTGGAAAATCATTGAAATCCGCTTTCCCCGAATGCCCCGGAGCTGCTTTTCGGGGGCTTTCAACAAATCAATTCCGTCAAAAACGGCGGTTCCACCTTCGATCCTGCCGGGAGGCATTGGAATCAGGCCGAGCAGGGAATAGCAGGTGACCGATTTTCCGGAACCCGATTCCCCGACGATTCCCAGTGTTTGCCCCCTGTCCACGGAGAAGGAAACGTCCTCCACCGCATGGACGGTGCCATTCCGGGTGTGGAAGCGAGTGGTAAGGCCTTTGACGTCTAGTAGCACAGGGGAAACTCTAAATTTTAAACGTTAAATCTCAAGGAAGAAGGGAAGGATCAGGAATTCGTTCCGAGGCAAAGTTCGGCGTCGATGCGGTCTGCGATTTTCTCCGGGCTGGCGTCGATGGAAACGTGAAATGCTTCCTCGGAAGAGGGGACTTCCAGGGTTTCCAACTGACTGGTGAGCATCCCGGGTTTCATATAGTGGCCTTCGCGGCTGTTGATACGCTCGCCGAGGACTTCAGGATCGCCCGAGAGAAAAACGGTTGAAACGTCCGCTTTGTCCAGGCCGAGGGTTTTCCGGTAGGATTTCTTCAGAGCCGAGCAAGCGAGGATGGTGATCCGTCCCTCCGGGGCTGTTTCGATGACTTCACGCCGCAAACGATTCAGCCACGGAAGACGGTCGTCGTCATTCAGAGGGATGCCCTGTGCCATCTTTTCCACATTCTCCTGCGGATGGAAATCATCGGCGTCATGGAAAGTCCCGCCATGCCTCCGCTCCAAGAGGGTGCCGATGGTCGTTTTTCCCGACCCGGCAACTCCCATGATGACGATGACTCTCGGTGCTTTCATGACGGATCAACCGTGAGGGTCGATCAGGCTTTATCGAGGATGGAGTTCCAGTGCTCGATGTTGTCTTTCTGTGACTCGAAGAGGGCTGTGGTGTCGTCGTGGATGGTAATGGAAGTGATCTTGTCGCCTTGTTTGATGGCATCGACGACGTTCTGACCCTTGATGACTTCCCCGAAGACGGAGTGTTTCCCGTCGAGGTGCGGGGTGGCGTTATGGGTGATGAAAAACTGGGAGCCGTTGGTGTTCGGGCCTGCATTGGCCATGGAGAAGATTCCTGCTTTGCCGTGCCGGAGTTCGCGGACGAATTCATCGGCGAATTTGTATCCCGGACCGCCCCTGCCGGTGCCGGTAGGATCACCACCCTGGATCATGAAGTTCGGGATCACGCGGTGGAACTTGATGCCGTCGTAGTATCCGCGTTGGGCGAGGTTAAGAAAGTTCGCGCAGGTCGTTGGGGTTCTGGATGCGTAGAAGGTGGCTTCGATATCACCGGCGGATGTGTGAAGTGTGATGTTGATATCTGACATAAGTATCGGTTGGTTAATGGTTGGTGTCTATTTTTATGAGAATTTAAGTTGCTGCAATACCCAGCGGTATTCGGAGGCGATTTGCACTTCCACGGGGCGCTGGAGGTTCTCGGGAAGAACGCCCCAGGTGTAGGTTTCGATCTCGAAATGGCGGCACGCGTTGGGATGTTTTTTGCACCAATCGAGAGTTTCGCGGACAAGGAAATCGGTGGAACCCAGAGGATCGGCTGGCGCGGCATCGAGAGGGATGTGGAAATGGACGCGTGCCTCTTCGAAATCAGCAGCATATGTTTCTCCGGAGTCGATTGCGGAAAGGAAGACGGGCAGATCGAGAAATCGCTCAAGGGAGTTGTCCGGGCGGCGGGCGATGACCTGGTGGAAGTAGGTGGGTTCATCGAAGCCACGAATCGCGTCGATTGCCTGAGGATTCCGGGGATCGAGGGAAAGCGCGTTGGAAAGGTGGATTTTTGACAGTCGGATACCGGCGTAGGAGTGGATCGCGTCGAGCGAAGCAGCCGCATTGTCGAATTCGATGGCGAAATGGCAGGAATCAAAATTCAACCCAATCCGCTCGCGGACGATGGGGGAGTCGCCTCCTTGTTTGTTCAGACGTTCGAAGAAAGCCAATGTCTCGGCGGTGTTTTCAAAGTGCCCGAGAGGTTCCGGTTCAAGTCCGAGGTGGAGGTCGATCTGATGCTCTTGAGAGAGATCCTCGATGAAATGGGCGAGTGAAATCAGGTTCTTCCGTATCGTCTGTTCCTCCGCACGGAAGGTCTTGTGGGATCCGGGTAATGTGGAAACCGACCCGCCTGACGATTTCGGTGCAATCTTCGCCAGGATTTCAAACAATTGTTGGGTGTATTCGATCCGTTCCGGACTTGTCCAATCCGGGAGGAAAACCTGCTCTTTCACTCTGGTGCCATGGAAGGAGCCGTAGGGAAAACCATTGATCGTGAAAACATAGGAATTGTTTTCAGCCAACCAATTGGCAAAGCGCGGAAGGTTGTCTCCCTCCAGGAGTTCCCTGGCGGCAATTGCAGACAGGCGGAGGCCGATGGGAAACGGCTTATCCGCCGGTTGGTCTCCATTTTCGAGAAGTCTGTCCCGAACTCTCAACACGTATGTTTGAAGTGCGCACAACGTCTCCGCCCAGGTTTCCGCCGGGTGGATGTTGGTGCAGTAGGAGAGGATCATCCGAAATTTTAAATTCTAAAATTTAAACCTCAACTAAGAACGGGTTGCTTCCGCTGCCTTGGCGACCCGTAACATGGTTTGCTCTCCGAGATGGGGCGCAAGGATCTGGATGCCGACGGGAAGGGCGTCGGCACCGTCGAAGCTGGTGGTTCCGCAGGGAACGGAAATCGCCGGGATCCCGGCGAGGTTGGCGGCGATGGTGAAAATATCCGAGAGGTAGTCCTGGAGGGGATCTTCCGTGCAGGTTCCGATCCGTCGTGCCGGAGTGGGAGCGACGGGGGAGATGATCGCATTGACGGTATCGAACGCCTGTTTGAAGTCTCGGGTAACGAGTTGGCGGACTTTTTGGGCGCGGGTGTAGTAGGCGTCGTAGTAGCCGGAGGAGAGGACGTAGGTTCCGAGGATGATTCGCCTTTTCACCTCTGGACCAAATCCGGTTTCGCGGGACTGGTGGTAAATATCAATGATATCGGAAGCGTTTTGGGCGCGGTTTCCGTAGCGGATTCCATCGAAACGGGAGAGGTTCGAGGAGGCTTCGGCAGGTGCGATCACGTAGTAGGTTGCGACTGCATAAGTGGTATGTGGTAAGGATATTGGAATTATTTCAGCCCCTTGGATCTCAAGCAGTCGGATACATTTTTCCACATTTTCCCGAACGCCTTCGTGGATGCCTTCTCCGAAGTATTCGGCGGGAATTCCCAGTTTCATTCCGGCGACTCCGTCGTTGATTCCAGCGGAGTAATCGGGGACGGGCGTGTCCAGGGACGTAGTGTCGCGTGGGTCGTGTCCGGCGATGGCTTGAAGGATTAGCGCCGCGTCATCGACGGAATTGGTGAGAGGGCCGATCTGATCGAGGGATGAGGCGAAGGCGACCAGTCCAAAGCGGGACACCCGTCCGTACGTAGGTTTTAGGCCGACAACGCCGCAATGGGACGCGGGTTGACGGATTGAGCCGCCGGTATCCGAGCCGAGGGCGGCGTAAGCTGTGAGATCCGCGACCGCCGCTGCTGATCCGCCAGAGGATCCGCCGGCGATGCGGGTGGGATCGTGGGGGTTACGAGTAGGTTGGATTGCGGAGTTTTCCGTGGCGGAACCCATTGCGAACTCATCCATATTCATCCGTCCGAAGGGAATGGCTCCGGCGGCAACGAGTTTTTCAATAACCGTTGCATTGTAGTTGGATATGTAACTTTTTTCGAGAAAATTAGAACCGCATGTGCAAGGCTGCCCGAAAACGTTGATGTTGTCTTTGATGGCAATGGGGAGGCCGCCAAGGGGTTTGGTGAGATCAGCTTTCCCGGCGGCTACCAATGCGGTCTCAACATCGTATGAAACGTATGCTTGAGTTTGCGGGTTGCGAGCTGAGATTCCGGCGGCGATGTCTTCGATGGCTTTCGAGGGTGTGGTTTCGCCGGATAGGAACTGTTGGCGTAATTGGCTCAGAGTCATTGTGAATAAATGTTAATAACTTGCCTTATGCATCGGCGACAACTTTCGGGACGCGGATCTGGGACTGCGCCTGGTCTGGTGCGTTTTGCAATACCAATTCCGGAGCGAGGCTTTCACCCGGAGTATCGTCGCGCATCATTCCTAGGTGCGAATTGTCATCGAGATGAAGATCGTCGGGGAGATCAGCTTCCGCGAGTGACTCGACGTGCTTCATGATGGATTCGAGTTGGGACTGGAATGTGTTCACCTCCTCCTCGGTGAGATCCAATCTCGCGAGTTTCGCTACGTAACGGACATCGATATTCTCGTGTGACATCGGCGGGAGGTTTGGGGACGCGGAGAGAACTTGCAAGTGGGAAGAGTTGCTTCCGCAAGACTTGCCGCAACCGGTAGGTCTGAGTCCTGGTTGAACAGATTCAGAGAAGAATGCGATTCACTGGTGTATCCTCGGGTAGAAGCGGAAGGCCGATGCGTCTGGATTTCTGCGATTTACGAAGCGGAGTTCGCAAGTGACATAAACGTCGCAAAAAAGCGGAATTGTTCGAGAAAAACGCTTGTGAAATTTTTCACAAGCTCTCAGTCTTGCGCCGGGCGCTCTGCCTGACACACTTCCCTTCTCCCATGGCGAATATTTTTCCACGCTGGTCGAATCTCCTACCCCTCAAAATCGCTGTTTGTCTTGGTGCCATTGGCGCCGGGGTGGTTTTGGCGTTCGCTTACTATGCGACTCCGAAGGCGCTCGTCGTAGGTTACCAGCCGACCCAGCCAATCCCGTTTTCCCACAAAATCCATGTGGATCAGATCGGTTTGGATTGCCGCTACTGCCACTCGTTCGTGGATGTGGCGGGTCACTCGAACGTTCCCACCGGAAATACCTGCTGGAACTGCCATCAGCATGTGCAGCAGGACAGTCCGAAACTGGCTCCTCTTCATAAATCGATGAACACGAGCTTCCCCGGTTATGATGGCAAGCCCATCGAATGGGTGCGCGTCCACAAGGCTCCCGACTACGTGTATTTCAACCACTCGGCCCACGTGAACCGCGGTATTTCCTGCCAGAGTTGCCATGGCGACGTGAACAAGATGGAGGTCGTGTATCACGCGGAGCCGCACTCCATGGGATGGTGCCTTGAATGTCACCGAGCTCCCGAGGAGCATCTGCGCCCGCTGGAGGAGGTTTACAACTTTGAATACGGCGATGACGACGTCGCGAAATACACCACCGACAAGTCGGTCGTCACCACCAGGGATCTGGGCGAGAAGCTGAAAGAGACCTTCAATGTGCATCCGAAAACGAGCTGCGCGACCTGCCACCACTAATTTATTTTTTCCTGAAATTTTCTTCGTAGCCCTGATATGAGCAAACGCATTTGGAACCACCCGGAAGTCCCCCAGGACGAAACCACCGTCTCATGGCGCAGTCCCGGACAGCTCAACGACACCAAGGAATTCCGCACATGGATGGACAGGGAGTTCCCGCGCGGTGCCGCGGAAATGGAAAACCAGGATGAGATGGAGACATCGCGCCGGTCTTTCCTGAAACTCATGGGTTCCTCGACCGCGCTTGCCGGATTCGGAATGGTGGCGTGCAGGCGTCCGGAGCAGTATATAGTCCCCTATACCAACGCTCCCGAGTGGGTGATTCCCGGGAAAGCCACTTACTACGCATCCAGTATGCCGCGTGCCGAAGGTGCGGTGCCTTTGGTTGTCACCACTTTCGAGGGACGACCTACCAAGGTCGGCGCGAATCGTCTCCACCCTGACTACGAGGGAACCGACGCTTTCGCGCAGGCCTCCGTGCTCGACATGTATTCGACCACGCGCTCCCGCAAGGTTCTGAAAAACGGCGAAGTCGGGAAAATGAAGAATTTCCAGATGGTTCTCGGCGGTCTCGTGAAGGACACGGCTGCGAAAATCGGTTTTGTTTTCGGAAACGACGACTGCCCGACCCGTTTCCGCCTGATCGGCGAACTGAAGGAAAAGTTTCCTTACGCGAAGTTCTACCAATACGAGGCACTGACGGTGAACAACGCGGTTGTTCTGGGCGACGGTGTGAAGCTGGTTCCGAATTTCGAGAACGCCGATCGCATCGTCTCGCTCGATTGCGACTTCGCGGGAACCGATTCGCAAGGTTCCAACGTCGCTTTTTTCAATCGCCGGAAACCGGAAGGCAAGGGCTACACGGCCAGGCCGGATGCGGGTTCGATGAACCGCCTCTATTCGATCGAGTCCGCCTTTTCGCTCACCGGAGGTATGGCCGACCATCGTCTCCGCGTCGCTCCCAGCCAGATTGCGGCGGTCGCAGCCCAGCTCGCTCGCGAAGTCGGTGCGGAAGCGGGAGATCTCGCACCGATCACGGATCCGAAACAGCTTGAATGGATCCGGCAGCTTGCCGCCGATCTCAAGGCCAGCGGTGGAAGGACTGCGGTCATCGCGGGTTCCCGTCAATCGGCAGCCGTGAAACACCTGGCTCTTGCAATCAATCTCGCTCTTGGAAACATCGGCGAAGGAAAAGGGATCAGCGGATACCAGACAGAGGCCACCGGATTCGGAGACATCTCGCAACTGACAGAGGATCTGAACGGCGAGGCAATCGAAACCGTCGTTTTCGCTACCCCGTCCAATCCTGTTTACGATGCCCCGGCCGATCTGAAATTTTCCGAAGCTCTCGAAAAGGCGAACCTGAGCATCCATCTGAGCGACCGCACCAACGCCACTGCCTTCGCATGCGACTGGCACATTCCCGCCGCCCATTACCTGGAAAGCTGGAGCGACGCCCGGAGTGCGAACGGTTTCTACACCGTCGTCCAGCCGATGATTCTTCCTCTCTACGAGGACTGCGTTTCGGAGCTTGAGCTGCTGCTGGGTTTCCTCGCCGAAGACGGGAAGATCCCGGCCTCCGAAGGTGAGGATGGCGAGCCTGCCGCTTCACTCACCGCAGTGAAAGATACTTTCAAGGGTGATAAAGCCGCCTGGAAGGACGTTCTGAAGAACGGTTTTTCCGCCGACGACAGCTATCCGTCCGCCACTCCGGCCCTCTCCGGAAACGCCGCAGCCGATATCGCCAAGGCGAAGGCGGATGCGCCCTCGAAAACGAACCTCGATATCGTTTTTGCGACGGATGCCTCGGTTTACGACGGGCGCTGGATCGATAACGGCTGGCTTCAGGAGGCGCCCGACCCGGTTTCCAAACTTACATGGGACAACGCCGCGCTCATCGCTCCGAAAACCGCAAAGGAACTCGGCATTTACGATCTGACCCAGGAAATCGAGCCGGAGAAATCCGTACTCGGCGTCAAGCAGCCTTTCGCGGATGTCGGCCCCGACGGGGAAGGGCAGAACCGCGCCTCACCCATGATCAAGGTGGAGGTGAACGGCAAGGTTCTGGAGATCGCGGTGCTCGTCTCGTTCGGCCAGGCCGAGAATACCATCATCATTCCGGTCGGATACGGCCAGGGTTTCAATGACGAGGATGAGCTTGGTCGCGGCGGTTGGAAGGATAGCAAGGTCGTCGGCCTTGTCGGCGTGAACCGCGGCTTCAACGCATACCCGCTCCGCACTCTGGAGACTCCCTATTTCGCGAGCGGTGGTAGCATTTCCCTGACTGGAAAGCGCTACTCGGTAGCCCTCACCCAGGAGCACAACGCCATGTATGGCCGTGCGCTTGCCCGGGAAATTTCCACCGCGGACGTCGCCCACAAAGGCGATTTCGAGAAGCAACTCTCCGGAGTCAGGAAGCAGGGCAACGATTCACATGCCCCGGTCAATATCTCGCTCTATAAGCAGGAAGACCGGAGTGGAAACCCTTTGATCAGCGATCCACTCCACCAGTGGGGCATGTCCATCGACCTTTCCTCCTGCATGGGCTGCAACGCCTGCCTCGTCGCCTGCCAATCGGAAAACAATATCCCCATTGTAGGCAAAAAACAGGTGGCCATGGGTAGGGAAATGCATTGGATCCGCATGGATCGCTACTTCGCGACCCACAAGGAAAACACCTTCGATCCGGACAACGTGGCTCTCGTCCCACAGCCGGTCGCCTGTGTTCAGTGCGAGTCCGCGCCTTGCGAAACCGTTTGCCCGGTCAACGCCACGGTGCATACCGAGGACGGTCTCAACGCGATGGCCTACAACCGCTGCATCGGCACGCGCTATTGTGCTAACAACTGCCCGTACAAAGCACGCCGCTTCAATTTCTTCGATTACAACAAGCGCAACCCGCTTCTCAGGAACAACCTGAACAAGGGACCGCTGGCGAGCGCCACGACAGGGAGCCGAAACACCTTCAGAAGAATCCGAACGTCACCGTCCGTATGCGGGGTGTGATGGAAAAATGCACCTACTGCGTGCAGCGCCTGAAAGACGCGGTCATCCGCCAGAAACGCCGTCAGAAGCAGGAGGTTCTCGAGTCCCCGGAACTTTCCCCGAGCGTTCCGGTTGCGAACGAAGCCCTGCGCATCCCGGTCGATTCCGTGAAAACCGCCTGCCAGGACGCTTGCCCGGCCGAGGCGATCACTTTCGGAAATCTGCTCGACGGCCTGGAATCCGAACTCGGGCGCTCGAAAATTCTTGAGCGGAATTACGATCTGCTCAACTACATCGGCACCACCCCGCGCACCAGCTATCTTGCCCGTGTGAAGAACCCGAATCCGCTGATGCCGGATGCCAAGTTCATCGGTCAGTCCACCATCCACATGGTCTGATTTCAAAACCTTTTGATCCTTCGATTTAACCGACCCCATGGCCGCAACCACTGATACCGCCCAGCATAACGAATCCGGAGTGAAGCTCCCGGTTCTGAAGCGCG
Source organism: uncultured Verrucomicrobiae bacterium (assembly GCA_963771945.1). Classification (GTDB taxonomy): domain Bacteria; phylum Verrucomicrobiota; class Verrucomicrobiia; order Verrucomicrobiales; family Akkermansiaceae; genus Luteolibacter. Next base: position 470,547 of record CAVYVH010000002.1, on the reverse strand, counting down.
AGAAGCTGATCCTCAACGACAGGTCCTACCACTGGATCACCGACAGGATCTGCGGGATTGTCGAAAACAAGCAACCGTTCCTCTGGTGGCTGATGTTCATCCCCGCATCGCTTATCGCCCTCATCGGCGTCGGCGGGGGACTCTTCCATCTCGTTTCGACAGGTGTGGGTGTCTGGGGAAACACCAACCGCGTGATGTGGGGCTGGCCGATCGTGAACTTCGTTTTCTGGATCGGTATCGGCCACGCCGGAACCCTGATCTCCGCGATCCTTTTCCTGACCAGGCAAAACTGGCGGACATCCATCAACCGCGCGGCGGAAGCGATGACCATCTTCGCCGTGATGTGCGCGGGTATTTTCCCTGCCTTCCACGTCGGCCGGGTATGGTTCGCATGGTTTCTCGCGCCCATTCCGAACGCAAACGGCATCTGGCAAAACTTCAAATCGCCGCTCCTCTGGGACGTTTTCGCGGTTTCCACCTACTTCACCGTTTCCCTGATCTTCTGGTTCCTCGGGATGGTTCCAGATCTCGCGACCATCCGCGATCGCTGCAAACCCGGGCTTCGCAAAATTCTCTACGGGATTTTCGCGCTCGGCTGGAGAGGTGGCAACCGCCAGTGGAGCCACTATGAAATGGCCTACCTTCTCCTCGCCGCTCTTTCCACTCCGCTGGTTCTTTCCGTCCACTCGGTGGTCTCCTTCGACTTCGCGACCTCCGTCGTTCCCGGCTGGCACACCACGATTTTCCCTCCTTACTTCGTCGCCGGAGCCATCTTCGGTGGATTCGCGATGGTGCTCACGATCATGATTCCGGCCCGTTTCATCTACGGTCTCCAGGATCTGATCACCATGAAGCACATCGACAACATGGCGAAGATCATCCTCCTGACCGGAACCATCGTCGGCTACGCCTACCTGATGGAGCTGTTCGTCGCCTTTTACTCCGGTGCGATCTACGAGATGGACGCCTTCAAATTCCGCATCGCGGGGCCATACTGGTGGGCATACGCGGCGATGATGTCGCTGAACGTCCTTTCTCCGCAAATTTTCTGGTTCAAGGCCTGCCGGGAAAATCTCTGGGTCGTCATGCTCGTCGCGATGTGTGTGAACGTCGGGATGTGGTTCGAGCGTTTCGTCATCATCGTCACCACCCTTGCCCGCATGTGGCTGCCGGGTGACTGGAAGACCTTCTCCCCATCCCCGCAGGATCAGATGCTCTTCGTTGGCACCATCGGGATGTTCCTCACCCTCTTCCTGCTGTTCCTCCGCTTCCTTCCGTGCATCAACATCGCCGAGGTGAAATGGACGAAGCTCGAGAGTGATCCGCACTTCGACGACAACGAGGCGCATCCGGACGGGGGAGCGGACAATATCTCCGCCTACCAGCATGAGGTCGTCTCCTCGCATGGCCACGCAGCAGGCTCAAAATGACTTTCAACAATCAACATCCACCAATTTCCAAGTGAGTACTACCCGCAAAAGAGTTTACGGCTACCTGGCCGAGTTCAAGAGCGCCTCCGCTTTGTATAAGGCCGCGGAAAAGGTGCGCGACGCCGGCTTTCGGAAATGGGATTGCTACACTCCCTATCCCGTGCACGGACTTGATGCCGCCATGGGTCTGAAACGTTCGATTCTCCCGTGGTTCGTATTCTTCGGTGGCATCACTGGAACCGCGACCGCCTTCGCCCTTGCTTACACCACCCAGGTTATCATTTATCCGACCGTGGTTCAGGCGAAGCCAACCAATATTTTCACCATTCCCGCCTTCTTCCCGGTGATGTTCGAGCTTACGATTCTCTTTTCCGGCTTCACTGTTCTCTTCGGGCTGCTCGGCCTGATCCAGCTTCCACGGCTAAACCATCCGCTCTTCGCCAGCAAGCAGTTCCATCGCGCCACCGACGACGGCTTCTTCATCGCCATCGAGGCCCGCGACGCGAAATTCAGTCCGGACGGCACCCGCGACCTCCTCGCCGAGATCGGCGGCGACAACATCGAGCTCGTCGAAGAGGAAGCCTGAAGGCAATACCCAATTTCCAATCTTCAATATCCAATTTGTAATGCGCTACTTTTTCCTAGCTTACGCGATCATCGCAGTCCTCTTCGTGGGGATCATGGGATTCCGCGGCCAGAAATTCCACAAGCCACCGGTCCAGGTCTTTCCCGACATGGATAACCAGGACAAGCTCAAGGCTCAGGCTCCCAGCACCTTTTTCGTTGACCGCGTGGGCGGCCGCTACCCTGTGGACGATACCCAGCCGCGCGGCTTCAACGAAGAGGGCGAGATCAAGATCGGAGGCATTCCGGAATACGAGTTCGGAGGCCAAACCGGCTACTATTTCACCGGCCAGGTTGGCGACTACTTCGGCACCGGGATGCCCGAGGAGCTTTCCCTCACCACGGAAAACGTGGCCGAGCTGATCCGCCGTGGCGAGGAGCGGTTCGGAATCTACTGCGCGGTCTGTCATGGCGCCTCCGGTGACGGCCTCGGGGTGACCAGTCGCTACGGCGTCCCTGGAATCGCGAATCTTCACCTTGGCCCCTTCCAATCCGAGACCTATCCGGACGGCCGCATGTATGAGGTGATCACCAATGGCAAAGGCCAGATGGGTGCATACGGTGCGAACATTCCCGTCCGCGACCGTTGGGCGATCATTGCCTATGTCAGGACTCTTCAGGCCGCAAAGGTTTCCGCCGACGCCGAAAAGGCTGCCGCTGACCAGGAAAAGCCCGACGGAGCCGAGCCCCCCCCGGGCGCCCCGCCGGCAACCCCGCTGGAGCCGGATGCCGCACCGACGAACGCGGATTCCGCACCGCTTGCTCCGGGTGAGCCGGAGGCGCCCGCTTCCATCACGGACGGCGCGGCTCTTGAAGCTGGAGCCGCTACCCTGCCCACCGACGGTGTGGATTCCGAAGAGCCTTCCATCGAGGCGCCCGATCCCAAAGCCACTCCCACGGAGGGAACCCGCCCAGAACCAGAGCCAGCCGAGGAGGCAGACCAATAAATTTTTCCCAGATGTCCCACCACGTAACATCCTCTGACATAGCCATCAACGGCGACCACCTCGATAACTCGAAAGTCGCCAAGGTGAAAACCATCTGCCTCGCCGTCGCAGCGATCGGCACGCTGATAAGCCTTTACCTGCTTTTCCTCGCCCCTGAGAAAGTGAGGGGGAACTTCGCCTACTCATGGGTTTTCGCCTTTTACTTTTTCCTGACCCTCTCCATCGGCGGGGTGTTCTGGACTCTGCTCCACAACGTATCCAACTCAGGGTGGGGGACTTCCGTCCGCCGGACTTTCGAGAATCTCGGCTCGACCTATCCTTGGATTTTCCTGTTCGGCATTCCGCTGCTTTTCCCGCAGGTGAACCAGTATCTCTACGAGTGGATGAACACCCACCGTGACGCTACGGGCGTCATCAAGGAGCACCTTCATCATGAAGACCACCTCCTCTACGCGAAATACTGGTTCATGAACATTCCCTTCTGGGTCGGGCGGTTCATCTTTTACGGGATCGGCCTGTCGGTGGTGATCTACTTTCTCCGGAAACTTTCCACCGCCCAGGATACCGATCCGAATCCCGGGACGACGCGCCTTTTCAAAGCACGCTACCACTCGACCTATCCGCTCATCATTTTCGCACTCACGATCACCTTCACCGGCTTCGATTTCCTGATGGGACTGGATTACAAATGGTTCTCCACCATGTGGGGCGTGTATCTCTTCGCCGGTTCCACCCTGAACTCGATGGCGGTGATCATTCTCGTTTGCGCCTGGTTGAAGAGCCAGGGACACCTGAAGCACGTGACCGGGCCGGAGCACTTTCACATCATGGGCAAGCTGCTCTTCGCCTTTACCGTGTTCTGGGCATACATCGCATTCTCGCAGTATTTCCTGATATGGTATGCCAACATCACCGAGGAAACCTCCTACTTCCTGATCCGCAACACCGGGAACTGGAACGCGGGAATGATCTTCCTGGTCTTCGGCCACTTCGTGGTGCCCTTCGTCGTCCTGCTCCAGGCCTGGCTGAAGAAAAACCCGAAATATCTCTCCATCGTCGCGATCTACACGCTCTGCATGCACGTGCTTGATCACTACCTCATCTCCATTCCGGAGCGCGGCGTTTCACTCGGGAAAATCAATCCGGATGTCTTTGGGAAAATCACCCCTTCGGTCTCCGGAGCGTTCTGGGGAGATATTTTCGCCTTCATCACCATCGGCGCCGCCTTCCTGTTCTTCCTGCTCCGCGCCCTTGGCCAGCACTCCCTGTATCCGAACCGCGATCCCCGCATTCTGGAGAGCGCGAACTTCACCAACTGACCTTTTCCAACCTGTTTCAACAAACGCATGGACCCCACCCGCGACAATCCCCTGATCCGTATCAAAGCTTTCTTTGACGGCCTCGGCATCCTTACATTCTTCGGCATCCTGCTTCTGCTCGTTCTGGGCATCGCGGCGGCATTCGGAATTTTCACCAAAGGCGAGGAACCGGAAGACGTGGCCGGGAAGATTCGGGAAGACATCAGGACTGAAGTCGATGAGGCTCAGGAGGCAGTCCTCACTCCGAAGCAAATTTCAGCCGCCATCGAGGAAACCGGAATCGCGCTGGTTGGTTCCAAGCCGGTGGCAGTTGAGAAACCGGAGCACCTTGTTCCCGGATCTGCGACCGCCCTTGCCCTTGAGTCGGCTCCTGCAGTTGACCTCACCAACATTGATGTTCCGGCGGAGGACGACGCTCCAATCGATCCCGCGCAAATGGAAATTGGAAAAGCCCAGTACCTCGTCTGCGGCGCATGTCACGGTCAGAACGGAGAAGGCGGGCCGGCCGGGCCTCCGCTTGCCGGTTCCGAATGGGTTACCGGCCCGGTATCCAACCTGATCATCATCCAGCTCCGCGGTCTTAAGGGGCCGATCACCGTAAAAGGTGTGGAATATAACTTTCCTGCGGGAATGACGCCAATGGCCTATCAGACCGACGAGCAAGTGGCAGGCGTTCTTACGTACATTCGCAACAGCTTTGGCAACAAGGCCTCCGCCGTGAAGCCGGAACAGGTCGCCGCACTGCGCGGTGAAGTCGGCAAGCCGCAGGCCACCGTCGAAGACCTCATCAAGCCGTAACCTTTTTTCAAAGACCTCAGATGTCAGCCGATACTTCAACAAACCCCGAACAGGACGCCCTCCTCCGCGCGAACATTGACCGTTCGCTGCGCAATCCCGTGATGTTTTTCATGACCAGTGGCGCCGCCTGGCTCGCTGTCTCGATCATCCTCGGAATCGTCTCCTCGGCGAAGGTTCATTCGCCTGGATTTCTGGACGGGCTTTCATGGCTCACCTACGGGCGCACGCAAGCTGCCCACCTCAATGCCTTGGTTTACGGATGGGGCTTCCAGGCCGCTTTCGGAGTTATCGTCTGGCTGATGTCCCGGCTTTCCCGCCAGGAATGTCGCGCCTCCGGCCTCATCCTCACCGCAGGGCATGTCTGGAACTTTGGAATTTCCATCGGAATCCTAGGAATCCTCGGTGGATTCGGAACCGGTATGCCATGGATGGAGTTCCCGGCTTTCGCCTGGCCTGTGATCCTGATCAGCTACTTCGCCATCGTGATCTGGTCGTTCATCCAGTTCAAAGTCCGCCCGGAAGGCCACGTTTACATCTCCCAGTGGTATATGGTGGCGGCGATGATCTGGTTTCCGTGGGTATTCATCACCGCGAACGTCCTGCTCCATGTCATTCCCGGAAACCCCGTGATGGCCGCCGGTATCAACGCCTGGTACAAATCCAGCCTGATTTTCCTGTTCTTTACCCCGGTCGCCATCGGAACCGCTTTCTACCTTGTCCCGAAGGTCACCGGTCGCCCCATCCACAGCTATTCCCTCGCGAAAATCGGTTTCTGGTCTCTCGCTGTGATCATGCCATGGGCCGGTATGCAGAAACTTACCGGAGCGCCGATTCCTTTCTTCATCCCGTATCTCGGCGCGACCGCCACGATTCTGTTCTTCATCCCGGCGATCCTCGCAGCGATCAACCTTCTCAAAACAGCCCTGTCCGCCGGAGAAATTGTGAACAACAGCCCGACCCTACGCTTTACGGCGGCAGGAGTGATCGGCCTCATGGTTATGGCTGGTGCCGCAGTTTTCCTGAATATTCCGGGGAGAACCCTGGAGCTTTCCCAGTTTTCCATGTCGGGCTACGGTTTTGAAATGCTGTCCCTTTACGGTTTCTTCAGCTTCGTGATGTTCGGTGCGATCTACTTCATCGTCCCACGGGTCACCCGCCGCGAATGGCTTTCACGCCGCCTGATCAAAATGCATTTCTTCATCTCCATTTACGGGATCATCCTCATCGCACTGGTCGCCATCTTTGGCGGGGTGCAGCAGGGGATCGGCCAGGAGGAGTTCGGAAAGTCCTACATCACCATTGCGGAGCGCACCTTCCCGTACGCATGGGCGACGACGATTTCCTGGTGCTTCATCCTGATCTCCAACGTGTTTTTCTTCATGCACCTCACGGTGATGTGGCTCCGGCTCGGTCGCCGCAGCAGCCACCCGACCCTGCTCACAGCGCACCACGGTGCGAGCCCTCACGGTGAGGAAGGCGATATCGACAACTGCGGCCCCGGCACGGCATCGGCCTCCGCCCATTAATCAACTTTCCATTCCATTCTAATGAATTTCCGCACTTTCTTTCTCGGACTCTCCGCAAGCTTCGGAGCGGCATGGTTGGCCATCATCATCGTTCCCTACATCAAGATGCGTTCGCTCGAACCGGTCACCATGGACGAGGCCGAGGGCACAAACGCCGTTTACATCCCGAAGCGCGCCGGTCGTATCGCGGACGGTGCGGAGGTGTATGCGGAAAATGGCTGCTATCTCTGCCATTCCCAGCTCATCCGCCCGACCTATGCCGGGAATGACATGTTCCGTCCTGACTGGGGCGGTCTGGCCAATGACGAGGACAGGGGAGACACCCGCCGCGAAACCAACGCGTTCGACTACGCCGGCGAGGACTTCGCCCAGATCGGGGTTTCCCGCATGGGACCGGATCTTTCCAACCTTGGCCGCCGGGTGGAGGCCATCTACGCGCCCGCGGAAAACATGGAACCGGACACCTGGCTCTACCGCCACCTCTACAACCCGCGCTGGAAGCCGGAGCGCCGCAGTTCGACATGCCCTTCCTTCAGATTTCTGTTTGAAGAAACCGAAATCAAGGGTATCGCTTCCGATGAATCACTGCCGTTCGAGGGCGAGGACGGGGGCGAGATCTCCCCGAAGCCCGAAGCACGCGCTTTGGTTTCTTACCTTCTCTCCTTGAAAAAGGATCAGCCGGTTCCCGCCTCCCTCGACTTCTCTCCGGAAGCAGTCGAGGAGTCAATCCCGGGACAAGCGCCGTCCGCTGAACCGGAATCGGAACAGGCGGCAGAAACGGATGAACCGGAGAGCCAGGAAGAGGCCGCTCCCGTCCAATAACCAGATTAGAATCCACAGTTTCCCAGAAATTTTCACCATGTCCTCGCCAAGTCAGCAACCGACCAACAAACCCGATCTCGACGAGTCGATCAACGTCACCAAGGCTCACGGCCGTGTTGATCGCGAAATGGCGGCAGCCTCGCGTGAGAAACGCTTGGCGGACAACGGACATGAACCCGTTTCCCTCTGGGTGATCGTCGCGTGCGGAATCGTCCTGCTCATCGCGGGCGGTGTCCTCGGAAAGGCCGGAACCCTATTCTCCTACGGCAGCTCGTTCAAAGAGGACTATGTCCGTGGAAAAGCTCCCGGTGCCACCGAGGACGGCCCCGCGGCAAAGCCCGCCCTTGCCGCCTTCAGTGCCAAGGGCGCGAAGATCTACTCGAAGTGCAACGGTTGTCACGGTGCGGATGGAAAAGGAGATGGAGCGAACTATCCTTCCCTCGCGGGTTCCGCATGGGTAATCGGCGATACTCAGAAGCTCGCCATGATTATTCTCAACGGACTCCAGGGCTCCACCAGTACTGGCAAGGTTTACGGTGCCGGAATCATGCCCGCGCAGGGAGCAGGTATGGGTGCGGAGGATCTCGCCGGAGTCATGACCTACATCCGCAATAGTTTCGGAAATTCCACGGGAGACGTTGTCACGGTGGATATGGCGCAGGCCGCTCTGGACGTGTCCGCGTCACGCCCGGATCAGGGTAACCGCGGAGGAAATTGCGGCCAGCCACATGACCATGCTTCCCGGCGATCCGCTCGAGCCGACCACCCCGGTCAACCCCGCCACCCTCAAACCAGTCGAATAGACAAATTCGAGTTTCAAATTTAAAGTTTACAGTTCCCATCTATGAGCGCCCACGCAGCATCCGACTCCGGTCACGACCACTCTCATGACGACCATCATCACGATCCCGGTTTCCTGAAAAAATACGTCTTCTCCACCGATCATAAGACCATCGGCATCCAGTACGGCATCACCGCCATGCTGTTCCTCGCATTCGGCTTTTACCTGATGATGGTCATGCGCTGGAGCATCGCCTACCCGCACCAGCCGCTTCCCGAGTGGATGAGCTTCATTTTCACGGATACCTGGAAAGCTCGCTGGTTGCAGGACGGAAAAGTAACGGGTGAGACCTACAACATGTTCGGTGCCATGCACGGCACCATCATGGTCTTCCTGGGCATCGTTCCGCTCGGCTTCGGCGCTTTCGGAAACTACATCACACCGCTCCAGATTGGCGCGGTGGACATGGCTTTTCCGAAGCTGAACATGCTCTCCTACTGGCTCTACTTTCTCGGTGGTGTCGTGATGTGCGCCTCGTTCTTCATGGAGTCCGGCGCTGCGAAATCCGGTTGGACGAACTACTCGCCCCTGGCGGGATTCGCCGACGGGCAGATCGTGAACCAGTGGCTGGCAGGTCAGACACAGTGGCTGATCGGGCTGGTGCTTCTGATTACCTCGTCCCTTTTGGGATCGGTAAATTTCATCACAACCATTATCAACCTCCGGGCGCGGGGAATGACCTGGATGCGCCTGCCGTTCTTTGTCTGGGCCATGCTTGTCACGGGTTTCCTGCTCCTGCTCGCCTTCCCGCCCCTTGAAGCGGCCGGCATCATGCAACTCATGGACAGGGTGGCACACTCCTCCTTCTTCATGCCCTCCGGTCTTTTCACGAAAACGGAAGGCCTCGCGGATCTTTCAGGTGGCGGCTCTCCACTGCTTTTCCAACACCTTTTCTGGTTCCTCGGTCACCCGGAGGTTTACGTTCTCCTCCTGCCAGCAATCGCTTGTGTGGCGGAGATCATTCCGGTCAATACCCGCAAGCCACTCTGGGGCTACAAATCCATGGTCTATTCCGTTCTGATCCTCGGATTCCTTTCCTTCATCGTGTGGGCACACCACATGTATATGACGGGCATGGGCGCCGCGGTTTCCACCTTCTTCCAGACGACGACGGTGCTGATTTCCATCCCTTCGGTCATCATCATCACGGCCATGCTGATATCGCTTTGGGGCGGAGCCATCCGGTTCACCATGCCGATGATCTGGGCTTGCGCGTTCATTCCGATGTTCGGCATCGGCGGACTCACCGGACTTCCGCTCGCCTTCAACCTCGTTGGCCTTCACCTTCACGATACCTATTACGTGATCGGCCATTTCCACTACGTGGTCGCACCCGGTATTCTCTTCGGACTCTTCGCCGGTGTTTACCACTGGTATCCGAAGATTACCGGACGCTACATGAACGACTTCCTCGGTCACCTGCACTTTTGGCCGAGTCTCGTCTGCATGAACATCATCTTCTTCCCGATGCTCATCCAGGGTATGGCCGGTTTCCACCGCCGCTGGTATAACGGTGGCGACGCCTACCTGGAAAAAGCAGCGGACGGAGCCAACGTGTTCGGCCAGGTTGTGCGTGAAAACATTGATCTCAACATCGTGATGTCGATGGGAGCCTGGGCACTCGCGGTCGCACAGATTCCATTTATCATCAACGTCCTCCTCGCATGGAAAGCGGGGCGCAAGGTGGAGAGCGATAACCCGTGGAACGGCACCACCCTCGAATGGGCGACCCCGACCCCTCCGGGCCACGGAAACTTCACCTTCGATGTGGCCGTTTACCGCGGCCCATATGAATATTCCCGTCCCGATCACGACAAGGACAACTTCCCGCAATGGGAGGCTCCGAAAAAGAAGACCGAAGAACCGGCAAAGGAACCCGTGGTCGCCAGCACCAAGGACAAGGAAGAAACATTCTAAGTTCAGTCCCTGAGAAACCGAAAAACTGAACTCCAGCAAACTCTAAGAAATGGAAATCCCATATATCGTCACTCCCCGTAAGGACACGGGCCTGATCAACTCCAAGATCGCCATCTGGCTGTTCCTCGCCTCCGAGGTCATGCTCTTCGGCGGGTTCTTCTCCGCCTACGTTTACCTCCGTATGGGAGCCGATTACCCGTGGCCGGAGCGGACGCTTCCCGTCCTTCCCGGTCTGATCAATACCTTCGTTCTCATCGCTTCATCGGTCACCGTGGTGTTCGCATGGGTGGCCTTGAAAATGCGCGAATGGCGCAAGTTCCAGATCTATATGGGCATTACCGTCGCATGCGCGGCACTGTTCATGGTTCTCAAAGGGATCGAGTACAACGTTAAGTTCCATCACCAGGCCGTGCGATTGGATGACTATTCCGTGGTGGAAGGCCACCTCGGCTACGAGCTGAAGGAAGGTGCGGACAAGCACGATCCGAAAGCGGACGATTACGAGAAAGATCACAACGGCCACAAGATCGAAGAGAACATGATTCGCGTGAACGCGGAGAAGATCACTTTCAGCGTCAACCGCTTCCACAAGCCATGGGTGGAAGAGATTCTCTCCGAGGCGGGGCATAAGAACGTCACCTACACCCTCGCCGAGGATATTGAAGCCTTCACCGAAGCTGCTGCTTCAAAATCGGCGGAACGGGAACCGGAAGTTCTTGCTGAGAAAGGCGCGGAGCTTTCCGTCGAGCTTTTGAATTCGCTCAAGGCGCACTATCTGGAAGCCCGCAAGCACAACGCCAGGATCCGCACCGAAGCACTGCGCGGGGAGTGGGTCGTGGCTAAGAAGGAAAATCCCGGCAAACGTGGCTGGGAACTCGCCACCGATGTGAACATCGACATGGATGCCATCGGCCACGAACTCGTTACAGAGCCTGCCACCGCCACCTTTGTCGCCGATGGCGGAGCCGAGCTTCTGTTCAAGCCGCGCGACATTCAGGAAGGTGCCACCAGTTCCCGGCTCCGTGATGACACGGTGATTACGGGCGAAATGAGGGAAAGCCCGATGGTGTTCCACAATGTCGATGCAATCGACTTCCAGTGGCTGGTAATGAAGGCAGAAGAGAAGGGGATTTCTCCGGAGTTCGCCATTCAGAACTCCTGGCTGATGGAGAACAACGAGTTCGTCCGCGAGGCGTGGGCGTGGCATGAGAAAAAGGTCGCCGCTCTCCGCCAGAAACTCATCGACCGTCACGGCCTTGATGACAAGGGCGATCCGAACCGCGAGCCTACCCACAAAGAGCTCTATCGTATGGGATGGAAGGATTTCGCAAAAATGGGCGAGGAAACCAAGAATGTCAGCGTGGGCGGAGTGGATTCCTTCAAGGAGGAGTTCCTCGGCCCCAACTACAAGGCCCGTGGGGAGGAGACTTTCCCTCACCTGTCCATTCCCCGTGAGGAAATTCGTCATGCCGCGAAGTTCTCGCCCGCCTGGAACACCTATTACGCGATCTATTTTACCATCACGGGTCTGCACGGTCTGCACGTGATCGGCGGTGCGCTGGTTCTTGCCTACTACCTGTTCTTCGGACGGAAAATGTATCTTGAGAATCCCGAGTGGCTCGCCAACCGGGTGGAGGTCGGCGGCCTGTTCTGGCACTTTGTTGACCTGATCTGGATCTTCGCATTCCCGATCCTCTACCTCATGTAATCCGGATATAGAAAAATTTCCCTAACCTCACAATCATCCTCAGAAAATGGCAGATTCCATTGAAGCACTCGAAAAATCCAAGAAGACCTATCTGGCGGTCTTCGGTGCCCTCCTCGTTGGCACGGTTCACTCACCGTCGTCGTGGCGTCCCCGCCGGAATTCCTTTACTGGCTGGATGTCGGAAAGCACGGATTCGACATCTGGGATGCGATCATCGGTTTGCTTATCGCCAGCACCAAGGCTACCCTCGTGGCGGTCATCTTCATGCACTTGAATCACGAGAAGAAAGCCATCTATTGGATTTTTGGTTCCGGTCTGATTTTTGTCGCATGGATGGCCTTCCTCCTGGCTCTTGCCTACCGGAATCCGATCCACGATTACCTCTTTTACAAATAACAAGCCATGTCACTCCGCAGCTTCCACATCGTTTTCATCACAGTCTGCACGCTCCTCTGCGCGTTTCTGGTTCTGTGGGCGTTCGTGCTGGCTCCGGAGCCTTCTGCAATGGCGACCGGCTTCGGGGTTGTCGGAGTCATCGGCCTGTTGCTCATACCTGTCTATGGTTTCTATTTCCGGAAAAAAGCCAACCAGCTCCACCTCTGATCCGCCATGAATCCACTCAACATTCTCGCTTGTCCTACCTGCGCGGTGAATTTCTCCGAGTCGGGGGATTCCATCGGCTACTCCATTTTCTTCCTTCTTATCGTCATTCTTGCCGTCCTCGCGGCGATTGCCTTCTGCATGGTTCGCCTCGCACGCCGCGAGAGCGACCATCTGGATCCGGAACTGCGAGATGACTTCGTAAACAACTGACAAAAATCTCAGCCTTTCACTAATTCAGCTTCCCAGCATTCACCTCAATGACTTTCTCAGAACTTCTCGGACTCCCCGAAAACTACTCAGCCCACGGTGGCCACGTCGATCACCTCATTGTCGTCGTCCATTGGTTCATGCTCGCGCTTTTTGTGGGCTGGACAATTTTCTTTTTCTACTGCCTCTGGAAGTTCTGGCACAAGCGCAGCCCGAAGGCGTCCTACGATGGCGTCCGGAGCCACCTCTCCAGTCACATGGAAGTCGCGGTGATCATCGTTGAAGCGGTTTTGCTTCTCGGTTTTGCGTTTCCTCTCTGGCAGCAGCGGGTTGATGACTGGGAGACGGTTCAGGAGATGGATCCCGTTCGCGTCCGCGTGGTCGGCTGGCAGTTCGGATGGACCTACCACTACCCCGGACTCGACGGCAAATTCGGCCGCACGGATGCCGCGCTCATCGGGGGCAACAACGATCTCGGAATCGACTATTCGGATCCGAACGCTTACGACGACTTCGTAGCCCCGGTGCTGAAGCTCCCGGTTGACCGGCCAGCCGTTCTCAACATCGGCTCGAAGGACGTGATCCACAACTACGCGATCGTGCCCATGCGGATCCAGCAGGATGCCATCCCCGGCAAGGAGATCGCCATGTGGTTCACTCCGGTGAAAGTCATGGAAACCTCCGTCGTCTGCGCCCAACTCTGCGGCGAGCAACACGCAAATATGATCGGCACGATGGAAATCGTGCCGCAGGAGGACTACGACTCCTGGGCTGTTTCCCAATCCGAGACCGCTCTTGAGGCTCAGAAAAAGGATGCCATCGAAACTGCCTCGCTGGAGCAGTAGCCTTCGAATTCCTCCGGCTTTGCTCAAAAACCGGCGCAACCGGGTATCATCGCCGCTTTTCGAATTGATGATCCACGTCGGTGGTTTCACGACTGGCCCTAGTTCTGAGATTTGGGTTGCCATCGTATCGGTCTGCCACGTAGTTTCCCTGCACCCAACGCCTCGGTAGCTCAGTTGGTAGAGCAGAAGACTCTTAATCTTTTGGTCCTTGGTTCGAATCCAAGCCGGGGTACTTCATTTTCCATCGAGCCTTCCTTTCATTTGTTGTTTCTGAAATCGGATGCGTGGTCGGCTTCGGTTCGGTATCAACAACATCATGAATATTCTCGTTATCGGAGGTGCCGGCTACATAGGTAGCCATTGTGTTCGCCAGCTCGAAGCCGCGGGTCACCGCCCTGTCGTTCTGGACAACCTTGTTTTCGGCCACCGCCAAGCTGTCGCGCCGCATATCCCGTTTTACGAGGGAGACCTGGGCGATCCGGAGACACTCCGTCCGATTTTTGAAAAAGAGGAGATCGAACTGGTCATGCACTTCGCTGCGTACGCATACGTTGGCGAGTCGGTTACGGATCCGCTGAAATACTACGACAACAATTTCGCGAAGCCGGTGGCGATGCTGCGGACGATGAAAGAATGCGGGGTCACGAAACTGGTGTTTTCCTCGACCTGCGCGACCTATGGCGTGCCTGAAAGTCTGCCGATTGTCGAGAACCTGCCGCAAAGTCCGATCAATCCCTATGGCCAGACGAAGCTTGATGTGGAGCACATGCTTTCCTCCTGCGCGACGGCTCACGGACTTAGCTTCGCGGCTTTCCGCTACTTCAACGCCGCCGGTGCGGCGGAGGACGGATCCATCGGTGAAGCGCACGATCCGGAAACTCACCTGATCCCTCTTGTGATCGATGCGGCTACCGGGCGACGCGGCCCCATCACGATTTTCGGAACGGATTATCCGACACCGGACGGCACCTGCCTGCGTGATTACGTCCACGTGGACGATCTTTCCCGTGCGCACATCGCCGCTTTTGAAAAACTCGCGACTCCCGGAACGGCGCTTTTCTACAATCTGGGCACCGGCACCCCGCAATCGGTGAACGAAGTCATCGCGGCGGTCGAGGACGTGACCGGTTTGAAAGTGCCGGTCACCATAGGCGAACGCCGGGCCGGCGACCCGCCCGCGCTCTACGCGGATTCATCGAAAGCACGAGAAGAGCTTGGATGGGAGATCAAATTTCCGGATATCCGGAGCATCGTGGAAACCGCGTGGCGCTGGCACCGGGATCATCCTGAAGGTTACGGAGCGTAGGATCCGGAGAGCGCCATCCGCGTTCAGGGTTGGAGGCCGGTTGCCGCGAGAAATTCCGCGTAAGCGGCCGTCCAGGCTTCCGTTTCCTTTGGCTGGAAAGTTTTGAATTCGAAGGACTCGCGGACGAGCTTTCGCGCGGCGGGAAATCCGGAAAGTTCACCGGTGGCGATCATTTGGGTAACGAGATTTCCACAGGAGGTGGCTTCGACTGGGCCTGCCTGAACTTCGATACCGAGGGCGTTGGCGGTCGCCTGGCAGAGGGCTTCGTTTTGGATCCCGCCTCCGCCCGCGTGGAGTCTTGAATAGTCGCGGTTTGTAAGTTTTTTGATTCGGTCGAATACGACCCGGTATTTAAGCGCGAGCGAATCGGTGGCGACCCGGAGGATCTCCCCGATGGAAGAAGGGATTCGCTGGCCGGTGCGCTCGCAGTAGTCCTGGATTTTCTTCGGCATGTTTCCCGGGCTGGCAAACACGTCGTCATCCGGGTCGATGAACGCGAGAAACGGCTCCGCATCCGCCGCCATGGAGGCGAGTTCGCCAAAGGAATGGTTCAGGCCATCGCGCTCCCACTGGCGCTTGGATTCCTGGATCAGCCAGAGACCGGCGATGTTTTTCAGGAAGCGAACCGAGTTATCGATGCCGAGTTCATTGCAGAAGCCGTAGGAGAGAGCCTCGTAGCTCCGGATCGGCTCTTTCCTCTCCACGCCCATGATAGACCACGTTCCGGAGGAGAGCCAGAGTGGCTCCGACTCGGACAATGGAATGCCCGCGACGGCGGAAGCCGTATCGTGGCAAGGTGCGACGACGAAGGGGATGTCACATCTGCCGAGCTTGCTTTTCAGCTCCGGGCGGAGTTGTCCGAGAATCGTACCCGGAGAGACGATTTTTCCGAAAATTTTCAAAGGAAGTCCGAGCGCGGTGATGACCTCCTGGCACCATTGGCCGGTCTCCGCGTCCAGAAGCTGGGATGTGGAGGCATTGGTTTTTTCCACCGCTTTCACGCCGGTGAGCCAGTAGGCCAGAATGTCCGGGATGAAAAGCAGGGTGGAAGCCTGGGAAAGTGCCACGCTGTTCGTCGTCTTCAGAGCGAGGAGGTGGAGGGCGCTGTTGTAAAAGTTCGTTTTAATTCCGGTAAGGCCGAAAATCTCATCCTCCGGCATGATTTCGTGCATTTTCTCCGCCATGCCCTCGAAGCGCGGATCGCGATACTGGTGTGGAGAGCCAATGAGTTCACCGGAACCATCGAACAGCCCGAAATCACAACCCCAGGTATCGATTGCGATGGAGGCGATATCCGCACCGTGTGTTTCGATCGCTTTTTTAAGACCGATGGTGATTTCGTGGTAAAGGCCGAGGATGTTCCAATAGAGTCCCGACGGCAGCTCGATGGCGGGATTTTCAAAACGGTGGATCTCATTGAGCACAAGCTTTCCGCTCTTGATCGATCCCGCGATAACACGTCCGCTGCTTGCCCCCAGATCGATGGCGATACGAACCTTTTCCTGGCTTTCCAAATTAGACACGCGGGGATGATTGATCCCGCTCTGGAATGATGCAACGCGGAAAGTTCAGAAGAACCATTCCGCGGGCGGCGCGATCACTTCGAGTCCTTCGACGTGCCTAAAATGCTTGTCCGATGTGAGGATGGCCGCGCGGATCCGTAGTGCGCTGGTGGCGATGATGATATCCGTCGCGGGAATGATCTTTCCCTGTCGGTTCAATCTCCAGGCCAGCTCCGTTGCTTCCGGCCAGAACGTGACAGGGGTGGGGACGTTTACCATCACATCCATGAATTCCGCGACGCGTTTGAAGGCACGGGGATGCTTCAATCCGCGGAGAACCTCCAGCCGGACCATTCCACACGTGGCCAGATCCGCCCTTCCCGCCCAGGCGCCGATGACTTCCGAAGGGTCGCGCCGAATCTTCAGAAGATTGATATAGACATTGCTGTCCACAAGGATTTCAGACGCCATACCGCTTCGGTTCCTCCGCCACTTTTGAGGTTTCGTTCCCGGTGACTTCAGCATCGAAGGGATAACAGGTCACGTTGAGAGCCTTGGGATCGTAACCGGGTTCTACGGCGTTCGCCATTTCCTCCTCGGTCAGTCCCAGCCCGTTTTTCACGAACTCGCGGTAGCGTGCTTTGCGATTCATTTCGCGCAAAGCCATTTCAACAGCTTCGGTTTTGCTGTCGAAACCGTAGTCGTCCATCACTGTTTTCAACAGATCTTCGTCAATATGCATGGTCATTTTCATGCCATACTGAGTATGGCATGGTCGGAGTCATGTAAAGCACTTTTTCACATTTCATCAGATTCCGATGTCCCCCGCACTTTTGATTGGATCTCTGAGCGGTGTGAGAATTCCCTGATCCAGCCGATAGATCCACGAGTGTATCGCAAGCTCCTGGCCCCTGTGCCAAGCATCCTCCACGATAGTCGTGCGTGCGACGTGGCGGGTCTGTGAAAGAACGTTCAGCTCGCATAAGCGATCCAGTTTCGCACCCTCCTCCAGCGCGGCAAGCTCGTCCGTGTGCGCGCGGGTAAGCGAGCGAATCGGAGCCAGCCAGTTGTCAATGATCCCGTGGCGAAAGTTCTCCAGAGCCGCGCGAACCCCGCCGCAGCCGTAGTGTCCGCAAACGATCACATTGGTGACTTTCAGGACATCCACCGCATACTGGAGAACCGCGAGGACGTTGAAATCGGTTTCCTGGACGACGTTCGCGACATTGCGGTGGACAAATACCTCCCCGGGCGGAAGACCTGTGATCTGGTTGGCGGGGACGCGGGAGTCCGAGCAACCGATCCAGAAATACTTCGGAGTCTGCTGCTGGGCGAGCCGGGTGAAAAAATCGGGATCGTTTTTTCGGACACTTTCCGCCCATCGGGCATTGTTTTCGATAAGCTGGTCGATGCTTTCCATGGTCGGATTCCAGTGTCTCGAAAAGTCCGTCCGGTTTCCAGAGAAATTACGCCTGCGCTTTCTCCGCCTTCGCATCGAACTCGGCCTTGGCAGCCTTCCGGCATTCCGCGACGAAGTGGTTGCACGCCTCCCGGCACACGAGAGGAATAGCCTGTTCTTTTGGAATGTCACCCACAACACCCTCGAACCGCGATGCCTCGCTGTCTTCCAGAGGAGTGTCCGGATCGATTTTCCAAAGGATTTTCTTCGCACAGTTGTGAGCCGGGCCGCACACCTTCCGGACAAGTTCCTGAGCACCGGCATCACTGATGGAACCCGCGTATCTGTACATTCCCGTCTGGCGGGAGAGTTTTTCCCTGAGATCCTTGATGGGTAGTGTCCCCTCCTTGTGTCTGATGAAAAGCGCGGTGCATCCCGGATAAAACTGGTCGAGCGCGCGGAGCATCTCCTCCTCGTTCTGGAGGGTCATGATCCAACCGCGCCTGAGGCTGATCTTTCCTTTCGTGAAACGGTATTCGCCGGTCTCGTCATACGTCGAGAGATCACGTGCCGCATCCGGCCCGTGATACTGGTGCCAGCCCGCCGAAGGCCGGCTGGGTGGCAAGATCCTCATCGTCCATGTGGAAGATCGCGTAGGGAAACTCGCAAAGATCCGGGTGGATATCGATCTGGCCGATCCGCCGAACGCCGTCCCTGACAAGTTCTTTCAGCTTCGTGGGCAGCGGCGTCTCCGGGGACGGCTGAGGATTTGCCGGTTTGTATTTCTCATCAAAGTCCGATACCTGATCGAGAATCACATCCGCCAGAAGTGGCTCGGTGCCGATCGCGGAAGAGTAGTAAAGGGTCTTGTCGCGGAGCTTGTATGGATTTTGGGAAAAAACTTCAGCCTGGCTCGCGGCCAGGCAGATCTCATTGCGAACCCCAAGCATCACCGGAATATCCTGGTAAGAGTGGAGGCCATCCGAGATGAAAAACGGCACCACCACCACATTCCGCGTTTCCGACATCTTATCCCACTCCGCGATGAACGGCTGCTCCTCCATGTAGGCATCCGTCACCAGCTTGTATCCCGCACCGCTTGCCGCGATGAGATCCGCCTGGTCACGGATCGATTTCGTGGAGTTCTGGTTCAGACCCGTGCCATGGCCTGTGATGATCAGCGTGGTGTCTTCGGGCGCGGCATCCGGTGCCACGTCCCTGGCTCTCCGCAGAATGAGATCGGTCATCGAGCGGTGAACGCCGACCGGGCAGGGTGTAATGAAGTGTTTTCCCGTCGCGGACTGTCGTGGAGCCCTCGAGTTGCAGCTCCCGTGGAATCACATCCTGGGTGAAATATCCTTCGCTGATGAAATCCGGGACGATATACACCTCCGGAGCGTCGATCATGAAAAGCGCCTCCCGCATCGACGGCTCCTCTTTCCAGAAGCAGACATGCACCTCCGCGAAGATTCCGCGTTTCCGTATCTCCGCGGCGTGATCGAAGTAAGGAGTCGATGAATCGGGATTTTCAGTCGAACCATGGCCAACGATGAGAAGGGCGGAATTCGGTTTCGGGGCGAGAGACATGCGTGAAAATGGCGGGCTTGTGCCGGATTGCAAGTGATCGAATCGACTTGTGCGACCGGATAGTCAGATGCTGTAGTCCGTAACCATGAAAATCACCACGGGAACCATATTTTACGCTCTTGGAGCGTCGCTTGCAGTCGCGGAAATGAAAGTGGAGCGGCTCGACCCGGCAATGGACGGCCTCATCGCAGCGGATGCCAAAATCGAAGTCCTCTCCAGCGGCTACAAATGGGCTGAAGGGCCGGTGTGGAACAAGGAGACAAATGACCTGCTTTTCTCTGACGTCCCCAACAACGTAATCCACGCCTGGGACGGGAAGGAGACCCGCGTCTATCATGAATCCTTCCGGCTACACCGGGGTAGGGAACTACGGGAAAGAGGACGGTTCCAACGGCCTCACCTTCGATGCCGAGGGCAATCTGATCCTTGCCGAGCACGGCGACAGGCGCGTCTCCATTCTCAAGCCCGGTGGTGGGAAAATGACCCTCGCGGATACCTTCCAAGGCAAACGCTTCAACAGCCCCAACGACGTCGTAGTCCATTCTTCGGGAGCCGTATATTTCACCGATCCGATCTACGGACTCCCCGGAGGCGAAACCTCGGAGTTTCGGGAGATCGACTTCTGCGGAGTGTATCGCATAGCGCCCGACGGTGAGTCACCCTGATCACGAAAGAGCTGGAGCGTCCCAACGGTCTGGCGTTTTCTCCTGATGAGAAAACGCTGTATATAGCGAACTCCCATAGGCCGAGAGCCATTATTCTCGCAGTAACGATAGGAGAAGACGGAGCCGGGGGTAAGACGGAGGAGTTTTTCCATTCAGGCGGACCTGGAGGGCAAAGGTTCCATGGATGGTCTGAAAGTTGACGCGGCAGGGAATCTTTGGGCGACTGGCCCCGGTGGCCTCCTCGTCATCTCACCACAGGGAAAACTTCTCGGAAGAGTTCTCACCGGCAAAGCCACTGCGAATGTCGCGTTCGGTGGAAAAAACGGAAAAACCGTCTTTTTGACAGCGCATGATTCTCTCGTAAGGTTTGAGAGGAAATAGCCGGATTTCAGGAAACACATCCGGAATTTGAATAGATCCGCGAAAAGCACAGTCATAAAAACACCATGAAAAAGACACTCACATTTATCCTGGCCGGCGCATTCGCGCTTTCATCGACCAATTGCACAACCACCTACGACGCTTACGGGAATCCGCGTAACAGCATTGATCCCGGGACTGCCGTGGCCGGAGCCGCAGCCGCTGGCGTTCTCGGGTACGCGATCGCCAATAAGCGCAGCGATAGGAAGGACTACCGCCGCAGTCATGACTACTATGATCATCGTGGCCACTACGATCATGGCCGCCGTGGCTACTACGACCGCCGCGGTCGCTACCATCGCTACTGATAACCACGGGATGGCGCGAAATACACGTTTTCCCGAGCATCTTTAGCCTTGTCAACGGAGCGCGAATCACTAGGTTCGCCCTCCGTTTTTCTTTTGTCTGGCGAGCGGTTGGAGCCCCGGTGCCCGTCAGACGCATCTTTTCCGGGGCAATTGTCGGAAGGGAAACGTAAACAAACTAACCAAACAACTAACCAAACCATATGAGTACTGCCATAGCAGAACCCACTAACACCGAGCTGAGCGACCTTATCGATTCCAAATTCACGGACTTCCGTGAAGGATCCATCGTAAAGGGAACCATCCTCGAAATCCGCCCGCAGATCGTCCTCGTGGACATCGGCTACAA
Organism: uncultured Verrucomicrobiae bacterium; assembly: GCA_963771945.1. Classification (GTDB taxonomy): domain Bacteria; phylum Verrucomicrobiota; class Verrucomicrobiia; order Verrucomicrobiales; family Akkermansiaceae; genus Luteolibacter. The sequence goes on along the minus strand of CAVYVH010000002.1, from coordinate 449,427 downwards.
GTCCGAAGGCGCAATCCCATCCAACGAATTCGAGGATGAGGAAATCGAAGTAGGCGAAGAAATCGAAGTGCTCCTAGAGCGCCTCGAAAACGATGAAGGCATGGTCGTTCTCTCCAAAGAGAAAGCCGCCTACAAACAGAACTGGGACAAGATCGTCAAAGTCTACCAGGACGGCGGCCTCGTTCGCGGTAAGGTCAAATCCGTTGTCAAAGGCGGTCTCACCGTCAACGTCGGTGTCGAAGCCTTCCTTCCCGGTTCGCAAGTGGACATCATTCCACCGAAAGATCTCTCCGAATACGTCGGAAACGTTTACGAGTTCAAAATCGTCAAAGTCAACGACGAGCGCAAGAACATCGTCCTCTCCCGCCGCGAAGTCATCGAAGCCGAGCGCTCCGAGCAACGCCAGGCGTTCCTCCAGACCGTCAAGGTCGGCGACAAGGTCGTCGGCGCGATCAAGAACCTCACCGACTTCGGTGCGTTCGTCGATCTCGAGGGCATGGACGGACTCCTTCATATCACCGATATGTCGTGGGGTCGCATCAACCACCCGTCCGAACTGCTCCACATCGGGCAGTCAGTGGATGTCGTCATCCTCGACGTTGACCGTGAGAAAGAGCGTGTATCGCTCGGCCTCAAGCAAATGTCCGACAACCCTTGGGAAGACATCGAGCGCAAGTACCCGATCGGCCAGCAGGTCAAAGGTCAGGTCACCAAGCTCCTTCCATACGGCGCGTTCATCGAAATCGAGCGCGGAGTCGAAGGCCTCGTGCACGTTTCCGAGCTTAGCTGGGTCAAGCGTATCACCCGTCCGTCAGACGTTCTTGAACTCGGCCAGGAAATCACCGCGGTCGTCCTCGGCATCAGCATCGAGGAGCAGAAAATCTCCCTCGGCGTCCGCCAGCTCGAAGGCAACCCGTGGGACGAGATCGAGCTCCGCTACCCTGTCGGCGCTACCGTCACCGGCCCTGTCCGCAACCTTACCGCCTATGGCGCGTTCGTGGAGCTGGAAGAAGGCATCGACGGAATGATCCACGTCTCGGACATGTCCTGAACCCGCAAGATCAACCACCCATCCGAAGTTCTCAAGAAGAACGACGAAGTGGAGGCAATCGTCCTCGCCATCGACAAAGGCAACCAGCGTGTTTCCCTCGGCATCAAACAAACCGAGAACGACCCATGGTTCGCCATCGACGACCGCTTCAAGGTCGGCGACCTCGTCAAAGGCCAGGTTGCGAAGATCGCTTCCTTCGGAGCTTTTGTATCCCTCGAAGGTGATATCGACGGACTCATCCACATCTCGCAACTCAGCGAGAACCACGTGGAGAAGGTCAAGGACGTCATCAAGGTCGGCGACGACATCGAAGCCCGCGTCATCAAAGTTGATAAGGTCGAGCGCCGCATCGGCCTCTCCATCAAGGCCGTCGGTTACTCCGAAGAGCAGCTCAAGAAGGAAAGCGCCAGCTTCGATTCCCTCCGTCCGTCTTCCGAGATGGTCGGCCTCGAACAAGCGTTCAACCTCGCAGCCGCAGCTTCCGAAGAGTGGAGCCCGGGCGACGAAGACTAAATTCAAAACGGGGCGGAGCGATCCGCCCTGTGATTCACAAAAAGCCGGTCGGGTTCATCCCGCCCGGCTTTTTTGTATTCTCCTCCAGGGAGGCCTTGTGGAATTTCCTTCCTCTTCACCCGAATTGGACAAGAGTGGTGATATGAAACGGAGGGAGTTTTTCAGGAAAAGCGTGGCTGGCGCAACTGCCGTCGGGGTGACTGGTGCTTCCGCGGCTGAATTGACGAAGACCCCCTCGGAGATCGAGGGGCCGTTTTACCCGGTGGTCGCGCAGAAGGACAAGGACTTCGATCTGACGAAAGTCGAGGGGATGGAAGGTGTGGCAAAAGGCAAGGCGGTTTTCATTTCCGGAGAAGTGGTGGATACCTTTGGAAATCCTGTCGGGGAAGCAACCGTTGATCTCTGGCAGGCAAATGCCGCCGGACGCTACCGTCACCCGCACGATTCAAATCCCGCTCCGCTCGATCCGAATTTCCAAGGCTGGGCCGTGGTGCCCAGCGGCGCGAAAGGGGAGTTCAAATTCAAGACGGTCGTCCCCGGTGCGTATCCGGCGGCGGAGGGCTGGGTGCGCCCGCCCCACATTCATTTCAAGGTCAGCAAGAAGGGCTACGTGGAGGTGACCACGCAGATGTATTTCCCCGGAGAGAAACTGAACGCGACCGACAGGCTTCTGCAACGCAAGTCGGAGGAAGAGCAGGAGATCATGGTGGCGCAGCTCGCCGGGAATGCCCCGGAGACTTACCTCTTCCGCATCGTTCTGGAAAAAGTCTGAGTCCGAACTCTTCTTGCCACGAATTTTATTTTCCTGCCAATGTCTGGCAGGATTTCATATCCAGCTTCCCGGAGGCAAGAAGCGGGATTTCCGGAACCGGGACGATTAGTCTCGGGCACCAGAGGGAGGTAAGGCCTTCGTCGAGAAGCTTGTAACGGAGGTCGATGCACTCCTGCTCCAGAGCGGGGCCGGCGATGGTGGAGAGGAGAATAAGAGCTTCGCCTTTCTTGTCATCCGGGACACCGACGATGGCGATCTTCCGTTCGGACTCCCCATCAAGGCCGAGAACCTTGTTGATCGCAGCTTCTATGGTTTCGTGCGGAACCATTTCACCGGCGATCTTGGAGAAACGGGAGATGCGCCCCTGGATGTGCAGGAATCCATCGGCGTCCAGGAAGCCGACATCGCCGGTTTTGAACCAGCCGTCATCGGATAGGACTTCCTTGGTTTTTTTCTCGTCGCCCAGGTATCCCGGGAAAATGTTCGGCCCTTTGAGGATGATGATTCCGGGTTGGTCGGTGGGAACCTCTTTTTCGGAAACGGCATCCACAAGCCTGATGGCGATGCCGGGAAGGAGCTGGCCGACGGATCCGTTGCGCTGTGCGGGCAGGGAATGGGTGTCTTTTTCCTCCTCAGGATCGGGGAGGTTCACGTTGGTTGCCGGGGAGGTTTCGGTAAGACCGTAGCCTTCCATGGGACGGACTCCGAATTTCTCCTCAAACGCGGATGCAAGGTTCTGGGGAAGTTTTTCCGCTCCGGTTACGACGAGATCGAGGGACTCGAGTTGCGCGGGATCAATGCGTTTCATGTAGCCCCGTAGGAAGGTCGGCGTGGCGAGGAGGACGTTGATCTGATGAAGGGAAATGAGTTCCGCCAGGCGCTTCGTTTCCAGGGGGGACGGATAAGTGATCAGGTTGATGCCCTCGATTACCGGATACCAGAGGGTGACGGTGCATCCGAAGGAATGGAAAAGCGGCAGGCAGCCGAGCAGTGATGCGTCCCTTCCCATGTCAAGCCGGGTGGCGAACTGAAGCACGTTTGCCAGAACGTTCCTATGGGTGAGGGGGACTCCTTTTGGTTCGCCGGAGGAGCCGGAGGTGAAGAGGAGAATTGCTTCGTCGCCGTCATGGCGCTTGTTCAGCCCGAGTATTCCGGCGAGGACGGAAGCGGGGAGGAGTTTGGAAAGGATGCCCCATTTCACGATGTCCTTCTTCAGCTCGGGGATGGTGCGCTCAATGAAGATGAGGTCGCGGTTCGGCGGCCATGGGAAGGTGGAGACTTTCCGGACGAAGGGATCCGCGGTGATGAACCTGTCCACGTCCGCCTGCCGGATGGAGGAGCGGATGGCATCGTGGGAGGCGGTGAAATTCAGGTTCACCGGGATTTTTCCTGCGAAGATGGACCGCGAGGTTCGCGATGAGTCCGCCTTTTCCGGGGGGGAGCACGATGGCGACGCGGGTTTTGTCGGTGTCCTCCTTGATGTGCTTCGAAAGTGCGATGGCTACGGGTAGGATTTTTGAGAATGGGAGGGTAGCGTCGTCCGATCCATCGACAAGCCTGTCGCCGGCGTTGTTCTTCAGTCCGTGAAGCAGCGCGGTGGCAAGGGAGCCTTTGAGGATTGGTCCGGGACGAGTAGGCTTCTTCAAATACCTGGAGCATGTTCGCCTGGATGGCGGGAAGCGAAGATGACTTTGCCTCGAGGAGTTTTCCGAAGGCAATGACGGCCAGAGGGAGGGAGGAAGGTTTCTCGATACCGAGGTATGATTCGCGCGGGCAATCGATGGCTATGGGCAAGGTCGGCAGATCGAACGAGGCGAGGGTTTTGAGAATCGGTGAGGGGATGTGAACGGGGGTGGCGGGTCGCGCGACGGAGCGCCCGGGTACGAACAGGAGGATTCCGTTGTCCTTTAGGTAGCCGGCGAGTTGCTTTCCGGCACCAGCGGGATTCTTGTCGGAAATGGAGAACATGGCTCCCGATTCCGATTTTTCCATGAAGCCACGGATCGCAGGGTCGTGATGGTCGTTTTCCTCAATAAGGTAGGTGATCTTCCTGCCCTGGAGGGATTTTTCGAGGTGGAGGAGCTGGTTGAAATCGAGACGTCCGGGAATGGCGAGGAAGCCGGTCTTCGGGACGCGGTCTTGGTGGATGACTTGGATGGCGGACATTGCGTGGAGTTCTCTACGGGGATTGATGCGCAAATCATGCCGGATTACACGGATATTCTCCGGTTCCGACGCGACCGTTGATCAGTTTGCTTTGAAAAGCCTTTCCACGGTGCTCTCGAGGGGCTGCGTCGGTTCGCGGTGGTGCAGGGTGTAGGTAGTGGTCTCGGAAATGGTGGAACCTACCGGGATCACTGCGAGGGATCCGAGGGTTTCGAGTTCCACGTAAGGTTTGTTGTCGGGATTCGTATAGATTTGGACACGGCTCCCGGCATCGGGCTGGATGTCTCCTGCGGAAGGGGCGATGCGGATGTGGCAAATGGTTTCCTCGTCTGCCCATATGAGATCACTTCCGGCGGTGCCGATCTTGTAGGCGACTTCAGGGTCGCGCGTGATGGAGTAAGCTGCGGGGAATTCACGCAAAGACGGTGCGGAAGTCTTTGACAACTGGATGATCCCTCGCGGTAGGGTTCTCTCCGGGGCTTTTCCGATGAAGCATTTTTTGGGATGCTTGAATTGGGCGATTGTCCAAATCGCGAGCGGCGATGGGCCATGAGCGACACGACTCCAGATTGTGGTGACCTTGAGGCTCGATCCAGCCAGGGAAATTCTTCGTTTCATAAGTATGCCTACCGTTAGATCGGCAGGCCACGTCATGATGGCGGAGGTTTCGGTCGTCTCCGCAAGGGTTGCGGGAGTGGCGTCGAATCCTGCAGGCGGAAGCCAGGTTTCCCGGGAACTGAAATGTGCCCAGTCTTTTTCGGGAGCAGGCCAGACTTTCTCCCCACCGAAATTCTGCCACTCGGTTCGTGCGGGATCGGCGGGTTTTCCAAGAAGTTCCGGTGCGTTCCAGAAAATTCCGGGTTCTCCGATAAAGCCGAACTGCATAATGCGGCCGATTGCCGGGACTATTGTGACTTCGGCGCTTTCGGAGCGGAGTATGGTCTTTTCCCACTCGCCCGCGTGGAGAGTGGGCAGCGACAGGAAAAGAGATAGGGCGAGCCAAAACTGCATTGGTTTAGGATGGTTATACAGGAAAGGTCAGTCCACCTGGAAAATTTTGCATCATCATATCGTGATCTGATGATTTGTCTCTTGAACGCGAGATGGCTGTGTCTAGATTCGGGGCATGGCGCAGGCGGATTTTACAGCGGAGTTGGAGAAAAGTCTCGGGGAGCGGATTCTGGTGCTGGACGGGGCGATGGGAACGACGATACGGACGTATGGTCTGGACGAGGAAGCAGCGCGTGGCGAGAGGTTTGCGAGGAACGAAAAGGATCTTCTCAACAACGGCGACATTCTTTCCCTGACGAAGCCGGATATAATCGCAGACATTCACAAACGCTTCTACGAGGCGGGATCGGATGTCTGTGAGACGAACACATTTTCCGCCACGGGAATCGCCCAGAGCGAATTTTTCGTTGAGGATCCGCGTGAGAAGGGCGGGAGAAAAGACCCGGAATTTTTCCAGAAGATACTCGAGGATGATTTCCTCAACGGACTGGCTTGGGAGATGAATGTGGAGGGCTCGAAACTCGCCCGGAAGATGGCGGACGATGTCGGAACCGATACCGGGGTGAAACGGTATGTCGCCGGTGCCATCGGGCCGTTGACCGTGTCCCTGAGTAACTCTCCAGACGCAGAGGATGCCGCGTTCCGGGTGGTGACTTTCGATCAGGTATTGGAGGCTTACCGCATGCAAGTGCGTGGTTTGATCGAGGGCGGTTGCGATATCCTGATGATTGAAACCATTTTCGATTCGCTCAATGCCAAGGCAGCAGCGGTGGCCGTGCAAGAGGTGTTTGATGAAGACAAGGTGAAGCTGCCCGTGATCATTTCAGCAGCCGTCGGGCTCGGCGGTGAAACGATGATTTCCGCCCAGAAGGTGGGAGCGCTCTGGAACGCGTTTGCCCATGTGAAGCCGCTCGCAATCGGTCTGAATTGCTCGCTGGGGCCGGATCTGATGAAGCCTTTTCTGGAAGAACTTTCCGATGTCTCCGAGACGTTCGTATCTGCCTATCCGAACGCCGGGCTGCCGAACCCGTTTGCCCCTACCGGCTTTGACCTAGAGCCACCACACATGAAGGACTTCATGAAGAGCTTCGCGGAGGATGGACTGATCAACTTCGCTGGCGGATGCTGCGGAAATACTCCGGAACACATCCGCGCAATCGCAGAGGGAGTTAAGGATGTGGCTCCGCGACGGATCCCGGGCAGATGAATGTTTTCAACCACAGAGACACGGAGAACACAGAGGTCTGATTATGGAGCTTGAAGAACTGAACAAAATTTCGGGTGCCGTGGTTGATGCTGCAATGGAGGTACATCGTGAACTCGGGCCGGGGTTGTTTGAGAAGATCTATGAGGAAGCTTTGGTTCACGAACTGAGATCGCGTGGATACACGGTTGAGCAACAACTTGCGGTTTTTGTTAACTACAAGGGCCTGATGATTCGTGATGAGGCCTATCGAATCGATCTCCTCGTCGGGGATGAGGTGGTTGTCGAATTGAAAGCTGTATCTGCCATACTACCCGTTTATCATGCTCAGCTTATGAGCTATATGCGGCTTAAGAAGAAGCGGATCGGTCTTCTGATAAATTTTTTCGTTCCTCTCTTACGAGAAGGAATCAGCCGAAAAATCATTGATTACTCCGAATCAACACCTCTGTGAACTCTGCGCCTCTGTGGTCAATTTCTTCGAACTAATTTTCCCATGAACAATATCAAACCTGCCCTAAGACTTTCCGGAACGGACGCCTACAACCATGACGAGGGGAAAGGCTTCCTTATGATTGGGGAACGAACCAACGTCGCCGGATCACCGCGTTTTGCGAAGCTCGTGAGGGCTGGGGATCTTGAGGAGGCGGTGGAAGTTGCGCGCCAGCAGGTAGCGAACGGCGCGAACGTGATCGATATTTGTTTCGACGACGGCCTAATCGATGGCAAGGCGATGATGGCACGCTACCTCGATCTGCTCCAAGGTGAGCCTGACGTGGCGAAGGTGCCAATCATGGTCGATTCCTCGAAATGGGAGATCCTTGAAGAGGGACTGAAGCATCTCCAAGGGAAGGGGATCGTGAACTCGATCTCGCTGAAAGAGGGTGAGGAAGTTTTTAAGAAAAACGCGAAACACATCATGAAATACGGTGCCGCCGTTGTTGTGATGGCCTTTGATGAAAAGGGGCAGGCTGCCACCTATGACGAGAAGATTCGCATCTGTGAGCGGGCTTACCGCATTCTTGTCGATGAGGTCGGATTCAATCCCAACGACATCATTTTCGATCCGAACATCCTCACGGTGGCGACGGGTATCGAGGAGCACAACAACTACGCTCTTGATTTCATCAACGCGACCCGATGGATCAAAGAGAACCTGCCCGGAGCGAAAGTCTCTGGCGGCGTCTCGAACATCTCTTTCTCTTTCCGTGGAAACAACAAGGTGCGCGAAGCGATGCACTCTGCGTTTCTCTATCACGCCACGAAGGCGGGAATGGATATGGGGATCGTGAATGCAGGTATGCTCGAGGTTTACGATGAGATTCCGAAAGACCTGTTGGAGTGTGTGGAGGATGTCTTGCTCAACAAGCGTGACGATTCGACCGAGCGCTTGCTGGATCTCGCGGAGAGCTACAAGGGAGTCGGTGGGAAGAAAGTGGAGGAGGATCTTTCATGGCGTGAAGACTCCGTGGAGAAGCGGCTTGAACAGGCACTCCTGAAAGGCATCGACCGTTTCATCGACGAGGATACGGAAGAGGCTCGCCAGAAATACGGCAGGCCACTGAAAGTGATTGAAGGACCTCTCATGGACGGCATGGGCGTGGTAGGCGATCTGTTCGGTGCCGGGAAAATGTTCCTCCCGCAGGTGGTGAAATCCGCCCGCGTGATGAAGAAGGCGGTTGCCTGGCTTTTCCCCTACATGGAGGCGGAGAAAGCGGAAAACCTCGCTGGGGATATCGCTGCAATCCTCGAGAAAAACCCCGGCATGTCCAATGACGAGGCTCTCAAAGTAGCCGAGCGCGGAAATTCCGCAGGTCGCTTTCTCATCGCGACTGTAAAAGGTGACGTCCACGACATCGGGAAAAACATCGTGGGCGTGGTGCTTTCCTGCAACGGCTTCGAAGTCACCGACATGGGTGTGATGGTTGCATGCGATAAGATTTTGGACAGAGCAGTCGAGATGGGCAGCGATGTGATCGGACTTTCCGGTCTCATCACTCCCTCGCTGGATGAAATGGTGCACGTGGCAAAGGAAATGGAGCGACGCGGTTTCACCATTCCATTGTTGATCGGCGGAGCCACGACTTCCGCCGCGCACACGGCAATCAAGATCGCAGAACATTACTCGGGGCCCGTCGTCCATGTGCTCGATGCTTCCCGTTCCGTTCCGGTTACGACTTCCCTACTATCCAAGGACGGCAGAGAGGATTTCGTGAAAGAGCTTCGCGAAAAGCAGCAGAAGGCACGCGAAAATTTCCTGGGAGAACCCAAGAAAGAAACCCTCACCATCGAGGCCGCCCGAGCTGCCGGGCCGAAGCTTGATTGGGAAAGTTATTCCCCTCCCGTCCCATCGTTCACAGGCACGAAAACGGTGGAGCCTGAAATCGCCGAGTTGGTCGAATACATCGACTGGACCCCGTTTTTCCACGCATGGGAATTGCGAGGCGTATGGGATCGCGAGAAGAAGGAACTCAAGACCAGAAACGAAGGCGGTGCCGCCGAGGCGAAAAAACTCTACGGCGAAGCATGCGAATACCTCGATCAGTTGATCGCAGGAAACAAACTCCAGGCACGCGGAATCTACGGGTTTTTCCCGGCGAACTCCGTAGGCGACGATATCGCGGTTTTCAACGAAGATGGCAGCGAACGCACAAGGTTCCACACGATCCGCCAGCAGTTGAAGAAAACCTCCGGCAAGCCGAACGTTGCTTTGTCGGACTGGATAAAGCCCGGAGCCGGGGATCGTGGGGGCGATCTTCGGTCGCCCTCCGATCCCGTAATCACCAGGAGCTCAACCGGGAGCCTACCCCATTGGTTCAAACAAGGAGCCACCTACGCGGTAACCTTCCGCCTGGCCGATTCCATCCCACCGTCCATCCTCAACGAATATTCCGAGGAGAAGCGCAGGCTCGAAGAAATCCTGCGTAAGGCTGAAGAGGATGGGGAGGAAACGACCGCACGCGATGCGCGCCTGAAAATCGAGGGGCTCTATTCTGCCAGGATGGAGGAAGCATTGGAAAAGGGTTATGGCGAATGCCACATGAAACGTTCTGAGATCGCGGCAATCGTCCGGAACGCCATTTTGCGTTTCGAGGGAGAGAGGTTCGAATTGGCAGCCTGGTGCGTGATGCCGAACCATGTGCATCTTCTCATCAAGCCAATCGGGGAATATTCTCTGTCAAACATCCTGCAGGGCATGAAGTCATTCTCAGCGAAAGAGGCGAACAAGCTTTTGGGTAAGGAAGGGGCTTTTTGGCAGAAGGAAACCTACGATCATATCATTCGGGACGACGAGGAATTTTCGAGACAGAAGAGATACGTGTTGGATAATCCTGCCAAGGCGGGGCTGATGGGATGGGGGTTTGTTGGGCAGAGCGCTGACGGGGGGCGACCGAAGATCGCCCCCACGTTCACGGATTACATCGGTGGATTCGTGGTTGGCATCCACGGAGCGGACGAACATGCCAAGAAACTGGATGATGCGAACGATCCCTACGGCGCCATCATGGTCAAGGCGATCGCAGACCGCTTGGCTGAGGCGTTCGCCGAAATGCTGCATCACCGCGCCCGGATGGACTGGGGATACGAGGCCGAAGGCGAACTCACCAAAGATGCGCTCATCCACGAAAACTACCAGGGCATCCGACCGGCACCCGGCTATCCGGCGCAGCCAGACCATACGGAAAAGCCGATTCTCTTCGAACTACTGGGAGCATTCGAGGCGACAGGTGTCACTCTAACAGAGAGTTGCGCCATGCACCCCGGTGCGGCTGTCAGCGGAATCTATTTCTCACATCCGGAGAGCCACTACTTCGCACTCTCCGAACTCCAGAAAGACCAGATCGAAGATTACGCGAAGCGTAAGGGAATGACCGTCGGGGAAGTCGAGAAGTGGCTCGGGCCGTGGTTCGCGTTATGCGAGCTAGGCGTGTTCCAGCGCTCCGGTGCAACTGCTCCCCGCACCAGCGGTGCAGCCGAGGCAGTGGTTGCCCGTTAGAATCGGCAGGTCGGCCATGCTTTCCGGAGTAACGTCCCAGAGGAAAAGCGGCTTCTCTTTCCGGTGCTGCATGAAGAGCATCTGATTGAAATCGCAATCAAAGACCTCGCCCTTCCACCCGATGTTGATCGTGTTCCGGCACATCAGGCCTTCGACGGTATCGGGGTTGAAACTGTCCGCCAGAAGCTGGTTGTAATAATCCCACTGGCCTTGCTCTCGCAGATCCGTGGCAAAACGCGCGATCGGCAGGTTCGTGATCGCGAAAAGCCGTGTGAAGACGATACCGAAATGCTTTTTCAGCTCGCGCTTGTAATCGGCTTCCAATTCGTCCTGGTCTGGCGGAAGTTTCGCGCCGAAGGGATTGAAAACGAGCGTAAGGGGCAGGGTGGTTCCATAGCCGACCGCGTTGAGTTTTTTCAGCGCGGAAATGCTCTTGTCAAAAACCCCGTCGCCGCGCTGTGCGTTGACGTTTTCCGCGGAATAACAGGGTAGGGATGCGACCACCTCGACCTGATGTTTCGCGAGGAAATCCGGGAGATAGGCGTATTTTTTTGTCTCGATGATGGTGAGGTTGTTGCGGTCGATGACGTGGGATCCGACCGAGCGGGCGGTTTCCACGAAGTAGTTGAAAAACTCGCTGATCTCGGGGGCACCGCCGGTGATATCCACCGTGGCGGGTTTGTGTTCGAGAATCCATGCGCCGACCTTGTGAGCGCACTCCTCGTCCATCATCTCGGTGCGGGTCGGCCCGGCATCGACGTGGCAGTGGGTGCAGGTCTGGTTGCACTTGCGACCGACGTTGATCTGGAGGGTGTCGAAGGTGCCGCGTTTGAGGGGGACGTCGTGGTATTTGAGGAGGGATTGGAAGTTGTTCATGGTTAAATTACACGTCGCCTAAAGGCAGCGCTCCGTTGCGTATGCCGGTTTAAGTAGCTTTGAGTAGATGAACCCGCCGAGGAGGCCACCAAGGATGGGCGCTATGATATATACCGTGAGCCAACCGATGCCATTCGCGGTAAACGGGATGCTTCCCCATCCAACGAGGGTGGAAAACACCCTCGGTGCGAAGTCGCGCGCGGGATTGAAGCAGGCCATGGTCAGGGGGCCGAGAAGGCAGATGAGCAGTGTGACGGTGAGACCGATGCTGAGTGGAATAAGAGTGTGCGGGACACCTTTGTTCCTGGGATCGGTGACGGCAAAAATCACAAGAAGCAGTATCGCTGTGCCGATGACCTCGGCGAAAAACGCAGGGAGATGTCCCATGAAAGTATGGCTTTGCCGCGTCAGTCCGCCATCTCCGGGGCTGGGGAAAAATTCTCCGAAGACCCGCGCCGAAGCCTCGCTCCCCGCAGTGCCACGGATGATCCCGTTGTGCATCTCGTAGTGGGCGATGGGTTGTGAAAAAATCAGATAGAGAACGCCTGCTGCCAGAAACGCACCGAGCATCTGTATCCCGATGTAGGGAAGGACAAGCTTTTTGGGAAAGCCTCCGAAGACGGCCATGGAAATGGTAACGGCGGGATTAAGGTGCGCACCGCTGAGGGAGCCTGTTAGATAGATCGCCGTGGCGATTCCTAAATCCCCATACGATAGCCACCTGGAAGACACCGACGAGTGCGCCGGTGGTGACGGCGCTGGCCACGGATCCGCAGCCGAAGAAGACGAGCAGAAAGGTGCCAAGAAGTTCTCCGGTGATCCAGTTTCGCATAAAAATTCAAACTTCAAAATTCAAACGGGAGACTTAACAGCAGTCGCCGCCGTCGCGGCAGTTGGCGGCTTCGGTCGTGGCGTTGTAGTCCTGGCCTTTGGTTTCCTTCGGGTGGCGGATGGCGGTGCGGGAGCAGTTGAATGGTTTGGCCTCCGCCAAAGGAATGTCCGTCAGCGGATCAATGAACGAGAAGGACTCCGCATAAGGTTCTTTTTTGTAGAGGTTGTAGGTTTTGTCACAGACCGCGTATCGCTTGCCGCGCTCCATCGCGTGTCCGTCGTCGTCCAGGACTTTGAGGAACGGGCCGTTGTAGATGACGGCCTGGTTGCGCTCGAAGCACGGCCCTGTTTTCCTTTCCATGCCTGAATGGTAACGGAGCGGAACTCGATGCCTTCCACTGTTTGCCACGGATCGCTGTCACGCTTGAGTATCTCGATCCCGTAGAAACCTGCATCTTCAAATGCTTTGAGAAAACCTTCCTCGGTGTAGGCACCACTGATGCAGCCGCTCCAAAGATGCGGATCTTTTTCGAGATGCTCGGGAATCTCCTCGTCCGCCACGATGTCGGAAATCACCGCCCGCCCGCCTTTTTTCAGGACTCGGAAGATCTCCTCGAAAAGCTGTTTCTTCAACCGGCTTTCGACCAGGTTGAGCACGCAGTTGGAAACCACGACGTCGATGGTCTCGGATTGCGACGAGCGGATTTTTCACACGCAGATCCGAAGCGAGATCATCCGCTGCCAGATAAGAGGCAGCATCCGAGATAGGGTTCTTTTCTCAGCTCTTCGTTCAGCACTTCCAGATCAAGGGCGAGATCCTGGATGCGTCCTTTTCTAAATTCCACATTCGCATGGCCGATGTTCTCAGCGACCACGGGCGCATTTCTCCGCGCCACCTCGAGCATGTCGTCCAACATATCGACTCCAATCACCTTGCCAGTCGGCCCCACAACCTGGGAGGCGATGAAACAGATTTTCCCGGTTCCGGATCCCAGGTCGAGGACGGTCTCCCCGGGTTTCAAATACTTGGAGGGATCGCCACAACCGTAGTCTTTTTCAATGACTTCGGATGGGATGGCTTTGAGGAACCGCGGATCGTAGCTGACCGGGCAGCAGAGAGCGGCTTCGGGTGCTGATGCGGCGGCGGCGTAGCGCTCGCGGGTGGCTGATTCGGACATGATTTTAGACTAGAGACTTTAAATCCCAGTTCCTTCGTTTGGAAAAACTGTGATATTGGCAACATTTTCCCCAACGCGCTGACGGGAAGGGCAACTGCTGGAGTATGGTATTTCTGATAACATCGGGAAAACTTACAGCGGTAGATGGGCGGTAGGGGAAATTATTCCAAAGAAGGCGGCCGGGTTAGTCCCCCGAGGTTAGTGCGAGATAGGCTTCGATCTCGCGGGAGGGATCGTCAGCGCGCATCAGTGTCTCCCCGATCAGGACTGCATTCGCCCCCGCCCTGAGGGCGCGGAGTGCATCGTCATGGGTCTTGATTCCGCTTTCGGAAACGAGAATCACATCAGCCGGGACTTCGTCCGCGAGGAGTTCGGTGGTGCCCATGTCCACCTCGAAGGTCTTCAGATTCCGGTTGTTGATCCCGATCAGATCCGCGCCAAGCTCCAGCGCCCTGTCCATTTCCGGCAGATCGTGGACTTCCACCAGGACATCGAGCTGGAGGGATTTCGCTTCATCGTAGAGCCGGCGCATCAGTTCGTCGTCCAGGGCGGCGACGATCAGCAGGATCGCATCCGCACCGGCGATGACCGCCTCGTGGATCTGGATCTCGTGAATGGTGAAATCCTTGCGGAGAAGCGGGACGGGGGAGAATTCGGAAATTTTCGAGAGGTATCCGAGCGAACCCTGGAAGTATTTCTCGTCGGTGAGGATGGACAGGCAGGATGCTCCGCCGTCGATGTAGCGCTGCGCCTGGCGGATCGGGTCGAAATTCGGATCGATCAGGCCTACCGATGGAGAGGCTTTCTTTACCTCGGCGATGACGGCGAGGTGTTCTGCTCCCCTGTCGAGGGCTGCGCGGAAACCCCGGAACTCGTTGCGCTGGAGGGCGGCGGCGCGTAGGTGGCCGGCGCGTGGCAGGAGGGCTTCCACTTCCTGGTGCTTCGTGGCGATGATCTGGGCAAGTTTGTCGGACATATTTCGGCTACGTATTGGTAGGAGCGGAGAACCGATGTGTGGAGGAATTTTTTCCGTAAATTTTCTCTAAAATTCTCTTGATCGATTCCGGCAGGCGGTTAACAACTCCGCACGCGCAACAGAAACGCCGGAAGGTGTATCTCGCGCGGACGCGAAAGCGGGCGTAGCTCAGTGGTAGAGCGCCACCTTGCCAAGGTGGATGTCGTGAGTTCGAATCTCATCGCCCGCTCCATTTTTCCAACCTGTCGGCGCCGACAGGTTTTTTTGTGTCCGAGGAGTAAGCTGATTTAACTGCACTTTCCGACATATATGCTTCCCCACGGAATGCGGTGCTGATAGTTGATGAGGGTTGAAACGAGCAAAATCACATTCCATTTGCCGTCTCTGGTTGTCGTGGCGTGCTTTTTCGGTTCGATACGAAGCGGATTTTCCCAGGAGGATCCGGCGGCGCTTTCCTCGAAGGGTGAGTATGAGAAATGCCTGGTCGCTTGCGAGGAGGGGTTGCGTGACGGTTTTTCTCCGGGACTAGCGGCCTTGGAACTACGGACTCTTCTCAAGCTGGGGAGATACGAGGATGCCAGAACGAAGGCGGTGAACGATTGGCGTCTCACGAGATATGACCCAATCGTCGTGTTGGCAGTTGCCGAAGTTTTCCTGGCGACGGGTGGTGTGGAAAGCGCGGACAATGTCATCGAAGTGTTGTTCAACAGGTTGCCCGAGCCTCCCTGGAATGACGGTGCCTCCTCGGTCGTGGCATACGCGGGGCTAGTGATGCTCGCAGGAGCGGACGGGAGTCTGGTTCTTTCGGAGCTGTTGGAGCCCGCGAAAGAGGCCGATCCCAACGTAAGGGAGGTCTATCTAGCAATTGCGCGGCTTGGTTTGAAGCACCACGATTTTGAACTGGCCGCTGAAAATTTCCGAGCCGGGCTAAAACTGTTTCCCGGGGATCCTGAGTTTTTGCTGGGGATGGAGCTTTCCGGCGTCCCCCTGCCAGAAGCGGATGTGGACGAGGAAAACGGAATTCTCGGATTCGCCGATCTGGCGTTGAAGGCGAACCCGAATTTTCCGGAGGCACTACTATATAAGGCGAAAAATCTGGTGGGCCGCAAGGATTTTGATGGCGCGGGTGAAATGCTTGGACGCCTTTTCGCCGTAAATCCTTCCCATCCAGAGGGGCACGGGCTGGCTGCGGCGATTTCGCTTTTGAAAGAAGATGTCAAAGGCGCGGAGGAATCATTGAAGCTGGCGCGGAAATTCTGGCCGGAGAATCCGCATGTGTGGCACATCGTCGGCGAGACCTTGGCCGGGCAGTATCGATTTGCCGAAGGTCTGGTGTATCTGAAAAAGGCGGCTGCTGCTTCTCCGGATTCCCCGGAAATCCTTTTCGAACTCGGATCGAACCAGCTCCGCTTCGGCGAACTCGAAAGTGGCTGGAAAAATGTCGAACGCTCCTACGAACTCGATCCCTACCACGTCGGTGCGTTCAACCTCATGGCTCTGCGCGACAAGATCGCGGAATACCCTGTTTTGCAGCAAAGCGATGTGATGCTGAGGATGTCACCGGATGACACGGCCGTCTTCGGACAGCGGGCGCTGGAACTGGCGGTCCGCGCGAAGGAAACTCTCGCCGTGAAATATGGGATGAAACTTTCCCAGCCGGTGATGGTGGAAATGCTTCCCAAGCAGGAGGATTTCGCCATCCGCACCTTCGGCCTCCCCGGCGGGGAATCCTTCCTCGGCGTTTGTTTCGGCCCGCTCATCACCATGACCAGCCCTCGTGGCAGGCTAGGCCGGGCGAACTGGGAGTCCGTTCTCTGGCATGAAATGGCGCATACGATCACGCTGGATATGACCCGGCACCGCATTCCTCGTTGGCTCTCGGAGGGCATCAGCGTCTATGAGGAACGGCAGGCTCGCGAGGGCTGGGGGCAGGGGATGACCTCCGTTTTCCGTTCGAGACTACTGGAAGAGGAGCTGGCACCCATCGAAGAACTCGACAAGCTCTTCGCCGGCCCGGACATCATGCTCGGCTACTACCAGTCGTCGCTGGTCGTGGAGTTCATCGTCGGGAAATTCGGCATCGAATCCATGCGTGGAATTCTCAAGGAACTTTCCTCGGGAGTTCCGATGGAAAAGGCGTTTGAAACCCACACACTTCCTCTCTCCAAACTGAATTCGGATTTCAAGAAGTTCGCCCGAAAGCTGGCGGAGGCCTACGGATCGGACATCGATTGGACGCCTCTCAGCGATACCGAATACAAGCAATATCGGGACGATCCTGAAAACTGGGTTTCCGAAAATCCCAAGCGCTACGCCGCCATCATGATGCTGGCATCGAAGTTTCTCGGTGAGGGAAACTGGCAGGGAGCGAAGGATCTGATGGAGCCGGTCATCAAGGCCGTCCCGACAACCGCGAAGACTTCAATCCCTACCAGGTTCTCGCCGACGCCTGCAAAGGGCTTGGCGATCTCCCCGGAGAAAGAGCCGCCCTTTTGAAACTTTACACCCTCGATGCGAACCGTTCCGAAGAGGCCGCCCGCCTTCTGAAAATGGAGGGATCCACCGCCGAGGACGCCGACCGCATGCTCGAAACCAACCCGTTTCAAGACCAGGCATACCGAACCCTCGCGAAGGAAAATTCCTCACGGAAACACTACGAATCCCTCCTCGCCCTCAATCCCCGCGACGCCACCCGCCTCCACTACGAACTCGCCGTCATCCTCCAAAAAACCGACCCGAAAGCCGCCCGCCGCCACGTCCTCCAGTCACTCGAAGACAACCCCCGCTTCAAACTCGCCCTCGACTTGCTGGTAACCCTCAAAAACACAAAATGAATTCCTCGTTTTCCGACATCTACCCATCCGCGTCCATCCGCGTCCATCCGTGGTTCCTCTTCATCCCATTCCTGGCTATTTGTCTCGCAACGTTTTCCCCAGCCCAAACCCCCGCCGACCGCAAAGGAGTGGCCGAGTGGAAGAACGACCCGCGTTTCCCCGACGATACCTTCCGCTTCGTCCGCCTCCGCGCCCAGTATCACCCGCAGTGGCACACCGACTACCCGGACAGCGACCTCAATTTCTCCTTCCGCCTCCAGCAGATGACCTCCATCAAGGTCAATCCGGAACCCCTCATCCTCACCATCACCGATCCCGAGCTGAAGAAGTATCCGTTCCTCTACACCCTCGAAACCGGCTCCCTCAACCTTACAGACCGCGAGAGAATCATCCTCCGCTCCCACCTCGAAAACGGCGGCTTTCTCATGATCGACGATTTCTGGGGCGAAGCCGAATGGGAGACCACGAAATGGCAGATGGAGCAGCTTTTCCCCGGTCGTCCCATCAAGGAACTCGAACTCGACCACCCGATTTTCAGCACCGTCTTCCAGCTCAAGGAAAAGCCCCAGGTGCCCTCCATCGAGTACGCCCTCAGCGGCCGGACTACCGGCATTTTCTACGAGAAAGGCGGAAAGGACGTCCACTACTACGGCATCTTCGATGCCAAAGGCCGGATGATGGTCATCATCTGCCGCAACACCGACCTCGGCGACGGCTGGGAACGCGAAGGCGAAGACCCCTACTTCTTCACCGAGTTCAGCGAAAAACGAGCCTACCCCATGGGCATCAATATCATCGTCTATTCCATGACCCATTAGCCTCGGAAACTTTAAATTTTAAACTCTAAACCCCAATCCCAGCTCCGCGCTCCTCTGCGGCCTCCGCGTCTCTGCGGTGAAAAATTTTTCCACACAACCATGTCCGAACTCCACCACACCCAAGAGGAAACCGTCCGCCGTATCGCCGAAGGAAAAGTCCGAATCAAACGCGAACTTTCCAAGGTCATCCGAGGCCAGGACGATGTCATCGAGCAACTCCTCATCGCCCTCCTCGCTGGCGGTCACGCTCTCATCACCGGCGCACCCGGCCTCGCGAAAACCCTCCTCATCCAATCCACGGCCAGCCTTTTCCACCTCTCTTTCAACCGCATCCAGTTCACCCCGGATCTCATGCCCGCCGATATCACAGGCACGGAGATTCTCGGAGAAACGCCAGAAGGAGGTCGCCGCCTGGAGTTCGTGAAAGGCCCGCTCTTTGCCAATCTCATTCTCGCCGACGAGATCAACCGAACCCCTCCGAAAACCCAGTCAGCTCTCCTCGAGGCCATGCAGGAGCACCAGGTCACCGCCGCCGGAACCCGCTACGTCCTGGAGGAACCTTTCTTCGTCCTCGCCACGAAAAACCCTGTGGAAATGGAAGGCACCTACCCGCTCCCGGAGGCCCAGCTCGACCGCTTCATGTTCGATATCCGAATCGACTATCTAAGCGAGGACGACGAGGTCGCGGTCGTTACCAAAACCACCTCCGAGCGCAACGAACCAATCCAGGCACTCTTCACCGGGGAAGATCTCCTCGCTTTTCAGGAAGTCGTGAGGAAAACGCCAATCGCCGAGGAAACAGCCCGCTACGCTGTCCGTCTCGCCAGCGCCTCCCGCCCGAACCAACCGGCCTCCCCGGATTTCATCAACGAATGGGTCAACTGGGGCGCCGGCCTCCGCGCCGCCCAAAGCCTGGTCATCGCAGCCAAAGCCCGCGTCCTCCTCAACGGCGGCACCCACGTCACCCCCTCCGATATCCAGGCGCTCGCCCACCCCGTCCTCCGCCACCGAGTCCTCACGAACTTCCGCGCCGAAGCCGAAGGCATCACTCCCGATGTCATCGTGGACAAGCTAATCAAACACGTCCCGCTCCCATAAGCACGGAGCGCTGCCTTCAGCGCGGCGTGTATTCCAGCTCAGAAAATCTCAAGAAAATGCCACCCAACCCCATCACCAAAAGCAAATCCGTCTTCGCCGATCCCGCGGCGCTGATGCGGATCCGCAGCCTGGAGCTGCGCGCGCTTTCCGTGGTCGAGGGGTATTGGAAAGGCCTCCACCGCAGCCATCGCCACGGCTTCTCCGCCGAGTTCGCCGAATACCGCGCCTACGTCCCCGGCGACGACATCCGCTACCTTGATTGGAAGGTTCTCGCCCGCCGCGACAAGACTTTCATCCGGAAATTCCGCGAGGAAACCAACCTCCGCAGTCATCTCCTGCTCGATCTGAGCCGCTCCATGGAGTATGGCTCCACCGGCTACTCAAAGCTCGAATACGCCCGCACCCTGGCCGCCACGCTGGCCGTTTTCCTCCACGGCCAGGGCGACGAAATCGGCCTGCTCACATTCGACGAAGTCGCGCGTGACTACCTCCCGCCCCGCCACCGATCCGGCCACCTCCACGCCATCCTTGCGACTCTCAGCAAGCCCGCCCTCGGGAAATCCGCCGGACTCCACTCTCCGGTGGAAACCATCCTTGGACGCGGTCGGATGAAAGGGCTGGTGTTTGTGATTTCGGATTTCCTCACCCCGATCGAAGAACTCAAAGCGCCGCTCTCATCCCTCGCCGCCTGCGGGCACGACATCACTCTTCTTCAACTACTGGATCCATCGGAGATCAATTTCACCTTCGATGAATCCGCGAACTTCGAGGACATGGAATCGGGCACGATCCTGCCCACCGATCCGGATTCCGTCCGCGCCGGATACCTCGAAAAATTCAACGCCCACCAGGCCGCTCTGAAAAAAGCCTGCGACTCCCTCGGCATCATCCACCACCTTCTCTCCACCGACCAACCTCTCGAAACCGCCCTCCACGCATACCTCGCCGACCGCCAGGGCAGGGGAGCACGCGTCGCACGCACCCGCAGCAACTGATGGCTTTCCTCGCTCCATTGTTCCTCGCCGGATTGGCCGCCATCGCGCTGCCAATCTCTCCTGCACTTGCGGAAAAACCGACCCAAGCAAACCGTCCCGTTTTCCTCCCTGATGTTTCTGGAAGCCAGCCCGCTGGTGACCAAACGCCGCGCCCGCATTCAGGACATCCTGCTTCTCATCCTCCGCTGCCTCGCGCTCGCTCTCCTCGCATTCGCCTTCGCCCGACCGTTTTTCCCGGCTCCGAAAGACTCTGCTGAAAACACGGGCGGAGCGGCTCTTCGTCTCCTGCTCATCGACACGAGCGCAAGCATGCGCGGCGCGCCACTCGCAAAAGCCATCGCCGAAGCGGAGAAAATCATCGAGACAGTCCCGGAAAACGACTGGATCGCGGTCGCGACCTTTTCCGGAAAATTCCGCCCCCACCTCAGCGCCGACCGCGCCCGCGAACTCGCGCCATCCGAGCGGAAATCCTCCGCGCTAGCCGCGCTTTCCGCCATCAGTCCCACCTGGGAATCCACGCATCTCGATTCCGCACTCCTCGCTGCCGTCGCCTCGGTCGATGAAGGCATCCCCTTGAAAATTCACCTCATGGGGGATTTTCAGAAAAACCAGGCGGTCGAACGAATCTCCGCCGAAGTCTGGCCCGCGAGTGTCCAGGTCATCCCGCATCCCGTCTCCCCGGAGGGCGAATGGACGAATGCCGGAATCGGCATCCTCCCGCGCGATGACAAAAAACTCCGCGTCAGAATCATCAATTCCGAAGGCTCCGCAAAATCCGATTTCTCCCTGAAATGGAGCGGCATCGACATCCCTCAAACGGTTTCGGTTCCCCCCGGTGAAAGCTCCGTCTTCGAGGCTCCAGAGGCCATCCCATCCGAGGGAAAAGTCACCCTCACCGGCGACACCTTCCCCTTCGACAACGAAGCCCGGTGGGCGGCAAAGATCCGCCCCTTGGCAAGAATCTGGTATCCGGATCAGGACTCCGCCACCGATGCGGACGAGAGCCTCTATTTCGTCTCCCGCGCCATGACCTCCACGCCGGATTACCAGGTCGAGATCGTATCCACGTTCCCGGATCCACCCCCGGCTCTTGCCATTTCCGGAGGGAAGCCCGGCGATGCGGCGGTCTCAAAACTCCGTGAGTTCATCTCGGAAGGAGGCACGGCGCTCTTCGCTCTCGATAGCCCTGGCTCCGCAGATGCTCTCGCAAAAATCCTCGGTCAACCTGCCGCGCCCGCCACCGAAGCCACCCCCGCCAGCCACGCCCGCTTCGGGGAAATCGATTTCGAATCACCCGTTTTCGCTCCGTTCGCAGACGCCCGCTACTCCGATTTCTCCTCCATCCGCATCTGGAAATACCGCATCCTTCCACCCGCTCTCACGAAACATGGCACCATCATCGCCAGCTTTGATTCCGGCGATCCCGCATGGCTCGTCTTTCCGCTCGGAAAAGGCACGCTCCACGTCCTCACCACCACCTGGCGCCCCGCCGACAGCCAGCTTGCCCTCACCACGAAATTCCCGCCGCTTCTCCACTCACTCCTCACCCGCGCCGCGGATTCCATCGGCCGGACGGAGACCCTTCTCGTCGGCGATAGAATCCCGACAGTGCCTCCTACCATCGCCGCAGCTCCCGGCATCGTCCGCGCCGGAGACAACGCGTTTTCCATCCAGCTCGATCCCACCGAATCCGAGCTCACCCCGTTCACCGACCTGAAATCCATCAACCTCCCGCTCGACGAACCCGCCGATTCCGCAACTCTCGCCGAAACCTCCACGCGGCTTTCAAACATCGAACAGGAACGCCGCCAGAAATGGGGATGGTGGCTCGTCATCGCCGCCGCCGCATTTTTCCTGGCTGAAACCTTCTACGCCGCCATCGCAGGCAAACGCCTAACTCCAGCAAGAACATGATACCGAAGCTTGAAACTCTACTCCGGGAAATTGCCACCCGCCGCCGCCGCCAGCGCTTCCACGCCGCCCTCGCGATCGCCTGGCTGCTGATCATTATCGTGTCGTTCTACCTTTGGCAGACAGGTCACTCCGGCGGAAAATTCGCACTCACCGTGGTCGCCGCCCTCGCGATCACTCCCATCATCATCCACTTCCTCAGCTACCGCGGACTCCGCGATCCCCGCCGCGTGGCAAAAATCATCGAGAAGGAGCACCCGGAACTCCAGACCGCACTTCTCGCCGCCATCGAGCAAAATCCCGACCCGGAATCCGGCGATTTTTCCTATCTTCAAAGCCGCCTCCTCATGGCCTCGCTCACCGCATCCGAGCGCGATGGATGGGTGGATCGCATCCCGAAACCGCGTCTGGCCATCCTCACCGGGTTCAATTTCTTCGCGCTCTTCCTCTTCCTTATCTTCGCCTGCATCTTCGCGATGCCGAAACGCGAATCCGCCGCCAATTTCGTCCTCGGGGAAACGGAGAAAGGCGAACCCGTTCTCGATATCAAAATTGATCCCGGCAACGTGGAAGTCGAGCGTGGCACGGCGGTCACCATTCAGGCAACCTTCGGCGGGGTCATCCCCTCGAAAGCTTTTGTGGAAACCAGGGACGCCGATGGAAAAACGCAAGTCCATCGAACTCAACCGACCGTTCACCGGCCCGGTTTATCAGGCGCGCATCGAAAGCGTTCCCACCGATCTGGAATACAAGGTCACCCTCCCGGAGGGCGAAAGCGCCACCTATAAAATCACCGTCTTCGACCGCCCCGTCCTTACCGCCTCTGAAGCCGTCCTGCACTTTCCGGAAATCCTGAAAAAGGAGCCTGAAACTCTCAAAGATCCCCGAACCATCCGCACCACCGAGCGGACAAGGATGGAACTCACCCTCGTTGCGAACGTCCCCGGCCTCACCGCCAGCCTCGTCGCGAAAAAGAAAGACCCCATCAAGCTCGATGCCGACCCGAAGGATGGAAAACGCTTCCATGTTTCCAAAATCCTCACCGAAAGCGTCACCTACCAAATCGTCCTTGAAGATGCAAAAGGCCGCACCAATTCCGCCCGCGACATCCTTGAGATCAAAGTCATCGAAAACAAAGCTCCCGTCGTGCGGGTCGTCCTCCCGGTGAAAAACGACAAGGTCACCCCCATCCAGGAAGTCCTTCTCGAAGCCAGTGTTTCCGATGATTCCGAACTCCTCTCCAGCGGGATGAAATACACGCTCGACGGCGAGGAATGGATTGACGTCGAGCCCGTTTCCATCGGCGAAAAAGGCGGAGCGAAACTCTCCCACCAGGTCGATCTGGAAACCGCAGGGGCGAAACCCAACGACCTCATTATGTGGAATGCCTGGGCTGAGGATATCGGCCCCGATGGAAGCGTCCGCCGCGTGAACGGGGATATCCACCTCGTCCGTGTCCGTGATTTCGATGAGGAGTTCTATCAGCGGAAAGCCCCTCCCGGCGCAGGCCCAGCCGGGCCGCCAAAAATCATCAAACTCCAGGCCGATATCCTGAACTCCACCTGGTCCGTCCGCCGCGACCATGCTGAGATTTCGGATGACGCGCCACCTGCCAAAGACCTCGAAACTCTCGTCGCTTCCCAGGAAATCGCCGTGAAAATGGCCACAGAAATTGAGGCGGAACAGACCGACCCGGCCGTCCGGAAGATCATCACCGATGCCAGGCTGGAGATGCAGGATTCGCTTTCCCAGCTCGAGACTGCCGGTAAGGAATTTTCCGGCATGCCTCTTGATATCGCGATCGGACACCAGCAGGCGGCTCTGCGTTTCCTCTACCAACTGATGAACAACAAGAATCTCATCATACAATCGGAGGAAGGCGGGCCATTGAGTTGCGACCCCAAGGACGATCTTAATCTCAAAGACATGAAATCCCCCTACAAGGATGAGAAAAAAGCGAAGCCGGAAGCCTCCGAGGAGGCGCTGGAAGCAATGGCCATCCTGAACCGCCTTGGCGAACTTGCAAAACGCCAGCGCGATCTCAACGAAGAAATGAAAGCCCTCCAGATCGCCCTTAACAAAGCCAAGACCGAAGCCGAAAAAGCCGAGATCGAGCGCCGCCTCAAACAACTCCGTGACCAGCAGAAGGAGCTTCTTACCGATATCGACAAGCTTCGTGAGAAAACCGCCGAACCCGATCAGAAGGCCACCCGCCCGGATCAGAAAAAAGCTCTCGACGAAGCCCGCGAGAAAGCCCGCCAGGCAAAAGAGAATCTGGAGAAAAACAAACTCGGTGAAGCCCTAGCCTCCGGTCGCCGCGCCGAGGAGGGTCTCGAAAAGCTCCACGAGGATTTTCGCGAGACCAGTGCCGCGAAGCTCGCCAACCAGCTCCGCGAGCTGCGCAACGACGCCCGTAAACTGGAGGCGAACCAGAAGGAGACTCTTGGAAGGGAAAAAATCCGAGAAACCATCCCCGGGTCTAACCAAAAACAAGGAAGAGAAACTCAATGCAGCCGGCCAGAAACGGGATTTTGAGAATCTCGTCGAGGAAATGAAACGCACTGCGGAGACAGCCGAAAAATCCGAGCCGCTCGTGGCCCAGGATCTTGTCGAAGCCCTCCGCCAAGCCAACCATGATGGTCTTGAAAAGGCTCTCAAAAACCTGGCCGAGGCGACTCCTTACAACCGCGATCCGGCGGCGCCCGAAAAGGCCACGGAAGGAATCGCCAACCTCGCACGCGAGATCGAGAACGCCGCCGAGCGAATCCTCGGAAACGAGAAGCAAGCCCTTGCCTACGCCCGCGACGAACTACGCCGTCTGGCCGAAGAAGCCGGTGCCGAGATCACAAAACCCGCCGTTTCCCAAAAAACCGGGGGCGAACCAAAAGCCCCCGGCAAGGAAGGAGACGAAAAAAAACCGGGTCAAGGCGAGGGCGAAAAACCAGGCAAGGGAGAAGGCAAGAAGCCGGGAGAAGGCGAAGGAAAAAAGCCCGGCGAAGGCAAGGGCGAGGGCGAAAGCAAGAACCCCGGGGAAGGTGAAGGTGAAGGAAAAGGAGAGAAGCCAGGAAAAGGAAAGGGCAAAGGGGATACCCCCGGCGAAGACCAGGGAGAAGGTGAAAAACCCGGCCAAGGGAAAGGCCAGGGGCAGGGCGAAGGCACCGAACCCGGCGAAGGAGAGGGCAGAGGAAAAGGGAAGGGCGATAAACCCGGCGAAGGCGAGGGAGATGGCAATGGCCAATCCACCGCCGATGCGGAAACGACCACCTCCCGACGCACGGCGGGCAACGCCATCACCGGCGGTGAATACCAGGAGTGGAGCGACCGCCTCCACGATATCGAAGCGGTTATCGTGGATCCCGATGCCCAGACCTCCGTCGCCCGCGCCCGCAAGGCCAGCCGCGAACTTCGCAAGGAATTCAAGCGCCAGTCAAAGGCTCCCGACCATGAAACCGTCGAACAGGAAATCCTCCGCCCCCTCCTGGAGGCCGCCGAAAAACTCGACGCCCGCCTTTACGAGATGAACCGCGAAGATCCGCTCGCACCCGTCGGCCGGGATCCCGTCCCCGACCGTTACGAGGAAATCGTCCGCCGCTATTTTGAGGAACTCGGGAAATGAACATCGTCTGGACTGAAATCCGCTGGCTCATCCCTGGCCTCGTCGCCCTAGGGGTGATCGCAATCGGCTTGTTTCTCAGCTACCGTCGCCACACCGGCTTGCCCGTGCGGCTCCGCTGGTTGGCGGGTTGCCTGAAGATCACGGGTTTCGCTCTTCTCCTGGCCTTCATCCTCCGCCCGGAGATCGTCGAAACCTTCAACCGACCCGGCACCAACCACTGGGCCGTCCTACTCGACAACAGCGCCAGCATGACTCTTAAAGATGGCGAGAACGGAAACTCCCGAGCCGATGTCCTGAACGAACTCATCGCCTCCAGTCCCGGCGATTGGCAGGAGAAGCTCGGGGAGGATTTCATCCTGGATACCTTCTCCTTCGATTCCCGGCTCTCACGCCAGGCTGCGGGCGTCCCGCTGGATTTCGATGGCCAGGCCTCCTCGTTGGGGAGATCGCTTGGCGATCTCCGCGACCGCTACCACGGCAGACCCTTGGCCGGTATTCTTGTGATCACGGATGGCAGCCCGACGGATGGCAAGATCATCCAGGCCGGGATTGAGGGTCTCTCGCCGGTTTTTCCTCTCGTCATCGCTCCGGAAAACAAACTGACCGACCTCGCGCTGGCGAACCTGACCGCGCAGGCGACTCTCTTCGAAGACGCTCCCGTAATGGTCGATGCCACGGTGACCGCCCGGGGGCTTTCCGGAAAAACAATCGTCGCCACGATACGCGAACACGGTGGGAAACCGGTGGAACAGAAACGTCACCTCGTCGCCCGCGATGAGGAAACCTGGGTCGCCAGTTTTCAGATCCGTCCGCAGGCACCGGGTACCGCGTTTTTCCAGGTAAGCGTCGCCATCGAGGGTGGAGGCGGGATCAGTGAGGCGACTCTCGAAAACAACTCCCGTACCGTCGCCGCGAACCGAGACACCGGCCCGTATCGCGTCCTTTATCTGGGCGGTCGGCCGAACTATGAGCACAAGTTTCTCCAGCGCGCCCTCGCCGAAGACACCGAGATCCGCGTCACCTCGCTGATCCGCGTCGCCAAGGGTGAACCGAAGTTCGACTATCGCGGCAGGGCGGGGGAGAACAGCAATCCGCTCTACCGTGGTTTCGAGGAACAGGAGGAGGCCGAGCGTTTCGACGAACCGGTATTCATCCGTCTCAACGCGAAGGACTCCAACGAACTCGCGGCCGGTTTCCCGAGAACCGCCGCCGAGCTTTTCCCCTTCGATGCCGTTGTCCTGGACGATGTGGAATCCGCCTTTTTCGACCGCGAGCAGCAGCGCCTTCTCCAGCAGTTTGTCAGCGAGCGTGGCGGCAGCGTCGCCATGCTGGGCGGGATGGAATCGCTGGACGCGGGTGGTTACGCGGACACCGCGGTTGGCGAAATGCTCCCTGTGTATCTGGATGCGGGCGGTTCCTCCGGGGTACCGGCGAGAGCCCGCTTTTCGCTTACCCGTGAAGGATTTCTGGAGCCTTGGGCCAGGCTGCGTCTTACTGAAAACGACGAATTCCAGCGTCTCGCACGCTTGCCGTTTTTTGACAATGTCCACCGGTTGGGCAGCGTCCGTCCCGGTGCGATGAGCATTGGTGAATTTCGCTTCGCCAACGGCACGTCACCCGCGATCGCCACACGTCGCTATGGCCGTGGTCGCACCGCCGTCTTCGCCATGACGGATCTCTGGCGCTGGGGGCTGCGTGATGCCAGCTCCCACGCGGATCTCGACAAGACCTGGCGCCAAACCCTCCGCTGGCTCCTCGCCGATGTGCCGCGTCCGCTTTCCTTGAAATCGGAATCCGCAAGCGACACATCCAATCTCGTCACCTCCCGCCTGCTAGGAGAGGATTTTCAACCCGACGACTCGGGAAACGTAAGTCTCCGCATCCGCAGGCCGGATGAAACTTGGTCGTCCGTTTCCCTTCGCCGCGATGCCGCAGACCCCGGCGTGTCCACTGCCAGGCACTCCACCACGACCCCCGGCCCATACCTCGCGCAGGCCACCACGCGCGCCACCGATACGAAACCCGCTCTCTCCGCAACCACCGGCTGGGTGGTGAATTCCATCCAGGACGAGTATCAGGCGCTGGAGCCGGACATGGCCACGATGAGCCTCCTCGCATCCGCCACCGGAGGAAAAATGATCGCGCCCGGAGAGCTCGACGCTTTCGTATCCGGTTTGAAAAATCTTCCGCTGCCAGTCAGCGAAACCCGCTCCGAACCACTCTGGCACTCCGCCTGGTGGATGCTCGCAGCCTTTCTCTGCTTCATCGGCGAATGGTCGCTGCGTCGCTGGAAAAAACTGCCATGAACAAGAACCAAGGAGCGGCGGCATTCTGCCGCCGGATAAGAACGGAGAAGAGAAGACTCAGCCAGGGTGCTTGGGTTGCCGGGCAGCAAAATGCAGCCCCTCCATGTGTTCTCATTCACCCATTTATGAAAACCCTTCTGACCTTCATCCTGTGCCTCCTATCAATCCCGTTCGTATTGGCCGGTGAAGAAAGGGAAATGCTCATCGTCGTCAGCGAACCCGGCAATCCGGATTACGATTTGGAGTTCCGCCGCCAGGCAAAGGCATGGCAGGACATTGCCGAAGAAGGAAAAATCAGAGCCGTTACCATCGGCCTGGATGAATCCGCGGAAGCAGGGGATCGCCCGCTGCTGGAGGAAACGATCAAATCGTTTTCCGACGATGGAGAGGATCTCTGGTTCGTCTGGATCGGTCACGGCAGCTTCGACGGGCGCACCGCGAAGTTCAATCTCCGTGGAGGGGACATCGCTTCCGAGGATGTGGCCGGTCTTTTGAAATCCTTTGAACGCCGCCTCATCATCCTGAACCTTTTCTCCGCCAGCGCGGTGTTCCTCGACCAGCTCTCCGGTGAGAACCGCGTGATCATCTCCTCCACCCGCAGCCCCGGTCAGAGAAACTATTCCCGCTTCGGGGAAAAACTCGCGGATGCCCTCACCTCGAAGGATGCGGATCTGGATCTCGATGGGGAGATATCCCTTCTGGAAGCCACCCTTGAGGCCGCTGCGAAAACCGAAGCATTCTACACGGATGCCCAGAGGGTGGTGAGCGAGAACTCCGTGATCGAGGACAACGGCGACCAGCTGTCCACCCCGACAGCCGCCTTCAAAGGATTCCGCGCCGGGATGGAAAACGAGAACGGCGTCCCGGACGGAGCGTTGGCCCGCGAAATCCATTTTCTCAGAACGAATCCGGATACACTTTCCCCTGAAGCAAAAGCGCAGCGCGCAAAACTGGAATTGGAAATCCATCAGCTTTACCTGCGGAAAAAAGACCTCCCGGAAGACGAATATTACGAACTCCTGGAACCGCTGATGCTCTCCATGGCAAAACTATACCAAGAGGAATGAGAATTTTTCCGCCGCAAAAAGGCACAAAAAAAGGTCAAAAAATGGAATTTTTGGAATCCTGTTTCTCATCGTTTTGCGAACTTTTTGATCCTTTTTGCGGCTAGAACCATCTTCATTGACCCCCTCACGCATCCCTGTAATTTCCAGCCATGTATCTTTGGTCGAAGCTCTCCGGAGCACAGTGGATTGACGCATGGGAAGAGCGTTTCTCGGGAAACCCGAATTTCGTTCTGGAATACATCAAGGGCGGCAAATCCGTGCGCCTTCAGGTGTATTGTTCCGACAAGAAACAGGCTGATGCCATCTTCAGCCAGTTCGGCGGATCGGTGCGGAAGGTGAAAAACTCGGATTGGCAGAAGGCACCCGAGATCCCCAAGCCGCTGAAAGTTCGCGATAAGTTTCTAGTGACAGCCGAGACCGGCAAAAAGCAACTGGCCGACCTCCGGAAAGAGCATCCCGGCCGCGAACTGATCATCATCCCTCCGGAGATGGCTTTCGGAACCGGAGACCACGCAACCACATCCACCTGCATGAGGTTTCTCGTGGATATCGCGAAGGAAAGGAAAGGTGCCAAATGGACGGTCGCCGATCTGGGAGCAGGATCCGGGCTGTTAGCGATCAGCGCAGAAAAACTTGGTGCGACCGAAGTCTGGGGATGCGATTTCGATCCCTTCGCAGTCGGCGTGGCCAAAAGAAACTCCGAGCGCAACGACACCCCCGGAATCGTCTTCAAAGAGCAGGATGTCCTCAAATGGAAGCCCCGGAAAAAGGGCTACGACGTGGTGCTTGCGAACATTTTTTCCACAGTCCTCATCCAGGCATGGCCGGTGATCGAAAAGTCGCTGGCGAAGGGAGGTGATCTGGTCGTGTCCGGCATTCTCGCCAGCCAGGCATGGGACGTTTTTGAAGCCGCTGCGAAACAAGGACTTGGATTTTCAAAGGTCGTCAAAAAAGGCAAATGGGTCACCGCGAGGGGAGGTCGATTTGAAGATCTGGTGAGCGAATAGGTGCCGGTGTCCGAAAATGCTCCGGGCGGCCCTGAGCCTAGGATTTTTCTCCGGAACGCCTCTGGTTTGCAGCGGTCGCAGGTATCCGCACAACCTCGTCACGCGTCGGGATGAAGATGCCGTCATTGCTTTCAGGCTTCATGATATTCAGTCCGGTGAATTTTGAAAAAGCGGGTAGGACGAGGTGGTGAGGGTGTTTGAGAAAGAAAAACGGAGTGCGCAGGCTGCGGCGGGGCGATTCCGGTAGGCTGAGACCGGGGTGAAGGTGGCCGGCGATTCCAGGCTGATCCGCGGGAAGTTCCGCAGGATCGTGAGTGATGCGAAGGCCGTCGATCTCGAAGGACGGAACGATTTCGATAGGTAGGGAATGATCGAACAAACGAGCCATCCTGTCATGGTTTCCCTCTGTGAGAATGACCGGGATCTGCAATCCATCCAGCCACTCACGAAAAACATCAAGGACGTGGGGACTCATGCCATCCTTCGCGTGAACCAGATCCCCGGCGATGACGAGACGGGCGGGAGCGGTTTCCAGGATGAGGCGGGTGAGATTATCAAGATCCGCCTGGCTGTCCCCTTCGGGAACCGGAATACCCCGGTTGCGGAAGGTGGCGGATTTTCCGAGATGAATGTCCGCAACCACGAGAGTGGAAGACTTTTCCAGAAAAGCTGTATGGGAGGCTGTGAGTGTGACGGGCGTGTCGCCGAGATTGATGGTCATCTTCTGCTCCCATTCTGAGGGCGCAACGGTTCCTTTTCAAGGAGCAGCTACCGGAACTAGGGCGCGGTGACGGCGATCTGCTTGAAAATCAAGTTTGCTTAACTTGTTTTCATAGCTATGATCCGACCCATGAAGTTTCTTTTCCTCTTGGCTGCCGTTGGAACCCTGGTTTCCTGCAACACGACTATCGGCATGTGGCGCGATACGAAAGCCACCTATCACTGGAGCAAAAAGAAGATACAGGAATCCAATAGCGGTGGCGGCGGGGGAGGCCAGGAATACGAATACGGGGCACCCGTTTACTAGCCGGGTAGCAATAACTGCCATCGCGGAAATTAGCGTCAATCATTTCGTATGTCCTTAATTTTAAGGGTGACATGGAATTTCTGTAGCTGTAGAAGCGGACAGCATTTCGCCGAAGTGGCGTTCAAATATACGCCGACCCCAATCTCCTGAAAACCAGGGTGCATGGAGGACGCGATCCTCTTTCCCCAAACAACTCATGAATAAAAAAATTTGGATTTTTTCTGAAAGGTCGGTTTTTTTCCGTAAAATCGCCTTCATTGCAGCTTCCGTTCCTTGTGGAGTTTTTGCGGCAGGATATTATTTGCCGAATCAGGACGCCTTCGCCACGGCTCGGGGAAATGCTTTCGTCGCCACTGCGGACAACCCATCAGCGGTTTTTTACAATCCGGCGGGAATGAGCCAGATCCGCGACAGCGAGGCACAGCTCGGACTGTATTCGATCGTTCTTGGAAACGAAGCCACGGTTCGCGGGGTTACGACCGAGGCGAGCACCGAGCTCCAGGCCGCCCCCCATATTTTTTACGTCAAGCCCTACAACGAAAAACTTACACTGGGTTTCGGACTGAACAGTCCGTTCGGGCTGGGCACCGATTGGGGGAGGGATACCAACTTCAGTCCCGTAGTGACCGAGGCACGGCTGACCTATCTCAGCGGGACGTCCGCCGTGGCATACGAAATCAGTGACGAGCTCTCGGTGGGGGCTTCGGTATCCGTCAATTACGCGGATCTGACATTGGAGCAGGGCCTAGGGCCGGCGGGAAGTTATTTACGCTACGAAGGGAAGGACGTGGGTGTCTCGGCAGGACTCAGCGTAAGATGGCAGCCAGCTGAACAGCATGCGTTCGGCCTCGTTTACTCCAGTGGCTCGCAGTTCGATCTCGATGGTCGGACGACCTCGAATCTACTGGCCACGGACAGCTCCGCGGACCTGGATTTCAAAACCCCGGCGAGACTTGCCGGAGGGTATTCCTACCGTCCGGCACCGGGCTGGAATATCGAGGCGAACGTGGAATGGCTGGACTGGGATTCGCTGGATAGTCTCACGCTCGAATCTTCCTCGGTGGGCGGTTCCCTCCCGGTTGCTTTCGAATGGAAATCATCTTTTATCTACGAGATCGGCGTTTCCTACACCACACCTGCAGGCTACGTGTGGGCTGCCGGGTATGATTATAATGAAAACGCCCAGCCGGACAGAAATTTCACACCCGGAGTCTCCGATGCGGATCGGCATTGGTTCAACTGCGGATTCGGTCGCAGGATGGAAAATTCGTCCTGGATGCTGGCATACCAGTTCGGCTACTCGAACAGGGAGGTGGACGGCTCCGCCAATCCCCTGGCCAACGGGAAATACAGGTCTCGGCACAACGCACTTGTGTTTTCCTGGCAACGGGAATTCTGATGGAAAGCGGAAGGGAAGAGACGTTTGTGATAACGGGTGCGAGTTCCGGCATTGGTCGTGAAATTGCCATCCAACTTTCGGAACCCGGGCGGAAGTTTTGGCTGATCGGACGAAACGAGGGTCGCCTTGCTGCGGTGGCTGCCGAAGTCCGGAGCCGGGGAGCTGTTGCAGAAATAGGGAGAATCGATCTGGCCGATCTTGAAGCGGCGGACGAATTTCTGGCAAAGAACTTCCCTGCGGAAATCGACGTGGACTGGGTCTATCTCGGCGCAGCGATCACCGCCTTCGGCGAGATCCAGGATATGAAGGGAAAGGATTGGGACATAATTTACCGGACGAATCTTCTCAGCCCCGTGCAGATGGCCGGGCATTTCTACGCGAACATGATCCAGAAAAGGCGTGGGAACATCGTCCTGATCTCCTCGCTCGCCGCGTATGCCGGTTACCCGACGGCCACGGCTTATGCCACGATGAAGGCCGGGCTTTTGGGTTTATACCGGAGTCTGTGGCACGAGGGCAGGGAGCATGGCGTCTCCATCTTCCACGCGTCACTCGGATATGTGGGAACGGAAATATACAAATCCGCGATCTACAGAAAAACCGATTACGGGAAGACGATGGAATTGATCGACCGGCTTGGATTCGGAATACTGCCGGCCAGTAAAGCGGCTTCGAGAATTATTTCGAACGTTACCAGGGGTAGAAGCGAATTCGCGGTTCCGGGCTATGCGGCCGCAATGAAGTGGGTGGCTCCCCGGATGCCCTTTGTTATTTCCGCCGTACATCGGAGAATCATGAAAATTTACCGGGAGCTGGCATGATACCAAATTCAGATATGATCAGGGTATTCGGCGGTTCCACGGTTCTTCTGACCGGAGCAGCATCCGGAATTGGGAGGGCTCTTACCCTACTACTCTCCAGATGCGGAGCCACCGTGCATGTCGCCGATATGAATCAGGATGGCTTGGACGGCATTGCGAGGGAAGCTGTGGGGTCGGGACGGATTCATCCCCATCTGTTGGATATTACCGATTATGCGGCTTTTTCAGGTGTGGTCGCGAAGATTGTGGCAGATTCGGAGGGGATTGATTTTCTCTTCAACAATGCTGGCGTAACTCTTCTTGGCTCCGCTCAGAATCTGCCCTTCGCACGCTGGAAATGGGTTATCGATATAAACCTGATGGGCACAGTCAACGGGACGAGGTTGGTTTACCCGGAAATGATCAGGCGTGGTTCTGGTCACATCATAAACACGGCATCGATTGCCGGATCGACCGGTTACGCCACCGCAGCAGCATATACCACCTCGAAGGCGGCAATTTTGGAATTTTCTCGATCCCTACGAGCAGAGGCAAAGGCCTACGGTGTCCGTGTCTCCGTCGTTTGCCCCGGCTATGTGAATAGTGCGATCTTTTCCCAGGACAGAATCGTCGGCGCGGATCGCGATGCGATGGTTCGTGACCTCCCTGTGAGAATGATGACGCCGGATGAGGCTGCCTTCGGATTCCTAAGAGGAGTGTCGAAGCGGAAAAACACCATCGTCTTTCCGTTCTCCGCGCGGTTTCTGTGGTTCCTCTCCTGTTGGTTGCCCTCTTCACTTGGTGTTTTCCAGAGGAGATTCATGAGAGTTTTCCAAGCGAAGTAACCTCCCGACCCGATCAGTTGTTCAGTCCGAAACGATCCATGAGACGCTCGGACTCCTGGGATCTGAATTCCGTCGGGGCAATTTGGTAGAACTCGCGGAATTCCCGGTGAAAGTCCTTCTGGGCACCGAATCCGAGTTCTTCCGACACTTCCTTGACGGAGAGACCGCCGCGGAGGAGGTTCCGAGCGCAGACCATGCGCTCGGATTTAAGATACTTTTTCGGACAGATGCCGAGTGAACTGCTGAACTGCCTCCGAAGGCTTCGTGGAGAGACATCAAGCATCGCGCAGAGGCTGTCGATGCGATAGCCCGAGTCCTTTGCCAGGCTGGCGAGAGGTATCCACGTACCGGTCGGGTGGATGTAATACACCATCCCATCCAACTGGATTATTTTTGAATTAATTGTGGCGTCGCCCATTTCCGATGCTGCCACACTGGCAGTATCGCATTGAATGTCAATATTATTGAATAATTTGCAGGTATTTGTAAAATTTTCAGAGGATTCCAAGTGCCGCGGAAACCAGCAGCTCGTCCTCGATCAGCCATTTCGCGGCCTCCGATCCGGGGGTGGCGCCCGCGTCAGCAGGCTTGTTTGTCCGGGGCGCAACCGAAACCTGAAGTGTTGCGGCACGTTTGCGTGTGATGGTCGCACCGGCGTCATAGATTGCCATGACGGCGGCCATCGCGGCCATTGCGTTGGCTCCGCCCTGCGGATCGCTCTCGTTGCCGAGAATGGTCTGGAGTAGATCGGGAGTAGGATCGGTATCCGCGTGGAACTCCGAGGAGTCCTCATTCACGGAAAGTCCCTTTGCTCCGGAGTCCTCCAGCGCCTTGGCAAGTTTCCCGACCCGGCCGGCAAGATCCGGGATGGCGAGGGCGGAAGCGAGGGCCGATTCAAGGGAGCTGGCGAGTTCGAGCTGCCGGGAGTGGAGTTTCGCGAGATCCGGGGTGGAGGTAACGCTTTTCGGATCCGGCGCGAAATCCGGGGAGGATATCGCGAGGCGCACGAAGGATGCGATGGCCTCGGCCGCATGATTGCTTGGTGTGCCGGAGCAGACGGGGACGAACGCGAAAGCGGCGAGCCTGTTGGCGAGGAGGACGTTTCCGACGGCGAGCATTTTGGCTCCGAGAAGGGCATCGCGCTCCCGTTTGACGATGTAGAATTCCATCGCGCGGCGGAGGGTGATTTCCAGCTCCGGGATGTCCCAGGGTTTGGTGATATAGCGGAAAATTCCTCCCTGGTTGACGGAGCCGATGGCGGCATCGATATCGGCGTAGGCGGT
This sequence comes from uncultured Verrucomicrobiae bacterium, assembly GCA_963771945.1. GTDB lineage: Bacteria > Verrucomicrobiota > Verrucomicrobiia > Verrucomicrobiales > Akkermansiaceae > Luteolibacter. The sequence continues at coordinate 413,846 of CAVYVH010000002.1, read as the reverse complement.
GGAGAGGATCTTGATCACATCCGGGTATTCCGCGGCGATTTTGGATAGAAACCCCACACCTGTTTCATTGGGCATGCGCTGGTCGGTGACGATGATGCCGATCTCATTGGCATGCGCGCGGAATACTTTCAGAGCCTCGACGCCGTCCTCGGCTTCGTAGATTCGGAATTTCCGGCCGAAGAGACGGTTGAAATATTTCCGGGAGTTGGCCTCGTCATCCACGAACAGGATGGCGTGCCGCTGGTAATCGTATGTTTCGGTTTCTGAGTTCATGTGAGCGGTTGCAGTTGTTTTTGGTAGTTTTCTGATTCGGTTTCCGAAGAAGAGGCGTCCGGAAAAAGCAGCCGGATCTCGGTGAATTCCTCGGGGCGACTGTCCACGTGGATGGTGGCGTTGTGGTCGCGGAGAATCTGGTGGGTGATGGAAAGGCCGAGACCCATTCCCGCGCCGACTTCCTTGGAGGTGAAGAAGGGATCGAAAATTTTCCGAATGTCCTCCGGCGGGATGCCGATGCCGTTGTCCCGCACGGAGATGGACGTGCTTCCGCCCTCCGTTCCGGCGATGACTTCGATTTTTCCCTTGGGTTCCGGCAGCTTCATGGTGCGCTCGCGGATCGCATCGATACTGTTCTGGAAAAAATTGATGAAGACCTGGTTGAGCTGGTTGGAATTCGCAAGAATATCGGCGGGGGATTCGGAGCGGTAGGTGATCGTGATCTCGTCGCCGAGCTGGTGGTTGATCATCCGGATGGCACGTTGAATGATTTCGCCGGGATCACAACGGTCTTTCGGAGACTCCGCCTTTTCATCGTGGGTAAACTGGCGGAGATCGATGACGATCTGGGAAACCCGGGCGACCCCTTCGCGGATGTCTTTTAGGGTATCCTCATACTCGGGGCGCTCCTCGTCGGGCAGGAAGGGGGTGAAGGTGGCGAGGGAGTGCAGACCCGCGTTCGCATAGTTCAGCGGATTGTTGATTTCATGGATGATCCCGGCGCTCATGCGGCCGAGCGCGGAGAGCTTTTCGTTGCGAAGCATTAGGACTTCGTTTTCCTTGATTTTCTCGAGGGCGGCTTTGAGTTCCCGGTTCACATCGGCCATTTCCCTGCGGAAGCGGCCCATGAGTATTTGGTTGCGAAGCCGCAGGCCGAGCTCTGCGGTTGAAAAAGGTTTTGTGAGGAAATCGCTGGCTCCGGCGCGGAGGGCGTCGATCTTTGTCTGCTCATCCGCGCGGGCGGTTAGAATGACGACCGATGTGTCACGCGTGGAATGGTTTTCACGAAGGCGGCGGCAGACCTCCACACCATCCAGCTCGGGCATCATGTGGTCGAGGAGGGCGATCTGTGGCTGATGGAGTTTGGCCAGTTCCAGCGCCTCGGCTCCATCGGACGCCTCGATCACCTCGACGTTTTCCAACTGCATGATGAGGAAACGGCGGATGTCCGGCTCGTCATCGGCGATGAGAACCAGCGGTCTCGCGCCGCTCTCGCGGGTTCCGATACGGGGGGCGGCGACCGGAGCTCCGAAATTCTGTGGCGACAAAGCCGTTGCCTTGCGTGACTTGGAAGGAATGGCCAAGGCGGCCTTGCGATGGATTTCCGCAATGCCTTTTCCGCTGACCGGCGCGCTATCGATGATTTCGCTTTCCTCGGCTTTTTCCACCGGAAAACTGACGGTGAATTCGGTCCCTTGGCCTATCTTGCTGGTTGCACGGACTTCGCCATCCAGCGATTCGGCGACGGAGCGGACGAGCGCGAGGCCGATGCCGGATCCTTGGAATTTCCGGGTGGAAGAGGTATCGACCTGCCAGAAGCGGTCGAAAATGCGCTCAAGGTTTTCCTGGGGGATGCCGACCCCGGTATCCTTCACGGAGAGCTTGAGTTTGCCTTTGAAAATTTTCAGGTCCACATCAATGGTGCCGCCCGAGGGAGTGAATTTGATCGCGTTGATCACGAGGTTGAGGATCACCTTGTCGAACTTGTCCCGGTCCAGAAGCGCGGTGGGGAACTCGGATTCACAAGTCCACAGCAGCGCCACGCTGTCCTGTTCGGAGAGATGGCGTAGGGATTTCATCAGGCCTTCGAAATGGGCTTTGACAGGGGTGGGCTGGAAATTCAGATCCGCGTGCCCGGTATCGAAACGGACGAGGTCGAGAAGATCGTCGATGAGTTTCATCAGGCGCAGGCCGTTCTGGCCGAGCAGTCTTACCATTTCCGGAACCTTGTCGTCCTGGTCGCGTGGTCTGATGATGGTTTCAAGCTTTTCCGTGATCCCGAGCATGATGGTGAGCGGGGTGCGCAGCTCGTGACTGATGTTTGCGAAGAAGCGGGTCTTGGCCTCGTCCAGCTCGCCCAGGCGCTCGTACTGGGAACGGAGGGTTTCCCGGGATTTTTCAACTTCCGCTCGGAGGGTGAATTCACTCAGGCGCAGTCTTTCGTAAAAGTAGCTGCCGACGATCACGAATACGCCCGTGACGAAGATGAAGTAGCTGTTGTTAAAAAGGATGCGGAAATCGGGGATTTCGAAAGCGAGCGCGACGCTGATGAAGTAGAAGGTGGCACAGGCCGCCGTCATGGCGGCGGACTGTTTGAAATTCCACCGCAGCAGGAGGGAAAGACCCACCAGAACGAGGTTCAGCCCGGCGTAGTAGATGGAGTTTCCACCGCCGGTGAAATAAATCATCGCGCAGATGGAAAGCATTGGCAGGATGGCGATCCAGCCCGCCACAAAGTTCCGACGCCGGGCCACGGGCTTGGCGCGCAGGTCGATGTAAACAAGCACAAGCAGCAGACTGCAAACGAGGCGGATCGCCGAGAATAGGAGCAGGTATTCCGGGAAAACGATGATGTCGAGGATGCCTCCGGCCACCATGAAAATGGCGGCAAGAACGGCGGCTCGACGCGCGTTCAGCACGGAGACCTCGCGTTCATAGGCCCGGAAGGATTCCAGAACCTCATCCGGGATATCCTCCGGGTCTGACTCAGCGACTGCCAATTTCGATTTCGAGGAAAAGGTTCACTCCCGTGGAGTCCGCTTTCACCGATGAGGATACCACGGGCGAGGTGTCCGGAATGAGATCTTCCATTTCGGCATTGTCACGATAGATCAGGTTCCACTCCATCACGTATTCCATCCAGGCTTTGCGGGGATTGCTGGCTGCGACGTTGGTCACGATCACCTTCCCGCCGGGGCGCACCATGGTGCAGAAAAGATCGACCAGACGCTTGCAGACGCGCTGTGAGAGGTAATCGAAAAGACCCGCGCAATAGACGATATCGTAGTCGCCGAAGGCCTCGTCGCCGCCTTGGGTAGCGGCGCGAAGGAGTTGGTGGACGGATCGCTGGAAGTATTTCACCTGGGTTTCCCTTCCGCCTGCCATCTTCGCCTCGTTGATCCTGTCGCGCGTGTATTCCAGTGTTTCCGCGTTGAAATCCAGCAGGTCGATCTCCGCGAGATCCGCCTCGTCGCATTCCCTGAGGAACCGCTGCACTTCCACGGCGGGGCCGCAGGCGAGGTTGAAAACGCGGGTTTTTCCCTTGGACACCCGCTTCAGGCTCTCGCTGCGGAGCATGTCCACAAGGAAGTCGATGCGGTTGCGGTGCGCGACCACCGGCTCCGTATTCAAAAGCGCGTAGTTGAGGATTTTCGCGAAAGCGGAGGAACCCTCGTAAGGATCCCGCAGCATCATGTTCACCATCTCGTAATCCCCAGCGTAGCCCAGCGGCTTCGTATAGGTGCGGAAAAGGAAAGGCGAGCAGAGCACGATGGGGTGGAGCTGGCGGCGCACGTAGGATTTGTGCACGGACATGCCGCCCTCGTCCACGTCCAGCGCCACTTCCTCGAACTGCTCCATGGATGGCAGCACCTCCTCGACGACGCGCTGCTCCACTTTTGCAAAGATCTCCCGCTCCATCTCCTCCCGTCTCCGGGTGACGGTGGTGCGGATCCCGACGTCGATCCCGGTCAGCCAGTGCTGCACTCCGGAGAGCATGCTGGCCAGATCCGCCACCACGATTTTGAAGGGATCCTGGACGAGGTTTCCGGTCTTCCATTCCGACATGAAATCCGAGAACTGTGCCTTCAGATCCGTGTTTCCCGCGTCCTGGCCGATCTCGGCAGTGATTCCCGCGAGGAAATCCACCTCCACCCAGCCCTCGTCCAGCATCGCCTCGCAGACCAGGACGATGCCGGTATTGAGCAGGTTGCTGACCACCGCCTTGCCGTTGTAAAGCAAACGGCGGGAGGCCATGATCCGGAAGTCCGAGAGAACCTCGGACAACTGCAGGATACTGTAGGGATTGTAAACTTCGAAGACGACGGAGTAGCGTTTGATGCGGAGCAGGTTTGCCGTGAGTTCGGTTCCTTGACTGTTCCGGCACGTGATGACGCTCTGGGATGATTTGGCCTGATTGAGATCCATTTACTGAAATTCGGTGGGCAGCATTCTGCAAAAACGCGGAGCATCCACAAGTGACTTAGTCACAAAAGGTGGAATATTCGCAAAAGTGGCCGTTTTTGGGTAATGATGGCCGTTTTTCGGTAATGAAAAACCTTTTCAGGGACGAAAATCAGAATAGTCTAACTACCAACAGAGGCGATCAATCAGCGTGAGCCGAAAGAAAACCTCTGTGACATATCCTTAGTCTCCGATGGCTAGTTCGTGATGAAATGGTAAGATCCGGGGGGACCTCGCCTCGCGTCCGAAATCAGTCCGGAGACACTTTGGGGGGAAATGTGCAATACAAGGCGCGGGTTGGTAACAACCCGCGCCTCTTTTTTATGGTGCGTCCGGTTTCGATGTTTTTCATTCGCAATTTATCTTTTTCCGTCATAGGTGGCCGTTTTTGGGTAATCAAAAGGCTATGAATGCTCGTGTCCCGGAAGGTAGTCTGGACAGGTATCAATTGGACGTAGTCGTGAAAACGGTGAACTTCTCCCGATACACTCCATTGGGAGCTTTCATGGGAAACCGATGATGCGTGACCCGGGATCCGAAAGGATGCCGCTTTCGCTTTCAGTCCCGAGAATTGTCTTCTGTTGTTTGATCGTACAAAATTGCCAGGCGCGGGTTGGAAACAGCCCGCGTCTGTTTTTTCAGGCAGCCGGGGACTCCGCTTGCCAACCACGGGTGAAGCGCCTAAAGGTTTTCCCGATGAAACGAAAACTCGCTCTGTTCGCCCTCGTCGGCTCCGCCCTGCTCGCCTCCTGCAACGCGGAGAAAACCGCTGAATCCGCCCCGGAATCTCCGGAAGCATTGGAAACCGCCGACAAAGTCCGTCTGAAAACCAGCGCCGGTGACATCGTGATCGCGCTGAACGCGGAGAAGGCTCCCGTCACCGTCGCTAATTTCCTCAAATACGTGAAGTCAGGTCATTACGATGGCACTGTCTTCCACCGCGTGATCGACGGATTCATGATCCAGGGCGGCGGTTTCGCCCTTGATGACGGGAGACTGGTCGAGAAGGAAACAGGCGAGGGGATCAAGAACGAAGGCCAGAACGGTCTGAAGAACGAGCGTGGAACCATCGCCATGGCACGGACGAACGATCCCAACAGCGCCACCGCCCAGTTTTTCATCAACGTGAAAGACAACGCCATGCTGAACTTTCCGAACAACGGGGGCTACGCGGTCTTCGGAAAAGTCGTCGAAGGAATGGATGTCGTGGATAAGATCAAGGCGGTGGAAACCGGGAGAAAAAAACTGGAGATGCGTCATCCGGTATCGGGTGAAACGATGTCCCAGCCCGCTGGCGACGTTCCCGTGGAGAACGTGGTCATTGAAAGCGCCACGGCCGAGTAAGGGCGTCCCATTCCCCACCAGCATGCAACTTTGGCTTTGCCCGCTTTTCGCGTTTTTCCTCGGGTCGGTTCCGTTCGGTCTATTCATCGCGCGTTCGAAGGGAATCGATATCCGCCTGCATGGTTCGGGAAACATCGGAGCTACCAACGTGCTCCGAGTCATCGGCAGGAAAGAGGGCATCTTCTGCCTGGTGCTGGATGCGTTGAAAGGTTTCGTACCGGTTCTGATAGCGGTGAACCTGATCCGCATCGCCGGGCGGGATCTTCAGATTCCGGTGGGTTTCCTCGAACAGTTCGCGGTGGTTCTCCCGGAGCATAGGCAGTCCGTGGCTCAACTGGTGCACGTCCTGACTGCCCTTTTTGCCGTGCTCGGTCACAACTACTCTCCATGGATCGGGTTCAGGGGCGGGAAGGGGATCGCCACCTCGGCAGGTGTTCTCATTGCCCTCATGCCTGCGGCGGTCTTGATCCTGGCGGTGTTTTTCATCATTACCCTGCTGGTGACCAGGTACGTTGCGGTGGCCAGTATTGTTAGCGCGGTTGCCCTCCCGGTGCTCACCCATCTCGGCGCGCGGTTCCATGAAAGATGGGCGGACGGCACCTGGAACAAACCGCTCTTCTTCTTCACTCTCCTCATTGGTATTCTGGCCGTTTGGAAACACCGGACGAACATCCGCCGCCTGCTGGACGGCACCGAATCCAAATTCGTCTGGGGCGGAAAAAGGCAACCGGTAGCGCTCGATCCATGACTTTCAAGAACGTCGCCATTCTCGGCTCCGGTTCGTTCGGTACGGCCATCGCCAAGCTCATTTCCCCGAACGTGGACGAGGTTCTGGTCATCGGGCGCGACCCGGACGTATGTCTGGGTATCAACGAAAATCACCGGAATCCGAAGTATCTCAAGGAACTCTCCCTTCCCGGAAACGTTTCCGCGACCGGCGAGATCAGTCGCGCGCTCGAGTTTCCACTCATCGTTTTTTCGGTTCCCGCCGGTGCCACCCGGAGTTGTGCCGAAGCTCTTGCCGCAGCGGGCACGCTTCCCAGGGAAACCGTAATCCTCTCCTGCGCGAAAGGAATCGAGAAGGATTCCGGCGACCGCATGAGCCAGATCTTATCCGGGATTTTTCCTGACAATTCCGTGGCGGTCTTTTCCGGCCCCAACCACGCCGAGGAAATGGCCGTCGGCCAGGCGACCTGCGTGGTCATCGGATCGGAAGAGGCGGAAATCGCGGACTCCCTCCAGGCGCTTTTCACACTACCCCATTTCCGCCCCTATACCACGGACGATCTCGCGGGCATGGAACTCGGCGGAGCCATCAAGAACGTCTATGCGATTGCCGCGGGGATGTCCCACGGGCTTGGTCTTGGCGATAACGCGGTCGCCGCGCTCGTCACCCGCTCCCTTGCGGAAATGACCCGGCTCGGAACAGCTCTCGGTGGCCGGACGGAAACATTCGCCGGTCTCTCCGGAGTGGGTGATCTCATCGTCACCTGCTTTTCCAAGCATTCCCGTAACCACCGGGTCGGTCTTGCACTGGGCGAGGGGAAATCCCTGGACGAGGCGACCCGGGAGCTGGGCATGGTCGCGGAGGGCGTGCCCAACACCCTCTCCATCCACGGAGCCGCGCGCCGCGCGAATGTCAGGACGCCCATCATCGATGCGGTGTATTCGATCCTCTACGAAGGCAAGCCCGCCGCAAAAGCCATGTCCGAACTGCTCTCCCGCGATACCCGCACCGAGTGCGAATGAACTTTCCAAAATGACCGACCACGCCCTTCCCAAGCCGAACATCATCCGCCGCCTTTACGCATGGACAGTTTCCTGGGCGGATCACCCGGGCGGCACCTGGGCACTATTCATCATCGCGTTTCTGGAATCCTCTTTTTTTCCGATACCGCCGGATATCCTGCTACTGGCTCTATGCTTCGGAGCACGTGAAAAATGGCTGAAATATGCAGCGGTCTGCACGCTGGGTTCCGTTCTTGGCGGAATTGCCGGTTGGGGGATCGGTTACGGGCTGCGTGATACCGTCGCGATACCGCTTCTGAATATGTTCGATGCCAGCGGACATACCCAGGGAAAGATCCAGGGTTGGTATGACGAATACGGTTTCCTGGGGATCCTCGTGGCAGCCGTCACACCCATCCCCTACAAGGTCTTCACCATCTTTTCCGGGATGATGAACTACAGCCTCCCGCTTCTGATCGGCGCTTCGGTGATCGGAAGGGGGTTCCGGTTTTTCCTTGTGGCAGGGCTGATCCGGATCTTCGGCCTCCGAGTGAGGCCGTTCATTGAGAAGCATCTTGAATGGTGCTTTGTGATCGGAACGTTGCTTCTAATCGGAGGGATCGTGGTTTTGAAATTCGTGCGATAGACCGCAGATCTCGGGGAAGGGGAGCTGGTTTCTATTTCAGCGAGTGCAAGTACGCGATCACATCCGCGAACTGCTCCATCGTCAGGGTGTCCATGAGGTGCGGCCCATGAGGGTGGATGCGGAAGTCTTGACGCCTTTCACATCGGCTGCTTTCAGAGTAGTGGAAACTCCGGCTATGTCGCGGATGACCACCTGTGCATCCGTCTTCTCGACCAGCGTTCCCTGGACGGTTGAACCGTCCGCCATCGTGACATCCACCCAGGATTCTGAAATCCCGGCGTCGGGCTTGAGGATGGCCTCGGCGATGGCTTCGCGGTCGAGCTTGGCTCCGATGCGGTTGAGTTCGGGACCGCGTTTCGGATCCTCCTCCTTGATGCTGTGGCAGGCGACACATGCCTGCGTTTTCATGATTTCCCCGCCCTTGTTCGGGTTCCCCTTCATCTTGTCCAGATCGAGCATGATGTTCTCGATGGAGATGTCGCCGATCGTTTTGACTGTCTGTTCCTCTTTCGTTTCGATATCGCCGATTCCTTCCAGGTTCATGCGGTGGAGGTTCGCGAGGGAGGTGATGAACGCTTTCCTTTCATCGTCCGCCTCTGCAAAAGTTTCACGGAAGAGCTTCTCGATGGCTGCGGATTTCGCCCATGTCACCGGCACATAGTAAGGCCCCCGGGTATCGGGTTTCGTTCCCCACCACCAGGATCCGTCATAAGCGGCTTCCATGGTGTGAAGGCGGGAAAGTGTGGCGAGGATCTTGTTTTTCAAGCCTGTGTCGGAAGCGGCGGAATATTTTTTGATCAGTCCGTCCACAACGGTGGGATCGTGCATCAGGCGCAAAGCCCGGAGAGCCCCGTCGGTGTTGCTGCTGCCAACGGCGTCCAGGCATGCCTCGATCGCCTCAAGACGTACGAGGGATTGGACGGCGAGATGGGGGACGATAATGGGTGCGTTCGGAATCGCGTGCGGCCCCTCATCGGTATTCTTTCCTGTGGGAGGCTCGGAGAGGATTTTGAAGGAAACGGCGGAATCCGCGTTCTTCGTGGAGGCCAATGCGGCGGTCACTGTAAGCCGCTTTGCCTTTCCCGGTATGACGTAATGAATGACGGACGTCGCGTGCGTTCCGATCGCCTTCTCGAATGGCTTGCCATCGGCGCGCTCAAGAGGCTTACCGCTAGGGGATTTTCCGAGGAAGGTTTTTCCCCAGCCTTGTGTGGCGAATTTCCAACCCAGCTCGGTCAGATTCTTTTTCCACCCGTCCCGTCCGGTCAGGATTGGGTCGAACCATCCGGCGTGGTCGCCACCCTCACCGTTGCCACCGTCCTCGACGATCAGGTAGATATTATTGATGCCATCAAGGCTGATATCGATATCGACGCTTTCGTTACCGGAGACCTTTCCGCTCTCGAAAAGGGGCGGCTTGGGTTCGGACTTCACGACTGGCATCGAGTCTGGCGGATTGGAAACTGCGAGGAGCGCATCAGCCGCGCCTTTGTCTCCCAGTCGGCCCAGAGAAACAGCGGCTACCGCCTGGACGCGGGGATCATCGCTTTGGAGAGCCTGTTGAAAGGGTTGGGGGGTAAGTCCTTCAAGTTGTGTGAGCCTGTCGGTGAGGGCGCGGAGTGCGAACTCCTTCATGGCGTCATCGCCCGCCAGTTCAAGCAGGGCGGCATTCGCGCCCGCGCCGAGAAGCTGCTTGTAGGTAAAAATGGCCGCGACCCGCGAGCCCGCGTGAATCTCCTTATCCTTGGCGATGGAAAGAACGGATCCGGCGATGTCCTTGTTGCCACGCGATAGAATTTCCTGCTGCGTGGCGAGGCGGGCGGTAGCGCTTTTCGAAGCCAGACCTTTCACAAGCGCATCCGGCGTCAGTTTCGTGAGATCGGGAAACTCCAGGTATGTCCACCCCTCGGGAACCACGCGCTCGACGAAGCCGCGCTCGGGGTTTCCCTTGTATCCGGCACCTTCCCAGGCGGCGATGTAGAGCTGGCCGCTGCCATCCACATCCAGATCGCTTGGCTGCGAAAGACCGATGAAATCCTCCGCTTTCTGGGTGAACGAAGCACCATCCGGAGTAAGGCGGTGAATGAAGATCTGGTTCCTGCCCCAGTCCGCCATCATCGGCTGCAAGTTGTATTTTTCCGGCCAGGTCGGCTCGTCCATGAACAGTGCCCCGGTCCCCGACCCGCCGCCAAGATCCTCGAGAGCCGGGATAATCTCATTGGTGAAATTTTTGAAAAGAACCGGATAACCGTATTCCCCGGACTGAATCTGATCGATGAAACGGATGTTCCAGCCTCCGCCGTCGTTCGTATTACCCCGGGTGAACATGTTCATGAACGGGTCGATGGCCACATCGTAGATGTTTCTGAGGCCGTGGGTATAGACCTCCATCTCGGTGCCGTCCGGGCGCACCCGCACCACGCCGCCTCCGAGCATGGTTAGGGAAGTGCCATCGGTTCCGGTAGCATTCACAAATCCGAAATCGCCAACAGCGATGTAGATCCAGCCGTCGATCCCCATGCGGATACCGTTGGTGGTGTGGTCGGCGCCCCGGTTCTGATTGTGCAGGGCGACGGAAATATCCTTCACCAGAGTTTTGGCCGGCCCGTCCGCGATTCCATCCCGGTCTTTGTCCTCCAGAACGGACAGGTTCATCCCGGTGAGAATCCCGGTCTCCTCCGGAATGACAGTATGGAGGACGTAAAGCCTGTCTCCCATGGAGATGAGACCGCGGGGATTGTCTATTTCCGCGAATACAGTGTGCGAGTCGGCTTTTCCATCCTGGTCCGTGTCAATCAGGCGTACAATACGACCCTTACCCGGGGCTTTGCCGAGAGATCCCAGGAGATCAACCCCCACGAACACCTCGCCCGTGGCCGCCGCCGCGATACAGGCCGGGGATGGGGTAACGTCACTGCCCGAGAACCTCGTGAACTTCAGATCGGAAGGATTCGCGTGGGTGGAAAGGGTGAGCGCGGCGCAGATGCAGGGAACGAGGTTTTTCATCAGAAAAATAGGTATGGGCTTTGTCCAGCCCCAGAATTAAGACTGTTTTCGTCCTCCCGCAAGCCCTGATCGGGTGATTGCATCCGATCGTTTAGCGCTTTCCCCGCCTGTTGCTACGCAGCCCCTTCCGCCGCAGCCACTCGAAGCCCAGATTGAAAACGGCCACCGCGGCGCAGGCTGCCAATGCGCCCCCGATCCCCAGGCGCAGCCACTCGTCGGAGACGGTCCACACGAACTGGCCGATGCATAGGATGGAAACGAAAATCAGCGTCGGCGCGCGTCCCACCCGGTCAACCACGAAAGCTCCCAGCGGTGCTCCCAGTGCCACCACCGGAGCCGCCGTCAGCCAGTTTTCAAACACCCCCGGCTGCACTCCTCCTCCGAGGTTTTTGACCACAATCCCAACCACGGATGTCCACGCCATGATGATGACCGAGCTTGGGATGGCGATTTTCAGATCCGCCTGGCATAGCAGAACCAGCACCGTGTAGAGCACCATGTCTATGCCCACCCCGGTGATGGCCGCTACGGTCGCCCCCGCCAGCAGCCCGGTTAGAAAGCCCGCGATTCTATCGAAACGGCGCGCCCCCGGAGCCAACCCCTCGTGCCGCACCAGCTCTTTGAGACGGAACATGTGAAGCAGTCCGAAGCTGCACCACACCACCGCGAAAAGCAGCTTGATCACGATGGGCGGCACCAGTGGCGCGATGAAAACGATCCCCAGCGGCGTCCCGATCAAAGAGCCGAACATCGCCCACCGCACCATCGGCCACTCGACAGGCTGCCGCCGCGCGATGATGAAAATCGCCGCGCTCGTCATGCCTACGCTCTGCACCGCGAAGCTGAAATCCCTCCCCAGGCTGGGTGACTCGTTGAAAAGCAGAACCAGCACCGGGAAACCGACCGTTCCTCCTCCCATCGGCGTTGCACCCGCCGCGTAGCTTCCCATCGCCATAGCCACCGCGATCCCCCAGTGCTCCACCGTCTCCTGCCAATACCCGCCGCCAAACACCAAAGCCAGCCACACCGAGTAAAACATTCCCAGCCACACGAACCAGGGCGCCATACCCTTCCAAAAGAGTGATTTCATTCCGGCGCAGACGTTCTTCCTTTTCCCGGAGAAAGCAATGCCATCCTGCGGGAGGGATGGAATCAGCGGTTGAGGTTTTATTTTTCACCGCAGAGGCGCGGAGGTCGCAGAGGGACGCAAAGCCGTGGTTCCTGGATCCGGAATAAAAAAGCCGATTCCCATTCGATTCATCTCAGTATTTAGAATCATATTTTAAAATGAAACGGGGCGGTAACTCTTCGTTTGAGATGATCGACGGGGAATTCTCGATCCTCTATATCGCTTCTGCGAGCTTGGTGATTCCAGCGAATGGGGAACTCCGTTGTAGGACGGGGGAACTTGTGAGGTAGCCTTCAAGCGGCCGAATGGAGAGAACCTCCTCTGCGAGAGCTTCTGCCTGGATCTGGTCGAGCGGGAGATTCCGCTCGCTGAAATAGGCGAGGATATCGTCGCTGTTCGCGTCGTTATCGAGGATCTTCAGGAGTCCGGTGGTGGTCTGGTAGTCGGAGGTGCGGGACGCGTCCACGAAGACGGTGTGCCGAATGTCGAGTTTCGCGGTTTTCTGCTCCTGGTCATCGGTCTTATCGTAAACGAAAACGAGGAGATGGTAGCCGAGACCGTAGATCTTTTGCCGGGCTGAGCGGAAGGGGCAGGATGACTGGGGTTGCCTGATGCTGGTGGTTTTCAAATCGACTCCCAGATCGGGAAAATCGATTCCCTTGGCGGACGAGCCGAAAACGTGGTCGTAACATTCAAGGAGATGGGATTCACAACCTCTGGAATCCCGGAGGGATGTAACGAACGTAGCTGGGCGGTGGAGAGAAACGGAACCCCCGGGTCACCACAAGTTGAAGTCGTGGCGTCCCGTGGGGCCGCAGGAAAGACGGTCTCAACGGGGCGGGCTGAAGACCCGCGCTCCGCTCCGTCTTTCCCGACGACGAAGGTTGGAAAGCCCGTCCCACGATTTATGATGACGCCAAGTATGAAACCCGTTGCCGGAAATAGTGGCTTTCCGCAGCAGCGGGAAGGAACCGCGATTTAGAAATCGCGCCTGCAACGGCTACGGAGGGCTTGGCTTGAGGGCTCGGGTTACCCGGCAGCTAAGTCCTGGTCTTTCGCACCACAGGTGCATCCTATCGCAGCCTGGGGCATCGCCCCAGGAATTGGTATCCCAACGGATATTCAGCCCTGAAGGGGCGACATAAACCGTTGGAAGATTGGCGGATAGGCCGCCCCTACGGGGCTTGGAATTTGGGAAAAACAATGTCCCGGAGCGATGCCCCAGGCTGCGTTAGATCAGGCCATTGGCCTTTAAGACCGAGCTGCCAAATTCACAAAACGTGATGCGCGGCAGTATGGTAAAAGAATTCCGTCCCACTCCCGAAGATTGCATATCGCGAGATGCCGGGATGCAAAAAAAGCCCTTCCGGCGGGGTAGGCGGGAAGGGCTTGATTTAGGTTTGGGGCGTGGATCGGGTCATTTGTTGAAGACCTTTTTCACATCGCCGGCTTTCTGCTGGGCTTTGCCTTCGGCTTGTTCGACCTCGCCTTCGGCTTCCATTCTCTCGTTTCCAGCGGCTTCCCCGGCGGCCTCTTTGACTTTGCCTTTGAGTTCTTTTCCGGTTCCTTCCGCTTTGTCTTGGTTGCTTGATTTCATAATTTTGACGCGGGTGGGTTTCAACCCGCACCAAAGTTTTCGCAGGAAACGTACCGGAAGGGAAATTGGAGGGCGGTGGGCTACTCGAAGTCAGCGGCGGTGTAGGGGCGTCCGGATTGGGAGGCGGTTTCCTTGCGCAGCTTTTTGATGAGATCCGGTGAAACGGCGCTGCCTTTGTTCGACCAGGCGTTGCGGGTGTAGGTGATGATGTCCGCGATTTTCTCGTCGGTGAACATGGGGTTGGCGGACAGGGCGGGCATTTCGGCGGGTGTCTCGTATTTCACGCCGTTCACCATCAGTGGGCCGGTGATTCCGTGGAGGAGGATTTTCGCGAAAACCTCTTCCTTGCCGGTCACCCATTCGGACTCGTCGAGCGGAGGGCCTAGGCCGAGGACACCGGCGCCATCAGGTGCGTGGCAGCCGAAACAGGCGGCCTCCCCGTGGAACAGGGCTTTTCCGCGCTCGAAGGAGGCTAGGTCTTCGCCTTTGAGCGAGGGGCCGGTGGAGCCTTTTTTCTCTGCGGCTTTGTCGATCCATTTGGTGAGATCCTTGTCCTTGAGATCGTCTCCCACGGCTGCCTTGAAAGCGGCTCCGCGATTCTTCAGGCCGGAGAAGGCGGCGGCTTTGACGAATTTTCCTTTGGAGCCGTTCACGAGATCGTTGATTCTCGCGAAGGCGGCGGGGGTGGCGACGGGGCCGAGGGCACGGGTAAGGTAAATCTCCGTTTCCCCGGTGGCAGGCTGGAGGTCGAGGAGCTGTTTTTCAAGCTTCAGAAGCTCCGGATGGGTGAGCGAGTTCGCAGCCCAGAGGGCGGAGACGACGACTTTGCCGTTTTTCGCCCCGAGGGCGGTGGAGACTGGGGCGGCGGTGAGTTTTTCCATGCCCTCCAGTGTCCAGAGAGCGTGGATCTGGCCGAGGGGGTAGTCGTCCATCCCGACGAGTTTTTCCAGAAGGGCGATTGTCGCGGCATCGGCCTCACGGGTACCGAGGACGCGCTGTGCCATATCGCGATGCCATCCGTTTTTGTGGATCAGAAGTTTAACGAGATCCTCGTTGGAGAGGGTATCCATGTCCGGGACTTCGGCGGCGTTTCCGCCCGTGTGTGAGATGCGGTAGATCCGGCCATGACCCATGCCTGGTTTATCGAGACCCTGGCTGAGGTAATACTCGCGGAGATAGGAGGTGACGTAGGTTTTGTGCTGGATGATGCCGTGATACATGTCCAGGAGGTAAACGCTGCCGTCCGGGGCGTTGTAGATGTTCACGGGGCGGAAGCGCTCGTCGGTGGAGGCTAGCCATTCCTTGTCCTTGTAGGTGTGCTTGCCCTGGAGCTTGGTTCCGGATTCGGTGATGTCGATCGCCTTGACCAGATTGATCGAGGACTCGGTGCTGAGGCCTTTTCCGATCCAATCGGAAGGGAAGTTGGAGCCACGGTAGATGGTGATCCCCGCCGCGCCGGTGCAGGAGATGAGCTTGTAGGTTTTCGGGTCGAGGGTGTTGGATCCGTAGCCGTTGGACTTCTGGATGTAGGCGCGGTTGAGGCCGGGAGTCACGCGGATGGGGAAGGGCTGGTTGGATCCGAGTGGTTCGGTGCTGGACACCTTTGTGTTCACGGCGGGATTCCCTTCCAGAAGGTTGGGCGCGATGAATTCGCCCATGAGAAACTGGGAGTTGTGGTTGTGGTAGATCCGCCCGAAATCATCGAAAGCCACTCCCCACTGCCCCCGGAAAGGGGTGGCCTCCACGATCCATTTGTCGCCGTCGCGCTTGATTCGCTGGGAGGATTTGGCGTTGTAGAGCCAGTTGTCCAGACCGCGGACGAGGCCGTTGGCGCGGTGCTCCACGTTGCCGCCCTCGATGTAGTTGTCCACGGCAACGGCAGGCTCGCCAACGGGTTTCAGTCCATCGCGTTTGATGAAACGAAGGGATTCCTGGTCGGCGAAAAGGATGCCATCCGGGTAGACCGCGACGGCGCGGGGGAGGAGGACGTTCTCGAGAAAAACGGTGCGCTTGTCTGCCTGGCCGTCCTTGTCGGTGTCTTCGAGAACGGTAATCCGCCCCATGGGCTTGTCCTCTCCGTTCCCGTCGATATCAGGCATGTAGCCGATCATTTCGCAGATCCAGAGACGGCCCGCGGGATCGTAGTCGAGCGCGACGGGCATATCGACCATTGGCTCGGTGGCGAAGGGGAGGATGGAAAACCCGTCGGCAATCTCGAAGGTTTTCAGAGCCTCCTCCGGGGAGAGGACGGGGGCTGGCGGAATGAGTTCGGCGGGAACGACAGGCTCCATGTTGGCGTGGTCGTCCCGGTTCCCCTGTTGGGCGAACAGAGGTGTGGAAAGAAAGAGGATTGCTAGGGTTTTGTGAATCATAGTGTTTGGATCTCAGGAAGTTGGGCGTTTTCTACGTCCGGGTCGAACGGTTTTTTACAGGAACATACACAGCGCCAGGGCGGCGACTCAATCTGCGGGACCGGTTCCTAAAAATGATAGTTTCATCAATCCCCCGGATCCGGCGAAGCTTCCTTTTTTGCGGATACTTTGCGGGCGGCTTTCTTTGCAGACTTATTCGTGGTTTTCCTGGTGACCTTTTTGGAGGTTTTCTTCGGCGCTTTCTTCGCGGTCTTCTTCACTGCTTTCTTGGCGACCTTCCGGGTTGTTTTCCTAGCAGCTTTTTTCGCGGTCTTTTTCGCAGCTGCTTTCCTGCTAGTTTTCTTTGCAGCTGTTTTTTTAACAGGGGTTTTCCTGGCCGAAACCTTTTTTTGAGGCTCGATAGCGGGAGGCAAGGTCGCGGGAACGGGTTCCTCTGTCAGTTTTTTTGAAACCCGGAGTGGCAGAGCAGATACGATTGCAAAGGTGCCCAGCGTGGCGAAAGCGGGAAGGGTCGGGAGCCAGATACCGGTGAGGGGGACGAGGATGAAATGGACGGCTGCGAAGGCGCATGCCGCGATCAGAAAACATAACGGTTTTCTAGCGAACGGGTGCCGGTTCAGGGCGGCCATCACCAGGACAAGGGAGCCGAGGAAACATAGCTCGATGGAAGCGGGTAGGCGGGGGAACTTTTGGGAGGCGGTGGTGAGGGACGGATTCGTCAGGCTGGCGATGGTGCCGACCAGGGATTTCGAAAATTCAGTGGTGGGCAGGTCTGCGGAGGACAGGTCGTTTCGGAGGATGGCGGGAGGGAGCGTGTTTTCGGAAAGCAGGTCGGCAGGGGCATCGATCAGGGTTGGTGCTTCGATGGAGCGGGATTCTTTGATCGGTTCCGGGGAGAATGCGAGGCGCCCGTGTTTGTCTATGGGGATGAAGGGGCCGTTTTTGTTGAAAGAGATGTATTCGCCCAGCCGGATCTCGATTGCGGACGGTGGCACCTGGTAGTGCTTCATCGCCGTGAGGAGCGGGAAGGAAAACACGATCGAGTCCTCCCAGCGTGCCAGCAGGTGGGGTGTATCGACAGTTGGCTCGGATTCCAAAAAAGAGAATCCCGCGAGGGAAGTTTCATTTCCGAGGACGATGTTCGGGATGGGGATGTGGTTGACGATGGGGAGGGACGTGGGGTCGCCTGTGATCTGTGAGACAGGAACGGATGCGCGGCGGAAGGCCGGCGGCATCGGGGAGGGGATCGGATTTCGCGTAAGTGGGGCGGTCGTGATGATCGGGGGAAGGGAGTCGAGCTGGAGATCGAGCGCGGCGAGGGAAATGGCATCGGTCTCCTGCCATGCGAGCGGAATGGCGATGGCAGGCCCTGCTTCCCCGAGGCGTCCGAAGTTTTTCAGGATGATCGCGAAATCAACGGGAGAGGGCGGGGAGGACTGGAAAAAGCCATCCGGGTCGTCACCAAGAGATACGATGGTTGGGAGTTTTTCCGGAATCTCTCCGGGTGAACTTCTCAGTGTGCGCAGGGTGTGTGGTCGCGAGGCGGTTCCGTTTCCGGTGATGAAAAAGGGAGGGTTCGCGAACGAGCGGGCGGTGAGGGAAAAGAGGGCGCGGTCGATGGCCGTGCCGGGGATAAGAATCCACGCGAGAAATGCCGCCACCGCGCAGGGGATGAGTACGAAGAGGCGGCTGAGCATGGGGCGCATTATGGATACCGTTTGGAATTCGTCCAATCCGGAACTCGGAGGTTCAGGTGGGGAGCGCTTCGAGGATTTTCCGGGTAACCTCATCCGGGGGGGAGTCGGTCGAAATTACTTTCACGAATGGCTCGTCTTTGAGGGACAGGAAAATTTCCCGGCAGCGGGCGAGGTTTGTCCGCTGTTCGAATTCGTTGGCGGTGTCCCCCCGGATGCCGATGCGGGCTATGGCGGAATCGACATCGAGATCCAGGATGAGGAGGAGGTCGGGGACAGGGGCGAATTCTTCATTTTTCCTGCGGATTTCCTGCGGGTCAAAACCCCGGGCACCTTGGTATGCCATGGTGGAAAAGTAGTAGCGGTCGAGGATGACCGTGTGACCCGAGGCGAGGGCGGGAGCGATCTTTTCAGTGACGTGTTGCTTCCGGTCTTTGAGGAATGTTTCAAGCTCCTCCTCCGGAGAGAGCCGGCCTGTGGAAGCGGAGTTCCGTAGAAGGGTTCCCCACGGGCCGTCGGTGGGTTCGCGGGAGAGGATTACGGTTTTTCTTTGAGACGTCAGATGGGCGGCGAGGCGTTTGGCTTGGGTGGATTTGCCTGTGCCGTCGATACCTTCGATTACGATGAACATGGTAGGAAGTGAAAAGTGCCGAGTGAAAAGTGATCAGTGGAAGAGGTTACAGATACCTGGCGTTGAGGTGCTTTAGGTAGTGCTCGGTGGTCGGGGGGGAGCCGGTGGCTTTTTCTACGAGGTCGGTGGGGTTGTGGACGGCTCCGTGATGGTGGACGACTTTGTGGAGCCAATCCAAGAGCGGGGCGTAGTTGGCTGATGCGGTGGTCTTTTTGATCTCGGGATCGGAGGTGGCTGCGTGGAAGAGTTGGGCGGCGTTGATGTTCCCGAGGGTGTAAGTGGGGAAATAGCCGATGCCGCCCATGGACCAGTGGATGTCCTGCAGGCAGCCGTTGGCGTCGTTTTCCGGGGTGAAGCCGAAGGATTTCCGGAAGAGGTCGTTCCATGTTTCAGGGACTTGGGCGACGGTGATCTCGCGGTTGAGAAGCATGCGCTCCATTTGGAAACGCAGGATGATGTGGAGGTCGTAGGTTGCTTCGTCCGCTTCCACACGGATGGGCGAGAATTCGGCGCGATGGATGTAGCGGAGGAATTTTTCGAGCGGGAAGTCCTTGAGTTGGGAGAAATGCTGTTGGGCGATGGGGTAGAATTTATCCCAAAATTCAGGGGAGCGTCCGACCTGGTTTTCCCAGAGGCGGGATTGGGATTCGTGGATGCCGAGAGAGACTGCGGATCCGGAGGGGAGGCCGAAATCAGCGGCGGGGAGACCTTGCTCATACATTCCGTGACCGGCCTCGTGCATGACGCCGAAGAGGGAAGAGGTGAAGTCGCTTTCCTCGTAGCGGGTGGTCAGGCGGATGTCCTTGGGGCCGAGGGTGGTGCAGAAGGGATGCGTTGTGGTGTCGATGCGGCCGTGGTGGAAGTCGAAACCGATTTCCGCAGCGACGAGAGCGTTGAAATCCTGCTGTGCCGAGATGGGGTAGGGGCCGGGAGGGAGTTCGGGGTTTGCTTCCTTGGTGTTCGCGACGGCTTGGGCGGAAAGCGGTGCGAGTTCCTTCTGAAGTTTTTCGAACAGAGACGCGATCTCGGCGGTGGAAGTGCCACGCTCGTAGCCTTCGAGTAAGGCGTCGTATGGTTCGATTTTAAAGCCCCATAGGTCCGCCTTTTCCAATGCGAAATCCAAAAGCTTCTGAAGGTGTGGGGCGAAGATCGAAAAGTCGGATTTTTCCCGGGCTGCTATCCAGGCATGGTGTCCGGCGGATTGGGCGGTGGATTCACGGGCGACGAAATCCGTAGGAATTTTCACGGATCGGTCGGATTCGCGGCGGAGTTCGCGGAGGTTTGCAGACCGGACGGTGTCCGTGCCATCGTCGGCGGATTCGGCGGCCTCCAGGGATTTCAGGAAATCCGGGGAAGTGGAAAGCCCGTGGGCGTGGGCGGCGAGGTAAGAAAGTTGCTCGGAGCGGTAGTCCGCAGAGCCGGAGGGGAGGTAGGTTTCCTGATCCCAGGAGAGGATGGAGCCGGCGGAGTTGACGAGGGCGATTTGCTTCGCGCGTTCGAAAATGTGCATGGCGCAGGATTGTGTATGACAGGACGGACGTCCAATACGGAAACCGTTCTGCCGTTCAGGCTTCGCGTATCGCGGTGATCGCCGCGGCCATGTCCTTCGCTCCGAAGGTTGTTGAGCCCGCCACCATGACATTGGCACCTGCGGCAGCGGAAAGGGCAGCGGTTTCCGCTCCGATGCCACCGTCCACCTCGATGTGATAGGAGAGGCCGTTTGCTTTCCTGTAGGCTGCGGCTTCCTCCACTTTCGACATCATCTCGGTCATGAATGGCTGGCCGCCAAAACCGGGAACGACGGTCATGCACAGCAGCAGATCGACCTGCTTGAGAAAGGGAATGGCTTCTGAAAATGGCGTTGCGGGATTCAGCGCCAGACCGGCTAGGCAACCCGCCTCCCGTATCCGTTCCAAAGTTTCCGCGACATCGTGCTCCGCCTCCACATGCACCGTTATGCAGTCGGATCCGGCTGCGATGAAGCGCGGCAGGTAGTGATCCGGACGCGAAATCATCAGATGCACGTCCAGGAAAATATCGTTCGATTCGTGAACGGTTTTCACCATCGCCGGCCCGAAGGAGATATTGTCCACGAAATGCCCGTCCATGATGTCGAGATGCAGCCAGTCGGCTCCCGCGTTGATGGCGCGTGTGGTTTCCTCCCCTACTTTTGAAAAATCGGCGGCTAGCAGCGATGGGGCGACGACCCGGTCGAGATATGTCTTCGTAATCACGAAGACAAACGAAGCACGGCGGCGGCGGATGGGAAAGGAAATCTGTTCGGGAGGCTTCCCGGAAAGTCGATGTGGGAGGTTGTGGCATACGCGAAACCGGGCTACAACGCCGCGCCATATGTCAGAAGACCTCATCATCGATCTCCACAGCGACGCCCATTTCATGCAGCAGGCGATGCGCGAGGCTCACAAGGCCTATACGGCCTCCGAGGTCCCCGTCGGAGCCGTCGTTGTTCATGAGGGAAAGGTCATCGGGCGTGCCTGGAACCAGGTTGAGACGCTTAAAGACGCCACGGCTCACGCGGAAATGCTCGCCCTCACCGCCGCCCAACAGGCTCTCGGTGACTGGCGCCTGGAAAAATGCACCCTTTATGTAACCAAGGAGCCCTGCCCGATGTGCGCCGGTGCCATCGTGCACTGCCGCCCGGATCGTGTCGTCTTCGGGTGTGGCGATCCGAAATCCGGCGCCGCCGGAGGCTGGATCAATCTCCTTGAATCGAACCCACCTCTCAACCACCGCTGTGAAGTGACTGCCGGGGTAATGGGCGAAGAATCCCTCGACCTGCTCCAATCCTTCTTCCGTGAGGCTCGGCAACGCAAAAAAATGGCGGAATCGTAGATCGGAACCCAGCCCGGCACCGGTTCCGCGATGCGGCAAAGTTTGGAGTTTAAAGTTTGAAATTTCCGCAGGCAGCCCCTTGAATCCGCCCGCTCCCAACCCATGGCTCTCATTGTTCAAAAATACGGCGGAACCTCCGTCGGCTCCATCGACCGCATCCGCAACGTTGCCGCGCGCATGAAGCGCACCGGCGACGAGGGCAACAAGGTCGTCGCCGTGGTTTCCGCGATGGGCGGGGTCACCGACAAGCTCATAGCCATGGCCAACGAGCTGAACGAGGTGCCTTCGGAAAGGGAACTCGACGTCCTCCTCGCCACCGGGGAGCAGCAGTCCATTGCCCTTGTCTCCATGGCGCTGCACGCGCTCGGAGTGGAGGCCGCCTCCATCACCGGACGGCAGGCGGGGATTTACACCACCGGAAGCCACACGCGCGGGCGGATCTCAAACATGGATCCCTCGCTAATGAACCGTTATCTGGAGGAGGGAAAGACCCTCGTAGTGGCAGGATTTCAAGGTATCACCTTGGAAGGAATGGTTCACACCCTCGGCCGGGGCGGCTCCGATCTCACCGCCATCGCGGTCGCCGCATCGCTAAAGGCGGATGTCTGCCAGATCCTCACCGATGTTGACGGGGTTTATACCTGCGACCCGCGGGTCGTCAAAAACGCCCGCAAACTCCCGGAAATTTCCTACGATGAAATGTTGGAAATGGCCTCCTCCGGCTCCAAGGTCATGCAATCGCGCTCCGTCGAATTCGCGAAAAAATTCGGCGTCATTTTCGAGGTCAGATCCTCACTCAACGACAACCCAGGAACACTCGTGCTAGAAGAACATCCCAACATGGAAAACGTCGTCATCCGTGGCATCTCCATCGAGCGCTCCCAGGCGCGCGTCACCATCTCCGGCATTCCGGACCATCCCGGCATGTCCGGGAAAATCCTCGGCGCCCTCGCCGATGCGGAGATCAACCTCGATATGATCGTCTCGAACATCTCCAACGACGAGCGCTCCAAGCATTCCTTCACCATGCATTCCAACGATCTCGGAAAAGCGCAGGCGGCCCTCAAGCCCGTCCTCGCAGAGCTTTCGCCTGATGCGAAGATCGAGACCGAGGCCGGGATCGCGAAACTCTCCGCCGTGGGCATTGGCATGCGCTCCCACTCCGGGGTCGCCGCCACCATGTTCAAGGCTCTTGGCGACAAGGGCATCAACATCGGCATGATCTCCACCTCGGAAATCAAAATCGCCGTCACCGTTGACGAGATCCATATCGAGGACGCCGCCCGCGCCGTCCACGACGCCTTCGGGCTCGACAAGGAGCCGGCGTAATCCCGGCGCCGTTTTCGAACCGCTCACAGGTTCCGAGGAAGAGGGCGGCAAGGACGGCCCCGCCAACGGGTATGTCCGAATCATGACTCGGCTCTTCCCGAACAATGGGCGCCCCTGTCATCCCTGGATATTCGGGGACGGTTCATCGTAAACTAACCTTGGCATGACGGACAGGTTAAGATACGCTCGCAAAAAACGATACCATGGCTCAAGAAGGACGAATGGATCGGGACTAGGCACCTCGATTTCATCTTCCGGCCTCTCAAAAATCATTTCCTAACTAACATCCTGTGAAGATACGATCTCTCCCGTTTTCCGTGTTCCTGGTATCTGCCGCGCTTGCGCACCAAAGCTTTGCGCAGTCGCTGAACGAGAACAAAATGCTGAGCCTGTCCTCCATATTTGGTGAAAGTTTCGATCCATGGGCCGATCCCGGCAGTAATAACTTCGCACCGGCAACCCCGGGCGACTCTGATCTTGGCGAACAGCTCGTCCTTGCGCCACCGCAGGAAAGTCAACCGTTCAGCGTCGAACTCAGCGAGAATATACGCTGGACGAGCAATGCCGGACTTTCCGATCTGGATGTCCGAACAGAGCTTGAAGATATCTATTCCGCCACGGATCTGCGTTTCAGCTACCTCCCGTCGATTGGTGAAAACACGTTCTTCGAATTCGGAACCGGATACGCGCTCTACCGTTACCTGGACAACAGTTCGCTCAATTTCGACCGATTCGAGGCCTCCGTCGGCCTGATCCACAGCTTCCAGAACGTGGACAACCTGATCGGCTGGACACGCTTCAAACATCACCGCCTGTTATCTTCATTTGGTAGTGACGAACTATTCACTGATTACAATGTGGAGCTGGGTCTTTACTACACCATCCCGCTCGGCGCGAAGCAACTGGCCTACGGTGTTTACACGTTCCAAGTTCAGCCTCGACTCCGACCCTGGTGATTTGCGTCGTCACGAGCACTGGATTGGAGCGGGTTATAAAATTTCGCCAACCGATCGGTTTGAACTTTCAGCCTACTGCGGCCTCCGAATGTATGATTACGTGAAGGGGGGGCGCGACGACCTGCTCTATGATTTGGGCCTTTCCCTTACTTCCCATCTCACCGATCGGATGGACGCCGTGATTTCGGCGAACTTTTCAAAGAACGATTCGAACACCACCGGCTTCGACTACAAGGTTGCGGACGTTGGCGTGAACCTCAGCCTGACAATGGAATTTTGAAGCCCTCGCGAGAAACCAATCCGACGAATATGAGATTTAACCAGACCAGAACCTTGACGGGCATGACCGCGATGATGCTCTTCTTTCTCACCCCGACGACGAGCCAAGCGCAGAAATTCACCACTGCGGAGGTCACGAGAATCGTCAACGACGTAAGGTTGCTCACCGGAACCAAGACTTCACGCGCTGCTTCAAAGGGATCCGTCGTGAGCGGGAATACTGCTGTCCGGACTGGTCAGAAATCACGGGCACAGATGGACTTCCCCGACGCTTCGATCGTCCGCCTCGGTGCGAACAGTGTCTTCAGTTTCACGCAAGGCCAGCGGGATGTGGATCTCGATCAGGGAACCATCCTCATGCAGGTGCCCAAGGCGCTCGGCCGCACGAAAATCCGGACTTCTTCCATTTCCGCTGCCATCACAGGCACCACCATTCTGATCGAGTACGTCCCGCCGGTTCTGAACGCCGCCGGGGAAATAATCAAGCCAGGCACATTCAAAGCCATAGTAATCGAAGGATCCCTGGAACTCGAACTGAACGATATGCCGGGTCAGAAAATCGTCCTCAACGCAGGGGAGATGACCGCCTTCCCGACGGATATCAAAGTGTTGCCCGAGAAATTTGTAATCGATCTCGGAAGACTGATCCAAACGTCAAATCTCATCGAAGGCGGCATGGGGCCGCTCCCGGACATGCCCATCATGAATCGCGAGGTGCAGATTCAAAACGTCCAGAAAAAACAAGGTGAGCTTGTCGAAGTCGGCACCACCCAAAACCCTGAAAAACTGGCTCCTTTGCCGGGAAACGATATCGACAGTGCCCGCCAGGTTGACAACTCCCGTCCACCGAACCCTCCCGTCCAACTTCCCGATCGTCCGACCCGTCCCGAACGCCCTTAGCCTTTTCCTGAACAATACCGCCGGCATCGCCGTGACGAAGAACCCGGGCGCCACTCCTTTCCACCATTTTCTCCCAACGCCTTCCCCGATCCCATGAAAAGACTCGCCTTAAGCTGCCTGATCGCTGCGGCCACGATTGCCCACGCAGCAGACACTTTTGTTGCCCAGCCGGATGGTTTCTCCCCGGAAGACCCGATGGAGGGAGAGACTGTCATCTGGCAGCCGGGCACCCCGGCGGAAGTCCCCGGCCTTGTTTTCGGCACCACCGCATTCACCTCCATCGCCGCCGCCACCGTGGAGACCGGTATAGGGGAAACCGTCTTCATCGCGCCGGGCACCTATTTGGAGGGTCAGGAGATCTTTGTTCCGGTTGACATGAATTTCCAGGGTGATGGAGCCGGGCGCACCATCGTTGACGGCGGCTCCAGCCACCCCCTGTTTACGGTAGGAGGCAAAAACACCATCAGCGACCTGACCATTCAAAACGGCTCGGGTGGCTCCCAGGCGGGCGGCATCTCAAGCTTCGGACCGGAACTCACACTGCTGAACGTCCACTTTACCGGAAATCTTGCCGGAGCACTCTTGGTTGTGAGTCCCTTCGACCCCCAAGCCCCTCCGGGAGGGCAACAACCGCATGCGGTGAGGATCGAAGGATGCCTGTTCAACGACAATACCGGCAATGGCGAGGGCAGCCCCAGTTGCATCCTCCACGAGGGCGATTTCGACGATCCGGCGCTCAGCAATGTCACTGTCACCAACACCACGTTTTCCTCCAATCAGGATTTGGCGATCGGATCTCTGGCCGGAAAGCTCACCCTGACCCATTGCACCTTTTACAACAATCAGGGCGGTGCTTTCGACGCTACGAACATCGAGGCTCCCGGATCCGACGTGATACTCAATAACTCGCTCGTGTTAGGCACCTATAACGTGGATGCGGCAAAAATCACCAGCAACGGAACCAACTTCCTGGAAAACGACTCAATCGGTAGCGACGATCGCACCTTTGCCAACACCACGGCCTCTGTGCCTGAGGATGTGATTGATCTCAATCTTTCCGACAACGGCGGCGCCACGGCGACCCATCGGTTGAGCCCGGATTCCGTCGCGATCGACGCGGGAACAAACGCCGATGCCGTGGACGCGCTCGGCAGACCCCTCGCATTTGACCAGCGGGGCAAGGATTTCCCACGGACCAACCAGGGAACCGTCGATATCGGGGCTCTCGAAAATATCCCTTCAACACTGACCGTCTCGATCGCTGATCCGAGCATTTCGGAAAACGGCGGCAGCAGCACCGTCACCATCACGCGAAACACCGATCCATTCGTCAATCTAACCGTCACCCTCTCCAGCGATGACACATCCGAAGCAACCGTTCCGGCCACGGTCAACTTCGGCCCCGAACAAACCTCCGTCACAGTTCCCCTGACGGCGGTGAACGATGATTTTGCCGATGACGACCAATTCGTTACCATCACCGCATCTGCCGATGGGTTCGATGATGGCACCGACACGGTGATCATCACCGATGACGAAGTCCCCACCCTCACCGTGTCGATTTCACCCGCAAGCATTTCGGAAAACAACGGCACTGCAACAGTCACCATCACAAGAAACACCGACCCGAGCTTCTCCGATTTTATCGACCTCTTCAGCGATGACGAATCCGAAGCAACCGTTCCCGCCACTGCCACCTTCAATCCCGGAGAAACCACCACCACCGTCACCCTGACAGCCGTCGATGATAATGACGTCGATGGCACCCAGACCGTCACCATCACCGCCTCGGGTGAAATATTCCCCGACGCCACCGACACGGTCGATGTCACCGATGACGAAGTCGCCGCCCTCACAGTCTCGGTTGATCCTGCTACCATTTCGGAAAACGGCGGAACCTCAGCGGCGACCGTCACCATCACCCGCAACACGGGCTTTTTCGATAATCTCGAGGTCAGCCTCTCCAGCGACGACACATCGGAAGCAACCCTTCCCGCCACGGTCAGTTTCGGCCCCGAACAATCTTCCGCCACCGTTCCCCTGGCAGCGATAGATGACGCCATCGCTGACGGCACCCAGACGGTCACAATCACCGCATCGGCCGATGGCTTTGAAGACGGCACCGGCACGGTGGATGTCACGGACGATGAAGTCGCCACACTCACGGTCTCCATTTTAGCAGCGAGCATTCCGGAAAATGGCGGCACCACCGACGTCACCCTTACCCGCAACACCGACCCCAACGAGACTCTCACCATCGACCTCTCCAGCGATGACGATATCCGAAGCGACCGTTCCCGCCACTGCCACCTTCAACCCCGGGGAAACCACCACCACCGTCACCCTGACAGCCATCGATGATGCCGACGTTGACGGTACCCAGACCGTCACCATCACCGCCTCGGGCGATTTGTTCCCCGCCGACGCAACGGACACGGTGGATGTCACCGATGACGAAGTCGCCACCCTTAGCGTCTCGGTCGCACCCGCGAGCATTTCGGAAAACGGCGGCACCGCGACCGTCACGATCACCCGCAACACAGGCTTCTTCGACAATCTCGAGGTCAGCCTCTCCAGCAATGATACATCCGAAGCGACCGTTCCAGCCACGGTAAGCTTCGGCTCGGAGCAGTCTTCCGCCACCGTCCCCCTGACCGCGATAAATGACGGTATCGCCGACGGCATCCAGACGGTCACGATTACCGCATCAGCCACCGGATTTGTACAACGGCATCGGCACGGTGGATGTTACCGACGACGAACTCGCAGCACTCACCATTTCAATTGAGCCCGGAAACATTTCGGAAAACGGCGGCACCGCGACCGTCACCATCACTCGCAACACCGACCCCGGCGCGGAACTCACCGTAAACCTCTCCAGCGACGACACCTCGGAAGCGACCGTTCCGGCCACGGCCTTCTTCGGGGAGGGCGATTCCACCACCACCGTCACCCTGTCAGCGGTGGATGATGCTTTCGCCGACGGCCCGCAGACCGTCACCGTCACCGCATCGGCAGATGACTTCACCGACGGCTCCGACCAAGTCGAAATCATTGACGATGAAATCGCCAATCTGACCCTTTCGATTGAGCCCCTGAGCATTTCGGAAAACGGCGGATCAGCGATTGTCACCATCTCGCGCAACACCGAGGCACTCGGCGAACTTACCGTAAACCTCTCCAGCGACGACACATCAGAAGCAACAGTCCCCGCCACGGTCAGTTTCGTTGCCGGAGAAGCCTCCACCACATTCACCCTGACGGCCATAAATGACGCCCTCGCCGACGGTGCCCAGATCGCCACCATCACCGCAATGGCCGATGGCTTTACCAACGGCACCGCCCCGGTCGGTGTCACCGACGATGAAGTCGCCACACTCACCGTTACGATCGCGCCTACAAGCATTACGGAAAACGGCGGCAACGCGACCGTTACCATCACGCGCAACACCGAAGCGCTCGGCGAACTCATCGTCAACCTCTCCAGCGACGATACATCCGAAGCAACAGTCCCCGCCACCGCCACCTTCACCGCCGAACAAGCCTCCACCACCGTCAGCCTGTCAGCCGTGGATGACATCATCGCCGACGGACTCCAGACCGTCACCATCACCGCATCTGCCGATGGCTTTATCGACGGCTCCGGACAGGTCGATGTCACGGACGATGAATTACCGACCCTGACCCTCGCGGTCGCGCCTGCGAGCATTTCGGAAAACGCCGGCACCTCGGCCTCATCCGTCACCGTCACCCGCAACACCGACACCACCAGCGCCCTCGTCGTCACCCTTACGAGCGACGACACATCCGAAGCAACCGTTCCGGCCACCCTCACCATCCCCGCAGGACAGGCCTCCGCCACGACCGACCTGGACGCGGTCGATGACGCCATCGTCGATGGCACCCAGACCGTCACCATCACCGCATCGGCGACAGGTTTCACCAGACGGCATCGGATCACGGTGGACGTCACCGATGACGACGTCCCCACCCTCACCCTCACGATCGCCGATCCGAGCATTTCGGAAAACGGCGGCACCTCGACCGTCATCCGTATTCACGCGCAACACCGACACGACCAACGCTCTCACCGTCACCCTCTTCGAGCGACGACACATCCGAAGCAACCGTCCCCGCCACCCTCACCATCCCCGCAGGACAGGCCTCCGCCACCGCCGACCTGAACGCGGTCGATGACGCCATCGTCGACGGCACCCAGACCGTCACCATCACCGCAGCGGCCGCGGTTTCACCGACGGCTCGGACAGGTGGATGTCACCGATGATGACGTCCCCACTCTACCCTCACGATCGCGATCCGAGCATTTCGGAAAACGGCGGCAGCTCGACCGTCGTCCGTTCACGGTCACGCAGCAACACCGACCCAGTGCGACTCAGGCAACCGTCCCCGCGTCACATCACCCTCTGCCACGACCGACCTGACCGATACATCCGAAGCGCAACCGTCTCCGGCGCCACCCGGTCACCGATATCCCCTCTGCCGGACGGAGCACTCCGCGGCACCGGCGTCGCACCTCGGACGCTGCGCTGACGCGCAATGATCGCCATCTCAGTCCGACGGTCAACTCGCAGATCGCGTCTAACGCATCACCGCAGCGGCACCAGCATTTATTGACGGCACCGCCGCGGTGGATATCACCGATGATGACGTCCCCACTCTGACCCTCACCATCTCGCCTCCGAGCATTTCTGAAAACGGTGGCAGCGCGACCGTCACCGCATCTCGAAACACCGACACGACCAACCCGCTCACCGTCAACCTCTCGAGCGATGACACCACCGAGGCAACCGTCCCGGCCACCCTCGTCATCCCCGCTGGAGCCTTCTCCGCCGCAGCCACACTGACAGCTATCGATGACCCCATCGTTGACGGAACGCAGACCGTCGCCGTCTCCGCATCTGCGACTGGATTCACCGGCAGCTCCGATTCGGTCGAAGTCACCGATGATGACGTCCCTACCCTTACCCTGACCATCACGCCTACGAGCATTTCGGAAACCGGCGGCAGTTCCACCATCGCCGTCTCCCGCAATACCGACACCACCACCGCCTCTCACCGTCACCCTTTCGAGTGACGATACTTCCGAGGCAACCGTCCCGGCCACCCTCACCATCCCCGCCGGAGACTCCTCCGCCATCGCCACCCTCACCGCAGTGAATGACTCCGTCGTTGACGGCAACCAGTTCGTCACCATCTCCGCAGCGGCTGCAGGATTCACCGGCGATTCCGCCCAAGTGGTTGTCATCGATGACGATGCCCCCACTCTCACCCTTCTGATCGCGGCTCCGAGCATTTCGGAAAACGGGGGAGTCACCACCTTCACCGTCGCACGAAATACCGACACGACCGGCCCCCTCACCGTCAACCTTTCGAGCGACGATACTTCCGAAGCAACCGTCCCCGCCACACTTACCATCCCCGCAGGAAACGAATCCGCCACGGCACCCCTGACAGCAGTCGATGACACCGATGCCGACGGCACCCAAACCGTCACCATATCCGCATCTTCCGCCGGCTTCACAGGCGGAGCCGACCAGGTGGATGTCACCGACGATGACGCCCTCGTTGTCACGCTCGAAGGCGGCGGAATCCTCAGCGAGCCTGACAGCTTCTCCAGCTCGCCACTCTCTCCCTCCGGGATCAACCTGACAGTGAGACGCAACGGCACCCTCGGCGATGTTGCCGTCAACCTCGCGATCGCTTCCGGTTCCCGTGCGGAAATCGGGAATGATTTCACGATCAACGGAGCGACTTCCACAACCTTCGCCGTCACGATTCCTGACGGCGATTCGGAAGCCGCCATCCCAGTCCAGGCAATCGACGACATGGCGGCCGAGATCAATGAATCCTTCACCGTCCTGCTGCTCCCCGGAGCCTTTGTTTCCGGAAATACCAGCGCTTCGGTCTCAATCGCACGGAACGACTATGGCGTCACCTCCCTGGCCGATACCGTTTCTCCCACCGCTCCGACCGCTGAAGAAGGAACACTTCGGCTGGCCATCCTCAATGCCAAAGCCGGCCTGACGATTGCCAATGCCCCGCCCACAAATCCGGTAATCATCTTCCAGCCCGATCTGTCCGGTGAAATCGAACTCGTCGCAGGCGCTTTCCAACTCAACCAGGTCAGCTTTTCAATCATCGGCCCCGGAAGCCAGCAGGTCGGCATCAACGGTAGAAACGCATCGAGAATCTTCTTCGTCAGCGATGCCGTTGCAAGATCTCACGTATAGCATCACCGGCCTGACCTTGACCGCCGGATTCAGTGCTGCCAACGGCGGCGCGATCTTTTCCGATGAGTCCCTGCTTCTCAGCAATTGTGTTCTAAGTGAAAATGCCGCGGACAACGGCGGCGCTGTTGCGAACGAAGGCAGCCTGGAGCTCGATAACTGCACCCTATCCGACAACACCGCAACCACCTACGGCGGGGCAATCGACAACTTCTCCGGCCTGTTGGCACTGCGCGACTGCACGATCGCCCGGAACCAGGCGGCGTTCGGCGGAGGGATCGAGAATTTCTCGGGGAGCGAGCTCTGGGTGGATTCCTCCACCTTTTCCGGAAACATCGCCCGAACGAGCGGCGGCGCGATCGACTCTTTCGGCTCGTTCGCAAACATCAGCAACACCACCATCTCTGGAAACCAGGCAGGCTTCGGCGCAGGTATCTTTAACGAGCGGGGCACCCTGAGCATCAGGCAATCCACCATCGTGGAAAATATTGCGCTCACTTCGGTGGGCGGCATTCTCACCAGCGCGACGACACCCGTGTCAACCACGCTCCATAACACCATCGTGGCTGGAAATACCGGATCAGGCAGCCCCTCCGATCTTTCCACGAACAACGCTTCTTTCGCAAACGTCAATCCGGTCAGCTCCAACAACCTCATCGGCCATGCGAATACGGCGGGCGGACTAAGAAACGGGATCAACGGAAACATCGTCGGAGCAGGAGCCACCAATCTTTTCCGACCGCTCGCGGACAACGGTGGACCAACCGCAACCCACGCGCTGATTGCCGGCAGCCCCGCCATCAACGCCGGGAACCCCGCTCTTCGCCCTGGATTCCGAAGGTCTGCCACTCTCAACGGATCAACGGGGCTTCCCCCGCTTCGCCTTCGGCACGAATGACATCGGTGCCTTCGAAGCGTCCGAAAATCCGATATCCATCGTCTCCATCGACGCGACCCCCGGTGAATCGGCCACCATACGTTGGACTTCCGAAGCCGGGCTCAGCTATGACGTCCTACGCAGCACCGGCCTGAAAACCTGGCAAACGATAAAGACCGGGATCACCGCAGTCGGGCGGCCTCACCAGCTTTACGGATGACGATCCACCACTTGGGCGAGCCTTCTACGTCATCCGCTCCAGCACTTCCGAGTGAGAAACGGTGCAGAATAGCCGGAGGCATCAGAAGTAAGGAGAAGCGTGCCTCCAGCCGCTGGCGGAGGACTGGCGCACCGTTCCCGATTCTTCGCTAGCGGCGAGACGCACGCTTCTCCATATCCGCGCCATCGGCTCGAAGCTCAGAGGCCGCCATCAGCACTACTTCCCGGTAAGTATCAAATCCCCCTGGTCGTCCCCGCGTTCAATCGCCGCAAGATACATTGAACAGGTGAGGTCGTCGGGATTCTCCTCGTGGCAGGCTTCCAAATACTCCCGGGCTTTTTCGAGATCACCCGCCTGGAAAGCTTCCAACCCGCTGTTGTATCTCTTCAGCCAGTCAACCTGGGCGTCGGTCTGTTCCCCGGGGAGCTCGGTAAGGACGGCGAACAATTCCTCCGCCTCATCCTTGCCGAAAGTCCGTATCCTTCCCAGCGATCTCAGCGGAACCAGTCCATCCATTTTCGCCGCAACACGCGGCCCGATGATGATTCCCTGACCGAATTTTTTCGTCAGCCCCTCGATCCGCGCGGCCTGGTTCACCGCATCGCCGATCACCGTCATCTCCTCCTTCTCTTCCGAGCCCATCATGCCGAAGATCACATCGCCGTGGTTCAGGCCGATCCCGATATGGAACGGCTCCCGCCCTTCCTTTTCCCACTTCTCGTTGAGTTCACGAAGGCTTCGCTGCATCGCCACGGCCGCGGCAACCGCGGAGCGGGCATCCTCCTCCTCACGGTCGGCCTGCAAGAGACCCCACACACCCATCACCGCATCACCGATGAACTTGTCCACCACTCCCTGGTTTACGAAAACGATTTTCCCCATCGCATTCATATACTCCTTCAACTGTGTCATCAGCTCCACCGGATCATCTTTTTCAGAGCGGCTGGTGAAAGAACGGATATCGGAAAACAGGATGGTCACAGGCTTGCGGACACCGGGCAGGGATTGGAAATAGCCCTCGGGCATGCTGAGGATGTGGTCGGCAAGTTCCTTCGACATCTGCCGTTCGAGAACCCTCCGCAACTTCGCCTTTTCAAGCCGCTCCATCGCATACCGGCTGCCGTAAACACCCATCCCCGCCAGCACCAGGGTCAGCAGCGGGGCTGCGGAAGGCAGGAGAAGCGATTGGCTGAAATACAGCAACGGCACCAGCACCAGGTACGCACTGGCACATCCGCATAGGATCAGCAAACCAAGCAGGGGACGGCGCAACATGAAGGCGATCCCGAACACCACCAGCGCCATCAGGAACACGGAAACAATCTGTCCGTTTTTCCCGACGATTGAGTAGATACTCGCCACTGCTGGCTGCAGCCAAAGCCGACATTTGCAACTGCACCCCGAGAATCGTGCCAATCGGAATGCTCACTTCGTCGTGAAACTGCGTGGTCGAGGATCCCCCCACGTAAACGATTTTGTCCCGGAAATACTCGCCGCCGCCGTAGTTCTTTTCCCAGAACTCATTGAGGAACAGGGTGTGCAGCGAGATCGGCGCATACGTTCCGCTTCCATCGGAAAAATCGGGAAACCGTATCGGCTGCTGCACGCCGAAATGCTCGATCTCCGCTTCCGGATCGGTCTGTTTCAGCGCAGCGATGGCCATGGAATGCCTGTAAGGGACACTCTCGTGCTCATAAATTCGCATCGCCCCCTGCATCGCCCGGACTTTTGAGTCAGGATCCGGGAAAAACTTCGCCAATCCTATGCGGGGATCCATGGGGTCGTCCGACTCGATCACCGTCGGCGACGGTAGCATAACGAAGGGTAACGCCGTGCCTCCCTGCTGGCCGGCAAGCTCCGGATAGACGATGTCACTGGCAATCACGACCTTCCGCGGGTTTGCCTCTATGACCGCTTTGAATGCGGCGTCGCCCTCTCCCTCACCGCTGAAAACCACGTCGTAAACAACAAGCGCAGCGCCCGCATCGATCAATTTCTGCGTCAAAGCAGCCCAGACCGAGCGGGGAAACGGATACCCATAGCTCATCGCATCCAGCTCCGGGGATTCCAGAACCTCCTCTTCAAACACGTGGTCGAGAACATTGAGAGAAGCATCATCGATGGCAACCAGCACCAGCCGCTCATCCACCGTTCCGCCACCGCGATTGTCGGTCAGCTCGTCTCCCGCCCACAGTTCAAATCGCTGAAGCCGCGTGGAATCGAAAGCAATCAACGCGGCTATAACTGAAGCAGCCGCCAGGCAGATCAACGCATTGATCCGGATTTGGCGCCAACGGCCGGTGGATTCAGGGCTTCGGTTTTTCGATTCGGTCTTTTCCATGGGTGAAATTGTGCCATGCGATGCCAGAACGGAATATATGCCCGCCCATCGCAATGTGGGTAACTCCGGTCAGTTTTGCGCCCCGGGGTGGGAATGGAAAGTCTCGAAAATTTGTAAGCACTCCGGCAGGTGACCGATCAAGACACTGCCGGTCTCCGGATTTTCCGAATTTACATGCTAGACGCAAGCCGAAGGCTCCGTAAGATCCTTTCGTATGCAAAAACTCAGCAAGTTCCTGGCGGTTTCAACCGTCCTCGCCCAGCCGCTCATGGCGCAAAACTGGTATGAAAAGATGGATGTGGGTCCCGCGTGGATGAACACTTTCGGTGACTACTACGAAGGCAAGAAGCGCACCGGTGCGATCAAAGGCCTTTCAGTGGATCTCGGTGAAGGATGGCGCGCCCTTTACGATACGGAGACCCTCCGGCTATCCACCGTTTACAAAGGTGGCATCGAATGGGGAGGCACCCCGTGGACCGGTGCGCACGGAAAACTCATGAGCCTTGGAAACAAGGACGCCCTTCTTGTCACGGACACCACCTCCGGCTGGGCTGATGAAAGCGGCTCCTTCGAGGACAAGCGCGAGATCAAAGGCCACGGGGACATTCCCCACGGCGCGTTCACCGGCCACTACCGCCATGGGAAAACCATCGTCCTGGAATACACCGTGAACGGAACCGAAGTACTGGAAAATCTCGGACTCTCCGGTGATACCGTGACCCGCTCTTTCAAATTCGGCTCACGGAAAGAAGCTCTCACCCTGGTGGTGGCCGATGAGAAAGGCGAGTTCACCGTTGGCGGCGATATGTCGGTTGCGAAGTCCGCGGACGGCCTCGGTGTCGTTTCCACGGATGGCGTCAAGCTGGCGGCGGATCCCAAGAATCCGAACCGTCTCCTCGCGCAGATTCCCAAGGGAGACGGCGAACTGGTCGCCCGCATTGCCATTGGGAAAGGCGACAAGCCGACTCCGGGCGCGGAACCCGATTTTGCAGCTCTCACCTCGGGAGGCCCCGGCATTTGGACGGAGACGATCACCACGGAGGGCAAGGTTTCTGATAACGACGAGGATCCGTATGTCACCGATCTCGTAACACTCCCAACGGAAAATCCCTGGGATGCGAACCTCCGTTTCGGCGGCTTCGATTTCATCGACGAGGATTCCGCGGCGCTCTCCTCCTGGAACGGCGACGTGTGGGTGGTCAGCGGCCTGAAAGGCGATTGGAAGGAATTCAAATGGCGCCGCATCGCGGCCGGTCTTTTCGAAACACTCGGCGTGAAAGTCGTTGACGGGGAAATCTACGTGAACGGCCGTGATCAGATCACGAAGCTCATCGACCTGAATGACGACGGGGAGACGGATTACTTCAAGGTCTTCAACCGCGATGTCTATGTTTCCCCGAATTTCCATGAGTTCGCATTCGATCTTCAGACGGACAAGGAAGGGAACTTCTACTTCGCGAAGGCGGCTCCGGTTCGCGGCGGCGGTCGTGGCTTTGATAAAATCCTCCCGCACCACGGCATCGTTGCCAAGATTTCCCCTAACGGGAAAAAGTTCGAGGTGATCGCCACGGGTCTCCGCGCCCCCGGTGGCATCGGCATAGGCCCGCACGGCGAGATCACCACCGGCGAGAACGAGGGAACGTGGCAGCCTTGTTGTAAGATCAACTTCGTGAAAGCGGAGGAGACACCCGTCTTCTTCGGAACGGAGGATTCCCGCCATTTCCTGACAGACGCGCCCTACACCCCGCCGCTGGTCTATCTCCCGATGGATGTGGACAACTCCGGCGGCTCGCAGATCTGGGTGCCGGATCATGCGGAATTCGGCCTGGAAACCGGAGAAATGATCCATCTTTCCTACGGTCAGTCCAGCCTCTACCGGGTTCTTCCCGTCCAGGCCAACGGGCACCTCCAGGCAGGTGTGGTGAAGATCCCCGCCACCCTCCAATCCTCCGCCATGCGTGCGCGTTTCCACCAGGACGGGTCTCTCTACGTCCTCGGTTTCCGCGGCTGGCAGACGAACGCCGCAAGCGAATGCGCGTTCCAGCGAATCCGTTACAACAAGGACGTCGGCCTAATGCTTCCCGAGAAACTTGATTTCACCGACAAGGGAGTGAAGATCACCTTTCCCGTGGAACTTGATGCGGAACTGGCGGAGGATCCGACAAGCTTCTCGGGTCAACGCTGGGACTACGTTCGCGGCCCGCAATACGGCTCCGGCGAATTTTCCGTGGACAATCCTGAAAAGGAAATCATGGAGAAAGCTCTCAAAAGTGAATCAAAAAACCATCACAAGCGCGATACGATCAAGATCGAGTCCGCCACCCTCTCCGCCGACAAAAAGACCGTCGATCTCGTCATCGAAGGGATGAAGCCCTCCATGTCGCTCAAAATCAGCTACGATCTTGAGGACACCGAAGGCGAAATCCTGAACAGCGAAATTCACACAACCGTTTACCCTGAATAAGACATTCAACGGCACACCATGCGCGGTTTTCTATTCCTCACAGCCCTCCTGGTCGGTTCCGCGAACGCGGAGTTGACCGCCACTTTTACCCAGAACGGCAAAACCGACGTCCGCCTGGATCGTCTGGCAGCCGTGTCGGTTCCGGCGGTCAGGCGCCGACCCCTTTCCTGGAGCCGGGAAA
This sequence comes from uncultured Verrucomicrobiae bacterium, assembly GCA_963771945.1. Lineage (GTDB taxonomy): Bacteria > Verrucomicrobiota > Verrucomicrobiia > Verrucomicrobiales > Akkermansiaceae > Luteolibacter. The sequence goes on along the minus strand of CAVYVH010000002.1, from coordinate 376,596 downwards.
ATTCGAGGTGGTCTGGACCGGTAATATTGAGCTTAAAGAGCGCCGCAGGCTCTATTTTTCCTTTGAAGGTCAGGGCAAAGCCGGTCTCACGGTCGGGGGCAAGGAAGCGGTGGCGGAAGAGGGCACCCTCGGAACGGAAAAATCAAAACGCCTCCGCCTGAATCCCGGACTTCACGAGATTACCGTCAGCTACACCAGTGCGGAAGACGGCAGCGCGAGTTTCCGGCTGTATTGGGAGGAAGAGGAGCTGCCACGGCAAACGATTCCGCCCACCGTCTTTAGCACGGAGGCGGGCGAAGCCGCGGAACTGGGCGAATCCCGGCGGCACGGGCGCATGGCTTTCACCGAGCAGAATTGTGCGAAATGCCACACCCCCGAAGCGGGTTTCGGCGCGACGCCCATGCCGGAGACCGGTGAGATCGGCCCGATCCTCGCCGGAGCCGGGGAGCGAGTTACCGAAGACTGGCTGAAAAAATGGATGGCCGATCCGAAAGCCCTGAAACCGACCACGCACATGCCGCAACTTGTCGATCCGAAGACTCCGGAAGGTCTCCAGAAAGCGGCCGATCTCGCAGCCTATCTTGCGTCATCAAAAATCGGCCTTCCCGAAACACCCGAGCCGGACGCGTCCCTGGCAAAGGCCGGCGGAGTCCATTTCCACGAGCTCGGTTGCGTGGCATGCCACTATCCCGCGGACGACGCGGAGGCCGCTAAAGATGACAGCCGCCGCGTCCCGCTCAACAATGTCGCCTCGAAATTTCTCCCCGGCCAGTTGGTCGCGTATTTGAAAAAACCCGAGGCCTACCATCCCTTCACCGGCATGCCGAATTTCCAGATGTCGGATGAGGAGGCGAATTCCATCGCGGCTTTCCTGCGCAGTGAGTCCGAAGGCAAGGAGACCAAAATGGACTACGATTTCCCGGCCGGGGATGCCACCCGCGGAGCCGCCGTGGCCGAGAGCCTGCATTGCGGAACCTGCCATCCGGGGCTACCGGGCGGTGTTTCCACCGCACCCGGTCTGGAAGCTGTTTTCAAGGCGGACTGGAGTGCCACCGGCTGTGTCGCCGAGGGTGACAAACGCTCGGAACTGCCCGTCCTGAATCTCGCGGAAGGAGACAGGGAAAGCCTCGTCGCATTTTCCAAAACAGGAAGCGAACCGCTGAAGCGGGACAGCGCCTCCGAATTCGCCAGCCGCCAGATGGAGGCGAAAAACTGCACCGCTTGTCACGCGCTTGATGATGAATCGTCGCTTCTGAGCTCCGTCCATGGCACCACCAGACACTTAGCGGATCACATCGGCAATCTCGACGAGCGCGTGGATCAGAGTCGTCCCCAGCTTACTTTTGTCGGGGAGATGCTCTACACATCCTACATCGAGTCCATGCTCAACGGGACTGCGGAGCCAAGTCCGAGACCATGGCTGGGCACCCGCATGCCGGTTTTCGGAGCCTACGCCACCCCGCTTGCGGAGGGTCTTTCGCGTCTCCACGGATTTGAACCGAGCGGGCCGAAGGATATCGAAACAGACCCGGAACTTGTCGAGATAGGGAAAAATCTTGTCGGGGCGGAAGGCTTCGGCTGCACGACATGTCACGGGATCGGAGAAATGAAAGCCACCGCCGCGTTTGAGGTCGGCGCCGTGAATTTCGAGCTCACTCCCCGCCGCCTCCGGGAAGGCTATTATTACCGCTGGATGGATCATCCCGCGGCGTGATGCCCGGCAGCAAGATGCCGCGATACGCCGATGGCAACAAATCCCAGCGCGGCGACATACTCGACGGCGATGCCTCCAAGCAATACGAGGCGATCTGGAACTGGCTCCACTCCCAGGACTAATTCCGTCCGGCCTCCGCCTTCAGCTCGGGAAGGGTGAGCAAAGTCGCAAGGACGATCAAAAAACCCGATCCGCATGCCACCCATCCCGGCCCCAGATAGTTCGCCGCCGTGAACGCGATCAGCGGCGCGAAGACTCCGCGCACCCCTGTTAGAAACGTGTGGACGCTATGGAACTCGATCACCTTGTCAGCCGGGGCGAAGCGGGTGGTCCAGAGGCTCCAGATGATATTGCCGCCCGCGCGCGCAACTCCATGGAAGGCGATGCCGATACACAGCCCGGCCATCCCCCCGCCGAGGTAGTAAACCAGGATGCCGACGAGGAAGAACAGGTTCACGGTCGCCCGGACGCGGTAGAATGGCATGCGGTCGAAAACCGTTCCCCAGGGGACGACGCATACGATGAAGGCCAGCATCGGGATCGTGCTCGTGATCAGTCCGACCTTGCCCGCATCGAAATCAAACCCGTATAGGGGATCGCTGATGTATTCCACAAAGAGCGACCAGCCGATCAGATTGCCCAGACCCAGCAGCATCCAGACGATAAGCAGCTTGCGGAAGGGGGCGTTTTCCCGAACGTGGCTGAAGGCATCGAACCACCTGATACGGTTGGATTTCCTCAGATGGACGGGTGCCATGAAGCAGACACAGATCGTCATGAGAAACGTGCAGGCGGCGTAGGCGGAATAGAGGGCGGGAAAGCCCTGGCTCTCGATCCACAGTCCGCCGAGCCACCCGGTAAGCGCACCGGCGCAGGCGCGGGTGAGTGCTGTTAGAGAGAAAAGATGTCCCCGCGTTTCATTCGGAAAATGTTTCCGGTAGATCTGCGCCATCAGCGGGGAGCCGGCGGCAAGCGTGAGGCAGGCGAGGGAGGTGCCCGATGAAGAAAAGCGTGCCACTGGATCTGGCGAGTGCCGCCATCGCGAACCCAAGGGTCGTGATACTCCAGAGGGCGGCGACCACATTGTTGACCGAATATCCGTGTCTGCGGACGAACTGGACGACGAACAGACTGAGCAGCAGCCCGGCGCTTCCAGAGGAAATGATCGACGCCTTCATCCAGATCGGCAGATCGAAGACGCGGATCGCGATGAAGATCGCGAAGGTGCTTATCGCCGTTTCAATAAATCCCATCGGCAGGGCTCTCGCGAGCTCCAGCCGGAAGGTGCGGGATTGCTGGGAGTAGTCCTCGGCTGCGGATTCGGGAGAGGGAGGCATGACTAAAGGGAGACCGCCGTTAGAAGCGTTGACTGGTATGCCATTTCCTGAAGTCCGAAAGATCCGATCCCGGTCTGTCGATGTGGAAGAACCTGACCCCACAGGCTCTTGCAGCTCCACCGTCGGCGGATATGGAATCGCCCGCGAGGCAGCAGGTGGACGCCTTCGCGCCGGTGAGTTCGATGGCTTTCAGAAGAATCGCGGGATCCGGCTTTCGGGCTGCCACATCCGCTGAGGTGAGAACGTGATCGAAAAAACGGCGTATCCCGAGTTCATCGAGAACCCGGCAGAGACGTGAATCGAAATTTGAGACCACGGTCATTTTCACTCCATCTTCCCGGAACGCTTGCAGGACTTCGACGGTCTCCGGGAAAAGCTTCCAAGCCGAGCCTGCCGCGTAATGATCGAACAGTTCGTCAAAGATCCCGGCGAAATCCCCACAATCCGTATCAAAGCCGGTGGCTGTCGCCGCATTCGCCACGACGGCGCGCCACCATTCCGTTTCCACTGCCTCGCCATCGCCTGGAGCCGGGTATGTCGGATCGGGAGTCTCCGAAAAGGCGGTTAGAAATGCCTTTTTCCAATCGGCTTCCGCAACCCGGTGTCCGTGAGAACCGAAGCACCCGGCGTAAACGGATGCAACAGGCTCCGCCGGTTCGAAAAGGGTTCCTGCGGCATCGAAGGCGATGAGTGGTGTCATGGGTAAATGACTTTCTCCAGATAAAGTCCGTCCGCCGGAGCGCAGAGAGGAGCCTTGCCGAACGGGAGGCCGGAGGGCTGATCAAGGTAGGTGGCGAAATCATCCAGGCGCAGGCGGCCTTGTGCCACCTTCATCGCGGAGCCGGTGAGCATACGCGCCATTTTGTAAAGGAAGCCGTCGCCACGGTAGCGGATTCGGTAACCGTCCGGAAGGGTCTCAAGATCGGCGGAAAAAATCGTGCGTGAGTAGTCGGTGTCCTCCGTTTCATTCCCCCGGTAGGCGGCGAACGCGTGGAAGTCGTGCTTGCCGACATATAGCCCGAGGGCTTCCCGGAGTGCGTCCGCGTCCAGAAGCCGGGGCAGGTGCCACGCCAGTCCGGCCCGCAGCGGAGGAAGCACCGGATCAGTGCAGATATCGTAGAAATAGATTTTCTCCCTGGCGGAAAACCGGCTGTGAAAATCAGCGTGCACTTCCTCGCATCCCATCACGCGTATCGTGGCCGGGAGTTTGGTATTGAGTGCGGGAACCCAGTTGTAGGGATTCATCGTGGTGTCAGCGGGCGCATCGAAATGCCCGGTCTGGCCAAGCGCGTGGACTCCGGTATCTGTGCGCCCCGATCCTTGGATCTTCAGCGGTTGTCCGGCCACCGCCTCCAGCGCGCCGTTGAGAAAATCCTGGACGGTATTTCCGCCTGTCTGCGATTGCCATCCAAGATACGGGCGTCCGTCGTAGGCGATGGTGAGTTTCAACCTCATTGGATTTCCTCCAGCCACAGGTTGAGTATTTCCACAGCCGCCGCCTGGTCGATGATGCCCTTTTGTCTATGTGTTTTTCTCCCGGCGTCCCGAAGTTTTTCGGAAGCGGTCACGGTGGTGTAGGACTCGTCAACGAAGACCATCGGAATGGCCGGAAGCGCATCGGATAGTTTTTTTGAAAACTTCCTGACCTTTTCCGCGGAGCTTCCCTCCGAGCCATCCAGCCGGAGCGGCAACCCCACGACGAGTGTCTCGATTTTTCGCATCGCGGCGAGTTCGCAGATGCGGCTGATCGAATGCCCGCCGTCCACCGGAACGGTCTCCACCGGATGCGCCATGATCCCGAATTCATCGGTCGCAGCCACACCGATTCGCGCGTCCCCGTAGTCGATGCCAAGAGCGGGGTGGGGGGATGCTGTTTGTGACGTGGTCAAGGCGATGGGGCTACACTGGCAGCTCCGCCCCGCAATTCCAGCATGATGCGAAGTTCCCCGGATTTTTCTCCGAACAGGCCGTGCAAGTGATCTCCGGCGCGGTATCGGAAATGTCGGAAGGCTGGTTCTCGGCGATGAGTTGCTTCGCGCGCTCCAAATCGGAGTCGTTCACGATGCAGAGACCGGGATGGAAAATGGGGATCATGCCCTCGGTGCCGGACATGTTCTCATTGCGCACAAAGGTGCGGATCCCTTCCGCCTCAAGGATTTCCCGAAAATACGATATCCGTCCGGGAGTGGGGTCTGCGAAGAGTTCGATCATTCTGAACCTACGGTAGCGGGGAAAGACAGCGGGGCAAACGTTTCACGGAATCCATACGGCGATTCGATAGAAGCGCCTGGTCTCAGTGGAACCCGGCAGCGTGTAGCTGACGGATCCGCCGGTGCCATCGATGTTATCGAATCCGGGAACCGGCATCCAGTCGTCGAGCTTCAGGCAGTGCTCCAATCGGTAGCGGCGACCGGGAATGGTTTGAAACCTGAGGACGCCACCTGTGGGCGCGATATTCGCCGTGGAGAATTTCAGAACCGAGCTTCTGTTGTTCGGATCCGTCCCTGCAAGATATTCGGCGGCGGTCGGCTGTCCGTCGTTGTCATGGTCGTTCCGGTCGTTTCCCGCGGCTGTGCCGATGTTGCGGGCGGCAAGCCACCAGTGCGGAGTCCCCGCCGGGGTGACACCCGTGTTTTTCACCGTCCATGAAAATGAATCGGAAGGCTGCCCGGATCTCATCATCGGGGAGGAGTAGCGGGCGTTTACCGAGACCTGCTGGGACGGTGCCGGTAGCTGGGCGGTAGTCCTGGAGAGCGTGGCCGATTCCGCGCCCGGAATTTTCACTCCGTTCACAAACCACTCGTAGCTGATGCCGTCTATCGGGACGGAATCGACCGTGAACGACCGGACGCTCGAAACGGAAACCGTGGTGGAGGCGGCGGGCGAGACTGACTCCGTGAAAGGGACTGTGGAGAAAAACGTTTTCAGGTGCTGTTCCTTGCAGACCGGGCAGAAATCGGAATTGAGATACCTCATCCGGCACGCGCGCCAGGGCCGGTAGACTCCGATTCTGATGTATCGCGCCCCTTGGAACGCCCCGACGGTATTCCCATAGGCAGAAATATCCGGGGTGGGGAGCGGGGGCGTAGGTGAATCGATCCACGCACTCCATTTCGGAGAAAACGGGTTTGTGTCCACGTTGGGTTCCGAGATGGCCTGGCCGTTGTAGATTTCAGTCGGAGTATCGTACTCGTCCGCGAGGCCGGCCAGGGAGTGGGCTACTTCGTGTACGGGAATAAGCCGGCCGCTCGGGTTGGTGGAATTCACGGAAAGGAGTCCTCCGGCACCACCGTAAACGGGCGAGTTCACCACGATTATGATCTGATCCCATACTCCCACCCCGACCATGCTGTCCGCCGCCGCCCGCGCCCGGGCTTCGCCAGCCGCGGATGGGGTTAGTAGCCGCTGGATGCCCGCCGTATAGAATGCCGAGTCAAAATAAGGTGTCTCTGAGCACCCCGCCCGCGCCGGGAGCGGCGTTTTCAAAATCCGCCCCGCTCTGGTTGCTGGCTACATCGATGCGATACACGTTCGTCGCGTTCAGCATCTGATCCCACGGGCTGGCGGTCTCGAAGGCGGCCAGGGTTTCAACCGTATCCTGTGCGAACTTCCCGCTATCCAGCTCCGACTGGACATATCCGTCACCCATGACGACGAGAACCAGCCGACTACCATCCGGTCCCGTATCGCGGATCTTCGTGACCGCCAGGGGAGCGGGCGGAGGACTGAAGCGCAATTCCTCAATCCGTGTCAGCGGAAATGTGAAGTCTCCGCTTCAGTGCGGGTTCTGTCTGAGCGGGCATGGCCTTTGCGGTTTTCGCTTCGGGGGGCGCTATGCGGGAAATCCTTATCTGCTCGGCGGCAGCAGGGCCGGGAACACGCAGAACCACGTGCTCCTTCGGTAGCAAAATTCCCGGGCTGGCAGACTTCTCAGTGACCGGTGTCCGAGTCCCCAGTGCGATGACAGTCTCCGTGGAGGAAAGCTCCGCTCCCGCCCCATCCAGCCATACGATCCTGACGGGGATCTTGAAATACCCTCCGTTACGGTTTGGCGTACGCGGAGTCTTTTTCGAAGGTGCGATGATATCCGCGGAAACCAGCTCCAGTCCGCCATTTTTAGAAAAATCCAGTCCGATCTGCCAGTAATTCTCAGCCGCTGCGGGGAGGAAGCCGACCATTGCCATAAACAAGATCAGGAGGTTGGAACGGGGTTGCTGCATTGATTGGCTACTCGTGGGTGGATCTCCGGATGTCATCATTTTGCCGGGTAGCTCAGACATCGGATCGGAACGATAACAGGTTTCCGGGCGTAATTCAACCTGAGGAGCGGAACAAGGAGTTCGTCTCTAAACCGCATCCGTCGGAAATGCCAATCTCGCGGTGTTTTCTCGGTCAAACCACTCCAGTATTCTCATCCGGCAGGTGTCATTACCTTTCCTGCGAAAGCGGTTGCAGGTTTCGCGCGGGGCGTTTTAAGATTCGCCCGTGCCCAGTGCGGAAGAGAAAGCCTTTAATCCTGCGCATGCCAGTGGGCGGCGATTTCCTGCGCTCCGCTTTCCAATCCATGCTCAAGGCGAGGATTCTGGAGAACAAACTATCGAGTCTCTACAAGGCAGGGAAAATCGTCGGTGGCGTGTATCTTGGCAGGGGACAGGAGGCGATCAGCGCCTCGCTGGGGACATCGCTTGATCCAGGGGCGGGATTGCTTTGCCCCGCTGATCCGCGATCAGGCGGGACGCACCGCGTTTGGCGAGCCACTGATCGATTGCACTAGAACGTATCTCGGCTCGGTGGAGGGGCCGATGAAAGGTCGCGACGGGAACATACACCGCGGCCGTCCGGAAATGGGAATGCCTGCGATGATCTCCCACCTCGGAGCGCAGGTTCCGCTGATTGCCGGTATGCTTTTTGCGAAACGTCTCAAAGGAACCCTCGACGGTTGTGTCGGTGCGACTTCCGTGGGCGACGGTGCGACCTCAACGGGCGCTTTCCACGAAGGTCTGAATCTCGCGGCTGTCGAAAAACTGCCGATGGTCGTCGTGGTTGCGAACAACCAGTTCGCCTACTCCACTCCGAATAGTCGCCAGTTTGCCTGTGCGGATCTTGTCGAGCGTGCGAAGGGTTACGGCATAGGCGGTTTCTCAGTGGACGGGACGGATCTTGCTGGCCTGCGCCTCGGTCGTTAAGAGGCCGTTCGGCTCGCGCGCGAGGGAGGCGGCCCTCAGATGATCGTCGCCCACCTTCTCCGGCTCGGTGGTCATGGTGAGCACGACGACGGTTCATACGTTCCGGAATCCGCTCGCAGCGGTCACTACGGGCGCGATTGCATCGAGGTCGCGATGCGGCAGCTCGTCGAAGGCGGATTCGCCACCGCGGATGAAATTCTTGCCTGGCAGGACGAGATCGCGGAGGACGTGCAGAAGGCCGTGGCCCAAGCGCAACAGGAGCCTCTGCCCGATCCCTATCGGGAAGAACTGGACAGCGCTTTCAACCAAATTTCCCACTAGCAGCAACGTGAGTGTGACTTATATCGATGCGATCCGCGAGGCTCAGGAAAGATTGCTCCGCGAGGATGAAAGGGTGTTTCTCTACGGTCAGGATATTTCAACTTTCGGTGGCGCGTTCAAAGCCACGAAAGGTCTTGCGGATGCGTTTCCCAACCGCGTTTTCGACTGCCCCATTTCCGAAGACGCGATGATAGGTCTCGCGGTCGGTGCCGCCATTGAGGGGATGCGGCCTATCATCGAGATGCAGTTCGCGGACTTTTCCTCCATCGCTTTCAACCAGATCGTCAACCAGGCCGCGACGCATTTTTACCGCACCGGCATGCCCATCCCGATCACCGTGCGGCTACCTTCCGGAGGCACCCCCGGCTCCGGGCCGTTCCACAGCCAGAGCATGGAAGGCATCTACGCCCAGTATCCGGGGCTGGTGGTCGTCACACCGGCCACCGTTTCGGACGCCTACCACATGCTGATCGATTCGGTGAAACTCGACGATCCGGTCCTCTACTGCGAGCACAAGTTCCTCTACCGCTGGCTGAAATCGAAAAGGATCAACGGAGATCATCTTCCCATCGGCCAGGCGCGGATCGCGAGACCCGGGAAACACGCGACCGTCGTCACCTACAGCGCGATGGTTCACGAGGCCGTTCGCGCCGCCGACCGCCTGCAGGCGGATGGCTACGAAATCGAAGTCGTCGATCTCCGTTCCGTGAAACCTCTCGATCTCGATACCGTCCTTGCATCCGTCGCCGGACCGGAAGGCTTCTCGCGCTCGGCGAGGCGTTTCCATGGGGCGGTGTGACTGCGGAAGTGGTCGCGAAAGTCACCGAAGAAGGCTTTCATCTGCTCGACGCCCCGCCGCAGCGTCTCAACGCGCGTGATACTCCCGTCCCTTACCATCCCAAGCTCTGGGCGGCGCACCGGCCGACGCCCGAATCGATTTGTGAAGCTCTGAGAAAACTACTATCTTTCTAGTATCATGCCTACCGTTCCAATTTTGATGCCACAGCTCGGAGAATCCATCGCCGAGGCAACGGTCATCCGCCTGGATGTCGCGGTGGGGGATTCCGTGAAAACGGATCAGGAAATCATCGAGGTGGAAACCAACAAGGCCGTGATGGGAGTCACGACGCTTTGTGATGGCGTCGTTTCGGAGATCAGGGCGGTGGAAGGCGTCTCATATTCCGTGGGATCATTGCTCGGTTTTCTGGAGGTGACCGAGGAGGAGGTCGCGCGAACGGGTGTCGATACCACCGAGTCCTTGGATGCGAAAAAGGATTCGCAGCCCGAACAGAAGGACGATAAGGAGGAAAATCTCCACTTCGCCCTGGACGGGGATTCCTATGAGGAGGATCCGAGCATCATCCCCAGCGTGAAAGGCCTGCCGGTTCCCACCGGCGTGATGGGCGCCCATTACATTTCCCCGCGAATGCGTGCCCGCATGAACGACATGGGTCTGCGCGAGGCCGATATTTCGGCCATCGTCGGAACCGGCGCGGGCGGACGCGTCACGGTGGAGGATCTCGAACGGTTCCTCGACTACCTCGACGAGTGGCCGAGCGTCGCCGCATCACCCATGCGTATGGCCGTCGCCGATGCCATGCGCCGGAGCTGGACGAGACCTCTCGCAACCGTCGGCCTTCCCGTCCTTCTCGACCGGGTGCTCGACCACCGTCGCGCGCAGAATCCGAAACCCGGTCTGACGCTCTATCTCCTCCGCGCCCTCGCCCTTGCTCTCGCCGAGCAACCGATGACTGCCGGCTACCTGATCGGCGAGAAAGTAGTCCACCCACGCTCATTTGACATCGGTGTCGCCGTGCAGGTGGAGGACGGGGTGGTGGTTCCCACCGTCAGGCAAGTTGACCGGAAATCCTTGAGCGAACTGATCGCCGACTACGACGACCTTGTCGATCGCGCCCGTCGCCGCAGACTCACCGAGGACGATTCCAGCGGAGGCATCGCTACGGTCACCAATTTCGGAACCTTCGGTCTCACCACCGGCACTCCCATCCCGCTGCCCAACGAGACCCTCATCCTGGGTATCGGCGCTGGGAAAAAGAAACCCGTCTGGAGCGATCAGGTGGAGGCCTTCCTCCCTGCCACGGAGGCCGAGCTGCTTCTCACTTTCGACCACAGGGTCGTCGATGGAGGCGGTGCCGGCGTTCTGCTGAATCGGGTCGCCGCACTCCTCCAGAAACCCGAGAATCTCTAAATACCCTTGCCGTGGATACCGACGCCGATAAACCCGAGAAGGTCGATATCCCGAAGAAGGCGATCTACCGTCTTTCGATCTACCACCGCTGTCTTCAGAAACTGAAATCAACGGATCAGGAAACCGTCAGTTCCACGACTCTGGCCAAAGCGGCGGGAGTAACCCCGTCCCAGCTTCGCAGAGACCTCGGATACTTCGGGCAGTTCGGCACGCGCGGACTCGGCTATCCGGTGGACAATCTCATCACGACCATACGGGAGGCGTTGGGACGCGAGCGTTTGCAACCGGTGATTCTGGTCGGAGCGGGAAATCTTGGCTCCGCGCTTTTACGCTATCCGGGTTTCCAGAAGGGAGGCTTTGAAGTCGTCGCCGCGTTTGACACTCGCCCGGAGGAGGCGCGGGCGCGGACGCTTGAAATCCCGGTTCATGACGTTTCCGAAATGGAGGATTTCATTTTCCGGAACGAGGTGAAACTGGCCATTCTCTGCGTCCCCGTCGGCTTCGCCCAGGAAGTGGTGAACCGCCTGGTCGCGTGCGGCATCCAGGGGATTCTGAACTTCTCCGCCATCATGCTGGAGGTGCCGGCGGATGTGACCGTGAACAACGTGGATCTGGCCATGGAGCTGGAGCACCTCGGATATTTCATCAGATGATTTCCGGTGAGGAAAATATTCCTAAGAAGGGGGAGGAGCGGCGCGTTGGAGAAGGCAGCAGTGATGAAATGTCCGTGAAACCGAAGCAGCCGCAAGACTTCGAGGCATTCATCGAACAAGCGGTGAACGACCATGAATCCGCCCTTACAGGCTATGCCAGAACCTACTTATATGACCTCGACAGGGCGCGCGACGTCGTCCAGGACACTTTCATCCGCCTGTGCAAACAGGATCCGGAAAAGGTGCGCGAGCACCTTAAAACGTGGCTGTTCACCGTTTGCCGGAACCGCTGCCTCGATGTCATCCGGAAGGACAAGCGCGTCGAGCCGTTGGACGAGATCCGCTGGCAAAAGGTTGCGGGAACGGAGCCTGCCCCTGATGAGCAGGCGGAGCAGGATGAGGCCGTCACCGATGTCATGCGCTTCATGGACAGGCTTTCGAAAAACCAGAAGGAGGTCATTTTGCTGAAATTCCAACAAGGTCTCAGCTATGCCGAGATCGAAGAAGTCACCGGCCTGACCTCCGGAAACATCGGCTTCCTGATCCATACGGGCTTGAAGCGCCTTCGTGAAATGATGCCGGGGGAGGTGAGACACTGATATGAAACTCCATCAGGAAGATCCAAGGCTGACCGCATATCTGTTGGGGGAACTCTCCCCGGAGGAAGTCTCTGCGGTGGAGGCTGCCGTGGCGGATGACCAGGCCCTGCGTGCCGTCCTCGGGGACACGGAACGCATTTGCTCCAGTTTGAGATCCATGCTGGACGGGGATGGGAACCATCTTCTTCCCAGGCACCGCGAAAACATCCGCAGGGCTGCGAAGGAGGCCGCGCGTGACGGGAAAATCCAACTACTCAAGTCCCACAAACAGGCTCGCAGACCCTGGCACATTCCCCTGGCCGCCGCCGCGGTCATCGGCGGAGGCATTTTTCTACTCACGCTGATCCCGTCTCCGGATCGTTCGGGCGACAAACCGGTAACCACGACGAATCACATCCCGGATCCGATCGAGCCGGGGATCGAAGCCGCGTCCCGCGACGGGAATGTGATGAAACTTCCACTGGAGGCCGGCAAGCGCAGCCTTCCGCTCATCACGACTGCCGTAAGGATGGAAGACAGGATGCCCGTTCCAAAGGAAGTGAGGATCGAAGAACTCCTGAACGCCTTTCCGCTCAAGGCCAAAGGTTCTGCCGCACTCTGGAAGGGCTGCTCGCTGGCCACGGAAATTCTTCCCTGTCCGTGGCGACCTTCCGGAAACCTTGTTCTCGTTTCCCTTCAGGGTGCCCGCGACGGGGAGAGAAAAGTTTCCGTGGAGCTGACCTCCGAATCCGACCACCGCTTGCTCGGCTATTCCGCCGGTGCGGGAAAAACGGACACGCCCTCCGCCCAGACCACGATTCCCGCTGGCGAATCGATCATTCTCGTCATCGAAACGGCGGCGAATGACGATGAACCCGGCATCCTGACATGGACTGTCGATGATACCGAGGCACCGCCGATCAATCTTGTCGCCAATCCTGAAAAGGAACCCTCCGATGATGCCAGCTTTGCCACCTTGATTTGCGGATTCGGCCTCTGGCTCAGAGGGGAGGGGAAACCGATGATCGACGATCTGTTGGTGCTCGCTTTGGCACGGGAGGCGGCAGCGGAAAATCTCGTGGCGGATCGCTACGACTTCATCACCCTCGTGGATCAGGCGGTGAAGCTTTCCGAGAAATGATCCGGAGATTCACTCCTGCCCGTATTTCTCCGTAGTGAAACGCACGACCACCTGGTAGCCGCGTCCCATTCTCGCCGTTCCCAGCATCACCGTGCCACCGTGCTCCAGTTTCCAAAGGTGGCTAGCCAGCATCTGTCCGTCCTCGAGTGAAGTCGATTTCGGGATGCCCATCTTTTGCATCGGGTTGCCATGCAGGGATGTGATCAGGGGGATGCACTCTTCCCAGCAGGGCTTGAGGATCTTCTCGTAGTCCTCCGACATCCGGTTCTCCGTTTGCAGCGTCACCTCCTGGAGTTGCCCGGATTCCGTCCAGTCGAAAAACAGAAAACACACGAGCCCGCCGATCTTGTGCTTCGTCCGGTAGATTCCGTTCAGTCCCGTGCGTCCCTGGAATACTCCCGCCACTCCGCTCTCCACGATCGTGCTCGCAGCAAGCTTCTTGCTGACCGTGTTGCGGTCGTCACCGAATTTCAACGTGTCGAACATCGCGTCGGCATCCGGCATTACCTCTGCTTCCGGGCCGCTACCGTTAGTGCCTGGAATGGGGTGTTCGTGGTTCAGCCAACCGCGATCCTCTTCATGAAGTTTGTCGAGATCGAAGGTGAGCTCTTTCCCGTCCTCCCGGATCAAGGTTACCGTGTTCCCCTCCCGGCTCACGAACTCGGCCTCGAAATGCTTGCTGCCATCGGTGTTTTTCCAGGTGCGGCTTTCACCGGCGGCCAGCAGGGTGGAGAGAGCGAGGAATAGCGAAATTGTGCGGATCATGCTCGTTTTTTCCGTAGTGAAAAAGTTCATCTGGGTGGCCGGGATGGTCGTCCCGCGGGGGAGGAGCGGGTTCTTACGCTCAGCCCGCTTTCTCTTGAAGCCGTGCGCTTCATAAGCTAACAATTGGCTCAAGCGAAGTCTGATTTCTTAAAATGCCTGATTATTTCAAACGGTTCACGGCCATTTCCGTCATAAGCGGTTTGTCCTTGTGCGGTTATGTCAGCGGGCAATCCCAGCGGGAGGGTGCGCCGAGAGTGGTGATCCCGACAGGAAGCCGCCCCGCCTCACCGGTTCGCCCGGTCGCCCCGTCCTCCCGAATTCTCTACGATTGGAAAACCCACATCACCGCCACCATCTTCTGGTGCGGCGAGCAACCGACCCCGCGCAACCCCACCCCGAACTGCAAATCGTCCTGGGACACGGAATGGGCGATCAACTTCGGTGGTTACGACGATCCCAATCCTGCCAACCGCATCGCCAACCACGCCACCGGCGACTTCCGGCCAAAAGCTTTCATCCCGAAGCTCAACCCGTTCTACATCGCCCTCCCTTACAACGACGTGATGAAATGGGGCAAACACAAGCCGGAGGCCTCCCGGGTGATCCCGTGGTTCAGGCGGATAAACCCCGCTCCCGGGAAAACCGTTCTCAAGGGTCGCTGGATCCAGATCTACTATGAAAAGCGTAGTTGCTACGCACAGTGGGAGGATTGCGGCCCGTGGGTCACCGACGACTACGAATACGTCTTCGGAACCAAGCGCCCCAAAGCCACCCAGAACGGCTCCGCAGGAATCGACCTTTCCCCTTCCATCCGCGACTACCTGGGCGTGAAATCAGGAGAAAAAGTCCACTGGCGCTTCGTCGAGGAAAGCCAGGTTCCCTACGGGCCTTGGAAAAAATACACCACCGCCTCACCCGCCCCCGTCGCATCCGGAGGCAGACCCGCTCCGGTCAAGGACGGCGAAAGCATCGAAGCCCAGCGAAAATATCTCGAATACCTCCGAAAGCTGCGCGATGAGGAATTTTCCAGAAAGCCGCTGAGCGAGCTGTAAAGGGACACCACTAGGCGAAATTATAGCCGATAGCTCAGAGGGACTCAGTTCCTTTTCCTCCGGGCTGCCAGCAGCACCACCGCGAACCCGAGAAGACCGGCGGCGGACGGCTCAGGCACCGGGGAGACATACTGCTCCGTTGTGAATCTTCCGAGCAGCGTTGCGGTTCCACCGCCGCCTTCGAACACGTGGAATTGATCCGCGGTTGACAGGGTTCCGTCCATTGTATCCTGATCCACCTGAAACGTAAGTTCCAGGTAGTAACGGTTACCGGTGCCATCCTTAAAGTTGATTTCGGTCGATGGATTGCGCAGGGATACTATGTCGGCGCTGGCCACCGGATCGCTACCGTTGGGCGTGTTGATCAGATCCGCGTGCAGCAGGACGTCGATCGGAGCCATTCCGGAGGGCCTGGAAAACGAAAGTCGC
The DNA here is from genome assembly GCA_963771945.1 of uncultured Verrucomicrobiae bacterium. Taxonomy (GTDB): domain Bacteria; phylum Verrucomicrobiota; class Verrucomicrobiia; order Verrucomicrobiales; family Akkermansiaceae; genus Luteolibacter. Next base: position 361,211 of record CAVYVH010000002.1, on the reverse strand, counting down.
ATCGCCAGATCCACCGCGCTTACCCCGGTTCCACCGTTGATCGTCCCGTTGCGGTAAAAAAGAGTGGCGATCTTGAAAGACTCCTCCGCTTTCGCGGCCGAGACGGTTTCTGGCAGGAACGCCAGAGCACTGGTGTGCGGAAATGAGGAGCCGCTCGCAGCCACTCCCCACTGGAAAGCCGCGGCACCGGACGGGCCGGTAGGAGAAAGAAACGAGGGCGCACCATAGGTGTCGAAGCCCGCTTCATAGCCGTTGGTAAGATCGTTATCGATCAGGAACACCGAATCGGAGCCGCTTGATACCGGTGAGCCGAAGGAACCCGCCGAAGTAAAGCTGAGCGAGCTGGGCAAATCCTGACCCGCGACGGGCAGCGAGCCAAAAACGCCGATCAAAGACGAAAGGACAATTATTCCACGAAAATTATTCATTGGGACAGGGGGGTGGGGGTTGGGGGCGCCGGTGGGTGGGGTGAAACAACCGACACACGGATCATGCCACACTTCGGGAAACAGGTAATTACGTGATGGCGTAAGGTAAGGAAATGATAACTGTAAGCCCCTGACACCCTATAATACGCCCCGTTCGACCTCGACATGGCGCGAGCTTTGTCACTCGGTTTGCAGATGTGGGAGGTGTCTAAACCAAATTCATCTTGTGCCCAACCGGAAGAATGAGGTGCTTGCCGATACTCAAGCGTGGCTACCTCTTCCGTCAGTCGGAAATTATCAGCGCCTTGCCGAGATTGATGGCAGTTTCCTCGTCGTCCCCATCATCTTCCGCAGCGAGAACTTGTTCAAGGAGGCGGAGAAACGCGAATCCAGCAAGGGAAGGGAACCGCGATTTCGAAATCCCGGTTCCTTCCCTGGAGTCGGCGGGACGCGGCAGCTACAGGTTATCCTTACTGCTGGCCTTTTTCTTGCCGACTTTCTTGGCTGCTTTTTTCGCGGCCTTAGCCTCTTCTTTCTTTTTCTCTTCCGCCTCTTCCTCGTCGTCCATGGTGTGGGTGAGGATGAACTGGAGATCGTCCATGCCCAGGTTGGAGGCGAAGCCTTCGTCGCCTAGCACGTTGGTGACGAGCTGGGTCTTCTGGTGCTGGAGGATGCGGATTTTCTCCTCGACGGTTTCGCGGGTGAGGAGGCGGTAGGCGATGACCTTGTTCTTCTGGCCGATGCGGTGCGTCCGGTCGATCGCCTGGTTCTCCACGGCGGGGTTCCACCATGGATCGTAGAGGATGACGTAGGAGGCGGAGGTGAGGTTGAGACCGGCACCACCCGCTTTCAGCGAGAGCATGAAGACGGACGGATCCTTGGTCGTCTGGAAGCGCTCGATCTCGCCTTTCCGGTCCTTGGTCTGGCCGGTGAGGTAGTGGAACGGGCGGGCTTCGAGTTCGAGGCGTGCCTTGATCAGGTCGAGCATCGAAACGAACTGGGAGAAGACGAGCACCTTGTGGCCTTCCTCGTGGAGCTGGTCCAGGAGGTAGAAGAGGGATTCCATTTTCGCGGATTCCTCCTTGAGGTATTTCGGATCGATGAGGCCTGGGTGGCAGCAGATCTGGCGCAGGCGCATGAGACCTTGCAGGATCGCGAAGGAGTTCTTTTTGACCGCTTCGTCCGAGTCGAGTCCGAGAAGAGCCTTCTGGATGCGTTTGAGCTCGTTTTTATAAAGTTCAAGCTGCACGCCTTCCATTTTCGAATAGACCTCTTCCTCCGTCCGTGGAGGAAGATCCTGGGCGACCTGGAGCTTCGTCCGGCGGAGCAGGAACGGGCGCAGACGCGAGGCGAGTCGTGTCTGGGAAAGAGGATCCTTCCGTTTGTCGAAACGCTTCTTGAAATAGGCGCGGTTGCCGAGGACGCCGGGCATGGCGAAGGCCATGAGCGACCACATGTCGAGCAAGGCGGTTCTCGATCGGCGTTCCGGTGAGGACGAGGCGGTTCTGGGAATCCAGTTCGCGGGCGCACTTGGCGGCCTTGGAGTCGGGGTTCTTGATCTGCTGTCCTTCGTCGAGGATGGTGGTGAGCCACTTGATTCCGGAAAGCTCCTCTCCGCAGACGCGGAGCTGGGCGTAGTTCAGAACGAGCATGTCGATGTTGTTCTGAATATGCGGAACATCGATGTCGTCGCGGTTCTTGAGGATCTTGACCTTGAGTTCCGGAGTGAATTTCTCGGCTTCGGAATACCAGACATCGAGAACGGATTTCGGGCAGACGATGAGAGCCGGCTTGTGCGGGCCGCCGGAGTCTTTCTGGCGCTTGAAGAGCCAGAGGAGATAGGTGAGGGACTGGATGGTTTTTCCGAGACCCATGTCGTCCGCGAGGATGCCGCCGAAGTTGTTTTCCGAGAGGTAGGCGAGGAAATGGAAGCCATCGATCTGGTAGGGGCGGAGGGTCGCGTTGAGTCCGTCCGGAAGCGGAGGTGTGACTTCGAGCTTGATGTCGTTGGCGCGGTTTTTGATGCGCTCCCATGCCTTCGGATCGAAAACCTCGGCGGCTTTCGGATCGGCAAGCTGGAGGGCGTGCATGCGGTGGGTCTCCCCGGAGAGGTCGAAGGGATCGAGGCCGAGGCGGGTGACGGCTTCGCGCTGGTCGGCATCAAGTTTGATCTCCAGGCGCATCCACGAGCCATCGTCCATGCGGACGTAACCACCGCGCGCGGCGACGAGTTGGCGGATCTGGGATTTGGAGAGATTGACTCCCTGCACGTCGATGACGATGCGGAGGTCGAACCAGTCGATGTCCTGCCCGACGACCTCGAAACGGACGGCGGCGGTGACAGGATCGTCGAGAATGGATTTCAGGCGGAGATCGATATCCAGCTCGATTCCGGGGGCATGGAGCGCACCCACTCGGCGAATTTTTCCGGAAACTGCTTGGTGATGCGCGATTTGAAGGCTTCGAGCTTTTCATCGAAGGCGAGGGACATTTCGTCGAGAATCGGCGGAACGGGATAAAGCGGCTCGCGGGCGAAACGGAGGAGCTGCTTTCCTTTGACCGGCTGCTGCTCGACGAGTTCCCAGCCTTCCTTGGTGAGTCGCTCGGTGCGGCGGCCTTTGGACTCGATGGCGGTGACGTCGATGACAAGGTGCTCGGTTTCCGCGGCGGTGAGGCCGGCCACAAGTTTCATCTCCAGCTTGGGTTTCAGCTCCAGATCGACGACGCGTTTCTTGAGCGATTCCGGAAGGGTGGCTCCGATTTTGCGGAGGAATTCCACACCTTCGAGGGAGTCGATGACTTTCCTCGGGATGTGGTAGCGGGGCATGACCTCCGTATCCTCCAGCCAGCGTGGCGGGCCGGGGAAAACGGTTTCGTCGGATTGGTAGAGTTCCTTGCGGCCTGGCAGCAGGCGGACGGAGTGGGAGACGTTTTCGCCGGAGGCGGTGACGAGCTGGATGGCGAAGGAATTCGGATCGTAGGCCTCGTCCTCGCAAGTCCAGGAGAGGGCTTCCTCGGAGACTTTGAACGGGCGGTCGTCGAGGTTGACGAGATAGCCTTCGAGCGCGGGCTGCTGGAACACGCGGTTCATGAAACGGCAGGATTCCTCCTGATCGAAGTCGAGTGTGGTGTCCCCGTGTTTCCTGTAGAAAGCCAGATAATGCTCCCACAGTGTCTGCGAGGAGGCGTCCATGAGGAGGGCGCCTTCCTGGTGGAGGGAAATGTATTTATCGATGTCCGACTTCTCGCGGAGTTGGATATACTGCGCGTTCGGCCTGTCCTCGCGGATCTCCATGCGCGCCTCGTTGATGGTGGCAACGAGGCGGAAGCTGACCGTCACCGCGGCGTCCTGCGGAGGGCGTTCGTTGACCTGCTCGATGCGGTCGTACCAGGCGGCGACTTCGCGCTCCTGCTCCCACTCGGCCATTTTCTTCTGCACCGATGCCAGATCGGTGATGGCGGACATGAACTCGGGGTAGGGGAGTTTCTTTTTGTAAAATGCGTAGGCGAGGAAGTTCCAGAACTCGAGGATGTCGCCGGGCGGCATGGGCCAGAGTTCGAGCGGCTCGTAGGTGGTGATTTCCCAGCGCGGGTTGATGCGGACCATGTCGTGGTCGTGAAGCTCGCCCTCGATGACGTAGCGGCGGTAACGCTTTTCGATTTTCGTGACATACTCCGCTTCCTTGTCGTCGAGTTCGCGGTCGAGCTTCTCCTCGATGATATCGAGCACCGGGGTGTCGTCGAATTCGTTGGGGGACTCCGGAAGATCCTCCCCGCGGTGCATGCGCTCCATCATGGTGGCATACTGGCAGGCGCCGGAGACGAGTTCGTCCTCGGCGGTGCATGAGCCGAACCAGCGGTTTCCCTGGAGGCGGAGGGAGGTGCGGTGGGTGCCGGTCTCGTCCTCCACGCGACCCTGGATGAAAAGGTGGTTTCCGAAAATCTGGGTAACGGCTCCGTCCTTCTGGAGCATGTCGCCCCTGCGGCGGGCGTCTTCCGGGAAGGAATTCAGGAAATTGAGAGTGGCGCGATCCGGATTCATAGGCGTGATAAGAGAAAACCGACGTACGAAAAGTCGGGAGGGGAGACTAAGGCGAATTATCCGATTTGTGCAATAGGAAGTTTCGCCAGCAACCTATTTGCCTCCCGGCCGTTACGGCCCTCTCGGTTCAGGCACGATCAGACCTTTTGCCAGTCCGGCTTTTTGTCATAGACCCCGCGGAAATAGTCCGCGCGCTTGAGGGCGCTCGCGGCGGCTTCGGCGATCGCCCTTGCTTTGTTCGCGCCGAATGCCAGGAGCAGGTTGGTGCGCGCCTCCATGACCGTGCCGATGCCCATGGTGATGACGTGGAAGCATCCTCTTTGGCTTTTCGGATGATGATTTCCACTAGATTTGTCCGAGTTGTTCGGAGAGCTTTTGGCAGACGTCGTAGTGGAACCTGGCAAGTACATTCCGGATGTGGGCGACGATGTCGAGGGTTTCGTCTGGTGTGAGATCAATGCCGAAGATGAGCTGTGTGGAGGCATCCGTGGAGTGAGAATCGAAAAAAGTCGCGTGGGCGGCGCGGCGGCCGAGTGTGGCGAGATCGGATCGATTCGGCGATGGAGGCGGGGTTGACGGTGGTTTCAAAACGGGACACGAGGCCGTTTTCGCGTTCCAATCCCAGGACGAGAGGAACCCCTTTCCCGGATTTTTTCACGCCCTGGGAATACTCGCGGTTATATCCAACCGCGGGCAGGAAGCCGGGATCCAGCGGTGCGGTGATGGCGGGTTTGATTACGGTGTCGGGTATTTTCCGTTTCAGCTAAGCTTGTGAACTCCTGGGACTGGCACGGGCGCGATGGCGAACTCATCGCCGAGAGCGAGCGAGTCGGGTGCCTGATCCTGGGTCTTGTTCCAAATCTCATCCCATGTGATGCGCTGGCCGGTGTGTGCGGCCTCGCGTCCCAACAGGCCGAGCATGGTGCTGTTTGCCATGTATTCGCCGGTGTTGATGATCTCCCCTTTGCGGAGGGCTGCGAAAAACTCGTTGTGGCAGATCTGATACATGTTTCTTTCCTCGCCCGCTTTGGGACGGTGCCTCCAGATGCGCTTCTTCCCGTCGGGTGCCAGAACCATCGGCGAGTTTGGGCAGACCACGGTGCCTTTCTCACAAAATACCCTGTCCACCACCTCGGAATGGAGACCGGGATACTGACGCTCGCCCATGTGGCAGATCACACCACCGGGGTACTCGTAGGCGATGTTGTAGTGGTCATAGACATTGCCCGCATCGGTGCGCATCGCGCGACCTCCGTTGGCGACCGCCGCGATGGGAGCCACGTCGTTCATGGCCCAGGCGATCTTGTCCACCGTATGCACGGCCTGCTCCAGGAGAAGGGCCGCCGCTGAGCCACTCGAAATTCGTCCACCACGCCACCTGCCACTCGACATCTCCCATGCCCTCCGGTTTCACCATTCCGGGCTGGAGAGGCTTGGGAGGGGTGCCCATGTAGGTTCCGTAAACGGAATAGACCTTGCCGAGTTCCTCCGAATTGATCTTGGCATAGGCCGCCCTGACGCCGGGGTCGAAACGCCAGCAATACCCGTGCTGGATGGCGACGTTCTTGGTCTTTGCCATCTTCGCGGATTCCAGGACGGACTTCACACCGGCGATGTCCACCGCCATCGGTTTTTCTGAAAAAATATGAACCCCGGCTTCCACGGCCGCGCGGAGATGTTGCGGGCGGAATCCGGGAGGGCTTGCGAGAAGCACAGCGTCCACACCGCTCTCGATTACTTTCTGAAACGAGTCCAGTCCGGCGAACTGTCGGGCTTCCGGAACGTCCACCTTGTCGCCGAAGCGTTTGAGATTTCCGAGACTGTTGGCGATCGCGGGGGCGAAAGCGTCACCCAGCGCCCAGAGTTTCACGTTCGGATCCGCCGACAGCGCCTGGGTGGCCGCACCCGTGCCGCGCCCGCCGCAGCCGATCAGTCCGATCTTGAGAACCTGACCGTCCTCGGTCGATTGCCCGCGTAAAACGGCGGGAAAGTTCGCGGCCACCGCGCTTGCCCCGGCGAGTCCGATAAAGTTTCTACGATCCAGAATAGCTGTTTTTATAATGTGTTTCAATTTTACAAGTCGATGGTTTTGCCGGTTCGGAAGCTCTCGTCGGCGGCTTCCACGATACGCATGGGAGAGAGCGCATCCTGCATGTGATCGGTGAGATCCGTGTTTTCGAGGATGGCTTTCAGGAAAAATTCCTGCTCACGCTTGCAGAGCGCGTCGTGATCCGGTTCGTCGTCGAGGCGGAGAGTTTCATCCGCTTTGGCGAACGTGCCGTCAGCAGCGAGTTCGGAATGATGGAGTCTCAACGCCTGTGTCTGTGTGTGCGCATCGACATTGGCACTCTGCCCTTCCGCAGCCGCCTTGTCCGCCACGATGGAAACGCAGCCTTTCGGGCCGACGACGTCTTTCACGAAGAAAGCGACCTCGCTCATCATCGGTCCCCAGCCGGCCTCGTACCAGCCGACGGAGCCGTCCTCGAATGTCACCTGGAGCGCGCCGTAGTTGATCTTTCCCTCGGGGAGTTCCTCGCTGAGGCGCGCGCCGATTCCGGAGACACGGATCGGTTTGGAACGCGTCATCTGACACATCACGTCCACATAGTGAACCCCGCAATCGACGAGAGGGGAAATGGATGACATGAGATTCCTGTGGGTGTCCCACGTCGCTCCGGAGGACTGCTGGTTGAGATTCATCCGCATCACCAGCGGTTTTCCCAGAGTGTGGGAAAGCTCGATGAAGCGAAGCCAGCTCGGGTGATGCCGGAGGATGTAGCCGATCACCAGTTTTTTACCGGCGCGACCGGCCGCTTCGACGATCTTTTCAGCTTCTCCCACCGACTCAGCGAGTGGCTTTTCGATGAAAACATGGCAGCCCGCTTCAAAAGCGGCCATGGCGTAGTCCGCATGGGTGTCCGGGTATGTGGAAATCGAAACCGCATTCGGCTTCGTCTCGCGGAGAGCCTCGTGAAAGTCCGAAAATCCTGCGTGGCCACCGCCCAGTTCCTTGTCCAGAGCTTCCCGTGAACCCGGCGAGCGGGTGACGATACCGACGATTTCAAATCCATCGAGCTGATGGTAGGCGAGTGCATGCGAGCGACCCATGTTCCCCGCTCCGGCGCAGAGGATTCGGACTGGTTTGGATTCGGTCTCAGACATCCGGGGAAAGATGGCGAGATTTAGCAGCAGAAAAAGGGTTTAGTGGAAGAAGATCTATTTTGTACAGAAAAAGTGATGCGGCGCAGTCCCCGGTTTTCGGTGGTTTTGGCATCAGCTAAAACGGGTAGGGTAATTCTCAATTCCCGCACGATGTCGCTCTCAGCTTTGGATTTGTTCACAATTGGAACTTGCCCCCCATCCTCTCACACGATCAGGTTCTGTAAAAGCGATCAACGCCGCCCGGCTCGTTCTTTGAGGGGACGGCACCCATTTCGTCTCCCTCGACAAGGTGATAAGGACGATGCGCGACACGGGTCGCGACATGACAAGGAAACCTCGCGCGGAGGGTTGGCGGTGAGTGTGGTCGAGTGCTAGTGGCGCGGACTCTCGAACGCGGCTCCGCATCTATGCGGTGGCCTGTCTTTCCAGACGTTTCCGGAAGGGAAGGTGTGGTCGTCCAGGAATTTCCGGTGAAACTCCAGTCCCCAGCCCGGCGCGGTTGGTGCCGTGTAATGGCCGTTTTTCATTTCTACCGGCTGCTCGACGGCTTCCTGTAAGAAATCGATATACTCCACGAGTTGGGTATTCGAGTGGCCGCTGACGGCGATCTGATCCCACATGCCGTAGTGCTGGATCATGTTGCAAAGGGCGATGCCGCCGCCGTGGGGGCAAACGGGCACCTTGAATTTCGCGGCCATGAGGATGATTGCCATGACGTCGTTCACTCCCGCCACGCGGACGGCATCAATCTGGCAGTAGTCGATGGCGCCGGACATGAGGAGCTGTTTGAAAATGACCGGGGACGCCGCCTGTTCGCCACACGCAAGACCGAAGGAAGCCTCGCGAAACGTCTCTGAAAGCTCCTTGTAACCCATGACATCATCGCGGGCGATGGGTTCCTCCACCCATTTTAAATCGTAAGGTAGATAGTGGCTCATGTGTTCCTTCGCCTCATCGACACCCCAGAACTGGTTAGCATCCACCATCAGATCCTGATCCGGCCCAATGGCGTCGCGGGTGAAACGGATGCGTGCCACATCATCCTCAAGGTTCTGGCCGACCTTGAGTTTGAAGGCATCGAACCCGGTCTCCTGAAGCTTGCGGATCGTGGTCAGGATCTGGTCGTTGGAAAGCCCCAGCCACCCGGCGGTGCAGTATGCCTTCGGGCCACGCTGCAGCATTTCCCGCTCGCGCGTTTCCTTGTTGGCCGCTGATTTTTTGAGAATCGCCAGGGCTTCGTCCGGCGTGAGCGCGTCCCTGATGTTGCGCCAGTCCACGCATTTCACGACGAACTCCGGCTCGAGATCGGCGAGGAGTTTCCAGAGCGGTTTTCCCTCCGCCTTTGCCCAAAGATCCCACATGGCGTTCAGCACGGAGCCGCAGGCCATCCGGAAAACGCCATCGTGCAGCCAGCGGAGCTGGTGGTGATCGATCAGACGTCGGTAAAGGGTGATGGGAGAGCTGGTGAAATCCTCCAAGGAGGTGCCGATCACAAGCTGGCAAAGATCCTCGATGCCATGGCAGATCCAGTCCGTTCCGGCGCCTATCGTGAAGACGACGGACACCCCGCGCAGCCCGCAATCCGTCTCGAGGTGCAGGACGGCGGAGGAGTAGTCCGGATGCGTGTGGAACGGATCCGATCCCAGCAGATCGTCCGATGTGGGTATGCGTAGGTCGATGACCCTGGCGGAGGTGATTTTCATTTATGGGGTCAAGGGGTTTCTAACCACGGATTATGAGGATTCATTGGATTTCCCTTGGTGCTTTGGACTGCTTTTTTCGTGGAAGGTTTGGGTGGCTTACGTTTGCTGGCTATCCGTTTATAATGAAGAAACGCAACTTTATGAGAATCCAATGAATCCGTGTAATCCGTGGTTGAATTACATCCCCGTTGAACTGATGCGCATACTCTGCTCTGAGCTGCGGCGAATTCAAACAGCTAACGAATACCGGCGGCGGGATTCTTCTGTTAGTGGCTTGATTGGTTCATGGTTTTAAGCAAGGTTCGCTGCCACGCGGGACGTAGCGGACGGGCGAGCGCCGCGAGGCCGGGAGCGGAGTCCCGCGTGGCAGCGAAGGGCGTTTCGGTGGGGATCGTGCTCATGCGGCTTTCAACTCGTCAAGGAGGTCGTTCGGACAGGCGTAGCCGAGGGTCTTCCGGGGGCGTTCGTTGATCTCGTTCTCAACCTCTTCCAGACGCTCCGGAGTGATCTTGCGGAAGTCGTATCCCTTCGGAAAATACTGCCTCACCAAGCCGTTGTAGTTTTCCACACCGCCCTTCTCCCATGAGCTGTAGGGCTTGCAGAAGTAGCTCTCCGAGTTCAGCAGTCCGTTGACAAAACCGTGCCGTGCGAACTCCAGGCCGTTGTCGTAAGTGATGGTCTTCACGTCGAATTCCCTGAGAACCGTCACCAGTCCGATGGCCGTTTCGGAACTGTTCTTACCGTCGAGCAGGCAGAGTTTTCCCACCCGGCTTTTGCGTTCGTAAACCGAAAGCAGGAAGCCGCTGTCCCCGCCTCCCTGGATCAGGTCCGCCTCCCAGTCCCCGTAGCGGCTGCGTTTGGCGACTTCGTCCGGTCGCCCGTCTATGTCCACACGGTCGCGGATCTTGTCACCGCGCCCGACCTTGCTGCGTCTGCGGTAGCGCCGCTTGCCGTTGATCCGCAGGTTCTTCCATAGGTTCCCGCCATCCTTTTTATCCCTTTCCACATGTCTGTAAACCGTCTCGTGACTCACTGCGACACCCTGTTTGGCCAGCTTGCCGCTGATCTGTTCCGGGCTGTGCTTCAGGCGGAGGCGCGCTTCCACATCGGCTTGGACATCTCCCCTCACCGATTTCGCACGGGGTGTTTTGGAGCGCGCCCGCTCCCTGGCAATCCGGGTGGCCTCCCCTGGCCGGTAGCCGCAGTTCCCGCAGTTGCGGGAAAGTTCCTTGCTCACGGTGCCCTGGGTGGATCCGATGGCAATGGCGATGGCAGTCTGGGTAAATCCGCCTTTCCTTAGGTTGTGGATAACTTTACGGTCTTCCGCGCGGAGGCGGTGATATTTTTCGTTCATAGTCAGTTTGTCGTAAAACCACACTAGAAGAGTTCCCGCCTCCGTACCTCTAAAAAATATTCGTTAGAACCCTGAATCCGCCTGCCATTAATGGAGGTTTGGTGGCTTATGCTGGGTGGTCACGCGCTTGTGCTGGAGGGATGTGTGCTTGAAGTTCACGAGCAGCCCTACCTCCAGGTTGGTAATGTTCAGATAGCCTAGGACTTGCGCAAAATGAGCGGCTACGAAATCCGTCACCACTTTCGTTTCAACGATAATCAGGTCATTTACTACCAGATCTGGAATGAGCGTTCCTACGTTCCGGCCTTTGTAGATCACGGGATACTCGGTTTGAGAGTTCACGCTCATCCCCTGATCAATGAGTTCATACATCAGGGCTTTCTCGTAAATTTTCTCATCGAGCCCGGGCCTCAAAATGGAGTTCACCTCCATCGCCGCGCCAATGATTTTATGAGTGATTTCCTTATGTAGAAGTTCCATGAATAGGTCTTTATAATCCAATGAATCCGTGGTTAAAAAATCTTCCTAAGATTCCTTCACCGCAACTTGTTTTTGAGTCCCAAGACCTTCAATTCCCAGTTCCACGATGTCACCGTCCTTGAGATAGAGTGGCGGATCGAAGCCGAGTCCGACCCCAGCCGGGGTGCCGGTGGAGATGACATCGCCGGGGAGGAGCGTCATGAATTCCGAAAGGTAGGCGACGACGTGCTGCACGTTGTAAATGAAATCGCTGGTGGAGCTGTCCTGGATTTTCTTGCCGTTGAGGGAAAGCCAGAGGCTGAGGTTGTTGGGATCGGAAATCTCGTCCCTGGTAGCCATGTAAGGGCCGAAGGGGGCGTAGGTATCGGCGGATTTTCCTTTCACCCACTGGCCGAGTTTCTCGAGCTGCCACTCGCGCTCCGAGTAGTCGTTGTGCACGGCGTAGCCCGCGACGTATTCGAGCGCCTCTTCCTTTGAAACGTACTTCGCCCTTTTGCCGATCACCACCGCCAGCTCCACCTCCCAATCGGTCTTGTTCGATTTCCGAGGGATGACGATGTCGTCGTTCGGCCCCGACCAGGCGGAGGTGGATTTGAAAAACACCACCGGCTCGGTGGGTGGGGTCATACCGGATTCCGCGGCGTGGGCGGCGTAGTTGAGGCCGATGCACACGATCTTGGATGGGCGGGCGATGGCAGGTGCGAGCCTAACCTCGTCCAGTTTTGACTCCGGAAGATCAGCGCGATTCGCTTTCAGGAAATCCATGAGGCGGCCCAGCCCGTCGGTCTCGAAGAAGCTCTCGTTCCAGTCCTCGCCGAATGAGGAGCAATCCACGGCGGTGTTCGGGCAGTCCTTGCAGATGATGCCGGGGGTGAGTGTGTCGTTTTTATGGAATCTGATCAGTTTCATTTTTTAAATTGGTCTAGCGGAGAAGAGTGACACCTCCGTCAATATCATAGGCGGAGCCGGTAATGAAGCCCGCCTTGCCGGATGTGAGAAACGCGATGAGTTCTGCGATTTCCGAAGGTTTTCCCATCCGCCCGATCGGCTGGTAGTCGCTGAGTTTTCTGAACATGTCCGCGCGTTCGTCCTCCGCATAGTTTTTCTCCAGAAAGCCATCGACGAACGGAGTGTGGACGCGGGCGGGGCAGACGCAGTTGCAGCGGATGTTCCTGTCAATGTAGTCTCGCGCCACGGAAAGCGTCATGCTGAGTGCCGCGCCCTTTGACATGGAGTAGGCGAATCTGTCCTGAATGCCGATCTTCGAGGCGATCGACGCGAGATTGACGATGGAGCCGCCACCGCTGGAAAGCATTTTCGGCACGCCGTAGTGGAGACAATGGTAAATGCCCCTGACGTTCACCGCGTAAATGCGGTCCAGCTCCTCCGGAGTGCACGTCACGACATTTCCCACCGCGGCGATTCCCGCGTTGTTGACGAGAACATGCACCTCCGGGATCTTCTCAAAAGCCTCTTCCACCGACCCTGTCTCGGAGACATCGCAGGTGATACTCTCCGCGCTACCCCCGGAGGAACGGATGGCTTCCGCCGTTTTTCCACCGGCCTCCGCATCGAAATCGAGAACCACGATGTGATGTTTGTCCTCCGCCAGGCGGAAGGCAACGGCCTGCCCGATGCCTGACCCGGCTCCTGTTATGACGGCTGTCTTCATCTTCGCGAGGATTCCCTGATCTCAAGCTTCGGAGAAAGCGTCTCGTGCCTCTGGGGCAGGGAGGGGCTGTCGATACGTTCGCTGAGAAATTGCCATGCCTTCGCGCACATTTCCGCGACCGGCTGAACCAGTGTCGTCAGCGGCACCTCAAGATACTCGGTGTCCTGGATCCCGTCGCAACCGACCAGGGCAACCTGCTCGGGGACGCGGATCTTCATATCACAAAGACCACGGTAAATCCCCAGAGTGGCATCATCGGAATGGCAGAATATCGCTTCCGGTATGCCATTGGCATCGACGTATTCCCGGATCATTTTTCGAGAGATCGCGCGCTGATCCTCGCTAAGCGGATAGTGAATATATTCCGGCTCCAGTCCCGCGCCGCGCATCGCGCTCTCGTACCCCAGCCGGCGTCCATCGCCGGCCTCGTCGCCTTTCACGAAAGTAGCGTGTGCGATGCGGCGGTATCCGGAGCCGATCAGATGCTCCATCGCTTCCTTGGTGCCGGCGGCGAGATCAACCTGGACGCTATCGGCGTTCTGGGAGCAATAGGTTCCCACTCCCACGACGGGAACGGAATTTCCCGAAAGCGCCTCAAGTTCGCGCTGGGCAAGCTCCCCGGCATCGACGGCCAGAATCCCGTCCACGGGGACGTTCGACCAGATTTGCCCGAGATCCGTTCCGCCGATCTCGGAAACAATCAGCTCGCATCCCGCCAGCTTGACCAGCCTGCTCAGCTCCCGCGCGACATGGTTGTAGTGCGTGGATATCTGGTCGGGGATCCACAGGGCGACGATTCCCGTTTTTTTCCGTTTCAACGCCCGTGCATGCGGGTTGGGGCGGTAGCCCATTTCCCGGGCTTTTTCCAGGATCAACGCGCGGGATGCCTTTGCCACATGCGGATGTCCGGAAAGGGCGAATGTCACAAGCTGACGAGACACCCCGAGTTCCTGTGCGATCTGAGCCTGTGTAACCATGTCCTTCTCAACGCAGGCTAGTTTGGAATTACAAGTGTATGCAAGAACTAGCTGAGAAGTGGGATGATGCAGTGCAAAGTACCCAGGAAAAACGCAATCTGCATTGGGTTTAATCCGACACCGCTCCCGTATCCTTCTAACAGAGGCATTTACGATTTGGATCGCGTTTTGCGAGAAGGCGTTCTCCGAGATACATCGGAACCAACAAACAACCAAAATGAAATTATGAGAGCGCTTTGCTGGCATGGAACTGAAGACGTCCGCGTGGATACCGTGGAGGATCCCTCGATAGAAGATCCGCGGGATATAATCATCAAGGTAACCGCGAGCGGGATATGCGGATCCGATCTCCATCTATACAGCGGCTCGATGCCGACGATGGAGGAGGGTGATATCATCGGGCACGAACCGATGGGGATCGTCGTCGAAACGGGAAGCGCGGTGAAGAAATTCAAGAAGGGCGACCGCGTGGTCGTGCCATTCGTGATCGCATGCGGCGAATGCTTCTTTTGTCAGAAAACGCTTTATTCCTGCTGCGATACCACGAACCCGAACAAGGAGATGGGAGAGAAGGCCATGGGCCACGCGCCTGCCGGACTGTTCGGCTATTCCGGGCTGACCGGCCGTTATCCTGGCGGGCAGGCGGAATACCTGCGGGTGCCGCACGCGGATGTGGGGCCGATCAGGATTGATTCCTCGCTTAGCGACGATCAGGTGGTTTTCCTCTCGGACATTTTCCCGACAGGCTACATGGCAGCGGAAAACGCCGAGATCGAGCCGGGTGACACGGTGGCCGTTTGGGGCTGCGGTCCGGTCGGTCAGTTCGCGATACAAAGCGCTTGGATGCTTGGCGCCGGAAAGGTTATCGCAATCGACCGCGTGCCAGAACGCCTTGCCATGGCGCGCGACAAGGGACGTGCGGAAGTTCTCAATTTCGAGGAAGTCGATATCAAGGAGGCTCTCGACGAAATGACGGGAGGAAGGGGCCGGACAGGTGCATAGACGCCGTGGGAGCCGAGGCTCATGCCACCGGAAGCTTCGATGCTGTCATGGACAAAGTGAAGGAATCCGTCAATCTCACCAAAGACCGGGCCACGTCCTAAGGGAAGCGATCATGTGCTGTCGGAAGGGTGGCACCCTGTCCGTGCCGGGCGTTTACATAGCCATGATCGACAAACTGCCATTTGGGGCGGTTGTGAACAAGGGACTCACGATCCGGAGCGGCCAGACCCACGTCCAGCGCTATCTTCAACCGCTCCTGGACAAGATTGAAGGTGGCGAAATCGATCCGTCTTTCGTGATTTCCCATCACGCCAGTCTGGAGGATGCGCCCGCCGCGTATGAGAAATTCAAGGACAAGACCGATGGCTGCATCAAGGTCGTTCTGACGCCTTGAGGTTCGCGTGGTCGGCGCGATTTGCGCGCTGTTCAACCTCGCATCCGGGTGCTGGTTAACGTCCTGAAGCGGAAATCATTTCCGATACCATTCTGACGCGTTCCCCGAAACGGGGATGAGCGGCTAGCTCCGGGAAACTCATCGGAAGCCGGTCGCACCATGTTTCGATGCCGTAGCTGCCAGGCAGGTTGAAGCGGAGCGGAAGGCCGAACAGGTCGCTACACATCAGGATCGCCAGGCGGCTCCGGGAAGCGAAAAGCGCTTCCTGGAAACAGGTGAGAAGCTCGTCGGTGAGAGTTTCCGGGCGCGGTGCCCGCCATCCTGCGAAGCCAAGCAGCCATTCAAGCTGTGCCGCCTCCTTGCCTTCCGGGTTTTCCCTGGCCTGCTGGAGGAGATGGGAATAGCTCGTGGCAAGTGGCGCGTTGTCGTGGTTCGCGTAGGTGGCGAGCGCGAGTTCGCGCAACTCGTGATCGGCGGGATCCCGGCCGCTTGCCATCCCCAACTGGGGGAACGCGAGGTTTGCCAGAGGCAGCTCCTCGAGCGCACGGGACATGTATCCCGGCATTTCGCCCATGATTTCCGCTACCAGTTCCATCGGGCCGGCCTCCTCGCGGATGATGGAAATGAGCTCCCGCCCCTGCTTCTCGTTGATCGCAGCCGATTCCGGATCTTCATCCTGGCCCGGTGTGAAGCGGGGAAGCCGCCCGCCTGTTTTCCTCGAGGCTTCTTCCGGAGTGAGGTTCGCATACTCCGAGTGACGCGGGCCTCCGGGCCAGGGAAACGAATAGATGCGGAAGTATCCCCGCAAGTGGTCGAGGCGGCACAGGTGGAAAAACTTCCGCTGCCTCGCGACTCGTCCGCGTAGCCAGGCGAATCCCTCCGCACGGTGGTTCTCCCACCGGTAGGAAGGGAGACCCCAGTTCTGACCCCAGGCGGCGGCATCCTTGTTGGTATCGAAATGTGCGAGCGGTCTTGTCCCCATGTTCCACTCCGGGTCGAAAAGCGCGGGATTCGCCCAGATGTCGCAGCTACCTCTCCCCACTCCGAAGGAAATCTCACCCATCAGGAAAACACCTCGGTCGTCCGCGTGTTTCCTGACATCAAGCCACTGGCGGTCGGCCACCCACTGGATGAAAGCGTAGCCTTCCCGGTCTTCCTCAAGATCCTTGCGATCCGGATGCTGCGCCAGCCAGCGTGAGGCTCCCTCATAGCTCCGGTGCACCGGCCTCCAGTCGTGCCATTCGGTGTTTCCTTCATACTCCCGGATCAGAAGACGGAACATCGTGTAATGATCCAGCCAGGCTTTCTCCTCGTCACGGAAACAGGCGAAATCCCCGCTCTTGAATCCGCCCTGCTCGCAGAGGTGCTTCCATGCCCGCTGGAGGATTTGAATTTTCAGCGGATGCACCGCGCCGTGCCGGACAATTCCCGCCCGCAGCTCCTCGCGCCACGGGGGCGGCGCCGCAAGATCCACATCCGTTTGGCTCAGCCCGGGTATCGTACCGGGATCGATATGGACAAAGGCGGGTGCGAGCGCCCGCGAGCTGATCGGATTGTAAGGACTGTGGTCGCCGAATGTTTCATGGACGGGCAACAGTTGGAGGACTCTGAAGCCGTTCTCCGCACAGAAATCGATCGCCTCTTTCACCGCCCGCGTGTCTCCGGTTCCCAGGTCGTCCGCATGGCGCATCGCGAAGACTGGGATCAGCAGTCCGGCGCGGCGATTTTCAAGGGGGTTTTCACTCATGATCGCGCTTGGTCAGGGTGCCCCCGGTCTCACCTCGTGGAGATCGGTTCCCATGTCACCCTCCATCACCGTCGGATCCGTGGAATAAAAGAACCGGTCGTGTATCATGTCCGCGAAATGCATGTAGGTGCCGAAATAGAAACCGGCGGCGTGAATCATCCCCAGTCCGAAGATCCAGTAGATCGCCTTCTTCTCGTGATTCAGGTGCATGAAGACGATGGCTACCAGCGAGGCCTTGACGGTGGCAATGGCAAGCCCGAGGACGGCATCCGCCGTGTCGAACCCATGGGCGCCGAAGTCCAGCCACGGGACGGTAGCTACTGCGACCGTAGTACCGGTGAACACAAAAAGCAGAAGGCCGACGAAAAGAAACCGTCTCTTGGCCTTTTGCAGGTGTTCGATGTCTTCGGGGCTGGGATGGTAGGTGGGGCTGTCCGTGGATTTCATAAGATTTGTGGGATCTTTTCGCAGGCGTTGTGCCATGCTTTCGGCCTCGGAAATCCAAGGGCGTATCGCCTAGGTTCAAGGGCTGGTGGAGCATTTTGTCTTATGTGATATGCAATTTGCATAACCGATCAGAGCTTATTGTTTTCGGCTGCCCCCTACCTGAGGAGGTAGCTCACCCGCCTTGGAGAACCCTCTGAACAAATGCAATGCCTCGCGGGCGCGATAAGCTTCGATGTCGGCGGACTGTGAAAGCGCGCTCTTCTCAAGGGCTTCGAAATCCCTGCCGTTCCATTCCGAATGCAACCCGTTGATTTCCCGCAGGGTTTTCCATAGCAGGTATTTCCCGTGGATGCCGATGGACAGGAGTTCGACCATTTCAAAACGGCCAAGATCCCCGATGTCGGTTCCGTTCAGATCCATTTTCCATATGCCGGCTCTAGCCACCGCCGAACCTACAGCCTGGCGGATCTTTCCGACAGTGAACCCTGCCTCCCGGATCACCTGCTCAAGCACGTCCCTGTCCCCCTCGATCAAGTCCCGGAGTCCCAGAAAGAAGAGTCTTTCCGTATCGTCCGGCGCGGTGTCCGCGAGATGCTTGGCAAGCATGCGCCCGCCAGCGGATCCCGCGAGATGGTGGTTCAAGTATGTTTCGAGTTGGTCTTTCATAATCAGCCTTGGAAGAGGGATTGTGCGCCATCCACGTAGATCTCGGTGCCGGTGACGTGGCTGGCCATGCCTGAGAGGAGAAAAAGGATGGCGTCCGCGACCTGCTCCGGGGAGCCGGACTTGCCGTCGTTGAGCGGCACCTGTCCTTCGGGATAGTCCACGCGCAGGTGGAGTTCCTCTGTATGGCGGAGCTCTGTCGAGTCGTCGATCTGGGTCTTGATGGCACCCGGGCACACGGCGTTGACCCTGATCCCGAACTCCGCGAATTCCAGGGCGGTCATGCGGGAGAACGCGACCTGCGCCGCCTTCGAACACGCGTATGCGGTGGCGCCTGAATTGCTGAACATCCGGTTCCCGTTCACCGAGGAAACGATTGCGACCGACCCCTTTGATTTTTTCAGAAACGGGAGGGCATGTTTCACTGTGAGAAACGTCCCTTTGAGGTTCACATCCATCGTCTGCTCCCATTCACAAGTCCGGATTTCGTCGAGGGGCGCCCACACCCCGTTGATCCCGGCGTTCGCCACAACATGGTCGAGACCCGTCCAGTTTTCCTCGATCTGCTGGAAAGCGCATTTCACATCCTCCTCCTCGGAAATGTCCGCCGTAAGGATAAGATGCCCCGCTTCCTCGCCGCCGATCTCCGCCGTCACCTTTCGCAGTTCCTCCAGCGAGCGGCTGAGCATCGCCACCTTCGCCCCGGCCTTGGCAAGCCGGATCGCGGTGCTCCGCCCTATTCCCGAGCCGGCGCCTGTTACCAGCGCCCTGGCTCCCTCCATCGAACAATCGTTGTTTGTTTTCATAAGTCATTCCTCCCACTTGTCCCGCCACTTTCCCGTTTCTTCCGGGGTCACGAGACGGCGCCTCACCACACGGTCCTCCCGCACCGGTGGGACATTCCTCTCCTTCCGGAAAATCACGAACTTGTATCCCACTACGGTTCCCGAACTTTCATTAAAGGGAACCTCGGTGAACCATGTGTTGGAGTTCACGCATTCCAGAAACAGCGCCTTTTCCAGATCCCACCTACCGAGTTCCCCGCAATCGCCGATCAGGGCAAGCCGGTCGCCGGACTCCACCGGGGCTCCGTTCACTTGCAAGCGGATGACCGTCTTCGCCTTCACCGGCTTGCTTCGGACCGCATACACCCGTGCGTCATTCCCATCAAGATCCACTTCCGCTTTTCCACCGGATATCCGAATGGTTTCACCCGTGAGAAGGCATGCATGATTGCCGTCTGGGTATTCCAGATCGGTTAGTTCCAGCTTCTTGGCCGGCCCCTTGTTTACCATCACCAGACATCCCGCATCGCGGAATCTCCGGACATAGACATGGATGTCTTTCTCCACCCATTTCGTCCACTGGCATCCCCACTGGATCGCCGGATTGCGTCTCCTCTCTCTTGCAAGAATGCCAATGATCCGGGTGGCTTCGGTCTGATCCCAACCGGACATCATCGGGCGGTTGTATGGGTCGTTTCCGTAATCCGTGTCGTTGTGCAGGTATTGCTCGCAGCCGTAGTAAAGGCATGGAACGCCTCGAGAGGTGAGCAGCACGACCAGTGCAAGCTCGAGGTGGCGGTCGGAAACCCCGCAGGACTGGAGCCTGGGCATGTCATGGTTTTCAAAAAACGTCACCAGTTCGGTGGCGCAAAGATACTTCGGATCCTGGGCGATGATGTCCCTTACGAGGTGAAAACCGCCCTCGTCACCGGACATGCACCGGCGTATCGCATCACACAGGCCGAAGTCGAGGATGGTCATTCCCGCGTGGTTGGCAAAATGAACCGAAGCCTCGTTCTCCGGGTGGCTGTAGATCCACTCGCCGAAGCGGAAGACGTTCGGATTCGCCAGCTCGATGTCGGCGGTGAATTCCTGCCAGAACCAAAGTGGCATGTGTTTCACGGTATCGATCCGCAATGCGTCGATACCCTTGGAGATCCACAGCTTGACCGCGTCCTTGATATAGTTGCGGTAAAGAATGTTGTTCTCATTAAAAGTGGCGAGCCCGCACAGCTCGCAGTTTTGCACCTGCCATTCGTCAGTCCAGTCGGTGACGTCGCCGTAGTGATGATACCAGTGTTCTTCGTCGTTATCGAAATCGGCGACCAGTCTGCCGTCGTCATACAGCTTCCCCTTTCCATTGGCGGTTGCGGGTGAGCTGTGGTTGCAGACGATGTCGAGGACGAAGCGCATTCCTTTTGCGTGCATTTCTTCGATCAGCTTGTCGAAAACGGTGTCGTCCCGAGTGAAGAGACGTTTCTCCGACGGGTGGTTCACCCAGCGGGGGTTAATGCGTTTGAAGTCCTTCGTCCAATATCCGTGAACTGGGGCGCTGGGCATCTCGCCGACTGTCATGGATTCCACTTGCTCGAAGAGCGGAGTCGTCCAAATCGCACCGATTCCCATGGAGCGAAGGTAGGGGAGTTTGTCGAGAAGCCCTTGCAGATCCCCACCCCAGAATTTCCGCCAATCGGTCTGTGTCGGATCAAACATTTCGTCGTCCTCGCGCTCCTTGGCCGGATTGCCGGCATGAAAACGGTCGAGGACGACGAAGTAGATTGTCTCGGAACGGAACTCCGTATCCGAGCCCGCCATGATACCCAGATCGACTTCTTCTGTGGTGTCGGACATGGAGGTAGCCGGGGGAGTCTCCGTTGGTTCAGTCTTCCGGCATCGGTGCTGATTTTAGCAGCGATTTCGCAATCGAGGTGAGCTTCTTGTCCGCAGCCCCTTCCTGCTCGATGGTTTCATCCAGGAGTTCCACGACGTCCTTGAGCTTCAGGGTATCCGCCAACTTGCGCGCGGAGCCGTATCCGGAGATCTCGTAATGCTCCACCTTCTGTGCGGCGGTGATAAGGGCGAGATCGAGGATCGTATCGTCTCCTTCCTCCTCTATTGTTTCCTCACCTTCCTCAATGAGCCCTTTCATGGCCTTGCAGGTTTCCCCTCCGGGCTTGCAATCGAGGAGTTCGGCAGCCTTTTTGAGGCGCTCGACATGTTCCTTGGTTTCCTCCAGGCGGGATTCAAAGGCTTCCTTGAGCTCCGGCGAGCTTGTGGCCTTGGCCATTTTGGGAAGCGCTTTAACAAGCTGCGTTTCCGCGCTGTAAAGATCCTTGATATCATGTTGGAGCAATTTCTTTAGGTCTGTTAGTTTTGACATGGTTTGATGGGTCGGGTTGTTCCGAGCGGATCCATCTTTGCAAAAACAATGCCACTACCACCGCTCCATATGATTCATGGGTTCTGCTGGGTTCCAGCATATCCGCGCGATGCAAATCGCAAATTTTCGAGTGCGAAAAAATGTAGGGTTATCCCCTAGATGCCTTCTCGATCATGGCGGAATTGATCGATTGTGCCTTTGGAGTGCGCCATGCGTCGGGAACGATCATCGGCTCGTGCATCGAGTAGCCCTGCGGGGGGACGGCGGGTAGGTCTTCCCACTCTACGGGCATCGAAACCTTCGCGCCCTCCCTGGCGCGGACGCACCATGGCGCGATGCAGGTGGAACCTTTTCCATTCCTCATCCAGTCGATGAAAATCTTCCCTTTCCGTTTCGCCTTCGTTGAGACGATGACAAAGCGCCCCGGGTTCATCGCCGCGACGGAGCGGGAGACATCCTTTGCGAATTTTTTCATGATATCCCACTCGTGAACCCGGCGAATCCTTAGCATGATATGAAAGCCCTTTCCTCCCGAGGTTTTTACCATCGGATCCAACTCAAGTTTTCTGAGGAAATCCCGAAGTAGAAATGCGGCTCCCATGGTTTCTTTCCATGGAACCGCCGAATCGGGATCAAGATCCCAGGTAAGGAATTCCGCAACATCGGGCTTGTCACTGGTGCTGCCCCAGGGATGGAATTCCATAGCTCCATACTGCGCCAGGGAAACAAGTCCCGGGGCATTGGTAACTGAGAAAACGGTGGCGCCACCGGGCAGTTGGAACTGTTTCACTCCATCGGGAATATGATTGGGAAAGCTCTTCTGGAAAAACATGTCCCCGCCGATTCCTTCCGGCGCACGCAGGATGGCGAGAGGTCGGTGGGTCACGTAGGGAAGCATCAGGTCACCGACCTGTTCATAGTGCCGGGCGACCTCGATCTTGGTGATGCCCACGTCGGGAAAGACCACCCTGTCCGGATGACTGATCCTGATTCCGCACACCTCGTCACCGGTTTTTGGAGAAATTGTTTCCAGACGGATTTCCCCGGCCAGTTTGTCTTCGCGGAGACCGAGAAAACTTCCCTGCCGTATGGATCCGTCGCGGGTGATTTCCGCGAACTCGATCTCGGCCACCAGTTCGGGACGCAGCCAGGTGACGTTTTTTTCCGAAGTGCCGAACAATCTCCGCCCGGTGACAATAGGTTTGAACTTTTCCAGCAGTTCATTGATTTTCCGGTCGCTAAATCCGGTGCCGACCTTTCCTCTTGGAACCAGCTTGCCGTTCTCATGGGAGCCAAGAACCAGCGCCCCGAAACCTTTGCGGGATCCCTGCGGCGGCGTGTAGCCGCAGACTACGAATTCCTGCCGCGCGCGGCATTTCGATTTCACCCAATCCCTCCGGCTGGCGGGAACGTACCGGGTCTCAAGTTTCTTGCTGATGATGCCTTCGAGGCCGTTCTCGCAAGCCTGTTTGAACAGTTGTTTTCCGGCACTGCCCGGCCAGACGTGGGAGCGGCGCACACGGTCGCCGTCTTCGGGAACGAGTTTCTCCAAGCGGGCGACCCGTTCCCTGAGCGGAAACTCTCTGAGGTTCGAACCGTCCAGATTCAGCAGATCGAAGGCTACGAATACGATCTCTTTCTGTTTGTCCTTGAGCGCTTCCTGAAGGCCGCCAAAAGTGGTTCCGCCTTTCCCATCAAACACCACGGCTTCGCCATCGAGAACGAAGGATTCTTTGCCCAGATTGGAAATGTGCTTCGCCAGATCGCCAAACCTTTCCGTCCAGTCGTGGCCGTTCCGCGTGAAAAGTTTCACTTCCCCCTTCTCGTTGAGGGCGATCAGGCGGTAGCCGTCCAGCTTGATCTCGTGGCACCATTCCTTGCCTGTCGGGACGGAGGAAACCACCCGCGCGAGCTGCGGCTTGATGAAGGCCGGTGTTTCCGTCTGCGGTTCCGAAGGCAGCGAGGTTGCCGCATCGGCCAGGCGGCGCAGCAGCCAATTCGGTTCCTCGCCCATACGCGCGAGTAAATACGTTCCGTCCAGCCTCTTGCCCCGGAGGCGGAACTTCAGTTTTCCTTTTCCAAAGCCCCTCTGCCAGTTTTTGCCGATAGGCTGCCACTCGCCCGCGTCCCAGATCGAAACCTTACCAGCGCCATAGCTTCCTTTCGGAATCTCGCCTTCAAATTTTCCGTATTCCACCGGATGGTCTTCCACATGGACGGCAAGCCGCTTCTCGGAGGTTTCCTCCGGGATGTTTTTCGGCACCACCCAGCTCACGAGCACACCGTCCATTTCCAGGCGGAGATCGAAATGGTGGGAGCGCGCGTGGTGCTCCTGGATCACGTAGGAGTTCCCGCCCGTTGGCGAATCCGCTGCCCCGGGTTCAGGAGTCTGGCCGAAATTCCGTTTGCTCTGGTATTTCTCAAGCCGAGCGCTTGGATTTGGTTTTGCCTGACTTTTTCGCGGCATTTTTCTTCGCGGGTTTTTTCTTCGCAGATTTTTTCGATGACTTCTTCGCGGGTTTCTTTGCACCGGACTGTTTCACACTCTTTTCAAGATAGGCGGCGAGATCGACGACGTTTCCGTCTTCTCCGGATTCATCCGCATCATCGGGATCCTTGACGTCCGCAACAGAGTCGCCCTTGGCGATTTTCTTTTCGATGAATGCCATGAGGGACTCTCGGTATTCGTCGTGGATGTCATCGGGACTCCACGTTTCGGTCATGTCATCGATCAGGCGTAGGGCGAGATCCATTTCCTTTTTCACGGGATTCCACTGCTTGTCATCGGATGCGGGGAGCTCGAGGGAGGCGATCTTTTTCACCTCCTGTGGAAAGCGGAGCAGCATCAGGACGAGGACATCGTCGCGCACGAACATCGCGCTGAGATATTCGCGAGTACGGATGACGACACGCGAGATGCCGGCCTTGTTGGATTTCCGCAGTGCTTCACGAAGGAGGGCATATGCCTTGCGGCCACGTTTCTCCGGTTCGAGGTAATACGGTTTGTCGAAGAGGATGGGGTCAATTTCCGCAAGCTCCACGAACTCGCTGATCTCAATGGTCTTGGTAAGCTCCGGTTGAACGGCTTCCAGATCTTCAGGGGAAAGGAGGATGAACCTACCGTCCTCGTGCTCGTAGCCTTTGACCATCCGGTCCCACGGCACCTCTTCACCGGTATCGGCGTTGACCCGCTCGTAACGGATGCGGGCGTGGTTCGAGCTATCGACCATGTGGAGTTGGATGTCGGGTCGGCTTTCCGCGCTGGTAAGAGCGACGGGAATGTTCACCAGGCCGAATGCGATCGAGCCTTTCCAAATTGCGCGTGCCATTGGTTTGATTCAAATGAAAGGACGGGCACCAGTTGATGCCCGCCCTTAGGGTTACATATCAAATCCCGTCTCCGTCGGCATCACCGGGAAGCCTTGACTCGATCCTGTGCCAGCCTGCGCGGGTTGCGTTTCTCGCCTTCTCCCATCTAAGCCGGGACTCGCCCTTGAACTCATCCCATTCCTTTTCCAGATCGGATTCATTGTCTTCCCAGCTGGTTCCGCGTTCCGCCGCACGCACATAGCCGTAGCGGTAGGCGGGTTCGAAGTCCTCATAGGTGGCGTCCGGATCGTTCGCCCATTCCTGTTTTGAATGGTTCTCGCGCCAGTAGGCTTCTTCCACCGTGGGGTCGATTCTCTCGGCGACGCCTTTGCCCGCGTAAGCTCCGGCGACTCCGCCGACAAGCGCACCCACGGCTGCGCCCACGGGGCCGGCGGGCGCTCCGACCGCCGCCCCAGCGGCGGCTCCGCCAGCCGTCCCCACGCCCACCCCGACTGGGTGGGAACCGGGTTCGCCCGTGATTGGATCTTCATTTCTGTCTGGTGTATGGTCTTTGTTCATGGTTTTCGTTAGTTGGATTCGCGCCTGATTGCGCGATTCCTCGGTTCCAGCACACGCAGTGCCCAGGGAAAAATGTCCCATTCTAACGGTCTTTTCAGCGATTCACGATCCGCCCGGCAGTGTGGAAAGATTGCATAGTGGATGATTGCAAATTGCGGAATGCACATGCACCCCACGACGCGATGCAATTGAAGACTTCCGTCCAACCCCAGCTTTCCGGAAAAAGAATGGTGCGCGCTGCAGGGTTCGAACCTGCGACCTTCCTTGATTCTGCGGTTGATTCCGAATGCCCGTGCATCAAACCGTGCAATATATGCTTGAAACAAGCAGGGAATAGCGTTGAATAGCAACCATGGGCAGACCAACGAAGCGCACTCGCACACTTGCCAACAAGGCAGCCGCAACCGAAATCACGATTAGGGAGATCACACGGGAGAAAGATGGCAGCGTTTGGCTTACCCACCTTGTCCAGGGATGGAAGGAAGATGGGAAGTGGAAGCGCCGGCAATTTGCCGAGCGAGCTGATGCTGAACGGTTCGTAGCGCTCAAGCGTGTGGAGCTGGAGAACAAAGGCCGATCACAAAGGATGGTTCTTTCACCGCTTACCGACGCCCAGCACGAGGAAGCCCTCCAATCGTTCGACCGACTCGGTGAGTCCTACGGACTGGCAGAGGCCGTGACCTTCTTCCTAAAGCATCACCGCCCGCCTGAATTCACTATCCGCCTCCGGGAGGCGATGAACCTCTACCTGGACACCCGCGAGCGGGACGGTTTGAGGAAACGGACTCTCAGAGCTTTGAAGAGCAGCATAGGGGCGTTCGTCCTCTTCTACGGACAACGCCTGGACGCACGAGGTTGCACCTCTTGCCGTTGAATCATTTCTCCGAAAGCTAGGCTCTCGGGATGGAACGGAGACCGCCACCCGCAAGACCTGGAACAATTACCGGAATGACCTTCACGCATTCTTCGCATGGTGCTCCACGGCTGACCGGGTGACAAACAGACCGTTCCTTTTCGAAAATCCCGTTTCCTCGGTGCGGGTGTTTTCGGCTCGGCAGGTGAGGGAGGAGCAAAGCTTTACGCCCGCTACGACTTCGCCGGAGGATGTATTGAGAATTTTTTCCGTCCTCATGCGGTGGAAGGAAGGGAAGTTGGTCAGATACTTTGCCTACACTTACTTTGCGGGGATCCGCCCCGAAGAGATGCTTCGATTCGCACCGCTGGAGGAATCGCTGGTAAACTTGAAGACCCGCACGATCACGATCCCTGCGAACGTTTCGAAAACGAGGCACGAGCGGAAGGTGATGATTTCCCCGAATCTCATGGAATGGCTTCGAAGATTTCCGGGGCCGATCTATCCCACCAATTTCCGGCGCCTGAATTCACAGATCCGAAAGCATTTCGGTATCAGCCACGACGAGGCACGGCATTCATTTATCAGTTATCATGTGGCGCTCCACCGGAGCCTTGGAGAGGCCGCTCTCCAGGCCGGGAACTCCGAGACGATCATACGCCGGCACCACCTCAATCTTCACCCTCAGGAGGAAGGAGCTGCCTTCTTCCAGATTGTCCCTACGAAGAACAACCGGAAGGCGATTTTAGCCCCATCGGTTGAGTCCCCACAACAGCATCTAAGGGCGATTTGAATATGGGTAAAACAGCAAATCCAAGTAGCCCCAAATCCGCGCCCAAGTTCTCTGCGGATGCTTCCCCGTTCTTCAGGATGGCGGTGGAATCCATGAAGCAACGAGGGTATACGAGATTCCGAAAAAGAGCCTATCGACTCGTTAAGAACGAAAGGCCGGTATTCCTTGAAGTAGAGGGTGGAAGTGAAGGTGGTTTTTTTCCCCTTGACGAAAAGGAGCTGAAGCGTCCTGCATTCTGGGTGCCGACGGGGTTTGACGGTGAGGCCGACAAGATCGAGCTATGCGCCCCCGGCTGGTTCACCAAACGGAAAGCTGCAAAGTGGGTAGCCACCTGGAAGGAGAGTTTTTCTTCGCCCAATCATGGAGAAGTCTCAGAAGACTCAGGGAGATTCGTTCGCTCGGAACTTTCAATGCTTCGCGGCCCCTCACCTGATTCTACTAATGGAAATCTGACGATGGAGTTGACGACAACAGCACTGTCTTATCTAGAGCAGGCAACGGTAGAGGCATACGCTGCGGGCGGGGGATTTCCTGCCCGAACCATTGAAAGCCTCGGGGAGGGGGAGTCCCTGCATCTTGATCCGACGCTAGCGAGAATTATCGAGCTGGCGTTTCGGGCTGGCGTTTGTAGCTCCAGAGCAAATTCGGAATACCGAGGCGTCAGGACTACAGCGCGCCGCGGTGATCCTCACGTAAAGGAAATAGGGAAGGGGAGAAGAAAGCTCCCCGTCGACAAACTGCCCAAGTGGAAAAGGGTGGCACTTGATATACTTCGCGAAGATCCGAAACTTTACCGCAAAGATCTACTCACCAAACTGAAGTCGGAGGGAGTTGCGAAAGAGTCGCCTTCTGGCATGATTACCCTTGATGGTAGTGAGGCAGAAATCACCTTCGAAGATTTTAGCTCGAGAGTTACTAAATTGATCACGTCGTATTTGAAGCGGTGAGGGGACTGTTTATTTCCGTTTAGGCACACTGGAAATCTCGGACGCTTTCAAACCAACGGTAAGGAGTGCATCCGTTGCACATGACTGCCGATAAAACGTGTCTTGTATCCGTCCCCGATTGCCTCGCAACGGTTTTCCCAAATCATGCTACCACCTGCCCGTCTATTAGGACGTTCCGCCAATGGATGACCAATCGGTATTTCCCGACTGTGCGGGTGGGCGGGCGAATCTTTTTAAATCCCGAGGAAGTTAGGAACGCCCTGGAGCGGAGATTCAAGGTCGAGGCCGTCGAAGCCAGATAAAAACACCGGCCCGCCCCCTTTCAGAACCAGACCGGTGAAGTTTTTCTAGCGCACCGACAATCTGACTGAGGAAGCGGGATTCTACAACCCGAAAAATGCATCTCCTCAATGAGCAATTGGCACCACCGCCGCAAAAGAAACTCCAAGCGCTCCCCCGCCTCACAATCCCCCAGGGAACACGCATCTTCAAGCGTGGCCTCACCTCTCGCGGACTTCACGAAAGCGTTGCTAGAGGGCACCGCAGAACAACAAGAAGCAGGAAAACAGCTCATCGCCATGATGGAGGAGGCGCTATCCCCGCAATGAACCAATCCGGACAAGCCAAAACTCTTTTCGTTCCGGGATGGATTGACGATTCCGGACTAACACCAGTCCAGTTCCGAATCCTGGCGCATGTCTCACGACGGGGGGAATGCTGCAGTTCTGCCGATACCATCGCGAAGATTTGCCGGGTGAACCGCAAGTCGGTTTTCTCCGCCCTCAAGGATCTTGAGAGCGGGGGATGGATCGAGCGTGAATCCCGATTCGGATCCACTACCATCATCCGTTCAACCACTCCCCAAACCTTGCAAAAGCTGGGGTCTGAATTGGGACAGGTTGAGGATAACCCGGGTATCCAAACGGGACAGGGGGCGGGGTCTGAATTGGGACAGGTTGGAAAGCAGGTGGTGTCCGAAACGGAACAGGGGGCGGTGGCTGAAACGGAACGGCACCCGTCCCAAATAGAACCCCACAAAGGTTCTCCCTCTAAGGTTCTCCCTTTTAAGGAAGAAGAGGACGCCCCCTCTGCACAATCGATCAAGCGAGAGCAGCGGGGGAGGAATGCATGTTGACGAAGGCCGAGGCCGAATATTGGTGGCACGATCGGAATTCTAAAGGCTGGAGAGTATCATCGGCAAACGGAGCCGAACGGGGAACAAGAATTACTTCGTGGAGATCCGACATGTGGAAAGCCCGAGGTTGGGTAAAGGAAGCGAGCGCGAGACAGAGGCAACAAGTTCAGTCAACCGCAGAGAGCACAGTGCTCGTAACAGGAGGAAGGTCGTTCCGATGACAGCCCAAGAGTCCCCACAAGCACTCCCCGAACCCCCCTATTCTGTAGGAGCGGAGAAGAGCGTCCTCTCCACCATTCTGCAGGAGCCGGAGCGGTTCTATGATGCCGCGAATCTTACGGCGGCTCATTTCTACCTACCTGCCCACCGTGACCTGTTCGAGGTGCTACGGGAGCGGCTGCAGTCCGGAAAAGAAATCGAGTTGGTTTCCCTCACCCAACATCTACTCGACGAGGGACAGCTTGCCAGAATAGGCGGCCCCGGGAATCTCACTGAGATTTACACCTACTCTCCAAGCCCCGGGCATTTCAAAGCCCACATTGAGATTCTCACGGACAAGCTTGCACGGAGGATGGTGCTCTCTGCCGCCTCCGAGATGAAGCGGCTTGCCTATGAAGCAGATTCACCAGTGGAGCTACTGGAGGCTACTGCCGCTCCCATATCGGCGATTCACGACGTGGTCACCTCCAATAAGCCCTCCCGAGATACCAAGGCCATCCTCCGCAACTGCACTGAGAGATTCCGGAAACTTTGCGCCGGCGAATCAGATCCGATGGGCATAGAGACAAGCCTCCAGGACATTAACCGGATGTTCCGCGGACTGCACGGAAAACAGACCGTCGTCATATCGGGATACCCCGGCGGAGGGAAAACGGTATTGGCCGCACAGCTTGCGATGGATGCCGCACTTGAGGAAAGGAACACGCTTATTTGTTCTTTGGAACTACCGGAGGAAACACTGATGAACCGGATTATTGCTTATGTCGCCCGCCGCCCGGGGGACGCTATCACCGATCCCAGGAAGTATGCCCTGGAAGTTCTCAAGAAGTCGGCACCGAGCAAAGAAATGCTCCAAGCAATCGGAAGAGCAATGGAGAGGATTTCGAAATGCCCGCTTCACATTGAGGATCTAACAGGTGCGAACGTCCACCAGATTGCCGCTTGTATCCGCCGCGCCCATCGGAAGAAGCCGCTGGAAGTCGTAGTCGTGGATTTCGTCCAAAGGATTCGACCGGTGGCGGAGATGCGCAGGGAGAGCCGGGAACAACAGCTTGCCCATGCTTCCAACACCCTTGCCGACATGTCGAAGGAACTGGATTTCTGCCTCTTGCTACCTTCCCAGCTAAACAAGGAAGGCGCAGCCAAGCACGCCGAGGCGATCAACGAGGACGCGGATCTCCACTTGCAGATTCTCCAGGACAGGGGCAGGGCCTCTCCCACCCATGACCATGTCGGACTCGGTGTGATGAAGGATCGCCATTGTGGGCAAGATGGAGTGCGCATCCCGATTGTATTGGACGCCCCCATGCTTCGCTTTATCCCCAAACCTCACTCATCATGAGACGCCTGCACCTTCGAGACCAGCCCCCACCGCAGCTCTATGTGGTCACAGTGCCACGCCTGGAACTCCCCGGACTGGAACAGGAATTTTCCGCAGGCGAAGGCGGGACGCCGGACGAAGCGCTCCGCAAAGCCTTCCTGCCTCTGGAACCGCAATCCCTGAAACTCCGCAACGTTCTCCACTTCCTACGCGCCGCCTACATCGCAGGCCTTCCAAACCACCACATCCAGATCCTCCTCGCCCTGCTCGAAGTCCACCCCCGCACCCTCCCCACTTCGGAAATCGCCGGCCTCACCACGATCAAGCGCCGCACCCTGGAGGAAGCTCTCATTACGATCCCACGGTACATCCACTGCACCCGCCCGCAAGGGGTTAACACATTCGGGCTCACCGTTGAAGGCGTGAAAATCGCCGTCCGCCTACTCCGCCACCTGCTGAAACCATGACCATTAATATTCTAGAAACCCTCCACTGCAAGACCTGCCTTCAACGATTCACCGCCGTGATTCCAGATGCAGCGACACCGCAAGGGCTAGTTCCGCTAGCGCCGGCTCTTAGGCAAGTTCATTGCATTTGGTGCCGACGAATCAGGGTCAAAGGAGACCCCATCATGACAGAGAAACACCACGCCGATCTCCGCTACAGATTCGAATCCAATCTGAAAAAACACCTCCTAGCAGGCTGAATCCACTAACTCCACACCACCACAAACCATGATCCAACTCCCCGGCTACCAGCCCGTCGCATCGACCTCACTTCTCCCCGCCGCAAGCGGGGACGCCGCCGCAGCTCCCGCCCGCTCACTCCTCTCCGTCGCACAGGGCATCGGCGGTATCGGCGAAGTCGTCGGGGGCATGGCATCCGACCTCCTGCGGGTGGACAACGGTCGCGACCTATCGGAAGGCCGCCGGACCTCGACAGAAACTATGCCACATTCCAGCTCACCCTCGAAAACGAAACCGATCCACAGGCGCGCCTAGAAAAGACCAACACCTTCCTCCAAAGCCAGCGGGATCAGCTATTCAATCCCGACCATGCGCCCGTCGTCAAACAGGCGCTACAGAACCATATTGCCGAGTTCTCAGTCCGCGCCCTCAACGCCGCCGAGCGCGATGCCGCCAACCTCCGCATCCGCCGCGCCACCCTCGCCTTCCAGAACGAGGTTGACGATGCCAAGCGCCTTGCCGCCACCGCTCCCGCCACCGCCAGGCAGAACTTCGAGAGAGCAAAGACCACCGCCACCGACGCCCTCGGCCTACTCCCCGAGGAGATCCAGCGCATGGACGCCGATTTTGATCGCAGTACCGCCCTCCTCGGCATCACGAACCTGATTTTTGAAAATCCGCTGGAGGCCAAGGAAGAGCTGGAGGCCGAGGGGTTTGTGGAGCGCACTCCGGGAATCGCAGAAGCGGCACCGCATCGGTTTCCTGAAAAAAGCGGATGCGGAGATTTCCATGCTGGAACGGGAGTCCATGAAGAGAGTTTCCGACCTGCTGGGCCGGGGGGAGATAGTCACCGAGTCCGAATTGGATGAAGCAATCAAGGACAACCCCGTCCTCGATGAGGGCTACAAGGACGAATTGCGCTTTTCCCTCACCCAGAAAACCCCCGTCGATGCGGATACCCGGTTTGCATTGGTTGACTCCCTCAACGATCTCCACGACTCATTCAAGGCGGGCGAGATGAGCGTAAAGGATTACCGCGCGGCGCATGATGAACTGGCGCGGGCGGTGTATGCCCTAGGTGCGCGGGACGGGGCGGGGGCGTTGCGACAGCGCGTCCATGCGCTCGATCCGGCGGCATGGTCAGATGACTCCGCAGGGAAGCGGAAACTCAAGGAAATGGACAAGGCGAAAACCCTTCTCCGATCCGTGGAGTTGATTTCGAAACTCTATGCCACCCAGGACGCTTTCGGCGACATCGACGAGGACGCGGAACCTGGCGAGCGGGCGGCGCAAGCCGTGGAGGCCCAGCAAAGGCGGCTCCGGATCGAGGCGGAAATGGGAAAATGGATTTCACAGAATCCAGAGTCCACCGAGGAAGAAGTTTCCACCCAATACCGCAAGACCTACATGAACAGGCTCACCGGCCCGCTACTGGAACCGGGGGCATCCACCCCGGCAGAGAGGCGGCGGCGGATGCTGGAGGAACTTGGTGTGGAGGGAGACGAAACATCCGGCAGCGACAACGGCCCCAAAGGCGCGAGCGATGCGATCTCCGCCGAGCCGGTCGGTGGGGACATCAAGGCGATGATCCGGCATTTTGAGGCGGGCGGGGAAAAAGCGGGTTTTCACGCGACGGCTTACGATGACGGCGCACAGTGGAGCATCGGCTACGGTACCAAGGCCAGACCCGGGGAGACGATCACGAAGGAAGAGGCCGAGCGCCGCCTAGACGTGGAGTTGGCTTCCCACAGGAAGCGCGTGCTTGCTGAGGCGAATAGGGTGGGGATGGATTTCGAGCCGCATGAACTCGATGCGCTGATATCGTTCGATTTCAACACCGGCAGAATCGGCCAGTTGTTGGCGGGAGGGACGCGCAGCAAGGCGGAGATCGCCTCTAAGATACTTCTCTACAGGAACGCCGGTGGAAAGCGCCTGGTGGGGCTGGAGCGCCGCCGTTTGGCCGAGTCCAAGCTGTTCCGCCGTGGATACGGCCAATCGAAAGCCCCGACCCCGGAAGCCGATCCCGAGCGCAACACGGGCAACCTGGAGGACTACAGCGTAATCCCCGCCGAATAGCCCGCCTCCGCTCCCCAACCTTTTACGACCTGACACCATGGAAACACTCGAAGCACCTACCGAAACCACCGCCGACATTTTTACCACCGATCCCTTCATCGATCCCATCAAGGCCGACGAGATAGCCATGGACTGGCAGGACGCTTTTGAGAAAGAACCGCGCCCGGAACTGAAAGCGAACCTCACGGCGTATTCCCAATGGGCAACGAAGCGGAACCACACGCCCTTTGCAAATGCGGAGAAGATCCAGAACCGCCGGCGTGTGGAGAAGGAATCCGAAACCCTCGCGGACTGGGAGCAACTGCGGCGCAACGACGATGCCGCTTTCGATCACGTCGCCCGCCGGCGTGGCTTCGCCGATGGCTACTACAAAGCCGCGGAACTCATCCCCCGCGACGAGCTTCGGGCAAAGGTGGCGAGGGATATGTTCATCCAGGACGTGACGGGCGCCAGCGCGGAGGAACTGGCCAGCGGCATCCCACAGCTCCATGTGGCGAAGCAGCTCTTGGGCATCGAAGATCCCTCGGACACGGCTTTTGACGAGGCCATGGGCGGCTACATCGGCAAGAAGGTTTCCACACGGGACAGGCGGGAGCGCATGTGGAAGGCAGGGGAGAAATTCGCGATCACGAAACTCTCGGAGGTCGAGGCGTGGAGCCATATGAAGAAAGCCCTCGCCTACGATGAACTCTCTCCCGAGGACATGGAGGATTCAGCCCGAACGCTCTACCAGTCACGCCAGAGGGCGCGGGTGGTGTTCGGCGATGTGATCCCGGTATCGCGGCGCATCTTCGCCACGGTGGCGGGAGAGGAAGGAACCCGGCGTGGAGTGCATCGGGGATTCGCGAGTGTCGATGAGGCGGCGGAAGCGTTCGCGAAGCTCCCGGAAGAGGACTATCCGAAAATGATCTTCGCGTTGTCGGCATTGGCCGAGGAACACGGGGAGGATGTGGACGGCTTTTTCAAAAAAGTGGGAACCGCCTTCGACCGGGGGGCGCAAAGCTACGGACTCTCGCTGGGAACTTTCATGCGCGGACGGCAGGCACAGGAGTTCGCGAACCGCATCAAAAAAGGCGATCCCATTTTCATCCCCACCGAGGAGGGCGGAAACCCGCGCGAGGCAGCGTTGAACGCCTTCCGCAACCTCGCCCAGGGGCAGGGTGTGGATTCATTCGGCCTTGGAGCCGACAGGGGCAGGGACAGGCGCGAGCTGCGCCCCATCGAGCGGGAGCATCTTCGCCAGCACGTCTCCCACCTCCAGCGGCTCCAGAGCGCGAAGCAGGCCATCCAGGATCATCGCTCGGTGGTGGCAAAGGTGGAGAGTGAGAATAAGCTCGCCCAAGGGGTCTATGATGCGACCGGCTCCCTGCCCTACATGGGGATGGCCTTCATGGGCCAATCGGCGCGGTGGTGAACGGCGCGGTGATGAGCGAGGACAATTTCCGCCAGCTCAAGGCGCGGAATCCCGGCGTTGACGACAGCACCCTCCGCAACGTGGCGGATGCTGCCGCCGTTCCCCAAGCCCTCATCGAGCGGATGCAGGCGAGGACGCTCCTCGGGAAATTCCCCGGTGCGCAGTCCTACCTCGCGAAGCTCTCGGGAGGCGGGTTCGTAAAACAGCTCGCCGTCCGGCAGGGCGCGGAGTTCACGCAGGAAATGGTTCAGAACGCCATGCTGCCGTTCGCCCAGAAGATGCTCGCGCGGGTGGATGCCGATGTGCCGGATGTGGATCTTAGCGCGGAACTCGGGATGCTCGCCAAGGAGGCTCCCCGGACGTTCTTCGCTACCCTTCCGCTTTCCATCCTCGGGGCTGGTTCCTCGGCGACGGCACGGCGTTTTCGTGAAAGCGATCTCGCTTCACTGATGCGGGATAAAATCGGACTCCGCCTTTCCGGACTCACCGAACAGGAGGCCGCACCCATCGCGGCCATGGAGAACACCGGGGATGCCGTGAAGCTCTTCCAGGAGACTTGGCAGGGGAAGACACCGGAACAGCGGCTGGAGGCCAGCAAGGCTGCGGAACCGGGGCAACGGGAAGCCTCCAGCCTGCCCGTGATCGAGCCGCGGACGGATGGGAAGGTGGATGTGGCCTACCCGGATGGCACGCGGGAAACCGTGGCAACCGAGGAGGAAGCCGCCACCGCGCACAGCGCATGGGTGGGAGGGCACTTCGAGGAACAGCGGCGCATCAGCGAACAGGCCATCGGGGAAACCGATCTGGAAGCCGCCTTCGATGAGGAGTCCGCCCGCTTCGCAGAGGCTCGCCCTGGCGTGGAGGTGACGGAAACCGAAGGGGAATCCATCGGCGATCTGCGCCGGCGTGGAATGCTCACGATCTCCCAGGCGTGGAGCCGGGTGAAAGATTACGCCGCACAGACGGGAACCTCTCTGGAGGGCTTCACCCCTTCGGACTTCGACGGTTTCCGGGTGGCAGGATCCGCGTCCAGCGAGGCGCGGTTCGTCAACGGGGTTCTGGAAGGAGCCGTCACCCTCGCACGGGAAAAGAAGAGCGTTGCCACTTTATGGGAAGAGCTCTCGGAAACCTACATGGTCGCACAGCTCAACGAGGGAGGTTCATGGACGGATGCGGAGCTTGTGGAAGAGCTCCGCAGGGTGGAACGCCAGACCGGCCAGAGCTTCCTCGCTGGAGAAAGCAGGGAGAACCTCGTGGAGGGTTTCAGTTTTGTGGCGCGGAACTACGCTGCCGGAAATTTCGCGGAGCTGAACTTCGGGCAAAAGCTCAAGCACGTGCTGAACCTTCTCGCCGAAAAGCTCGCCGCCGTCTTCACTCTCTCGAAGGGAATCCGGCAAATCACCGAAAGGGGGGAACTTTCGCCCGCACTGGAAACCGCCATCCGGGAAAGCCTCGGATTCGATGGCAACCAGCAAGCGGAGATGGATCGCATGAGGAATGAGGCCACCGCCCGCCTCGCGGGAGACACGCTCGCCATCGCGCCCATCGGGGAAGGTGTTCGGGAGATCTCAGAAGCTCCGGTAGTGGTGAGGATTACAGAAGATCCCTTCGAGGGTTTTGCCTCGGAGAAGAAACCGGAATGGCTCTCAACGTGGAAGCGGTGGGCATCTGAGCGGCGGGCGAGCTGGCGGCGCACGGTGAACCTGCCGGAGGGGCAGGTGTCCATCAGTTCGCTCACAGAAAGGGAACTCGGCAACCTGAAACGGAATGAGGCTATGTCCGCGCACTTCCAGGCGGCTGCCATGCTGCCAGAACTTCTCGAAAACTCGAAACTCGCCATCGTGGAGAAGCCCACAGGGAAACCGGAGGCGCAGGAAATCCACAAGAGATACGCGTGGGGCGATTTCCCGGATGGGAAACGTCGGCACGTCCTGATGACCGTAATCCGATGGAAGTCCGACACGAATGCTGACAGCGCCTATTCCGTCGAGTCCATCGAGGTGAAAGAAGAAGCGACGAACTCTTCCGCAGGTTTTGACACCGCAGAGTCCGCCGCCAGTGCCGCCGATGGCGACAAGGGGAATCTCACACGCTTTCTGGCCGGAATCAAGCCCGAGCATCGGGAGCGGACATTCTCCATCATCCGCGACGGCGAATCCCTGCTCTCCATCGTGGAGGCCAAAGCCGAAAGCCAAGGCGTGAAAGCCGACGTCTGGAAGCGCATGGAAACCGAACTGCGGGGACTCCGGGAACGCGCCGACACCCGCGCGGTGGAGATGGCCGGGATCGACGGGGAAACGCTCAACCGGGAGCTTGCCAGCCTCGATCTGCGAGAGGAAACGGAAACCGCCGCCAGCGCCACCCAACTGGAAACCGGACTGCGGGGCATTGAGGAACGCCGGGAAGCGGAACGGGGAATCCACGCCCAGAACCTCGACCGCTTGGAGTTCGACGAGAGGGTGGCACTCCAGGACGAAGGGGAGCGCCTTCTTTCCAAGTGGGGGGAGAACGGAGCCAAGCGCAGGATGGCTCTGGCGGAGGCGCGGAAAACCGTTGCCGCCCGCTACGTGGGACTGAGAGCCAAGGAAACGGCTCGCCACCGCGCGGCCATGAAGGATCTCGACCAGCGGGACAAGTCCGCAAGGCGTGCTGCGAAACAGCGCGATGAGAAGACCCGCCAGAAGATCCGCGACAGGGAAAGGAACCTGCAAGGGCAGGCGGACTGGCTCGCCGAACGGCAGGCGCGATTCGAGCTTGTCCAGGACATCGCCACGCTGGAAGCCATCGGCAAAGCCCTGCCGCTCGCCATCCGTGGCAAGATCGTCGGGGACTTCAAGGGACTGGCGGAACTCCGCTCCACGTCCGCCCGCCAGAGGTATCTCGCGGGACTTCTCCCCAAGGTGGAGCGGGCGTTTGAATCCTATCTCCGCAAGGAATACCGGACGGCGATCAGGAAGCAGATGAAGCGTGGGGCGGCGAAGATTTCCGAAGGGCGCAACCGTTCCAGCTCGATCGGTGCGGTTGCCGCCGGGATCTTCGAGGAAGCCAAGGCCGCGATGAGGCTCGCCGACGATCCGGCCTCGACCGTGGGGGGCAAGACCGCCGCCGAGAAAGCCTCCATCCGATCCGATGAACTCACCGCCGAGATGGAAGCCGCCGGCGCAATCACCCCGGAGCGCATGGAGGAGCTGGTGGGGAGGCTGGAGGCCGTGGAACTCCTCGGGGACTTCGGGAACGCGAACAGCGCACGTCTGGCCGCCGCATTGGACTTCCTGAGCGGTGCTTACGCGGCGGGACGCGCCGAGCGTGTGGAGCTGCTGCTTTCCCGCCGGGAGGTGAAGGAAGGCCGTGTGCTGGCCATCCTCAAGGGGTTGGGTATCACCCAGCCATCCGAAACCGCCGCGCGGGTCAAACGCACCCGGAAGGATGAGAAGTTTCTCAAGGGTATGGCGGAGGGTTTTATGGGCGTGACCCTGAGCGGATCGCAAGTGATGCGCCGCCTCCGGGAAACCACCACGGATGCGAACGCCATCGCCACGGTGGAGGACATGGAGATGGCTTTCACCCTCGCCGAGATCGCCGAGCAAGACCTGAACCTCTCCGACAACGATAGGTATGTGAAAGCGGCTGTCCGCATCCTCGGGGTGAAGTCGAAATACGGCTTTGCGAAGAGGCTTTCTGAACTGCGGAGCAACACCGAGGGGAACGTCCCGGTGACGAAGGTCGAGGGATTCAGGGAGGAAAGCGTTTCCGTCCCCATCCGCCACGTGGAAGCCATCCTCAACGGAGAACTGGACGCGCTGGAGGCTGGCGGCGTGAAGGTCGATCCGGCGTGGAGGGATTTAACGGATGCGGATTTGACTCAACTGGAGGCGGAGTGGGAGCTTTTCAACGAACGGACGGAGGATGAGCGGAAACGGAAACGCTCGGTCAAGTTCAAGCGGAAGCTCCACGAACGCGAGAGGAAGAGCCTCGGCGAGCTTTCCCAGCTGGAAGCGCTGAACTGGCTACTGATCCTCCGCCAGCCAGACCAAGCCTCGAAGCTGGAAGACATGGGCTGGGATGCGCAGACCGTCGCGGAACTGGAGGCATGGCTCAAGCCGGAGGTGAAAGCCCTCGGGAAGTGGATGGTGGATGATCTGCTTTCCGACCGGGACACACTGGAGGCAACCCACCGCGAGGAAAAGGGGATCGGCCTTGCCATCCTCGACGGCCCGTATTTCCCGGTGACGAATGAGGTATCGGCGGCGGAACTGGAAAGCCTGGCACTCGACGGGATCGGCAGACAGGGCGGCGGGCGTTCCGTCGGCTCCCTGAAAATGCGGGTGCCGAACAACGCCGAGCCTGCCGTGGTGAACGCCCTCGCCGTCTATCTGGGACACAAGGCACAGATGAATTTCTGGAAAGCGAACGTCGGGCTTCTGAGGGAGTGGGGCGGGATCATCCGCGACGACAGGTTTGCCATGGGCGTGAAGAACTCCATGGGGAGTGAATACTACGCCGCACTCAAGAGGCGGCTCGACCGCATCGAGGGAGGCGGCTCCCTGCGGAAATCGCCGCTCCTCTGGATCGAGCGGGTGTTCAAAGGCTTTGTCCGGGGATTCGCACTCGGCACGCTGGGAGGCAGGGTTTCGACGCTGGCGGTCAATACGGCCGCATTCGCCAACGTCACGTTGGAAGTGCCGATCACAGAGCTTCTGCCGGGTATGCGGGACGTGATGGCAAACCCCGCCGCGTTCAAGGACGCATGGAACTCCCCGGCCATCCGCCGGCGGATGAAGGGCGGCGCGACCTTCGAGGCGCAGCTTGCCAAGCAGAAAGGAACCGGCATGGGCCAGCGATGGCCGTCCTCGATCAGGCGGCAATGCCTGCGATGGAGGCGATCAACATCGCCGACACCGGAGCGAACACGGTAGCCGCGGCTTTCGTGTGGGAGCGGACGCGCAAGTCCGTTTTCTCAATGAAGGTTGCGGAAGCGGAATCAGAAGCCAGATCCGCCGGGATAAAGACAATCCCACCGGAGTTGAGGGAAGAGATTGAAAGAACTGCGGATGCTGAGTCACGCGCCGCCGCCGACAGGAAAGTTGAGATCGTGATGGCCCGTGCCGCACAGCCGACGCTTCAATACGCCCGCTCCGAGTTTGAGCTCACGCTTCTGGAAAGCCCGCTCGCCCTGCCTTTCGCGATGTTCATGTCCGAGGCGCGGAAGACGACTTCCATCGGAGCCATGGCCATGAGGCAGCTCTTCACCGGGAAAGGCTCCTACACCAAGGGAATGGCCGTTCAGCAAGTAGTGATGGCGTTCGTAGTCTTCAAGGTCCTTGAACAAGGCATCCGCGCCATTGTGGGAGCCGCCACCAAGGGAGAGGATGATGACGAGGAAACCTACACGGGGCGCGTCAAGGAACGCCTCTCCGATCCGAAGGCATGGGTCTATGCGATGACAGCCGACCACCTCACCGCCATCCCCGGCCTTGGGGAAATGGGCAAGAGCGGACTGGCCGCCTCGCTCAACTCGGACGGTGCGGATTGGATCGTCTCCAACACGATGCCGGCGGATTTCGCCAACCGTTGGGAGGAATCGGAGGCCAGGTATTTCGACTCGAACCCGAACCCCCTCGCGAAAACCGGACGGGGAATCTCGACGCTCGGAAAATCCCTCTCACCGGATCTCACCGCCGAGGAGCGGGCGGATGCCATCATCGACACCACCCAGGTTTTCGGATCGCTCATCCCCGGTGCCGCCATTGCCGCGCAGGTTGCCAACGCCGGGGAATCCGCTCTCGGTGCCTTCAACACCTTCGGAGGCAGTCTCTCCGAGGCGGACAAGGTGAACCTGCTCAAGACCCGCTACTCGGCTGCCAAACGCGAGCTGGACGAACTCCACGGCCCTTCCATGAAGGAAACCGGTAAGCTCGATGCCCAGGGCAATCCCCGGAAGAAACTCGACAAGGAAACCGCAGCAAAGAAACACGCCGCCCTCGCCGACCGCCTCATCATGGATCTGGCGCCGCTTTCCCCGGAGCTGAGGGAAGCCGCTCTCGATGCCATCGCGCCGCCTGAGACGGTAACGAAAAAAGTCCGAAAGGCGTTTCTTGCGAGGTAGCCGCCTATCATCAATCCTCGGCTTCCTCCATCATTTCCAGAAGTGACTCGGCATTCATATCCATGGCCTCCCATGCCTCATCGGCGCGGCGGGAAGCCTCGGATTCCTCCATCCCCATTTTTCCCCTGAAATAAAACTCCAGGTTGCTGTGTTGGTGTTCATAGAGTCGGCTCTCGATCCTGTTGAGGTAATCTTTCCGCGCCTCCCTATCGACACGCCCAAGGAAAAGCGAGACGGCCACCCACAGGAGAACTAACGCCCCGGCCACAGCCAAAAGACTCGACGCATCCGGAGTTCTCGTTTTTCTTTCAAGCGGACTTCACCTACTCGCTCTGCTGTGGTTTTCATGCTTCGCCTGATGCACGAAACGCCGCCGGAAGTCAAACAGACGCTGCCGGGGGTGAGTTGTCGTCACCCCTTCCAACCGATAGTATCCGGAAGCTGGAGGGGAAATCACGGGATAAACTCCATCACGAACCGGAGATCCTCCCACCCGTGGGCTTCGTAGAAGTCCTGGGTTCGTTCGTTGGCGATCCTCGCGGCGGCTTCCTCGTCCGGGGATGAGACGAAGAAGTAGAGAAGCAGGCTTTCCCCAAGGTAGATGCGGACATCGAAGCACGGGCGGACGGCAATGTGACGCGCCCCATATCCGAGCAATTCCCCGTTTTCCGCGGATTCGGAAACCCGGGCGATGCTGGCGATCAAGGAATCCCCGGGGTGCAGGTAGAAACCGGGATCGGCCTGGAGTATCGGTTTCACCGCCTCGGGGCGGTAGATGAACAGCATCCCGTTCTTCGCCCTGACGGATACGCCGGCGGGAAGCACCTTGCGGTAGGCGGCGGCAAAGGCCTCGCTCAGCCCTTCGCCCCACGGCTCGAAATAGAGAGGCTTCCGCCCAAGCGCCGCCGCTGCGATTTGAGCTTCAATCGCCCTTTCCGAAACCTCTCCCGGATCTCCAGAACCTTTCGGCTCCGACCATCCGGGGTGAACGCTTCGGCTTGCTGCGCGGACAGATCTTGCAATGTTTCCCGCGAAGGAACGGGGATCTTCTTCGGCCCCTCCGGGGTGAACTTGTATGCCAGCCATTGTTTCACGCCGTCACCATACCGGACATCCCGCGCACAGGCAAACATTAATGGCTTGCTTTCCCAAGCCGCCGGGGTATTTCTCGGCTGTCGGTGCTGAAACGCCGATCCGCACTCTCAGTCCCGGACCACGAATCCAGGCGCGGCAAACTACCAGAGAATTGAGTCCAGATTTCAGGATACCCGTTCGCGAGTCGTGTCGCGTGGGGAAAGTGTTTCAGCACTTCCTGAAATCTGGACTTTTTCTTACCACGAAATATGAGAACCAAAAACAAAGGCGCGGCCAAGGCCAGCCAAACGAAGAGGAAGTGCCAAGCCTTCCATCACCATCCCGGAGCCTCCCCAATGGCTGACGATCAACTTGGAAGATGAGGATGCGGATGCATGGGATCGCGCGTCTCTCCAAGCGGACATGCTGATTCGTAAATATGCCCAGGACATCCTGAAACGAACGGCGGAACTGCCGCTGGATGCCCAGCCGGAGATTTACGAGATGCCGTGCATCCCCGGCAGAGAGTCGCCCGGTAACCGCCGCTCGGTGGACATCGACCCTTCCTTGAGACAGGCCATCGTTCGCATTGCCGGGGAACTCGGTGTGTCGGTGGAGGATTGGGCCTACTCCGCGCTCATTGTGAAAACCCTCCCTTTCCGGAAAACGGAGGTGGCTTCGCCAAAGAAAACCATCGCAGTCCCCGGCTCCAGGATCCGGCCAGTATATCGGGAAGCTCCCCCCAGCGGGAAGCTCAAGAAATCGGAGGCTATGACCGTGGAAAAATTCAGCGTTTCCACCCAGTGGGTGAACGTCAAGTTCAACGCCAGCCACATTGTAGTGGGAAGGCTGTCCAAGATCCCGATTGGCCTTGTCCGAGCGGCTTCCGATAGCATCCACTCTTTTGCCCTCTGCATCTGCATGAAGGCCGGTGGCGCTTCCTGGGGGGATGGCCCACTCAGGACGCGAGACCAAACCCTCGAAGCCTTGCGCCATCATCCACGGTATAACCGCCCGCTGTTGTTCATCAACGCGGCACCCGGACAGAAACTGCTGCCAGTGGAATTGCGGATGGAGCATCAAAAATGGGAAACCGTT
Organism: uncultured Verrucomicrobiae bacterium; assembly: GCA_963771945.1. GTDB lineage: Bacteria > Verrucomicrobiota > Verrucomicrobiia > Verrucomicrobiales > Akkermansiaceae > Luteolibacter. The sequence goes on along the minus strand of CAVYVH010000002.1, from coordinate 318,365 downwards.
CGTCTCGCAGCAGCCATCTTTGAAGTGTCCGTAGTGTCACTTTGCAAGGAAGCCTTGCACCAAAGATCGATGGAACTGGCCGCCAACTTCCCGCAAACCGGGAAATTACGAAAGGGGGAGAAATGAGCGTGAAGCACATACAACCCGACTGGTTTTCAATTCCCGATGCTTGCAGATACACCGGATTCTCGGAGACGACTATCCGCGCCGCCATCAAAGCCGGAAAATTTACGGCATACCGTGTGGAAATCACGGGAGCCGGGCGGAAAGAGAATGTCAGGATCCGCCGGGAAAGCCTTGATGCGTGGATAGAGGGGCAGGAACAGGATGCTGATGGGAAAGGAGAGGAATCATGAACTTCACCACCGAAGATCTCGACGATATCAAGGAACTGTCCTGCCCAAATCCTTGCGGACCGCATCGGGGAAAAAGTCGGAGACCTGGAGGAATACGTGGTTTTCCCCATGTCCGTCGCCAGCACACTCCTTTCCCTCAGTGTGAAACAGATCCCGGTTTACCTGCCGGTCACCTCCACGGCAGCGGGAAAGCACGGGGTAACCCTCGCGGCCATCAAAGCCCACATCCGATCCAGAACAGCCCCGGCCAAAGGCAAGAAACGCCCCGAAGCCTGAAACCCACCCCCACGAAAATCTAGTCCCCAATCCCATAAACCAATGAACCCGCCAAAATTAAAAACCAGCCACGCCGACAAGGAATCCCCTCAGAAGACTGCAGACCGGCTTTCACTCCCACTGGACGAACTCCAATGCCTTGCTGCCCATGCGGGAATTGAAGCTATCGCCTCCCACCTCAAAACTGGAAACAGCCTTTCCCTACCCTTGGAGCTGACAGTCAGTGGCGCCAGCTTGCCAGCGCCCGATTCGGATCAACTGGACAAAACGGCCAGGGGAATTCATTCCACCGGCGCAAATCGGGAAAGCCCAGGCTCTCGCGGACAAGTCGGGATGGAGCCTCACGGCCATCGGACAGTTCGCCCTCGCGGTTGGACTCCGCCAGTTGGAAGAGGAGGGCTCTGAAATACTTGGACTCCCAGCGGGTGGGCGATGATTGGACAGGGTAGAGTCTATTCCAGTTTCGGAATAAACCCACAACCCTGGTTGCACCGCCGTTTCTTCAAGCGATTTCCCATTCCCCGAAATTGGGGAATAGGAATCGCGGGTAAGACCACGTCAGGGTATTTCCCGATTTCGGGAGAAAGTCAGGAAGTCCGTGAAACCGCAACCAACCTCAACCACCCGAACGAAATCGAGACATCCTCGGAGGATAATCAAACTTGTCCACCCGAGAGGTCTCCGGTAGGGAACAGGGATGAAAGTAGTTTTCCCCCTGTTTCTCGCCATCGTGGTGTCAGCATGCGAACCGATGGTAGGCGAGGGGAGGGGCCAGCTCATCGCCTGACTACTCGCCCGGTGCCATCTACCAAACGCCGACCCCTTCCTTTTCCGGGGGCGGCTCAGATGGCCACTCTTTCGACGGGGGAGGGTTTTCACCAAACTTGGGGGAAGCCCAAAGCCGTTCGCAAGGCAACCGATACCCATCTACCACCTACAGCAGCGACTACCACGTTGACCGTACCCTTGGCGGCAATACCCGCGTGTCAGACCGGTGGGGGAACTCTACCACATACGACCGAACGCTTGGAGGGAACCTCCGTTCGACGAGCAACACCGGGGAAACCATGACCTACTCCCAGAACCTCGGTGTAGGATACAAGGCAACAAGTGGAAACGGCACCACCTACCAATCACGCCAGAACCTTGGAGTTGGCCACACGATCGAGGGCAGCGATGGCAGCTCATACCAGCGGACGCAAATGCTTGGCGGTGGGTATCGGTATGACCGGAGGTAAGCTCTCCGTGTGAACCGTTGTGCAGGAAAACCGCAACCAACCTCAACCACCTAAACGGAGCCGGAGAGACTGCGGGAACCATGATTAACCACGGGAAACCACATTTCCCCGCAGTTCCTACCAGACCACCAGTCCCTCGGTGGCGGCTACCGCTATCAGCGAAGGTAATGCCATCATCCGGGCGGGTGGTATACGGCCTCGATTGGGCCAGGAGACGCCAAGCAAAGATTCGACTACTCGGAGCAGGGGAAACCACCGTGCAACGAACCGTGCAATAAAACACGCTAAAAGGTGCTATTCGATGCCACTATCTGCCATTTGTGGTGCTCTCTGAAATTTGAGCAATGGCCGGAAACCTCTTATGTATAAGGGTTTCCGCGTGATTTATTCCCCTTTTCGAATGGTGCGCGCTGCAGGGTTCGAACCTGCGACCCCATCCGTGTGAAGGATGAGCTCTACCACTGAGCTAAGCGCGCTTTCGCGGGAGAGGGAAGATGGTATGCGGCGGGCGGGATTGGCAAGCCGATTTATGGCAGTCGAACCTGTTCAGATTGTATCAGGAAAGTGCTTTTCGGAAAACGATGCCGAGGGCGGATAGATCGACGGGGCTCTTTTCGCCTAGATAGTGTCGTCACGAGATAGCAGCCCAGAGGATCGCGCAGCGAAAATGAACGGCGGCCAAATATGAGGAACTGCGTTTCGCATAGCGAGTGGCTATGCCCCTCCATTGCTTGAGTTTGAGGAACGCGTTCTCCACCAGGTGCCTCACTCTGTATAAGTGGCGGTCGAATTCCCTCTGGTCCTTCCGGTTTGACTTCGGCGGGATTTCCGCCCGCATTCCAGCCGCTTCCGCCATTTCAAGGATCGCGTTGGTGTCGTATCCCTTGTCCGCAATCAGATGATCCGCAACGAATCCATCGATCAGCTTGCCAACCTGCGTGCAATCAGCAACGGAACCCGCAGTGACAATGACTCGGACCGGCATACCATGCGCATCCACGGCCAGATGTATTTTCGTGTTCCGCCCCCTTTTGTGAGGCCGATGGCCTCGTTACCTCCCAACGCACCGGCGGCGTGAGGGTGGATCTTCACATGGCTCGCATCGATCATGAGCCATTCGTAGTCGGCGTCATCCATCAGTTGGTTCAAAAGGTTCTCCCAGTGACCCTTGTCGCGCCAGCGGGTGAAGCGGCGATGGGTGTTTTTCCAGTCTCCGTAGTCTTTAGGCAAATCCCTCCAGGGCGCTCCGGTTCTCAGTATCCACATGACGGCGTTGATGAACCTGCGGTTGTCCTTGGCGACTCCTCCCCAGCTTCCGGATCTTCCGGGAAGCAAAGGCTCAAGCAATGACCATGTGTGATCGGAAATGTCGTGGCGGCGGTGTGATTCGGACATGCCGATCTTTAAGGAATCCAAAATGATTTGTCGAGCATCTTGTGACGACACTATCTAAGCGGAGGCAACCTTTTCCATGACTGGTTGACGGGTGCGCTTCCAGATACGGGCAGATCTTTTCATTGGAGCAGGTATATACGGAGATATGGTTTTTCTGGTTTCCGATGCACACGAATCCGGCCGGGGTCTCGAAAGTGGGCATGCGGTATTTCAGGGAGCGGACGGCTTCCGGGAAAAGCTTCTCGATTTCAGTGGCGATTTCCTCCAGCCGGTTTCGTCGGTTGGCGGGCAACGGGAGGAAATAGGGCTCGAAGGGAAGTTTCATGGTCTTTTACGCAATCGGTGGCACTTCTGCCTTTCATTTCGCTCGGCAGGTGGGAGTCTGTTGCAAATAGAAATAATCAGATGAGTGGAACGAAGTCAGAAAAAAGAAGAGGGGATTCACGCTGGTGGAATTACTGGTCGTGATCGCGATCATCGCGGTGTTGGTTGCGGTCAGCACGACAGCCGTGATGCGGTTCCGTAGATCAGCGGACAAGGTGGCTGTGATTTCAAACATGCGTCAGCTTCACATCGCCAACGTGTCCTACGCATCGGATCACTCCTCCAGATACGTCTCGCCGGTGGAAACGATTGACGGCCTGACCGTGGACTGGTGGGAGAATCCGGAGCTCGTGAGCCAGTTGAAATCCGCCGAGGCTACTTATACCGGCGCGGCGACTCCCAATACGGAGCTGCCGCTTTCCCTCATGGATCCCGTTGTGGTCAAAAAAGGGGAGCCAGGATTCGATGTCCTCGCAGGAAGCTATGCTTACAACACCGAGGGAATGCCCACGGTGGACGGGGTGAAAAGGGGATACACCCTGCCCCTGGTCGGAGATCCGGGGCGCACCGCCGCATTCATCACTGCGGACTTTTCAGCAGGCGGAGTGATCGATCACGAACATGCTGACCAGATCGCCGAGCGGCACGAAAAGAAGGCGATCGTCGTCTATTATGACGGGCGCGCGGCTCCGATCACGAAACGGGAGATTTCCAATCTACCAGGGGGGGCGGCAAACGCCTTCTGGGACGCGGACCCGGATAGACCTTGAGGCGGGTCTGCGGTTTCCGCGCGGCAAGGGGCTGATCAGGAAAAATAGGCGACCCCGCTGGAGAAAATCGGTTGCTGGGCGGTTCCCGGGATGTTTTTCGCGACAGATTTCGAGAAACGTTCCGAGTGAGCCATTTTTCCGAAGACGCGACCGCATGGGGAAGTGATTCCTTCAATTGCGGAGAGTGAGCCGTTCGGGTTGAAGGGGTGCTCCATGGTCGGGTTGCCATCGGGATCGCAGTATTGGGTGGCGATCTGGCCGTTTGCGAAAAGGGAATGAACCACCTCCTGTGGAGCGTGGAATTTTCCCTCGCCGTGGGAGACGGGGACGGTGTGAATGCCACCGATTTCCATGTTGGAAAGCCACGGGGAGGAGTTGTTTGCGACGCGGGTGGTCACGTATTGGGAAATGTGGCGGGAGATGTCGTTGTGGACTAGGGTCGCCGAGTCGCTTCCGGTTTCGATGACTTTCCCGTGGGTGGCGAGGCCGGTTTTGATGAGTGCCTGGAAGCCGTTGCAAATCCCGAGAATGAGACCGTCACGGTTTTCCAGGAGATCCGAGATCGCATCGCTTACGCGTGGGTTGCGAAGGATTGTTGCGATAAATTTCGCGGAGCCGTCCGGTTCGTCGCCTGCCGAGAAGCCCCCGGGGATGAAGAGTATCTGGGATTCGCCGATTTGTTTTGCGAGTTCGGAGATGGATTCTTCGATGTGCCTTGCGGTGAGGTTTCGGAAAACTTCGATATGGGTTTTGGCGCCGACCCTTTGGAAGGAGCGGGCGGAATCGTATTCGGAATTCGTGCCGGGGAAGCTGGGGATGAGAACCTTCGGGGTGGAGTGGCGGTTGCCTGAGCTGGTGAGGAAAGGCTTGGGTTGTTGGGCAGCCAAAGGCAGCCCCTCCTTGGTTTCGGGTTTGGTGGGGTAAACTGGTTCGAGGGTGGAAAGGTAGGCGGTTTGGAGATCGGCCAGGTTGTGGGTTTCTCCGGCGATGGTGAGAGTCTCCTCCGCGGTGGTCTTGCCGATGGGCAAGGAGTCGCGGATGACATCCGCGACTCCTTGCGAATGCTCGATGAGGAATGCGAAGTATTTGGGGGATGACGCGCCGGCTGAAGCCAGCGCTCCGTTCGATTCAAATCCGATGCGATTGCCGAGGCACATTTTCGTAAGGGCAGCGGCGAGGCCGGGTGCGCCGATGTGGTGGGCGGAGAGGATTTTCCCAGCTTTGTTGAGGGTGTGGATGGATGCGGCGATCTCCCTGAGTGCCTCGAAATCGGGAAGACCGTTTTCGAGAATCGGGGTTTCTACTAGAGATACAGTAGATCCGGTTTTCTTGAACTCGGGCGAGAGGGCCAGGGATGCGAAGCCCGGTGCGAGCGCGAAGGAGACGAGGGTCGGAGGGACGTCGAGTTCGTTGAAGGAGCCGGACATGCTGTCCTTTCCTCCGATGGCTCCGAGGCGGAGTTCGTGTTGGGCGCGGAATGCTCCAAGCAAAGCGGCGAAGGGGAGTCCCCAGCGTTTCGGGTCGGTGCCGAGGCGGGGGAAATATTCCTGGAGGGTGAGGCGGATGTCGGTGAGCTGCGCACCTGCGGCGACGGCTTTGCAGACGGATTCCGTGACTGCATAAGCCGCTCCGAGGAAAGGGGACTTTTCGGAGAGATAGGGATCGAAGCCCCAGGACATGAAGGTGGCATGGTCGGTCTCTCCTTCGAGGAGGGGGAGTTTTGCGACCATGGCATCGGGCGGGGTGATCTGGTGTTTTCCTCCGAACGGCCAGAGGACGGTGTTTGCTCCGACGGAGCCGTCGAACATTTCGCCGAGGCCTTTTTGGGATGTAATGGCTAGGGAACGTAGGTGCTGGGGCAGGGACGTTGGGGCAGGATTCCCCAACAACGGCCTGGGGCTGGAATCCCCAGCTACGGGCTGCGGGATGGGCAGGTCGGCCGGGCGGCGGTAGATGACGGGATCGATGAAGCGGAGCGTAGTCCCATCGGTGCCGAGGAGGACGTTTTCGTCATGAAGGTCTTCTATGAAGAGGTCTTCCGCCGGGAGGTAGTAGTCGTCATTTCGGAAGCGGAAAGCGCCGAGGGACGCCATGTGGTCTTCGATCCGGGTGCGGGTGGCGAGGATGGGATTTCCTTCCGTATCCTTGCATGAGGGAGCGGTTTTCTGACGGACGATAAGAGACAGGCCGTCCTCAGCTTCAAGGAATCCGACGAACCGGTAGGCGGTATCGGGAAAAAGGACGCGGTGAAGCTGAAGTCGCTCGAAATACTGTAACCAGTGTCCGTGATACGATCCGTTGTTGGCTTTTACGAAATGTGTTCCGTCTTCTTCAGGGAAAACGTTCTGTTCCGCACCACAGATCTCTCCGGCTTCAGTCCAGCTTTTCTGGAAATCGGACGAACTGATGAAAAGGTCGCCTAGGCTACGCCTAATTTCTCGCTCTTCGATGGAGCGTAGGGTTCGTTGGAGTTCGTATCGCTCGGCTTTTGTCTTTGGGACAGGGATGCCAGATTTTTCGCCTGCGCGATGCACTCTTTGTAGGAGAGTTTCGGTTCGCTGGCCTGCAGGGCCAAGGCTTTCTCGCAGTGTTTCCTGTGGGCTTCGCTCAAGTAGATCTGTTCTGTGCTCATGATTGTATTCTACACCTTGTGTCAAGGTGGGTGCGGTGACGTGGACTGCGGCGGATTGCTGGACTCCGTTGGTATCCAGGAAGGCGCGGGAGAAGTTTACGATTTCCTTGCCGCGCCAGGTGATGATGAGGCGGCCGGAATCGGTGACGTCCGCCACGTGGACGCATTCGAGGTTTTCCTTGTCGGCTTCCGCGATGAAGTAGTCGATCTCGGAGGGATCGACGCAGACGGCCATGCGTTCCTGGGATTCGGAAATGGCGAGTTCGGTGCCGTCGAGGCCGTCGTATTTTTTCGGGACGGCATCGAGGTTGATGACGAGGGAAGGCGCGATCTCGCCGATCGCGACGGAGACTCCGCCTGCTCCGAAGTCGTTGCAGATTTTGATTTTCCGGGTGAGCTCCGGGTTGCGGAAAAGGCGCTGGATTTTTCGCTCGGTGGGGGCGTCGCCTTTCTGGACTTCGGCGGAATTTTCGAGAGCGGTTTCGGTGTGTTCTTTGGAAGAACCTGTCGCGCCGCCGACGCCATCGCGGCCTGTGCGTCCGCCGATGAGAAGGATGACATCGCCGGGAGAAGGGCTGCCACGGAAAACGTTGGAGCGCGGAGATGCGGAGACGACCGCACCGATCTCAAGGCGTTTCGCGACGTAGCCGGGGTGGTAGACCTCGGCGACCTGACCGGTGGCGAGACCGATCTGGTTTCCGTAGGAGGAGTATCCTTTGGCCGCGACCTGACAGATTTTTTTCTGTGGAAGTTTTCCCGGAAGGGTTTCGGAAAAGGGGGTAAGTGGATCCGCCGCGCCGGTGACGCGCATGGCCTGATAGACGTAGGAGCGTCCGGAAAGGGGATCGCGGATGCAGCCGCCGAGGCAGGTTGCCGCACCACCGAAGGGTTCGATTTCGGTGGGGTGGTTGTGGGTCTCGTTTTTAAACTGGATCAGCCATTCCTCGCTGCGCTCGGGATTGGAAATTGATGATTGATGATTGTGGATTGTGACGGGGACGACGATGGAGGCGGCGTTGATTTCCTCGGAGACTTCGACGTTGTCGAGTTCGCCGGAGGCTCTGAGTTCGCGCATGCCGATGAGCGCGATGTCCATGAGGGTGACGGGTTTTTCGTCACGGCCGAGGGCTTTGCGGACTTCGCGGTAGGTGTTGTAGGTTTCCTCGATGAGTTCCGTGCCGGGGGCGAAGGTGATGTCGTCGATGGAGGTGAGGAAGGTGGTGTGGCGGCAATGGTCGGACCAGTAGGTATCGAGCATGCGGATCTCCGTTAGGGAAGGGGCGCGGTTTTCCTCGTTGGAGAAATAGTTTTGGGTGAAGGCGATATCGGCCTCGGACATGGCCAGGGACATGTCTTTTCGGATTTTTTCAGGGGTGTCTGTTAGAAATCCGTGGAGGATTTCAATGTCCTTGGGGATTGAGGCGATTGGTCTCGCCGGATGGCATCCGCGACTCCTTGTTCGTGGGAATCGACGGGGTTGATAACGTAGGATTTGATCGCATCGATATCAGTATCGGATAGATCGCCCGTTAGAATGATGATGTGGGAGGAAAATACGGTGGGCTTGTCTTTTCCGGTGAGGATCTGGATGCACTGGGCGGCGGAATCGGCGCGCTGGTCGAACTGGCCGGGGAGGTAGGAGTAGGCAAAGGCACTTTCGTTTTCCGCGATAGCCAGGGAAGTGGAAGTGGTGTCGATCTGTGGCTCCGAGAGGATGGAGGAAGCGGCCGCCGTGAACTCTTCCGGGGAGACTCCTTCGATGTCGTATCGATTAACCAAGCGCAGGGAGGCTATGCCGGGGAGGTTCAGGTTTTCGCGGAGGTCGTGGAGGAGGTGGTGCGCTTCCGAGGCGAAAGAGGGGAGCTTTTCGACGTAGAGGGTGTTCAAGGCTTTGAGCTTTTGATCGTTGATAAGAGGGGGAAGTGCGCTTCGCGGGAGGTGGATGATTCTTGGCCGGTGGCCTCGAATGCCGCCTGAAGGCGGCGCTCCTTTTGCTTTAACCTTTGATCTCCAGGAGCATCTGCGGGTTGTTTGGGAACTTCTTGATGAAGTAGAGCAGGCGCTCCATGGCCTCGTAGGGGCGGTGGCCGGAGAGGCCGCGGCGGATGAGGTGGATCTTGTGGAGGGTGTGCTCGGGGAGCAGGAGTTCCTCGCGGCGGGTGCCGGATTTGAAAATATCCACGGCGGGATAGATGTAGCTCTCGGCGATTTTCCGATCCAGGACCAGCTCCATGTTTCCGGTACCTTTGAACTCCATGTAGATGGCCTCGTCGGCGCGGGAATTCGTCTGGATCAGGGCGGTGGCGAGGATGGTGAGGGAGCCTCCGCCACGGGTGTTCCGCGCTGCCGCGAAAAGACGGCGCGGGATTTCCAAGGCACCGATGGTGATGCCGCCGGAACCGGTGCCGCGACCACGGCCGCCCTTGCCGCTGGAAGCCGCGCCGTTGTAAGCGCGGGCGAGACGGGTGATGGAATCCATGAGGAGAAAGACGTCCTTGCCGGCTTCGACCAGGCGTTTCGCACGTTCGATGGCGAGTTCGGCGATGCGTGTGTGGTTGCGGGCCTGCTCGTCGTTGGAGGAGGCGAAAATTTCGGCTTCCGGTAGTGCGCGGCGGAACTCTGTGACCTCTTCGGGGCGCTCGTCAACGAGGAGAACCATGAGGTGGATCTGCTCGTCGTATTTGTCGCGGATGGCCTCCGCCATGTGGAGAAGCAGGGTGGTTTTCCCCGAGCGTGGTGGCGAGACGATGAGACCGCGCTGGCCTCTGCCGACCGGGGCGACGATATCGATCACGCGTGTCGTGTAGCGCTCGGGTGTGGTCTCGAAGGCGATGCGTTTGTCCGGGTTGATCGCTTTGAGCTCGTCGAAGTGCGGGAGCTTTGCCGCCTCTTCGGACTTGAGGCCGTTGATCGTTTTGATTTCGACAAGCTGCGGGCCGCGGTTGCTTCCCTGCCATTTTCCGTGGATCCACTGGCCGTGGCGGAGGGAATGGGTGCGGATGACTTCGGGTGAAATGAAGATGTCCTCTTTGAGTTGCTCGAAGTTGTTTTCCGAGAGACGTAGAAAGCCGAATCCTTTCGGGGCGATTTCAATAATGCCGTCGGCATCGGTTAGCGGGCCTTCAGTGACGGTGGGCGAGCGGTCTTCCTGCTGCCGGTCGTTTCGATCTCCGCAGTTGTTCCGGTTGTTATTGTTCCGGTTTCCCTGGTTCTGATCGTTGAAATTGTCGCGACGGCGTTTGCGTTTCTCGCGGCGTTTCTTGGAGCGGGATTGCTGCTGTCCGTCGTTCTGGTTTCCCGGTTCCTGGCGGTTTGGCGTATCCTGCCTGTTCTGGTTCTGATTGACCGGGCCACCGCCGGGCACGCGTCCGATTCGTTGTTTGGGTTCCTGGTTTTCGGGATTGGGTTGGCCTGATTCCTTTGATTGTGGTTCGGATTCTGCTGCCGGAGCCGACTGTTTTTCCTTGGGTGGAGAGATCTCCCGCGGGGTTGGTGTTTCGGCCGGCTCCGATTGTTTGGCGGCTTTCTTAGCAGCGGTTTTTTTAGCTGCGGCCTTCTTTGCGGCTTTCTTGGCGGGGGCTTTTTTAGCTGGCGCTTTTTTCGCTGCGGTCTTGCGGGCGGGCTTTGCCGGCTTTTCGGAAGGGGGCATGTCGAAAAGTTCGTCGGTGGTGTTTTTGCTCATTCGGGAAGGACAGGATGGGAAAATGGGTCGGGCGTTTTGCCTGTGATGGCGGATCGCTGATCAGGTGCGGTTTGTGGCGTGCCGAAAATATGGAAATCCATCGGCATACGTGAAGGGGGACGGAAGAAGCAGTGGTTTTCCTAACAGAACGTCCGGCCGGAAATGACGGGAGGTGACGCAGGAGACGTTTGCTTTCGTGGAGGCCAGGGAGAGTGTCCCGGGAGCCGCCGACCGTCGTGTCAACAGGAGGAAGATGGGGATGTGGAGTTGGTTTGGCAACCTTAAAAATCGTCGCGGAATTCGCACCGACTGAGGCGGATTTCGGCTCGCGGTTTTCTATTTTTCCAGGAGAACCAGGAAGTTGCGAACAGGTCGGTTGAGGAGGCCGCGCCGGTTGAGGGGGCCTCCGGATATTTTTGCCGAAACATAGAGATCGGTGGAGCGCCCACCGTCCAGGTTCAGAGCCATTCCGACTTTCCATGGGGCGGGGGAGTTTCCGGAAATGGCGCGGGCGAGGGAGCTGAGAGTGCAGGGAGAGGTGATGCCGATCCACCAGCGCGATCCTCCGTCCGTCAGAAGGATGGAACGGGCGGCGGTTTTATTGGAATTCAGACCGGGGACGGGGTTTCCGTTTTCGATAAGCAAAGGGCCTGCCTGGAGAAGTTCGCGGGAGTTGGAAACGTTCTGGCGGGAGCTGCGGCGAACGATGGAGGCGGCTCCGGAGGGGTTTTCCCTATATATTCCGCTTCCGAGGGAGGAGGCGGAGTTCCACCCTCCGGATGTTTTGCCATCGGAGATGACAAGACCCAGCGGTTCTCCCTCCGGGGTGAAAAAACCGGCGTTGATGGCGAGGAGGGCGTCTGATTTTTCCGCCAGGTTCCTGGAACTTCCGTAGCGGCTGCCGGGGCCGTCCGGCTGGTCTGTCACCCGGAGGCGATGGGTTCGTGAATCGTAAGAGACGCCCTCGAAGGTGATGCCTGAGATGGTTTTCCTGGAAAGTCCGGGTGCGGAAGCAGGGCGCGAGGGGCGTGGTGGATCCGTTTCCCCTGTGATGTCCGGCGATGGTTCGGAATCGTTGAACCGCGTGGGCTGTGCGGCAGTAGGTTTCCGCAGCGGAGGGGCGGGCTGGCACGCGGCGAGAATCATGCACAGGAGAGCGAGCGGGAAAATCGGAGTGGGACGCATGCGGGGATTCAATCGGAGGTGCGGGTGCCGGGCAAGGACTGCGTGATTGCTGGGGTTGCGGAGCTGTCGCGCGGGTGCGAGGCTACGCCATGACAGGTTTAAATCTGCCGACAAGATGCGGGGTGATGCTACTTCCGGACTGCACGCTTTTCCCCCACGGAGGGCTGCCGTTATATATTTTTGAAGAGCGCTACCGGAGGATGCTGGATGATGCGCTGGCCGGGGATTGCGTATTCGCGGTTGGGCGAATCCGGCAAGGAGGTGAGGGAAGCGAGGATGAGATTTCGGAAATCGGAACGGCGGGTCTGGTGCGCGCCTCGAAAGAGGGTGATGACGGCACTTCCCAGCTTTTGCTCCACGGGGTGATCCGGGTTCGTTTCAAGGAGTGGCTGGAGGAAAAGCCTTATCCATATGCCCTGATCGAGCCTTATACCTGCACCCAACTCGAAGGCGACCGCGGAGCAGCGGCAATGAAAACGCTGCACGGTGCGGTGGAGGACGGAATATCCGGCCTGCCCCCCGAAGTGCGTGAGGGCGTGCTGGGGATGCTGAGCCAGGCCGATGAGGCCGGGTTGATGGCGGATCTGGTTTCCCAGCAGTTCATCCATGATCCGGATCTGCGGCAGAAGCTTCTGGAGACCGAATCGGTGGGCGATCAGATCAGGATGCTGTGCGAGTTTTTCCAGAAAATCTCCGATCAGAACTGAAAGGACGGGCAGTCTTTTTTCGGGATTGCTAGCGGGTGATGCGCAGGGCTAGCTTTGTGGCAGAATGATATTGGGCGTTTGGGAGGTTTCCGGATTGATCGAAAAAGGAGGGCCGCTGGTGTGGGCTTTGCTCGCGCTGGCGTTTTTCGGCTCGGTCTGCATTGTGGAGAGGTTTTTCTTTTTCCACCGGTCCAGGATCAATACGAGTTCATTGCTCGTCGGACTCGGCCTCCATGTGAAACGCAGGGCTTTCGCCGAGGCGCTTCATGAGGCGGCGCGGGCACCGGGGCCGGTTGGCCGTGTCGCTCACGCGGGTTTGCTCAGATACTATCTGGAGCGGGGCGACCTCCGGGATGTGGTAAGGGAGACCGCACAACTGGAGGTTCCAAGAATCGAGAAAAACATCCGCGCCATCCTCGCAGTGGCTCTGATGTCTCCGCTGATCGGCATGCTGGGAACCATGCTGGGAATGGTGGATGCGTTTCAGAGAGTGGATGAACTGGGCGGCTTTTCCGGGCCGGGCGAGCTTTCCTCCGGTGTCCTGACCGCTCTGATCACTTCCGTCGTGGGCCTGACCGTCGCGATCCCGATGTATCTGTTCTACCTCTATTTTCTGGGTCGCTCGAAGCGCATGGTCGGAAGGCTGGAGCGCACTGGAATTGAAATCGTCCACATGATCGCGGATGCCCGCGAGGAGGAGGAATTCGCTCCTTTTCGCGGAGAAACCACCCGAGCCGGGAAACGTCCCAAGGCAAAGAAAAGGATCGAGTCTAGGAGCACGGAATGAAGCTGGAAACAACATTGGAGGAGAGGCCCGGGTTCCTGCACGCCCTGCCGCTGTTCGATCTCTTCGCCCTGGTGGCGATGTTGCTTCTGCTCGGGCCGATGTTTCTGACACAGGGCGGGGTCATGGTGGAGGTGCCCGCCTCACAGTTTCAAATGCAACGCTACAGGGAGTCCATCGTCGTCACTCTCGGCCCCGGTGATTCCGAACCCCGGCTTTATCTGGGGCGCAAGTCGGTGACGGTGGAAGAACTGACCACCGATCTGGAAGCGCTGAAATCGGACGAGGTGATGTCCCGTGCCATCGTCCTGCTCAAGACCGACGTCGGCTCATCGGTGGGGATGGAGCGCCAGATCAGCGAATTGATCCTGAAATCCGGATTTCGTCTCGCATACGTCGGGCGCGCCGAATCCACGGCACCAGATGAAGGAGGCGGGCGGTGACCAGAAACGACCTCGTTTTCAACTGGCGGACATCGGAGAGCCAGGTCGGATCCAAGATCGTTGCAACCCTGATCGTCACGATCATCTTTGCCATCGGGTTCGCATTGGTGGATGTGGATCTGTTGGCTCCGAAAACGGGAGTTTTGGAATCGGCCACCGTGCTTCATTTCGCGGATGACGAGCTGGGAAGAGCCTGGAGGTTGAAAGCCGAGGAAAACGGCCCGTTTCCCGGTCGGCTTGAAATTGACGGAGCGGGAGTGATTCCGGATATCGACCGGCTCACCGATTACGGAGGAGTCGGCGGGTGGAATGGATACGATGTCGCCCTGCGGAGGTTTCAGGCGGCCGGTGGAGAACCGTCCGTTTCCCTCGCCCGGAAAGGCATGGGATATCTTCCCGGGCGGGTGAAAATTTTCAACGGGGATCTTGCAGGCGTTCCCGATCCGGTTCGGAAGCGGAAGGCGATTCTCACTCCGTTTGATGACCAGGCGCTTGGCTGGATGCCGGAGGAAGTTCCCGATTTTCAGATTCCGGTCACTGGAGGGGATCTCCTCTCAGCGTCCTGGCGCTTCATGCTCAGGCTTCGTGCCGACGGATCCGTCAGCGACTGCATTTCCCTCAGCGGGGGCGGGGATGCCGGGCTGGAGGAGACCACCGAATGGCTGAGAGGACTGCGTTTTAACCCCGGGGAGGATGGAAGGTGGCTGGGATTGAGAGTGGAGTTTGTGAACTGACGCCATGAAGCTGAGCCTGGATACAATGGTGACGGCGGTGGTTCTCGGGAGCTTTCTGCTGATCGTTCTCCTGTCCCTTGTTTCACGGCTGCTGCATCACAGGGCCGAGAAGCGGCTGGTCGGAACGCGGCATGTTTGCAGGCTCTGCGGACAGGTTTTCACGGAAAGGGACACCCGCGCATCTGAGCCATTGCCCGTCCTGTGACGCGCTGAACCTCCAGAAGGGCAACGGGAAACTGGGATAGCCGCCCTCCATGGATCGGAAAACTGGCACATGGCGAAAATATTCCGTGTAACCCGAGCCTCTAACTGCTTATCCTCCGGTCTATAACATGCAAGCGACTCTTTTGCCTCCGAGAAATTCAGTTCTGTGTGCCCCTATCACCGCCGGGCGGGATCTGGCCGCGTGTCTCATCGCCAACGTACCGATGATCGATCTCCTGTCCGCGGAGCTCACCCGCGCCGGCTTCCAGTTGGTGGAAAACTCCGAGGCGGGCGCGCGCACCCTGCATGATTCCGATCGATACTTGGATCGAGCTGGGCGCCCTCCTGATGCTCGGGAGAAACACGAAATCCGCCCGGCTTTGCGATTCCGATGGAGTGGTCCTTGCCTGGAAAGGTGCTGATGAACCCGAGAACTGCGAGGAGGAGCTCCGTACCGAGGCGGGCTGTTTCCCCATCGTTTATCCATGGGATCTCCTCCGCATGAACGAGGAGGTCGTCGCTCTCATGGACGAGACGGTCCTGCTCGGTGAGGTCAGTCCGAAAGCGACCGTTTCCGGATCGGTGAGGCTGGCTCCCGGAGCGCGGATTCTCCCGGGTTCTGTTATCGAAGGCCCTGTGGTCATCGGCACCGGCACCCAGATCGGACCGAACGCCTTCATCCGCGGGGCCACCAGCATCGGGGCGAACTGCTACATCGGCCACGGAGCCGAGGTGAAAAACTCCATCATCTACCCGAACACCTACATCTCCCGCCAGTGCTACGTAGGCGACTCCATCATCGGCTGCCCACGTCACGCTCGGAGCTGGAACTATGACCGAGAACCACCGCCACGACGGCAGGAACCACATTTCCATGGTTCGCGGCAAGGAAATCGATACCGAGAGAAACAAACTCGGTGCGATCATCGGTGACGGCGTCCACACCGGCGTCAATACCTCGATCGGCGCGGGAGTGAAAATCGGAGTGGCCCGCACGACCAAACCCGGTAGTTACGTGGAACAGGACATGCTGTGACCAAATCGTCACACAGCATCCATTCACCAGCCCATGACAGAGGAGTTACATCACCCCCAGATGCAACGAGTTCTGATTGTCGAGGATGAGGTGGACATAGCCGATTTGATTAAATTCAACCTCCAACGCGCGGGCTACGAGATTTTCCAGGCTCACGACGGAATCGCGGGAACCGAGACGGCGATCCGTGAGCGTCCGGATCTCATCGTGCTCGATCTGATGCTGCCCGGGACGTGACGGATACTCGGTCTTCCGGGAAATCCGGCGGGATGCCCGAACGTCCCACATCCCGGTGATCATGCTGACCGCCCGCGCCCAGACCGAAGACCGCATCCAGGGTCTTGAAGCAGGCGCGGACGATTACCTTACAAAACCTTTCAGCCCCAAGGAACTCGTTCTCCGGGTAAACGCCATTCTCAAACGGACCGACGCACCTCCCGGAGCGGTCGAATACGAGTTCGGCCCTTCCGTTTCGATAAGAACGCCGTTAGATTTTACCTCGAAAACGAACCCCTTGATCTCACTTCCACCGAGTTCAAGCTCCTGCTCTACCTTTGCGAACGCTCCGGAAAACCGCAGGATCGCAACGATCTGCTCCGAGTCGTCTGGGGTTACAGCGATGAGGTTCACAGCCGCACGCTGGACACCCACATGAAGCGGCTCCGTCAAAAACTCGGCACGCACGGTGCTTTGATTGAAACGGTTCGCGGTGTCGGCTACACAGTTGTAGCACCCGTTTCATGACAGACATCATCGCCATTCTTGGAACCCTCGCCATCCTGGTTTTCCTTCTCATCAAGGTTCACCGACTGAAGCGCTCCAGAAAGGAATACGAAGCCGAAGTGAAAACCTGGAAACTCCGACTCGAGCTCGATCTCCAGCAGGCAAAGGACGAGCGCAACCACCTCCTTGATGCCCTTGGCGACGCGTTTCTCATCGTTGATTCCGGATCAAACATCCGTTTCGCAAACGCCGCTGCCAAGGAGCTGTTCCGTGGCCGCTCTCTCACCGGCAGACCGGTTGGCGAGGCGTTCCTGGATCCGCGCCTTGCCGACGCTCTGATTCGCTGTTTGGAAACGGGGGAACCCGTTCAGTCCCGCGTGGTTCTTCCCCAGCAGACCTCGCCGCTGGGCGAACTTGAGACCCGCGGGAATAATGCCTGGATCATTGACGCGGCTCAACTCTCCGGAAACCCCGAACGGAGATCCGGACACCCGCGTCGTCATCCGCGACGTAACCTCCGAGCATCAGCTCGACCAGATCCGCAAGGACTTCGTCGCAAACGCCTCCCACGAACTCCGAACACCGCTTGCGATCATCAACGGCTATCTCGAAAATCTCCTGGACGACGGCATGATCGAAGAGCCGGAGATGGCTCGACGTTTCCTCCAGGTGATGAAAAAACACACCGACCGCATTTCCCGCATCGTCGAGGACATGCTCGTCATCTCCCGCCTGGAATCCGGTGAAGCCTCCGCGATAAAGATCGAGCCTTTCAAGCTCCGCTCCTGCGTGAAGGACGTCCTCGAGCGGCTTGAATCGGTCGTTCAAAGCCAAAAGGCCATCGTCACCGTGAATCTCTCGGACGAATGCGATCGTTCTTCAAGGTGATCGCTTTTACTGGACTCAAGTGCTCTTCAACCTGGTCGAAAACGCTCTCAAACAGAATCCATACAAAGATCTGAAAGTCGAGATCGGTGCCGAGGATTCTGGTAAAAATATCCGTATCTGGGTGAGCGACAATGGTGTAGGCATTCCAAGCGCGGATCTCCCGCATATTTTTAGGCGTTTCTACCGGGTCGAAAAGCACCATTCACAATTGGAGATCAAAGGAACCGGACTAGGACTCTCAATTGTCAAACGGGCGATTGAAGCGCACAATGGAATCATCACGGTTTCTTCTGTCCCCGGTCGCGAAACGAAATTCCTGATGACGATTCCCAAGTCGGAGGACTAGGATATTCGCATGGCGAACATCGGAATCTTTGGCGGCTCGTTCGATCCCGTTCACGATGGCCACATCCATTTGGCAGGTCTTGCCAGACAGAAACTCGAACTCGATGAAGTCTGCTTCCTGCCGTGCAGGGTTTCCCCTCATAAGACAGAAAAGCCGCCGACTCCCGGTGAAGTGCGCGTGAGATGGCTGGAGATTGCGCTAGCCGGAATCCCGTGGGCAAGGGTCGATCCGACTGATTTGGAAACCGAAGGCCCGTCCTATTCCTACCAGACCATGCATAAGCTCCGCGAACTCCACCCGGGAAACCGGTGGTTCTGGATCATGGGCGGCGATCAGTGGACGGCACTGCCGACCTGGAAGCATCCGGAGATCATCGCAGGGATCGCCGAGTTCGTCGTCTTGGCTAGAAACGGAGAACAAGTCCTCCCGCGCGAAGGATACCGCCTCCACAAGGTCGAAGGCGAACACCCGGCCTCCGCCACCGAAATCCGCCGCGCGCTCGCCCTCGGCGAAACCGATATCCCGTTCCTCCATCCCGGCATAGTCGCCGAGATGAAGAAAACGAGAGAATAAGGGATTCCCTATTCCCCCAAGTCTTACGCGACTTTGTGAAAAAATTCACAAATACCCTCATTCCGGCTTTGCCGAACCGCTGGAAATCCGCATATTTCCCCCGCCGCTTATGATTTCCTACACCAAACAGCCACACGAACGCGAATACCGGCTCATTTTCAAGAACATCGACCGTGAAGGCTGGGATCCGTCCATCGCCACCTACATGTCAGATGGCGGCTACGATGATCTGAAGAAAGCCATTTCCATGGCTCCGAAAGACATCACCGAGGAGGTCAAAAAATCCGGCCTCCGAGGCAGGGGCGGCGCAGGTTTCCCCACCGGTATGAAATGGACGTTCATCCCGCCGAACAACACCAAGCCGGTTTATCTCATCTGCAACGGCGACGAATCCGAGCCTGGAACTTTCAAAGACCGCTACATCGTCCATCAGGATCCCCATCAGCTCATCGAGGGCATGGTCATCTCCTGTTTCGCGACCGGCGCGCACAAGGCCTACATCTACCTCCGCGAGGAATTTCCGGAAGCCGCGACCATCGTCGAGAAGGCCATTGAGGAAGCCCGTGAGAAAAACTTCGTCGGAAACAACATCCTCGGCTCCGGATTCGATCTGGAAATCTACGTCCACCGTGGCGCGGGTGCCTACATCTGCGGCGAGGAGACCGGCCTCATCGAATCGCTCGAAGGCAAGCGCCCCTACCCGCGTATCAAGCCACCGTATTTCCCGGCCGCGCTCGGCCTCTACATGTGCCCGACCATCGTCAACAACGTCGAGTCCCTCTGCCACGTGAAGCACATCGTCCGCATGGGCGGCGATGAATACGCCAAGCTCGGCGTCGCCCGCAACACCGGCACCCGCATCCTCTGCGTCTCCGGCGATGTGAAAAACCCCGGCTACTTCGAAGTCGAGGTCGGCAAGGTGACCATGCGCGAGCTGCTCTACGACATGTGCGGCGGCCCAAGGACGGACGTGAGATCAAGGCCGTGATCCCCGGCGGATCCTCCTCGAAAATCCTTAAAGCCGACGAGGTTTTCAAAATCAAGAGCCCGGATGGCACCGAGAAAGACCTCGCCTTCTGGGACATCCCCATGGATTTCGACTCCCTTGCGGCCTGCGGCTCCATGGCCGGCTCCGGCGGGGTCATCGTTCTCGACGATACCCGGAAAATGTCCTGGGTGCTCAACAACATCAACGCCTTCTACGCCCACGAATCCTGCGGCCAGTGCACGCCGTGCCGCGAAGGATCCACCTGGATGAAAAAAATCTCCGACCGCCTCGTTGAAGGCAACGCCACTCCCAAGGACATCGAGACCTTGGAAAGCGTCGCCTATCAGATCGACGGACGCACCATCTGCGCTTTCGGCGAAGCCTCCTCATGGCCGGTCGAGGCCATCATCGCGAAATTCCGCGACGAACTCCTCTCCGAAACCAGGCCGGAGGGCGAAGTCGTGAAGAATCCCGAGACGGTTGCGCAGAAGAGATTTTTAGCTGAGTCGCACTAAATGGAGAGGCGAATTCCTTTCGCCTCGCAACCCCGGTATGTGGCAGTGGCGAAAGGAATTCGCCACTCCGCCTGCTGGAAAAGATCGTGAACATGAGTTTCTCGGGGCAGTGGAATTATCCGGCGGAGCTGCCGGTGGTGGAGAGGCGCGAGGAGATCGTGAACGCCATTCGTGAGAACCAGGTAGTCGTCGTCGTTTCGGATACGGGATCGGGGAAAACGACCCAGCTTCCGAAGATGGTCGCGGAGGCTTTGGAAGCTTTAAACTCCAAACCTGAAACTCCAGGGAAAAGGAAAAAGCTGATCGGCTGCACGCAGCCGCGGCGGATTGCGGCGGTGAGCGTGGCGAAGCGGGTGGCCGAGGAGCTTTCGGTGCCGCTGGGGGATTTCGTGGGGTATCAGGTTCGGTTCGACGACAGGACTTCGCGGGAGACGCGGATCAAGTTCATGACGGACGGGATCCTGCTTGCGGAAACACAGGGGGATTCCGCTTTGAAACGCTATGACGCGCTGATCCTTGATGAGGCGCATGAGAGATCGCTGAATATCGATTTCCTGCTGGGGTATTTGAAACGTCTGCTGGAAAAGAGGCCGGACCTGCGTGTGGTGATTTCCTCGGCGACGCTGGATGCCGGGGCCTTCGCCACGTTCTTTGAAGGCGAATCCTCGGGAAAAACGATTCCGGTGATTGAAGCCCCGGGTCGGATGTTTCCGGTGTCGGAGTTTTTCCTGCCGGGAAAAGATGACGAGCGCCTCGAGGCACATGTGGGAAGGGGGGTGGAGTATCTGAACGATATTGACCCGTTGGGTGATGTTCTCGTGTTCCTGCCGGGAGAGCGGGAGATCCGGGAATGTGCGGATCTCTTGGAAGGTCGCCATTTTCGCAATACGGAAGTGCTGCCCCTGTATGCGCGGCTGGGAATGGGTGATCAGCAGAGGGTTTTCAAACCGGGAAACAAGAAGCGGATCGTACTGGCTACGAACGTGGCGGAGACCTCGCTGACTATCCCGCGCATCGCCTGCGTAATCGATTCCGGCGTGGCCCGGGTCAGCCGCTGGAATGCGACGAAGGGAGTCCAGCGGCTACAGGTGGAGCCGGTGAGCCAGGCAAGCGCGCGGCAACGGAAGGGGCGCTGCGGACGGGTGCAGGACGGGGTCTGCCTGCGGCTTTACGAGGAGGAGGATCTTTTGGATCGGCCGGAGTTCACCGAGCCGGAGATCCGCCGCAGTTCCCTCGCCGGAGTGATTTTGCGCATGAAAACCCTGGGTCTTCCCGAGATTTCCGAGTTTCCGTTTCTTGATCCGCCGAATGCGAAGGCGGTGGCGGAGGGATACCGGACGCTCCGGGAAGTAGGCGCGCTGGACAAGGACAGGGAACTGACTGACATCGGCCGGGAGCTGGGCGGTCTTCCGGTGGATCCGCGCATGGGGCGGATGATGATCGAAGCGCGGTATGAGAAATGCCTGGAAGAGGTCGTGATCATCGTGGCCGGGCTGGAGACCAGTGATCCGAAGGAGCGCCCCGCTGAAAAGAAACGCGAAGCGGATGCCGCGCACTCCAAGTGGCTCGATCCCGATTCGGATTTCATGGCGATGCTGAATCTCTGGAAGGATGTTTCCAAATACTACGATGGCCGTAGATGGAAATGGAATCAGCTCAGGAAATTCTGCGGAAACTATTTTCTTAATGCGAAGCGCGTGACCGAGTGGGGGAATGTGGTCGAGGAGTTGATGCGGATCGTGGAGGATGGGGAGCGGCGGGACGCCGCTTCCACTGCCTGCCGCGGGACGCGGCAGCTACCCGACTACGGAGCCATCCATCGCTCCCTGCTCGCGGGAGCGCCGAAGCAGTTCGGCCTCTGGGACAAGGAGAACAAAGCCTACCGCAGTGCTTCGGGAGGATTCTTCGCGGTGTTTCCCGGATCGGGATTGTTCGGGCTGAAGAAACGCAACGAGTGGGTCATGGGTCTTGAACTCGTGGAAACCTCGCGGCTGTGGGCGCGGCGCGTGGCGATGATCGAGCCGGATTGGGTGGAAGCGGTCGCTCCCCATCTTTGCCGCAGTCGTTTTGGAGAGGCTCACTGGGATGAGAAACAGGGTGCCGTGTATGGAAAGGAAACGGTGATCTGTGGAGGTCTGCACGTGGTCGATGGGCGGCGTGTGCATTACGGGCGCGTGGATAAAAAGGCTGCGAACCAGGTGTTTCTCCGTGAGGGTATCCTCGGGGGTGGACTACGGCGTCGCACCCGTTTCCTGGATCACATGGAAGCGATGCGGGAGGAGATCAAAGGCCTGGAGGACAAGCTCCGCAGGCCGGGCATGCTCTGGAGCGACGATGCCGTGGTCAGATTTCTGGAAGGCCGGATCCCGGTGGAAATCAGCACCGCGTCCGCGTTCCACAAATGGCGCGAGGAGAACGAGGATTCGCTCATGCTGGGGATGGACGATGTGATCTGGGAGGATCTCGTTGGCATCGGCCATTTCCCGGATGTCTTGCGCCACCGGGGAGACGAGTATCCGCTATATTACCACTGCGCTCCGGGCGAACGCGACGATGGCGTGACCATCGGGGTTCACGTGGATCAGCTTCCCGCCCTGCCGGAGTGGCTACCGGGCTGGGGTGTGGACGGGAATCTGGAGGAGCGCGCCGAACTTCTATTGCGCGGCCTCCCGAAGGACTACCGTCGTGCCTGCCAGCCCATCGCGGAGACCGCCCGCGGTTTTGCCGAGCTATGGATGGGTGCGCCGAAGGAGTCGGGCGTCGTTGCTACTCTCGCGGCATTTGTTTCGGAAAGAACCGGAGCCATGATCCCCGTTGCGGAGTTCGATCCGGATCGCCTTCCGGACGAGCTCGTTACGAAAATCTGGGTCTGCGAAGACGAGGGTGCGGAACTCGCGATGGGAACCGATGTCGCGGAGCTGAAACTACAGCTTGCCGATCGCATGCAAGCCCGCTTCGAGGCGGCGGCGACCGCGGATGTGGAGCGCAGGGGGATGAGTAAATGGGATGGCGAGAGTCTCCCGGGGGAGTTGATGACGGCTGGCGGCCCTGCCTTTCCCGCTCTCGTGGACGAGGGGAAAACCGTCGGCGTGAAAGCGTTCACGGATATCCATGGCGCACGCGAGGCGCACCGGCAGGGTGGTGCGCGGCTCCTCGTGATCGCCTCTGAACGGGAGGCGGACTATTTGCGGAAAAAGTTTCCGATGGGTATGCTCGCGAAGGTGGAAATGCCGCGCTTGGGCGTGGAGCTGGAGGATCTCATTCTGTTGGCGGCGGAGGGTGTTTCCGGCGATGTCTTTCCGAGGAGTCCCGAGGGCTTTTCCAAGCTCACCGAATCCGCAAAGGGAAAATGGTTCGAGGTCGCCGCAAGGATAGGCGGGTCGCTGGATGAAACCGTTGAAGCCGCACGGGAGATTCGCGAGTGGATAGGGGCGAACCGGAACGACAGGAACTTCGGAGAGATCGCCCTTGATCTGGAAGAGGAACTCACCTGGCTCTTCCGCCCCCGCTGGGCATGGCGTGCGGGCTACGGGACGATGATCGATTACCCGAGGCGGTTCCGCGCTATCCGCTCAAGGCTCGCCCGCATCGCCTCCCTGCCCCTCGTGAAAGATCTGGAGAAGATGGATCTCATACGCGGGTATTGGGAAACCTGGTTCGGCCGGTGGACGGCCGCGCCCGATGACGCGGGTCTGTGGGAGACCGGATGGCTTCTCGAAGAGTGGCGGGTTTCCGTTTTCGCACCGGATGTGGAAGTGCGCGGGAAGGTATCGGAGAAGCGGGTGGACAAGGCATTGAACTCCGGAATTTGAAATCTATGGGAGGGATTTTAAAGTCTTGCGGGAGGGATGGGTTGGTTTAGAATCTGGTTCACGATGAATCTTTTGGATCGAATCACTGTCGAGACCGGGAAATGCGGGGGAAGGCCGTGCATCCGCGGTTACAGGCTGCGGGTGAGTGATGTATTGGGACTGATCGCATCCGGTGCTACCAACGGCGAGATTCTGGAGGACTACCCGTTTCTTGAAAATGAGGATATCGTGGCAGCACTAAGGTATGCGGCACATCAGACGGATCATACGGTAATCGCCGGCGCGGCGTGAGATTCCTTGTCGATACGCAGTTGCCGGGAACCTTGGCTCGGTGGTTACGCGGACGGGGCTATGACGCCTATCACGTCCTGGAGCAGGGGATGGGACAGTCAGGTGATGCGGAGATATGGGAAACCTGCTTGAAGGAGGAGCGAGTCCTGATCAGCAAGGATGAGGACTTTTTCATTCTTGCCACCAGACCCGGCGATAGCGGTCGTTTGCTTTGGCTACGGATCGGAAATTGCCGGACGAAGGATCTGTTAACGATGCTCAATTGCCGTTGGGCGGCGATCAAAGCTGCGTTTGCCGAGAGTCAGAGAGTCGTGGAAATCAGATAGGGACGAAAGGTGCGGGTGTCTGACAAGCGCTGTGAAAATGTCTGGGAAGAACCCGGAAACGCAGGTCGGGAAAGCTTGAGGTAGATCAGACGGCTCTTCCGGGAACGACCTTCTCCGGTCCCTGGACTCCGAGTTTTGCCTCCAGTTGCCGCAGGGCGTAGATCAGGATAAATGAAAGCTGCATGAGCAGATACCATGCGGTGAATTTTGAAAAATGGACGGGTTCCCATCCATTTTTCTGACCGGGATATTGCCATGCGCGAGCCATGGTTCCGAGGTTCTCCGCGATGTAAATGAACAGTGCGACGAGGCAGAATCCTGCCAGGAGCGGCATGCGAAGGGTCAGGTTTTTCGGAGTGAAATGGATGAATGTTTTCCGGAACGCAATGGCTCCGGCGATGATGAGAGGCCAGCGGATATCCGGAACGTAATGGTGGGTGAAGAAATTCGCGTAGGCGAGAACGGCGATGGTTCCGGCGATCCAGAGCGGCGGAAATCCAGTGAAGCTGAAATGGAATCCCCGCCAGGCACGCGCCATGTAGGAACCGACGGAAGAATACATGAAACCGGTGAAAAACGGCACGTTTGCGATGCGCAGGAAGGACTCTTCGGGATAGGCCAGGAGCCGATTTCGGTGGAGGTTTTGAAAAGCTCCATCGCCGTCGCCATGAGATGGAAGAGGAAGATCACACCGATTTCACGCCAGGACTCGAGCTTCAGGAAAAACAAAGAAAGCTGAATGGCCACCGCGTAGATCACGAGGAAGTCATAGCGGGCGAGGTGGATATCCGGATACCAGATTCGGGTAGCTAGAATGCCTAACAGAAGAAGGCCTCCGAAAACGCATGCCCACGCCTGCTTGAGCCCAAACCAGAGAAACTCGTAAACGGCGGAATGGCTTCGTGAGAGGGGAAGCAGGGCTTTTTCGATGAAGGTCATTCGCGGGGTTGCCGAGTTTGGTGGTATCACGATCAAAGTGTGACCTGATTCGATTTGGAATGCTTTTTTTAAAAAAGTTTCAAAACGTTTGAACGTCCAGGGAGGTTGAAGGTCTATACCCCTTGAAAGCCGACCATGTCGCTTTCATGTAAGGGTGTAACAGCAGTTGTCTATCGAATCCCATGGGTGTGGGTGAAGGTCAGATAACTTTTAGAAGCCGCCAGGGAAGGGACTCCCTGGCGGTTTTTTGTTTTGTAGCTGCCGCGTCGCGCGGCATCACCCCGGATATCCGTTCGGGGCGATGAAATAAGGAGTTTCCCCGACATCCGCACGCACCATCACGCAGCGATCCATTGCCTGGTTCACTTCCCATTTATCCAGCCCCATACCTTTAAGCATCTCCAGTGATACAGGCCAGAGCGGTTTTGGGACGATTTCCAGTCGGGTGTTCTTTCCGAAATACCGGCTGCAATCATCGACATGCAGCCATTTTCCTCGCCGCCCTTCCGGGTTTAGAAATTCCGTTTCGACGGACTGGCTCGCGTGGATGTGGTCAAAAATGCAACCGTGAACCAGTTGCTGCACGACGATCGTTTCCTCCCGGAACTTCTCGGGCAGGAGATCCCTGTGTTTTTCCACCAGCACCAATTGATGCGAGCGCATCTTTTCAAGTTTTCGGTAGTAGTTGTCGCGGGCATCAGGGCCGGGTAGCAGGAATTCGCCCCCGGTTTCTACGGCCAAGTAGAATTTTACTGCCAGCTCGAGGTGGATCAACGAATCCGAGGCAAGATCCCTTACCAGAAAATCCAACTCACCAAGAGTATGTCCGGCTTCTTTGCGGATCTGAACGCCCCGGGACACCAGGTTGTGAGCAGGAGATGTTTCCAGCATAACGGCCAAAGCATCCTCGTATAAATAGCCGAGTTTTTGGTGGAGGTTCAATATCCGCGGCTTTTGCGGAAGCTCCAGGGAGTGGCATTGAAAGATAGCTGCTTCCGGTAGATCCGTGATCAGGGGAGGACTTTGGATGAGACTTTGGAAAAGAGCTGTGGAGATGGTGGGCATTTTTATGGGTGGGAGGAATCGCCCCGAGACGGGGCGATCACGGCCTGCCGCGAGACGCGGCAGCTACGCGGGGATATTTTTCAAAAAAAGTTTCAGAATGTTTGAACGTAAACCGAGGTTGAAGGTCTATACCCCCTGAAAGCCGACTATGTCGCTTTCATGTAAGGGTGTAACAGCAGTTGTCTATCGAATCCCATGGGTGTGGGTGAAGGTCAGATAACTTTTAAAGAGCCGCCGGGGAAGGGACTCCCCGGCGGTTTACTCTTTTAAGCCTCTATCGAGTGCTCCTTGAGAACCTCCAGATCCACGAATTCCAGAACGGAAAGGTGGCATCCTTCGAGAAATACCTGGGGTGCTACATTCGCCTCGTAGGCCTCCGTCCAGCGGCGGACGCAGAGGCACCACATGTCGCCGTCTTTCAAGCCGGGGAATTCAAATTCCGGACGCGGGGTGCTCAGGTCGTTGCCACGCGCTTTTGAGAACCGGAGAAATGCTTCGCTGACCCTGGCACAAACGGTGTGCAGCCCGATGTCACCGGAGCCGGTGCGGCAGTAGCCGTCGCGGAAATATCCGGTCAGGGGATCGGTGCAGCAGGATTTCAGGGCGGTACCGAGGACGTTGGTGACCATGGTTTTTAGGGACGGAGCATGTTTTCTTTTTTCAGGTGAAGCAAAAGAATACGGCTGATCTCCCGGGAGGTGTCATGGCGATCCGGGACGCTGTGGTTGGATGGGACGATGAGTTCCGATTCAACAGGCTCGACGTGGGACGACCAGTAGGGGACGACCCCGTCGCTGCTTTCCGGAGTATCGCCGTGCCCTTTGTCGCCGACGATGCTGTGGAAGGCGATGTCCTTGGGCAGTGGCATTTGATTGAGCCCCTTGAAGCCGCGGCTCTTCGGAGAAAGGCTGCTGATGGCGGTGGGCGGGCGGATGTCCTCCGGATTGGTCACGGGGCAGGCCTTCAGATTGTCGCGGGAGGCGTTGAGGGTGGCCTCGACAAGCCCCACGGTGAGGGTTTTCGGAAGGCGGATCAGGTTGGAGAGAAAGGCGGTGCCACGGAAATTCGCCATCGGGCTGCCCCGGTGGGGGACGGCCATGAAGACGACGCGTTTCGGATCGGTGAGGGGTTCGTAAAGCAGGCCTTCCCTGATGAGCTTGCGGGTGTCCGGCTTCACTTCGAGCTGGTCGAACGGGGTTTTGAAATGGGCGTTGTAGAGGATTTTTCCCGGATCCGTGATGGCCGCGCGTGTGAGAAGCCCGCCCATGGAGTGGGAGAGAATGACCATTTTTTTCAGATTCTCATCGGAGCCTTTGCTTCGGGCGAAGTTCGCGGCCTCGCCCATGATCTGGCGGAAGCGCATGGCGTTGTAAAGCCACGGGGTGCCGGTGGGATAATTGTAAAGCCAGATCTGGTAATGCTCGCGGAACCATGGCTCCGGGGAAAGGTCGTTGATGATGTGGCGGTAGGCGTCCGGGCTGGAAACGAGGCCGTGAACCATCACGACGGGAATTTTTTCCGGGTCGTAGGTCTGGAGGAAATAGAGGCCGGTTTCCTCGGTGTAACGGCGGGGGAGGAGGACGTTCTGGATGCGTAGATCGTCCAGATCACACATGTACCAGAAAAAATCCACGGGGGCGGTCCAGTCCGCCGCGAGGTGATGGGGCAAGGATCCCACCATGCCGGTGTCCTCTGCCCAGCGGTTTGGAAATTTCCACTGTGGCACCGGCGTGCTGAAATCGAGGATGACGGTCACGTTTCGTGGCTCGCCGTTGGGGGGCTGGAAGGCGGGACGGGAAACAAGAACGGGGGAGGTGGCGGTCCAGGCGACTGCGGGAATGCCAAGCCCCTCATCCCGCTGCTGCCTGTAGTCGGAGCGGAGCTTGACGGCGGTGGCTGGAAAGAGGGCGTCGATC
This sequence comes from uncultured Verrucomicrobiae bacterium, assembly GCA_963771945.1. Classification (GTDB taxonomy): domain Bacteria; phylum Verrucomicrobiota; class Verrucomicrobiia; order Verrucomicrobiales; family Akkermansiaceae; genus Luteolibacter. Next base: position 290,217 of record CAVYVH010000002.1, on the reverse strand, counting down.
TGCGATAGATCCACGCTCTCCGGGGTGGGTGCTGACAGTGCGGTGCCGATTTTTGCGGAGCGGGAAGTCCAGTCGCCACCTCCGCAGCGGAGCTTGTCGAAGAGAATGGCAACGGCTCCGTTATAGACGTCCTCGGCTACCGGCCATCGTTGCTTTTGATTCGGATCGGCGAGGATTTCCCAGTTCCGTTGCGCAGTTGCCATCACCGTTGCGGTAGGGGCGCGGGAGCCGACAGGCAGAAAACGGCACGACGGGGGCTGGGGAGCACCGCAGTGGCAGAGCAGGATTGTCGGGAAAATCAGAAGGAGCAGTCTCATGGAGCAATGCCGTCAGGGTATCCGCCGGTGCGCGAGATTGGAAGGGCGCATGCTTGCCGTCCTGGTGCGCTCAGGGTTTGCGCCAGGGTGTCTTCCCGCCCTCCTGGATTTGGGCGCGGAGGATGGCGGAAAGCTCGCTGAATTCCTTCCTGTTCTTCCTGGAGAGATCCGTGGTTTCCAGTGGATCGTCAGCGATGTTGTAGAGTTCGAGAGGGCTGAACGGATCGTTTTGAAGCAGTTTCCAATCGCCTCGGATCACGGCGTGGTAGGCCTTGCCCTGATAGGTTTCCCCGCCCTCACGGCGGACGAAGTAAAGTGGCTCCGCGTGCTTTTCAGCGTCTCCCCTGAATGCGGGTATCAGGCTCCGGGCATCGAGATCTTCGGCTGGTTCCGCTCCCGCGATTTCCAGAAAGGTCGGGAAGATATCGTAAACAAGCCCCACATGGTCACTGCGCGAGCCGGGCTTGATGTGACCCGGCCAGCGGGCTGCGAAGGGCACACGGAGACCGCCATCGTAGTGCGACTGTTTGCCATCGCGCCAGGGATCGTTGTTCTGGCCGTGGCCGAGGCTGCCGCCATTGTCCGCGGTGAAAATCACGACTGTGTTTTCCGCCTGCCCGGATTCCTTGAGCACTGCCAGCACGTGGCCGATCCTGTCATCGAGATGCTCGACGAAGGCGACGTTTTTCGCGCGTTTGGCATCGAGTTCCGGACTGCGCTTCTTTACCTTTTCCAACCATTCCGCAGGTGGTTCGATGGGGAAATGCGGGGCGTTGAAAGCCAGGTAGAGGAAAAACGGGGTGTCTTTTTCCGAAGCCTGCTCCGTGATGTAGTCCGCCGCCCAGTCGGCGAAAAGATCCGTGGCATGCCCCTTCGGGGTGATTGTTTCGGCATTCCTGCGCATGAAGTTTTTTCCTCCGCGCAGGTGGGTGGTGTAGCTGTCCATCATATCCCCGAGGAAGCCGTGGAAGAGATCGAAGCCGCGTTTGTTCGGATGGTTTTCCGGCTCCAGTCCAAGATGCCATTTCCCGACGAGCGCGGTGTGATAGCCGGACTTTTTCAGCTCGTCGGCCAGAGTGGAGACCGAAGGATCGAAATAGCCCCAGGAGCTGTCCTCATTCGTGCGGATCACCCCGGGCACGCCTACACGGTCCGCATATTTTCCGGTCAGCAGTGCGGCGCGGGAAGGGGAGCAGACCGTGCAGTTGGCCCGCATGTTGGTGAAGAGCATTCCTTCGGATGCCAGCTTGTCGATGTTGGGAGTCTGGCAGTCGGATTCATGATACGCGGACACGTCGCCATAGCCGTGATCGTCCGTGAAGATGATCAGGAAATTCGGTTTCTCCGCCGCGTGCGCGAGGAGAGGGGCGAGGAAAATAGCGAGGAGTTTCTTCATAACAGCATAAATAGCGAAAGTCAGCGGTTTGCAAACGTCTATCCGATCAGTCCACCAGTTCGAGGGTCACCCTGCGGACATCCATCACATAATCTCCCGGTATCTCCGTGGCGGAAAGAATGAGATCGCCTTCACCGGCTGGCAGCGTCATCTCGCCGAGTTCCAGTGTCTTGAACTCCTTCATCTGGGATTCCATCGGGTGGCGCTTCACCGTGTCCTGATCGGTATGGATCGGCGGATCCCAGCCGGGAGCGACTTTTCCTTCGAGCTTCGCATCTTTGAAGGATAGTTGGATGGTCGATCCGGCGTCCTCCACCGGGCAGGTGTAGTCGATGCTGACCTTGTATTTCCCTGCGGTGTGGACGTCGAGATGCCATTCCATCCTGCCTTTGAGGTCTTTCCAATTGATGAAATACGAGCAGTTCGGTGCCGCGCCGCTTCGCTTGATCCCGCCTTTCGGATCGCCGTCGCGGGCTGGTAGCATTGTGACCGGAAATTCCGCGTATCCGACCGGGAGAGGCCGGGAATCGACTTTTTTACCCGATTCGGCCGGATCACTGAACATCTCTTTTTTCCAGTCCGCTACGGCTGCCTTTAGCTTCGCTGCCAGATCGGGCTCACTGTCATTCAGCGGCTTCGTTTGGCCCGGGTCGGTCACCATGTTGTAGAGCTTGCCGTTTGCGTCGAGCCTGTGTGTTTCGGTGCGGACGGAGGTTCGTTGAGGCCATGCGGAAAAAAGCATCCGGTCAGCCCAATCGGCGTCCACCTTGTCATCCAGAAGAGGCGTGAGATCGCGCCCGTCGAGGGGTTTGTCTCCCACCCTGGGTACGCCCGTGATGGAAGTGATTGTCGGCAGAAAATCGATGGCTCCCGCGATCTGCGAAACCGAGGTTCCCGGAGCGATTTTCCCCGGAAGCCTGATGTAACAGACGGATTTGACCCCGCCTTCATCGGTGCTGCCCTTCTTTCCCTTCAGCCCGCCGTTCCAGCGGTGGCCGTTCGGGCCGTTGTCGGAAAAATAGATGACCAGCGTGTCTTCGGCGAGGTTCAGCTCATCGAGCTTTTTCAAAACCCGACCGACATTCCAATCCTGGTTTTCCACCATCGCCAGCGCGCAGCGTGTCTCGTCGATATTCTCCTGGCCCGCGGCGGTGCCCCGCTGGATGAGTTCCATTTCCTTGAACTTGTCCCAGTATTTCTCCGGAACCGCCCACGGGGAATGCGGCGTGGTAAAAGGGATGTAGCAGAGGAAAGGCTTGTCCTTGTTCTTCTCGATGAAGCCGAGCGCCCTGTCCGTGCAGACATCGACGATGTAGCCCTCGGTCTTCACCATGCGTCCGTTTTCTTCCAACGGAGCATCGAAATACTCACCCCAGTGGCCGGAGGTGTGGCCGAAGTATTCGTCAAATCCGCGCCCGGCCGGGTGGTAGGGATACTGGGAGCCGTTATGCCATTTCCCGAAAGCTCCCGTGGTATAGCCGGCTGCTTTCAACGCGTCGGCGATCGTTTTCTCGTCCAGATTGATCCGCTCGCGCCCGGTCGATACCCCCGTGACACCGGTTCGCGGATAATAGCGACCGGTCAGCATTTCCGAACGGGTGGGGGCGCACAGGGGAGCCACGAAAAAGTTGTTCAGCGATGCACCGTCATTGGCGATGGAATCGATGTTCGGAGTCTCGAGCATCTTATTGCCGGAATGCGAATAGTCACCCCAGCCCGCGTCGTCGGCGAGGAAGATTACCACGTTGGGCTTTGCTTTCGAGAGACCGGAGGAGAGCAGGAAAAGAGTGGAGAGGATTTTTAGGATTTTCATGTCGAACTATGGGGGAATCTTGGATGGGAACGGCGAAATTGCGAAGAATAAAAGTCCGGCCAAGGAATCTTGACGCGGCTGTCCGGAAACGGATGATCCCGGAAGTCATGGCTTGGTATTACTCGAAGATGGGGTTGCAGCAGGGGCCGGTTCCCGAGGAGGAGCTGAGGGCAAAAATCCGCCGTGGCGAAATCGACGGGACGAATCTCGTCTGGAAAGACGGTATGGCGGAGTGGAAACCCCTCTCGCAAATGCCCGCTCTGATGGCACCGGAGACAACCACCGATCCGGCTCCGCTTTCCAACCCCGAGACCGGGTGGCAACGTCCCGCTGCCTCAGCCACCCGCCTATCATGGTGACTACGTCGCCCCACACATCCCTTCCCACATGGTGCCATCGATTATCGCACTGGTGCTGAGCTGCGTGTCCATGCTGATGATCTGCATCCCAATTGGCCTGCCGTTTTCAATCGTGGCGGTGGTCTTTGCCACCAAGGTGGATGCGTTGAAGGTGCAGGGGGATGTGGTCGCAGCCCAGGCCGCCTCGAGAAACGCGATGATCTGGATGATCATCGCCTATGTGATGGCAGGGCTTCCAATTCTGGGGATGATCGGGCTCTTCCTCTTTGCCGCGCTCGGCTCGCTCTGAGGAGGAACCCGGGTCTTGACTGTCCGGAGCCGGTGGAGAAAATCCGTCCGCTCATGTCTTGGTATTATTCAAAAAACGGAACCCAGTTCGGCCCCGTCGCCGAAGAGGAATTGTCGGGGAAAATCGCAAGCGGGGAGGTATCCGGCGCTGATCTGATCTGGCAGGAGGGAATGACCGATTGGAAGCCGGCCTCCCAGGTTCCCGCGTTCCAGGGAAGCGCTCCGATGGCTCCGCCGCCAGTCTCCACGGGAAATGTTTCCATGGCGCAACCACCTGCCATGGCCACCGGACAATACCAGCAAATCCCCAACTACCTGTGGCAATCCATCGTGGCGACCGTCCTGTGCTGCATGCCCTTCGGCGTGGTCGGGATCGTCTATGCGGCGAAAGTGGATGGACTGGTCGCGCGGGGAGACATTGCCGGGGCGCAGGCCGCGTCCAAAGCAGCGAAAACGTGGACGAACGTGGCCGTGGGGATAGGACTGTTGTTTGCTGTTATATGGGTAGTGTTTGCCGCCATCGGCGCGGCGAATTCCTGATTTTTCCCGCCCCCGATGCACAAGGATCGCGCGCTCTGGGCTGCCCTTGTGGTTCTGCTTCTCGTCTTCGCGGCGGTTATGCTCCGGGAAACGGGAGGCGCGGGATGGATGCCGGGATGTGTTTTTCGGAAAGTCACCGGATTCGATTGCCCCGGATGCGGAATGACCCGCGCCACGCACGCCGCTCTCCACGGGGATATGAAGACCGCCTTCGGATTCAATCCCGTGGGCATGGTCGTCCTTCCGCTGGCCTTGCTCGCGCTTTCCATCGAGGTGGCCGGTTGGGTGCGGGGAAAGCCCCTGCCGTTCCGGATTCGCTCCGGACGCTGGGGCGCGACGGTTCTCGCCGTTGTCCTGATCGGTTGGTGGGTTCTGAGAAACGTGTTCTGGAAACTCTGAACTCCGGACTTTGATTTCCAGGGCGGCAGGTCTATTTTTCGGGCCATGAGCCTTCTTCTCGGAGTAAACATCGATCATGTCGCCACCCTGCGGCAGGCGCGCTACGCCCTCCTCCCCGATTCGCACAACGCGGAGCCTTCCGTGGTGGAGGCGGCGCTGGAGGCGAAGGCCGGTGGAGCCGACTCCATCACCGTCCACGTGCGTGGAGACAGGCGGCACATGCAGGATGCCGATGTCTTCCGGGTGAAGGAAGAGGTGGATCTCCCGCTGAATCTGGAGCTGGGGATCACCGAGGAAATGATGGATCTCGCCTTCCGCCTGAAACCGGAGTTCGCCTGTCTCGTCCCGGAAACGCGTGAGGAGGTGACCACCGAAGGGGGGCTGGATGTCGTGGCTCTTTTCGGAACCGCGCGGGAGGCCGTGAAGCGGCTGAAGGACGCCGGGATCAAGGTCAGCCTTTTCATCGATCCGGATCCGGAACACGTGGAGGAAGCCTCGCGGATGGGAGCCGATATGATCGAGCTCCACACGGGAGCTTTCGCGAACGCACACGATCCTTCCGCGGAGCTCGCCCGTCTGGTGGCAGCCGCGGAACTCGCTCACGAGCGTGGCCTCCAGGTGAACGCGGGGCATGGCATCAACTACCGCAATCTTTCCCAACTACTGGAGATCCCGTATTTGGCGGAGCTGAACATCGGACACAGCATCGTCTCACGCGCCATGACCGTCGGCATGCGCAGTGCGGTCGGGGAAATGCTTGCCGGGATGAAGGGCTACACCTCCGCGCCATGATGATCTACGGAATCGGGATCGACGTCGTGGAGGTGGATCGGATCGAGGCCGCCATCGAGAGGCAGGGCGAGGCGTTTCTCGCGCGCCTGTTCACCGAGGCGGAAAGGAAATACTGCGAGCGCCAGTCGCGCCCGGCTATGCACTTCGCGGCGAGGTTCGCGGCGAAGGAGGCCGTTTCCAAAGCCTTCGGAACAGGGATAGGCGGGCAGGCAAGCTGGCTGGACATGGAAGTCCTCCGCGTGGAATCCGGCGCGCCGAAAATGCTTTTCCACGGAAACGCTGCCGAGTTTTTAATAACGGAAGGTATCTCCGAGGTGCAGATCAGTCTCACCCACGCCCGGGATTACGCCGCCGCGAATGCGGTGGCGATGCGGACTCCCGGGTGAGGAGCTATGGAAAGCCGTGCTTCCGGCCGGCTTCCCGGTGTCGAAGAGGCCGCCTGGAAGGGCGGCTTCCCATGAGCTACGTCGCGGGAACGTCCACCCAGGCTCCTTTTTCGTGGGACTTGATGGAAAGCTCGGCGAGCTGGACGCCTTTCGCGCCCTCGCGCAAAGTCCATTTGAACGGTGTGTCGATGGCGACGTGCTTAAGAAACATTTCCCACTGGATCTTGAAGGCGTTGTCGAAGTCGAGCTGGTCGGGGACTTCGGTCCAGTTGTCGTAGTAATTGATCGGGGAGTCGATGTCCGGGTTCCAGATCGGGCGCGGGGTGACGGACTGGTGCTGCACCCAGCATTTCCGCAGGCCGACGATGGCGGAGCCCTCGGTGCCATCGACCTGCATGGTGAGGAGATCGTCGCGGCGGACGCGGACGTTCCAGGAGGAATTGAACTGGCAGGTGACGCCGGTGTCGGTTTCGAAAAGGGCGTATGCGGAATCGTCGGCGGTGCATTCGTAGGCATTGCCCTGCTCATCGAAACGCTCGGGAATGTGGGTGGCGGCCTTGCAGAAGACGCGGGTAACGTTTCCGAAAAGGTTGTCGATGACGTAGCGCCAGTGGCAGTGCATATCCACGATCATGCCGCCGCCGTCTTCGGAGCGGTAGTTCCAGGAAGGTCGCTGGATGGGCTGGCCTTCGTGCTCGCCGGTGAAGACCCAATAGCCGAACTCGCCGCGCACGGAGAGGATTTTCCCGAAGAAGCCCTGTTCCTTGAGGAGCTGGAATTTGCGGATGCCGGGGAGCCAGAGCTTGTCCTGGACGGTACCGTTTTTGACACCCGCTTTTTCCGCGACCTCGGCGATGCGGAGGGCTTCGGAGTAGAGGACGGCGGTGGGTTTCTCGCAGTAAATGTGTTTCCCGGCGGCGATGGCGCGCTCCAGGAAGGGAATGCGGTGGGGGGTGCCGGAGGCGTCGAAGAAGATCTCGTTGTAGGGATCGGCCAGAGCGGCGTCGAGATCGGTGGAGAAACGCTCGACGTCATACTTTTTCGCGAGACCGGAGAGTTTGTTTTCGTTCCGGCCCGTGAGGATGGGGTCGGGCATGAGGCGCGAGCCGTCGGGAAGAAGGACGCCGCCCTGGTCGCGGATGGCCAGGATGGAGCGGACGAGGTGCTGGTTGGTGCCCATGCGTCCGGTGACGCCGTTGAGGATGATGCCGATTTTTTTCATAAACTTTAAATTTTAAACTTAAAACTCAAGGAAGAGGGCGGACTGAAGTCCGCGTTCCGTCAGAGATCTTTGGTGGAGATGAGGATTTTCCGGAGGAAGTCGTGCTGGTTCATTGCCCAGTATTTGCGGGAGAAAATTTCCACTTCGGTGAGGCCGGTGAAGCCGGCGTTGCGGATCATGGCGAGGATTCGCGGGGTGGCGTTGACTCCCTCGCCGGGGAGGCCTCGGTCAAGAAGCGGATGGTCGAAGTCCGGCTTGAATTCGCAGATGTGGAAGGCGAAGAGATGGCCGTTGAGGGCGCAGGTCTGGATCTCCGCCTCAAGGTTCGTTTCCCACCAGACATGGAAAGTATCGACCGCGATGCCGACGAGCGGGTGGGCGATGCGCTGGGCGAGGAGATTCGCATCGCGGAGGGAGGCGACGGCGGAACGATCCCCTGCATACATGGGATGGAGAGGCTCGATGGCGAGTTTCACGTTCGCTGCCTCTGCTGCCGGGATGATCGCGCGGATGCCTTCCTCAATCTGTTCGAGATTTTCCTCGGGTGATTGGCCGAGAGTGGCTCCGCATACGAGGACGATCATGGGCAGACCGAGCGCTTCGGCCTCACTCAGGGCTTCATGGTTCTTCCTGATTCCGTCCTGACGGTCGGAGGGGGATTCTCCCGTGAAAAAGCCGCCCCGGACGAGGCAAACGGGATCGAGGCCGCTATCGGAGAGACGGGTTCTGACTTTTTTCAGATCCTGACCGGAGATTGTTTCCCGCCAGATGGATATTCCCCCTATGCCCGCCCGCGCGTAGTTCTCGATGCACTCGTGGATAGACCAGGGCTGGTTGGTGAAGGTATGTACGGCGAGCTGGTCAGGAAGCATCTGGTGAAAAAAGTTATGCGGATTCCCCGATCACGAGGCTGCCGGCGACGCGGATGCTTTCCGCTGGTTGCGTGTTCTCGATGATCTGGGTTTCCAGCCGGGAGGCTGCGGTGCTGGCAAGTTCGGCCAGCGGCATGCTGACGGTGGTAAGTAAAGGGCGGGAAAGGCGGCGGACGGGGGAATCGTCAAAGCCGGTGACGGAAACCTCGGCAGGGACTTTGACCCCAAGGCGGTCGAGTTCGGTGAGGACGACAGTTCCGATGATGTCGTTCGCGCAGACAAGGGCGTTGTATTTCTCCGCGAGCGGGGCGATTTTTTCAGAAGTTATCGAGGCAATACCTTCAAAGCGGTGCACATCGCTTTCGTGGTCGAAAGCGGTGCCTTGTTTCCTACACGCGGCGGCAAAACCCTCAAGACGCTCTTCGCCGATCTGTCCGAGACCGTCGAGTGAGACGTATGCGGGCCTGATGTTCGGGCGGTTGGCGAGGAGGTGGGCGGCGATCATTTTCATGCCGGCCGCGTTTTCCGAACCGACGCAGGGCACTCCGTCGATCGCGCGGTTCAGCACGACAAACGGCGTGCCGACTTCACGGAGTTTCTTGAGGGTGGCGGGGGAGGGGCGGTTGAAGGCGAAGATAAAGCCATTGATGTCGCCTCCCTTTTTGTGGGGGAAAGGCTCGAATTTCGGAGAGGCGGTTTCGCAGAGCAAGTTGATGCCACAAAGATTGAAACCGCGCTGGATGCCATCGATGAGCGCTGCCAAATCGTAGAAAAGAGCGCGTTCCGGCTCCGCGTGAAGCGGAAGGACGAGTTTGATATTCAGGATCGCACGTCCGCGGTGGCGCCGGATCACCCGCTTTTTGTAGCCAAGCTTGTCCGCTGCCTCGTTGATGCGGGCCGCAAGATCCGGAGTCACGAGCCGCGACTGGTTCAGAGCGCGGGAAACGGTGGCCGTGGAAATGTTCAGTGCGTTTGCGATGTCAGTGATGGTTGCCATGAGGCCGCGAGCTTGTAGCAGGTGCAAACATTGAAAAGACCGGACTTAATATCCCAGGCGGACAACGCAATCCGCGAGGATTTCCCTCTCCCAATCCGGGCGGGTTGCCGACTTTGGATGGGTGAGCGGGGAGGGACAGCGGCCGATGAGATTCTGAAAAATGGCACAGGAGTGCTTATAGGCGGGAACCGGGGCGCGAAAGGCGGTATTTCCAAGATACTGGATGGCATCGGTGAGAGCCGCGTAGCGTTCGTCGCCCTCCAGCCAGTATTTGTCGCGCAGGGCGAAAAGCTCCGGGCAGAAGGCGGCAAGACCGAGGAGGTAGTCCGATCCGTATTCCGTCATGTCTATGGCAAGGTCGTTGCCGGTGAAAATCTTGAATTCCGGGCGGATCTCATCGCGTATTTCAAGGCGGCGCAGTTCCGTGCCCCGGTCGAGAGAGGAGTGCTTGATCCCCTTCAGAGCCGGGATGCCGATGAGCCCGCGTATCGTTTCCTCATCGAAAATCATCCCGTTCGGGGCGAACATGGATCCAAGTTCGAAGCCGATGACAGACTCGTAGCCCTCGCAGACCTGGGTGTAGAGATCGATGATTTCGGAGGGTTTCCAACCATGGAAGCGGGTTGTCTGGAAAAGGATTGGGGTGCCGCCGTAGGACACGATCTCGTCCATTTGCGCCCGGTAGAGACCGACCAGACCACCCTCGAGTCCCTCGACAAATGCCCCGGCTACAAAATCCCTGCGGCCGGCGATCGTCTCCCGGGTCAGCTCCAGGATCAGCTTGCGCTCCTGCGGTTGGAGGTAGTTCGCGTAGCCTGTGTCCATATTGACCGCGCAGCCGAGGCCTGCTGCGGTAGTGCGCTCGACGGCGGCTTGGAAAGAATCGCGTGCGATGGAGCCGTCCGTTTCAAAAGGAAGGAGGCAGGCCGCGTATCCGGTTGCCTTGCGGTTGAGCTTCTTGGCGGAGTGGCGCTCGGGGAGGGTCATAGAGATCTTTTGTTTGCAAAATTTACCGAGATCAAGAAGAAACCAATCATACCGGGAAAAAGTTTTGTCCCGCCGGGTCAACCGGGGTTTGACATCCGTTTTCCGCCGGAAAGAATGCGACCCATGTATGAGGCAACAGGCAAAATCAAACTGATCAACGATGTCCAGACTTTCCCGAGCGGTTTCTCCAAGCGCGAGTTCGTGGTGACGACAGGCGACAGCAAGTATCCGCAGGATCTGAAGTTCGAGGTAGTGAAGGACAAGTGCTCGCTTCTCGATGACTACAAGGAAGGCCAGGAGGTGCAGGTGAATTTCGATATCCGTGGGAACGAATACAACGGGAAATACTACGTGAACCTCTCCTGCTGGAAACTCAGCGGGAAGGAAGGCGGCAGCTCTGCAAACAGCGAGTATTCCCAGGAGGAGCCTCCTGCAAAAGGTGGCGGCTCCGGCCCGGAGCCTTCAGCCGCTGATCTGCGGAAGGACGACGATTTTGATGACGACGATATCCCTTTCTGAGGTGGGAAGCCCTGTGGCTCTTCGATGAGCATTAATGCCCTTGCTGCTTTTGGATACCGGAGCTTTGCCGCTGCTGCGTATTTGATCCTGGGGGGAGGGGAAATGGTGACGAGATAAGCCGACCGGTTGGTTGCTCCTTCAGATGACTTGGGAGGCTTGTCCTACTTGCCGAGCATATCGGGAGGGCAGAGGACGACGCTCCAGACGCAGTGCCTGGGGCCGTTCTCGATGCGGACGAGGACGTCGTTGTAGCCCTGGCGGAAATGGACTTTCCGATAACCTTCCCCGAGAGACCAGGCGGACTGGCCGGTATCTTGCCAGACGATCCGGCCGTTGAGCCATACGCTGGATGCATCGTCGGATGCCACGGCGATGAGCATGTCGCGGGCCTCCTCGAACCAGACATCGGTGTAGGCGTAGTAGGTGGATGCGCCATAGACTGCGGGAGGCGGGCAGCGCACCTGGTCGGACTGGTAGAATTCCCATTTCAGGACTTCATAGGGATGGCCGGGCTTGTCGGCGAACTTGCCGTCGTAGTATTTCGCGTCGAAATCGATACCGAATTCGGGCGGGTGTTTGACCGTATAATCCACCCTGGAATTATTCTCCCACGGGCCGATCACGTACCAGGTATCGAGGTAGAGCCAGCCCTTGCGCATGCTGGCCTCGGTGAAACGTCGTCCCGGCATGGCGGCACTGATGATTTTCCCCTCGTCGAGCTGGAGTGCTTTCATATTGGTGGAATAGGTCATGGTCACGCCTTCGTCCGATTCATCCTCCCGCATTTCCGTGGAGTCGCCCATGCCTCCGGGGCTTCCGAAGGCGGTCATATCGACCACCTGGCCGTAACTGTCGGTCATGGAAGCTGCGGATGACATGGCCGCGCCCGATGCGAAGGAGGGTGCGGAAAGGGTCTTCTGTGCGCTACGGCCAAGGGCGGCGTCCGCGCGGGCGTTCATGTCCTGCATCTCGTTCTCCGCGCGGCTGAGGCTCTTGCGGAACTCATTGAGTTCGCCCACGGTGCCGGGGGCGCCGCCACCGAGTGCGGAGGCGAGGTCGGGTCGGGGCGGCGTGCTTTCCGCGACCTTGTTCCTTGCCTCTTCATAGGAGGAATTCTGGGAAACCGCTTCACCGGCGGCATCGATATCTGCCTTGGCGGAGGCGATCTGTTTCTCGAGATCTTCCGCTTCCTTGTACATTTCGGAAGCCGGGGCTGAGTTGCCATTGGCAGGGGGAGGCTGGATCTTGTCCGCAGTGGCCGCATCCGTATTGTTCATCTCATCCATGTCGGTCTTCGAATCGAGGCCGGAGAGGATGTCCTTCGCCTCCCGGATGTCCCTGTTTGCCCCGGCGATTTCGTGGCGGAGGAGGTGGTTATCCTTTTCCTTCTCAAGTTCCTTGGCGATGCGGTCGCTGACATTGTCGAGATCCGCGATCATCTCGGGAATTTTCGCAGGATCGAACTCTTCGCTCTTGAGCTTGTTCATCGTTTCATCGGCCATTGCTTTGAAATCGCGCAAATCGGAGGTTGTTGTGGTTACGTCTTCGGCAAGATCGGATTCCGGATGTTCCATCTCCACCCCGTCGATAAAGATACGGACTTTATCGGCTTCGATGTCCGTGGTGACGACCACGCGAGTCCATTTACCGAAGGGGAAGGAGCCGGGTGCGGTAGAGCTGTTGTTTACCCCCTCGTTCTTGCCTGTCGTGCGGAAAGCCACTTTTCCCTCCCCTTCCTTGCCGGTGACGAGGAGGCGGATCGCGCTGTTGTAATTTCCCGAGTGGTTATTGGTGAGAACGATCTGTTCGCTATCATCCCTGCTCTCCGCATTAAGCGAAACTGCGATGGTGAACGCTTGGCCGTATTCCACCGGGCCGAGTTTCGCCAAGGCTTGGGAGGATGTCACATCAAGGACAGATCCGCCACCATCCTCGCGCGGAACGATTTTTGCACTCTGAGAGAGATGAACCTCGCGTCCCCCCAAGGTTTCCCCTGCGCCGCTTTCGAAATCCCAGAGATAGTCGGGAGCGACCGGTGCACCGGCCTCGTTGGTGATTTCTTCATCGGACCAGATTCGTCTGGTGACTTTGACGTCGTCGAGAAACCCTCGGAGGCCGCCTTCGTTACCATTCGGATAGCGGCCGAGAACGGTATCTGTCCGCATGGCGGCATCGTTGGCTGTGCTGATGTGCTCTTTTATATTTTGGGCGATCTTGTCGAACCGGGTCTTCTCACGGGCGAGGACGTGTTTCGCTTCGCGTTCACCGAACTTGTCTAGCTCCCGCTCGCGGCGCTCCATCATCTCGTCGCGCTTTTTCCGCAGTTCCCTGACCTGCTGCTTGATCTCCTCCTTCTTGCGGAGTTCCGCCTCGCGCTTGAGCATCTTGGCGGTCTTCTCATCAAGCTTCTGCTTCTCGCGGCGAAGGCGATCCTGTTCCTTGCGCTCCGCCTCGCGCTTTTTGACTTCTTCGGTTCGTTGGGCTTCCTCCTTTTCGTCGAACTCCATCCGCGTCTTGATGACCGGTGCGAGCACGGCGATGAGGATCACGTGGATGACCACGGATATGAGGATGAGTTTTTTCATGTTCATGGGATCTGTTATTTGGTGTTGTACCTGTCGTCGTAGGTTCTGATGCCCACGTTTGAAAGGCCGCGGAACTGGCAGAGGTCGAGCATTTCGACGACCAGTTCGAAAGGGGCTTCGGCGTCCGCATCGAGACGGATGCGCTTGTCGGGATCCTCTAGCGCCTGGGTGCGCAGGCGGGAGTGGAGGTCGGTGCGGGAGACGGAAACGCCCTGCCAGAAGACCTCGCCATCGGTGGTGATGCCTACGACGACCTGCTTGTCATCGGGCGGGAGTTTCACGGCGGAATCTGACTCCGGCGGGATGATGTTGATGTCGCGGTTCTCCTTCTTGAACATCGTGGAAACGAGGAAAAAGATAAGAAGCAGGAACACGCAGTCGATCAGTGGCCCCATGGAAACCTCGGGCTCGATTTGTTTTCTGGATCGGAATCTCATGGGTCTATTGGTTGTTCCGGAGTGATGAGCTGCTGTTACCGAGTGCCGCGTCGCGGATGCGGAAGCGGACTTGTCTGAAGCCGAGGATCTCGAGACGGTCCTGGACTTTGATGACTTCCTGGAAATGGGTGCCCTTTTCCACGTTTACCGTGACCGGGGCTTCCGCGCCGCGTTCGGCCAGGACGGCGCGCAGGAACCCATCGGGATCGCCGAGCGGCTTGAAGCCCATGACTCCGTAATGGTTCGGGCGGTCGGGCACGAACATGATGCCAGCCCGGCTCACGCCGATCGGGTAGGAATCGTCGTTGGCCTCAATGTTGATCGAGGAGGTTCCGTCGGAGAGGTTCACCGGGATCTGCCGCTCGAAGCGTTTGATCATGCTGGTGACCAGGAAGAAGATCAGCAGGAGGAACACGCAGTCGATCAACGGCGAGAGGATGACCTCGCAGTCGGCGGAGTTGCGTCTTCGTTGGCGTTTTTTCATGAAATCCGGGAAAGTGATTACTTCTTAGCGATATCCTCACCTCCGAGGAACCAGATTTCCAGGAGGTCTTCGGTCTCGGTCTCGATGGTGTTTGAAACCTGGTGGACGCGGCGGCGCGCCCAGTGGAAGCCAAGGATAGCGGGGATAGCGAGGATCAGGCCGACGGCGGTGGTGATCAGGGCTTTGGAGATGGAGCCGGCGAGCAGGGAGGCACCGCCTTCGTCACCGAAGACCTCGACGAGTTTGAACGCCTCGATCATACCGATCATGGTTCCCAGAAGTCCGAGCAGCGGGGCGACACCGGCAATGACGGTGAGCGGGGCGCATTTCTCTTCCTGGTCGATCACCGCACGGCCACCGATGTCCGCGGCACCTGCTGCGACGATGTCGAAGTTGGTCGCGCGGAAATTGACGCATTGGGTGATGATGTCAGCCATGACGGATTTGCGTTTCGCGCACTCGGCGAGGATTTCGTCATATCGGCGATGGGCGAACAACGGGCGGACTTTTGTTAAAAGGCCGGGGGGTATGAAATTCTTCCGGCGGAGGGTCATGAATCGCTCGAGGAGGAACGCTCCGAGCGCAACAGACAGCAGGCCGAGACACACCATGGTGAGACCGCCTTCGAGCATTTCCTCGATCCAATCGACCTCGACGAGTTTGTTGTCGCGGGGGTCGAGGATTTCCTCAACTGATCCATCTTCAGCAGCGATATCTTCGGTCGCGTCATCGGCGGCTACTTCGGCATTCTCCACCGGAGGAGTTTCATCCCCCTCCTGTGCGAAGAGAGGTGCGATGAAAATCATTGCCATGACCATGGCGGCGGATACGACGATTCCCATTATGCGGACTAATTTATACATTTATGTTGGTTTTGTGAGTTTATGAAAAGTTGCTCGGTCGGCTAGAATACGGCCAAGGATCATACGTTGCCGAGCGTGTTCGAAATTACGGATTTCTGCTACCCCCCCGTTCGGGGTTTGGTTTTGTCCTGCGGATTCATGGATCGTTTGCTGGACTCAGTCCTTGGATGATGCAGGGGGGGTAAGCGCGTTGGCCCATGCGGTTTCAGCTTCATATAGGCTGCGGATTTCGATCCTTGGATTCAACGCGGAAACGCAACGGTTCGGAATAGAGTAGATCAGGGCTGACCGAACGGCTTTGATTCCCTCGTTCAAAATCGAATCCAAGCACGAATGTCCAACCAGCACCTGACGTCCAACCAGCACCTGACCTACGGGGAGCGTTCTACCATCGCCACATTGAAGCGCAAGAACCGTTCCATCACCAGCATCGCGGCAACCCTCGACCGCCCTGTATCGACCATCTCACGCGAGATCGGACGCAACTCCAGTCCCGATGGCAGCTACACAGCCGCCGCCGCGCAAAAGCGTGCCGCCACCCGTGCCGCCGCCGCCTCCTGCCGCGCCTCACGAATCGGGCCGGAGCGCTGGGTGTATGTGGAGAAGCGCCTCACCGAAGACCAGTGGAGCCCCGAACAGATCGCCGGGAGGATGAGGCACGACGGGCTCAAGCCCATCAGCCATGAAGGAATCTACCGATACATCCTGCGTGACAAGGCGAAGGGCGGAAGCCTCCACACCCATCTGCGCCACAAGTTCCGCAGCTACCGGCGGCGCGGCTCTCCGCGTGAGCGGCGCGGGCGCATCCCCAACCAGCGGATGATAGGGACGAGGCCGCATGTCGTGGAGGGGCGCACCCGCTTCGGTGACTACGAGATGGACACCGTCATCGGCCGGCCCTCCGGGGAAACCCTCGTCACGATCGTCGAGCGCCGGAGCCGCCACACCCTCGTGCTCAAGGCAGCCGACAAGAGTGCCCTTGCCGTCACCACGGCCATCGTCACCGCCCTGCTGCCTTACCGGGGAAGCATCCACACGCTCACCTACGACAACGGAAAGGAGTTCGCCAACCACGCATTCATCGACGGGGTGCTGGGCGGCACCGGCTACTTCGCCAATCCGTATCACTCATGGGAAAGGGGCCTCAACGAGAACACCAACGGCCTCATCCGGCAGTATTTCCCGAAGCGAACCGACTTCGGGATGGTAACGGAATCGGAGGTTCGCGATGTCCAGGACAAGCTCAACAACAGGCCGAGGAAATGCCTTGGCTGGCGCAACCCCAACGAGATAATCTCAAATCAAGCCGCAATCGTTGCGCTTCCGAGTTGAAACCGCCCCTTGAAACTCGGACTTTCGGTCGTGCTGGGATACTTTCCGATTGTTACGCTCATTGTAAAATCTTCATCAAATTTTAAATCTGTACAGCAAAAATGTGTGAATGAATTTGATGTGTCTCTAAAAAACTCAGGAATCTTACAAAAATTCTCTTCCGTCATGTACGAACTCGAGCTAAATTTTCCAAACACAGAAAGGTCTTCCAGCATAGGAATACGGAATATGTCAATGTCTAACAATTCTCTGGAGCTATATTTTCTTTCGGCCGAAACTGGGTCATCATATCTAAAAGTTTCAGTCAGCGAATAATCAGAAACAAACTTTATGTCTTCAAATCTCTCAACCAACCAACTTTCAAACGTTGAAGACTCTACAAGCGATAAATCGTTTGTCTTAACACGCATAGATTGATAGATCAAAAGTCTGGACGGACAAGGATTTTCTTGGCTAGTAAATAGTTATTTTCCGTCACCATCTTTATGCCGTCCGAAATTTTAGAGTTTAAAGTTTCACCGGATCTCCACACTGCAACCGGGGCGCAGGAGTCCGGGGATGCGGACGATGTCCCAGTTGGCCAGGCGGATGCAGCCGGAGGACTGGGAGCGGCCTATGGTTTCCGGATCGGACGTGCCGTGCATTCCGATGCCGGGTTTCGAAAGACCACACCAGAGGACGCCGACGGGGTTGTTGGGGCCGCCAGGGATGTTCAGGGAGTTGTTCGAGCGTTTCCCGGTATCGAGAAGCTGCTGGTCGTATCGCCAGACGGGAAGTTCCACGGCGTTTCTCATCTCCCATTTCCCGTAGCGGATGAACTGGGGCTTGCCAGGTGTGATCGGGAAAGCTGCGACCAGCGACTGGTTGGCAACGCTGGCGGGCGCTTCGGGATCGGCGACTACGAGGGCGCGAAGATTCGCCTCGTAAATGCGCACCTGGTTGAGCTTCGTATCGACCACGGCGTGGCGCTGGCTGAGCGCCTCGTCTTCTTTGAAGGCCGCGCCGGTGAGATTTTCGATGCGGAACGCGGAAACGTTGGGGACGATGATACTGTCTCCCGGCCTGAGGCCGTAGATTTTCGAGGATGTGTTGAGCTGGATGAGGTATGGGACGTCCGTGTGGTAGCGCTCGGACATGAATTCGCCGATGGAGCGGTAGGACATCTGCTTGGCTTTCGCTTGCTCGGATTTTTTATAGGAAAGGTTTACGTTTACCCATTTTTCAGAAACTTCCGGGACGATGGCGACGGCGAACGGATTCGGAACCGCGTTCCGTGCTGCGATGTTGGCCGCTCTCCAGCTATCAAGCGGGTGGCCGTGGTGCTCGTTCCAGGATTGCACCGCTAGCTCGGTGAAACGCCCCGGTTTCCCGTCGATCACGCCGGGCCCGAAGTTCGCCTGGTCGAGGAAGATCTGGAGGCGGACCGCGTCGTCTCCCGTCGGCTTGATATCGATGGGCGAGGGTTCCATGACGGGCGCGGGTTCAACGGGAACGGCGGGTGGCTCGGCAACCAGCGGAGCGGGTGCCGGGGCGGGCGTTGATTGTTGGGGCGATACGAGCACGGCGTCCGCCGGAGGGATCTCCTCCGCAGCCGGTGGCGCGGGTTCCTCAAAATCGAGAGGAAGGGCTTTGAGCACGGGTCGGTCTTCCACAGGGATCTGGGAAAAAGCCGTGGCTGCGATGAGAGGCAGGAGGAGGATGGTTTGGAAAAAACGCATGATCTTGGTGTGTGACGGGATTGCTGGTCGATGGATTCAGTCGGTTACCACGAAGCCCTCCAGCCGCCCGGCGATATCGGCGGGGACGACGGCGCTGATCAAAATATCGTTCTGATCGTAATCGGTGGAGAGGACTTTCGCATCGTTGTGGAGGATGTTCAGGAGGTCGCCGCGTTTCTGAGGAATGCGGTAATGCTGGCGGGAAACGCGGTCGGCGAGCACGCGGGAGCACTCTTTCAGAAGGGTGTCCATACCCTCACCGGTGATGCAGGAGGCACGGATCGCATCTGGAAACGTGCGGTCGAGGTAGGCGTGCGTTTCAGGATCGGTGACCTTGTCGATCTTGTTTAGCACCGTGATGATCCGTTTGTCCGTTGCGCCGAGATCATCCAGGACTTTCAAAGTCGTCTCGTGGAAAATTTCGATCTCCGGAGCCGAGGCATCGAGGACGTGGATTAGGAAATCCGAGAGGACGGACTCTTCCAGGGTCGCCTTGAACGCCTCCACCAGGCGGTGGGGGAGGTTGCGGACGAAGCCGACCGTGTCGGTGATCAGCAGTGGCTGGCCGTCTGGCAGTTCGATGCGACGGGTGGTCGTATCGAGGGTGGCGAAGAGCATGTCCTTCGCCATCACATCGGCACCGGAAAGAAGGTTCAGCAGGGTGGATTTTCCGGCGTTCGTGTAGCCGACGATGGAGCCGTGCGGGGTCTCCAGTTTCTGGCGTTCCTTGCGCTGCGTCTGGCGTTGTTTGCGGACTTGCTCGAGCTCGCGCTTGCAGCGGTCGATGCTGAGGTGGGCGAGGCGGCGGTCCACTTCGATCTGTTTCTCACCCATCCCGCGCGAGGCACCGCCGCTTCCGCCGCCGCCGGAGCCTGCGGATTCCCGGTCAAGGTGCCCCCACATCCGCGCGAGGCGGGGCAGGGCGTATTGCATGCGGGCGAGTTCCACCTGCAGGGTTGCTTCGCAGGATTGCGCGCGCTTCGCGAAAATATCCAGAATCACCTCCTCGCGGTCGATCACGCAAAGATCGGCGAGCCGTTCCCACTCGCGCTGCTGGGAAGGGGCGAGCGCATTGTCAAAAACGATCACATCGCATTCATGGGCTTTCGCCAGCTCCGCGATTTCCGCCGCCTTCCCCGTTCCGCAGAGAAATTTTTTCTTCATCTCGCGGGGATGCGAGAGCACCGAATCGACCACCTCGATCCCGAGCGTGGACACAAGTTCAACCAGCTCCGTGAGGAGCGATGCGGATTCCTCCTCTTCGCGAGGATCGAAATAAAATCGCACGAGCAGCGCGCGCTCGACCATTTCGGGTTTCTGTCTGACTTCGAACATTCGTGTTGATGGTTAGCACGGCTTGGAAATTCGGCAATGCCGAATGAATACGTCCAAGGAGCGGGCGAGGTACTTTGTCCGATAGGAATGGAGAACGGGGAGACCCCGCCAGCTTGCTCGGGCTGCCGGGCAGCAGAATGCAATCCCTCCATGTGGCTCTTACGAGAGCCTTTTCATCACAGCGCTCGAAAGGAATTTTCCATCGGCGCGACCGTCGGCGAGTTCCTGCGCGCTCTTCATGGCTTTGCCCATGTCCGCCTTGGAGCTGGCTCCTGTTTCAGAAACCGCCTGGTCGACGATGGCCGTCATCTCATCCTCGGTCAACGGGGTGGGGAGGTATTTGGAAAGGATGACGATCTCCGCCTTCTCGTTTTCCGCAAGCTCCGCACGGTCGGCTTTCTCGAACTGCTCAATCGAATCCTGCCGCTGCTTGATCTGCTTGCGTATGACGGCGAGGATCTCCGGCTCGTCCAGAGCGGTTCCGAGCCCGCCTTTTTCAATGGCAGCATTGGTCAGCGCGCTTTTCAGGGCACGGAACGCGTTCAAATCGGTGGAGTCCTTGGCTCTCATCGCTGTCTTGATGTCTTCGGAAATCTGGGTGGTGGTGTCGCTCATGGGTTCTAGGTAGGCTCCGGAAGTGCGGCGTAGGGAAATGCAGGATAGGCATGGGGAGTGTCTGGCAGGGACGGTCGCTCCGCGCCGTCCGTTCTGTGGGGACGATCAATCACCCGCCGCATCAGATCCCGATCCTCGTATTGATCCGCCATGGAAGGCGGGAGGGTTCCGCTTGACCCTGGATCGTGCCGCACCTTCTCCGGACGGCTTGAAAAGTCATGCGCCGCGGCTAAGCGGGAACTTCCGCAGAAGCGGAGATAAGCTTTTCCTTTTTCAGCTCCGCCCAGAAATCGGCGGGGATCGCGGTTTCCAGCGCCTTCGCATTCTCGGTCGCCTGCTCGGCGTTCCGCGCACCGGGGATGACTGCAGTCACTGCCTTGGGGGCGTTGGAGAACTGCAGCGCAGCGACGCGCAGATCCACCTTGTGGGCATCGCAGACTTTCTTGATCGCGGCACGTTTCTCCAGCATGCCGTCGGGGATGGTTCCGCCGTAGTTGTAGCGGTCGCGGCCGGCGAGGAAGCCGAAGTTGAGCGGCGCGCCGATCAGCAGCGAGACGTTCTTTTCCGCGACGGCGGGCAGCAGCTTCTCGACGGATTCCTCATGGTGGACGAGGGAATACTGGCAGGCGGCGAGGAAAATGTCCGGCTCCGCGACCTCCATCGTTTTCAGGATGGGCGGCAGGGTGTTGACGCCAAGCCCCCAGGCTTTGATCAGGCCTTCCTCTTTCATCTTCGCAAGCTCGACCATGGCTCCCTTCCGGGCGGTTTCGAAATGCTCGATCCACTTGTCCTTGAAGAAATCGGGGGATAGATCGTGGATGAAAACGATATCGATGCTCTGGACGCCGAGGCGCTGCAGGCTGTCCTCCACCGAGCGGCGGGCACCGGAGGCGGAATAGTCGATGACCGGGCTGAAAGGCGGGACGTCCTTCCACAAGCCCGCCTTGGATGCGGCATCCGGATCGGGGCGAAGCAGGCGGCCGACCTTGGTGGCAAGGTGGTATTCCTCGCGGGGCTTGTCGGAAAGAAAGCGCCCGAAGCGGCGCTCGCTGATGCCGAAGCCGTAGAAGGGCGCAGTATCGAACATGCGGACACCGCCCTCCCAAGAGGAGCTGAGGGCCGCGTGGGCGTCCTCATCGCTGGTGGGTTGCACGGCGTTGCCAATGGCAACCCCGCCGAGGCCGGATGATGTGAGTGTGGTGAACATGGCGGATGGTTTGGTGGGGGTTTGAGCGAAGGTGCGGAGTGGCAAGGCGGCGGCTGCCGCTGCCGTGGTTGAGATGAAATGACGGCGTTCCATCAGGGAACGTGCGGCGAGGTGGGAGGATGTCAAACGGGTTTAGGTATGCGATCGGCGTGATCCTGAAGGCTGGCCTGAAACTTTAAGGTGGCCTCCAGAGCGTCGCGGACTGGTAGATTCATGCTTTTTGCCCTTCCCGTAGTCGATTGCGAAGCTGAGCTCGAAGGCGAATACCATCCAACGCGACGACGGCACGGAGGAAACGATCCCCACCGCCATCAAGGGAAAATCCCTCCGCATCGAGACCGCTTAAAAAATTTACCACGGACTACACCACGCCATCACCGGCTCCGAGGAGAAGCAGAAGAGATACAAGGAACTCTCGCCGGACTTTTTCGATCTCATCATCATCGACGATCACACAAAGCTCGTCGCTCTTGTGGCGGAACTTACGTCCGTTCAATCCAAAGATTCACAGTGAAAATGCAAATCATAGCAGCCTTTCTCGACAAGCGACGGGGATTCGGTCAAAAACTCGCGGTGCAATGAGTTCGCTCGACAAACTGACCATCAAGGGATTCAAGTCCATCCGTGAACTTGAGGACTTCGAACTGAAGTCGCTCAACCTGTTCATTGGTGCTAATGGTGCGGGCAAGAGCAATCTCATCAGCTTCTTTCGCATGCTTCACGCATTCGTCGATGGGAATCTGAACAGCTACGTTTCAGACAATGGCGGAATGAGCGACCTCCTCTTCAATGGAAGGAAGATCACGGAAGCGATGTATTTTGAAACGCACTTCGGGCCCCGTGGACATCGGTTTACCCTCAAGCCAGGAGCGAGCGAAGAGCCGACGATCATTGATGAGGCCAGATACTATGCACATGGGCAAAGGGTGTCCTGGTGGGAAATGGGCGATAGCTTCAACGGGAAGTCGAAGATAGCCACTGAGGCGGAGAGCGACAGGGAAGATGCAAAATACAGCAAGCCGGTGGTTTACGCGGTCAAATCATGGCAGATATATCATTTCCATGATACCAGCGCTACTGCTGCCATGCGGCACTATGGAATTACCCAGGATTACCGCGAGCTTCGCATCGACGGATCAAATCTTGCGACTTACCTGGCCTATCTCCGCGACAAATTCCCAAGGTCTTACTCGGACATATTGGATGCGGTGAGACTGGTGACTCCATTCTTCGATGACTTCATTCTTGAGATGCGCCAGATGGGGGAAGCCCAAAAGGTGAATCTCTCATGGATGCAGAAGGGATCGGACTACCCGATGCAACCGTACCATCTATCCGATGGCACGATTCGTTTCATTGCCTTGGCCACTGCATTGCTCCAACCGGAACCACCTTCCACCATCATCGTCGATGAACCTGAACTGGGACTCCACCCACATGCGCTGGCGATTCTCGCGGAATTGATCCAAGACGCAGCCACACGCACCCAACTGATCATCGCCACGCAGTCCGCGACCTTACTGGATTACTTCGGGGTGGAAGATATCGTGGTGGTGAAGAGGCACGACGGCAGCTCGACATTTACGAGGTTGGAGGAAGCGGATTACGACAAATGGCTGGAGTCTTACACAGTGGGAGAACTTTGGACGAAGAACGTGATCACGGGAGGGCCGAGCTATGAGTGATCCGGTTTATGTGGCCGTAATTTGCGAAGGCCCCACGGAAAGGCTATTCGTGGAATTTATCCTTGCCCCGCATTTCCAAGCGCTGGGGATATTCATGACTCCAACTGTCCTCACAAAAAAGGGGGAAAAAGGTGGTGATGTGAAATACAGCAGGCTTTATCACGATCTCGAAATCCACCTCAGACAGGGTCACAACTACTGTGTTACGACACTTTTTGATTTCTACGGACTCACGGGAGATTGGCCCGGCTATGACGAGGCAAAGAAGGGAACAAGCCCAGCGGAAAAACAAGAAGCCATTTCCAGCGAAGTAAAACGAAAGGCGGATAAGAAATTAGAGGAATTTCGTTGCTTCGAGCGGTTCCTTCCCCATTTCGTAATGCACGAGATTGAAGCGCTATATTTCAGTTGTCCCGAGACTCTTGCCGCCCAATTGGGTGTGAATGTGAAATCTGTAGAGCAAATCCTAGCGGAGTGTGGAGAGCCGGAAGCGATCAATCACGTGAAGGAAACCTCTCCTAGCCATCGACTGGAAAGGCTAGCTGGTGAGAACTTCAAGAAGACCTCCACCGGGATCGCTATCGCTCGTGCAATTGGTCTTCCGAAAATGCGGGCGGAATGTCCGTTGTTCGACCAATGGGTAAGAACAATCGAGCAGTTGCCTGTGAACAAAAAGCTCATCTGAATGAGCGTAAGTAGATCTGCTCTCTTCCATGGAGTCTATCGCTATGGATTGAAATTTCCCCACTATGCCCATTCAACACGCCATCTGGAAAGTCGGAGCCACGCCCGAAGCGCTGATCGTATCAAAACTCGCGACCGAGAAAGACCTTGAGGACATGATCACGGCGCGGCCGGAGATGATTTCCTCGGGCTGGATGCTGATCGGTCGGCAGGTGAGGACGAGCTTCGGCGGGATCATCGATCTGTTGGCGATCGCGCCGGACGGCTCGCTGGTGTTGATCGAGCTGAAGCGGGACAAGACGCCGCGTGAGATTGTGGCACAGGCCTTGGACTATGCCTCATGGATGGAGAAGCTGAAGCCGGACAAGATCGCACGGATCTATGACGGTTTTTCCGGCGGGGAAGGTCTGGCAGCCGATTTCGAATCCCGGTTCAAGGCGAAGCTGGATGAGGAGACGATGAACGCCACCCACCAGATCATCATCGTCGCGGCGGAGCTGGACGACGCCACCGAGCGTATCCTCGGCTACCTGAACGCGCGCGGCATCGCGATCAACGCGATGTTTTTCCAAGTCTTCTCCCACGGCAGCGAGCAATTCCTGAGCCGGGCGTGGCTGATTGATCCCGGCGAAACCCAGATCAACGCAGCGACGACCCTGGAGGGGACGGCGCAGAAGCAGGAATGGAACGGAGAATACTACGCCGCCTTCGGCGATGCTGAATCAAGATCCTGGGAAGATGCCCGGAAATACGGCTACATCAGCGCCGGTGGCGGGCTTTGGTATAGCAGAACCCTCAAGATGCTTTCCCCCGGCGACCGGGTGTGGGTGATGATCCCCAAGAAAGGCTACGTCGGCGTGGGGATCGTGCGGGAAGAAGTCAAGAGCGTGAAGGAATTCACCGTGACGGTGGACGGAGTCGAGAGGCCTGCGCTCGAAATCCTGCAGCACCGGGAGAAGCACGAGCAGAACAAGAACGATCTCGAACTGGCCGAGTATTTCGTGAGCGTAGAGTGGCTGGACACCGTTCCGGCAGATCAGGCGATCTGGGAGGTCGGCTTCTTCGCGAACCAAAACTCAGTAGGCAGACCGAGGGCAGAGGAATGGCGCTATACGGTTGAGAAACTGAAGGGGAAGTTTCCGAACTGGGATAAGGAGACAAAGAGACTGGTTTCCAAGTATGCTGGCATCGGGGCGGCTTCTCATTGATGGGCGCCGAATTCCCGCTGGAAACCATCCAACCTATCAACGACGAATCGACCGAGCAAAGTGTAGAGTTGTGGACGTTAGTGTAAGTGCAGCCATCCTCCCCGGGATTATTCCTCCACCGTGAGAGCGCCGGAGAATTCCTGGGCGCAGTAGAAGGTGTCCATGCCGAGGGCGGAGCGGTCGTGGAGGGCGGCGGTGCCGAGTTGGGAAACCTGCTCGGCGAGGATGTTCTTCCTGTGGCCGGGGGAGGCCATCCATGCATCGAGGAGACTGACGGCGAAGGTGGCGTAGGTGTGGGGCTGGATGGGCGGGCCATCGGGCTCACGGCTGAAGACCTTTTTGCCATCGGCTTTCCGGGTGTAGACGGTTTCGCCGGATTTGTAGCGGATGCCGAAGGATTCGGCGACGTTCTCTGCCATGGCTTTTGTCCTGATCCCGAGGAAGTCGAAGCGATCCGGCATCTCTTTCTTATCCTCGTCCGGATGGCTGTGGGTGACCTTTCCCAGCTGGCGCATGCCGCGGGCCTGGATTCTTGCGGCTTCCCGGAGGATGGGTTCGAAATCGAGGGAGGGCAGGTTGTTTTCCGCCCGGCGGCGGTTCGTCTCATGGAAGACGGCGGCATCGAGAAGGGCGGAGTCGATATGGTCGAAGTCGATGGGTTGTCCGACGGCCTCGAGATCCCCGAACTCGGAAGGGGGCATGCGGTGGAGATCGAGGAGGCGCTGCGCGGAGGGATTGGTCTGGGAGATGGCGGAGCCGGCCATGGCAAGGGAGGCGATGACGGCGGTGATGAGTTTCATGGTGACATAGATAGCATGGATATGGTGGCGGGGAAGTGGGGGTGGTGCCGAGTGAGAAGTGAGAAGTGAGAAGTGAGAAGTGAGAAGTGAGAAGTGAGAAGTGAGAAGTGAGAAGTGGAAGAGGTGGGAAGACTTGGGTTGTTGGGAGAATTTGATGGCTTTGCGTCTTTGCTTCTTTGCGCGAGAAATCTCCCTGTTTCCAAGTGTTTTTTCCTATGCGAATTGGACGGGCTCGCGCAAAGGCGCAAAGGCGCAAAGGCGCAAAGGCGCAAAGGAAGAGGATGCCGGGTGAGCAGTGGGAAGTGGGAAGTGAAGACTTGGGCACTGGGGCGAGCTGAAGTCTCGCGGGTCCGGGAAGTGAGAAGTGAGAAGTGGGAATGCTGTATGAGCGTTAGCGAATGATTCAAAGGGAAGAGGGCGCCGCATTAACTTCGATCAGCTCTTCGCCATTCTCCGAGAACTGGATACCTCTCTCAAAGGGCAGGTGATCCGGACGGCGAATGTCGGGCTGACGCTGCGGACCTGTCCTCATGGCAAGAAGGTCAGATTGCGCCTGGCTTTTGCCGCATCAACCAACCAAATCCATCATTGCCAAACGTCACACAATGATTAACAATGTGTGACGTTTTCCGACATCATCATGCCCTCACCTCTCCAAACCAAGCTTCGCGCACTCGCCTCGGCACATGAGGCGCTGACGACGGGGCAACTGCTGGAGGCAGGCATTTCCGACCAGAGCATCACGCGGCTGGTGGATGAGGGAATCCTGACGCGAGTCCGACGCGGGATCTATCAGCACGCGGATTCCCCGCTGACGGAGCATCACGACCTGATCCAAGTGATGATGAGCGCGCCCCGAGCTGTTATCGTCCTTCTCAGCGCGCTGAAGTTTCACGGGCTGGGAACCCAGCAGCCTCATGAGGTGTGGATTCAGCTCCCGGCCCAATCGCGGGTGCCCAAGATTGAGTGGCCGCCGATCCGGGTGTTCCGCACCCGCGTCGAGGCGCTCCAGACGGAGGGAGTGGTGCGCCATTCCCTTGGC
This sequence comes from uncultured Verrucomicrobiae bacterium, assembly GCA_963771945.1. GTDB lineage: Bacteria > Verrucomicrobiota > Verrucomicrobiia > Verrucomicrobiales > Akkermansiaceae > Luteolibacter. The sequence continues at coordinate 263,335 of CAVYVH010000002.1, read as the reverse complement.
GGGATCGAGGTGCCGGTGACGACCCCGGCGCGCACGGTCGCGGATTGTTTCAAGCATCGTAACAAGCTTGGCATCGACGTGTGTGTGGAGGCGCTCCGGGAAACGCTTCGGGAAAGGAAGGCCACGATCGGGGAGATCGGCGAAATGGGGCAGCTGCTACGGGTTGGAAAAGTCATGCGCCCCTATCTGGAGGCGATGATATGAAAAACCTGGCAGCATCCATCCGTGCCCGGCTCCTGAATCTTTCCCGCGAGAGCGGCTAGCCTCTGGACGGACTCATGGAGCAATTTGCCATGGGGCGTTTTCTCTACCGTCTCGCCCGTAGCGATTACCGGGACCGCTTTGTGCTGAAGGGGGCGCAGTTGTTCCGGGTCTGGGGAGCGGAGCAACATCGACCGACACGTGACCTGGATCTTCTGGGCTTTGGCGATTCATCCGAAGCGGCGATCCAGAAGGTTTTCAGGGAACTCGTGCATACGCCGATTGATCCGGACGACGCGCTCGAGTGGGGTGAAGTGAAGGTCGGGACCGATCCGGGACGATCTCGCCTACGGTGGAGTTCGCGCGGTCCTGACGGTCCATCTCGCCGGAGCCCGGCTTTCCCTTCAGATCGATGTGGGATTTGGCGATGCCATCACCCCGGAAGCGGCGGAGGGAGAATGGCAGGACTTACTCGATTTTCCCGCTGCCCGGCTCCTGATCTATCCTCCCGAAACCGTGATCGCCGAAAAGCTTGAAGCGGCAGTGTCCCTGGGACGAAACAACAGTCGCATGAAGGACTTTTTTGACCTGCATTGGTTGAGTCAGTATCAGTCCTTCAACGGGACTCTCCTCTGTGACTCAGTCCGGCCAACCTTCGAACGCCGGAAGACCGCCACGCCCACCGATCCTCCCGACGCACTCACCAGCGCTCTCTCCAGCGATCCGGGCAAGGTCACCCAACGGGACGCATTTCGACGGAAAGGACGTCTCGATGCCCCGGAGTTCCCGGAGATCATCGCAAGACTTTCACGCTTTCTCACCCCGCTGCTCTCTCAGGAGGCAGGGGCCAAATCTGGCGTCCCGAAACCGGCTGAACCGAAACACCCTCATGAGCACGAACACCAAAGAATCCGCCGGGGTTATTCCTCCACCGTGAGTGCGCCGGAAAATTCCTGGGCGCAGTAGAAGGTGTCCATGCCGAGGGCGGAGCGGTCGTGGAGGGCGGCTGTGCCGAGTTGGGAAACCTGCTCTGCGAGGATGTTCTTCTTGTGGCCTGGGGAGGCCATCCATGCATCGAGGAGACTGACGGCGAAGGTGGCGTAGGTGTGGGGCTGGATGGGCGGGCCATCGGGCTCGCGGCTGAAGACCTTTTTGCCATCGGCTTTCCGGGTGTAAACCTTTTCGCCGGATTTGTAGCGGATGCCGAAGGATTCGGCGACGTTCTCTGCCATGGCATTTGTGAAGATCCCGAGGAAGTCGAAGCGATCCGGCATCTGTCTCTTCTCCTCGTCCGGATGGACGTGGGTGACCTTTCCCAGCTGGCGCATGCCGCGGGCCTGGATTCTGGCGGCTTCCCGGAGGATGGGTTCGAAATCGAGGGAGGGCAGGTTGTTTTCCGCCCGGCGGCGGTTCGTCTCATGGAAGACGGCGGCATCGAGAAGGGCGGAGTCGATATGGTCGAAGTCGATGGGTTGTCCGACGGCCTCGAGATCCCCGAACTCGGAAGCGGGCATGCGGTGGAGATCGAGGAGGCGCTGCGCGGAGGGATCGGTCTGCGACATCGCGGAGCCGGACATGGCGAGGGAGGCGATGACGGCGGTGATGGCTTTCATGACACTACAGATAGCATGGATATGGTGGTGGGAAAGGGGGGATAGTTCCGAGTGCCGAGTGATCAGTGGGAAGACTTGGGTTCCTCCTTCGCTGAAGCTTCGGCGGACAAGTGTTGGGCGGCCAGCTCTCCATGAGGTGAAAACGCATTTGCTGCGAACGTATGTTGTGCGCGAAACCTTGAGGAGAATTGATCAATTGAACACTTGACAATGCGGGTGATGCAGGCTTTTTCTCAGGTGCATGCAGTTGTCTTTCTCACACCGCAAGGCGACCCAGGCTCTGGCGTTTTTTGCCGAGCAGTCTGGCGGAGTCCTTAACAAGATGAAGGCGTTGAAGCTGATCTATTTCGCAGATCGGTATCACCTTCGGAAGTACGGGCGTAGCATCACGAATGACACGTATTTTGCGATGAAATATGGCCCGGTGGCTTCCGGCTGCCGAAATCTCCAGACCGGGCCGGACGAATATGGTCCGACGGGGGCGGATGAATACGCGTCCGGCTACATCGATTGTTCCCCGCAATATGAATACAGCCAGCGAAAGGAACCTGATCGCGGTGTATTCTCGGAGACGGACATAGAAGCGCTTGAGTTCGCCTGGACCCATTATAGCGATAAGGATCAATTCAAGCTCGCTGAAGAATGTCATCGCTTTCCCGAGTGGCAGAAGCATGAGGCGGCCTTGAGCAGCGGAGAGGTCTCACGGCGTGCGATGCCATACACCGATTTCCTGGAGAACCCAGCCGAAGGCGTCGACCCGATGCCCGCCCTGAGTGAGCAGGACGCTGCAGATCTGCGCGAGGATATCGCTGAGCTACACGCGATAGAGGGCGTATGGCCTGAGCCTGCGTTGACACCGTCTGAGAGGTATGGGCATTCCGCTTGAAATCCGACTCACCCTCCGTGCGGGGACGGTCTATTATTTCCAACACCGGGAGTTGAGCTCCGGAGAGCCGCATTATTTATCGTATTGAATTCGCAGCCGCTATCCCAAAGGGTTCTGCTTCTCTCCGTTTTTACCTCAAAGATTGAAAAGCAGGAGAGAAACATGGTTCTTCGGGAATTTCAATGCAGAGGTTTTGAGTTTTGATGCTCGGGAAGATGCATCAGGATGGATGGCATGTCCCCGTCATTGAACAGTCATTACTCTCTTCTCCTCGGCCTTCAGACTCCATGGAAGGTAACTAAAGTCGATCTGGAGATCGAGCGATCTCGCGTGGTCATTGAGGTCGGCCATAGTTCGAAGGAGGTGGCTTGTCCCGATTGCGGAAATGTATCCCCGCAGCGCGATTGCGCGCCTTCCCGACGCTGGCGACATCTCGATACCATGAATTTTGAAACCATCATCGAAGCTCGCGTCCCTCGCTGTAACTGCGCGGATTGCGGGGTTAGAACCGCCGCAGTGCCATGGGCAGGCAAGCACTCTCGCTTCACCCTGATGTTCGAGGCTTTTGCCATTGAGGTTCTTCAGATGGCAAAAAGTCTCGAAGCTGGACGACTGCTCCTGGGGCTTTCATGGGACTCCGCCCAGACCATCATGAAACGTGCCGTTGAGAGAGGGTTGGCCAGTCGTGATATCTCGGGGGTCGAGGAAATAGGGATCGATGAAAAAAGCTTCCTCAAGGGTCACAACTACCTCGACCGCACTCAACGATCTGGATCAGGGGCGGGTGCTTGATGTCGTCCAAGAACGCACCGAGTCAGCGTGCCGGAAACTGATCGAAAAAGCACTGCCGGGCTACTGCAGGAAATTTAAAATCAAGGCAGTCGCCGTGGACATGTGGCCAGCGTTTGGCAATGCAATCAGAGGACTTCTGCCAAAAGCTTCGGTAGTTTACGATCGTTTCCATGTCAGTGGCTATTTGGGTGGAGCTGTCGACCAAGTGCGCCGTGCCGAACACAAACAACTCCTCAAGGACGGCGATGATGTCCTGACCGGGACTCGTTACGGCCTGCTACGATCGGAACATACTCGGACAGAAAAACACAAAAGCATGCTGGAGAAAATCTGCGGGCGAAATCTAAAAACCTCACGCGCCTGGGCGATCAAGGAAACTTTCGTCAGCTTCTGGCAGGCACGCAACCGAGCCTTCGGAGAGATTGTATTTAAAGAATGGTATGACTGGGCGATCCGTAGCCAGCTTGAGCCGATCAAAAAAGTGGCCAAAATGCTCAAGAAGCATCTGGAGGGTCTTTTGAGCTACTTCGAATACCCGATCACCAACGCGGTGAGCGAAGGACTCAACAGCAAGATCCAATCGATCAAAGCATCGGCAAGAGGCTTTCGAAATTTTGAGAACTACAGAATCCGAATCCTATTCACATGCGGAAAGCTGGATTTAGCTCCAGTTCTCGTGCACTAAATTCCCCGAAGAGCCAAAAAAAGATGATGGCGCTCAAATTACATTTGCCAGGACAATTCCTTGTGATCTTCCGTAAAAACCAAAATCCCTCCCTCTTTATCTGCGTCCATCCCATCCATCTGCGGTTATATTCCTCTTCAATCCGCTTTCGGTTCTAACCTAGGTGCCCTGTGCGCGGGGAACATTAGGATGACAATTCCCAATGCGATGATATATGTCAGAATCTTCGAGAAGCGGCTCGCACCACAGGCGGCGATCGAAGTTTTTCCCAATACCGAATCCCATCATGAAACCAATTTATCCAATCACTTTCCTAGCCATCGCGGCCCTGCTCACCTCCTGCGACAAGAACGAGAACACGGTGGAAGGCGCGCGCGAGGCGGCGGCGGAAGCGAAAGAGGATCTCAAGGATGCCAAGGAGGATGTCCAGGACGCTACCGAAGAAGCGGAAGAGGCCATCGCTGAGGCTGCCGAGAAAGAGAAGGAAGCCGCCGAGGCGCGGGAAGCCGAGGCGAAGGCGATCGCTGAAAAGCGTTTGGCCGTGGAGGAGGCGGAAGCGGCCAGGAAGACCGCCGAGATGAAGGAGGCCGCAGCGAGGGAGCTGGAAGACGCAAAAGCTGCGGCCGCAGAGGCTGCCCGGGAGGTGAAGGAAGAGGCAGAGGCGACCGTAAAACCGGTGGAGCCAGCCGTGGAGGAGCCGGCGGAATAGGATGGGATGGAACGGGAAAGTGGCTCATTAGGAATACCCGCTGAACAGCTTTATGGTCGCACTTCAGATTCGCCAACTGACCCTCGATGACGAGGTAGCTTTTCTTGCCGGTCTGAAAGAATGGGAGGGCGAGGATGCCACATGGCATTCCTTTGCCTGGCAGGAAGGGATGAGCTATTCCGATCACATCCGTATCCTGGAAGACGAATCCAAGGGAGTGAACATGAGGGAAGGTAAGGTTCCCCATACGATGCTGTATGGCTTCCTCAATGGGATCACGATTGGGCGGTGCAGCGTGAGACACAGTCTCAACGAAAACCTGCGGATTCGTGGAGGGCACATCGGCTACGCGGTCGCGCCGAGATTCAGGCGGTGTGGATACGGATCGGAACTGTTTCGCGCCGGGCTGACGCATCTGAAAGAACTCGGTGTGGAGTCAGCCATGATGACTTGTGGAGCTGGTAACATTCCTTCGAAGAGGATGATCGAGGGGGCGGGAGGGGTACTTGAGCGGGAGTTCTTTGACGACGTGGACAACGAAGTGACTCGTGTTTACTGGATCGATCTGCGAGGAGGAGTGGCTAGTGCCGGGTGAGAAGTGGGAAATGAAGACTTGGATTGTTGGGCAGCCATAGGCAGCCCCTCCTTGGGGGGATGAGTTCTTTTCTTTGGAGGCGGGATGCTTATGTTTTTCCGGTCATGTCGTCATCTACCGATTGTCTACGCTGGGGAATACTGAGCACTGCGCGCATCGTGCGTCTGAACTGGGGCGCGATGCTGGAGAGTGGTGCGGGGAGGCTTGTCGCGCTGGCAAGCCGTGATCTTGCGAAGGCGGAGAAATTTATCGATGGAATGCAGGCAAACTCGCCATGGCCGGAAGAGCCGGTGGCGCTCGGCAGCTATGAGGAGCTGCTCGGGCGGGATGATATCGATGCGGTTTACATTCCGCTGCCGACGGGTATCCGCAAGGAATGGGTGATGAAGGCCGCGGCAGCGGGAAAGCATGTGCTTTCGGAAAAGCCGTGTGCGGTCAGCGCGGCGGATCTGCGTGAAATGATCTCCTGCTGTGAGAAAAACGGGGTGATGTATATGGACGGCGTCCACTTCATGCATGATACCAGGTTCGACCGGATGAGGGCTTTGCTCGCTGATGGGAAAACGATCGGGTCGGTGAAGCGGGTGACTTCCGCTTTCACGTTCCGCGCTGACGGGGATTTCACAGCGACAGATATACGGTCGAAGTCGGATCTGGAGCCGAGTGGCTGTGTGGGGGATCTTGGCTGGTATTGCCTGCGTGCCTCGTTGTGGGCAATGGATTGGCAGATGCCGGAGAGCGTGTCCTGCCGGGTCTTGGATGCGGTGAGTCTTGCGGATGGATCGAAGACGATCATGGATTTCTCCGGAGAGCTGGATTTTCCCGGAGGGGCGACGGCGGCTTTTCATTGCTCGTTCCGCTCGCCGCTTCAGAAATGGCTCCGGATCAGCGGGACCGAGGGAAATCTTTACGTGCCGGACTTCGTGCGCCCCCTTCCGGAATACGAAAGCGACTGGGAGCTGAACCACATCGCGGAACCACGGGGCAAGGCGCCGGGCATGGCGAGCGAGCCAAGCATGTTCGCTGCTTTCGCGGCCGCGTGTGTTGGTAGTCCTGACCGGAAGTGGGCGGAGTATTCGATGAAGACGCAGATTCTTTTGGATGCGTGTCTGCGTTCGGCGGAGTTGGGGCGGGTGGTGGCAGTTGATGAAGTGCCGAGTGATAAGTGATCAGTGAAAAGACTTGGGTTGAGGAGAAGATGATTCAGGCGGTGATCGTTTGATAGACAACCTTGAGGAGGCTGAGGGCGAGAGCGACGATGAGCATTACCCCGATGGTGACTCCGGCGATGAGGAAGATTGTGAAACTGCGGGCGCGGCGGATGGCCTTTTCCCGCTCGGCGGTAGGCATGGCGGTGGAGGTGGCCTTGCCAAGGAGGTCGTGGTTGCGGCGGTTGGATTTGAACCAGATCGAAAAGGCGTCGCCGACGATGGGGATGGATCCGATGGCGGCGTTGAGGAGGACGTTCATTGCCATGGTGGCGAGAGCGATGCGGGATAGGCCGCGACGGCTGCCTTCCCCGATGATCGCCACGCCGATGAGGGATGCGACCGTGTCGCCGAGGCCGGGGAAGAGGCCGAGAATGGGATCGAGGCCGAAGCGGATGTTGGTGCCGGGGATACGGAAGCAATCGTCCATGACGGAGGCGATTTTGCCGGAGGTGGTTCGTGTTTCCTTTTCGTGATCGGGGTGACGCGGCATGGGAGAGGGAAGAGCCTTTTCCGCTTCGCTGCAAGGAGTGAGAAGTGCCGAGTGATTAGTGGAATTTGAGTGAGCGCTTGCGCCGGGGGGCGGGGTGTTTTAGAAAGGCGTAGCAATTATGGCAGCGGGATACACGGAAGAGGATATCAGGAGTTTGGACTGGCGGGAACACATCCGGTTGCGGCCGGGGATGTATATCGGGAAGCTGGGGGACGGATCATCGGCGGACGATGGCATCTATATCCTGCTGAAAGAGGCCGTGGACAACTCCGTCGACGAGCACATCATGGGTCACGGCAAGGAGGTAAGGATCGATATCGATGACGAGAGCCGGGTGGAAGTCCGGGACTTCGGGCGGGGGATTCCTTTGGGAAAACTGTTCGACTGCGCGGCGCAGATCAACACCGGCGCGAAGTATGACAGCGAGGCTTTCAAAAAATCCGTGGGACTGAACGGGGTCGGAATCAAGGCGGTGAACGCTTTGTCCGATTTCTTCGAGATCCAGGCATGGCGTGACGGGGAGACGAAAGCGCTGGAGTTTTCCAAAGGCGAACTGACCCTGGACATGAAGAAGGCTCGCAAGGACGACGGGCTGAACGGGACGCGTCTCGTGTTCGACATCGACAGGGGTATTTTCCCGACGAAGACAAAATTCCGCGATCCCATCGTGGAGAAAATGTGCCGCTACTATTCCTACCTCAATCCGGCGCTCACGATCAATTTCAACGGCAAGAAATTCCGATCAAAGGACGGCCTGCTGGATCTCCTGCGAGAGGAAATGGAGAGCGAGGCTTTGTATCCGCCCATCCATCTGGTGGGAGATGACATCGAGATCGCCTTCACCCATTGCGCGGAAAGCAGCGAGGATTATTACACGTTCGTAAACGGCCAGAACACCTCCCAAGGCGGCACCCACCTCGCCGCATTCCGCGAGGCGCTTGTGCAGGTGATCCGTGGCTTTTATAAAAAGCAATACGACCCTTCGGACATCCGTGCGGGGATCGAGGCGGCGATTTGCGTGCGCATCATCGAGCCGGTTTTCGAGTCCCAGACGAAGACGAAACTCGGCTCTTCGGTGATCGCTCCCGAGGGCGAATCGCTGCGGGCATTCATCGGGAATTTCCTCAAATCCTCCCTCGACAACTACCTCCACAAGAATCCCCAGGTAGCGGAGGCGATACAAAAACGCATCCTCGTGGCGGAGCGCGAACGCAAGGATCTCAAAGGCATACAAAAGCTCGCCCGCGAGCGCGCGCGCACGGCCAAAGTCCATAACAAGAAGCTGCGGGATTGCCGTGTGAGGTTCGACTCGAAGCACAAGCGCCGCGAGGAGAGCACCCTGTTTATCACGGAGGGCGACTCCGCATCCGGTTCCATCACAAAAAGCCGCGACGTTGAAACGCAGGCGGTTTTTTCCCTCCGTGGAAAGCCGCTGAACACCTACTCCCTTCCACGGAAGATCGTCTATGAAAACGAGGAGTTCGCCCTCCTCCAGGCGGCACTGAACATCGAGGACGGGATCGAATCGCTGCGTTACAACAAGGTCGTGATCGCTACCGATGCCGATGTGGACGGAATGCACATCCGTCTTTTGTTGCTGACGTTCTTCCTCCAGTTTTTTCCGGAAATGATCCGCGACGGACATCTCTACATCCTCCAGACACCGCTCTTCCGGGTGCGAAACAAGAAGGAGACTATTTACTGCTATGAAGAGGAAGAGCGTGTCAGTGCGATCGCGAAGCTTGGCAAAAATGCGGAAATCACCCGGTTCAAAGGTCTCGGGGAAATTTCCCCCGACGAGTTCGCGTTCATGATCGGCGACGACATGCGCCTTGATCCTGTGGAGTATGAGGAAGGCAAGGGTGTGAAGGAACTCCTCGCATTCTACATGGGGAAAAACACTCCGAGCCGCCAGGAATACATCATCGAAAATCTGCGCGAGGACGTGGATCGGCAAGTGGCCTGATTCCCGGCAACCGCCGCCTCCATACGGAAGGGCTTCAGCAGAGCCGAACCATGTCCTTGATGAACTGGCCCCAGAGGAAAACGAGGCCGCGTTTGGAGTATTGGAAATTGCCGTCCCCGGTCAGGCGGATGATGCCTGTGCTCAGGTTGTGCTCCACCTGGCCGCGCATCTCGGATTCGATTCCGTCTTCCAGATGCTCGGGATCGGGAATAAGGAGATCGGATGATTTGATCTTCATTTTCGCAAGATACCGCTGGTGGTCGCCGAGAATCTGGTGAAAGCAGGATCGCTCACAAGGAACATGGTTCCATCGTAAAGTGGGGGCGCACCGCAGCGTGGGCGCGAACGGGAAGTTGGTGGTGCGCCAGGTCTTCCCCTCGGTATCCCGCGAGGTGATGGAGATGAATGCGAAGGCGACATCCCCCTGCTCGCACAGGCAGACGCTGGCCACTGCGCGTTCCTCGGGATGCCAGAAGAGACGGAAGTGCTGCCGCATGCCCGACCATTCCCAACCACAGTCCGATACGTGCTCGAAACCGGCCTCCTCCATTCCCGCGGCGGCTTCGATGGCGTTCGGGAAAAACGAGGGATTGGGACAGGGCAGATGGCGGAGACGATTGTTCAACGGCATCCGCAGGCGGCGGACGTGGGTGAGGAGTTCGATCCAAGGAAGGAAGAACCAGAGGCAGGCACCGGCGATGCCTGCGAAGATATTTCCGCTGATGAAATAGAACAGACAGAAACTGGCTCCAAGAAATACGACCGCCCCCAGTTTCCTGGCGAGATTCTTACGAGAGGATCGCATAGCCATCGCCAGGATGAAGAGGCCAATGACGATCAGGGTTTCACGCATAGAGGAATTAATCTTAAACTCTAAATTCTAAATCTCAACGAAGAGTTCGGAATCGGAGAGCCGGGGGGATGCCAAAGTCTTGAAAATTTGAGAATTGAATTTTGAAAGTTGAAATTAGTGAGCTAGCGCGTCCATGAGGTATTGGGACGGGCGGAAGTTCTCGATGAGTATCTCACGCTGGTCTCCGCGGATCATGCGAACCTGGCTAAGGTTGAAATTCGGAGTCTTGTGGGGCGCGAAGAGGATATCGTCATGGGTGGCGTTCTCATGCTTCTTGAACATCTCCGGAAGGATGTCGCCGCCCAGATGGTCGTCGCGGCCGGTGGCGAGGTGGCAGGTTCCGAGGACTTTCTCATCCTGGATGTCCGCGTATGAGACGGGGAGAACTTGCGTGCCGAAACCCAGTTCGCCAAGAGTGCCAGTCATGGGGTCGTCCTTGAGGCGGGCGTTGTGAGCATCGATGGTTTCCTGGTTTCCCTCGATAAGCGTGGAGCGGTAAATGCAGCGGTCTTTCACGTCGAGCACGCCGAGGGTGCCGTCCTCGTATTTCATGGGGAACTGGCCGTTGGCATCCGTGGGGACGAAATAGACCTCGCCGGCCGGGAGATTCGCGATATCAGGTTTTTCTCCCAGACAGAGGCCGTGCGATTTCTGAGCGTCCTGTTCGTCGAGTCCGAGAGAGGCGGTGAGGGTGCGCCCGTCCTCAAGTGCGAAGTCGATTTCAATGGTGTCGGCGTTGGTTAGGGCTACGCGGAGTTTCTCGGCATCGCGTGAGACCTCCCGGTAATCAACCGCGAGGCCGGAGTTCAGGATGACGTCGTTGACGCCATGGAGAGTCGCCCCCCGGAAGCCGAATTCCTTGCACTTGGCGGTCAGCGGCGCGGTGGCCGACCAGGTGGAGATGCATAGGATGAGATCGTATTCCGGGTAGATGTTCTTATCGAGGGAGAGCTGTTTTCCGTTCGTATCCCAAACCTCGTCGTCCAGGTCGAGGTTGGATCCATGGGTGAATTTGTAAGCGAACATTTCACCGCCGTGCATTCCCAGCTCGGTCATCGCGTGATCGCGGAGGGCTTCATAGAAAAAGCGGTATGCGTTTTTCTGGATCGGGTAGCCTTCCTCTTTCAGGAACGCGAAGTCCTTGATCAGCCCGGAAGGCTCATCGAAATCGACGAGAATGCAGACCCGGCAGCCTTTCGTCGGCTCGAAAACCGTGTGCAGGAGGCGAACCAGATCGAATTCCGGAAACTTGCGTTTCTCGGGGTTGAGCATGATCTCGGGCGAGAGATATTCCGGAAGTGTGGGGAGGGCGCTTGATGCCATGATTTTGGAACGTAGAAGCTGAAACGGGGGGCGCAAGAGGGGATTTCGTGAAAATCGAACATCCTATTCACCGAGGTCGAATCCGGGGTCGTCGGACTGCGCGCCACGCATCTGCTCCAGCAGTGCCGTCCTATCCTCGAGCTTCTTCCAGATATGCGCCACGACATAGACTGGAGCTTCGGCGCGGGCGGCTATCGCAAGGCAATCGGAAGGGCGGGCGTCGAGTTCGATGATCTTGCGCTCCATGATCTCGTTCTCGGCTTCCAGGAATAGCCGGGCGAAAAAGACGTCGCCCTCCACCTCCGTAATCATGACGCGGGACACCTTCGCCCCGAACGCCTGCAGAGTGAGCATGTAAAGATCGTGGGTGAGGGGGCGGGGCATTTTTTGTCCGCTCATCACCGTATTGATCGAGAGGCCCACGACGGGATCGATATAAAAAAGGATGGCCTTCGATCCGTCCCCGAGAAAAACGGCACAGCCCGCCTGGGTGGGCATGAGGGCGATGATTTCCACTCGGACGGAATCGGACATGGGGGAAACGTGAAGTCCTTTGGCAATATGTCGAACGGAAAGCCGTCAGTCGGTTCCCCGGGCCATGAACTTGCGCGACTGGCGCACGTATTTCAGCGCCCAGTCCTTGGTCTTTGCCTGCTCTTCCGGAGAAAGGCATTTCACTACCTTTCCCGGAGACCCGAGAACCAGCGAACCCGGGGGAATCACCGTCCCGCCCGTGACGAGCGCACCGGCTCCGATGATGGATTTCTCGCCGATGACAGCGCCATCCAGAATGATGGCACCCATTCCGATGAGAGCCTCATCCTTCACCGTGCAGGCGTGGAGAATCGCAGAGTGGCCGACGGTCACCAACTCTCCGACGTAGCACCCGAAGTCATCCGAAAGGTGGATCACGACATTGTCCTGCACATTGGAGCGCGGGCCGATGACGATCTCGTTAATGTCGCCGCGGAGTGTGGCGTTATACCACACGCTGGCGTTCTCGTGGATTTTCACCCTGCCAATGACGTCCGCGCTTGCCGCTACGAAGGTGGAGGGATGGATGTCAGGTGAGAAATTTTCGTAAGTCTCGATGGCCATGTCACGAAGTGTGAAGGAAATCCTGCGAATATTCCAGTTTTCGATTCGCCATCACAACCTTTGTTCGATCTCACTCGGCGAAAAGGTAATGCCGGTGCAACCTATTTATGATCACCACCGGACTCTCTTTACCGCCCGCCGACCTTCAACGTTTGCTTGTTTCTACCGTTCGCAGCGTTTCGGTTCTTGACAGGTTGACCAGCATTTGGTGGCGTCCGCTCGCCGGAAACCCCGTTTCCTTTTCACAATGGGGTTGGATTCATTCCGGCACTCACCAGGCCGGTAAAATCATACGGCTCTGGCGTAGCCCGCGAAACTCCACACAAAATCACTACCCCCGAACATCATGGATATTACTTCACCCATTTGGTATTTCGCCTACATCACCGTGCTCATCGGTCTTGCCGGCTACGGATCACACCGCCTAACGATCATCTTCCTGTATCTCAAGCACTCCCGCAACAAGCCGGTGCCGCTGAAGAATTTTGCCGAACTCCCGCTCGTCACCATCCAGCTTCCGGTATTCAACGAACTCCACGTCGTTGATCGCCTCCTCGATTCCGTCGCGAAAATCGACTATCCGCAGGATAAGATTCAGATCCAGCTTCTTGACGATTCCACTGACGAAACGGTTGATATCTGCCGTGCCGGGATCGAGCGCCTCGTCACACAGGGCTTCGATGCCGAGCATATTCACCGCACCGACCGCACCGGGTATAAGGCCGGTGCCCTCGAGAACGGAACCCGTTCCGCGAAAGGGAAGTATCTTTTCATTCTCGACGCGGATTTCGTGCCGAACGCGGACGTTCTCCAGAAAACGATCCACTATTTCTCCGACGACCGCATCGGCATGATCCAGACCCGCTGGGGTCACCTGAACCGCACTTTCAACGTCCTAACCCGCATCCAGGCCATGTTCCTCGACGGGCATCTCGAACTCGAGCAGACCGCACGAAACCGCTCCGGGCGCTTCTTCACCTTCAACGGCACCGCTGGCATTTGGAGAAAATCCTGTATCGCCGACGCAGGCGGCTGGGAGCACGACACCCTCACCGAGGACATGGATCTCAGCTATCGCGCCCAGTTGAAAGGCTGGCGTTTCATTTTCCTCAACGATGTCGAAACCCCTGCTGAACTTCCCGTGGACATGGACGGATTCAAGAGCCAGCAACACCGGTGGACGAAAGGCTCCATCCAGGTATGCAAGAAAGTCCTTCCCGCCATCTGGAAGAGCAAGGTGCCGCTTTTCGTGAAAATGGAGGCCACCGCACACCTCACCTCGAACTTCGCCTACCTGCTCCTCATCAGCCTTTGCTTCCTGATCTACCCGAATCAGCACGCGCAGCCGGACTTCGGGAAACTCAGCTACTATATCGTCAACGTTCCGATCTTTTTCTTCGCATCGGTATCCGTCATCCTTTTTTACCTGACCTCGCAAAAAGCCCTCCGCCCGGCGACGTGGTGGAAGGAAATCCCATACCTTCCGCTTCTCCTCGCCCTCGGTATCGGTATGTCCATCACCAACGCCAAGGCGGTTATCGAGGCTCTCTGCAACCATCAGACTGCCTTCATCCGCACCCCGAAATACGGCATTGAGCAGAAAAACGCCGATTGGAAGAAAAGCAGCTACAAGGCGATGAAGACCCTTACGCCCTTCGTGGAGTTTCTCTTCGGCTGCTTCTTCCTCTTCGTCGTGGTCGAGGCGGCAATGCAGGGCAGATGGTCCTCGGCGATTCTTTTGCTTCCATTCCCGGTCGGTTTCTTTTATACATCGACCGCTTCCATGGCACGCATGCTGCCATCGTTCACACGTCCCAAATCAAACCAAACGCCAGCCGCGAACCTATCCGACTCCAAGTAAGACATGAAAAAAGGTATCACCCACCTTCTTCTCCCGATCATCTGCCTCCTCACTCCGCAATTTCTCAATAGCTGCGGCCCATCGGTTGACAACCGCAACAAAATGGTCGTCAGCGTACGCGATCAGAGGATGCTTCTTCTCCGTGACGGAAAGCCGATCAAGTCTTACAAGATCTCCACCTCGAAATTCGGAGTGGGGGATATCCCGAACTCGAATCGCACGCCCCTTGGCAAGATGAAGGTGGCCAAAAAAATCGGCGGTGGCGAGCCTGCCGGAGCGGTCTTCAAAAGCCGGCGGCCCACTGGCGAGGTGCTGAAACCGAACGCTCCCGGTCGCGATCCGATCGTAAGCCGCATCCTTTGGCTGACCGGTACGGAAAAGGCCAACAGAAACGCTTTCAGGCGCTATATCTATATCCACGGCACTCCGGAAATGTACCGCCTCGGCACGCCCGCATCCTATGGCTGCATCCGGATGGGCACGCGTGACGTTGTCGATTTGTATAATCGCGTGGGAACGGGAGCGGATGTCTATGTAGTCAGGGGTTCGCTGAGGAAGCAGGACAAGCCGATGTTTGAGACCGCCGCCAGGTAAAACCCGCCTCATCCGAAAACAGCGCATTTTCCCGAACATCAGCTTGACATACCCCGCTCCTCTCCACTACTTTCCCGCCCCCTTCCGAGGGATAGCCCTTTTACAATAAACTTTTCCCAAACTTATGGCCAACCACAAATCCGCAATCAAGCGCATCCGCCAGACAGCGACCCGCACCGAGCGCAACCGCGCCGAGAAGAGCCGCATGAAAGCAACCCGTAAACAAGCTCTCGCCGCTATCGAAGCTGGTAACAAGGAAGAGGCCGAGAAGGCCGCTTCCGCGTTCGCATCCGTCGTGGACAAGGCAGCCAAGCGCAACCTCATTCACCCGAACAAGGCTGCGAATCTCAAGAGCAAGACAGCCAAGGCGATTGCCGCCATCGCCTGATCCGGGATTTTCCGGTTTCCGGAATCCTTTCCAGAATCAAAAGCGGGCCGGTCTTCCGGCGCCGCTTCTTTTTATGTCACCATGGAGAACCCTTCGAAATACCGCGCCGAGACCGCCGCAAAAATCGCCGCACTGCCGCAGAATTACAAAGTCTGCGAGGGGTGCGATTCAATTGTGGGGAAATCGACCTCAATCTGTCCGAATTGCCACAGCTTCCGCTTCGATGGTGCTCCGGAGACTGTCGTGAGCCAGGCTGTTTTACTGGGCAACCGCGAGCAACGCTCGGTCACGGCGGAAGACCTCGCCTGATCCCACCGATTATGGCCATTGCGTTCAAAGAGTGGCAGGTAATCTGCGATGCCCTCGCCGAGGGACGCCAGTCGGTTCTTCTCCGAAAGGGCGGGATCCACGAGGGTCGTGAAGGTTTCTCCTTTGCCCACGATTCGTTCTATCTTTTCCCAACGAAATTCCACGCCCAACTCAACCATGTCAGGGAAGGGAAGTTCACTCCGGAGCGTGAATGGCAGGAAGGGGACTTGTTCGCCATCACCCATTATGCGGAGGCGCTTTTCGCGGTGACGATCACGGATCCCGAGAAACTGGGCGCACTTTTTCCCTACCATGTCTATACCGGAGAGACCCTGAGGGAACGGTTCGAGTGGCAGGGGAAGGGCATGGCATCCGGGAGCATCCACCTCGCCTTCGTCCGGGTTTGCCGGTTGAAGGAACCCATCGAGATCCGCTACGAAAAAAAGTTCGGCGGATGCCGTTCGTGGCTGGAGATCGGGAAAATTCCGGAGCCGGAGTCCGCAAACATGCAGCCGGTGATGAACTCTGCGGACCATGAGGTTTTGCGGGAGCGTATCGTTCAGGCACTCTCATAGGGAACCCGCCGTTTGGCTGGGAAATGACCGGGTATTCCGATCCGGCGGTTGAATGCAACGCCCCTTTGCGGCCTATCCCTCCGCGGCGTTCTGCTGCCGGGCGATATCGTTCAAGGTCAGCCATCCGAGCAGTTTCCCGGAATCCGCCTGGCTCACGACCGGCACCTGCTGGAAATTTCTGACAATCATCCGGTTGGCCGCGTCGCGGATGGAGGAATCCAATGTCACGGAAACCACCTCCCGTCCTTCGCAGAGCTGTCCAAGCGTGGTTTCCCCGGCGGTCTCCTCAAGCTCGTGTTTTGTTAACACTCCGGCAAGTTTCCCGGCGGCGTCCACCACGGGGTATGCGTGAAATTTCCTATCCTCCTGAGCTATTTTTCTAAGCGATCCATGCGCGGTCGCCTCACTTTCCAAAGCAAAAACCTCGTGTGTCATGATCGATTGCACCGGGAGCTTCCGATAGTCCTTCGCGCCACGATATGCGGGCAGCTTCCGGAGGCTGATCCCATCCTGGAGCAACAGGGCACTGTAGATGCTCACAGGTTGGAAATGTTTCGCGATGAAAAACGCGATCATGTTACCCGCCATCAACGGAAGGATCAGTGAATAGTTGCCCGTCATTTCAAAGATGATGATCAGAGAGGTGAACCGGCACCTCACCACCGCCGCGAACATCGCCCCCATCCCCAGGAGAACACAGCCTCCGATCACTTTTGCGTCCGATGGGAATGCGGGGATCCAATCCCCAAGATGATGAAAGTCCGCCAGCCCGACACCGATCAATCCGCCCACCATTCCGCCCAGGAAAAGAGTTGGCGAAAACAAACCTCCCGAGCCACCGGACGCATAGTTGATCACCACCGCGAGGAACTTCGCCACCAGCAGAATCGCGATGATCCCCACGGAAAGCTCGTATTCAAAAGCGGACTCCAACGACTGGTAGCCGATACTGAAAACCGAATTCTGCGCGTTCCCCAGATTTCCCGTGAGGTAAAAAGCCGTAAGACCGAGTATCCCGCAGGAGAGTCCGCCAGCCGCGGGATTCACCCACGACGGCAGGGTTTTCCGCGTGCGGAACCACATCCTCAGATGCAGCGTGCTCCACACGAACACATGCCCGATCAGTCCCGCCGCCACGCCGAGAGGGAGCGCAACCAACATCCATGCGGATGTCTTGTAGTCCTCCGCGATCCTTCCCATCAGCACGGGATCCTCCCCAAGGATGGTTCGCGAAACCGCCGCGGCGATGACCACCGCGATCACCATCCCTCCCATGGCTTTCATTGAGAAATTATCCAGCAACTCCTCAAAAACAAACGTCAGCGCCGAGAGCGGCGCATTGAACGCCGCGGCAATTCCCGCCGCCATCCCTACCGGCAGCATGGACTGGGCCCGCGCCGGATCTTTAAAAGCCCACCGCCCGATCCGCGAGGAGATCGCCGCGCTCACGTGCACTGTCGGCCCCTCACGGCCCAGACTGTTTCCAAGCCCCACATAGAGACTACCCAGCACGAACCTCAGAACCCCCGTCTTCACGGAAATTTTTCCGCCCTTGTTATAGTATGCCGCCTTCGTCTGGGGAATTCCGCTTCCCGCGGCGTCCGGTGCGAAGTAATGAACCGACAGCCCCACCAGCAGCCCGGCAAGAGTAGGTGCGCCAAGCATGATCGCGCAGAACCAAAAAGTATCCCGCTGCGATGCCTGATCCCACAGCCAGTCGAACAGATGGTGGATGGAGAAGTGAAAAGCAACCGCAGCAAGCCCGCAAAGGAACCCGGCCAGGACGCACAGAACGAGAAACCGCTGGGCATCGCTCAATCTGCTCCGCATCCATTCCGCCAGCGTCCTTTTTCCTGCGACTTCCATCCGTTGGGATTTGGGTATCACGCGGCTTCCGGCTTGGCCAGTCATCGTTGACTACGAGCCGGCATCAGCCACATCCCGCGCGATCTGCTCTTTCAACTCATCCAGAGAGGAAAACTTCCGCTCCGCACGGATGAACCGATCAAACCGCACCCTCAGAATCTCTCCGTAGAGGTTCCCCGAAAAATCTAAGAGATGAACCTCCAGAAGCCGCTCGTCATCCCCCAAAGTCGGTCTCATTCCCAAATTGGCCACGCCTCCCATCCTGCTGTTCACAGTGACCTTCCACACTCCGTCCTTTGGAACCTGAAGATCTCCAAGTCGCAGATTCGCAGTGGGAAAGCCCAGTTCCCGTCCCAGCTTCCGGCCTTCGACCACTGCCCCCGAGACCTCATATGGTCTTCCGAGCATTTCCTCGACGGCACTGAAATTCCCGTCCCGGATCGCCTGCCGGATACGCGTGCTGCTGATCCTTTCGCCATCCCACATAACAGGAGAGACCGCGTTCAGGCGGAAATCATGGGACTCGCCCATCGTGCGGAGCATTTCCACGTCGCCCAACCGCTTGCTGCCGAACCTCCAGTCCTCGCCAACGGAAATGGATGCGATGTTTCCAGCCGTCAGCTTTTCGACAAACTCCTCCGCGCCCATCTTCGCAAATTCCGTGTCAAACCGGATGACCAGCAGGCCGTCCACACCCAGCGCCTTCACCACCTCCGCCTTTTCGTCCAACGTGGCAAGCAAGGAACCCGGAGCCTTCCCCGGAGCGATCACGCGAATGGGATGCGGAGAAAAGGTCACCACGAAAGCCTCGCCTCCATCCTCAGAAGCCGCTTTCACCGCCCCGCCGATCACCGCCTGGTGCCCGGCATGCACTCCGTCGAAAACACCAAGCGCCAGATGAAGCGGCCCTTTGCGGACTGCCAAATCCTCCAGCTTTTCGAGACGGACGGGCATGGCTTGCTAGGCTCCGCGCATGAGGGAAATTTCCGCCAGGGAAATCAGCGCTTTCATCAGGATTTCCGGATCCGCTTCCTTGAGCTGATCGACCGTAACGGATCTGTCCAAGGTGAACTTCCCGGAATTCGTCCGACGCAACGCGCTGAGGTGCGCACCGCAGCCCAGCTTCTCACCGATGTCGTTCGCATATGTTCTCACATAGAAACCTTTGGAGCAATCCACGCGGAAATCAACTTCGGGAAGCCCGACACGTTTCACCTCGTATCCCGTGACACGGACGGGGCGCAGTTTCCTCTCCACCTCCATACCCTTGCGGGCCATTTTATAGAGCGGCACTCCGCCCATCTTGATCGCGGAAACCATCGGCGGAAGTTGCTCGAACTCGCCGGTGAACTTCTCGAAAGCGGCCTTGATGTCAGCCTCTGAATAATCACCGACTTCCCGTGTTTCCAAAACCTCGCCCTGCCTGTCCTGCGTACTTGTCCGCTCGCCGAGAGTCAGTGTGCCCTCATAGACCTTGTCCTCGCTCATGAGCAGATCCTGAATCTTCGTCGCGCGTCCGATCACCAGCATCAGCAGGCCGGTGGCCATGGGGTCAAGCGTACCGCAGTGGCCGATTTTCTTCGTGTTCAGTGCGCGCCTCGCGATCGCCACGACATCGTGCGACGTCATGTCCGGAGCCTTGTCCACCAGCAGCACCCCGCTGGGTCCGGTATATTCCTCGTTCTTTTTACTCATTGTGTTCTGAAAATCATTTTGCCTGCCCAAGTGCGGTTTCCAGCGCGGCCAGGACTTTGTTTTTGGCCTCCGAGATCGGGCCGGCCATGCGGATTCCCGCTGCGAGGGCATGCCCGCCTCCGCCGAACTGTGAGGCTACGTCACACACGTTGACTCCCTTATTCTTCGATCGCATGGAAACACGGATCTTCCCGCCCTCCAGCTCTTCGAAAAACGCCGCGACCAGAACGCCTTTCACCCCCCGGATCAGATCGATCAGACCCTCGCTGTCGTCCGGTTGCAGAGCCAGATCCTCGCGGGTATGATCCAACAGCTCCCAATGCGCCAGACGCCCGTCTTTGGAAATTTCCAGCGTGTTCAACAGGGCACGCATAAGCTCCAACCGACGGTATGGATGGTTGTCGTAGGTGTCCGCGTTGATCTTTCCGACATCAAGACCGCGGCGGATCAGATCCGCGCCCATGTCATAGGTCTCCGCGGTTGTGGATCCATACTGGAAGGATCCCGTGTCCGTGGAGACAGCCACATAGATGGCATCCCGCGTTTCATCCGGCAGCGGGAAATTGAGAGCCTTGATCATTTCGTAAACGATCTGTCCGGTGGCCGGTTTCGTCGCGTCGATCAGGTTGACGTCCCCGTAGGCGGGATTGGAAATGTGATGGTCGATGTTCAACCAGATCCCGGCCTTCGAGGCAGCATTCAAAGCACCTTCCCCGAGGCGTGGTTTCGTGGCGGTATCCAGGGCGATGGCCACCTCGATATTCACTGGCTCGGCAGGCGGAGTGGTGACTTTTTCCGAGCCTTTCATGAACTCCAGGCTCTCGGGAACACCATCCTCATTCACCAGGAAGACGGTTTTTCCCATCGCCATGAGGGAGAATCCCAGCGCGATCTGGGAGCCGATCGCATCACCGTCCGGCCGCACGTGGCTCATGATCACAAAACTGTCATGCCCTGCGATCACCTCACCGATTTTGGCAATGCGTTTCTGTAAATTTTTATCATCCATCTCGCCAAGTTGCACAGGTTCCGGTGCCGGGGCGCGGATTCTCCCCAGCAAGTCCCCCGAAGCAAGGACAAAGCCACCCGGCCCGGGGAAAGGAACCGCGATTTGAAAATCGCGACAGGACAGGCGGACCACGGCCGACCCGTTCCCGTTGCAGACGCGATCTCGAAATCGCTGTTCCCTTCCATCGCCTATCCGGCTTTCCGGATGTCGCTTCCCAGCCCAAAGCCGGAGTTTGCGCCCGTGGAAAACCAGTGTTCAAAAGATGCCTTTTTTTGCACCCTGCCTAACAAACGGGCTTGCCCAAAAGGCCGTACCAGGGCATCTAGCGCGGGTGCGCGATCTGTTAGTCAATCCAGCCTGGCAAGAGGAAGATCTCGGGTGCCCTTTACCCGATTCTCCCCATGCCTGTTCCGTCTGCCTCCCTACCTGGGACGCGGTAATCGGCTACGAGGAGGGACGCGAAAAAGTCACCCGGCGCCTGCGTACCGGATACCCCCGTTTTTTCAAGCATCCCACCATCGAGCGCCTCTTTGAGAACGCCCGTGGCGAGGTGGCCTCGCCAGGAGAGGACGTTCTCATCCTTCCAACCAAAACCTCCGCGCAACGGGCACAGCGGTGGATGGAACGTCAGTCCGAAACCGCGGTCCGGAGCACGTCTTTTAACGGATTCCAGTGCCTTGTTTTCCCTGAAAAGGCAAAGTCTCTGGCCGATGCCTACTGGCGCTTCTCCGGAGAAGGCGTCTCGTCCCGCGAGGCCCAGGATTATCTCGACGGCATTCTTCGTGAAGGATCCAAGTCACACCTCCTCTCCCGGGCCATAGCAAAGCTGAACGGCGGAGAGGCCGAAAACACTCTCATTTTCGCCAGCGGAATCTCCGCGGGTCTGGCCGCGCTCCGCGCTCTGCCCGGTCTGCGCGAGGGGAAGAAAACCCTCCAGATCGAGTTTCCCTATGTTGATACCCTGAAAATCCAGGACAGGTTCGGGAACGGTGTCGTCTATCTCAACGAAGCCTCGGGCGAATCTTTCGATGAAGCCCTCCAGCGCATTCGCTCAGGAGAATTCGCGGGTGTTTTCAGCGAAATCCCTTCAAATCCTCTCCTCCGCACGATCGATCTGAAACGTGTTTCCGAGGCCTGCAAATCCTCCCGCACCCCCCTCGTTCTGGACGACTCCGCCACCGGCCCGCTCAATGTCGATGTCCTTCCATTTGCAGACATCCTTACCTCCTCCCTTACGAAATGGGTGTCCGGAGCAGGCGATGTGATGGCCGGTGCGGCAACGGTGCGCGCCGATTCGCCTCATGCTCAGGATTTGCTGGAATCAATCTCAACCGATGCGCGGGACTGTGCACCGCTGTATGTCGGTGACGCGGAAATCCTGCTCTCCAATCTCAAGGGCTACGCGAAACGGAACAAAACGGTCAACGAGAACGCCCTCGCGCTGGTTGACTTCCTGAGCAGCCATCCGGACATCGCCTCGGTCTGGCATCCTTCCCTCGTTCAGACGGAGAACTATGACTCCATCAGGAAAACGAACGGTGGATACGGCGGGCTTCTCTCCATCATCCTATCGCAACCGAAGAAAGCGCCGAAAGTTTTCGACGCCCTGCGCCTTTCCAAAGGCCCTTCCTTCGGCACGCCTTTCACCCTTGTCTGCCCCTATACCCTTCTCGCCCATTACGATGAACTCGCATGGACGGAGGACTGCGGCGTCCCGGCGAATTTGCTGCGGATTTCCGTAGGCCTCGAACCGGTGGATACAATCATCCAGGCATTCAAGGATGCTCTCGACTGAGCCCCATCCGGTAGATTGGACAACCCCGTCCAAGACCCGCTCAGTGTATCGGAATGTTTTTATTTCCCGAGCCGTCCCAGATCTCCACGTAACCGTTCCGCTCGGCCGCTTTGACCAGTGTGTCCCGATGGATGGACAGGAACGGGTTGATGCTGGCTCCGGTCGCCTCAAGCGCCTGGCCTGTCCAAACGTTGCAGATACGGGGGAAATAATACCATTGCGGCGACTCCAAAAGGACGCCGTCGCCCCAGCTTGCCGGCCCTGCGACAATGGGTTTCCCGTCCTCACCGTCAGTGGTGCAGTGGTTGAGGAAGGATGCGATCTCCGGACCGCGCTCACGAGGAATGGATTTCATCCAGATGTGCTGGTTGGGAGATACTTCGGGAACCTCCCAGTTAATGGGGATACACTCCATTACGGCACGGGAGGGGAGAAAAATGGCCTTCACGATCTCCGGCGCGGTGAGCCAACGCTTGTTGATATAGGCCATCCTGTCGCCCCAGGAAAACGTGACGTAGCGGCAGTCCGGAAAGCCCTCCGGCGGGACGAATCCGGACTCGATCAGCCATGGATACGAGAACACCATCCCTGAGTGCAGCTTGTCCGCGATGAGCCAGACCTGAACCTCGGGAGTTCGTTCCGGGGTGTATGAGGTGACAGTGTTTCTCCTTACCAATTCCGGCGATGCCGCCGGAGCGGGGGGCAGGGTCACGAAGTTGCATGAAGGGCATATCCCGACCAGGAAACCGAGCAGGATGATGCGGAGACCGGACATCAGTGGAGAAAAATCGTTTCCGCGGAATTACAGATACGAGCAGACGTACTGGCAGACGCCACCGTGAACCGTGATTGAAAAGCCGCTCTTGCCATCCACGTTAAACGATTCGTCGGTGGGAATGAAGCGTGTGGTCTCGCTGCCATCGACGACGATCTCGCAGGAGCCGTCTGTGATCTCCATCAGTTCCGGCGCTTCCGTATCAAAACGGTATGTTCCGGGAAAAATAATCCCCAGGGTCTTCCTGGTGCCGTCCGCGAGGACGATGGAATGGGAGACGACGCCGCCATCGAAATAGACGTTGGCGACGGGTTTGACGGAGGCGTTTTGAAAATCGGTCATAAGAAGTCCGCGCGTGGTAGAGGGTCGGGCGCGATTTGTCCACACTCCATATCCGCTAGTCCGTGGCTACTTTCCAGGCCTCGTATCCGCCCTGGAGGACGGAGACGTCATGCCCGCGCGTGGCGAGCTTTTGTGCGACCGTGAGACCGTCGGGGCAGGCGAGGTCGGTGCAATAGAGGACGACCGGTGTATTGTTGGTATTGGCGGTGCGGATGGCCGGTGCATGCCTTTCGTAATCGCGGGAGAACTCCTTTTTCGGCCAGCTTATCGCTCCGGGGATGTGACCCATTTTGTAATACAGTGTGGGGCGGACATCGTAGATAAGAGCCGCATCCTTTTGGACGAGCTGGTAGAGATCTCCGAGGGGCATGCGGGTAAGCTGGCCGGTCAGTGTGGCAGGCGAAGCCGGTGCGCTTGGCTCGGGTTTGGCGGTGCTTTTCGAGAGATCAAGGGGAGGAATGGGTTTCTCCGGGGGAGGCTGGCAGGAACCTGAAAACAGACATCCGCCGCCGAGGAGCAACATGGCGGCCGAGCGGGCGACGGCTTTTTCCGAAAATTTCCTCATCGTCCGATCCTGATCAATTGGATGTCGAAAAAAAGGGTGCCGGCCGGGTAACCGGCAGGCGGGTTTTCACCGTAAGCCATTTTCGCGGGGATCCAGAACCGCCGCGATTCACCTTCCACCATGAGCTGGACTCCTTCGGTCCATCCCGCGATAACCCCGTTGAGCGGGAAGGACGTCGGCTGACCGCGCTTTACGGAGGAGTCGAAGAGTTTCCCGTCCGTAGTCCATCCGGAGTAGTGCACGGTGACGGTATCGGTGGCTTTTGGACTTGTGGAACCGGTTCCTTTTTCGATGAGCTTGGAGGCGAGGCCGGAGGCTGTGGTTTCCGCATCCGCGGGTGCCGCGGCGACGTCTTTTGGTGTTTCAGGCATGGTTGGTGTGTTGTTGGTCGTTTGGGTGGGTTCCGCGTTCCGGCACGCCGACAGAACTAGTGCCAGTATTGCGCAGACGAGAGGTCTTGTCATGGGCGGAAGATGAAGGGTATCTCCGAGAGATCAAGCGTGAAGGGTCGTTTGAGCAGTCCCTGCCAGCGGAGGAATTACCTTGTCCCACCGGTACGGGTGAGAGGACTCTCTGGCATGAAGCCCTATGTGAAGCTCGACGAATCCACGATGCCGGACGGCACGCACTACTCGCTCCATAAGCACGATGGAAAAATTTATCTCAAATATAACGGCTATGAGCTTATGAGCACGGCCCTGACTTTTTCCGAACAGCAGCTGGCGGACATAGGCTGCCAGTCTCTACTGGATGGGAGGCCGACGAGACCGGCCCATCCCAGGATTCTGATCGGGGGGCTTGGGTTGGGATTCACTTTGAAACGGACGCTCGAGCTGGTGGGCAGCCCCGCAACCGTGGATGTCGCGGAACTAATGCCCCCGTTGATCGAGTGGAACAAGACCCACCTGGTCGAATTCAACGGGCCGTTGCTTGACGATCCACGCACCGTGATCATCCAGGGGGATCTTTTCGATATCGTTTCGAAAACCAGGCCTGGCACCTATGACTCGTTGCTTCTCGATATCGACAACACCCCGGACGATCTGATCACTTCCGGAAACGCCCGCCTGTATTCGCCCGGCTTTCTGGAGAAACTCCGTCAGGTCATCACCCCGGAGGGCTGCGTTGCCTACTGGCTTTCCGAACCCGCCCCGAAATTCAAAAAACTCCTGATCAAGGCCGGGTTCACCGTGGAGGAGTTCGCTTCCAAGACGCACGAGCGGGCGAAGCGATCAAGGCATTACCTTCTGCTTGCCCGCCGGAAGATAGGGAATCGCAAAAATCTTCCGTTCAGTTCGGTACCACCGCGCGGAACCTGACAAAACGTTTCACCCCGAGACCCGAGGGTGTCTTGTCTTTCACCGTGAAGCGGTTGGATGTCGACTCCACTACCTCGTAGGTTGCATTGGAGCCCGGAATCGGATTCGCCGGGAGCCAGGTCACGAGGTCGCTGCTGAACTGGGCTACCAGCCAGACACCGAGGTTTTCCGCGGATCGTATCATTGTTGCTTGGAGAAACTGTGATTCACCTGTCGTCTGCACAGAAAGGTCTTCCGCAGCTATCGCGAACGATTCCGGAGAGTTTGCGACAGTGGGGGAGAGTCCCAGAGCCATCTCCGTGATGTTTAGAATGCCGTCGTTATCGAAGTCTTCCTCAGCTCCCGTATTTCCTGCAGCGAGCTGTGCGGGCGAGAAACTGGCGGTTTTCCAGAGGGTGAACGGGTCGAGACCGCCGGCGATTTTGACAATCGGACGGCTGGGCTGGCCTCCGAAGTCATAGAAGTTGCCGCCGATATAGCTGTTACCCTCGGCATCCGAAGCAAACGCCGAGACGAAGCTTCTGGTGATTCCACTCCCAAGGTTAAGGGACGTGTCAATTGAACCGTCTGGCTTGAGCGCCGCAATCCGGCTACCGATACTGAGGAAGGTGCCCCCTGCTAACAATCTCCCGGCGGAATCAACAAAAACCTCAAGAACCTGACCATTGATTACGCCTGGCTCAAATCCCGTATCCAGGCTTCCATCGGCGTTTACTAAGGCAAGCGATCCACGGGTTACATCATTATAGGAAGGGAAGTTGCCGCATATAAGGTATTTCAGGTTTCCATTGTCCATGAGGCTTGAGATTGAGGTCACGAAGGTAGGGCGATTGTGAACCTGTACAGGCTCTCCGTTAACGATATCCGCACCGTGCGCTCCGAATCCCGGATCGAAGGATGTGTCGAGTGTGCCATCGGCTTCGAGACGTGCTATACTGAATTTGAACACCGAGCCGATTCCGCTGCCGGTTGCAAACGCCCCGCAGAGCATAATTTTCCCGTCCGAAGCTACGTCGATATCGTAAATCTGGGGAGTAAGTCCGGCTGTGAAAAGCCCCGGTGAAACATACTGGCTTGCCAAACCGGACTGAGAGATTTTAACGATTCCGGCTGAAGTCACACTGCCAACCTGCAAGAATGATCCTCCGACGAGAATGCTTCCGTCTGCCTGCTGGGCAATTGCACGCACGGTGCCGTCCGGCCCGGCGCCCAGGGAGTTACAAAAATCAACATCAACTGTTCCATCGGAGTTCAGTCGCACCAGATTCCGGCATGCGACATTGTTATATTTGTCGAACCTTCCCCCGACCACGATCTTTCCGTCGGCCTGGAGAATCATCGCTTCGACCGTGCCGTCGGTATCCTCCGTTTCGGGAGGAATGGGATTTTTTTTGAATCCTGACCCCTTCAGAAACCCGGAATCTTCCGAGCCATCAGCATTGAAGCGGGCGATGTTTCCGGTGACGTTGTCGTTGATCGTTCCAGCCGCGATTACTTTTCCATCCGGAAGCGGCACAATCGCATTGATCGTGAGGTTGAAAAACGGAGGGTCAAAGCTTGTTATCCTGCTGCCCGCATCCCCGATTGTAATTGTAGTGGTGTCCCGTGTTCGTTCG
The DNA here is from genome assembly GCA_963771945.1 of uncultured Verrucomicrobiae bacterium. GTDB lineage: Bacteria > Verrucomicrobiota > Verrucomicrobiia > Verrucomicrobiales > Akkermansiaceae > Luteolibacter. Next base: position 236,204 of record CAVYVH010000002.1, on the reverse strand, counting down.
ATCACGGCATTGGTCGGATTCGATAGAGTGAGGGTGAATGTCTCAGCTCCCTCGGAAAGCGTGTCAGGCCGGATCGGGATCAGAATCTTTTTCGGACTCATATCGCCCGCATCCCATGACACGGTACCACTGGTCGGGTGAAAATCGGCACTATCCGCACTACCGGCGCTCGTGGAATATCCGACAGAAGCCACTCCGTTTGAATTGAACGTGCGATTGATACTAACAGCGGCGTGGCCGGCGGACTCATCCACGAGGATATTCGAGTTTTCGATACTGATTCGAGGATCGAAATCAACTTGGACGTCGATGTATTCATTATCCTCCGATCCTCCGGTTCCGATGTTTCTGATGGTGACCCCGGCAGCCACATCATCATAGGGGCCGTCAGCCACGGATAGGGTTGAATCCGCACGATCCAGAAACTTGTTCGGGTTGGATCCGGGTGTCGCATCGATCAGGTTCGGCCTGTCCGTATATATGCCTTCTCCTACGACGTAGGCTTTCCCAGCAGTATCGTCATAACGCTGGCGGAGAGCGACCCAGTTGTAGCGGTCTCCCCCCATTGGCAGCCGTAGCGCGAGGGTGGTGTTGTTTTTGGCATCGGGGTGGTCGAAACGGGAAACTCTGAATAATCCTGAAGTTGTCGGCTCAATCACCTTGGACGGTGGCATCCACTCCAGCCTGAAAGTGGCGTATGGGCTGAAGTAACCGTCATCCTTGTTTCCCTCGCCCATACGGTCGTATATATCGCCATACTCTAGGCTGACCTGGCCGGGATCCAGGTATTCAACGGCATTCGCCCCGCTGTCCGCGGCGGTGAAATCACGTTCGGGGTTAAAATAGTTCGCGTGAAAAAGTCCGTAGTTGTGACCGAACTCGTGGAGAAGGATTTCCGTCAGAACAGCCTGGGAAACGCCATTGATCCAGTGGTTTTCACCGCCAACTGTGGCTAGGCCTCCGTAATCAATCTGGCTTGCCGGAAAGACATTTTTTCCGATATTCGGGAAAAAGACCCCGATAACATCAAAGTCACTAATGTTGAAGTCGGCTTCCACGGCAGCACGAGCCTCCGCGATGATTTTGTCACTGTCACCCGATTCCGCGACGGTTTGACCAGGTGTCGGAAGGGTGTAAATGTTCGGCGTGACGGTGATTTTGCTTAGCGATGCCTTCCCATAGGAAAACTGCTGGATGCGGGCGTTAGCCTCTTCCAGGCTGGTGGTTAATTCGTTGAAACCCACAGTGTTTGCCGTCACATCGGAGAACTCGGCGCGGATGAAAAGCACCCTGATGTTATCCGCCTGGAAGGGCGATGCCTGAACAATTGAGCCGTTGGAGCCACCGCTTGCCTGTGTAGGGAGCCACTGAAGGCCGTGGTTTACGGTTCTGTCCTCCTCGCCGGAAGCTGCTTTAGTAGTCGCTTTCGCCAAAACGTCTTCCACGTGTTCAATGATGCTTTCGCTTTCAAAGCTGTAGACTTTTCCCCCAATCAGGGCGGTTACGGAAGGATCGGCCTGGCCACCGGTCACAGGATCGGTTTGCAGGTTTGGCGCGTTTTCAAAAAACTCATCGGAGACGGCGAGTTCGGAAGCTGAAAGTGTCTTTATTGACGACGATTCCAAAACCAACAGGTCACCGACAATGTATCCATTGAGGGGGACATCCACCATGGGTCGGTGGGCGTCTTTGTATGCCTGACCCGCTACACGCCATGTTTTGTCCCCGACGATGGCTTGGTTGTAATGCGTGCACTTGAGCGATCCGTCAGGACGGATCGAGGTTTCCCATAGAAGATCGATACTACCGATCGCGCTGAAGGGCTGTTCGGATTCCGCCCTGATTTCAGGTGGGAGCGCCGAAAGCTCGTTCAGATCCATCATCGCCCGCAACACCCTTTCAGGGGATGTCTTGGCAGCTTCTGCGAGTTCCACCTGGCGAGCGCGAGCGATTTTTACTCCCTCGGAGATCAGTTCCGTTTTCTCTTTTTCTCCGACAGTTGCCAGCTTCCTTGATATGTCTCTAAGGGAGTCTGACTTTCCTGGCGCAGGCTGGGTTGCTCTCTGCGTAATGTTTTGACTATCAATGGTTTGTGTTTCGGATGTATTCCGAGAAACAAATACGATTCCAATGAGTAATAGGGTCAGGGACCCCATGAGTGCGTGGCTTCTGCTAATCTTCACATCCAAAGACTATCAACAAGAATATCCCGTGTCGAACAGAAGATAGGGGTCGGAGAATTTTTTTTAAGAGATCCGGATAATGAATCTATCGAAATAAAACTCCCGGAATTTTCAGCAAATGGTCAATCACGCCTTTATGAGCCTGATCGACCTCGTTGGTTTTTAGAGTTTTGTCCAATCTCCTGTAATCAAAGCGATAGGCCAGGGATTTGCGGTCAGTTGCTATTTTTTCTCCGGAAGGGTCGGTGAAGAGGTCGAAACACTCGTATGAAACAAGGAGAGGTTCGTTCATTTTGGATAGGATGGCTTCGATATCGCGCGTTCGCAGTTTCCAGTGGAAGTTCCATGGAAGCATCGCGGGAGGAGCCAGGAAACTGGGGGAGATCTTCGACTTGGGATTTTCCGGAGATGAGCTTGCGGAGTTTGCCGAGATCCAGCTCGGCGATGAAGACGGGGTGGGGGAAGTCCAGCTCGCGCTCACGTTTCAGGGACAAGCCGGGCGAAGACTACCGATGGTCTGGTCACCGGCTTTGATATCAGCGGCGAGGGCGACGTTCTCGCGGTCTTTCGGTTTCAGCGAAATGCTGTGGCCGGGGAGAAGGGCGGATAGGATTGCTTTGGCATCGTAGAGATCGGCAGGGCGGTCTTTTGCTGCCCACGAGGACGGGCTGGTGTGGCCGGAAACGAGAAGGGCGAGGATGTCGCTTTCCTGATCCAGGGCTTTGCCACCACCCGCATTTCGGAAAACACGACCCATTTCGAAGAGGCGGAGGGATTTGGATTGCTGGCGGGCGTTTCTCTCTGCGGATGCGACGAGGCCGGGGACGATGGATGGGCGCATGATCGCGTGATCCTCGCTGAGGGGGGATTTCACGCGGATGAGATCGCCTTCCATCATGGGGCGGAGAGGGAGGATGTCGGGGAGTTGGTTTTCCGCGATGAGCTTGATCGTCTGGCACTCGAAAAGCCCGAGGGCGGCGAGACGGCGGCGGAGGATCATGTCCGCATCGTAGGCGGCATCCGTGTCGCTTGTCGGGACAAGGGTGGCGCGGAGGCGGGAGGGGACGTTGGCGAGGCCGTGGACGCGGGTGATTTCCTCGGCGAGATCGATGTGGCGGGTGAGATCCTGGCGGAAGGAGGGGATGATCCATTTTCCGTCGGACTGCTTGGAAAGGCCGAGGCGGGTGAGGATTTCCTCCGCGGCTTCGGTGGTGATGGAGTTGCCGAGGAGGTGGTGGAGTTTTTCCAGATCGAGGGAGACGGGGGAGGGGGCGGGGGGAAGTTTGCCGGCGGTTTGGATGGTTGCGTGGGCGGGACGCCCACGCTCCATGAGGTTTGATCGCGAGTGCGGCTGCGGGGAGGACTGCCTGTGGATCGGCTCCGCGCTCGAAGCGGTAGGAGGAGTCGGAGGAAAGGAAGGTGCGGCGCGATGTGCGGCGGATGTTGGAAGGGGTGAAGTACGCCGACTCCAGTAGGATGGATTTCGTTTCTCGGTGACTCCGCTGTCGAGTCCGCCCATGACTCCGGCGAGTGCGAGAGCGGCTCCGGATTCGTCGGAAATGAGGAGGTCTTCCGGGGTGAGGGTGTGGACGGTCTCGTCGAGGGCGGTGAATTGCTCGCCGTCATTCGCCTGGCGGATGACGAGTGCCCCGCTGACTTTCGCTGCATCGAAGGCGTGGAGGGGTTGGCCGGTTTCGTGGAGGACGAAGTTGGTGATATCGACGATGTTGTTGATGGGGCGGAGGCCGATGGAGGTGAGGCGTTCCTTCAGCCAAGCGGGTGACTCGGTGACGGATACGTCGTCGATGCGGGTGGCGGAGTAGAACGGGCAGGAATCGGGCGATTCGAGTTTGATGAAATCCTCTTTTGCTTCCGTGGTGTTTGCTTCCGGAGATTTCTCGGAAATGAGTGGAGTCTTGAGGAGGGTCGCGAGTTCGCGTGCCATGCCGGCGTGGGAAAGGAGGTCGGGGCGGTTCGGGGTGACTTCGAGTTCGAGGAGGGTGTCGGAATCGAACAGTGTTTTCACCGGGACTCCGATGGGCGCATCTTCGGGAAGGATGAGAAGGCCGTCCTCGCCTTTCGGGAGACCGATTTCCTCGGCGGCTGCGAGCATGCCTTTGGATTCCACGCCGCGCATTTTGGTTTCGCCGATGACGAAACCTCCGAGATCCGCTCCGGGGAGGCAGCAGGGAACCTTGTCGCCGACCTTGTAGTTTTTCGCTCCGCAAACGATCTGGCGGAGCTGGCCTTCGCCCGCATCGACCTGGGTGACCTTGAGTTTGTCGGCATTTTCGTGCTGGACCGCTTCCTTGATCTGGGCGACGACGATTTTTTCGGAGGAGATGCCTTTGGTGACGATGCCTTCGACTTCAACGCCGGCGAAGGTGAAGAGATCGGAAATTTCGTAGATGGATTTTCCTGAGAGGTCGAGGTGGGTGGAGAGCCAGTTTAGAGAGATGTTCATGGGAGAGAAAGAGTTTTGAACCGCAAAGACGCGAAGGCGCTAAGGAAGGAAGGTTTTAAGGATTGTGGTTGTTGGCGATTCGTTTGATGCCGTGTTTGATGAGGGGGGTGTGGAAGTTGACGAGAAAACCGAGGGTCTTCTTCGACAGTTTGAGGTAGGTGATCAGCTGTGCGGTATGTATCGGGAGCGAGCTGTTCGACCGCTTTGAGTTCGACGATGACGAGATTGTTAATCAGAAGATCGATTCGGTAGCCTGCGTCGATTGCGATTTCATCGTAGATGACGGGTTGTGGGATTTGCCTTTCGACCGAAAAACCACGTTTCAGTAGCTCATACTCCAAGCAGGTTTCATAGGCGCTTTCGAGGAGGCCTGGCCCGAGTTCTTTGTGAATTTTGAAACAAGAATCCACAATCTCAGTAGCAATTTCCTCAATAGTTTTCATAGCAACGGAACTTTGCGCCTTAGCGTCTTTGCGGTTCAAACACTCTTCAAGCGAACTGCGTGAGGAAGCGGGTGTCGTTTTCGATGAGGAGGCGGATGTCCTTGATGCCCCAGCGGATCATGGCGAGGCGGTCGAGGCCCATGCCGAAGGCGAAGCCGGTGACTTTTTTCGGGATCGAGGGCGTTGTCCTTGCGGGTGGCGTTGATGGATTCGAAGACGGCGGGATCGACCATGCCGCAGCCGGCGACTTCGATCCAACGGGCGGCCTGGCCTTTGACCTGGAGTTTCACATCGATCTCGAAGGATGGCTCGGTGAACGGGAAGAAGTGCGGGCGGAAGCGGACTTCGGTGGTGGTGCCGAACATTTCGTGGAAGAAGTATTCGAGCGTGCCTTTGAGGTCGGGGAGGGTGACGTCGGTATCGACGAAGAGACCTTCGAGCTGGTTGAAGACGGAAAGGTGGGTGGCATCGATTTCGTCGCGGCGGTATGCGGAGCCGGGGGCGATGATGCGGATGGGTGGGGCTTCCGTTTCCATCGTGCGGATCTGCACGCTGGAGGTGTGGGTGCGGAGGAGTTTGCCGGAGTCGAAATAGAAGGTGTCCTTTTCGTTCCGTGCCGGGTGGTCGGCGGGGGTGTTGAGGGCGTCGAAGCAATGGTATTCGTCTTCGATCTCCGGGCCGTCCGCCAGTGCGAAGCCCATACGGCGAAGGATCTGGATGGCTTCGTCGCGGATGAGGGTGAGCGGGTGGAGACCGCCGGTGGGGAGGGCGCGGGCGGGGAGGGTGAGGTCGATTCCGGAGAGAGCGGCCTTGTCGGCGACTTCCTGCAAGGCAGCCTGTTTCTCCTCGATGGCCGAGGTGATCGCGGTGCGGGCGGCGTTGAGCGACTGGCCGAAGGCGGCCTTTTCCTCGTTGGGGATGTCCTTGATAAGGGCTCCGGCGAGCGAGAGGGTGCCCTTTTTTCCGATGGAAGCGACGCGTGCGTCGTCGAGGGAGCGCTCGTCCGTAGCGGCGGCGATAAGTTCGAGGGCGGCGGACTGGATGGATGCGATCTGCTCGTTCATGGGCGGGGAGGGGATAGCGGAGAGGGACTCCGGGGGCAAGAGTTTGGTTTGCGGGCGGATTGACGGTTGGGTATTATTGCTCACTGAGATGATTAGGTTAACACAAACGATTCGAGTTATTCTGTCTCTGATACTGGCGGTTGCCCCGGTTCAGGCGGAAGAAGAAGTGGCGCCCCCGGTTACCGGGAACACGGTTAAAGTGCTTACGGTCGGAAACAGCTTTGCTCGGAATGCCACGACGTTTCTCCCGCAGATGGCGGAGGCCGACGGACATGATCTGTTGCTTTTTCTGGCGAATCCGGGTGGATGTGATCTGAAAAGGCATGCCGGATGGATTGAAGCACATCGGAAGGATCCCGAGAGCCTGGAGGGGAAGCCGTATCCGGCAGCATTTGTTCCGGCGAGGGACGATGTGCCGGAAGGGAAGATGTATTCGCTGGCTGAAGCCCTTGCGGCGGAGGATTGGGACTTTGTGACTATCCAGCAGGTGAGTAATCTGAGTTTCAAGGAGGAGAGTTTCGAGCCACATGCGGAGACGGTCATTGATTGCATCCGGAAAAATGCGCCGGGTGCGGAAATCCTGATCCATCAGACATGGGCTTACCGGGAGGATTATCCGGGATTTTCGGATGGGAAATTCAACCAGGAGATCATGTATGAGAAGCTTGAGAAAAACTACCGGACTCTGGCGGAGAGATACGGGCTGCGGGTGATTCCGGTGGGCAAGGCGTTCCAGGAGGCAAGGAGTCTGCCTAGGTGGACGTTCAGTTTTCCCGATCCGAACTATGATTACGAAAATCCGAAGTCATACGACAAACCGAATCAGGCGGGGAGCCTGATTGTCGGATGGATGCTTACGAAATACGCGGACGGGGTGCGGGTTGTTCCGAAGCTTAATACGGAGACTGGCGAATTTGAATCCCCTGCGGAAGGTGAGATTACCTTCAAAGCGTCGCTGGATTTCAAGCACTGCAATCTTGAAGGGCAGTTTTTGGGTGGGGCGGTATGGTATGGTCTCCTTTTTGGAGGAAAAGGTCTTCGAAAATACCTTTGTCCCGCAGTGGGTGGAGCCGGAAGATGCTTCCACTTTGCGCGGGATTGCGGATCAGGTTCTGGCTGAATATGAGCAGGTGCCATCTTCGCTGAAGGACTAGTGCGTGACCTCCGTGCCGATGCCGCCGTCAGTGAAAATTTCCAGAAGGAGGGCGTGGGGGAGGCGGCCATCGACGAAGTGGACTTTGCGGACGCCGGCGTTGAGCGCATCGATGGCGGAACGGATTTTCGGGATCATCCCACCTGAGATCGTGCCATCGGCGATGAGGGCGTTGGCCTTTTCGGTGTTAATGGATTTGATGAGAGTCGAGGGATCCTTGGGATCGGAGAGAAGGCCGGGGACGTCTGAGAGATAGACGAGTTTTGAAACGCGGAGTTCTTTCGCCAGCGCGGCGGCTGCGAGGTCGGCGTTGATGTTGAGAGGCTTTCCGGTGGGAAGTTCGGCGGCTAGTGGGGAGATCACCGGGACGATGCCGGCCTTGTGGGCGGTGTCCATGTTCGCGAGGTTGCAACCCACGACTTCGCCTACGCGGCCGAGGTCAACGGGGTTGCCGTCCTTGTCGAAGGATTTGATTTTCTCTCCAAGAAAAATGTCGGTTCCGGGGATGCCGATGGCTTTGCCCCCGAAGTCGCGGATCATGCGAACGAGGCCTGGGTTGATCTCGTTGGAAAGCACGCGGGAAACGATGCCGATCGCTTCGTCACCGGTGTAGCGGAGACCGTTGATGAATTTTGCCTCGATGCCGGATTTCTCCATGGCTGCGGAGATTGCTTTTCCTCCGCCGTGGACGACGACCGGGTTGATGCCAGCGACTTCAAGAAAGGTGATGTCACGCATGACGTTGGCGACCAGTTCCGGGTCTTCCATGGCGGAGCCTCCCATCTTGATGAGGATGGTTTTGGAACGGAAGGCCTGGAGGTACGGGAGGGCTTCGATGAGGGCGTTGGCTTTTTCGGCGGGATTCATGAGGGAATAAACAGTAGCTAGCGATCTGTGGAAGATTCGGTTGGGCGGAGTCTAGTCTTCTGCGGTTGGCGGGGGAGACTTATTTTTAGCCCCCGTCAGGTTTGCCCGTAGCGATGTGTCGTGACCTTCGCTGCCAGGGTTTGGAAAAAGTAGTCAATGCTACCGGGCATACCGTCGATACGGGCTTGGCTGTCACAATGGCTAAATGCGAATGCTCATGCGAGAGGTTTGGCACGGCTATTCATCCAGATTTGCCTCGCGTTCAAACTGTGCGAGCAACTCGGGTAGGGCGAGGCGGCCGCGTGAGTATTTTGCCGCATCGCTTTCGGGGAAGTCCCAGCGGCAGCGGTTGTAGCGGCGAAAGGCATCGGGGATGTCGTTGGCCATGCGGTAGCTTTCGCCCGCCCAGAAGAGCGCCTGGGCAGTGAGCTCCTGGTCAGGAAAACGTTTCACGAAGAGATCGAAGGCCTCGCCGCCTTTCCGGAATTCCTCACGCTTGTAGTGGCACTGGCCGATTCGGAACGCCATCTTCGGTGCCCATTCGTGGTTGGGGAAACGCTCGATGAACTTGGCACCCACCGAGGCGGCGACCGCATAATCTTCCTTCACGTAGAAGTGCTCGTTGATGCGGAGCATGACGTTCGCGACGAGCGGGCTTTTCGGGTAGGTGGCTGCGAGAGTGACATAGGATTCGAGGGCTTCGTCAAGTTCCCCCGCCTCTTCGTAACATTGGCCGAGCTTGTATTGGGAATCGGGTGCGAGGTTGTGCTCCGGGTGGTTTCGGACGATGGAACCATAGGCTGAAATGGCCTCGTCCCACGCTTCCATCTCCTGCGCGAACTGGCCGAGCAGATAGGAGACGCGCGGCGCGTAGTCAGGATTTGGGTAATCTTCGCGAAGCTCGCGAAGAACCCGTCGGCCGGACTCCAGCGACGAAGCTGCTTCGGTATCGTTTCCGAGATTGCGATGGCCTTTGAAGAGTTCGAAATGGCTCTCCGCGATGTGGAATTGGGTTTGGATCGCCAGATCCTCGTCATTGAAGACCTTGCTGAAGGCGGTGAGTTCGCCATCGGTTCCAACTGCGACGGAAACCGTTCGCTGGACAATTTCCAGTCCTTCCGGTGTGCGCACGACGTTGTCGAGATATCCTACTTTGATTTCATCCCCGAAGAAGCATTCGATGCTTCCGGAGAAATTCGAAGCGACCGGTTTTGCTGCGGCGGTGAGCGGAAACGAGCCGCTGAACGTGCCGCTGTGGGTGAGGGTTTCTTCAAGCTCCACAGTTTCGTCCTCGCCCGAGGCGGTGAGGATTCGAACCAATGCTTTGTCGCGCTCGAAGGAAATGTCGAGATCGGGATCTGTCAGGATTAGGTAGAGCTTCTGGCCAACGTGGGCGATTTCCGCGTCCTCAATGTATTCTTCGTCGGTGATGCGGAGATTTCCTGCGGAGTAAAGGGCTGCCTTCGCGCTAAGATCTGTGGGTTCGCCGGACGACCGTCCAGCATCCTGATACGTGGCGGTGAACTCATCCGTGCCAATGACATTCAGTACCCGGAAACCTGCCTGTGCGGTGGGCGTGCCGTCGTCCGGCCGGATCTCGGTTTCTTCCTCGGGCGGAATGATTCTCCCGATGCCTCCTGCGGAAAAAGTCTGATCCGCGGGAATGGTCGAAGGGCTATCGATACCACCGAGATGAAGGGGGACTTGTCCGGTGAAGCGACCCTCGAAGAGTGCCGGATTCCGGGTTTCATCCACCGCCTCATTCGCAGCTGCAAAAGCCCGGGAGAGAACGCACTCGACTATGACCTTTGTGCCCTGGGTCGTTGCAAGCTCCATCATGACCTTGCTGCGCGCATCCTTCGCCATATCCGGATCGATGACTTCGACGGTGAGCGGCATGGCGAAATCAACTTTGCTCACTCGATCCGGTTCGTGGGTGCCGATTGCGGAAAGGATCTGCGGTTCACCTTCCACCGGTGTTTCGCTTTCGAGGATGCGCACGAGGCCGTCGGTAGGTTCGTTGAGGAGAACGACTGTCTCACGGTCGAAAGCGTGGCCTGGAAACGTGTTCTGGTTGTCCTTGTAGCGTAGGTAAACCTTGTCGCCCGCTTTCACCGTGATCTTGCCTTCCTCCGCCTCCGGGGAAGTATCGATTTCGGCGAGGAAAACTCCGGTGGATCCGGCCGTTTCCGTAGCGGGGAAAGTGATCGCTGGCTCGCCATTTACCTGGACTTCCACGGCCACGGAATCCTTGTCGAGGCCGGTGTCCGCATCGAAGTCCACGACCTCCGCAACGATGCGTTCGCCCGGATCGATACGAAGGAGTTCGATACGCGATCCACTGAGCGAGCCATCGGCGTTGCGGGTGAACTCGTTGGTCACCGGGGTGATCTCGCCGTTGTAATAGGTGGCGGTGAGGGAGGCGGTGAGCTGGCGGTTACGTTGCTCGCCACCGGCTGTGATCTCGTCGAGGTAAGTCACGTTCACCGTATCGCCCGGCGCAAGTTCGAGGATATCGTTCTCGGCTAGCTCCAGGACGTTTTCCGCAGGCGGGATGTGGCGGTCTCCTTCGCCGGAAATTTCCACATTGCTGACGGCAACCGCTTCGCCGAGGTATTCGAGGAACTCAAACTCCACGTGACGAAGCTCACGCGTCGGCATGCTGAGAGTCCATTGGTTGGCCTCCTGTTTGATTTCCGGAATGGGAGCACGTTCGACTTTCGGAAGATCGGGAACCGAGGCGGGATCGAAATCGGCTGCGGTGAAGGGGCGAAGGGAAACGGTCGATGACTGACGATTTTCGCGAGCGCGGAGGGCTTCGGCGGTTTCTAAATCAGGAGTGGCGATTGAGAATACGGTCAGTTCGTGCAGCCCGCGCCCGAGGAAGAGGTCGAGCGTGCGATCGCCTTCGCCGGGCGTGAGTTCCAACTTTCCATCTACCATGATCGCAGTAGTTCTGCCGGAAACGGAAAGCCTCAGCGCCCCGTCACGTTCCTGGACGAATCCGCCCGACCAGATGAGGAAATACGCGTCCTCACCCTCTTCCGGGGCAGTCCATGAAAGTGATTCAACCGCCTCCTTTTCCGTAGGTTCGATCTTCTTCGCAATGTCAGCGATCTGTTCCCACGTGTAGTTTTCGCGAAGATCCTTTGCCGGGATCTTGTAAGTGCGGAGGTGCATTCCCGCCTCTCCGAAGTCGATGGCAGCAGCCGGAGGGGCTGTTGGGAACTCGCCAAGTTTGTAGAGATAGCGACCGTCGTGGCTGCCACGCACGACCATACGCACCGGTGCTTCCTTTTCGGCATCGGGGGAAGTGAGAGTGATGGTTTCCACTTGGCGGAGCTCCTTCATATCCACGGAAAGCGATTTCGGGGCAGCCCCGTCCGGCTCGCTGCGCCATGCGCTTGCTTCGTCGTGGTCGATCGCCATGAGCGGGCTGTGATCGAGCGCGGAGTCCGAAGCTCCGGCTCCCGCTGGAAGCTCGCCCGTCTGGACGGTTCCCGAAAAATTTCCGCCGTGCCGGCTTTTCTCGGTGATCTCCATGCTCACTTCATCGCCACTGGATGCAGTGAGCTTGATCCCGACCTTGTCGGGTTCGGACGAGATGTCGCGGTCTCCGTCGCGGACGCGGACATAGATGAAATTGCCGGGCTTGATCTGGTTGGCCGGGCGGGTGGCGGAACGGGGTTTCTCTTCTTCGGTTTCGATAATCTCGTCCTGAAGTTTTTCGGTAAAGGTTGCATCTTCCTCTTCAGAGATCTCGCTGCTGGCCACCTTCAAATCGCCATCGGATGCGATCTGCAGACGGGTGGTGCCGAGGAATTCAAACTGGAACTGCTTCTTGAACTCTTCCGGGTAATCAACGGTCACCGTATCCGCGCCAGTCACTTGAAGGATGCCGTCGCCGGGGATGGCCTTGCCGAGAGCGGTTGGAATTTCTGTTAGGAAAATGCCTTTTCCCGCGCCGCCGCTGGTGAGGAAGGATTCTTCCGAATCATTTCCCGGTTCCGTCCGGACGAGCACCGGGATGCGTGTGTCGCCGTGGCTTATGCCCAGATCAGGATCCTGCACGACGATAGGCAATGCGTTTCCAGGCGTCTGCCAAAGCTTCGACTCCTGGCCGAGCCGTCCCACCGTACGCAGAGTTTCAAGCTGGGTGAGGAAACGTTGCTCGACGCCATAGACCTCTGCGAGATTGTAGAGGGTTTCGTTCGCCAGTTCCGCATCGGGTGCGCTTTCAAGGACGGTGAGAAAAATCCTGCGGGCTTCCTGGTTATTGTCCTGGCGTAGGGATAAGACGCCGAGAAGGAAATTTGCGCGGATCCGGATCGCCGGGACGGGGCTTTCCGCGAGTTCGTTGAAAAGCTCCGCAGCCTGCTCATATACCTTTTGCGCAATGTAGGTTTCACCGATGCCGAAGCGGGCTTCGATTGCCTCCGGCTGGTCTTTGTAAACGTTCAGCACGGTGGTGAACTCCGCGCGTGAGATATCGTATTGGGATGCGCGCTGGTAGTTTTTCGCTAGGAGGAGTTGGATGCGTGCCTTGTCGCGGATATCGACGTTCTCCGCCTCACCGAATTTCATCATCCATCCTCGCAGGATGTCTTCGGCGCGTTCGTGGTCTTCCGGGGTGCCGAGGGAAATGTGAGTGTTTGCCCCGAAAAGTAGAAGTTCGACGGGAAGGTCGTTGCGGTGCGCGTCGAAGAGTTCCCGGTTGTCCATATAAGCTTGCTCGGCGAGGTCGTTTTCCCCAAGGCGCAGGTGGAGGACAATCTGGAGCAGGGGGGCGATGGGACTATCCGCCGGGATGTCCGCGCTGAGGCTGCCCATCTTTCCGTAAGCCTTGCGGAGCAGGGTGCGTGCGGCAGTCAGCTCCGCTTCACCGACGGAACGGATTGAGTTCAGAAGCCCGTTCAAAATCACCGATCCAAGTGCGTGGTCTTCGCGGGCGATGGCCGCCTGGGCGAAGGGGTAGAGTCGCTTCCATGACTCATGATGCGGTTCCGCCATCAGGATAAGTTCCTGTGCGGCAAGGAGGCGGTTCATATCTCGTGGCGCTTCCTCTAACAGAAGTATTCCTGCCTCTGCGCTAAGGCGTCCGAGCCGCAGGTCGCGCACGATTTTGAAAACGCGTTTCCTGCTATCCTCCGGCCACTCTGCGGTATTGCGCGCGGTTTCCAGCCAACCCCGTGCCGGCCACTCGTCCATGCCCCACGGTTGGAAGGGGCGTGCGTCGGCACGTTTGCGTGAGTCGGCGAGAATGGATTCCATCACGGCAAAATCGTTGTCCTTGAAACGGAAGTTCGCGATCTCTGCGGCATATGCTCCTTGGTAATTCGTATCCGCCTCATAGCGCGGAGTGAGGAAGGCAATGGCCTAGGCGGGTTCCATTTTCGAAGCGACCCGCAGGGCGCAGGTGACGGCGTCGCTGTTGTTCGGATCGATGTCCATGCGGGATTTCCACAAGGCCAGCGCTTCTTTTTCCATGCCCGCGTCGTTGAGGATGTCGCCGATGCGGGCGGACTGGTAGAGTTTGTGGTTGTTGAATTTCAAAGAGGCTTCGATCCATGGAAGAGCCTTGCGGATGATGGCTTCGTCCTTGGTATCGACGAAGCGCACCCAGGTATCCGGATGAGCTTCTGCGGGCGGGATGGTGAGCAGGTGGTTCGCCGCTTTCGTTATCATTTCCGGCTTGCCGTATTGGGCTGCCTCCAGCCAACGGGCGGCGGCCTCGATGTCTTTGGGAAACGCTTTACAGAGAGTCTCGTAATGCTGCGGAGAAACCTCTTTCGATTTTCCGCCGAGGTGGTGGCGATACACATACGCGAGGCGGGAGAGAAGATAATGGCGGGCGTCTTCCGACCATTGTATCTGGAGCAGTTCCTTGCAGGATTGTCCGGCCTTGCCGCCGTCCTCGCGGGTCTGTCGCCAGAGCCTGGTGACGGCATCGTTTTGGAAATCCTTCTTCACCTTCTGCCATTCACGGCTGCGATTCTTGTCGGATGGAGCGGGCTTCCACACGTTTTCCTGGAATCCAAACAGGTGGGGATAGGCATTTGCACTGGCTACGACTGCAGCGAGATCATCGCGGAAAGCAGTATCGTCAGCGGCGGAATCGTAGAGGCATTTGGCGATTCCCTCCGCCCAGCCGTCTTCGGTGGGTCTGTTGGCGAGATAGCTGCGCGCCATTGCACGTGCTTTGGCCGGGTTCTTCATTCGGTCGCGGTAGAGTTCCAGTGCCAGCACCGCGCGGAGCTTGGCGGCTCCAGCCGAATTTGCGGAAATGGCATCGATCAAACCTTTTTCAGCACGGGCGTGGTCGTCCCCGCACCAGCTTACAAACGCGCGGGGGATATCGTGGCTTTCCACATCATGGCGAATCACCTCGGCGGCGATGGCGGCGGCCTTGGATGTGTCACCGGGCTCCGCAGAGGCATGGGCGGTGCGGGCGAGGGGAGCGTAGCGGTCTTCGCGCTGGGGAAAGGCAGCGAGATAGCGGCGGGCTTCCGCTTCGATTTCCGCGATGGGTTTCTTCGCGCTGATCATCGCGGCGATGAGACTGGAGTGTGTTTCCGCATCGCCGGGAGAGAGGGCTGCGCGGAAGGAATCCACCGCATTTCCGTGCTGGCCGAGACGCGCTTGAAAAACGCCCTCGTAAGATTCCAGCTTTCGTTTCTCGTCGGCTCCGAGTGGTGCATTGCGTCTGAGGAGGATCTTCGCAATCTGCAGTCCCTCCGCCCACTGTTCCGCGCGACTCGCGGCTTCCATTCCCTGAAATGCGATATCCGTCAGCGTGGCGTCGGCGGGCAGAGCTTCGACCATGGCGATCGAAAGAGCGGTCGCCTCCTTGAATCCGGTCGCATTGTTCTCCTCCATGCGCAGCCTGAGTGCTTCGATTCCGGCATCCGCGCCCCCGCCGTTTGTCCAGGCATCCGAGAGCTGCGCCGCCGCAAGAGACTTCCTGCCGGTGCGTCCGTAAGCCGTGGCGAGACGTTCCCTGACTTGGTTACTTAGAGGGTGGATGGGGAAAATTTCCTGAAACTGGCGGCAGGTGGTGATCACATCCTCGTGCCTCGCCGTAGCCGCGTAGCCTTCGATGAGCTTCAACATCACTTCCGCCCGACGGGGATGCTCCGATTGAGCCCGCGAGAACTTGCCCGCCGTCCGAATTAACCCGAAGACCTGACCATTTTTTGCGTAGAGATCCACCAGCTCCAGCATCAGGTTCGCTCCGGTCGGCGATGTCTCGGCGGCCTCTTTCAGTCGCGCCTCCAGAGCGGTCGGGTCAT
This sequence comes from uncultured Verrucomicrobiae bacterium, assembly GCA_963771945.1. Classification (GTDB taxonomy): domain Bacteria; phylum Verrucomicrobiota; class Verrucomicrobiia; order Verrucomicrobiales; family Akkermansiaceae; genus Luteolibacter. Next base: position 220,741 of record CAVYVH010000002.1, on the reverse strand, counting down.
TGGCCGGAGCGGCTGAGACGCGGATTGTCAGCACAGCGAAAAGCAGGAAAATCTTGGAGGCGGTCACTCTGTGGCTGAGGAAAAGGTTTTATCAAAGACGGAGGGAGTGAAATTCCTCCCCACCACAATACCATGGGTTCAGGTACGGTATTTCACCTCTCCAAACTCTGCGAAAAAAACCATCGTGCCAATAATCTTCACGAAAAAACCCCGAAAACGGGCGATGGAGGGAGAAGCAAAAGTTCTCACGAAAGGGGGGGAGAGTAGCCTTACTAGGACTCGAACCTAGAATGACGGAATCAAAATCCGGAGTGTTACCATTACACTATAAGGCTGTTTACTCTCGAAGGCGGTGCTCCGGGCGCGGGAAACTACCCGAGCATCCCGGCGCTTGGCAACCCGGAAATTCCCGGAGGGTGAAGTTTTTCCTCACAGATCGTTGATGGATCCGAAATCCGGGGAGAACAGGCGCTTGTAGGTTCTGGCGGCGTAGCCATCGGTCATTCCGGCCAGGTAGTCGCAGATCAGACGGGCGCGGGAGGCTTCGTCCGGAGCGGAGTTGATCTCGTTCACGGTGTCGGACGGAAGGAGCTGGAAATCCTGGCCGTCGATGCGTTCCCCCCGGACGTAGCGCGTTTCGAGAATTTCCCAGAGAAGGCGAAGCATGCGTGAGCCTTTGTGCTCGAGCTGCTTGAGCTGGGGGGAGAGGAAAACCACCTCGTAGGCGAGCTGTTTGAACAGCTCGGACTCGGCGCGGACGGCGGGGTCGATGACAAGGCGGTATTTGTATCGGTTCGTGGTGGCGGAGAGGAAATTCGAGTCCTGCTCCAGCCTGGCTGCCTGGATGTATTTCCCGATGCGTTTGCCGACGAAGGGATCGACGCGGTGCTGACGGATTGCGGAAATGAGATCGCCAAGAGGGGTTTTCGGAGCAATTTCGTGGTCGTTCTTCTCCGCCCAGGCTTCGATTTTCTCGATGTGAAGAAAGCCCGCGCGGACGCTGTCGGAAAGATCGTTCAGGGAGTATGCGGTGTCGTCCGCCCAGTCCATCACCTGGCATTCGATGGATTTAAATGAGTCGCGCGATTTCCCCGGCGTCAGCTCGGCCGGGAAATCCATCTCCCCGACAGCGTGGTTGAGAAACCCGAACTGGGAATCGTATATGAAATGATTCCCGGGATGTGCCCCGTCCTTTTTCAATTCCGACCAGAGGGATTTGTATTTCAAAATTCCGTCTAGAAACGCGCGGGAGGGATCCATGCCGGTTCGCTTGGCGGAAAAGATGCGCTCGGTAAGGAGGCGCAGCGTCTGGGCGTTTCCCTCGAAGCCGCCCTGGTTTCTCATGAGATGGTTCAGCGTGCGCTCGCCCGCGTGGCCGAAGGGCGGGTGGCCGAGATCGTGGGAGAGACAGATGGCCTCCACCAGATCGGTATCGATGTGGAAAGTCTCGGAGAGCAGGGAATTTTCCTGGCGGAGCAGCCAGGAGCAGATGGACTTTCCAATCTGCGCGACCTCCAGCGAATGCGTTAGGCGGGTGCGGTAGAAGTCGTATTCACCGGACCAGAAGACCTGGGTCTTGTTCTGTAGGCGGCGGAAAGTGGGGGTGTGGAGCACGCGGTCGCGATCGATCTGAAACGGTGTGCGGTAGTCGCCCGCGTCGGAGCGCTTGGAAAGCCGCTCGGTATCGAAGGCGTTGTAGAACTCGTTTCCCATGGGGCAAGTGTGGCTTCCGGCGGAGAGCGTTTTCAAGGGAAGAGTTCGCGGCACCACCCGGGTCGGGCTGTTTTCTTCAAAGCGCGAGCCGGTGGGAGATCGAAGCGGTGAGGTTCCGTTCCCGGGTGAATTCGATGGCGTGAAATCTCCCTCCCAGATGGGCGGGATGGGTCAGTGATTGGAACTGGGCGACCTTTTTCGGGTCGTCGAGTTCACCGGAGAGGATCAGGCTTTTCGCAAGGCGGGTGAGGTAGCTGCCTTGGTTGGAAAATTCCGACGGAAAATATCCAATCCCTGCCGCCGCACGGGCGAGATCCGTGAAATCCACGTGGGCGGTGATGTCGATCTCACCGGGGCGGTCGAGAGGATCTTCGGCGGCCTTGTGTTTGGAAAAAGTCCGAAGCGTGCCGGTCGTGCGGCGGGCATCGTAATATTCCGGCGCGGCGAAACCATAGTCGAAGAAGAGCAGAAGCCCGTCGGCGAGGCATGCGCTTACGGATGTCAGAAAGCCCGGGAAGTTGGTGCGGATCTCGGTGCGGTAGTTTTCCGGAAAGCCGGTGCCGAGCTTTTCACCGATGGCACACGCCTGATCACTGACAGTCAGTTCAAGGGAGCCGTCTTCGTCGGCCCGGACGCGGATTTCCCTCCATTCCCCGGAGATGAATTCCACGAGATGAAATGGCAGCGCGTCCAGAATCTCGTTTCCAAAGGCGATACCCGGCAGCGGTGATGCGGCGGGTTCCGAAAGCGAACTCGCGAGCCTGAGTTGCTTCGCAAGTGGCGAAAGCCGCTCCCGCTGCGCCTCACGCAGCCTGGGAAGCGGTTCCGCGATCGTATATTCCAGCGTCTCCCAGGCTTCCGGGGAAATTTCACGGAGCGTGGATAGAACATCGGCTGCAAGTTTCCCGTCATGGGCACCGATCTCCAGGATACGCCACTTGTCCGGCTTTCCGTTCGCCTGCCACCAGTCGGAAAAACGATGAGCCAGAAGCTCTCCGAATAGAGGCCCGACGCTGACACTCGTATAGAAGTCCCCTTTTTTCCCTACCTGGCTGTCCGCTCTTGCATAGTATCCGTGATCCGGATCGTAGAGCGCCAGTTCCAGAAATTCCGGAAAGGAAATGCTCCCCCGCGCCGCTATCTTCGCACGGATGCGATCGTCCAAGGAAGGGGTTGCCGAGTCCGGGGGATTCAGGTAACTCTCGGAGCGCGAACCTTCGCCCTCAGGCGGTTGTGTATCGGAATCAGGCATGGCGGCGAATAGCAAAAACACCCGGAGAAAGAGCGGCAAGCGCCGCTTCTACAAGCGCAAAACCTTCTGGGGAGTGCTCTTCCTTCTATTTCTGATCGCCTGCGGGATCGCTTTCATTTTCGCCGAGCAATACACCCGCGAATACCGGGAACGGGCGGTGACCTACGATCTGGAGAAAATCAACGAGCTGGAAATCCCCAGCATCATCGTGGATCGCAACGGAAAGGAGATAGGCCGCATCTTCGTGCAGAACCGCAGCATCATGCCGATCGAGGATGTGCCGGATCTTTTCATCGACACCCTTCGCGCGGGCGAGGATTCACGTTTCCTGACCCACGACGGCATCGACTACATCGGCGTGATCCGTGCTCTGAAGCTGAACTACCAGGCTGGCACCACCACCCAGGGCGCGAGCACCATTACCCAGCAGCTTGCGCGCAACGCTTTTCCCCTGAAACAGGACGCGGCGGCAAGAGGCGAGGGAGGGCTCCAGCGGAAAATGGTCGAGGCGTTTCTCGCGCAGCGCATCGAGAGACGCTACACGAAAAAGCAGATCCTCGGATTCTACCTGAACCGCATCTACTTCGGCAGCGGCTTCTACGGACTGCGCTCCGCGTCGCTCGGATATTTTGGAAAGGAACCCGAAGACCTGAACCTCGTCGAGTGCGCCACGATTGTCGGACTCATTAAAAACCCCACCAACAACTCCCCGCTGAACAATCCGAAGCAGAGCAAATCCTCGCGCGACAATGTCCTCAAGCGGATGGTGGACGAGGGCATGCTCTCGAGATCGGAAGCCGCGGAAGCCAGGGCGAAACCTCTCAAGACCAATCCCAAACCGCTCCAGCGCGGAACCTCACACCTGTATGAGCGCGTGGCCGACGCGGTGGCGAAATCCCTCGGAGAAGACGCGCTGGCAGCAGGCGGCTACAAGATCCACACGACCATTTCACGGGAAATTCAGAACGCCGCTGAGAAGGCGCTGGCCGTCACCCTGCACGAGGCCGAGGAACATGCCGGCTACGTCCATCAGAAATACGGTGAATATAGTAGATCGGAAAACGGAGCCGATGCGGAGTATCTTCAGGGCGCGGTTTTCATGGTTGATCACTCCACCGGGGAAGTCCTCGCCCACGTGGGCGGGCGGGATTACGCGGAAGTGCCGTTCGATTTCATCGAGATGGGGACACGTCCCCTGGGAACCGCCTTCTATCCGTTTCTCTACTCCGCGGGGCTGGCTGACAAACACACCCCCGCCTCCACCGTGGACGACGAACCGATGGACAACCGTGCGGTGATGATCGGTGGACGGGAGGGGATTCTCGGAGAATGGGGCATGGAAACGGCCTCGCCAAAATATGAGGGGCAAATCACCTTGAGACGCGCTTTCGAGGATTCCAAAATCGCCGCGACAGTCAGACTCGGATCGGAAATCGGGCTGCAGCGCGTGCTGGATGCCGGAGTCGCCTTCGGTTTTTCCATGGAGGATTCGAAGCCTCTGCCACGGGTCAGTGTGGGCTGGGAACCGGCGTCGCTGAAACAGGCGGTGAGGGCGATCTCGACATTTCCCCTGGAGGGATACGCCGGACCGCAGAAGTTCACCTACGTGGATCACATCGAGAACAGCAGGGGGCGTGTGGTCTTCCGCCGTAAATCCAGTCCGCAACGCAAACAAAGACTCCTGGACGAAGCGGTGGCATGGCAAATGCACAGCTTGATGGACAGCGGAATGTCCAATGGCAGCGCCAAGGGCGTGAACGGCATGCTGATCGAAAAGCCTTTCCACGGAGCAGGCAAGGGTGGGACTACCCACGACTTCGCCGATACCTGGTTTCTGGGCTACAACGCGCGGGTGACCTGCGGGGTGTGGACGGGTTTCCTGAACGACAACGAAGCGATCTATCCCGGTGCCTTCAGCCGGGATCTCGCGATGCCCGTGTGGGCTGCCGCGATGAATGCCGCCGCCCCCGCCTTTGGTGGCCAGGAAATCAAACGCCCGGCATCCATGGTGGCCGTTGAGATTTGTTCCGTATCCGGCCAGCGGGCGACCCAGTTCTGCCAGGATCTGCAGGAGGATGTGAAGACCGGCGCGGTGAGATCCGTCAGCACCGCTTTCACCGAGTATTTTCGGGAAGGGCAGGGGAACCTGCCTTTTTGCACGCTTCATTCCGGATCGCTCGCGGGTGATCTCGATCCGAACAGCGCGATCGGAACACTGCCAGCTCTCGATGTCCTGCCGATTCGTCCCAAAAGTTCGGTTCTCATCGGGGAGGATCCGTATCACACCGAGCTTCCGAGCTACACGGCCAGCAGTAGCGAGAGCGGGTTGATCCGCCGCAGCACCAATGTCCTCGACAGCCTGGATCTCGGAGATTTCGACGAGACGATCAAGATGCGCAAGCCACCCCGCCTTCAGATCCAGCCGGACTGATGCTGTGGGGTGCGATTCTTTTCGGTGTGTCACATGGACTAGCTCGGACACGTTGGCGGAGCGCGGGTCTTCAGCCCGCCCCGGAGAATCGAGGGCAGATGGTAAGACATTGGCACCGGGGCGGGCTGAAGTCCCGCGTTCCTACGACTGGGAATCCACCGAAAAGAATCACACCCGATACGGTGTAGCGCGCCTTTTCGCTAAAGTCCCGTGCTCTGGATATGCGCGCGGAGCTGGGTCTGGAACTCCATGATATCCTCCTGGGTCGGCTGGTAGCCCGGAGTCGATGGATCAAGGCTCGGACGACCGGTCTGATCAAGAGACCAGAGGGCGGTTTCCCCGTCGCTGAACTCGACCCTTCCACTGACCAGGGTTCCCGGAACCGCGATGGAATCCATTGTCACAGTGGTCTTCCCGGTCGGAACCGGAGCCGCCACCACCTCGGGCACGGGTTCCTCCTTTTTCTCCTCCTGCAGCTCGATTCCGAGATCGAGGACGGCGAAGCGCGTGTCCATATAGGTCACGCTGATTTTGAATTCGTCGGTGATGCGTTTCTGGATCTCCGGGAGCTGCGCGCCGTCCGCCGCCCATGACTTGATGGTGGCGATCTGGTCTTCGGAAAGCTGGTTGCTGCTGAACATGCCCGCAGTCTGTATTCCCCACCCGATTTGCCTAGGGTGAAAATCGTGGGAAGCGATTTTCAGAAAAGGTTCGCGGGACATGGCGGCGGCGGTGGCACACTCTTTCCCGCTTGAGTGTGATTTTTTTCGGTGGACGAGTCCGGTTGAGGCTCCGGTTCCAGGGAACGAGGCACCGCCTGATGATCCGGGCGGAAACGCGCGTTGCAGAGGCCACGGTTGGCGACTTCCGGATCAGCAACCCAACGGAACGCGGGACTTCAGCCCGCCCCAGTTCCCCAGACCAATGCATCGGCTCAGTGCTCCAGGGCGAGCTGAAGACTCGCGTTCCATCAGATGCTCGAAAGCCTGCGGCGTCTGGAAAAACACCGGAAAAAATCACACCCTTCCCCCTTGCTTCGGCCTAACGGTCTATTAGACTCTGCCTATTATGAAACAACTGTTCTGTCTTGCCGCCGCACTGTCCTTTGCCGTTCCCACGAATCTCTCCGCCCATTGCCAGGTGCCGTGCGGAATTTTCGACAACGACAACGTCATCTCCTCAATGCATACCGATTACGTGACGATCGAGAAGGCGATCACACAGATCAAGGAGCTGTCCAAAGATCCCGCTGCGAACGCCCACCAGATCACCCGCTGGATTATCAACAAGGAAAGCCACGCGCAGGATATTCAGGAGAAAGTGCTCAACTACTTTCTCGCCCAGCGTCTGAAACTCCCGGAGAACGAAGCTGACAAGGAACTCTACAACGAGAAGCTCGCTCTCTGCCATGAGGTCATCATCACCGCCATGAAATGCAAGCAGTCCACCGATATGGCGAATGCCGAGAAACTCCACGATCTTCTCCACTCCTTCGAGAAGCATTTCGGAACCAAGGAAGGGGAATAAGCCATTTCCTCTTTCCTGAAAATCCTCATCCCTGCGGTGGCTTCATGCGCGGTCTCTTGCACCCAGCCGTTGCCGGGTGAAAGGTTTTCTGTTGAATACAGTTAGAAGGGATGTTCAAGTTCGTATAAGAGTCGCGGACGAATCTTTCTGCAACTTCGGGAGCGTTATTCAGCTCATTGATGCCGGGGTGAGAGATCGGCGATGAGGTTGCGGGTCTGGGGCGACCGAAGATCGCCCCCACGTTCCGGGGTCGTCAGGCCAGCGCCTGGTCGATGTCCGCGAGGATGTCGTCGATGTGTTCGATGCCGACGGAAAGGCGGATCATTTCCGGCGGGATGCCACCGGCGATCTGTGCATCCGGGCTGAGCTGGGAGTGGGTGGTGCTGGCCGGGTGGATGGCGAGCGATTTCGCGTCGCCAACGTTTGCGAGATGGGAAAAGAGGTTGAGCGATTCGATGAATTTCCTGCCCGCGTCCGCTCCGCCCTTGATTCCGAAAACGACCATGGGGCCGCCTTTTCCGCCGAGGTATTTTTTGTTTTTCTCGAACTGCGGATCGTTCTCCAGACCGGGGTAGCGCACCCAATCGACCTTGTCATGGGCGGAGAGGTGCTTCGCGACGGCGAGATTGTTTTCACAATGGCGTTCCATGCGCAGCGGAAGGGTTTCGACGCCCTGTAGGACGGCCCAGGCGTTGTCCGGTGCGAGGCATGCGCCGAGGTTGCGGAGTGGAACGGTGCGCATGCGCAGGATGAAGGCGAGCGGTGCGAGTGGTTCCGGGAGATCGTGTCCCCAGCGCAGGCCGTGGTAGGAGGTGTCCGGTTCATCGAAGAGCGGGTGCTTGCCGCCGGCCCAGTTGAATTTCCCCGAATCGATCACGATGCCGCCGATGGAGGTGCCGTGGCCGCCGAGCCATTTGGTGAGGGAGTGGATCACGATGTCCGCGCCGTGCTCGAGGGGGCGGAGGAGGGCGGGGGTGGTGAAGGTGGAATCTACGACAAGCGGGAGACCCAAGCGCGTGTGCGGCATCCGCAATGGCGCGGAGGTCGGCGATTTCGAGGGCGGGATTGGAGACGGTTTCCGTGAAAAACGCGCGGGTCTTTTCATCGGCGGCCTTGGAGAAATTCTCCGGGTCGTTGGAATCAACGAAGCGCACCTCGATGCCGAGTTGCGGGAGGATGTTCGCGAATTGCGTGTAGGAGCCGCCGTAAAGATTGCGGGCAGAGACGATGTTGTCGCCGGCCTGCGCGAGGTTGATGATGGTATTGAAAACGGCGGCGGTGCCGGAAGCGTGGGCCAGCCCGCCCATTTCCGGAGCGCCTTCCAGGAGAGAGATCCGTTTTTCCAACACATCGTTGGTCGGATTCATCAGACGGCTGTAGATGTTCCCGAGTTCTTTTAGCGCGAACAGGTTCGCGGCATGCTCCGTGGAGTTGAAAACGAACGAGGCCGTGCGGTAGATCGGGACGGCGCGGGAATTGGTATCGGAGTCCGGCTTGTGGCCGCCGTGGAGGCAGATGGTATTGAGTTTCATAGTCCGGCGATGCTAGCCGTGCCACGGCCTGAGGCCAAAGGATTTTTGAGAAGGCCGCCGAAAACGTCCCCCTCTTTACCCCGGCTTCTCCTCGCGGAGGGCGGGCACCATTGAGAGCCACGTGGAGCCTGCGCAGAGGACGATGATCGCGGTCAGACAGGTTCCCGCCAGATCGGCGAAAACGACCCTGTCCGGATGGGAGAAAACGTCGTATGCCATCACCGCCCCGATGACGAGGGAGGTGAGGCAGATGAGGCCGAAGACCGCCTGCCCCGCTTCGAGGGATTCGTGAAAAGCATGGAGGCGGGCAGGGCTGTGCCGAGCATCGTGCCGCCGATGGCAGCCAGCGGATGAACCGGAACGGTCAGACCGGCCAGGAGACCCAGCGCAGCCACCGAAGACGAGAACCGCCGATGGCAACGCCCTCGATTTTTTCCGCAGCGATCCAGCGAAAGCCTTGCCACCGGATCTTTCAGCAGGAAGAAGTTCGCAAGTCCGCTGGAAAGGAAACTGCCGAAAAGGAACGTGTAGTAAACGATGACCACGGGCACGACGAGCGCCGGATGGATGGCGGAGGCGACGCGTCTTCATGATATTGAACCCGACCACCAGCGAGATGATAAGGAGAGTGCGGTGCTTCTCGCTGACGCTCTGGATGAAGAACGACCATTTGAGAAACATCCGGAAAAAGGCCGAACGGGCGCGGTAGGAGTGTTTCAGACCCTCGCGGGCGTATTCCATGTCCGGCTCGATCCGGAGGGCTTCCCTGAACTTCGCTTCGGCACCCGGCACATCCCCGCGTTGCAAGGCGGCCCAGCCAGCGGTGGCGAAGGAAAACGCGTTCTCCGGATTTCTTGCGAGCCTGCGGTTGGATTCGTCCTCGGACTCGTCCAGCCGGTTTTGCAGGCGCAACGAGTGGGCGAGAAGGTTGGAGGCGGCATCGTCGTCAGGATCGATCTCAAGAGCCTTTCTGGCGCATTCCTCGGCTGCTTTCCATTCGGAAACCTCCACCAGGGCGAGGCATTTCGAGACCCACGCGTAGCCGAATTCCGGATCGAGTGCGATGGCGGAATCAGCGAGTTCGAGAGCGGGCTTCGGCTTGTTCAGATCGCAGAGGATGCGTGATTGGAGCGCGAGGGGAAACGGCTCGGAAGGAAGCAGGCCGGTGGCAGTGCGGATGTCTTCGAGTGCCTGTTTCAACTGGCCGGGGATTTCCGAGCGGTTCAGTGCCAGCTCGATAAACGCCCACGCGTCCTCCGGCTGACGGGTGAGATGGCTGAGGAGAAACGCCACCGCTTCCTCGTGCCTTCCGCGTTCGCGCAGAAGGGTGGCTCTTTGGAGATCGGGACTCATTTTTTCAGGCCAAGGTAGGTGAGGATGTCATCGTAGAATCCGCTCTGGTTTGCGTAGAGCGCGTGGTTTTTCGCGCTCTCGAACCACTTTTTGGTGGATGGCTTCACGTTCTTGGCGGCTTTCACCAGCATTTTTCCGGTCACGGGAACCATGGTGCCTTTTTTCATCGCCTCCGTGAGAGCGGCTTCCGTGGCCTGGTCGAAAACGGCTTTCATGTCCGCCCCGGAAAAGCCCTCGGTGCGTTTGGCGATATCCGCCGGATCGAAGTCCGCCAAGCGGGCGGTTGCGGGCATGGATTTTCGCAATTTCCTCACGGGCCTGCCAGATCCGGTGGCGGGACGAAGATGATGCGGTCGAACCTCCCCGGGCGGAGAAACGCCCCGTCAAGCTGCCATGGTGCGTTGGTCGCGCCGAGGACGAGGAGATCGTCGTTCTGGGCGTTCGCTCCATCGAGTTCGGAGAGGAACTGGTTGATCAGGGTGCGTCCGGCGGACTGGCGCATGTCGCGGCGGTCGGCGGCGAGGGCATCGGTCTCGTCGAAGAAAAGAACGGCGGGTTTCGACTTCCGTCCCAGCTCGAAAATCTTGTGCAGCTTCTGCTCGGACTCGCCGATATACATGTCGAGAATCTGGTGGAGGCCTACCGCGAGAAAGGTGGATTCGATCTCTCCGGCGGTAGCCTGCGCCATCAGGGTCTTTCCACAGCCGGGAGGGCCGTAAAGCAGCACGCCGCCACCCGCTTTTTTCCCGTATGCGGCGAAGAGTTCGGGATTTTTCAAGGGGTGGATGATTTTCATCCGGATGTCGTCCTTCACCTTTTCCATCCCGCCCACATCGGAAAATTTCAAATCCGTTTTCACGCGGAACTCCACCCCGAGATCAAGCGCGGCTGCCGCGTCCAATCCTTCCCAGGGCATGTCTTCATCATCGCCTTCCTCTTCCTGGTATTCGTGGATGGCGCCGCCGGAAGTCATCACGCCGCGTTTCGGGTCGGCGGAAGAGAGGATTTTCTCAAGGAGATCGTCATCGGCCTGGGAACGGTCGAGCTCCACCGCTCTGTCATAATATTTCCTCGCGGAGATCGCATCGCCCTCATCGAGTGAAATCCTGGCCGAAGCAGCCACGCGGGAGCGAAATCCGCTTTTCGTGAGCAGAGGTCTTCCAATCGCACGATGGCCTCCGAGGTGTTTCCCGTGAAATCCAGCAGCCTCGCGATCCCGAGGAGCGCTTCCGGGTTCCCGGGATCGAGGGACAATGCCTTGTCGAACATCGCGCGCGCGTCCGCGAATGAGAAACGCTCCTCCTCCGCCTTGGCAATCATAAGTGTGAGCGGAATGTTGTCAGGCGATGCCGCCAGCGCGCCGCGAAGTCCTTCGAGATCCATGCCGGGATGAGAGTTGGAATTCCGCAGGTGGGCAAGCTTGGAACTCGGATCCCGGTGGAAAGCGGATGGGCTTGCGGTTCACTTCCGGCGGCATACGCTTTCCGGGATGAGCCGACGTTCTAGACGAAAGAGGGGAGCAGGAAAAAGCCCGTGGCTGGGAAAGGCCGTGGTTGTGATCGGAGTGCTGCTCATCATTGCTCTCGGCCTGGGCTACATGGGCCTGCGCGCGTACCTCCATAGCGATGGCTTCCGGAAATTCCTTTCCGCCCAGGTCAGCGGGGCGGCGAAGGTGGATGGGAGTTTTTCACCTTTCCGATGGGACGGGCTGGCAGTGGAAACCGCCGGATTCGATGCGACGGGGGAGGGGGTCGTCGCCGGAATCCAGGCCGACGAAATCGCTACCGAGGTGGGATTCGGGGGAATCACACGAGGCGTCTGGGAAATCAGAAACACCCGCATCACACGCCTGGAGTTGACACTCAATACCTTGGAAGCCGACGAGCCGCCGCCGACCGAACCGGAGATCAGGAAACAGGAGGTTGTCAGGAAACAACCCGGCTGGGTTCCTGACGAGGTGGAGCTGGAATCGCTGGAAATCGGCGAGCTGGCCATGGGCGGTAAGACGGCCTCCGGGCCGGTGAGTGCCGGCGGCATGTCCGTCCGTGTTGTGCCTCAGTCCGGGGAGAAATCCTACAGTGGCGAGATCGTCGGTGGCTTCATCGATCTGCCTTGGGATTTCCTCCCGAGATTTCATATCGGCCGCGTGCGCGGTTCGTTCCGGGATGGCAGCGCGTTCATCACGAAGGCGGACTTTTCCGCCTGGCGCGATGGCCGCATCTCGACCTTCGGGGAGTGGAACTCCCGTGAGAATTTCTATTCCTTCGAGGGCGATGTGGAAGGGATCCGTTGCGACGAACTCCTTGATGAAAACTGGGCGCGCCGCCTCACGGGAGACGTCTCCTCCTCTTTCTCCGTTGATAACGTAGCCGGGAAGATGGCAGTGGCGGGCGAACTGGTGATCCGCAACGGAACCATGACAGCGCTACCCATGCTCGACGCCCTAGCCGCATACGCGGATACCCGCCGCTTCCGCGTGCTCCAGCTCAGCGACGCAAGGACGAAGTGGCGCTACTCGGACGGGGAAATTCTTTTCACCGATTTCGTGATGGGCAGCGAGGGGCTGATCCGGTTGGAGGGGAATTTTTCGATCAAAGGGGAGTCGCTGAACGGGCGGTTTCGCCTTGGGATCGTGCCCGGCATACTCGCAAACATTCCCGGAGCGGAAACGGAAGTGTTTCGACCGGGCAAGCTGGGACTTCTGTGGACGGATCTCAACGTCACCGGCACGCTTGACGATCCCGAGGAGGATCTCACGGAACGCCTGATCGAAGCGGCAGGTATGCGCATGTTCGAACAGCTACCGGACAGCGGGGAAAAAGTTCTCAGATTCACCCGTTCCGTGGTCGGGGAGAACCCCGTCGAAGCCATCGACAGGGGCAAGAAGATCATCAAGGAAGGGGAGAATGTGATCCGGGAGGCCGAGGGGATCATCAAAGGACTCCTGGGCGACTGAGCGGTTCTTCAGAAATCCGCCGTCGTTTCCAAGCCGACCCGCGTCCGGAACGAGGATTCGGATTTCTCCTCGGGACTCGCGAGAATCAGGGGCGAATTGCTACCAACGCTCTCCAGTGGATCCGCTCCGGCAAGTGGTTGGCAGGATAAAAACGCGGGCAGAAGGAGAATGGTCACAAAAACGTTCATAAGGAATGTTCTCAAAATGCAGCGGCGGCTCCCAGCCAGAATGTGAGCGCGGTGAAAACCCAACCAATGAGTGCCGTGTAGCCGTCCCTCGCGACGAGAGCCAGTCCGAAAGCGGCGATGGCCGCCCCGATTACAGTCGCGCTGAAGGGGATGAGCTCGGCACCGGGAGTCGCCAACGAAAGTAGAATCGTAGCGACGCACATCGCACGCGCTCCGTTGTGACCGATGAGAGGATGGAGCCGCTCGTTGAGATGCCTGTCGATCGCTCGGGCGGGCTTGCGGAGATAGACGGCGGTTTTCCGCAACTTCCGGGAATCCACCTTTTTGTTCAAAAGCCATGCGGGGAGCCAGAAATGTTTTCGCCCGAGCAGGAGCTGTCCTGAGATCAGGATGACGAAAATACCCAGGATCACCGGGACACCCGGTATGTCCGCGATACCCGGCGTGGCCATGACCAGACCCGGCACGAGCAACAGCGGGCCGAAGGAGCTGCTGCCTATTCCTTCCAGAATGTGGGACACGGGGATCCTGTCCCCGTCGCGGGCTGATTTGCCCAGGGAGAGAAGAATTTCCCGGAGAGTGCGGGGTTTTTCGTTCTTTTCCATCTCGGTCGGATTAAGGCTTCGGGAAAACGTTCTCTGCGGGCGCGGAAGGGCGCGGAGAGGTATCCGGATAATTCATGGAAGGATTTTTCATCGTAGCGGTGTTGCACTTTTGAAAATCGAGAGGTGGTGTCAAGGTGGCGGGTGTTTCGCCGGAATCAAGCCCGGCGGTCATTTGAAATGCGGTGTTTCTTTGAAAAAAAGGGTTATACCCATGCTCGTAATCTGCCATATAATTGCAACGACAACCACTTTATGAAACCCAGCATCCGACTCTCCACCGCCGCAATTGTGGCCTTCGCCCTCGTCCAGCCTTCCATCGCCGAGACAAAGCCCCTCAAAGCCCTCCTTCTAACAGGCGGCTGCTGCCACGATTACAAGGCGCAGAAGGATATCCTCAAGGAAGGTATCGAAAGCCGTGCGAACATCATCGTTGACCAGATCCATACCGACAACAGCACCGTGAAGCCGGACCTTCCGATCTACGGCATGCCTGAATACGCGAAAGGCTACGACATCGTCATCCACGACGAGTGCGCCGCCGGCATTTCCGACGATGAGACGGTCAAAGGAGTCCTTGCCCCGCACAAGGCTGGCACCCCGGGGGTCAATCTCCACTGCGCGATGCATTCCTACCGCATCGGGAAATTCAAGGAACCCGTCGGGGAAGGGGAAGAGACCCCTACCTCCCAATGGTTCAGGTTTCTTGGAATCCAATCCACCGGCCACGGCCCAAGAAACCGGTCTCCATTGTCTTCACCGACAAGGAACACCCGATCACAAATTCCTTCGCGGATTGGACTACCGCCAATGAGGAGCTTTACAACAACATCACGGTCTTTGATACCGCGCACGTTCTTGCGAAAGGCACACAGGATGGCGAGGAAGCCATCGTCGCGTGGACGAACGACTACCACGGCACCCGTGTTTTCAGCACGACCATCGGCCATTTCAACGAGACTGTCGGCGATCCCCGCTACCTCGACCTGGTTACCCGCGGCATTCTCTGGGCCTGCGGTAAGATCGATGAAAAGGGCGGGATCGAAAATGGCTACGGCCTGAAAGACGTTAAGGAGTAGTCTTCCGCGATGGTTTCCGCCGCTTGTCAGAATCCCTCGCTCACATACATTGCACTGACCGCCCGCGCGACAAATTTCGCGGTAGGGAGGGGAGTTGAAAAAGGGGAATCTTTAGCATTCGCGCTGGCCGGGAAATCCCGCTAGCATCCCGCGATGACCCGCAGGAAATTTCTCGTGATTACTCTGCCTCTGGCTATCGCCGGAAGCTCCCGGGCAGCGGAATCCAGTGAACCCGAGATCAGCTTCGGAGTGATCGCCGATCCGCAATACGCTGACGCGGAGATAAAGGGTTCGCGCTTTTACAGGAACTCCCTGGCGAAACTTGAGGCTGCGGTTGCCGACCTGAACACACGCTCCCTCGGGTTCGTATCCACCGTCGGGGATCTGATCGACAGGGACTTTGAAAGCTTTTCCGCGGTAATGCCCATTTACGCGAAGCTGCGCCACCCGCATTTTCCCGTCTATGGAAACCACGACTTTGATGTGGCGGACGAGGACAAGGGAAAAGTCCCGGAGGCGATGGGGCTGGGAAAACCCTATTACTCGGTGACCAGAGGCGGATGGCACTTCCTGTTTCTCGATGGCACCGATGTCGCTTTGTGGAAACAGGAGGCAGATCATCCGAATACCGCTAAGGCGAAGCGGATTCTTGAAGTACTGGCAGCCTCGGGAGCGCCCCAGGCGCAGAAATGGAACGGCGGTATCGGCACGGAACAGATGGCCTGGATCAAGTCCGAACTGGACGGAGCAAAGGCGGCCGGTCGCCGCGTCATCGTGTTCAACCACTATCCAGTCATCCCGGCGCGGGACGGCCACAATCTATGGAACGCGGAGGAACTCGTGTCCCTTTTCGAGAAATACGACCACATCCCCGCATACATGAACGGGCACAACCATTCCGGCAACTACGGTGAACATAGTGGATGCCATTACGTGAATTTCAAAGGCATGGTGGAGACCGAGAAAGAGTCGGCATACGCAATCGTCCGTTGCTTTCCGGACAGACTGGAAATCGAAGGAGCGGGGCTGGAGCCGGATCGCGGGCTGGACTGCTGAACCGGTGGGTGTGGTGGAGGAGGGGTGGTTCTCATTCCTGGCTGAGAAACTCGACCAGATCCTTCCGCGATTTCGCAAGATCGGGCGGGTTTACGTAAAACATGTGCCCGGCATCGTAGTAGGTGTAGGTGACATTATCCCGGAGAGACTCAGGGAAATCCATTGCCTGGCTCAAAGAGTAGGGAATCCCGTCGGGGGGCGTGGCAAGATCCGCATACGCACCCATGACCAGCACCTTCAGCTTTGGATTGTCCCGGATGGCATTGACGAGGCGACCGGTCACGTTGACCACCCGGTTGTCGGAGCCGTAGCGCCATGGACTGACCTTGTTCGTGAGCACCTCATAGTGCTCGTCCTCTTGCCAGCCCAGATCCTCTCCCACGTAGGAAAGCATGGCGGTGGAAAATGCGCCGATCGCAAGGGAGTAGGAGGGGTCATAGGTCGCGTAATCGGCCTCGGCATCCGTGGCATCCCAGGCTACCCGTGAGTCGAAACGACCGACCACTTTTCCCTCATCCCGAAGAAGCTCGGCACGGAACTCGGAAGGGTCGACCCGAAGCTGCTTTCGCTCCCAAAAAGCGGCTGGCAGACCCGTGAATTTTTCCAATTTGCCGGAAACAGCGGCCAGCTCCTCCTCGCCAATCCCGGTGCCTTTCAGTAGTGCCAGCGCATATTCGCCAAGCGCGAACTCCCGCACGTCCGCGAGAAGCTGCTCCCGGTCGCCTTCGATTTTGCCATGGTGAAGCGCTGTCGTGACATAGGCGGGTAGGAAAACCTGGTGAGAAAGTTGGCTGCCCTCTGCAGGAATCAGCGTCCGGTAATCAAGCAACGATGAAAGAAGGATGACCCCGTTCAGACTCATTCCGTAGCGATCCTGCAGATGGGAAGCCAGTCCCGCCGCACGAATCCCGCCATAGGATTCCCCGCAAAGATATTTGGGCGAATCCCAACGCTTGTTCTCGGCGATCCATTTCCGGATGAAGTCGCCGACCGATTCGATATCGGCCTCGATTCCGTGGAAATCCTTCGCGTCATCCTTGGTCGTGCCACGGCTGTAACCGGTCGATACGGGGTCGATGAAAACCAGATCGCACACGTCGAGGATGCTGTATTCGTTTTCGACTAGGCGGGCAGGTGGCGTCAGCGGTTTCGTGCCGTCTCCCGGAAAGGAAACACGCTTCGGCCAAGCAAGCCGAGATGCAGCCACACGGAGGACGATCCGGGCCCGCCATTGAAAGCGAACATCACCGGGCGATCGGGCAGGTTTTCGGTTTTCTCGCGCACATAGCTGACATGGAAGATGGACGCCTTCGGTTTCCCATCATCATCCTTGAGAATGATTTTGCCGGTTGTGACCGTGTAGGGAATCTCTTCTCCTTCAATTTTCACCATCCCGGTTTTAGAAACCGGTTCCTGAATTTTCTCCGACTTCGGAGATTCTTTTTCTTTTGCCTCCGGAGCATCCTCGGCGAAGGAAGGGCACAGTAGGAGCAGAAGAATTGGCAGTATTCGGGTAAGCGGGTTCATGGACAGTGCCTATGATCGCCCTGAATCATCGTTTGGAAAGAGCGAAGACTCAGCCTCATCAAGATCCATGGTAGTAACTTGTTACAATAAATGTAATCCAAAGCAGGGAGGTCGTAGTCTAGGAATTCGCAAGGTCCCTCGACTTGTCTGGTGATCCTCTTCCGGCCAGCACGGAAAGAGGATCAGATGCCCGTTGTTGGTGCCGGAGCGAATGTTCTGCCGCCGCAGCTTTCACAAATGAGATCTCGGGTAGCAACCACACCGCTATCGAGACAATTTTAAGAAAGCAACTATAAGCCGCAACCCCAAGCTCCTCCGGAATTACGGTAAGTGCCGATCGAAATTCAGACCAAACTGACCGGCAAATTCGGCGTCTGGCGCGAATCGGAATCCCGATGGCCGATTACCATCAAGCTCCTGAGCCGATTACCCGCGATGCATTGACATCTTCATTTCAGCAATCTAAAATATCCGCGCCGCACGGATTCCACATATGTCAGATTTTTCCCAGCCTCCCCAGCAACGCGACTTTTTCTGCAATCACTGCAACGGGCGTATTGTCATTCCGTTTTCGCTCCCTTCAACCACGGGGCCGTGCCCGCACTGCCAGGGAACCATCGTTTCCCCTCCCCCTCCGGAACCGGCTTCCCCGCAGACGCCTGTCACCCAGCCGCCACCGGCGTCACAACCCGCTCCAGCCCCGGGATCCGAGCCGGTTCGGCAGCCAGCCCAGGCACCGGTTCAGCCCCGGCCAAGCGGTATTCCTCCGCGTCGGGATGGGGCACCTCAGGCCGTCAATGACCGGACACAGCCCCAGCCGGCACCGGCAACTCCCGCGAAGAAAAAAAAGGCGTCGAGCGGGATCATTCCGGCAATGTTGGGTCTGCTCCTGATTATTGCCGCCGCCGGAGCCGCCGTCTTTTACATCACCCGACAAATGGGCATCAATGTGGAGCCACCCAACTTTTCGGGTAGCCCGGAAGACCAGGAAATCCGTGAGGGCAACTACATTCGCATAGGTTGGCAGCAGGATGCATACGATGTGTTAGGAAACTTCATGAAGGCGACGACGGTGGAAGGCAAGCTCCCCTACATTATCGATTCAGAGCGCCTCAGGCCGAAAATGACCGATTTCTTCGGCGGGACGGTAATCAATGATTCCGACACTCCCGCCGATTCATTTTCCGTTCAGGATCTCTCCGAGGAAGACCGCAGGCGTGGGATTTTCATGATGACCTACGACCAGCCGCCCCAGTTTGCGCTGAAGGATTTCTTCCGTCCCCTCGCCTCGCTGGAAGTCCAGTATGGCGTGGATGAGGCGGATATTCTCCTTAGCACGATGGCCCGGGTGAGCAATTTCGCCATGGAGCCTGTCCGGGTGCACGCGTTCTTCAAGCGCACGGACGACGGCCTGAAACTTGACTGGGAAGTCTTTGCCCAGACGAAATACCGGCTTTTCCAGAGCTTCGTGGAGCTTCCCGATATCGGTCGCCCGGAAACGTTCCGGGTGCTCATTGTCGAGGACGTCCCTGACAAGGGGCGCGGTGTCATGGGCACGCTCACTTACAGGCTGGCCGATCCCGCGAACATGGGCGATTCCGCCCGTATCAACGTCCCCCTTGACTCGGAGGTTGGACGTGCCCTCTCCATCATCAACTGGCGCGGCAAGAAACAGACCGAGCCGATCACCCGCACCGCGACCGTGGAACTCGTGTGGACAGGCCAGCCGGACAATCCCACCCTTGAGATCAAGCGGTTCATCTGCTGGGAATTTCTAGGACTGGGTGGCAAGGAAATTCCGGCCACGGCCTCCAACGAGTGACCCAGCCCCCGTCCCGCATGGCCTCGGCAAAATCCACCACCATCGCGGCGATCGCCAGCCCACCCGGCATGGGTGCGATCTCCCTGGTTCGGATCTCCGCCGAGGCGTTCGAAATCGCCGACGCTTGTTCCGGTGGGATCGCTTCCTCGACGATGCCCCGCCTTGCACGGCGCTGCCGGATCACCGACAGCTCCGGTGCGGTGATTGACGACGGATTGCTTACGGTGTTCCGGGATCCGCAGTCGTTTACCGGGGAAAACACCGTGGAGTTCGCAGGTCACGGCGGCATTCTGGTCACGCGTGAGATTCTCGCCCGCTTTCTCCAGTGCGGAGCCGTCCATGCCTCACCGGGTGAGTTCTCCCAACGCGCGTTTCTCAACGGCAAACTCGATCTGACCCAGGCGGAAGGCATCATCGACCTTATCTCCGCGCAGACCCGCCTTGCGATCCGTGCCGCCCATTCCCAGCTGGAAGGAACATTGGGAAAACGAACCACCGCAGCTCGCGATGAACTCCTGGAAATTCTCGCCCACCTCGAGGCCTGGATTGACTTTCCCGACGAAGACATCGATCCGCAGACCACCGTCCAGCTACGCGGCAGGATTGGTGGTATTCTCACAACCATAGACTCCCTCCTCTCGACCGCGGATCAGGGACGCATCCTCCGGGAAGGTGTCCGCACGGTCATCTTCGGTGAGCCGAACGTCGGAAAATCCTCCCTCCTGAACCATCTTCTCGGCGTTGAAAGAGCCATCGTCTCCGACATAGCCGGCACCACCCGGGACACCATCGAGGAAGTCATCAGTCTTCACGGTATCCCCATCCGTCTTGTCGATACCGCGGGCGTTCGCGAGTCCTCCGATGAAATCGAGTCGCAGGGAATCCAGCGCACCGCCCGCCAGATCGAAGCGGCGGATCTCCTTCTGGAAATCGCCGACGCCAGCAAGCCGCGCCCGGAGCGCGCCGTGTACCCCTCCCATCATGCTACCCACCTCCTCGTCCTGAACAAATCCGACCTCGGCGAGGATCCAAGCTGGGCCGGAGTTCAGGCAATCCGCCTGTCCTGCCTGAGCGGAGACGGTTTCGACCAGCTGTCTTCTGCAATCCGCGAGGCACTCCATTTCACCGACGCGGATTTCGGCGAGCACGCCGTCGCCATCAACGCCCGCCACCAGGCCTCCCTTTCCCTGGCCGCCACCAGCCTCCACGCCGCTCTCGATCTCCTCACGGACACAAGTTGCGACCCGGAACTCGCCGCCATCGACCTCCGCGAAGCCCTCGATGCCCTCGGCGAAATCCCCGGAAAAGTCGATACCGAGGATCTCCTCGGTGTGATCTTCTCCCAATTCTGCATCGGGAAATAGTAGGCGGTTCAATATTTGACAGGGAGATTCCAGAGCTGCCTGGCGCTGATGGCAGAATCCCAGAAGAATTGAAAAAAAACTGGCGCAACCTCGGAATTGTGGGCAGCCTCTCCGCGGTTCCTAGGCAAGCCCAGCTTTTTGTCCCGGGAATTACGATCCATCTATCTCCTATGAAAAAACTCGTATCAACCATCGCTATAGTAGCCTGTTGCCTCTCATTAACCCAATGCGGCGGCGGGGGGAGCGGCTCCGACGGCTCCCCGGAAACCGTACGTCCCAAAACATTGGATGGCATCACTTTGACTCTGGATAACAATGCCTCCTTTAGATTCACACGCAGTATCGGGTCAGGTGCTGCGCTGACAACTAGCGATGTTGAGACGGGATCTTTTACATATACCGGTAATTCGGTGGTCAGACCGTATAACAGCACGGACAGCAGCATCACAAATGTCGTTTTTCCAAGTTCAATCACAACAGGTAGATACACCTATCAGCCGACCAACTCCACGGGTGGCACTCTGACCCTTACCGGAGACGCAATTGCCACCATTCCAAACAATATTCCCTTCCCCTTTAGACCCTTGGTGTATCTTTTCATCGCAAACTCCGCGGCAGCAGATACTGAAACTGTCTCAATAAATATTACCTTTAGTTCGTCTGGATCAGTCATCACATCCAATGCGGCAGTCGTTACCTTATTACCCAGCGCTTCGGCTTCCGATAGCGTCTTTATTTCAACCGCTGTCTCATTATCTAGTGGCGGAGGTGTTCCTCCAAACTACAATCCAACACTCGATCCGAATCGACCCAGCGCAATCGCTCCGGCAACCTTGAACAACTCTTTATTTAGTTTCATTAGCGGACAAAACAATCCAGCTTTTGACTTTTCGCTCCAGTTTGCTGCTGACGCAAATGGGGGAGGCATGATGAATGCTGATGAAATCGGGGAGGCTATCCTAACTGTAAACGGCATGATTATAACCAACTCTGAGGCTTACACTTACACGAGGACACCCGGCACCGATGATGCCGTTCTCGTCCTCAGCGGCTCGGGTACCGCCGTCGACGGTAGCTACATACTCAAGTTTAACGGTTCCAAAGTCGGCACATACACCGGCTCCACACCGGATTATAGCGGAGACTTCCGCGTGGTGACTCCACCACTAAACCAATAATTGCTTTTTCTCCATCGTCCAATGGATTCGGCATGTCCAAGCTGGGTTGGGCATATCATGCGTCCCTTCGCCGCTTTATGAGACTGCCAATAGGTCTGCCTGCCATGATGTTGATTCCCATCGCTCTTGGTGCCTGCACGGCAGCTCGCATGGAGGAAAATCTAGAAACCAATGTTCTTCACCAAAGGCAGGAATTTCGCGAGATCTTGGGGCGCATTCAGACCGAGCAATCACAACCGATTTCCTGGAATGCCGCTTACAAGCGGTTGATGGCGGATAACCTCTCACTACGGCAGTCTAGACAGCAGGTTGAAGTCTCCAAAAAACAGAAAACTCAGCAATGGTTGGGTCTAGTGCCGCGCGTGTCTAGCTTCGTGAACATCGGATCGAGCATTTCCCAACTCACTAATTTAAGTTCAAACGACTTAGATGCGAGCCTTCAAGCAAATTTCAACATCCCCAGTCCCTTCGATTTTTATGCGGCTCTCTATTCCACCTCGCTTCAGCAACAGAATGCGATCTGGTCTCATGAATTAGATAAACGAAGGGCTTACACTCAGCTTTATTCGACATTCATCGAGGGCGAGGCGCTTGACCAAGCGCAGGCCGCTTATGAGCAGCGCCTAAAATCACTTCTTCACAGCCAGTCGAGTGAGGTTGATGAACTGGTGAGATTGGTGACTGTGGAATTGCAAGGCATTGAACGTCAGCGCCTCTACCACCGCCTATCTATCAACCAGTTGCTCAACACTCCGGGATCGAACTGGAAGCTGACTGGCCGCATTCCGAAAATTTCCTATGCTGGGCGATATAGGCGAATCGTCATCGGGGAAAATTTCGGCAAGCTTGCGTTGAACTTGCAAGCCATCCAAATTGAGAGTGCAATTTTAAGCGTGGAGCAAGTAAAATTCCAACAGTGGCCTTTCATAAATTTCGGGTTAAGCACCCCACCAATATATTCATCAAATACAACGACTAATTTTTCGAGTGACAATCTGCAGCTATTTTCCGGAGCTTCGAAATCTTTCAACCTAACAGACATCGGCGGTCGTCAGAATATCAAAACCGCTGAAACTAGGCTGAAATTTACCCGCGAGCAATTGCGACTCAGAGCGGAAAGCGAAGGATCAAGGTTGCTGCAGCTGATTGAAAATTGTGAATCTTTGACCAAAGAGAGCCTCTATCTTGAGAAAGAGATCATACGTCTGGCGCGACCCGGCTCTGACGAACCTGAAATCGTCATCGGAGACCTGGACCGCCGTTCCGATTTGGAGATTCGGTTGATTGAAAACCGCCGTCAGCGCCAAAATCTGGATCTGCAATTTGTAATTTGGGATGAAACTTTCTGGAACTAACAAACTTACGAGCTACACACTTTATTTGTTCGTTGCCTTCAGCCATTTTTCGGGCGCTGCGGAGGTCAAGCCTTTGAAAAGCTATCCGGAGACGAATCGAATCTGGATGGGATTAGAAGAAGGCAGCATCCGCCCCGCGGCATACCGACAGGTGCGAGCCACCTTGGATGGATTTTTCTCTCTCCAAGCGAAGGACGGACAACCCCTCAAAAAGGGTGAACTGTGGGCTGTAATAGATCCGGAGCAAATTGATATCGAACGGAGCAGCCTCAATCTTGAGAAAGAAAAACTGCAACAGAAGATGGATAAAGTAGCTGGGGACACCCTTGATACCCGCCTCCGACAGGCTCTCGAGATTAACAAAACGGAGAGCCAGCGACAAAAACTGATTGATGCTTCGGAAAATCCGTCCATTCCCGAAGAACTTAGAAAGCGAGCCAGTGACTCAATCGCAAAAATTGACGAGCGACTGAAGTTGCTTAAAAAACAAGCTGATCCCAAAACGTTGCAACGTGATGTGGATATCGCAGAGGCTGAAGGCAAGCTCTTGATTACCCAGAAGCAGAAGCAATTCCTCGCGCTTGAAAAACGCTCGCGTCTGATCGCCGAGTTTGATGGAGAACTTCGCCTCAGTGATTCACTGAAACAAGCGGTTGTAGATAGAAATAAACCGGATGGATTACTTTGGGTGACCGGGAATCAACACCTCGCCACGCTCGTGGATGACAGCAAATATGAAATCGTCGTCAAAGCGACAAGCCCAGTACTCTCTCAAATCAAACCTGAAGATATCCTTGTTTTTCTTCAAGAACCCACAACCGGGAGCCTAATCGCTGGAGACTTTGACCGCACAGACGAAGTAGATACCGGAGGCGAAATCGTCCAAAACTACGTTTTCACCATTCAAGATACCTCCATCAAAGACGCCCGTCATTCCTCTGGTCAGAGTGGACTGGTTCATATCTACCGGAAATTCAAGACCCCAGTCCGGCTAATCTTTAAAAAGGACATCACTTTCGCCAACTCGGACGTTCTTTCCAGCAGTGGTTGGAACGGATTAGTCATGAGCCTGTGGCCAGGAAGCACCGTGCTTCAGGTGGGCTCCTCAGACTATAGCCGTCATGCCCAAGGATGAAAATTAGCCTAAAGGATATACGCTACCGTTATCCGGGATCGAGAACTGAAGTCTTTGAGAGCCTGAATTTAGAGCTCATGCCTGGCATAACCCTTGCAAAGGGCTTTTCTGGCTGTGGTAAAAGCACGCTTCTCCGGTTGGTCGCGGGTCTCATTTCACCCACCGAAGGCAGTATTCGAACCGACTCTCCTCACAAAGTCGGTAGTCCTCGTTTTCTTCGGTTTGAAATTGGATTCGTTTTCCAGCAACTCAATCTGCTTCCCCTCGCCAGCGTGGAACGCAATGTCAGTCTTGCTGTTGAAATGGCAGGAGAGGACATTGGAGAAGTGGCAACCTGGCTTGATACGCTTGGGCTTGCAGACTACGCCAAATCAATCCCCTCCAAGCTTTCGGGCGGGCAGCAGCAACGTGCCAGCATCGCACGGGCGCTTGCGAAAAAACCTACTATTCTACTTCTCGACGAGCCTACATCAGGTCTTGATGACCTCAATACGCAGGTGATCGCAAAAGCTATCAAAAACACTCTCGCGCCAGGTTCCGTCTGCCTGATCGCAACTCACGATAGGCGACTAGATCCCATTGCCGATGAAATCCTGGACTTTAATACCTTTTTACCTGTGGAAGAACACCTTCAGACGCTGGCTTGAGTATCCCGTCTCGCCCTTCAGCAAGATTCTCATTCCCATGCTTCTCGGTTTTTTGGCCATTGGGGTCTTGACCATGTTTGCGGAAATCGAACGGGAACTACGTGACCAACTTGCCAAGAACTCCGTCTATAGCGTTTCCGTAAGTGAGTTCGTGACGAAAGACCGTGCACCTACAATTCTCCGGCGGACTTACGAGGAAGAGGTTTTCTGGTCTGAACGATACGGAAGCGACGTCATAAAGCAGATTCGCCAACCATTCGTCTCCGTGGTCGTGGACGGCGATAGGAATGTCCCGCTACTGGCCTTCACCTCGTCACTCTCAGAGTTTCAGCAAACTGAGAACTTTGAGCTACCCCCCGCTGTTTGGCTACTCTCGGATAATCCCGTTTATCAAGGTCAGTCGGTCGGAATCGCTCTAGGCACCAGACGAACAGTCGCGGATGTGAGACCCGTTCCAGCATGGATTCGCAGAGGTCTTGCGATGGAAACGGTAGCCACTATTCCAGTCGAGATGATTGAAGGACAACTTACCAGTGGCTTCATCAACCACATGATCGCAAATCTCAAAAATATTGAGGAAGTCGAAAGCTTCGTTGAAAATGTCACAGCATATTACAAGGCAGAGAATCGACAGATCAAAATTATATCCGCGCTTGATATTCTAAAAAACCTCGAACAAATCACCAAAATCCAAGGGATCGTCCGCACTTTGATCGTCTTAGGCTGCGGAATCATCCTTGCCCTAACCTTGGGAAGCATCGCATGGCTTGAATATCGGCAGGACTCCTACCTTCTCGCTCTATTGAAGAGCTTTGGCACGCCATCTATCATCCTTCTGTTCCACATGTTTCTCGAAAACCTACTCCTAGTTCTCGCCGGTATTTCTATTGTTACCGCCGTGTGGTCTCCAATCTATAGCATGGCTGGGACCCTAGCTCCAGTCCATTGGTCTTAGTGCAACTTCAATGCCGGACATACCAGCATCCGATATTGCGATCATCGTTCTAGCGGGATTTGTGGGTGTTATTTTCGCAATGATCCCCGTCGCTTTAGGTTTACGGAAACCCGCAGGACTAATCTTGCAGTAATTCGCGCCCTGTTCCCAAACTCAGGCGTACCTTTTGAGATTTGAATTTTCCACTGGCGGGTTTTCAATCTCCCCATGTATTCAAACCCACAGAAGCCCGGCAAACTCATGGCCGCGAACCGCGGCGAAATCGCCATCCGTATCTTTCGCGCCGCCACCGAACTCGGTCTCCGCACCGTATCCATCTTCGCCGAGGAAGACCGCTTTTCCATCCACCGCTTCAAGGCCGACGAAGCCTACCAGCTCGATTCCTCGAAAGGCCCGGTCGGCGCCTATCTCGATTACGAGGGCATCGTGAAACTCGCCAAGTCCAAGGGTGTGACCATGATCCACCCGGGCTACGGCTTTCTCTCGGAAAATCCCGCCTTCGCCCGCGCCTGCGCCCGTGATGGCATCACCTTCATCGGCCCTTCCCGGATCTGTTGGAAAACATGGGCGACAAAACCGCCGCCCGCGCGCTCGCCCACAAGTTCTCCGTCCCCACCCTTCCCGGCACCGAGGAGCCGGTCACCGATCCCGACGAAGCCCTCACCATCGCCCACGAAATCGGCTTCCCGCTCATCATCAAGGCCGCCTTCGGTGGTGGCGGGCGCGGCATGCGCGTCGTGGAGAAACCTTCCGAGCTCCCCGGCCTCCTTGCCGAGGCCCGTGCCGAGGCGGAAAACGCCTTCGGCAACCCCGCCGTCTTCCTCGAGCGCTACATCAAGCGCGCCAAGCACATCGAAGTTCAGATCCTCGGCGACCAGCACGGCAACACCGTCCACCTCTACGAGCGCGATTGCTCAGTCCAGCGCCGCTACCAGAAAGTCGTCGAAGTCGCCCCCGCCATGCACCTCGACCCCGTCGTGCGGAAGGAGCTTTGCGATGCCGCCGTCAAACTCGCCGCAGGCATCGGCTACGACAACGCCGGCACCGTCGAGTTTCTTTACGACATGGATCAGAACGACTGGTTCTTCATCGAGATGAACCCCCGCATCCAGGTCGAGCACACCGTCACCGAGTGCGTCACCGGCATCGATCTCGTCCGCTCACAGATCCTAGTCGCCCAGGGGAATTCCATTTTCGGTGAGGAAATCGCCATCCCTGAGCAGGACAAGATCCCCTGCAACGGCTTCGCCATCCAGTGCCGCATCACCACGGAGGATCCGGAGAAAAACTTCGCGCCCGATTACGGCCGCATCCTGAACTACCGATCCGCCGCAGGCTTCGGCGTCCGCCTCGATGCCGCCTCCGGCGATGCCGGCTCCGTCATCACGCCGTATTACGATTCCATGCTCGTGAAGCTCACCACCATGGGCCGCAGCTTCCCAACCGCCTGCCAGCGCATGCAGCGCCCTTCGCGAGTTCCGCATCCGCGGCGTGAAAACCAACATCCCCTTCCTCGAAAACATCATCGCGGATGACACCTTCCGCGCCGGGCAGGCACACACCAAGCTCATCGATACCAAGGCCTCCCTCTTCGAGTTCTCCCGCCGCCGCGACCGCGCCACTCGCACCCTCGCCTACCTTTCCGAGATCACGGTAAACGGCAACCCCCACGCCAAAGGCTACCGCCCCACCGAGATCATGTTGCCCGCCGCGCTTCCCAAGTCACTGATCACGACCACTCGGACCCGACCAAAACCCTCCTCCAGAGCTCGGCCCCGAAAAGTTCATCCAGTGGATCCTAAACGAGAAACGCTTCCTTGATCACCGACACCACCCTGCGCGATGCCCACCAGTCGCTCATCGCCACCCGCATGCGCACGCATGACATGCTGAAGATCGCCGGAGCGTATTCCACCCGCACGCCCGAGATGTTCTCCTTGGAAATGTGGGGCGGAGCCACCTTCGATACCGCCATGCGTTTCCTCAACGAGGATCCGTGGGAGCGCCTCCGCCGGCTTCGCGAGAAGGTGCCGAACATCCTTTTCCAGATGCTCTTCCGCGGCTCCAACGCCGTCGGCTACTCGAACTACCCGGACAACGTCGTCGCCGGTTTCATCAAACACTCCGCCGACAGCGGGATGGACATCTTCCGCATCTTCGATTCGCTGAATTACCTTCCGAACATGAAGGTCGCCATGGAAGCCGTCCGCGAGCATGGGAAATCCATCTGCGAGGCCGCCATCTGCTACTCCGGCGATATTCTCAATCCCGCCCGCTCGAAATACGACCTTGACTACTACATCGCCAAGGCGAAGGAAGTGGAGAAAATGGGCGCACACATCCTCTGCATCAAGGACATGGCCGGCCTCTGCAAGCCGCAGGCCGCCTACAACTTGGTCCATGCCCTGAAACAGGAAATCGGCATCCCCATCCATTTCCACACCCACGATACCTCCGGCCTCAACGCCGCCTCCGTCATCGCCGCATCCCGCGCCGGGGTCGATATCGCGGATCTCGCCATCGCTTCCATGTCCGGCTCCACCTCGCAGCCGAACCTCAATTCCGTCTGCGCCGCCCTCGCCTCCTCCGAGCAGGATCCCGGCCTCGACTTCGATGCGCTCAATGAAATCTCCGACTACTGGGAGCACGTCCTCGGCTTCTACAAGCCCTTCGATTCCGCCCCACGCTCCGGCACCGCCGAGGTCTATGAGCACGAAATGCCCGGCGGCCAATACACCAACCTCCGCGAGCAGGCGAACGCCATGGGCCTCGGCCACCGCTGGCGCGAAATCGCCCGCACCTATGCCGAGGTGAACCAGCTCTTCGGCGATATCATCAAGGTCACCCCTTCCTCGAAAGTCGTCGGCGACATGTGCATGTTCCTCGTCACCCGAGGCATCAAGGCCGCCGACGTCACCAAGATCAAGCCCGGCTCCATCGACTTCCCCGAGTCCGTCATCGACATGCTCTCCGGCGGCCTCGGCCAGCCCGATGGCGGCTGGCCTGCCGATGTCCAGAAAGTCGTCCTCGGCCAACCACAGGATCACCACCAAGCGCCCCGGCGAACTCGCCGAGCCCGTCGATCTCGAAGAAGTCGCCGCCTCCTCACATCTCGGGCAACTCCCCAATTCCAGTCCCCGCCGTCAGGATGCCCTCTACTCCCACCTCATGTATCCGGCGGTGTTCAAGGACTTCCAGGCATCCCGCAAGGAATACGACGATCTCACCAAGCTCCCCTCCCCCGCCTTCTTCTACGGTCTCCAGATCGGCGAGGAAATCGAAGTCGAGATCGACCCCGGGAAAATCCTCATCATCAAGCTCATCTCCGTCGGCGAGCCCGACGACGAAGCCCGCCGCACCCTCTTCTACGAGCTCAACGGCATGCCCCGCGAATCCATCGTCGTCGACAAATCCCTCTCCACCACCGCCACCGCCGCCAGACAGAAGGGCGACCCAGCAAACCCCTCCCACGTCTCCGCTCCCCTCCCCGGCATGGTCACGGAAATCGCAGTCTCCCCCGGCACCGAGGTAAAAGCAGGCGACAAACTCGTCATCATCGAAGCCATGAAAATGCTAACCACCATCTCCGCCCCCACCGACGGCACCATCAAGGACATCCTCGTCAAAAAAGGCATCCAGGTGGACTCCGATGATCTGCTGGTCGTGATGGAGTGAGGAGATGGTGCGTCCCCGGACTAGTCGCCGGAACGACCGATGATCTCATTTTTATTGTGCCTACCGTTTATTGTTCAGGTGCTTTTCTCTTTGATGCTTCCTCTAAGTATCGTTTGTGCTGCGCCTGACTCCACCCATCCGACCAATTCCAACCCGCTTCATGCGGCGAGATATCTTTACATGTTTCACAGCAAACACGATCTGCCTCCCAAGGAAAGAATTTTGAAAATGTCTCAAATACTCGATCCAGCTCGAGTCCCTCGACTGCATGGCCGTGTTTCAAGCAACGAATTTTTTTGAATCCTGCAGTTGGCATTCCTAACTCCATCGCAGGAATCCCACCTGAGGTCGTCGTCAAATAAATATGTTTGCAAGTCTTGGCAACTCGCGACGGGTCGAGGTCTCTAAGACCAATTCGAACAGCCTCGGCAAACTTACTCTCCTTGTCGTCCAAATCGTAGCCCAGCCCCCGTGCCATCTCCTCATAGAACTCCTTTGTTTCTTCCAGATTCATAGGCGGAATTTCGTTCGCAGACTTTTCCAAATCACGTATGGAAGCGGTAATCTCAGACAGAGCCTTCCTACAATATTCCTCCGATAGCTCTTCCCCCACAATTTCCACCAGCTTATCGATCCTAAGTTTTGAACCCTGCTTATCGGAAAGCAATGAAATGGAAACAAAATGTAAACCGTTATTCCTCAGCTGTCGGAAGGCCTCTTCCCTATCTTGGTTCAGTTTGATTACTGTAAAGCAAGCCGCAAAGATCCGATCCATCTCAACCACGTATTGGTTTGCAAGCTCGTGTTTATCCGCCTTTCTCAATGCCCACAGAAAGCTAACCATGCTCCCAGCCCAATCGCTCCAAACATAAGGGGCAAGAAAGACCCAGTCGGTCTCAGATAGCTTATGAAACCACCTCTGGATGGCCACAAAGTCTCTGGTTATCCGGCTCCCACAATCAACTCGTTGGAGTTCTGTGAACGGCAAGATTAAATCTGCGCCTCCGGTCTTTTGAAACTCTTCGCTCAGGACGAGTGCTTTGAATGATTCTCCATTGCGTCTAAGACGTGCAATCCGGGCGTAAGCAACAGCGTATAATCTAAGATGAGAGCTTGCTCTCTTATCTCTGGAGAGTCTGAGGATATCGCCGGCAATCTGTATCCTCAAGTCACTCACCTTGAGCTTCCGACTAGGTTTATTGTCTTCAAGCTCAATAGCATTGACTGCATGTACGATTGTCAGAGCCGCTGAAATACGGATATCCGGCATTTCTTTCACGTCTTTAAAAATGATATCTGACTCATCAAAAGCAGCCTGACAGTCTCCTGATTCAATAAGACGCTCAATCTTTTGGTTCGCAGCTAAACCCGCCAATTTCCGGAAGCGTGCCTCCAAATCGCCAGCCGTTTGTGCATCGCTAGCAATCTCGCGAATCGCATTCGGAGAAATCTTTCGGATTTGCCTGAGTGCTATACTGTCCGAACTAGCGCCGACTGCCTCAACAATTGCGGTGATTACAGAACTTTCTCTCGACCAGCGATTTTCAATTGGAAAATCTACTGTAAATGTCTTCTGACGCTTTTTAGATGCTTCGGCCAATGCCTTTTCAACTGTTCGTGAACCTTGAATTCTCAACCAGTAGCAGGAATCCGTAGCCAGATCATACGCAACAAATAATGTGGGTATCTCAAGTTGTTCCGTGTAGTATTTAAAGCGTTCTACAGAGGCTTTTCTGTAAACAAGCTTCCCGTTCCTCTTGAATGAACCTTTTTCAAATCCCTTGATTTGAATCTTGAACAGTATGCCAGTTGATTTGTCCTTGGAATCTCTGACTTCTATCTCGGCATCGACTCCGTAGTCTTCTTGGTCTTCCTGAGAACGCAGAGCCCAATTGGGGCGAAGAAGCATTTCAAAACGCCTTCCTGACTCCCGGTTGATTTCCTTGCTGTTCATTGGGGATAATTACTTGCCTTGCGGCTACAAGGAAAACGCAAGATGTGTTCAGTGCCATCCCAAAGGTTCCTATTCACCAAGCATTTGTTTGCCATTTCTAACCGCACGTCTCCGGGCGGGAAGAAAAAAGTCAGGGGGATGAGGGATAGCATTTGGAGGAGGAAGGGATGGAGGCGGAAGGATTCCGGGTAAATCTGAAAAACTGAGACGCTGGAATTCTGAAGGGAAGACTCGGGTTGGGGTATGGGCAGGGATGTTCGCTCCGCGCTGTCCGTGTTGTGGATCCGCTACCCCTTTGATTGCTCACCACCTGGATGCCGGTCTGCAAAGGGCTTGGAAGGCGGGAGGGTGATGCTTTTACGCTGGATCGTGCCGAACCCTTTCCCGGACGGCTTGGAAAGCCATCCCTGCCTGCCCGCGACGGCAGGGATGGTCGCTCCGCGCCGTCCGTATTGTGCTTGCGCCGCCCCTTTGGTTGTTCACTGCCAAAATGCCGGTTTTCAATGGGCTTGAGAGGCGGGAGGTTGATGCTTTCACACTGGATCCTGCCGCACACTTTTCCGGACGGCTTGGAAAGCCATCCCTGTCGGAGGCTGGGCATTTTCGGATCGTATTTCTCCGCATCCTTCCCCAGGTTTGGGAAATGGATGAAGAGGGAAAGCCAGTCCGGAAAGTCAGAGGCGGGAGCCATGATCCACCGTCCTGGTTGGCACTTCCGCCACGTTTTTCATCACCATCAATTGCGCGAAGCGAGGAGTGCCCCAGCTCACAAAGGGGGAAACACCCGAGGGCATTTTCCAATCCTTCCGTTTCCAGAACGATCGGCAGGCATGGCACGCCTCCATCGTCCTTCTCATGCCTGACCACCTTCATGCCATGATCGCGTTCGATTGGGAAAGAGGCGATGGAATGAAAGAGAGCATCGGGAACTGGAAGCGCTTCACCGCCCGAAAACTAGGGATCGATTGGCAACGTGATTTCTTCGATCACCGAATTCGCAGCGAAGAGGATCTGGCGAACAAATGGATTTATATCCGCGAAAACCCGGTTCGGGCTGGGTTGGTGAAGTCCTTCGAAGAATGGCAGCACGTGTGGCGCCCACCCAATCGGCAAGGCTGGGCATAAGCAAAGGCAGGGATGGTCGCTCGGCGCCGTCCGCGTTGTGCTCACGCCGCCCCCTTTTGGTTGCTAATCTCCCGAATGCCGATATGCGAAGGGCTTTGAAGGCGGGAGGGTGAAGCTTTTCTCGGGATCGTGCCGCACCTTTTCCCGGACGGCTTGGAAAGCCATCCCTGCCTGCCCGCGACGGCAGGGACGGTGGCTCCGCGCCGTCCGCGTTGTGCTCACGCCGCCCCTTTGGTTGCTCACTGCCAAAATGTCGGTTTTCAAAGGGCTTGGAAGGCGGGAGGGTGATGCTTTTACCCGTGATCGTGCCGCACACTTTCCCGGACGGCTTGGAAAGCCATCCCTGCCGGAGGCGGCGTTCCATCGGCCGCTTCTCCAGCGATCCGTTTTTCACCCGTCAAAGCTCGTCTGTTTTGAAGGTGGTGTATCCTTCGTAGTAGTAGCTGACGTCGATGCCTTTGAGGTAAACTTCCCTGTCGTCGATCCGTGAGCTGAGGGCGTTCTTGAGCAGGTGCTTGATCTCGATGTCTTTGACGACGCTGCGCTGCATTGCCATGAGGTAGTCTTCCTTGTCGATAAGGTTCCAGTCCACCACTTGCTTGAGCTCCTGCTTGAAGATGAGGTCGAGCCAGATTCTGGTGGCTCTGCCATTGCCCTCCCGGAATGGGTGGGCGACGTTCATTTCCACATTTTCCAACGATCTCCTCAAAGGTGCTTTGGGGCATGTTGTCGATGTGTTCCAGGCTGGGCTTGAGGAACATGACGGATGCGAAGCGGAAGTTTCCCTTGGACATGTTCACTTCCCTCAATTTCCCTGCGAAGGGGTAATCTCCCCAAAGAGATACCGGTGAATGAAAGCCAGTCCCTCATAGGTTCCTACCCCTACCATCCCGATATCTCCGGAATCAAAGAGCTGCTTGGCCTTCCGCTTGCTGATCTCTTCCTCCGCCCGGGCGAGGGCGGCTTGGTGAGTGATGTTGAGTTTGTTTGGTAAAATCATGGTTTCCTCCAGTTCTCCTTCGATTTCCGCCACGATCACGTAAAGCGTTCCGATTGTATTGGAGGCACCCACACGGTCAAGCACCCCACTGCTATTATTCACGAAATGACTCCGAGCGGAAAGAGAAAGTCAGCGGGATGGGGGATAGCATTTGGAGGAGGATGGGATGGAGGCGGAATGGGGCTGTTTTCCGTCCGGGGTTCATGGGGCTTGGGGGGGAAGCGGTTGCGCGGTGCAAAGCAGGCAGGGACGGTCGCTCCGCGCCGTTCGTATTGTGGACGCGTTACCCCTTTGGTTGCTCACTGCCTGGATGCCGGTTTTCAAAGGGCTTGGAAGGCGGGAGGGTGATGCTTTTATCTGGGATCGTGCAGCACCCTTTCCCGGACGGCTTGGAAAGCCATCCCTGCCCTGCCTTGCCTGCTCTGCCACTCCCTTTTCCTGACTGGTTTCCGGATCATGATCCGTTCCCCGGCCGTCTCACAAGCTCTTTGAGATCGTGCGGGAGAGCCGGGTCAGGGCTTCGTTCATGGCGGTGATGCGCGGAGCCATTCTGTTGAAATCATCTTCCACCGGCGGCTGGATGGGGATGGTGGTGCGGAATGCCCGGGGCGAGGCGTCGCCTCCGGCGATGGGCTGGACTTTCCAGGTACACTCGAGAAGCAGGCTGCCGTCCGGGAGCGGGTCGAAACGCTCGATGCGGATTTCCACGAGGGCGGTGTAGTCGCGGGTGATGAAATTGGTGGAGGGCTGGATGTTGGTGGAGCCGGTGATGCGGCGGAGATTGTCCGCAACCACCCTGGTGATCGCGGCGTCGAGCGGCTCCGACCAAAGGTTTTTTTCGTGGACTTCGAGGCGACCGTCGCCGGTTCGTGTCACGAGTTCCACCCGTTCCAGGTATGGCGGGAGGGAGGGTCTTGCGACGGCGATGGACGGGCTGGCGGAAACGGGTGTTTTCCCGGCAGACCGATGCCTCGAGGAGATGGCGGACGGGATCGTCCGCGACGGGGGCGAGGATGGAGCAGGCGGTGAGGGCGAACGTCGGGAGAAGGAGAAGAAGTTTCATTCGGAGTCTTTGCCGCGCAGGAGGCTGTTGGGGTTTCGCTTGAGGTCGTTCGTCAGCTCGCGGAGGGCGCGGGACGCGGTTTCGGTTTCGTGGAGGAGATTCTGGAAATTCAGAAGCATGGGTGAGCGCGGGTCGCTGATCTTCGAGAGTTCATCGGCGGTGGCCTCGACTTTTTTCAGACTGGCTTTGGTGTCTTCCGCCAGGAGTCTAATATCTTCAAGGAGGGGGTCCACGTTGCGGTTCGCCTTCGCGCTAAGTTCGCGGATCTCGATGAGCGCGGCATCGAGATTGGCGAGGGAGGTCTGGAGTTTCTCGTCCGAGGTGAGGGTGCGGACATCGCGGGTGATGCCGGTGAGGTTCTCGTTGATCTCTTTCAGATCCAGCTCCGCGATCTGTTTGTTCGCTCCTTTCAGGACATCGCGCATTTCCGTCATGAGTCCGGCGATGTCGAGATCGTTGATTTTTTTCAGACCGTCGGTGATGCCGGAGATAAGTTCGTCGATCTCCGTGGGAACGGTGGGGACGACGGGATACTCGGATTCCTTCGCACCCGCGTATGTGAAACCCTGGGCATCCGGGTTGATGTCGAACTCCACGTAGAGCTGCCCTGTGACGAGGCTCTGCTGTTTCATGCCAGCGCGGAGGCCTTGCTGCACGGCTTTCCGGACTCCCTCGTCGGATGAAAAGTCGAGAACCCCCTCGCCTCCCCCGCCGGCGACGCTGCGGAGATCCTTTTCCGTAAGCTTGACGACGACCGGGATGATTTTCCGGTTCTCCAGTGGTATCGATGATGACGCTGATGGAATCCACGCTGCCCGATCTGGACTCCGCCGAAGCGGACGTCGGAGCCGACCTGGAGACCATAGACACTTTTGTCGAAGTAGAGCTGGATCTTGTGGGTTTTCTCGAAAATTTTCCCGGCACCCAGCATCACTAGCGCCGCCGCGGCGATGAGAAGGCCGAGCAGCGTGAAGACGCCGATCATTGTGGAGCTGGCTTTTTTACTCATTGTGATGATTGGTTTTCCGGGGTGTCCCCCCGGTTCAGGAAGAGGCGGACGGTTTCGTTTTCGGAGGAGTCGCGGAGATCTTTCGGATCCCCGGTGGCGCCCTGGGTTCTGGTGTTAGTATCGAGGAAAACGGAGTTGTTGGCGATGGCGAAGATGCTGGCGAGCTCGTGGGTGACGATGACGAAGGTGGAGCCGATCGAATCACGGAGGCGGAGGATGAGTTCGTCGAGGCGCTGGGAGCTAAGCGGATCGAGGCCGGCACCGGGTTCGTCGAGAAAGAGGATGTCGGGATCGAGCGCCATGGCCCTGGCGATTCCGGCGCGTTTGTTCATGCCGCCGCTGACCTGTGCGGGATAGTAGTCCTCGTAGCCGGAGAGTCCGACGAGCGCGAGCTTGTAGTAGGCGAGATCCCGGATCTCACCGGGCTTGAGATCGGTGTGCTCCTCAATGGGCATGGTGATGTTCTCCGCGAGGGTCATCGAAGACCAGAGTGCGCCGGACTGATACATCACTCCAAAACGGCGGATGTGGCGTAGGCGTTCCTCCGGGGCCGCGTCCGTGAAATTCTCCCCTTCGTAAAAGATGGAGCCTTTGCGGGGCTCCTTCAGTCCGATCATGTGGCGCAGGAGTGTGCTTTTTCCGCAACCGCTGCCGCCCATGATGATGAAGATGTCACGCTCCTTCACGTCGAAATTCAGATCCTTCATCACCACGAAACTTCCGAAGGCCATGGTGAGGTCGCGGACGGAGATTTTCGATTCCTTGTCTGGTGCTTCCATTTGTCAGATTTCCAGGATGGTGAAAATGACCGCGAAGGCGGAGTCGAGGACGATGATGGCGGTGATGGATGCTACTACGGCTCTGGTAGTAGCCTGGCCGACGGCCGCCGAGGAGCCGCCCGAGTTCATCCCCTGGAGGCAGCCGCTGACGGCGATGGCGACTCCGAAGAAGACGCTTTTGAAAACACCGAGGGATGCCTGGGTGAGATCCACGGCCGTCAGTAGTTCCGCCCAGAAAAGACTCGGAGGGATGCCGGCCGCCGCGGCCACCAGCATGCCGCCGAGGATGCCGATCACGTTCGAGTAGATCGTAAGGACGGGCATCATCAGGACGAGGGCGAAGACGCGCGGAAGGACGAGGAAATCAAAGGGGTTGAAGCCGAAGGTTTTCAGAGCGTCGATTTCCTGGTTCGCGTTCATGCTGCCGATGTGCGCGGCGAAGGCGGCACCGGTGCGGCCGCTCATGATAATCGCCGTCATCATCACACCCATTTCCCGGACCATGGCGATGCCTACAAGATCGGCAACGTAGAGACTTGCTCCGAAATCGGCGAGCTGGACGTTTCCGACGAAGGCGAGAATCATGCCGATGAGGAAACTGATGAGAGCGACGATGGGCAGGGCGCCGATGCCGCATTCCTGAACGGTGAGCCAGAAATCCGAGCTGCGGAATTTGGCTTTCCCCACGAAAAACCTGGCTGTGGAGCGGACGGTGTCCCCTGTGAATTCGAGGACGGATTCCACCGCTTGCCAGGCGGCGGTCGAGCGGAGTCCGAGGAGGTGGAGTCCGCCGGGATCGTCTTCCTGCGATTTCGCCTCGCTGCGTTCAGGGACTTTCAAAGCCAGCTCCATGAGGCCGCGAAGATCCGCGGGAAGACCTTCGAGGGTAGGCTTCTTCACCTCTTTTTCGCGGAGCGTGCGCAGGAGCCAGGCGGGAAGCATGGAGTCGAAACGCCCGAGTTCCCCTGCCTGAAATTTGTCCGGCCAGCCTTTTCCGCCGTCTCCGGATACGGACATGGCGCTTCCCCTGAGCCAGTTGCCGGAGAGCTTGAGAACCGTTTCGGAACCGTCCGAGCTCCACTCCGCTCTCGGGGCGTCAGAGGATTCCGCAGGCTTGTTTTTCATGACGTCCGGGAGTGCCGTTGCGCCAAAGCCTACCGGGTATCGCAGCTTTCGCCAGCCTCAAAGTAGAGGATCGGTGGAGTCCCGCTTTCGTCCGGGCCGGGCTTTGCTAATCCTCCTTTCCGCCCGCCGCGGCCGCTTTCGCCTCCGGCCCTCCCATGAGACTGCCGCCTTCCTGGACGTGTTTGAATTTTTCCTGGAGCTTGGCGTTCCGGGCGGCGGTGGTGGGACCGCCGTCTTCTCCCATCATCTCGCGCATCTCCTTGTCGAAGCCCTGATCCGCCATATTCTCCGCGGACGCGGGATCAACCCCCATCGAAAGCGTGGCCTCATTGATCTGCTCGCCACGAACGGCGATCTTGTCGAGCGCCTTCTGATATTTTTCGACCATTCCCTGGATGTCTCCGACGGATTTAATTTCGGCCACGACTTTCTTCATGGCGTCGATGCGCTCCGGATTGGCGGCCACCCAAGCGGCTGATCCCCCGGTGCCACCGACAAAAAAGAGCGCCATCAGAATCAGGCTTCGCTTGCGCTTGCGTTTCGCCCTTGCGATTTTGGCGTCCATGATCGCACCAAGCTCGGCACTGATACCGGTCTCCAGGGATGCCTGTCCGCGATTGTCCAGCGAGACCAGATCATCGGCGGGTTGCTCCGGAGCGGGAGCTGGTGCAGGGGCGAACGCGGGCTGTTGGAAAGGTTGTGGCGTCTGCGGAGCCGGGGTTGTTTGAAACGCGCTCGCGGGAGGCTGCACGTAGCCCGGGGCGGGAGGAGCGGCCTGGAAAGCGTTCGGCGCGGGAGGCGCTTGAAATCCGTGTTGCTGCGCCGGCGCGGGAGCCTGCTGCTGATGAACCGGGACGGGGCTGAATTTCTTCTGCTCCTCCGGGGTGCCGTAACGGCTGGGTGCCTGCTTGTCTCCCAAGGCTGCCTCAAAGAGTTTGTTCAGATCGTCACTGCTGGTCATAACAATGACGAATACGCGCAGATCCTACGGAAATGTCAATTATAATTACTGGCTTACTATTGACTTTGCATGGTTTCGGTATTCCGGGTTCCCTGGCTCCCGTTGACCGAAGAGGGCTCGTCGGAGTCCAGCGGAGGAAGCCTCCTTGTGCTGATCCCCACCTTCAGGTTGGTTCCGATGCCGGAAAGACCCAGGAACCCGCCACTGACCGGCATGACGCCCCTGGGGTGGTGACTGACACCCACCGCGATATGAGCGGAGCCGACCCTTTTTCCAATGGATGGGTCGTACCCGGTCCATCCGTGATCCGGCAGATAGATTTCCGCCCAGGCGTGGGTGGAACCGCGCCCTACGTTGGAGTTCCCACTTTCCATATATCCGCTGACAAAGCGAGCCGGGTAACCCAGGGCCCGGCTGGTCTCCATCATGAGGACGGCCATATCACGGCAGGATCCGCTGGCGAGCTTGAGCGTTTCCGCCGGCGACTGGACACCTGTCACCTCGCGCCGCAGATACTTGATGGTGCGATGGATCAGGATGGCCATGTCATCGAAAATCGCGGCTTTCTGTCCCGGCTTCGGCGCGAGACCGGAGGCGGTGAACCATTTCCGGAGGGTGTCCACCTCCGGCGGGTAGATATACTGGAGATAAGGAACCGCCACCATCTGCTCGATCCCGGCGACGACTGACGGGTGGGGTAACGAATATAGGAGCCCGCGCATTCGGATCCTCGGGCGGAATGCTGACAGTGAACTCGCTGACAATCCGGAGTTCGCTGGCCGTGCTCCAGAGATCTCGGCAACCGCGATGGAGTTGTCCAGCATGTCCCGGTGCCACCTGATCTCACATTCCGGAAACGTGTTGAGCTGCATCGTGTTCAGCCGGATATCATGGTTCTCCCGCGGGCGCAGGACGAGACGGTGGGGAGAGAACGATACGGGTGCGGAATACGTATAGACCGTTTCATGGATCAGGTGGATCTGCTCCCATGTTTCGGGCGGGGCTGTGAAAATCTTCATCGTTGGGTCCTAGAGCAAGGCGATCGCCTCGCCATTCTCCGTGAGGCGATCACGGGTCACGGCTTGGAAATCGGGGTCGCAAACCTCGCAGGAGACCACGCTCTTCGTCAATTGTGGATCTCCGAAAATCGTGCACACCGCGGCGTCGGCGGCATCCCGGCCCGTCGCGATCCGCACAAGGCCGTTGAGCGGAGCGAGGTGGGTCGGATCGAACAGGAACCACCATCCGTCGATAAACACCTCGAAACATGCGTGGAAATCGGGCGGATCGAGCCGGTAGGCATAGACGGTGGCGTATCGGGCCGGAACGTTTAGCGCACGACACAGCGCGATGCCAAGGTGGGCGAAGTCCCGGCACACACCCTGCCTGTCGTTCATCGTGTCGATGGCCGAGGAGGTTTCGCCCGAACTGCCGCTGACATAGGAGATGTTGTTGTGGATCCACTCGCTGACCGCAGTCGCGATGGCGTAGGAGCCACCCTGAATGTTTCCGAAAAGTTCGTTCGCCTGCCGCCTCATGATATCCGACTGGCAGTAGCGGCTGGGGAAAAGGAACGGGATGCCCTCGGGATTCAGATCGCCTGTCGGATCCGCACGGACGTCGCCAAGCTGGACGATCTTTGTGGAAACCTCCGTTTCCGCCTCGTAATGAATGGCGAGAGTGCCGGGATTAAGGGTTTTGATCCTGGAAAACCGGTTCATACCGCTGAGGATATGGAAGTTTTCGATTTCCACGGCGGGCGTGGTCGTGAGGGATTCGAAAAGGATTTCCTGTCCGCCCGTCTGGAGACATTTCAGGGCGAAGAGAAACGTCGCCGGGTCGTTGAGGTTGTATTCGAGCTGGCAACTTACTTTGAATTTCATAGGAGTGTTTTCGGTGGTCGATGGGGATCGCTAACGCATACAACATGCCAGGGTCCCGCCGGGAGGCGTCGCTTCCCACGAGGCAGCCCCGCTGCCTTTCGGCGAACGGGGCTGCATGTTGATGGCAACGAAATCAGTTTCTGAAAATCAGTCAACCATCTCTTCGAGGCGCTCCAGGACTTTGATGTGGTTGTCCACCCGCGGGAGTAGCTCGGTGCGGATCATGGTTTTGCAGGAATCCATCACGTCATCGCTCTCAAGTGCGTCGCGGTAATCGTTGCGACCGTGCTCCTCGCCTTTCTGCAAGGCTTCAATGGCGGATTCCGCGCCAAAGAGGTTGGCCGCACTTTGGACTGTGTTGGCGAATGCGCCCCAAGCCCCGGAATCGGCTTCCGGTGTGCCGCCCATTTCGCGAATGTTGGCACTTAGCCGATTCGCCGAATCGCGATGCTCGGACTGGATGCGGGTCAGCTCGGAAGTGACAGGCGTTGCGGGATGTTTGTCGATCGCTTTACCGTAGGTCTCTACGGCCGAAAGTTCGCCGCGAAGGAGGCTGTTGCAGGTTTTAATGCAATCTTCGTTTTGTAGTGTGGTGCTCATAATATTTGGAATGTTGTTTAAACTGCGCGGAGCAGATACCATTGTCGTCGCAGTCCTGGTACCAGCCATCCATCCCTTAGGTTACAAGGATCCGCCCATTGGATCTCTTTGCAAACTGCACCGACCCACGGGCGCACCCACGGAAAATGCAACCCGCCCCGATCAGGGGTCACGATTCGCAGGTTCGTGCTTTCCATGAAAAGAAAACCGGAGTCAAATCCGCTCCGACATGGCCTATCTCGACGAAAATTTCCTCCTCTACTCGGATACCGCACGACGCCTCTACCATGATGTTGCCGCCGCCCAGCCAATCATCGATTACCACAACCATCTCCCGCCGAACGAGATCGCCACCAACCACCGCTGGGAAAACATTTCCGATATGTGGCTCGGGCACGACCACTACAAGTGGCGGCTGCTGCGGGCCAACGGGATCGACGAGGAGCGCATCACCGGGGACGCAAGCCCGCGCGATAAGTTCCAGGCCTTCGCGGAAACCGTCCCCTACACGCTCCGCAACCCCATGCACCACTGGGTTCACATGGAATTGCAGCGCTACTTCGGCATCCACACCCTGCTCACTCCGGATACCGCGGATGAGATCTGGGAAAAAACAAACGTAATACTTTCCGAACCTGATTTCACGACCCACGGCCTTCTCAAAAAATTCGACGTCCGTGTGGTCGGCACTACCGACGATCCCGCCGATCCGCTCGACGACCACCTTGCCATCGCCAAGCTCGGAATCGGCACGAAGGTCGTTCCCACGTTCCGCCCGGACAAGGCCTTCCAGGTGGATAGACCCGATCTGCTGAACGCCTGGCTCGGAAAACTGGAGCAGGCCTCCGGTATTTCCATCACCCACCTTTCCGATCTTCTCGCGGCTCTACAGAAACGCCACGACGACTTTCACGCGGCCGGTGCTCGCCTTTCCGACCACGGTCTCGACCGCTGCCCCGCCCTGGAATGCTCCGACGCGGAAGCCACGAACATCTTCGACAGGGCTCGTGCGGGCCAGGCGGTCTCCGCGGAGGAAAAGGAAAAATTCTCCTTCTACCTTCTCGTCTTCACAGGCCAGCTCGATGCCTCGCGCGGGTGGACGAAACAGCTCCATCTCACGCCCATGCGCAATACGAACTCGCGCATGTTCGAGAAACTCGGCGCCGACTCCGGATTCGACACCATCGGCGACACCATGCAGGGAAACGCCCTCGCCTTTTTCCTGGACGCCCTCGCCTCCCGCGAGTCTCTCCCCAAAACGGTCATCTACAACATGAACCCGCGCGACAACTACCTCTTCGCCGCCATGACCGGCGCCTTCCAGGACGGCACCGTCCCGGGCAAGATCCAGTTCGGCTCCGGATGGTGGTTCCTGGATCAGAAGGAAGGCATGGAAATGCAGATCAACGCTCTCTCCTCCTGCGGCCTCCTTTCCCGCTTCGTTGGCATGCTTACCGATTCCCGCTCGTTCCTCTCCTTCCCCCGCCACGAATATTTCCGCCGTATCCTTTGCAATCTCATCGGAGGCGAGGCGGAAAAAGGGGAACTTCCCGATGACTTCGAGACCCTTTCCAAACTCATCGCCGACATCTGCTTCCACAACGCCAACCGCCATTTCGGCTTCAACGTATAGCTGCGGCGTCCCGCCGTAATTCTTTCCCAATACCCCGAGAACAAAAAAGCAACCTCATGAAACTTATAACCACCCTCCTTTTCACCACCATCGCCATTCATGCAGAACCCGTCTTCATCGGCACCGGGGACAAGGGCATCTACCTTTCCGACTTCGACGCGGAAAAAGGCACTCTCACCGAGCCGACACTCGCCGTGGAATACAACCGCCCCGGCTTCCTCGCGCTACACCCGGAAAAACCAATCCTGTATTCCATCGGCGGCAACAACACCGTCGCCGGATTCACCATCGGCGAGGGCAACTCCCTGACCCTCCTGGGCAGCGCCTCAAGCGGAGGAAACGGCTCGTGCCACCTCGCAATCGACCCCTCCGGACAAACGCTCGCCGTCGCCAACTACGGTGACGGCTCCGTGGTGACCATCCGGCTCGATGCCGAGGGAAAACCCGGCAAGCCCGTATCCCAAATTGAAATCGAAGGCTCCGGCCCCAATGAACGCCGTCAGAAAGAGCCGCACACCCACGGCGTCTATTTTGACAACGCGAACCGCTTCCTTTTCGCGCCGGATCTCGGCGCAGACAAGACACTCATCTACAAGTTCGACCCCGCCACCTCGGAAATCACCCCGAACGATCCCGCCGCTTTTGCAGCACCTCCCGGCTCCGGCCCGCGCCACATGGCTTTCTCCCCGGATGAAAAGCACGCGTATATCATCAACGAACTGACCAATACCGTCAGCGTCGCCGGATACAACGCGGACACCGGTGCCCTCACGGAAATCCAAACCATCGACACCCTTCCCGATGATTTCAAGGAGCAGAACACCACCGCCGAAATCGAAGTCCACCCCAGCGGCAACTTCGTCTATGGCTCGAACCGCGGCCACAA
Source organism: uncultured Verrucomicrobiae bacterium (assembly GCA_963771945.1). Taxonomy (GTDB): domain Bacteria; phylum Verrucomicrobiota; class Verrucomicrobiia; order Verrucomicrobiales; family Akkermansiaceae; genus Luteolibacter. The sequence goes on along the minus strand of CAVYVH010000002.1, from coordinate 177,376 downwards.
TTCCATCGTCGTTTACAAACGCGATCCGGAGAACGGGAAGCTCACTGTCCTCCAGCACGCCCCATGCGGCGGCGACGGCCCGCGCCATTTCAAGATCGACCCTTCCGGGAAATGGCTCATCTGCGGCCACCAGAATTCCAACACGATCTCCGTCCTCAGCCTCGATCCGGAAACCGGCGAACTGGGCGAACCGCAGAGCACCGTCTCCACCCCCAGCCCGATCTGCATCCTCTTCCCTTAGAGCGGGGAAGAGAAGGCAGAGTCGGCGGAAAATCAGAGATTGCCCTTCTTCATTTCCGCCACGGCGAAGTCCGCGGCGCGGGCTGTTAGAGCCATGTAGGTGAGTGAAGGGTTCTGGCAACCGGCGGAAGTCATCGCGGCTCCATCCGTGCAGAACACGTTTTTCGCCCCCCATACCTGGTTGTGTTTGTTGAGAACGGAATCCTTGGGAGAGCCGCCCATTCGAGCGGTTCCCATCTCGTGGATGCCCAGGCCGATGGAAGGATCGCTGTTAAACGTCGAGACGTTTTTCGCACCCATCGCCTCCAGCATTTCGGCGGCGTCGTTCATCATGTCCTCGCGCATGGCGTGTTCGTTTTCCTGGAACTCGGCATCGGCGACGACGAGAGGAAGACCCCATTTGTCGGTTTTGTCGGGGCTGAGGGAGATGCGGTTGTTTTCGTAGGGAAGGCATTCCCCGAAGCCGCCCATGCCGATGGACCACGGGCCGAAGGAGAGGAGCTCCTTTTTGAAATCCGCACCGAATCCATCGATAGGCCGGGTCCAGCCCTGCCGCATGCCATTGCCCTGGTAGCCGAAGCCGCGGATGTATTTCCCGCTGTTCGGTTTCTCGCCGAGATTCCGGTAGCGCGGGATGTAGAAGCCCCCGGGGCGGCGCCCGAACTGAACCTTGTCCTGATGCCCTTCCACGATGCCCCTGGCTCCCACCCCGAGGTGGTGATCCATAAGGTAGCCTCCGAGCGATCCGCTCTCGTCCATTCCATTGGGGAAACGATCCGACCTGGAGTTCATGAGAATGGACGTGGAGGCCACGGCGGAGGCGTTGAGGAAAATGATTTTCGCAAAAAACTCGGTGGTCTCCATGGTGACCTCGTCAATGAGACGGACGCCGACCGCTTTCCCGGCTTCTTCATCATAGATGACTGAGTGCACGATGGAATGCGGGCGGAGTGTCATGTTCCCGGTGTTTTCAGCAGCCCTTAGGGTAGCGGCCTGGCTGCTGAAATAGGCTCCGAAGGGACAGCCACGGATGCAGAGATCCCGGTAGTTGCACGCGGAGCGGCCGAGCGCTGTCTGCTCCGGAGTCGGAGCTGTTAGATGAGCGATGCGGGCGTGGACGACATTGCGGGTCTTCCATTTCCCCTCGACCCCCAACTTCAGATCGAGCTCGGGTGGAGTGAGAGCCATGGCGGGCTGGAATTCGCCGTCCGGAAGCTGCTCCAGGCCGTCCCGTGATCCGCAGATGCCCGCGAATTTCTCCACATAGGAATACCACGGGGCGATCTCTTCGTAATTGATCGGCCACGGGATGGATATCCCGTCCCTTGCGTTTGCCTCGAAATCCATGGGACTGAGGCGATAGCTGTGCCTGCCCCACATGATGGAGCGGCCTCCGGTATGGTAGCCGCGCATCCAGTCGAAACGCTTCTTCTCCTCGTAGGGATGATCATCGTCATCGACGAAAAGGTAGCCGTGGGAAGGCCGCACGGTGTAGCCGGTGCGCGCCTGCTTCTCCTGCTGGTCGCGCATGTCCCGGGAGGTCTGGTTGAGATACCGGAGTTCCCAGGGGGCGGAGTTGGTGGTCTTGTAGTCGGCGATGTGCTCCAGCTTGTGGCCGCGCTCCAGGACGAGGGTTTTGAGGCCTTTTTCGCAGAGTTCCTTGGCAGCCCAGCCGCCGGAGATGCCGGAGCCGACGACGATCGCGTCGAAGGTGTGTTCGACTTTTCCTTTAAGATTCAGATTCATTGATTGGAAAAATGGTTGGGTTTAATTACAGCGCGTATGCTTTCATGCCCGGCTCAAGCGGCATGTCCGGCACCCATTTCCCGGGGACGAGCATGTAGTTGAAAGCCTCGTTCGCTCCGACTTCGGAACTGGCGTAGCAGAATTTGGTCAGCTCCTTGAACTGTTGGAGAAAGCCCTTTTCCTCGCCTCCTTTGGCATTGTAGGCATTGAGAAACGCGACCTGCTTGTCGGCCGGGAGTTCGCCGAAGCCTTCACCGGTGTCCTTCGCACAGGCGGTCATAAGGCTGGCGAGACCCTTTTTTATGAAGCCCTGCGCATCCGCCTCGTAGCAATCCTTCACGATGACTTCGATCCAGCCCGGCACTCCGGCATCGATCGCGCCGGGGGTATCGGTCTTCGGGATGATGGCTTCCGCCAGGATGGTCACCTGCTGTCTCTCCGCCGGGCGGAAAAAAGTGAGCTCGTTCGGATCGAAGGGCTCGCCCATTTTCGCGAAGACGCTTTGCGGAAGGGCAATGCTGCCGCCCATCGTCATCGCCATGATTTTAAGAAGTTCTCTGCGTTCCATAAGCGTTTTACTAATCGGGTGTGGATAATCCTAGCGGGGGCACCGGATCACGCTAGGAAAATTCCGATCCACCACCTGAGAACTTTCCCGCTCTCCCGCGGGCGGGTAGCGATCCCGTGAAATTCCGGTGAAGGCTCCCCAATCAACCTGCAAAAAAATACTTAAGATCTCTTGACAATCGATCTTCATTAGTATTTTGTCGTTCCAGTTCCACCGGAACTACCCACCCCACCCCACCCCACCCAAAATGTATCCTCGAACGGACGGAGTCCTCTCCGGCGCGACCAGTGGCCTTGTGCCCGGGCCTTGCGACGGTTCAAATTCCGCCGCCAGGCGCACCCGCTGGCGGTTTCCTGTCCTTCCGCACGATGATCACACCCCAAAGATTGAGTTATGAAACTGGAGACCGAAGAGCCGTTGGAAAAGGATCCCCCTGCCAGAAGGAAAGCGGGAGAAGTTCAGCTTTCATTCTGGGAGACCTCGGCGCCTTCAGCACCGGCTCCGAAAAAACTCTCCAAGGCAGCGGTGACCAAACTCGTTTCCAACCTCAGTCCGGAAATTTCCTCGACGGTGGGTAGCGAGATTATCAGCGGAAAGCTGAAGCCCGCGACGTGGGCACTTGCTCTGGCCTACAGCAATGGCAGTCACGATCAGGCGATGACCCACTACGCCAGACTGCGTCTGGAGTCCCTCTCGGATTGCGCTTCGGATACCAAAGCCAAGGAGCAGGCGCTGGAAGCGAGACGCAGGGCCGGCTTCAAGAAAATGACCACCCCTCTCCCCCGGCTGTATCTGGGCAAACTGACCCCTCCGGGGATGAGAAACCGCCGGCGCATCAGTCTGTCCCCTCTCTGGCTCGCGGGACTCTGGATCAGTTTCACGGCGGCATGTGCCGCAATCACCCGCTTTTCCTCGGAAAATTTCAACGATCCCGGCAGCAGGGTCGGCGTTCCGGCCAGCCTGGCCATCGCCACATTGGTCGTAACCACGCTGGTGATGATTCATCTTCTGCTTCCTCGGACGCGGCTGTTGCTCCGCTACGCGATTCCGTTCGGCGCGTGGACAGCGGCATGCACCTCCTGTTATTTCGGCCTGATGATTCTGAAGGCGAGCCATGCCGACAACGCGCGGGGAGGCCTGACCGGCAATGGACGGAGCATTGAAAAGAAAATTATTCCCGATGAAACCTCCCGAAACGTCGCTCCAATGACAAAGCCATCCGCTGGCCCAATCGCATCGGCCCGTTAAATCCCGTTTTACCGGCGGCACTCACTCCAATCCCGAAGGGCGAGACCGAGCTTTTCCGCCACGTCGGTGGCCTTCGATGGAGAGCCGTTTTCCCCCACAAACAGTTCCGCCGCCCTTCCGCATTGCCAGGCTCCCAGAGAAGCGGCGTTGAACGGATCCATCCCGCTGGCGAGCAAAGCTCCGATGACCCCGGAGAGGAGATCGCCCTGCCCACCGTTGGACATCGCCGGGTCGCCCGTGCTGTTGATTCGCAGATTTCGTTTTCCTTGTGAAATGATCGTGCGGGCTCCCTTTAACAGGAGAACCGATGCGGTCTTCGATGAGAAAGCCCTAACAGCTTTCTCGCGGGACTGTTCTGCCACCGCTCCTGCAAGCCGCTCGAACTCACCGGGATGTGGTGTCAGGATGTGACGATCATCGGTCGCCAGTCCGTGTTTTGAAATTAGATTGAGCCCGTCCGCATCGATCACCACCGGGATCTTGGTGGCAGTGATCAGCGTCATGAGTCCGCGTTCAAAGTCCCCGGACATCTTGCCGAGACCGGGGCCGATGACGATGGCGTCAAATCTTTCATCAAGGAGCGATGCCGGATCGTCGCAAGGTTTGAACATGGCCTCCAGGGGCAGGCGTGCCCGGATCGCCTCGCCTGCGGCGGACGGGGAGCATAGTGTGACAAGTCCCCCGCCGGCTTGGATCGCACCTACCGTCGAGATCAGAGCCGCCCCCGTGAATTCCGGCGATCCGGCCAGTATCCCCACCCTGCCCGCCTTGCCCTTGTGAAAATCGAAGGGTCTCGGTGCTTTTCCATAGTTCGTCCTCTGGGGACAGATCATTTCCATATCCCCGCCCTCACCGGACAGTCCTTGCACATCCACCAGCGAGAGCGCCCCCGTGGAATTCGCGGCGCATCCCATCAGAAGGCCGCGCTTCGCCTCGCCGATCATGAACGTCCGGTCGGCTGTGACCGCCCCGGGAAAAACCTCCCCGCTATCGGGATCCACCCCCGATGGCAGATCCACCGCCGCGACCTGAAAGCCCCGCGTGTTCCTGAGATGATCCATTTCCCTGGCGAGTCCGGCCAGGGGCTCGCGCAGCGCGCCTTTCGCACCGATTCCCAGCAAGCCATCCATCAGAAGAACCGGACTCAAAAAGAGTTCCGTCGGAGGTTCCGCCAGAGTTCTTTCCAATCCAGACGCCTCCCACTGCCGTCGCGTAAGCTCCGCCCAGTCATCCTCCGGATACGCGGATCTGACTCCTGTTTCCCAACCGAAATCCCGTTGCAGCACCCGCAGCGCGATCAATGCGTCACCCGCGTTGTGCCCCTTTCCGATATAGGCAACGGCAGCCCGCATCCGCGGATACTGCGCTCCTATCGCCTTTCCCAGCGCAACTCCAGCCCGCTTCATCAGTTCGCCCTCCGTGATGCCAGCCCGCATCGCACGACCTTCAATCTCACGCATCTCCGCTACCGTTACAGCTCCCATGAAGCCTATGTAACGGAAATGGTGGCTCTCTGCATTTCAAATCTCACAGGAGGGCGGGCATTCACCGGGTGCTCGCGAAAAAAACACGGTCGCGTCCGTGTTTCCGTAGATGCATTTCGGAAACACTTCTTAAATCCGTGAATTCCGGGAAAGCGAAACTGCGATACAGAAGCGAAGATTTGGCATAGAGTGCTAATCCCTCGGCTCGCGAACGAGCCGCCAACAACCCCCAACCAACAAACCGATGAAACGACTCCCCCTGTTCATTACCGCCGGTGTGATCGCCCTCGCCGCGACCGCTCCGTTCGCCTCGAACGTCTTCGCAAATCTCAGCCAGCAGCCCGCTGCGCAAGGCTATTCCATGAGGCAGAGTGAATACCCCATCGGACGTGATGTGGTTATCACGGTCGATCCCCAGCACAGTTCCAAGCCTGTTTACGCGGGTGACGCGAACGTCATCACCGGCTTCAACGCGCCCGATGCGGTCAAAGGAACCCTGGTCGAGGAGAAGGAGCACTGGCTCATCCTCCGGGAAGGCATTTATGAAAAATGGATTCCCAAAAGCAAAGTCCTCCTCATGACCCTTTGGGACTGAAGCTTCCAAGGCCGGCCCAGGGTTTCCGGAAAGGCTCAGCCCTTCCGCTGCAGAAACAGATCGATCCCGTCAACCAGCGCGAGCCAGCTCGCCTCAATGATGTTTTCGGAAACCCCTACCGTTCCCCATGTTTTCCCGCTATGGCCGGAGACGATGAGCACGCGGGTTTTCGCAGCGGTGGCGTCGTGGCCGTCCAGGATCCGGACTTTGTAATCGACGAGAGATACCTCGGCAATTTCCGGATAGAACGGCAGAAGGGCTTTCCGCAAAGCGATATCGAGGGCGTTCACCACGCCGTTTCCTTCCGCGACGGTGAGTTCGCGTTCCCCTTTCACGGTGACTTTCACCGTGGCCTCGCAGACAGGGCTGTGACCGTCGCGATATTGACGGAAGCTGGTATGGTATTCGTTGGCCTCGAAAGGTTTCACATATTTCCCAAGCTCGCGCCGGATCAGGAGTTCCAGCGTTCCCCCGGCGGCCTCGAAAGAGTACCCCTCGTTTTCCAGTTCCTTGATCTTCGCCAGAATGGCGGATGCCTCCGGCGCACCCTTCTCAATGGGCATTCCCATCTGCGCGGCTTTGAGCAGGATGTTCGACTGCCCGCTGAGTTCGGAGACGAGTATGGACTGCTCGTTTCCCACGCTGGCCGGGACGATGTGCTCGTAGCTACGGGCGAGTTTCTGAACCGCGTTCACGTGCATCCCGCCCTTGTGGGCGAAGGCGGTGCGGCCGATGAAGGCGGCGCGGGCGAAGTGCGGGTTATTGGAAACATCGTCCACGAAAAACGAAAGATCACGAAGTCCCTCAAGATTTGGCACGACCTCTATCCCCATTTTCAACTGGAGGATGGGCATGACGGATGTGAGATTGCAGTTTCCCGTCCGCTCGCCGTAGCCGTTGATCGTGCCCTGCACCTGGCTCGCGCCCGCGCGGACTGCGGCCACGGCGTTTGCCACGGCCAGTTCGCAGTCGTTGTGGGTATGGATGCCGACAGGGGTGCCGGGGATTCTCGCGCTGACCGCGCGGCAGATCTCCTCGATCTCGGCGGGGAGGGTTCCCCCGTTGGTATCGCAGAGAACCAGGCAGGAAGCGCCGCCTTCCGCCGCTGCCTCAAGCGTGGCGAGCGCGTGCTCCGCATCGTCCTTGTACCCATCGAAAAAGTGCTCGGCATCATAGACCACCTCACGACCGTTTTTCACGAGGTGCGATACGGTATCGCGTATCATCGCCTGGTTTTCCTCAACGGTCGTACGCAGGATCTCGGTCACCTGGAGTTCCCAGGATTTCCCGAAAATGGTCACCACAGGAGTATCCGCCTCCAAGAGAAGCCGCACCTGGGGATCTTCCTCCACGGGGGTATTCGCCCGGCGGGTGGAGCCGAATGCGGCGAGTTTCGCATGCCTGAGCTTGAGGTTTTTCGCCTCCCTGAAAAACTCCACGTCCTTGGGGTTTGATCCCGGCCAGCCACCCTCGATGTAATCCACGCCAAATTCATCAAGACGCTCCGCGATTCTCAGCTTGTCCAGACCGGAAAGCTGGAATCCTTCGCCCTGCGTCCCATCGCGCAATGTCGTGTCGTAAATCGTAACCGTTTTCATAGAAATCCTGCGGGGCGCGGAGGCTAGGCTCCCGGTTCCCGCCGCGCAAGGCGGAAGAATCGAAGGAACTCCCGATAAAGCCGACCCGCTCCCGGCAATCATCAAGGAAAAATCGGTTCGCGAATTCGCCGCCTCTTGTTTAGAATCCGCCTCATGCCACCGGAGCAATCGAATGAAGCTTTCTGGAACGACCGCGCGAAAACCCTGTCCCGACGGATCAATTTCGCGTGGTTTCTCCAGACTGTCGCTGCGCCGCTTCTGATCGTGGCGGTTGCTGGGGCGGTCGCCACCCTGTTCGTCCGGCGTGAGTTCCCGCAGGTATCGGTCTTGGAAATTTCAATCGTGCTTGGAGTCGTTTTACTGATCGTCGGGATCGTAGCGCTTGTCGTTGCGGCGCGGCGTTTCGAAAATCCCGGGCAGTCTCTCGTCCGGATCGAAGCTAATTCCGGGCTGAACACCGCCCTTTCGTCGGCACGGGCGGGAGTTTCCCCATGGCCCGAGAAGCCAGCGAATCTCTCGTCCTCGCTGAACTGGCATCTCTCCAAAACCCTGGCACCTCCCATCGGCGCGCTGATTCTGCTGGCTCTCGGCCTGCTCATTCCGATCAGCGCGAAAGTCCGCGATCCAGTCGGCCCTTCCAGCCAGCCGCAGGCGTGGTCGGAGCTGAATTCGCAATTGGAGCAGCTCGCGGAAGACGCGATGGTAGATGAGGAGTACCTGGAGGAAATGGAGAAACGGCTCGAACAGCTCCGCTCCCAGGAGAAGGAGGACTGGTTCAGCCACGCCTCCCTGGAAGCCACCGACAGCCTGAAAGAAACCCAGGATTCCAACATGGAAAACCTGGATCGCGATCTTTCGGAGGCTGCCAATGCCTTGGATGCCCTCACGGAAAATACCGAGGGCATGACCACGGAGCAGAAACAGAAGCTGACCGATGAGTTTGAAGAAGCTCTCAAAGGACTCCAGAACGGCGCGATGAAGCCCAACCCCGGTCTCCTGGATGAGCTTTCCAAACTTGATCCCGCAAACCTCGGAAAGCTCACCCCGGAGCAGCTTTCACAGATTAAGGAAAACATGGAAAAACTTAAGCAATCCCTTGGTGAAGCGGGACAAGGAAAAGCCGAAGGGGCTGACGACTGGTCCGATCAACTACTCGGCGAGGGCGAGGGCGGGGAGGCAGGCGATTCAGGAGAAGGACTCGGTGACGGTGAAGACGGCAGGGGCAACGGCGGTGTCCAGCGCGGGCCAGGCCACGATCCGAATGTGCTTGGCGACGAAAAGGATCCTCTCGATATCGGCGATCTTACCGCCTTGGAGGCCGAAGATCTTTCCCGAGCAATTCCCGGCGACCTCCTCCAACTCCAGGACGGCAAGCACACCGTGGACGAGACCGCATCGAAATCCAGCGGTGGCGGCGACGCCGCAAAAGGCCGAGGCGGCGACCGGGTCTGGAAGGATTCCCTCTCCCCCGATGAGCAACGTGCTCTGAAAAAGTATTTCGAGTGAGGAGAGTAAGCTTCAGCTTACCAAGGGAAGTGGGTTTCAACCCACCGGAGCAACCAGAGGCAGGCGGCTGAAGCCGTCTTTCCTTGGTAGGTTGAAACCTACGCTCCGTGGCAGTTTTAATCGTTCGCTTAAAACCGCCTCATCCAAGCTTACCGTCCTTGATTACCAGTGTTCGATCTCCAACGGAGGCCAGACTCCTGTCGTGGGTCACAACAACAAGGGTAACCTGCTTTTCGTTAGCGAGTTCCATCAGTATATCCATAATTTCCTTACTTGTAGCCGAATCAAGGTTTCCGGTCGGTTCGTCTGCGAAAAGAACTGATGGCTCATTCACGATCGCCCTCGCGATGGCCACCCTTTGCTGCTCGCCTCCCGAGAGCTCTGCCGGAAGGTGCTCGGCGCGGTCTTTCAGCCCGACCCGCTCCAGAGCGATCATTGCCGCCTCAGTCCGGTTCTCTCCGGCGATCGCTCCTGGCACGGCGACGTTCTCGATGGCAGTCAGCTCCGGGAGGAGATGGTAGTTCTGGAAAATATAACCAATGGAGCGATTTCGAAAAGCCGCCTGCGATTTCCTGCCCATTCCATAAAGATCCGTCCCGGCGATATGCACGCTCCCCCTTTCGGGCTGTTCCAGGCCGGCCAAGGTGTATAAAAGCGTCGTCTTGCCCGCGCCACTGGGTCCACAGAGGAAGACTTTTTCCCCTTTGGAAATTTTCAGATCGATCCCGTGTAGCACCTCGATGGACTTCCTCCCGATCCTGTAGCTCCTGTGCAGATCCCTCGTTTCAATCATCGCCTCGTTCACGACGGAAACATGAACTCTTCGCCCGGAAGCTGTCCACCATTCAAATTTGATCCGCAGAGGACAATTTCTAGCCAAGCCCGCCGCCGGGCGTTAGAACCTGCGCATGACTCAACCCGTAATTCTCTTCTCCGGACAAGGCGCGCAAAAGATCGGCATGGCAAAGGACTGGTTTGAAAGCTCCCAGATCGCCCGCGACCTCGCGGAAAAAGCCGATGCCACACTCGGCTACTCCCTCACGGACATCATGTTCAACGGGCCGGAGGAAAAGCTGACCAGCACCTCCCACTGCCAGCCGGCGCTGTATCTTCACGGCCTTATTGCCCTGGAGCTGATCCGCGAAAGCTTCCCGGACTTCAAGCCGTCCGCTACCGCAGGGCTTTCCCTCGGCGAATTCACCGCCCATGCCGCGGCCGGGACTTTCTCGTTCGAAGACGGTCTCCGCCTCGTTTCCCGCCGGGGTGCTTTCATGGAGGAGGCATGCGACGCGACCGACGGTGCCATGGCCGCCCTGATCGGTGGCGAGGAGGAAAAGATCCGCGAGCTGGCCGCCGCCACCGATGTGGATGTGGCGAACCTCAACGCGCCCGGGCAGATCGTCATTTCCGGAGCCGCCGCGAACATCGATTCGGCTATCGCGCAGGCCAAGGATTTCGGCATACGCCGTGCGATCAAACTGAATGTCGCGGGTGCCTACCATTCCCGCCTCATGGCCACCGCCCAGGAGAAGCTCGCCACCGAGCTGAGCGAAACCCGGATCACCGTCCCGGCGGTCGCTGGCACGTCGATTCCGGTGGTCGCCAATTTCACAGCCAAACCCGTGGCATCGGAAGGGGAGATCCGCTCCACCCTCACCTCGCAGGTCACCGGCTCCGTTCGCTGGATCGAATCCATCCAATACCTTGTCGATGCCGGGCATACGACCTTCCTCGAGCTCGGCCCCGGAAAAGTAATCGCGGGTCTGGTTGCGAAAATCGCGCCCGGCACTACGGTGATTTCCGTGGAGGACGTCCCCTCCCTCGAAGCCGCCATCGAACAACTCTCCTAAGCCCGCATGCTCCCCGCCTCCCTCAAATCGGATTTCCCCATCCTCGGGCAATCCGTGAACGGCAAGCCACTCGTCTATCTGGACAATGCCGCCACTTCCCAAAATCCCTCCGCCGTGGTGGAGGCTTCCCGGCGCTACTACGAGGAGATCAATTCGAACATCCACCGCGGCACCCATTTTCTCGCACGAGCGGCGACGGAGGCTCACGAAAAGGCCCGCAACACGATCGCCGCCCACATCGGCGCGGGCACTCCGGACGAGGTGATTTTCACCTCCGGCTGCACCGATGCGATCAATCTGGTGGCAAACATCCTAAGCCTCGAACCAGGCGATGAAATCCTCATCTCCACCCTAGAGCACCACTCGAACATCGTCCCGTGGCAGATGCTTGCGGAAAGATCGGGGGCAAAAATCACGGTCATTCCTTGCGATGAGGACGGCGTGTTGGATCAGTCCGCCTTCAAATCCCTCCTGACGGAAAAAACGAAAGTTCTCGCCGTCACCTGGGTTTCCAACGCTTTCGGAACGGTGAACCCTGTCAGGGAAATGGTCGCCGCCGCCAAGGCAAACGGGACGGTCACCCTCGTCGATGCCGCACAAGCCATCCCCCACCTCGGAATCGACGTGCAGGAGCTGGGAGCGGACTTTCTCGCGTTTTCCGGACACAAGGTTTACGCGCCCACCGGCATCGGAATCCTCTGGGGCAGGCTCGAACTCCTGCAACAACTCCCCCCGTGGCGTGGCGGCGGGGAAATGATCAAGGAGGTCTCCTTCGAGGGAACCACCTACAACGATCCCCCTTTCAAATACGAAGCCGGCACTCCGAACATCGAAGGAGGCATCGCTCTCGCCGCGGCTCTCGATTATGTGAACGAAATCGGCATTTCCGAGATCCACGATCACGAGCAAAGCCTCATCCGCGCCGCTGCCGAGAGCTTGGGAGAAATCCCCGGCATCAGACTCTACGGCCCGGCCGACCGGATCGGCGCCCTCTCCTTCGCTCTCGAAGGAGTCCATCACTACGATCTTGGCACGCTCATCGACCAGATGGGAGTAGCCGTCCGCACCGGCCATCATTGCTGCCAGCCGCTCATGGCACGCTTCGGGATGACAGGAACCACCCGCGCCTCGTTCGCCCTCTACAACACACTCGAAGATATCGAAGCCCTCACCGCCGCGGTGAAGAAGGCCGCGGACATGCTGCGGTGAAAACTTAAAACTCTAAACTTTAAATTCCAATGAAGACCCTTCCGTTCCCGCCCGCCCGTGAATTCATCCCTCTTCATTTCTTCCTCTTCCTTGAGGTTTAAAGTTTAAAATTTAAAGTTTCGTGAAAATCGTCCTCGGAATCTCCGGCTCCATCGCTGCCTACAAGGCTGCCGATTTGGCGTCCCAGCTCGTGAAACAGGGGCATGAAGTCCGGGCGGTGATGACGAAGTCCGCTTGCGAATTCATCACACCCCTCACCCTCCAGACGTTGACCCGCCAGCCGGTTCTCGTGTCGCTGGAGGATGAGAAAGACTCCTGGAAACCGGGGCACATCGAACTCTCGGACATCGCCGACCTTTTCCTGGTCGCACCCGCTTCCGCGAACACGCTAGGGAATTTTGCCAATGGCCTGTCTCCGGATCCCCTCTCTTCCATCTACCTCGCCCTTCCCCGCGAAACCCGTATCCTGATCGCCCCGGCCATGAACGGGAAAATGTGGCTCCACCCCGCAACGCAGCGGAACGTGGATCGACTGAAGAAAGACGGCTGCCAGTTCATCGAACCCGCCACCGGCGATCTCGCCTGCGGGTATCAAGGAGTGGGACGCCTGGCGGATGTTTTGGATATTCTTGGAGCGGTGAGCGGGTAGGTCGTTCAAGGAGAGGCGGATGGCATCCGCCTCTCCTTGCTTTTCAACTCGCGGATACCATCCGCGACTCCTTGTGACTTAGGGCTTGGCGTTTGCCGCCTCGGCAATTCGTTCGGCCTCCCGATAGTTTGCTCGAAACCACTCACCCAGCTCCTTCATTCGCTCCGCCTGAACCATTGATTCGCGGCTGTCCAGACCGGGATCGCCCTGCCCGGCGATTTCGTGGGAGACTTTTGAAACATCGTGAAACACGGCCACTGCCTCCGGGGGCATTCCTGCGGCGACCATGGCTTTCCATGCCGATTTCATCTCCTCGTGGGAGTCGATGCACATGACCCTGACCAGTTGGCGGAGCGTGTTGAACACCTTCCCGGTAAGCTCCGGGTCGTAGGTGAAATTCCCTTCGTCCTCGTAAGGATTGATTCCCGGCATGGTGGTCAGGTCGAGAATTTCATCGCCATACATGTCCATGCGGATCGGTGTGCGGTGGAGCGCCCTGTCCATCGGCCCGCCCCGGGTTCCGGGTTTCTGAAACCACAGCCGCTGCGCCTCTTCCGTGAGGCAGAATTTCACGAACTCCTGGGCGATACGCATGTTCGGAGCGCCTTTGAGAACGGCGACAGGATCGGCGCTCATCGTGGTGCCACCCACCGGGGCAATCCATATGACACGCGGCCTGCCGTCTTTTGTCAAAAGTTCCGAGGCGTAGCTTCTCCCGTAGAAATCAATGCTCATTCCTGCGGCCGCGTTTCCCTGGCCGACGTCCTGGGGGATTTTTGAAGCGCTATCGGTGAAATATCTGGCGTTAGCACCCATTCGCTGGATCAGCCTCAGACCCTCGTCCCAGCCATCGGCGATGTCACCTCCGGCAGCACGCTCCCTTTGCATTTCCCCTTGCACCAGAAGCTCGAAAGTCCGTGCCACCGATCCGCTTTTGGTCGGATCGGTCAAAGCCAGGCTTCCGGCGAATTCCGGCCTGCCAAGATCCTGCCATTTCTCCGGAAGCGCGACTTTAAGCCGCCTGATAAAGTCCGGATTGTAGCAGATTCCGAACTGGGACATGCACGTACCGACCCAGACTTTGTCAGCGGCATAATACCGCTCACCGGTGAAAATCTCGGGGATCACGCCGCCCTCTCCGAAGAGTTCCGGGTTCGTCTCGAAAACATCCAGCGGAACGAACCGTCCCTGCTTCGCCTGCCCCGCGAAATCCGGTTCGCCGCCTCCGAAGAACAAGTCCACCCCTATTCCCTCGCGCCCCGTCTCTTCCGCCGCCTTGAACCCCGCATCGATGACCATGCGGATCTCGGAGGTGCCGCCGGGCGTGCGCCAATCGACGTAGATCGTCCGCCCGGTTTCCCTGCTCCAGTGCGCCGCGAATGCCTCGCCGAATTCCTTTCTGATTGATTCGTTGTGAGGGGAAAGGATCACCAGCCTGTCGTCCGCCGCGCCGGGAGACGCCGTTTCGCTCTCGCGTTTCATCACCAGCGGCAATGCGACGATCAGGGCGAGCAGCCCCAGGACAACGATCAACCGGGATTTCATGTCATTTGGGAAATACCACGACATCACCATGCTCCGCGTGCAGCACCACCTCGTCACCTTTTTCGTGGATCACGTGGGGATTCATCTCCACCACCTGCTGCCGCCCGACGACGGTCTCGACAAAATACTCGATGCGCTGCCCCAGGTAGCTGCGCTCCACAATCTTTCCGGACATCTCGTTCTCACCGCCCTCCTTGTGCAGGCGCCATGCCTCGGGGCGGATGGAAACCGTGGCGGCATCCCCGGCTTTTGCGCTCCATCCTTTTACCGTCACCCGGCCGACGAGTGCCGCGCCGTTGACTTTCACGAAGCAGAAACCCTCGTGCATCTCCATCACCTCGCCCTCGATCAGATTGGTCTCCCCGATGAAGCCGGCCACGTGGGAACTGACCGGTTTCCGGTAAACCTCTTCAGGCGTGCCGACCTGGGCTATCCTCCCCCGGGAAAGGACGGCCATCCTGTCCGCCATCGCCAGCGCCTCCTCCTGATCGTGGGTCACGTAGATTCCGGTCAGCCCGTTTTCCTTCACAATTCTGCGAATCTCCCTCCGCATCTCCACGCGGAGCTGCGCGTCGAGATTGGAAAGCGGTTCGTCCAGCAAAAGGCAGCGAGGCTTTACCACCAGCGCCCTGGCCAGGCTCACCCGCTGCTGCTGGCCGCCGGACATCTGGTCGATGGAGCGCTCGCCGTATCCGGGGAGCTTTACCATATCCAGAGCCTCCGCCACCCGCCTTCTGATCTCCGCTTTTGGAACTTTTCTCTCCTCCAGCCCGAAGGCGATATTCTGCCCGACGGTAAGGTGCGGCCAGAGCGCGTAGCTTTGGAAAACCATGGCAGCCTCCCTTTTGTGCGGTGCCAGTCCCGTCACATCCGTATCACCGAAGAACACCTTGCCTTCCGTCGGCGACTCCAGACCCGCTATGCAGCGAAGCAGGGTGGTTTTTCCACAACCGGAAGCGCCGAGCAGGAAAAACAGCTCACCCGCTCCGATCTCCAGATCCAGCCCGTCGAGAGCCACGACAGCCCCGCCAAACTCCTTGCGCACATTCTCAATCCGGATCGCTTCCATACCTGTTTCTGAAACCACGGCATTCTCCCTGACAACCTCTCCAAGGCAAGAACCAACCCGCAGTCAATACTCCACATTCATTTGAATATATGGAAACCTAAGCCTTGCATACCGGATCGATTTAGGATTATTAAAAAGGCGCGAAGTATCCCATTTCACACAATGAACCGATTCAACCACGCACTGCTTGCCCTGACATCCCTCGCCCTTTTCTCCGGTTCCGCCTCCGCGCAGATCATCAACGTCACCGATACCGCAGGACGGGGCATCACGGCAAAACTCGTTTCCTGCGACGGCAAGAACCTGAAGATCATCCGCCAGAGTGATTCCAAGGCATTCACCCTCCCGCTGTCCGGATTGAACGGCGCCACGAAAGGTGCGGTGAAACGCTGGATGGCCGTCGGCGGAAACCTGTCCGAAATTTATCAGGTTCTGGTGGATACCGGGAAAACCAGCCGCACGAGCATCGAGGACGACTTCGACGACAAGCGGGTGAACCTCACGCCAACCATCACGGTGACGAACGGGGATTCGAAGAATCCATCCAAGCCGCAACAGCTTACCATTTTTTTCCTTGGACGTCCGGTCGAGACCACCACCGACATCTATGTGTTTCGGAAACAGAGTTTTTCCCTTCCAAAAATCGAACCGCTGACCAGCAAGGCGTTCGAGGTCTCCGCCATTTCCGAGGCTTATGATAACCGCGGTAGCGTTAAATTCGGCTCCCGCTACCTCGGATACGCCTGGCTCATCCATGAGCCGGACGGCTCGCGCGTCATCACCTCCGGCTCCATTCCCTCTTCGCTTGCGGAGAAGTACAAAGAGAAGCTGCTGGATCTGCGGGAAGAGGGTACTTACAACAAGGATCTGCGGGCACTGGACTGAAAATCCCACCCTCTGCTGGAGAAACGCACGACGTTACTGAATCTGGGTGAAGGTTACACCCAGTTCCTGCTCGAATTTCGTGATCTTCTTGCGCTCGCGGGGATCGATGAGAGCGATGGAAGTTCCTTTTTTCCCGGCTCTGGCGGTGCGGCCGCTGCGGTGGGTGTAGTATTCGATCTGCTCGGGGAGCTGGTAGTGGATGACGAAGGTGAGTCCCTCGACATCAATGCCGCGCGCGGCGACGTCCGTGGCGATGAGGATGCGGGTGCGCTCGTTCTTGAAGCCGCGCATGACCTTGTCGCGTTCGCGCTGCGAGAGATCCCCCTGGATGACATCCACGGGGAAGCCTAGCTTTTCCAACTGCCGCCCGAGGGCAACGGCTCCGGCCTTGGTGCGGACGAAAATGAGCCCGCGCTCCTCCTCGCGGTCGGCAAGGAATTCGGAGAGATACTCGTTCTTTTCGTCCTTCGCGCAGACGGCGTAGCGGTGGTCGATATCGCGGTTGACCACATGGGCTTTATCGACGGTGAGGATTTCCGGCTGGCCGGGCATGGAGCCCTTGATGAGGGACTGGATCGAGTCCGGGAATGTGGCGGAAAAGAGCCAGGTGCTGCGCCGCTTGCGGGTGAGTCCGAAGATGGTGACGAGTTGTTTTTTAAAGCCCATGGAGAGCATCTCATCCGCCTCGTCGAGAACGAGATGTTTCACGCCCTCCAGGGTGAGTGCCTTTTTGTTGATGAGATCCAGAAGCCGGCCGGGAGTGGCGACCACGATGTGGGTGGGGCGCTTGAGATTGACGATCTGCCTGTCCATCGGCTCGCCGCCGGTGAGGGTCTCGATGAAAATTTTCTCGGAAAATTTCGTGAAGCGGAAGAGCTGCTTGGCGATTTGCTTGGCGAGTTCCCGAGTGGGGGCGACGACGAGTCCCTGGATGTGCGGCTTTTTCGGATCGATCTTGGTCAGGAGCGGCAGACCGAAGGCGGCGGTCTTGCCGGTGCCGGTCTGCGCCTGGGCAACGAAGTCCCCGCCGTTCTTCAAGAGATACGGTATGGCACGTTCCTGCACCTCCGTGGGCGTGTGAATGCCAAGACCTTCCAGCCCTTTAACCAAATCCGCCGGTACTCCCAATTCTCTGAATGCGCTCAAAATGTGTGTTGTGTTTCCTTGCCCGAGAGTGGCTGCCGCAGCGGCGGGTTGCGAGAAAGATTCTTCGGGAGTGCCCTGGGAAGCGCCGAGAGTTTGGTTTGCACACGGGATTGACGGCTGCTATCACCCTCGCACAACCACCTCCCCAAAAACATGATCAAAGAATTCAAGGAATTTGCCTTCAAAGGAAATCTCATCGACATGGCCGTCGGTATCATCATCGGCGGCGCGTTCGGTACGGTAGTGAAATCCCTGGTGGGAAACGTTTTCATGCCCGTCCTCGGAAAGATCACCGGCGGTGTGAATTTCAGCGAGATGTATGTGAACCTGAATTTCCCCGATGAAAAGATCCCCTATGCTGAGGCCTTGGAAGCCGGCCTCCCCGTGATCGGCTACGGGCAGTTCATCACGGACGCGATCTCGTTTATCCTGCTTGCTCTCGCGGTGTTCATCCTTGTGAAAAAGGTTCTCGCCTCCATGAAGAAGAAAGAAGAGGAGGACGAGAAACCCGCGGAGCTTCCGAAGCTTTCCAAAGAAGAGGAACTCCTCACCGAGATCCGCGATCTTCTCGCAAAGCAGCCGTGATCCGGCTCGCAGGACGACGGGACGGCACTCCGCAGTCCGCCTACTTCTTCTTTTTCACCAAACATCCGCTCCAAAGACTTTTCCAACTATGAAACTCCTCAACCTCCTCCGCCGCAAAGCCCGCGCCTCCTACCAGGAGCTGGCCGATCTCGTGAACTCCTCCGAATCCGAAGTGGAGAAAACCATCGCCGCCTGGGAAAAAGACCGCACCATCCTCGGCTACCACGCGGTGACCAATCCCGAGTCCATCGGTGACACCTCGGTCTCCGCATTCATCGAAGTGCGTCTCACTCCGGAGCGTGGCGGCGGCTTCGACAGGCTGGCCATTCGGATCGCCCGTTTTGACCAGGTGGTCTCCTGCTATCTCGCAAGTGGCGGCTACGATCTCATGGTGGTCGTGGAAGGAGCCGATCTCCGCGATATCGCCCGTTTCGTTTCCGAGAAACTTTCCTCTCTCGACGGAGTGCTCTCCACCGCCACCCATTTCCGGCTGAAAACCTACAAGGAAAACGGCTTTCTCTTCGAATCCGAGCCGGAAACCGAAAGGCTTGCCGTCACGCCGTAGGCTGGCCGATATGTCGCTGTTCCGGATAAGATCGACTGCGGGGATCCGCTTTCCGTTCTTGCTGCTTTCGCTGGGCTTCACTCTCTCCGCCCCGGCGGAAGAAAAAACCGGCGCGGAAATTTACGCGCAGGTCTGCACCGCTTGTCACGGGGAGGATGGCAGTGGAAACATCGAGCTGGGATCCCCTCCCATCGCAGGGCTTCCACGGTGGTATGTGGCGCATCAGCTTGAGCGTTTCCGCAAGGGACTGCGCGGAGCGCACCCGGAAGACACCGCAGGCATGCGGATGGCGGCCATCGCCAAAAGCCTCCGACCGGAATCCGTGGAAGCGATCGCCGAACATGTTTCCGGAATGGAAAAAATCCTTCCCGAGAAAGTCGAGGAAGCCGATGCCGAACGCGGAAAACAGCTCTATCTGGAACGCTGCGCCTCATGCCACCGTTTCAACGCATCGGGCGAGCAGGTGTTCCGCACTCCTCCCCTGAGAGCTTTCCCCGCATGGTATCTCCAGAGCCAGTTCGGGAAATTCGCGAACGGCCAGCGCGGTGCGGCTCCGAACGACGCGGACGGTGACAAGATGAGGATCATCGCCGCAACAAATTTCCCCGCCGCCGATCTGCGAGACATCTTCGGCTTCATCGCGGACGTGGCGGCGGAAAAATAACCAGCGGAACCGACCCGGCGGAGCTTTCCGCTAGCGTCTTCACCGGCGGGTGATATAGATTGCATCGTGAAACGATTTCTTCCCCATCATGTTTTTCTCACCGCATGCCTGTCTCTTTCCTCCTGCGCCATCGAACAGGCGGTGAAACCCTTCGAGCCGACCCCGTTCCTCACATCGACCGGGGTGGATACGAAGGAGCAGATCCCCCGCTTGCCATTCGCCCACTCATGGCGGGATCCGAATCTGGATGTTTCGGAATACAAAAACATCGTCGTCCGGCCGGTGACCGTGAAGCACCTGCGTACGGATCACTGGGAACGGAGCAAATCTTCCGAAATCCCCGACCGGAAAGCTTTCGAAAAAAGGGCGCGTGAACTGGCCGCGCATTTCACGAAGAGGCTCAACGTTTCGTTCAGCGATCCGATCTGCCTTTTCTATAAAACAAGCAACGCATCGAAGCCGGACACGCTGGTTCTGGAAGTCGCCCTCACGGAAGCGCATTTCCCGGATCCGTCCGAGAAGCTTTTGGACATCCCGGTCTGCGCGTTCGAGGCCAGGGTCACCGATGGAAGGACGGGCAAACTGCTTGTCACCGCAGCGGACAGGAGAGGCCCGGATCTCCACATCCAGGGCGAGGACACGCACATCACGGACAATGCGGAAATCTGCTCCATCTGGGCACGCCAACTCATGGAGGCGTCCAACCGGGAAATCTTCACAAACGTGCGGCGCAAGCTGATCACGGTGGAGTGAAACCGGGTGTGATTTTTATCGGTGGATGAGACCGCCGGAGGCCCTGGACTGCTGCGGTTCTTATCCGCAGCTCTCACGCCAGAGCCGCTATCACCCGGGCACCCGGGTAACAACCGCCCGTGACGATGGAAAAAAGCCAACCGTGAAAGCTGGGAATGAAGAATCCCAGCAGTCCAAAGCCTGCGGCGCATCGAAAAACAACCGATAAAAATCACACCCAGTAAAACCCTGAAAACAAGAGTCGGCAGACAACCGGGGGGGAATGTCTGCCGACGCTGCTAATTCCTGGGGGGGAATTTCAATCTGGGGGGAACCGGCGCTCCTGTAACTTCGTTTCGCTCGCGCCGATATGAAGAGACTACATGAAAACGGCCAGCCTTGAATACCGTAATCGCGTAGTATCCGGGTGTTTTCCGTGGCCGGTCTCCGCAAAACACGGATCTCTCACGAAAGTCCGGTAGCAGCGACAGCCGCCACATCTTCCTTGAGGTTTACCGCCTGGAATTTAGTGTTTCCGCCAGATGCTCCTCATCTTAGACAACTACGATTCCTTCACCTACAACCTCGTCCAATACTTCGGCGAACTTGGAGTGGAGATGAAAATTTTCCGCAACGACGCCCTCAGCGTCGATGAAGTCAAAGCCCTCTCTCCGGAGAAAATCTGCATCTCTCCCGGACCTTGCACGCCGAACGAGGCAGGCATCTGCCTGGATCTCATTCGCGAGCTCGGCGCCACCGTCCCCATCCTAGGCGTCTGTCTCGGCCACCAGTCGATCGGCCAGGTCTATGGTGGAGAGGTCGTCCGGGCCGACAGGCTGATGCACGGAAAAACCTCTCCCATCCGCCACAATGGCACCAGCGTCTTCAAGGGTCTGCCTGATCCCTTCGAGGCGACACGCTACCACTCGCTTATCGTGAAACGGGAAACCCTTCCCGAGTGCCTGGAAATCACTGCCTGGACGGAGGAGCGGGAGATCATGGGATTGAAACACAAGGAACACCCCGTTCACGGAGTCCAGTTCCACCCGGAATCCATCCTCACCGAGCACGGGAAACAGATTCTCGAGAATTTTCTCAGCCTCTGACAAGCATCTTGGATTTAAGTCTTCTTTGAGGTTTAGAGTTTAAAATTTAAAGTTTTCCCAAGTGCCCCGCTCCTATCTCCCACCCTCCGCCTGGACAGAGAACCCGTTCCTTGACGGGGACGAGGCAAAACATCTCGCCCAGGTTCTGCGCGTCCAGCCCGACCAGTGGATCACCGTCTTCGATGGCATCGGCAATCGCGCCGAGGCAAAGGTTCTCTCCGTTTCCAAACAACGGATCGACCTGATGCTGGATCTCGCGGAATCCAGGGAAACGCCTCTTCCCGAGATCACCCTCGCCCAAGCCATTCCGAAGGGAAAAAACATGGACTGGATCGTCCAGAAAGCCGTCGAGCTGGGTGTTTCAAGAATCCAGCCGCTCGTCACCCGTCACACAGTCGCCAGCCCCGGCGAAAGCAAGGCGGAGAAGTGGCGCCGCACCGCACTCGAAGCATGCAAGCAATGCGGCCAGGACACGCTTCCCATCATTGAGGATCCCGCCACCTTCGCGGAATGGATAAAGGCTCCTCAGGAATCCGAGCTGCGGCTCATCGCTTCCCTCGCTGAAAACCCGCGTCATTTCCGGGAAACACTTCAAGCCTACCCGGATCTCCGTTCGGTGACCATCGCCGTAGGGCCGGAAGGTGATTTCTCCGCAGATGAAACCGAATCCGCCCTCGCCGCCGGTTTCATACCGGTGACTCTCGGCGATCTCGTCCTCCGCGTCGAGACGGCGACCATGCTCTGCCTTTCCGCCATCCGCTTTCAGTTCATGTAGCGGGTAGCGATTCACTCTTGACTCGCACCTCCGGGAAGGTGTTCGTTCCCCGAGAAATGTCTGGCCAAGAACCAACATCAAAACCCTGGACTCGCGAAGTCCTGAAATCGAAACTCCACCGCGCCGTCATCACCGAGGCGGATGTGGAATACGAGGGCAGCATTGAGATCCCCCGCGATCTCATGGACGCCGCGGATCTCTGGCCTGGCGAGAAAGTCCTGGTCGCGTCCATCACCACCGGTGCGCGGCTTGAGACCTATGTTTTGGAAGGCCCGCCCAACACTGGTAAGATCCTCATCAACGGCGGAGCCGCACATCTCATCAAGAAGGGCGAACGCGTCGCCATCATGGCATTCGGCTACACGGAAACACCCATCCGCCCGAAAAATCTCCTGCTGGGAGACGGCAACGAAATACTGCGGAATCGTTAGTATCTGGCAGTGCTGAAATGCACGCGATCACGTAATAGTGGCGATCCTGATTTTCTGCCATTGTAATTCCGTCAGCGAGGAAACGGACTCCCCCCCAAGCGTCTTCCCGCAGTCAAACAAAACAAAACAAACAAGCTCCCCCCAAAGCGAACGCAGACCGGCAGGCACGACCGAAGAGTGCCTGCCGGTTTCTTTTTCGGGATGTGCCGCGGACAGTCATTTGAAGTTTGAGATTTCCTTGGAGGCGGCAAACACTCCGCCCATGAACCTGCTTCTGAAGAACGCCCGCATCGCCTCCGAATCCTCCCCGGATCTTCTCTCCGCGGACATCCTCATCCAGGACGGCATCATTCAGAAAATTGCAGCCGGCCTCTCCGCTTCCGATGACACCCGCACGATTGAATGCGGAAACCAGATCCTCTGCCCCGGTTTCTTTGACGCCCACGTTCATTTCCGCGAGCCCGGCCAGGAGCAGAAGGAAAACATCGCAAGCGGCTCGGAAGCCGCGATCAACGGCGGCATCACCGGCGTCGTCATGATGCCGAACACCTCCCCCGCCCTCGATTCCGGCGCATCGGTCCGCACCATCCTCGATTCTGGGAAAACGGAACTCCCGCATCCCCATCTACACCTCCGGCTGCGTCACCAAAGGCCGCGAGGGCAAGGAACTCGCAGGGATCGACGGCATGCGAGACGCCGGGGTGAAAATGCTCACCGATGATGGCGACACCACCATCAACTCCTCCATCCTCTACCGCGCCATGCAATACGCGTCCGAGTTCGGCATGTTCTTCGCCTCCCACTGCGAAGTCCCGGAACTCGCAGGTCCCCGCGCCCTTAACGACGGCCCCACCTCCTACAAACTCGGCATCCAGGGTTCGCCCGCATGCGCAGAGGAAATTATCATCGACCGCGATATTCGCCTCGCACACGCAACCGGAGCGCACATCCACATCCAGCACGTTTCATCGAAAATGGGCATGGAAACCATCCGCTGGTGGAAGTCCCGAGGCGACGTAAAAGTCACCGCCGAGGTATCCCCCCACCACCTCCTCTTCACCGACGAGCACATCGGGGATTTCGACACCCATTATAAAATGAATCCGCCTCTCCGCAGCAAAGCGGACAACGAAGGCCTGCTCGAAGGTCTGTTAGACGGCACCTTCGACATGATCGCAACCGACCACGCCCCCCACACGCCTTTTGAGAAATCCCAGGACTTCGTTTCCGCGCCGAACGGCATCACCGGTCTTGATACAGCCGTCGTCTCGCTCTACCACCACTTCATCAAGGAAGGGAAATTCGGCTGGGACACGCTCGTTAGAAAATACTCCGCAGAGCCCCGCCGCATGATGTCACTGGAGGTGCCAACCATCGAGGAAGGGCAGCACGCGAACCTCACCCTCTTCAACACCGAAACCACCTCCACTTTCACCAGGGAGTTCATGAAATCGAAAGCAGAGAACACACCGTTTCTCGACAAAACCCTGAGCGGCCGCATCGACCTGGTGGTGCTGGGGGATGAAATTCTGCTGGAGAGATGAGCTGGTTTTATCGGGAAGATTTTCACCGCGAATGAACGCGAATGGCCGCGAATCCGTTGCAGATCGTTCAGGAATGCTTGCTCCTATAAAATGAAAACGATCCTCGCTTCTGATAGGATCCGGACACACAGCCATTCGCGTTCATTCGCGTTCATTCGCGGTTAAATCTTCAGAAATTTTCGCCAAGGCCTCCAACTCGCACGTCGGAGAACTCTTCTTTCTTGAGTTTTGAAATCCGGGATTTGAGACTCCGCTGATGAACATCACAGTCCTGGACGGACACACCCTGAATCCCGGCGACAACCCATGGACGGAAATCGAAGCACTTGGCAACCTCACGGTTCACGAGCGCACTCCGACCGATGAAATCGTATCCCGCGCGAAAGATGCGGATATCATTCTGACCAACAAGTGCCCCCTTTCCGCAGAGACACTGGCACAACTTCCGAACCTCAAGTTCATCGCCGTCCTCGCCACCGGCTACAACATCATCGACACCACCTATTGCGCGGAAAAAGGAATCCCGGTTTCCAATGTTCCGGTGTATTCCACGGATGCCGTCGCCGAGTTTGTCTTCTCGATGATCCTGGATTTTTTCAAACGTCCGGCACTCCACAGCACACTTGCACATGAAGGGGCCTGGGAAAGCTCCAAGGATTTCTGCTTCTGGCAAAACCCGCATTTCAGCGAGCTTGCCGGAAAGACCCTCGGCATCATCGGATTCGGAAGAATCGGCCAGCGCACGGCGGAGCTCGGAGCCGCTTTCAAAATGAACATCCTCGGCCACTCCCGCTCCCGCTCCGCCGAGACCGGGTTTCCCTTCGAATGGGCTTCGGTGGAGGAGATCCTGGAAAAATCCGATGTCATTTCCCTGCACTGCCCCCTCACCCCGGAGACCCACGGGATGATCGGCGAGGCCGCGATTGCGAAAATGAAACCCACCGCGTTTCTGGTAAACACCGCCCGGGGGCCGCTCATTGACGAGCAGGCACTCGCGGACGCTCTCAACGCCGACCAGATTGCCGGAGCCGCGTGCGACGTCGTTTCCGCAGAACCGATTCTGCCCGGAAACCCACTTCTCCGAGCGAAGAATCTCACTCTTACTCCCCACATCGCCTGGGCAGCCTACGAGGCACGCCAGCGCCTGATGGCAATCACCGCAAAAAACATCCGCGCCTTCCAATCCGGCAAACCCATTCACACGGTGTGAGAACCGCAGTGCTCTTATCCAATCTCCTTCACCGCCTCATAAACGCTGACCACGCCGCAAGTCATAGGGGTGGAAGTGCCTTCTGAGAGACCGGTTTTTTCCAAGAGAGCGATCATGGAATCGCCTGCGGGAAATTGCTCGATGGAGCCACCCAGGTATTCGTAGGCGTCCTTTTCCTTGGTCAGGAAACCGGCCATTTTCGGAAGGACGTTGTGGAGGTAGAACCGGTAGGGGGCGCGGAGAACGCCTTTGGGGAGCGAAAAATCGAGGATGAAGAGATGGCCGCCGGGCTTAAGGACGCGGCGCATTTCTTTCAGGGCGAGTTCGTAGTCGCCCATGTTGCGAAGGCCGAAGGCGACGGTGAGGACGTCGAATTCATTCTCGGGATACGGGAGATCGAGGGCATCGGCGACCAGGGTTTTCTTCACTCCCCGCGAGGAAGCATGCTCAAGCATTTCCGCACAGAAATCGGTAGCGATGACATCGCAGGCTGGGATTTCCTTCTGGATCTTCAAGGCCAGGTCTCCGGTGCCGCTGGCGACATCCAGAAGATTTTTTGGCGAGAGTTTTTTAATCCGGTTCGTGACGACATGCCGCCACCAGAAATCCATGCCCCCGGAGAGGACGTGATTTGTCATGACATAACGATCCGCGATGCGGGCGAAGGCGTTGCGGACGTATGTGGGATCTGGCATTGGGAGGTGGAGGGGCGGATATGAAATCCGCCGGGAGTTGTGCTGTTGTCAGGGCGGATTTTATATCCGCCCCTCCTAGTGCTTCGCGCCGTCCTTGAGGATATCGGGAAATTTCGCCTGGAACTTTTTCAGACGCGGAACGGATACGTTGCGGATGTATCCGTTGTCCGGATTGAGCTTCTCGTAATCCTGGTGGTAGTCCTCGCCGACCCAGAATTTCTCGAACGGATAGACCTCCGCGGCGACCTCGTCCGGTGCCAACTCTTTGTTCAGGGCGGCGATTTTTTCGTCGATGATCTTTTTCTGCTCCTCGTTCTGATAGAAAATGATGGAGCGATACTGGGAGCCTTTGTCCGGCCCTGGCCATTCACCTGGGTAACGTTCTGGGATCCGAAATACACATCAACCAGGGTGGCGAAGGAGACGATGGAGGGATCGTAGATGATTTCAACCGCCTCGGCGTGGCCGGTCTTGCCGGTGTTGCTGGATTCGTAGGTTGGATTCTCAGTGTGGCCGCCCGCGTAGCCGGAAATTGATTCCTCCACGCCTTTTACACTTTCGTAAACCGCCTCGACACACCAGAAGCAACCGCTGGCGAAATATGCGCGGGCTTTGCCGTCCTTTACGGGGACTTCAACAGGCGCTTTTTTCTGCTCCGCCATTTGCATTGTGCGGTCGGTCTTTTGCTGGCCACAACCGGTGGAAACCAGCAGGGCGGTAATTGTCGCGATGAGTGAAAGTGAGGTTTTCATAACGGGTCAGAGTAGCGCGGGACGGAATTATTTCAACGGGTCGCCATCCTTGAAGAGGAACTTCATGGCCTGCTCCATGTCCTTGTCGCCGCGACCGGAGACATTGACAATGATGATGTCGGATTTGGGGAGGGAGCCGGCGACCTTGAGGACGTAGGCCATCGCGTGAGCCGTTTCCAGCGCGGGGATGATTCCCTCGGTGGTGGCGAGTTCCTTGAAACCGGCGAGGGCTTCTTCATCGGTGGCGAAGGTGTATTCGACCCGACCCGCCTCCTGAAGAAACGCGTGCTCAGGACCGATGGCCGCGTAATCGAGACCGGCGGAAACGGAGTGGGTGAGTTCGATCTGGCCATCGTCGTTCGCCAGGAGCCAGGTTTTCGTGCCCTGCAGGACGCCGAGTTTGCCTCCCTGGAAGCGGGCGGCGTGGCGCTCGGGAAAAATACCATCCCCTCCGGCCTCGACGCCGACCATGCGGACATTTTCATTCTCCAGAAACGGATGAAAGAGGCCGATGGCGTTAGAGCCGCCGCCGACGCACGCGACGAGCATGTCCGGGAGGCGACCTTCCCGTTCCATGATCTGCTCCTTCGCCTCCAGTCCGATGACCCTATGGAAATCGCGAACGATCATGGGAAACGGGTGCGATCCAAGGGCGGATCCGATGATGTAATGGGTGTTTTCCACACTGGCCACCCAGTCGCGCATCGCTTCGTTGACCGCCTCTTTGAGCGTGGCCTGGCCGGCGGTGACGGCGCGGACTTCCGCTCCCATCAGGCGCATGCGGGCGACGTTCAGAGCCTGCCGCTCCATATCCACTTTTCCCATGTAAACGACGCATTCCATGCCGAAGCGGGCGCAGACCGTGGCGGTGGCGACCCCGTGCTGACCGGCTCCGGTTTCCGCGATGATGCGGGTTTTTCCGAGACGTTTCGCGAGCAGGATCTGGCCGAGGGCGTTGTTGATCTTGTGCGCGCCGGTGTGGAGAAGATCCTCGCGCTTCAGGTAGATTTTGGCTCCGCCGAGCTTCTCAGTCCAGCGCTCGGCGAAGTAGAGTGGTGTCGGGCGGCCGACGTAGTTTTTCAGGAGATCGTCCAGCTCGGATTGGAAAGCGGGATCGGCTTTCGCATCCTCGTATGCTTTCGCGAGATCCTGAAGCGGAGTCATGAGCGTCTCGGGGACGAACATGCCTCCGAACTGGCCGAAGTGGCCTTTGTTATCGGGGAGGGTTGCAGCGGTCATGGTAATTTCCAAACGGGTTTGAGTCTTTCGTATTCGGCGCGTGGCAGGAGGACGTAAAGCGGGCGGCGTCCGGGGTCAACTGTTGCAATCAGCCAGCGCAATTTCTCCTCCACCATCGTGGTGCATCCGGCGGTGGCCGCCGCTCCCTCCTTGCGCCAGATGTGGAAGAAAATCGAGGAACCCCCGTCCGGGACGACGTTTGGAAACGCGTTGTGCCCGATGAACATTTTCAGGGACTGCGGGTAGTCGTTCTGCTTCATCTGGGCTTTTTTCTCCCAGGCGGTCGCGGGTTCGTGGTCGAGCGAGAGAAACTGGTTGTAGTGTTTCGAGCCGCCGTCCTCCACCCATAGATCGCGGGAGGTGACCTGGTGGTAGAATGTCTTTGGATGTTTTTTCACACTCTCGTGCGCGCCCCAGACGCCTCCGATGTCAAACACACCCGCGGGCGAGCGCCCGTCGCCTTCTTTTTTCAATCGCGCTCCGGGAGGACTCGGATGAAGCCCCCTGCCCCAGACCAATCCTTTGGAGCCGAGCCGGCCTTTCCACTCGCCGCCGATTCGCTGCCACCGTCCGTCCTTTTTCTCGAAATAGGAGAGCGTGACATGGGTGCTGTCCCATCCATCGGAAACACCGACCACGCACTGGCTGGAGCCGGAGGGAAGCTCGAACGCCGAGGCGGCGAGCGCGCCGAAAAACCAAACGAGGAGACATGCGAATTTCATGGGCTGAAGATGGAGCGGAAAGCGGGGATACGCAACCCCATGTCCCGGACGATGGGAAATTCACGAGGCCCCGCCAGCCGGCCTGCAAAGCACGAAGGGCGAGACCACGAGCGCCTCGAATTCCGCATCCCCCTTCGCCCACTGCTCAGCGTGAAGATCGCCGATTTTCACGATGTCCCCCGCCTTGAGCCAGGCGGCGACGCGTTCACTGTGGTTCTCCGTGAAAGCGTAACCCACTTCGCCCAGTTCCAGTGCGGGATCGACGAAAAACAGGACGCCAGACTGATAGTGCGGCTTCAGGTATTTCCAACCCACCACGCCTGTGAATTTTTCCAGCTTCTCATGGGTGGTCGCGGTGTCCTCACCGAGCATGGCGTATTTCAGAGGCTGGGGCGCGTTCGGATCGGATGAAACCATGCCCCATGCCTAGCCCGCCGAAAGCATGCGATCAAGCAACTTGAGTTTCCCGGCCGTGGAGCGAGATTCCTATCATGAAAAAAGCGCTATGTGCTCTCCTCCTGCTCCCTCTACCAGCAGTTGCGGATACAGCCCATATTCTTATCGGCGGAACAGGTTGCCGGACACGCCAGCAGGCAATCGAAAGAATCTTCGAGAAACTCCCGGGAATTAAAAATGTTACCATCCTCCCCGTCCAAGGAAGCCCTTGTGAAAAGCCTCGGTCGGCGGACAAAATTTTACAGGGTCATTTCGGTGCGTAGAAAATCCTTATTCCGTGACAACTCTGGAACCACAAATGGTTTTTTTAACACAAAGCCACAACGCCACAGGAAGGGGTATCGGGGATGCTAACCGCTGATTGAGCATGCCGGTGCCTCGTTTCTGACCTATTCCGTGGCACTGCCGTCCAGTGAGCGATTCAGCTCCGTAAAAATTTCCTCCGCTCTCCCAGGACTATGAAGAAGAGCCAGTCTCAACTGCGCGGGATGAAGCAGATTTAACGCTGAAATAGGTCTCTCGGAGGCGAGCGCATCAAACACCGGTCTTATCTGGGCAAATCCAAAAGGTATGATCCGGGCACCTTCCAGTAAATAGTGTTCCCTCACGTCATGTATGAGTTGACCGCCACCGCCGCCCTCCGTGGCCATGTCCTTCCAGGCTCTGGTAAATTCTACCCGTGTCGGGCGCGGCTCCCCCTCGGAAGCTTCAGTCTCCGACTGCCAAGTAACCTCACTTTGTTCCGCGCTCAGACCACATAGGTTCCATGGCTGATATCCATCCTGATCGAGCCAGATGCTCGGCTCGGCGAACTTGTTCAATTCATGCCCCGAAACAATCATATACTGCTTCCCCTCGTGCGTGAACGGCTTCTTTCCTCTCAAATACTCGGACAGCTCGGCGAACTCCGCGTCCTCCATCGCCCGAATCGATATCCTGGCCTCTTCGATCTGCTCCCCGGATAGCGAGAAAGCTTCCCCGATTGCTTTCAGAAACCACTCACCGCGTTTTCTCCTGAGGTCGAGATGGACTTCCGGTGTCGAGGTTCCGCCATCTACCGCGTCCAACCCCAGAGCCAGAAAATCCCGCACGATCCAGCCCACCTCCCTATCCGTCATCCCCTCCTTGCGTTTCTTGCTGAGAGCCTCCCTGGCACCAAGCTGCTCTCCACGTCTCACCCGCTCCCGATGCAGCTTCGTCTTGAGGGCAACTCCCCCGTCAATTTCTCCCGCTCTACCAGGCTCAATCCCGGCAACGCCCGAAAAACCCACCCAGCCGGCAGCAATCAACGCACAGGCGCCCGCCACGATCAGCACTGTGTTTCCGCTGCGAAGGTTCACTTCCGTTTCATCGTCATCATGAATTCGTTCCCCTCGGTGTCCACGCACATCGCGAGGTGCAGGGGATCCTCCTCGGTATCGGTCGGCTCGGCTGTCAGGTCGCCGCCGTGTTCCCTGAGTTTCACGATTCCCTCCCGCAAATCATCGACCTGGAAAGAGAGTCCCGTCCAAGTCCGTTTCCCCTCCCCGCCCCCGTGGATTCCGATGGTCGCGCCAGCGATGACGATCTCGCTCCACACTTCCATTTCAAAGCTCACCACCCCGCCGAACATTTCTCGGTAAAATTTCAAGCACCTCTGCCAATCCGATGCCCAGAGGACGTATTTCACTTTTTCAACCTTCATCCGCGCAGTCTTCCCTTTCGGAGGAAATATTCAAAGTTCAATGTTGGAAGCAACCCCTTCCCCGTTCAACAGTCCCCGCACGCAACTCTTCCTTAGGGTTTAAAATTTAGAGTTTAAAGTTTCCCCAATGATCCCCGGCCAGCGCTATATCACCACCTCGGAACCGACCCTCGGGCTCGGACACGTCCTTTCGGAAGAGAACGGACTGATTGAAATTTGTTTCCCCGCAGCGGAGGACACCAGGACCTACGCGGTGGCTTCCGCCCCGTTGGTGCGTGTCCGTTTCAGCCCCGGCGACGAGATCGCGGAACCACAGCGGGATGAAACTCACGGTGGAGAAAGCGACCGAGGAAAACGATCTCATCACCTACCATGGGAATGGAAAAACAATCCATGAATCGGATCTTCTCGACTCCCTTTCATTCATCCGCCCGGACAAACGATTGCTGGCCGGCCTCACGGACAAGAGCCGCGATTTCGACCAGCGTCTCGAAGCCCTCCGTTGGAACGCGCTCATCCGCCGCTCTCCGGCGCGCGGCTTCACCGGTGCGCGTATCGATCTGATCCCGCACCAGCTCGCAATCGTCGCCGAGGTCTCGAACCGGCTTCATCCCCGTGTCCTTCTCGCGGACGAGGTGGGTCTGGGAAAAACCATCGAAGCCTGCCTCATTCTCCACCGACTGCACCTGACCGGGCGCGCCGACCGTATTCTCATCGTGGTTCCAGAGCCGCTCGTCCACCAGTGGTTCGTGGAGCTTCTCCGCCGGTTCAACATGCTTTTCTCCATCTTCGATGACGAGCGCTGCCTCTCCGTGACCGCGCAGGACGCACACGCGAATCCTTTTTCCGACTCCCAGCTCATCCTCTGTGCCACCGATTTCCTCTCGGAAAACAAAGACCGCGCCGCTCAGGCACGCGAGGCCGGATTCGACCTTCTTATCGTCGATGAGGCGCACCACCTTGAGTGGTCCGAAGAGGAGTCCTCCGCGGCTTACAAGACCGTGGAAGCCCTGGCCACCACCACCCCTTCCCTTCTGCTTCTTACCGCCACTCCGCAGCAGCTCGGCCCGGCAGGACACTTCGCCAGACTCCGGCTGCTAGATCCCGCACGCTACTCCGATCTCGACGATTTCCTCGATGAAACGGAATCCTACACCCCACTCGCCGAGGCGGTGGAGGCGCTCTCCAACGGGGAGATTCCGAAAAACATCTCGGATTTCACCCTCACCTCCCCGCGAGCCGATTCACATCTCCGTGATCTCCGCAAAGGCGATGAAAAAGCCCGCGCCCTTCTCGTCTCCGAGCTGATCGACTCCTTCGGCACCGGACGCATCCTCTTCAGAAACACCCGCGAGCGCCTCACCGGCTTCCCGAAACGCCTTCCCATTCTCCATCCTTTGGAAAAAGGAACTTCCCCGTATTCCTGGCTGGCGGAACTTCTGCGGGTGCTTCCGGAGACCGAAAAGATCCTTCTCATCACGAACTCCCCGGATGCGGCCATCACGATCCAGGAAAAACTGTTAGAAGAGATTCACATCGAGACCGCGCTTTTCCACGAGGATCTTTCGCTCCTCCAGCGCGACCGCAACGCCGCGTACTTCTCCGAGGACGAAGGCGCGCGAATCCTGCTTTGCTCGGAGATCGGATCCGAGGGGCGGAACTTCCAGTTCGCCCGCCATCTGGTGCTCTTCGGCCTGCCGCGCGATCCGGAAGTCCTGGAGCAACGCATCGGACGGCTCGACCGCATCGGCCAGACAGGAGATATCCACATCCACATTCCCTACGGGAAAGATAGTAGATCGGAGACCCAGGCGCTCTGGCTGCACGAGGGACTCGATGTTTTTTCCGAGCCTCTCAGAGGCGCGACCACTCTGGCGACCACGCTCCTCCCCGAACTCGACGATCTCGGGGAAGCCCTGGCATCCTCGAAGAAATTCAAGGATTTCCTGAAACGCTCCAGAAAACTCAAGGCGGAAGTGACCCACAGCCTTGCCACCGGCCACGACAGGCTGCTGGAACTCGGCGCACCTCCCGCCTCCCAATCCGAGGAGCTGCTGGAGGCCATCGAAACGGCCGATGGTGACGCGCGCTTTGAAAAGTTCACCCTCCGCCTGTTCGACCACCTGGGGCTGGACGTCTCGGATCTCTCCGACCGCGCCTTCGTTTTCAAGCACGGCCAGCGCCAGTCCGACGCCTTCGCGGACGTCCCTGAAGAGGGGCTTTCCGTGACGTTCGACCGTTTCACAGCACTATCCCGGGAGGATCTCCAGTTCCTCACCTTCGACCATCCGGTATTCCGGGACGCCCTGGGACAGCTGCTGGATGGAAATTCCGGGAACGCATCTTTCGCCAATCTTCCGACCGGGAAAGGGAAGTCCGTTCTCCTGGAGTGCGCGTTTATCGTCGAGGTCATCGCACCTTCACGTCTCCACCTGGATCGGTTCCTGCCGCCGACGCTGCTCCGCGTCATCGTCGATCACAATGGCACCGCTCAGACCAAAGCCCCGCCGGCAGCGCTACTCCAGCCCGGAGATCCGCGGCGCATCGTTTCCCAGGAAGGCTTCCGCCGGGATCTTTTCCCGAAAATGCTGGAAGCGGCCAAGGGCGTGGCGACCCGCGCGAGCGCGAAACCCACCGCTGCTGCCAAAGAACTCGCAAAAGAAACCATCACGGCCCAGATCGCCCGCCTCGAGGATCTGGCGACACGCAATCCCCAGGTCTCCGGCAAAGAGATCGATGCTCTGAAAGACACCCTCAAGGAGACCACCGACGCGCTCGGCCAGGCCAGAGTCCGGCTCGATGCGCTAAGGCTGATCGTCTGTTCCTAGTGCCCCCGCAAGAGCCTCCGGCATTCAGGCCTCCAGCGGCTGCACGTCTGGCACGGCAGGACCAACCGGCTGCATGAAAGGCTTTTTCGAACGGATCAGCAAAGTCCCCAGCAGGAAATCGGCGATGGGAAGCACCACGTTGAAGTTCTTGTGCATGTAGCGGTGGTGAAGGAGGTGGTGGCCGTTGAGCTTTCGAAACCAACGGGGTTTTTCGATACGCCGTGCCTTCGGCAGGTGCATGCACCAGTGAATGTATTCATAGAAGCAATAGTAACAGGTGAAGGCGATCAGGCCGCCAACGGTAAAGCCCCACTGTCCGGTCACGAGAGAGACGATTGAAAACGGGATCATTCCGATCAGGATGAGCACCGCGCCATTCCACCATGCCATCGGGATGGTTTCCTTGTCCTTGTCATCCTGAAGGTGGTAGCTGTCGTCCGCCTTGAAAACCTGGTGGTGAACCACGGCGTGCGCCTGGAAAGCATACCGGAATTTTCCAAGCGGCTTGTGCATCACATATTTGTGAAGCGTCCACTCGAAGAATGATGCGAAGACGGTACCGATGGATAGGCCGACAAGGCACCAGATTAGGAAGAAGGTCATGTGATGTTTGGCATGCCGGATTGGGCAGCCCTGTGGGGGTAGGCGGTCGTGGCTGTGAACACAAGCACTGCTTTGGATCTTTTTGACCGCGCGGTCCGGAATGTCCCTCCCACCGGAACTTGATCGGGGAAAAGCACATTGCAAGGGCTGGCTCTCAGGAAACGTGCAATACGCATCCACACGGACGCAAACACCCCCTAATCTGCGGGGAAACCGGCGTGGCACACCCACTGCGACCCCGTCGGGCAACTCAAGAACCATTCATCCATGAAACTACTCGTCCCAGGCATCACACTCCTCATTCTGATCCTGGTTTACAGCTCCTGCTCGCCGAACGCGACCGACCCATCCACCATTTCGAAGTTCGACAAGAGCCGGTACGCTGGTGAGTGGCACGAGATCGCCCGCCTTCCCAACCAGTTTGAGAAACACCTCGTCGCCGCAAAAGCGACCTACGGGCTGAACCCGGACGGCACGATCAGTGTTCGCAACGACGGCTTGAAAATGAATGGCGAGACCACCTCGATCCAAGGCACGGCGAAGCCCGCCGAATCGGGCGATCCCGGAAAACTGCTCGTCCGTTTCGACCGCTTTCCCGCGAATCTCTTTGCCGGAGACTACTGGGTTCTAGATGTGGACGATGGCTACACCCGCGCCCTCGTCGGCTCCCCGGAGAAACAGTTTCTCTGGCTGCTCTCAAAGAATCCCGAAGACGATCGCGGAGATTTCGCCCCCATGATTTCCAAGGCCGCCTCACTCGGATACCCGACGGAAAAGCTCTTTTTCAATCCGAAGCGCATCAAGTAATCCGGCGATATGTTATATGAAGCGATCATCAACCGCGACTCCGGCTCCGGCATTTTCTGGGACGTGGAGCAGCAAAATCGTCTCAAGCGGCTCTTCAAGGATCACGGGCACGAGCTGAATCTGAACGTCGTTTCCCCGCTCGATCTGAACAAGGCTTTGGAAAAAGCCGTCGCATCCGATTCAGAGGCGATTCTCGTCGGCGGTGGCGATGGGACGATCACATCGGCAGCCAAGCTCCTGCGGGGCACCGAAAAAGCACTTGGCGTCATCCCCCTGGGCACCTTCAACCTCGAAGCACGCGATCTCAAGATCGCCCTCGATCCCTTTGACGCCGCCACCCAACTGATGGAATCGGAGGTAGAGGAGATCGATCTCATGGAGGTGAATGACGAGGTCTGTCTCTGCGCCACGGTGATCGGATTCTACCCCGCTATAGCGAAATCCCGTGAGGACTTCCATGGGAAATCCTGGTGGAGAAAATCTTTCCAGTTCATGCGGGAGATCGCAACCGTAGCGGTCAATTCCCCCGCCCTCGATATCCAGATCACCAGCGAGAACGCCACCATCGAACGCCGCACCCGCCTTGCCGCTTTCGCCCCCGGCCACTATCAGGAAAGCATCGGGATCATTCCCGTCCGCGACAATCTCTCTTCCGGTGAACTCAGCGCGTACGTCTCGGAACATCTCAGCCGTGCGCAGATGCTATCCGCAGCGGTCGGCTATCTGTGCGGGAACCTGCTGGATACCGAAAAAATGATCCAAATCGAGACCAGGGAGCTGACCGTGACGGTGAAGCGCAAGCGTCGCATCCCCGCCATGATCGACGGGGAAATCGTTGCCATCGACCTCCCCTGCCGCATGCGCGTTCTCCCGAAGGCTCTGAAAGTCCTCCGCCCGAGAAATTCCGGTAAGTGATGCCATTCCGCCTCCTCCATTACTCCGATCCGCACTTTGGCGCCTTCCAGCCGAGGATCGCGGGCGAGGCCGTGGATCAGGCGTGGAAGCTGAAGCCGGATCTCACTGTGGTCTCGGGTGATTTCTCCATGCGGGGACGCAGGTTTGAATTCGCGCTCGCCAAAGAATGGCTGTCCGCGTTGCCCAAACCGCTCGTTTCATTTCCCGGAAACCACGACGTCCCGGGTCTGAACCATGTCATCGACCGCTTCTTCTCTCCCTTCCGCCGATTCCGGAAATACATTTCGGAGGTAGAGGAACCTTCCTCCAAGCTGGGCGATGTCGGCTCCATCACCACCGCAAATTCATCCACGCCATTCGGACTCCATCTTGACTGGTCACGGGGATTTCTAAGTCCCATCCAGCTTCACTCGATGGAGACCTTTTTCGGCGAACTTCCTGAAGACCAGCTCCGCGTCCTCGGCATTCATCATCCTCTCCTCGGATCCGGCGAAAAATCCCGCGCGCTCGTCTCGCCAATGCCACTTGTGCAGCCCTCCTTGGAAAGGGCGAAAATCGATCTCGTCCTTACCGGACATTTCCACCAGTCGCGGATCGGACTTTTCCCGGAACTGCCTTCGGAAAACCCGCAGCTAGTAGTTTCGCAAGCCCCGTCCATCTGCTCGACCCGCCTAAAAGGCGAGCCGAACGGCTTCCACCTCCTCACGCTCTCCCGCGACGAGATCGAGGTCGAACTCTGGCGCTGGCAGTCCGATCGCTTCCTACCGGAGCGAAGCAGGGGCTTTGTCCGCGAAGGTTCCGGATGGCAGGAGAATGATTGAACGGATTTGGGGGAAAATTCCACCGAGCCGATACAAACTGCCCGACAAACGCGTAGTCATCCTTTCGCGCTCCATAACTTGGAGCCGTTGGGAAAACCTCCTTCCATTTCCTGGGTTTGAGGCCTAATTTACAGGAAATGAGAACCCGATTTCATACTTCAGCTTCATGCATCTGAAACCGTTTATCTTCGGCACTCTGGGCTTCCCTCTTCTCGCCGCCGCGTCCTTGGAAAACCCTGATTTCGTATCGGAAGTCCAGCCCATCCTCGAGCGCAACTGCGTCCGCTGCCACAACGCCGACAAGACCAAAGGCGGACTCCGCATGGACACCCACGAGTTGATCATGGAAGGCGGCGACACGGAGGACGCCATCGTCCCAGGCGATCCCGCCGCCAGCGAGATGCTCGTCCGCATCCACCTCCGCCCCATCGACGAAGGCGTGATGCCCGACGAAGGCCGCGCGCTCGAGTTTTCCGAAGTCGCCATCCTCGATGCCTGGGTGAAAGCCGGTGCACCATGGCCCGAAGGCGTGACCCTCACTGAAAAGAAACCCGACCCCATCAAACGCGTTTCCCTACCGGACAAAGCACCCGAATCCCCCTCCGAAGCCGCCGCCATGATCGACGACATCGTCCGCCGCGAAAACGTGAACGAGGATATCGTCACCGCCCCGACCATCAGCGACCTCACCTTCCTCCGCCGCACCACCATCGACCTCATCGGTCGTATCCCAACCGTGAAGGAAATCCGCGAATACGAATCTTGGAGCGACGACCGCCGTGACAAGCTCGTCACCAAACTCCTCGAACATCCCCGCTTCGCAGACCGCTGGACCGTCTTCTTCGCGGACATGCTCCGCATCCGTTCCGACATCCCCGGAGGCAACCAGCTCCTCGCCCACCTCAACGGCTCCATCAAATCCGGCAAGCCCTACGACGAACTCGCCCGCGAACTCATTAGCGCATCCGGTCGTGCGAACTCCAACCCCGCCGTCGGTTTCATCCTCGGAGATGACGCCATGCCGATGGAACTCGCCGCTGCCACCTCCCAGGTCTTCCTCGGCATCCGCATGGGCTGCGCCATGTGCCACGACCACCCGTTCGACGACTGGCAGCAAAAGGAATTTTACGACTTCGCCGCCTTTTTCGGAAAAACAAAGAAGGTGCAGAACCGTCAGCGAAACATGGTCTATACCACCGAGGGCGACAAGATGACCGTCCTCTGGCCTCCCGAAGACAAGGCCGCCGCCGAAGACCGCGAAGCCGTCCGTCCCCGTTTCCCTTTCAAACTCACCAGCGCCAAGGAAACTCCCGAGTATCTCGTCCGCTTCGAAAAAGCCCGGAAACTCCGCGAACAAAACCTGAATTCCGATGACGAATCCGCCTCTCTCGACGCGCTCCTCGATGCGGTTGATCCCACCGTCGGCAAACCCAAGGACATGGTTCTGGAAGAAGCGAAGAAGGAAAGCGAACTCCTCGATGTCCACGGCGATATCTACCGCGCCAGCGAGCTCCGCACGAAGCTCGCCGAACTTATCACCAGCCCGCGCAACGACTTCTTCGCACGCGCTTTCGTAAACCGAGTCTGGGCGGAACTCATCGGCCACGGCTTCGTCGAACCACTCGACAACTTCTCCCCCTACGTCGATCTCAACCACGCCTCCACCCTCGATTTCCTCTCCCGTGAATTCATCGCGAGCGGCTACGATTTCAGCAGCCTCGTCCGCATGATCGCCCTCACGGACACCTACTCCCGCTCCCCGCTCTCCGCCGAAGTCCCCGTCACCGTCCGTGAGTCCAGCGAGAAAAATTTCTCCGCCGCTCCCGTCCGCCGCATGCTCGGGGAAACACTCTACGACAGCATCGTCGTCGCCGGGCACCTGAAAGATTTCAAAGGGCCCGCCGGAGCCAACAACAAGGAAGTCACCCGCGAGATCCGCATCCCCACCGGCGAATACACCATGCAGGAAAACGCCACCATGATGGCCGGAATGCCCGCCCAGCCGAAAATGCGCGGCGACGGCTACGATCTCGAATCCTCCCTCCAGCTCGATTTCAACCAGATCGCCAAAGCCGACGAACTTGCAGAGATCGAAGCGATGCGCGAAAAATCCGATGAGCAGATGGAGGCCGAGAAAATGGCGGCGATGCAGAAGGAGTCCCAGCGCCGGGTGATGAAATACACAACGGAAACCAAAACCGAGATCGTCGATGACAATCCGCGCTTCGACAGTGCCATGCGCATGGCCAGCCCGGCTCCGCCAGCCCATTTCCTCCGCGTCTTCGGCCAACCCTCCCGCACCGGACTCGGCGAATTCCGCGACCCCTCCTCCTCACTCCGCCAGCAACTCATGATGCTCAACGGCCGCATGACCCACGAAGCCTCCCGCGTCGGCCCGTTGGAACCCATTTCCAAAATCCTCGAAAAGGATCCCGATAAAGCCATCACTTACGCCTATCAGGAAATCCTAACCCGCCCCCCTTCCGATACCGAAAAATCCGAAGCCAAAGTCATCCTCGGCAGCGACCCCGAACAAGGTCTCGCCGACCTCCGCTGGGCACTCCTAAACAGCAACGAATTCCGCTTCCTCCCATAACCACAACCGACCTCTTCAGCCCCAAAGGGGCGATTCATACCAGCCCAGGGCATCGCCCTGGGTAACATCACCACCAGAATCCCGGGCAAGCAAACACCACCTTTCCTCAAAAAACTCCGCCGCAGCCCCACACCCCAACCGCCCGAACCCACCAACCTCTTCCACTGCTCACTTCTCACTCGGCACTAACCACTCTCTTCAAACCTCCAACCTGACAATCCAAATGTCCTGCAAGGATTACAACATCACCCGCCGCCGCATGCTCCAAACATTCAGCGCGACCATGCTTGGCATGCCCATCTCCCGCCTCATCGCCGGAACCGAAGCAAGCAAAGGCAACGCCGAACACGTTATCCTTTTCTGGAACAGCGGTGGAATGAGCCACCTCGATACCTGGGACCCTAAACCCGGCCGCAAAACCCAAGGCGAGTTCAACCCAATCAGAACCACCGTCCCCGGAATGGAAATTTCCGAGATTTTCCCGCAGCTCGCAAAGCAGATGCACAACGCCTCGCTCATTCGTTCCATCGCCGGAACCAACGGTGACCACGGACGCGCCCAATACGAACTCCAGACCGGCTTCAACCAGTCGCCGAACATCCTCCACCCCGGCTTCGGCTCTCTCGTCGTCCACGAGCGCGAACCCCTCGGCGACCTCCCCGCCTTCGTCAGCATCAGCGGCCAGCCCGCCCGCGCCGGTCACCTCGGCCAGCAATGCGAAGCTTACTACGTTGGCCGACCCGGCGAGAAAGACCCTTACCTCGCCTTCCCCGAAGGCATCAGCCACGCACGCGGCATGCAACGCCTCCAAATCCTTGAGAAAATGAACGCCCGCCTCTCCGGCAACCTCGGTGCCATGGAAATGAAAGCCTCAAAGACCGCCCTCAAAGACGCGGTCGCTCTCATGGAAAGCCCCGCCCTCAAAGCCTTCGAACTTGAGGAGGAAAGCCAACAAACCATCGAACGCTACGGCGATACGGAATTCGGTCGCGGCGCCCTCCTCGCCCGCCGCCTCGTCGAAAAAGGCGTCCGTTTCATCCAAGTGAACCGAGGCGGTTTCGACAACCACGGCAACATCTTCGACGCCATGCGCAATCACGGCGCACAAATGGATCCCGGCATCGCCTCCCTCCTCTCCGACCTCAAGGCAAACGGCATGCTCTCGAAAACCCTCGTAGTAGTCCTCAGCGAATTCGGACGCACCCCCCGCATTAACGACGGCGGAGGCCGCGACCACTGGGCACGCGTCTTCAGCGCCCTAGTCGCTGGTGGCGGCACCAAAGGCGGCACCATCATCGGTGCATCCGACCCAGACGGCATGGAACCCGCCGAGCGTCCAGTAGCCGTCCCCGACCTCCACGCCACCCTCGCCCACGCCCTCGGCATCGATCTCCAAAAGGAAGTCGTCACCCCACAAGGCCGCCCCATGCGCCTAATCCGCAAAGAAGCCACCCCCATCCACGAACTCTTCGCATGACAAAAAAAACCGCGAATAAACGCGAATGGACGCGAATGGACGCGAATCTTTTCCAGAAAAAAAACAAATACACTCTTCTATTCATTCGCGTTCATTCGCGTCCATTCGCGGTTAAAATGCTTCATTGCAGCAGTCTTGTTGGCGGTTCCTGCGCAAGCCCAAGAGGAGAAACCCGAGCGAGGTTCCATTATCGAAGACCGCGCCGCCCGGAAACTCCTCCAGGCCGGTGACGCCCGTCTCGAAGTCGGCGAGAACGAGAAAGCCCTCGAAATCTGGGAATCCGTAGTCGAGCGCTACCCGCGCAGCCCCATCCGTTTCGAAGCCCACATCCGCCTCGCCGACCACCTCCTCGAGGAAATCCGCGATTTCGACAAAGTCCGCGTCCACTACGATGCCGCATCCGTCGAGGAAAACCCCGATGACGAACAGCGCGCCTACGCCTTCCTCAACACCGGTGCCTGCTTCTACGAGGGCGAGAACTACGGCAAATGCTTCACCATTATGCGGGATGTGATCGAGAAATTCCCCACCTCCCCCCGCGTTAACGAAGCCTACTACTACATCGGCCTCGGCCATTTCAAACTCGGCCACTACAGCCGCGCAATCGATGCCCTCGAGAAAGTCGGAACCGCCGTCTCCACCGACGATTCCAAGACCGAAAAAATCGAAGCCGGCAAGCGCCTCTATATCAAAATCGACGACCTCGACTTCGCCATCCTCCCGCCCGATGCCAAAATCGAAGTCACCTGCACCACCACGGCGGCGATACCGAAACCATCTCCTGCATCCTATCAGCCGCCACCCTCGCCTCACGGCAGCGTCCCCACCGCCCTCGGCTCCCCCGAATCTGGCAACGGCATCCTCGAAGTCCGCGGCGGCGATACCGTAACGTCACCTACACCGATGCGTTCACCGCCGGAAAAGACTTTGACCAGAAACGCATCCGCGAAGTCGTCGTCGTCGGAAACGCGATCGCCCGCATCACCGATGGTTCGGAAAACCCCTCCACCTCGAAATCTCAGACGCCGACCGCGACACCTCATCCGGCACCGAAACCCTCGAAGCAACCCTCCAGATCTTCCGCCCCAAGACCGCCGATGAAATCGACGACGAACTCGCCAAAGGAGTCGCCAGCGGCGAACTCACCGAAAACCCCGACGGCGAGGACATGAAATCCCAGATCGATCCCCTCCTCCTCGTCCGCAGCGTCCCGGTCAGCCTGAAAGAATCGGAAACCTCCGGCGTTTTCCGCACTTCCATTCCCCTCCGGCTCGGCACCTCCGAAGGAGCCGTCTCGGGCGAGGCCGGCCAGACCATACGCCTCGCCTACCTCGACGAAACCAACCTCACCGAAAGTCCCATCCTCCGCCTCGCGGAAGCCCGCATCATCGAGGGCAACCTCGGCGAAATGCGCGTCACCCGCACCGATATCTCCAACGAAGAGCTCCGCCTGAAAACCAGCCTCCGCACTGCCTTCGCCCTCACCGAAGTCGGCAACCACTACAAGGAATTCGGACTCAACGAAAAAGCCGACCTGAAATACAGCGAAGCCCTCGACGTCTGCGAAGACATCCTCGGCAAGTCCCGGGCAATCGGCGGGAAGCTCCTTGAGGAAACCTACGTCCAGCTCTGGCGCATCTACTTCGCAATGGATCAGCTCGACCTCGCGCTCGGCATGAGCCGACGCCTCCTCGCCGAGTTCCCCACCAGCTCCTTTGTCGATGAAGCCATGATCCAGCAGGCGCACGTCGAGCGGAAACGCGAGAACTTCACCCGCGCCATCAGCCTCTACTCCGCCATCACCAAACTCCCCGACAGCCCCCTTCGCGGAGAAGGCCAGTTCTTCACCGCCGAGTGCTACGAAGCCATGGCTCTCAAAGCCCCCGCCAAACAATCCTCCCAGCTCTTCGAAAAAGCCTTTCTCGAATACAAGAAAGTCTATGAGCAGTTCCCCGACTCCGGCCGCGTAGGTGATGCCGTCGCCAAAATGGCTGCCTTCTACTACCAGAAGGAAGACTACGCCCGCGCCGTCGATGTCTTTGAAAACGTCCTAGCCGACTACCCCGACGCCAACTTCCTCGACGTCATTCTCTTTAACTACGGCCGCTGCCTCTACAAGCTAGACCGCAAACCCGAAGCCCGCCGCCGCTTCGAGCAACTCATCAACGACTACCCCGAAAGCGAGATCGCCCCAGAGGCGAACAAGATCGTCAAGGCTCTCGCTACCGCAGGCTTCTGACCAAGAAAGGGCGTGCCTATGGCCGCCCGGCAACCCCGGCCATTTCCTCGGCACCTATCCGGCGGCCATAGGGCGCGGCGCATCTTGTCACTTCAAAAAGATTTGAGCGATCCCGGAAAAAGAAGAGTGGCTGAACTGCCGAAAGCGTTTAAACCTGAATTCCGTTTCGCAATGAACACCGCCCCTGTCACATGCCCTACTTGTTTTGAGTCTTTTGAGATTCCCATTCCGCCGGAATCCGAGATGCCGACGGAGTATGATTACGACTGTGAGATCTGCTGCCGTCCGATGCTGATCATGCTCAATTCGGCTGAGGATATTTACGCGCAGGGGCTTGCCGACTGAATAGGTTGGCCCGGGCGGCTTGGAACCGACCGGCCTTGCTTATTGCGCTACCACGGCGATCAGAGCCATTGCATTGCGCCTTTCGAGGTTTGCGGTATGCACCAGAATCATGAACTCCTACGCCCTTATGTGGCGTGGAACCCTTGCCACTACTGGAAAAGAGGCATGTGGCCTGATACCTGCGAATGATGATCCACAGTTAAACCGATTCAGGCTCGAAAGATTCTGAACAGCGGTTTGATCGCTCTCGGATCATTTTATCCCCGATAAGTTGAACCTGGAAAATCTCAACACACACCAACCAAAACCAACCAAGACCATGTTACATTACTCGCTTATATTTCTAGTCATCGCAATCATCGCGGC
This sequence comes from uncultured Verrucomicrobiae bacterium, assembly GCA_963771945.1. Classification (GTDB taxonomy): domain Bacteria; phylum Verrucomicrobiota; class Verrucomicrobiia; order Verrucomicrobiales; family Akkermansiaceae; genus Luteolibacter. Next base: position 133,881 of record CAVYVH010000002.1, on the reverse strand, counting down.
CGTTCTCGGCTTCACCGGTATCGCCGGAGCGGCATCCAACATTGCCTGGATCCTGTTCGTCGTATTTCTGGTGATCTGGATCGTGACCCTCATCATGGGCAAGAAAAAGCTCTGATCAAAACCTGACACAACCTCAACCTGTCCGCTTCTTCATTGGGAGGAGCGGACTTTTTGGTTTCTGAGGCCGACTTGGTTGTTTCCAACGGACTGGAACCGCCAGCGTCTGCGATTCAAAGCAAATCTTGTATGACTCGCCTGATCGAAAGGCATTTTGCAATACCCAGTCCTTTTCTGTGCAATGATCGGAATTCCCGAAGAGCCGGGCAAACGCTTCGCTTTTCCGGCGGTGCCTTATATTGCTTCGCTTCCTGGCGGTTCCCTCTTCTGTGGCCTTTTCCCTGCTAAGCTCCGGGGGAATGAATTACAATCATCTCTACTACTTTCACGTCATTGCCCAGGAGGGCTCCATCGCCCGCGCTTCACGACGTCTCCGCGTCAGTCAGCCGACGCTGAGCGAACAACTCAAGCAACTGGAGAAGCATTTCAACACGAAGCTTTTCGACAGGAAGGGTGGTGCGATGCGCCTGAATAACAGCGGCAGGCGGGCGCTGAACTTCACGGAAAGCATGTTCGACATCGGGGACCGGCTGATCGCATCTTTCGAGACCGCTCCGGAACCGCCGAAGGTAAGGCTGGACATCGGGGTGGTGACCACCTGCTGCCCGCTCGCTGACCACGAACAGACTTGTGGAACTGTTCAAAGACGACTCGGTGATCGTCCGTGTCCGCCAGGGCGACAACCAGTATCTGCTGCACGAGCTGGTGAGCAGCGGCCTGGACATACTCATCACCGACACCCTGCCCGCACAGGCATCCGACCGGGGCATCGACGTGAGAACCATTTCATCACCGCGCCTGGTGGTCATCACGGATGAGAAACGGGCGGCAAGCCTGACGGAGGACATACCGGCGTGCCTGCACGCGCAACCGTTCGTCCACTACACGACCCAAAGCTCCTACCGCTGGGAGATCGACCAGTATTTCCGCGAGGTCTCCGTGGAGCCACACATCGTGGCGGAGGCGGATGACGTGTATGTGATCCGCGAGGCCGTCCTTTCGGGTATCGGCTTCGGCGTCATCCCGCGATCGATGCTGGATGAGACGACGAGGAAGGGCGGGCTTGTGGCCCTGGGCGAACTCGACCGTAATTTCGACGCCTACGCGCTGATCAGTAACAAGAATCCGACGGAGGAAACCCTCAAGGCGCTTTCGGTGCTACTTGACTAGACTTCTGGGCACGTGAGGCGCGCAAAACCGCTTTCCGGAGATCCTCCGGAGAGGTCGGTTTGGAAAGGTGCTCGTCAAACCCGGCCTCAAGGCATCGCTCGATGTGCAGGGCGTCGGAGTGGCCTGAAAGGGCGATGATGTAGGGGGTCTGGTTCTCCGGGTAGTTCGTGGTGACCCTTTTGGCCACGTCGAAACCTTTGATCGTTCCCGGCAGGGAGATATCACAGAAGACGATGTCAGGAAGCTCCTTGTCCAGGGCTCCGAACGCGGTTCTGCCGCAGGTGGCCATGGAAACGGAGTGCCCCTCCAGTTCGAGAAACATCTTCAATGTGGAGATCACGCCCTCGTCATCATCCACCAGAAGGATTTTCACCGGAGCGCCGGAGTCGTCGGGCTGCGCCGGACTGGTGGCGGGGTCGGAGTGGTTGCCCGGAGCCTTCGTGACAGGCAGATTGAGAATGAAGGACGAGCCCTTGCCCTTGCCCCCGCTGGAAACGGAGATATCCCCGCCGTGGAGAGCCATGATCTCGTTGGTGATCGAGAGACCCAGCCCGAGACCCTCCCTGCTCAGGCGTCCGGCATTCCTACCCTGCGAGAACGGACGGAAAATCCGGGCGATTTCCTCGGGCGTCATGCCGACCCCGTCATCCTTCACTTCGATCTCCGCGAGATTCGTGGAAGGGCTGTAGCGGCATGTGAGATGAATGTTTCCGCCCGGGGAGGTGAATTTGATGGAATTGTTCAGCAGGTTGTAGATGCACTGGGAGAGCCGCACGCTGTCCGCCTTGACCCAGATTTTTTCATCGGAGGGCAGGAACCGCACGATGAGATCATCCTCCGGAAACTTGTGCTCCATATCGCTGATGCAACTTTCCACAAGATGGTTGAGTTCGACCTTTGTGGTAAGCAGGCGGAACTTCCCGCTGGCAAGCCGCGAAATATCCAGAGTCTCCTCCACGAGGCGCGTAAGGTGGCCGATCTGACGCCCCAGGGATTCAAAGGCCCTGGCCTTTTGTTCACCGTCGATGGCTTCATGGACAAGGTTCTGATAGCTGTTGGAGATTGCCGAGAGTGGGTTGCGCAGCTCGTGCCCCAGGATGGCAATGAACCTGTCCTTTTCCCTCGCCTTACGCTTCAGCTCGTCCACGTTCGTGGTGGCTCCATACCATTTCACAATTCTACCCGCCCCGTCCCTGACGGGGATGGCGCGAGCGGAAAACCATTGGTAGCTGCCGTCGGCGGCTCTTAAACGGAGTTCGTGGTCATAGACCTCGCCTGTTTTCAGAGAGTGGCTCCAGACCTTGAGGGTTTTTCCCAGATCATCCGGATGGACGATACCCGACCAATTCAAATACTCCGGAGAATCGGAATCAAGACCGGTGAATTCGCCAAAATGAGGACTGATGTAGTCCAGCGTGCCGTCCGGCTCCGAAGTCCAGATGAGCTGGGGCAGCGCCTCCGCAAGGTGCCTGAAATCATCCGCGCCATAGGACTTTCCAATCCGGCTGGAAGAATCGGTGGGGTCGTGATCGGTACTGTTCATTTCAGGAGCGACAGGTGCATGCATATAACCTCTATTTTCAGCAAACAATCAAGTTCCTGCAGAACGATGACTTTATGGCGGTTAGAATCATTCCGGAACAGGCAGAATCGCAAGACAAAAATTCACAATGATCAGGGATGAAAAGTTCACAGCTAGGTGATGTTATCACCTAATAATCAGTAGATTGGCGCAAATATCTAACTTCTAACAGCAGCCAATACCGGAACCCACCGGGAGCCGGGTCAGCCCATTCTCCGGAAGGTCAGGCTGATCCTCGGCTCGGTCACTTTCACGGATTTGGGTAGCTGATGGCGCCAGTGCTCCTGAGTTTCGCCCCGCATATCGAGAAGGCTGCCGTTCTCTAGTTGGATCGCGACAGTCTCCCCGGAGGTTTTGTGTTTGAACGAGAACTTCCTGGCCGCTCCGAAGCTGAGGCAGGCTATGGAGCTCCGGGGAGCGATTGATCGCTCGTCGTCGCTGTGCCAGCCCATGCCCTCGGTTCCGTCATGATAGAGGTTCAGCAGGCAGGAATTGTAGAGTGATCCGGTGTGGGTTTCGCAAACGGTCTTCATGCGGAGCAAGGTCTCCGTCCATTCCACGGGCTGGCGGGATTTTCCGGAATACGAGTAGTCCGTGCCTTCATCGGCGACCCATGCGATTTTGCGGGCGGTGGTGATGTGTTTCCCGAACATGACGACCTCGTCGTGGCGCCAGGGGATGTTTCCCAGGAGATCGCGGAATATCTTCCCGGATTCCTCCGGAAAAAAAACGATTCCGTGATAGGTGGCGTCGCCGTCCCTGGGGAGGAGGTTTTGTGGGGGATCGTTTTTGAAAAGATCCATACTGGTGGCTTGGGGTTGCCGGGCGGCAGAATGCGGCTCCTCCTTGTCAGGCTTCGAGGGCTTCGGCGGACTTTGTTTCCTTGCTTATGCTTGCCGAGCGTTTGTCCGTCCACTCGATGAACATCCCAATCAGTGCGATCCCCGCGAAGGCGAGCATGACGCCGTAGAAGACCCAGATGGTTCCTTTTCCGGCGGTGAAGCCGTAGTTGTGGAGGCCGACTCCGAGGAAGTTTACGTGCCACCAGGAGAAGGCGACGATGCAGGCGGTGAGGACGGACGCGATGTGCAGACCCCATTCCTTGATGATGCCTCCGAGGCGGGCGTGGAGGATGGCAAGAGTCCAGAGCACGATCATGAGGGCGCCGTTTTCCTTGGGATCCCAGCCCCAGAAGCGACCCCACGAATAGTTCGCCCAGATGCCACCCAGGACGGTTCCGACGAGTGCGAGGAAGACGGTGAGGCAGATGCAGCCATAGACGGCCTTCGTGAGCGAACGGCGCAGATCCTTGTTTTTCCCATCGAGATTCAAGGAACGGATCAGAACGTAGCCGCAGGAGAGGAATGCGGAAAGAAGCCCGGCGGAGTAGCCGAGGGTGATGGTGATGACGTGGGTGGCCAGCCAGAAATTCGAATCGAGAACGGCCACGAGAGGGTCGAGGTGGTCACCGGCGTCACCGACTTCGTAGCGGCGGGCGAGGATGATGAGGCCGAGGCCGAGAATGGGCGCGATCCCAAGGGCGAAACGCTTGCGGGACATCCACTCGATGATGAGCGCGAAGACCACTCCGGTGGTTGCGATGAAAATCACGGTATCATAGAGATTCCCGACAGGCGGGCGCTCCATGATGATGCTGCGCTTGACGATGGCGATGGTGCAGATCACCGCGGCCACGGAGGTGAAGCCGAGGGTGGCCCATGACATGACTTTCCCCGTTTTGGACTGGCCGAAAGTCCACATGGCGAAGGCGCAGAGAGTGCCTATGAGGAAACAGGACGAGGGCGTTGAGAAAGTAGTCGTTCTTAAAATAGGCGACTTCCTTTCCGATGTGCTTCAGCTCGCCGCGCGACTCGGCACGGTCGTCGATGCGCTCTTTGAACTCCGCGAAGTGGGTGCGGAATTCCTTTTCACCCAGGGAGAGCGAGCGGACGGCTGTTTCGAGCGACTTGATATCGCCGATGGCGGTTTCGGGATCCTTCGATTCGAGGGTCATCACGCTCATGATGGCGTTGCCGGCGGATAGCCAGTCCTCGTCGGACGCGCTTTTCGGAGGAAGGATGAAGAGGCCGAATTTGGAGAAATTCGCGTCGTCGAGAACCTGCTGGAGGAGATCCTGCATGCGCTCGTCGATCTGCCCGCCCGCTTGCTGGGTGCGGGCGATTTCCGAGCGAAGCTGCGGAGCGGTGGTCAGCACCGCGCTGAGATCGGCACGCTTGTCCGGCCCGGTTCCACCGCCGGAGCCACGGAGGACGATTCCTCCGCGGGCGAAGCCGAAGTAGCCGAGAAGGCTTTCGTAGTTCCGGATGTTGTAGGCGAGATCGATGGTCTGTTGCTGGACGGGATCGCGCTCTTTTTTCGCGATGGGTTCGTAGGATTTCGCCAGCTCGATGAGCTTGTCACGGCCCGGCTCGATCTCATTGTAGCTGTATCTGTCGCGGCGGCCTTTTTCCTCAACGTCAATGGCTTCGAGGACTTTGGAATTGTCCACGCGGAAGGTCGGAAGGTTCACTGCGAGATCGGGACGGAAAATGGTATCCATCATCCACTCGGTGGGCGTGAGCTTGTATTCCTCGCCGCCCTCTCCCTCGACTTTCATGGAGCGCGCCCCGTGGAGGCCGAGCATGGTGAAGCCCGCATAGGTGGAGAGTGGCTTGATGCGCCCGCCGTCCTGCACAGGGAGCGCCTCGACCAGATCCACGGTCTCCTTTTCCCATGGCTCGTACCCCTCGACTTTCTGCACCTCGCCCTTCGGCATGTTATCGACGAACATGTTCACGAAGACCACCGCCATCGCGCCGAGAGCGAGGACGGCGACGAGCCAGCGTCCGAAAATTGATCCTTTATGCTTCATTTTTACGTTTCCTGGAGGATGCGGACAGGTGCCCGCCGAGTTTTGTTAGAAAGGTGACCAGCATGCCGAAAGCCACGATGTAGAGGCTGTATTCCGGCCAATGGTCGGCCGGGTTTCTGACGATTTCAAAGACGGAGTACATTTTCTCGCCGGGTTGTGCGCCGGGAAGGCCGTAGCTGGCCTGGAAAAAGGTGTAGCCCTCGTATCGCATCGGCTCGTTCATCTGGATGCGGACTTTGGATTCCTGGCCGTTCTCCACGCGGCGGACATCGCTGATGAATTTCGCAGGACGGGATGTTCCGGGATGGAAATCCGCGGTAAAGGTGTCGAGTTTCACCTCGAACGGCATGGGCCAGAGACGTTTCCGCATGTCCACGGTGAACACGCGGTCGCCATCGCGGACGGTGAACGGGTAGAAGGAAGCACCGGAGAGGATGAAAGGATCCGATTTTTCGCCGTTTTCGAAGATCAGACGGGCATAGGCTCCCGCCAGGTTGCGCTCGGACTCCACATTTCCCTTCGCCTCCCGGAGATAGTAGCCGTCGGCCACAAGCTCGCGATTGCGCGGTGGGGATTCGAGCTGGCTGGCCGGGATCGCGTTCACGAGGTAGCCGGAGATCTCAAGAGAGAAAGGGATGCCATCGAAATCGAAAACGCGGGATTTCCCTGCCTCCAGATCGGTAAGATGCTTGCCACGGATCACATGGATTTCCTCGTATGATTCGTCCTTCACCTCGGCGACTTCGACGACCCATTCGTTGTAGGCTTCGGCGGTGTCGCTGGATTCGCCCTCATAGACGGCCATGTTCCCGCGCTCGGAAAAGTGATGGGCCACGCCACCGCCGAGGAGCATGAAGACGATGCCGAAGTGGGAGATGAGATTTCCCGCCTGCCGCCAGCCCTTGCGGATGCGGATAATGCCTCCGAGTATCATGTTGAGCAGCAGGACGGCGCACACGTAATATCCTCCGGGCAGGATGAAGGGGAGTTTTTTACCATTGATCTCCGGGGTCATGTCCGGGATCAGCCAGGGCGATTTCCAACTGAAATACTTGTTCAGCGTGGGGTAGAGGCCGTGATCAATCTGCTCCAGTGTCGCCAGCCAGGTTAATAACAGGAGGAGGAGGAAGAGGATCGTCGCGAGATGGAATCCGGCGAGGAAATCATAGGTTTTCCGGAAAAAGGATTTCTCTTTTTTTCCTGAAGGTGCTTGGGAGTTGTCTGCCATTTCTTGAAAATTTAAAAGTAAGGAGCGTGTCAGTTTACCATCTCTAGGCTCGCGGCGAAGGCCTTGAGGGATGCCTTTTCCTTTTCCACTTCCGCTTCCGGTCCGACCATTTTCACGGTCAGGATCCGGCCTCCGATATCGGCAATGACCCCGGCCAGCCCGTAGCCTGGTTTCGCCTCCTGACCCATCCCGGCGGCGTAGTTTCCGGCCGCCTCCACCCATACGCCTTCGGTACCGGCGACGGAGGTCGTTTCCATTGCCGCGAGATCGGCGGGAGAGAGCGGATCCCGGCCGAACTGGCGTACCCAGCGGTTGACGTTGTCACCGACGGTGCCGCCGGAGAGAGAGACATAGACCTCGCCGAGGCCGGATTCGCCGAAGCGGTAGTTCAGCTCGCGGAACTGGGCGGAGGGCAGGGCCAGCCAGCTTGGCGGGGCGTCGCCCCGGACAGGAGACGGCTTGGCATCGCGGAAGCGCTCGTCGCTGGTGGCGAAGAGTTTCGGCTTTCCGTCTTTGGAGGTAAGACCGCGGGTCTCCTCCACGGTCATGCGGTCGGATTTCTTTTCGCAGGATGTGCCCAGAAGGCAGATTCCGGCGAGCGCGATGCGGATTCCTTTCATTTTCGGTGAGATAAGGGCGGACAACCTAGCCCGCAAGTTCAATCGCTTTCAGATACGAAACGGATGTCCCATATCTTCCACCTTTGACTTTCATTTCCCGCTCCCGTTATCTTCCGGTGTGGAATCCATCGAATATTTCAACCGTCACACGGGAAAAACCGAGAGCGAACAGGTTTACGGAGAGTCTTTTCTCCGCTGGGTTTATGGAAACCCGCTGGGGAAACTTTCGCTCCACGCGTTGGTGAAACGCGCGGGTTTTTCCAAATGGTATGGCAACAGGATGTCCCAACCAGGCTCCGTCTCCCGGATCGAGCCCTTTATCGAGCTTTACGGTCTTGATCCGGCGGATTTCGCGGAAGATCCGTCCTCGTTCAGGAGCTTCAACGAGTTTTTCTATCGGAAGCTCAAACCCGCCGCCCGACCAATCGCCCCCTCCCCCGTCGTGTTTCCGGCGGACGGTCGGCATCTGGGCTTTCCGGACATTTCCGCCATCGATTCGTTTTTTGTGAAGGGTCAGACATTCGATCTCCACGCATTGCTTGGAGATGCGGCACTCGCGGAGAAATATGCCAAAGGCTCGCTCGTCCTCTCCCGCCTCTGCCCGGTCGATTACCACCGCTTCCACTTTCCCGCTGCGGGTATTCCTTCGGAAACGAAAACCATACCCGGCCCGCTGTTCTCCGTCTCCCCCATCGCGCTGGCGAAAAACCTTTCCTATCTCTGGACGAACAAGCGGACGATCTGCCAGCTCGAAACCGCGGACATGGGCACCATTCTCATTCTGGAAATCGGCGCGACCTGTGTCGGCTCCATCCACCAGACATACGCTCCCGGAAAATCCGTCGAAAAGGCGCAGGAGAAGGGCTGTTTCGCTTTCGGAGGCTCCTCCACGATCACCGTTTTCGAGCCGGGAAAAGTCCGTCTCGCGGAAGACCTGCTGGAAAACTCGTCAAAGCAAACCGAACTCTACGCCCGGATCGGATCGGCGATGGGCACACTTCATTAGCCTGCCTACCCGCCCAACCTCCGGTGCGCGGTCGGAGTTGCGCAGCCACCGGTGACTGGCGGAACCACGCGGTGACCGGCCATACCGCCGCTTTTGGCAATGCTGCCCGCTGCGAGCCCAGGGTTCCCACACTAGGGAGAGGAAAGAGTTTGAACCACGGATAAACGCGGATGGACACCGATTAGGAATCGAAAATCGATGTCGGAAATGGGTCCAACCCTGCCATTGTCCCTGAAAACGACCCCTTATCATGATCTTATCCGCGTCCATCAGCGCCCATTTGCGGAACGATTGAAATTTTTCTACTTCCGCCATCTGCGCTTCGCTTCGATTGTGGTTCTCTTCTCCGATTTGTCCGGGTTTCTCCCTAGTGTAGGAGCCTTGGCTGCGAGCCTCCCTGTCACCGCTCTACAAAAAGCCGACGATAGCAACGGGATCAGCATGGTGGAGATCCGGCTATGCCTCCGTATCTGGGAAGAACTGAGTTACCAGCCCCACCCCCATGCCGATGACGGCGGCTTATTTCTTTGTCACCGTCAGGTTGGTGATGGTGATGTTGGTGGAGCCGTTATGGTTCGGCATTTCCGTTAGAAATACGATCTCATGGCCTTCGGCGGCATCGATTTCTATGTCGGCCTCGACCGGGGTCTTATCGGCTTTAAGGATGAGTTTTTTGATCTCGCCGACTCGCTGCTCATCGCGCTTCATGACATAGAGGAATGCATCCGCCTTGGTGCCGCCCCATGGATCGGAAAGCGCGGTGAAGCGGATCTGGTATAGGCCGTTTTCCGGGACGATGAAGGAGAGGGCTCCCTGCTTCCTGTAATTGAAATCACCGCTCCACGGCCCGATGGTTCCCATGCGCAATTTCCCGTCCTTCAGCTCAAGGCTGGGGTGGCCGCCCTGCTGGTGGTCGGGCGCGATCCATTTCTGATCCCCCCAAACCATGGGCTTGTAGTTGCCGGGCATGATGGCATCGGTGGGGAAAAGGTGATCCACACGCCAGATGGGCTTGCCTGCGCTGATGGCGGGGTTGCCTTCACTGGATTTTTTCTCCGTCCCCTCCCATACATCGGGAAGCCTGTAGATTTCCGCACCGCCCTCGCCTTTGCTGACGAAGCCGAGGTGCTTGCGGTCGATGGGCTCAAGTGCGGTGAGCAGGGCTTTCCCGTTCCCTCCGGCGGCCGTATGGAGAATCACCGGACGGCCGGTCTTGGAAAGGGTGAGTTTGTTCCCATCCAGCTTCACGGGATTTCCCTGGATGTCTTCCGCTGTCAGCCCCTTGATCGGCAGCTCGATCACCGCATCCTCCATGGCATTCGTATCCGCAAAGGCGACCATCACGCCGCGGTTGTTGCGCTTGTCCGTGAAGACGGCGAAGTTCCCGCCCGACGGCCTCGCAAAACCGATCTGCTCGCTGTAGCCGATGTGGTGGCAAAGCACGTTCCACCCGCCAACCAGCGCTGTCGGGTAGCTATACCAGTCGAAAATCATCGTGCCCGGGCCGCTGTAATCCCAGAAACTCATGCCGTGCTTTCCATACATCAAATGGAACAGCACCATCTTGTCGTGGCCGCAGGCGGTTAGCTCCGCGACGGAGTTCAGGATCGCGTGGGTGCTTTCCACACTCGTGTATGGTGTCGGGCGGGCGGCTGGTCAACGAGGGTGTTGGTGAAAGCCCAGCCTTCTGTGAACCAGACCTCAAGATGCTCCGCGTTGGCGTTTTTCAGCATCCCAAGCATGCGTTTCATCACCGTTTCATCACCAAGACGCCCCGCGTGGTAGTCATGCCAGCTCCAGACATCGACGTCCTTGAAGTTTTTCGCGGCGAGCAGCGGGCCGTTCACGGAAGACGGATTGAGATAGACGTTGTTGATGGAGACCTGGGCCTTCGGATCCGTCCGTTTGATCAGGCGGGCGGTGCGGTGGTTGAACTTCACATACTCAGCGGAGAAATTGTTGCCGTCCTTTATCCACTTGTCGTGGCCGGGTTCGTTGGCGATCTGGAAAACCACGGATTTCCCCCGGAAATTTTCCACAGCCGCCTTCACATACCTGTCCCATGCGGTCACCACGGAAAGGTCGTCCCATTTCGGATCGTCCGGCTTCCAGCGCATGTCGCGCGGCAGCGGATGGTTCTTGTCCATGATCCACTCGGGCCAGCCATAGAGGACGACGTGGCAGGAGATGCCGCGCTTGAAGGCTTCCTCGAATTTATCGTTGGACCACTCGAACTGCCCTTCCTTAGGCTCGTAGTCCTGCCATTTCTGGTTCGCCCACCAGCGGGTCCAGCCGAAGCCGATGCGCTGCATTCTTTCCAGACATTCCACCCCTCCCGCGAAGGATCCGCCGAAGCGCTCTTCGTAATTCGGTTCCGTCGCAGCCTTCTCGTAAGGCAGCGAGGTCAGCGGCATGTCCGAGGAGTCGATCTTCGCACCGTCCTCATTGAATGCGGTGAGGCGCGCAATGACGGTCCCATTGGCGGAAAGCGGCATGGAGACGGGAACGGTCTTCGTTTCCCCGGCCGCAAGGATGATCTTGGTATCCACCGGATCGGCGTGTGGCGTTTCCCCTTCGTAGTCCATGAGTTGCCAGCGCACGGTAACCTTTTGCCCGGTGCTTCCGGGATTGGAAACGTAGCCGTCGAGGGTGGCCGTCGCGCCCTTCTTGTACATGTTTCCCGCCGCGCCCGCGTAGCCGGGGAGGTTCGTAGCATCCGCCACCACCTCGATGGCAGCCCTCGGGATATAGTCGGCGGTTCCCTCGCTCCCTTTCACGACGGTCACTCCGTCAATCAGGATCGGCGAACCCTTTCCACCGGAAACGGTGATGCCGTAGGTCGGAAGCGGCCAGAAACCGTTCGGCTTCACATCGGACTTGAATGAAACCGAAACCCGCTTCCATTCCTCGCCAATTTCCGTGGACTTGCTCGCTCCCTCGGAAAACACCCTCTTCGCGTTTGCCGCTGTCTCGCGCGCCATCGGCGGCATCCCTATGCCCACCCGGCTTTTTCCCCGCACCGCCTTTGCCCACAAGCTGATCGTATAAGTCTGATCCCTCTCCAGCACCATCGGCGCACTGAAGGAGTAGCCCTCATTCATCCGGTAGGCGTATTTTCCGACCTTCCCGCCCTCGACGATTTCCTTCCCTCTCTGGTCATGCCAGTAGAGCATCCCGCCCTCGAAGCTGCCGTTGCGGATCAGGTTTTTCGTGCCGACCGGGGCGACATCCGCTTTGGCAGACTCCTCGGCTTGGAGCCCCGTCATCAACAAGCCTCAGAGGAGGCCGTCTTTAAAACAGGCATATTCATATCTTCGATTTATGGACTGGTAACGAAAGGGGTGGATTGGGCGATTAGGAAAAAGCGTCGGGAAGACGGTTGTGGATCGTTCGGGTTTCACGGTTTTTGGCCGGCAGAACCCGTACGGGGTGGAAGCCGACTACTGGTTCGAGAAAAACGCGCAGTTGACCGCCTCACCGCGTCGTGGGACGTCCTTGTCCAACAGCTCCTTGGTCTCGCCCTTGCGTGTCTCGCGGACTTGTACGGGGTAGCGGTGTGATCCCTGGGCGAAGCTAAGGCTGGCTTTCGCATCCTCAATAATGATGCCGGGGTTCTCCGGTTTTGCGTTTCCTGACTGGAGGTAAAACATGGCTCCGAAAAGCTCGGTGGATCCGCCATCGGTAATGCTCATCGCGGGCTTCGCGTTCTCCGTTTTGTACCCAAGAATCCAGTGGGTGCCGCCCTTGTTGTTCCAGAGGACGGGGAGTTCCCCACCCTCGACGTTGAGTTGGCGCGCCCAGACATGGAGGGGGGCTGTGAGTTCGCTGGCCTTGATGATCATGTCCTCGATGAAAAGTTTCCCGGAGGCGTTCGCGGTGTTGGAAACGGTGGTGAGGAAACCGTGCCGGATGGCAAGGGAGCGGGAGGAATCGTGCTCCAGGTTGCCGGTCATTTTCAGGTGCTCGATGATTACCTCCGGGTGTTTGCCATCGGCGAAACGGATGAGGGATTTCCCGTTGAATGAATCCGAGGCGCGGATCGACGCTTCCATTCCCATAAGCTTGCGGAGGTTTCCGCGGATGACGAGGGTCTCATCCAGGCTGACCGTGCCGTTCGGTATGTAAACGACCTCGGCACCGGAATCGACCGCTTCCTGAAGCGATGGGAACTTCGAAGCGTTTGCCCAGAGAGTCGGGGCCGTGGGGTGGTAGTCGGGCGTTTCCTCGATTGGGAGTCTGAGAGGAGCGGCGTTGGAACCGGGAAAGGCGGTGTATGGCTTGTGCGAAGAGTAATGGGAGATGGTGACGGAAGGGCCGCCCTCGGCCGGGGTTTTCGTGCCGTCGGTGCTTTCGATGGTTTTCCCATAGCCGGATGACCGGAGGTTCAGGATGTTGAGTTTGGACGTGTTTTCGATGGCGGTCGACGAGTGGGAACCGCCTTTGAATTCGCAATCGACGAGGTTGATCAGACCGCGGTCGGTGCTGGTCCGGATGACGGGAACCTTGTTTTCGCTGGTCAGTTTCCGGAAGGATAGAACCTGCTCCGCATTGGTGATCCCGCAGACGTTCTGATCCTTCAACGAGACATGCTCGAAGATCATGGAATAGAGCCAGCCGCTGGCCTCGATGCCGATGTCGAAGCCCTCGATGGACACGTGTTTGACCAGGCCGGGACCGGGATCGCGGGTGAGCTGGAGGCCGACCTTTCCGGAGCCGTCTCCCGAACGGATGGTGACAAACTCGATGGTGCCATGGTTGCTGACCGCATAGTCGATCCCGACCGCGCCGGGGTTTCCGCGCCCAGTGTCGATGGTGAGATTGGTGACGGAATGCTTGAATGCCTGGTTGCCCCGTCCGTCTTCGCGGTCCGGATTTTCCGATCCGGTGCGGATCACCGCATTCTTCGCATCGTTTCCGAAGCCCTTCGCTTTGTCAGCCAGCTTGATGACCGTTTCCTCCCGGCTTTCACCCCACAGGAGCATCCCGGACTGCCAGCCTTTGCTCCAGCCCTTCTCGTTCGGCATGCGGGCTTCGATGCAGTCCGTGACGAGGTAGGTACCCTTCGGGAAATAGATGAACTTCGGGTTGTAGCGGCTTTGCGGACCGATGACGGAGCGGATGGCTTCCCGGATCGCCTCGCTATCGTCGGTTTTCCCGTCGCCCTTGGCTCCGAAGTCGGTCTTTACGTTGATGATGTTGCCATCGGATGGGAGCGGGCGCTCTCCGGCGGACAAGGGCGGGATGCAGAGCAGTGAGATGAAAAACAGATTACGTATCATGAGGCAGAAAGGTTCAGGCAAAAAACGGAAAACAAAAATCCCTCACCGCGCGATCGCGGTGAGGGGAAACCACGATAGGAAGTTCAGGCGCGGCGGCGGCGGCCGATGAGAAGGCCGAGACCGCCGAGGACGAGCAGGGCGGAGCTTGGCTCGGGAATGGCGGCGATCGCCAGCGTGCCGGTGCCGCCGGAAGTGCTGAAGCTGGCGGTGAAGGCACTCTCGTCGTAGCCGGTGATCGAGCTGAAATTCCCTCCCGCCGAGGAGGCGTTAAAGCCGGAGAAGATATCGTGTTTCCCGCCGCCAGCGTGCTGCCGGTGAGATCGAGCACGCCGGAAGCGATCTCAAAGGTGCCGGCGGTCGTGCCGCCGCCGAGCAATCGGTCGAAGTCCGCAGCCCCGGCGATCGTCAGATTGAGTAGGCCACCGCTCATCAGGAAGTTCGACCCCGTGGTCGACCCGCTGGCGGCCGCGATGGATTGAAGCGAACCGCTTAAGTCACCGTTGAGACGGAGGGAGCCTTCGGAGAGCGTCACGTTCGCCCCGGTCAGCCTGGTGGTGCCGCTGCTGATGAGATTTCCGCCCGAAATCGCGACGGAAGCGTTCGTTGTGCCGGCTCCGCCTGTCTTGACGATGTCGCCCGTGATGGTGGTCGTGCCGCCGGTGAGATTGATCGTGGCGTTCGCGGTGCCGCTGGCTTTGGAGGCGTTCGCCATGGTGATATTCCCGAAGCTCGCATTGCCGCCGCCGATGTTGATGGTGGCAGTGCTGGTTCCCGTGTGGGCATTCCGGGCGAGGTTCAGCGTTCCTGCGGCAAGGACGCCGGTATCGAAAGAGAGCGTGGCATTGGAGTTCCCGGCGTTATTGCTTTCGCTGCGTAGAGCCATGTTCAAGGCTGCCACCGATACGTCGGCACTATGCCCCGTGAGATTGATAGTGCTGTTAATCGTGCTACTCGTGTTCGAATTGGTGTTCACCATGTTGATCGCTCCCGTGGTGCCACCAGACGCATCGCGCAGGACCAAACTGCCGCTTCCTGTATTGAAGGTGACGGAACCGCTGGACCGACCATTGGCGCTGCTGGTCGTGACTCGTCCCACGTTGAACTCATTCGCGTTGATCGTATTGACGCCACTGCCGAGCTTTAGCGTGCGGGTGTCCGAGGTTCCGCCTTCGTCTCCAATCCCAACCGTCCCGGCAGTGATCGTGCTTGTGGTGGCAAGCGTGATCGACGAGGCATTACTCCCACCGCTAACATTACTGTTAGTTCGACCCGCCCGAAAAATGCCGGTGGTTCCGAGATCCGCGGTGAAGGTTCCCAGCCCACTCATGTCCAGGCTCGCATCATTTCCACTGTTCCCTACCTGAAAAGTCCCGCCACTGGTGGTTTGGCTGAAGCTGCCGCCGCCCGACATGACAACCGTCCCGTTCGTGACCCCGACATTTCCGCCGTTGACGTTCAGTGATGTTCCCGCACCAATGCTCGTATTGTGGCGGTTCGAAGATTGGCTGTAAGTCAGCGATTGGATCGTGAAATTCTGATTGACGGTATTGGTAATGGTCGTCGTCCCAGTGGAAACTGCTCCGGTGGAATTGAATGTCACATCGTCCGCAGCGCCGGGATCGGCGTTCGTGTCCCAATTCAGCGAATTGGGCGAGAGTCCGTCGCCGATGTGCCAGTTGGTGTTTGCGCCACCGCCGGCATCCCAGGCGACCGGTGCGGCTTGGGCGGAGGGCTAGAAAAGCGCCGGCGACGCGAGGGCGGCGATGATGACGCTGGGCAGTGTGAATCGGGATGTGGAGCGGAATTTTGGTTTCATTATGGTTGTTTCTACGGGTTTATACTTGGTTTGGGATAGGGAAATTTGGTGGACGCATCCTTAAGCACGTGAATTTGCCGGTCTGGGTCTTGTTGGGAATGTTGGTGGGGAGGAGAGGATCTTGGAATTCGCCCGCCTTAGGTGAACCAGACTGCCTAGATAAACGCGCACGTGCACCCCCCGAACGGGGGTATCACAGGAGTTGGTGGAAAAGTTCGGCCAGATTGCAGCAGTGGGTCGTCGCCTGAACTGAAGTGGGTCTCTGCCGTTCGGCGGCTGGCCACAAGGGTGATTCGCGGTTTTTCAAGAAACGTGTCCGCGGGGTAAGCCCGGGAGTTTCCGGTGATGGCGCCGGAAACAGCACGCGGGTGCGTATGTCTCCCATTCGGCTTGGGCGGCCGGTGAGGCTGAATCCGCTGCCCCGCTATCCTTCAAGGAGGTTCAACTGGTGGGGTGTAACTGAAAGTGGTGGTCAAGCGCATTTCTGCTGCCAGAAGTCGTCCCAGCGTTGATTGGCACGCATGGCGCGGAGTTGTGCCATTTCCTCCGCCCGCTCGAGCCGCCACCATGCGCCGGGGATCTTCAGGCGCTTTTGCAAAATGTGCCGATGGGCGCTTTCCACTTCTCCCGAGCCGATGGGTAGTTCCTGACGGATCGCTTCGCGGTAATCGAGCTGGTGGCGGCGCTTCTCAATGTAGGCCATCGCCGTGTCCAACGCTTCGGCTCCTTCTTTTCCCTCTATCCCTGGAGCAAGGATTTTGAGGCGCGTGATGACCGTGTCGATCTCGCTTTCGCGCAGCGATTTCTTGCAGCCTTCCAACCATGCGTTGCTTTGCTCCAAATCCATCGCCGTGCTTCTGGCTGCTGCGGCGAGGTATTCGCAGACGTGATAAAAATCCAGGTGGAACTTGCAGCGCGTCCCAAACTGCCGCTCGTATTGCTCGGCAATCCAACTGGCGCCATCCGCCACCGCGTGGATGTGCGTGGCCTCGCCCATGCCTTTGAATTGGCAACACTCCGACATCATGCAACCCACCGCCATCGGCTCCCCGACGGCAACTCCGTAGTAGGTCTCCACGCTGCCGGGCACGCGCACGGTGCTGACCCGGATTTCCTTCCAATGGCACTTCCGCAGCTTGCGTTTGTCCGGGCGCCTCCCTGCGGGATGGTCGGTGGTCGCTTGCCTGGAGCTTGGTTTTCCCTCACCGAAACCGACGATGGGCAGCATTGATCCATCCACTTCGGAGATGAGCGTGGCAGCGGGCCGGATGGAGCCGGGGGCTTGGGAATTGAAGTGTTTGGCTTGCCGGGCGACGTCCGCCGTCGCCTTGTCGATGGTGTAAACGGGCACCTTGATGTTGTAGTGTTCCTTCAGGGCGGCGGCGGTGTTTTGGAAACTGCGCTCCGCCCCGAAGTCGGCGATGCGCCTCTGGAGCGTGCGTGAGGCCGAGCGGTCGGTCACTTTTGCAAAATCCCGGAACGGGTGGCGCAGCGGGCCTCTCCTGCCGACGCGCATGACCTGCTGGGTGAGGTGGATCACTCCAAAGGTGGTGTGCCACCGGAGTTTTTTTTTGAGTGTTTTTGGAGCTTCGGGTTTTGATTGAGGGCATCGCGCTGGGTGTTTTGAGACCATTGGAGCATGAGGTTTTTGCCAAGCTCCTGAAGGGCTGCTATCATCGCTTCCTCGGCCTGGTGGGCGTCCATGCCGTTGGCGATCTCTTGCTCGAATTTGTTGGCGATGGATTGGAACTGCGCTGCCATGAGCGGGTTGCCGCGGAGCTGGCGCAGCATGATTTTCTCCTCGGGGGTGGCTTTCAATGGTTCGTCCCCGGGTGTCGGTTTGTCGTTCATCGACTCCCGATGATAGTCATGTGTTCAAAAGTACAAGTCCAAAATTCAGGTTTTTCAATAAGTGACCACCACTTTCAGTTACACCCCAACTGGTGGGAGCGGTTGACCGCCTCGGCGCGATTTGCTACCCCGAGTTTTGGTAAAATCCATTTCAGATAGCCTTTAACGGTCTGCCCGGTGATGCCCATTACAACGCCGATCTCCTCATTCGTCAGGCCGCGGGCAAGGTTTTGGAGCAATTGCAATTCACGCGGGGTGATGTCGATGGCATCTGGCGTTTCGGTTGCCATTTGTGCCGGAAAGCTTTGGCCGCCGCCGGCGATGCTGGCGATCACCTTGAGCAGCATGGCGGGTTCGGCTGATTTGCTGAGGAATCCTACGGCACCATTCTGTTTGGCGAGCCTCATGTCAGCGGTCGTTTCGTTGCCGGTCAGGACAATGATGCGGATCTCCGGCCACGATCGGGAAATGGCAAGGATGGCGCTTTGTCCGTCCATGCCTGGCATCCGCAAGTCCATGAGGATCACATTCGGCTTGAAAGTATCGCAGAGCGCCAGCGCCTCCTCTCCGCCGGTAGCGGTGGCGACCTCGGCAATGGAACGCGACCGGGAGAGCATGGCTTCGAGGCCGCCGCGCACTACCGCGTGATCATCCACGATAAGGATGCGGACTTCCTGGAGTTGTGTCCCGGAGAGATTTTCCGGTTCGTGATCCGGTGATGTTTTTTGGGGGGTCATGAGATCGGTTGCTGGTGGACTTCCTCGGTTTCGGCGATTCCCTCGGCCTTTTTCCGGGCCAATGAGGCGGCAATGTGGGTGCCCTCACCCACGTGGCTGTGGATTTCAAGGGAGCC
This sequence comes from uncultured Verrucomicrobiae bacterium, assembly GCA_963771945.1. Classification (GTDB taxonomy): domain Bacteria; phylum Verrucomicrobiota; class Verrucomicrobiia; order Verrucomicrobiales; family Akkermansiaceae; genus Luteolibacter. Next base: position 115,487 of record CAVYVH010000002.1, on the reverse strand, counting down.
GCCGAGCCAGTGGAGGCGATGGCGCATGGACTCGATGCCGAAGTGACCTACGGAGGATCCCTGGACGAGTGCCGGGTCGAAGCCGGCACCGTCATCAATGACGTGCATCTCAAGGGTGTCCGGGAGATATTCCAGGCGAACCTCCACATGGGTGGCTGCACCGTGCTTGTAGGCGTTGGCCACCGCTTCCTGCATGAAAAGCAGCAGGGTTCCCATGACATGGCGTGAGAGCGGAAATGGATCGCCCGAGGTGACGATCTCAAGCGCACCATTTGGCCAATGATCCATTTTTTCGGAGGCGTGACGCAGCAGGGCGGAGAATTCCGCAGGCCCTTCCTCGACGGAGCGGAGTCCGAGGAGACACTCCCGCAACCCGGTGCGGGTGCGCTCCAAGGCCGCGCGGGTTGCGGAAAACTGCTCCTCGATCTGCGGAGGTTGGTCGCCAAGATCCATCAATGCCGCCTCCAGGCGGTAGCAGGCACCGGTGAGATGCTGCTGCAAGCCGTCATGCAGATCTCCCGCCAGGCGGTAGCGTTCCTCACGCGCGCCCTTGAGTTCCAACTCGGAATCGCGGTGGACGCGCATCGTTTCCACCCAGAGTTTCGCTTGCCGCGCCACAATGCGCCTCAACTGTTTGATCCAGACCGCACCCAGGGCGAGTGTCAGCAAAAGCCCACCCGTAACCCAGTAGAGGCGGCTGGCTGTCCAGAAGGGCGCGGCCTTGATCACGGTAAGGTCGCTCCGATCGCGCAGCAGCAACTCGATCCGCGTTGGGATCATGTAGCCGTTGGGAGCCGCCTCCCCCTCGTAGATCAGCTGAACGATACCGGTGACGGACAAAATACTGCCGTTCGCGAGCCTTCCACGCGCTGCCAGTTCTTCGCCCGCCATAACCGCAAACACGATGGACGATTTCGTCTCCGGAGACCGTCTTGACGATATCGACCAATCTCGCCTGGAAACGAACAAGCTGTCCGTCGAAATCCTCCTGGTTGCGGCTCTCGTTGAGCGAGAGAAGGGAAACATTCCGCGCAATGATTTCCTCCGGCTCAATCTCGATGGGAGGAGCCGCCACACCGGATCCGGATTTTCTCACGACGGCTTCCTCGATGCCCCGGACGAATCGGTTCTCATCCGGGAAACCCGACACCTCCACCCTATCACCGATCTCCAGATCCTCACTCTCGCGCGTCCTCACCCGTATGCCCAGCTTGGCCATTTGCACATAAATCAGGTTATTCAGGCCGACGTAAGTGACAATCCCCTCGATCCGCAGACGGTGGCCGTTCAGCGGCTCGGCACGGAACTGGCCGATGCTGCCCCGCTCCAGCTTGGGGGCATCAAACGGGGCGGATCGCGGCGGTTCCTCGATCACCAGATCGTCCATATGGTTGAACTCGATGCGCGGGACGGGAGCTTCCCCCCGAGCATTGAGCCCGCCAAGCTGCACCCCCACGATCCTCACCTCGGCATCCACCAGACCCACCGGATCCGTCATGCCCGGAGCGCTCGTAAACGCCCTGAAACGCCCGGGATTGGCATTTAGCAAAAATGTCACCCCCTCCCCGTGAATCCGGAATCCCTGCACAACCCCTCGAACCTCGATGCGTTGCGCATCCTGTGAACCGCCGAAAAACGTTGCGGGCACCATGGGCTTTGGCTTGGGGAGGGCTTGTGTGCCAGTGATCTCCATGGTTCGCGCCAGCACGATCGGAGCAAATCCACCAAGATCCGTCACCCCTTCCACCTCCACCACCATGCCCGGTTTCAAACGCTCGAACAAGGTGCTGTCACCCTCCCATTGGCCATCTTGAACAAGATCCCCACGATGCACATATACGCCGGCGGAATCATCCTGGACGACCGCGGACTCCCCCCCGCTCCATGTGATCACGCCACGGAGTCTGACTGGAATTCTTTTGACGACTTCCGCCTGTGATAGCTTCCGGACATCCGCCGCTTGCGTGATCAGCTTCCTAACCTCGCCGAGTGCGCGACCACCGGAATACAAAAACGCCAGGCAAACCAATGAAACGGCGACGAAAGACGTGGTTGTCATGGGGTTAGGAAAACGACGGAGACCAATACTTGAAATCGCCTGCAACCGAGACTCTTCCCACGTGGAATGAATCGGAGAAGTAAAAAATTCTGGTGGTCAGCCAATATTCCTCCACTCACTCCCGCCAACTCCGGGAATACGCCCCGAACGGGGGGTAGCCATGAACCGGGATTCGGGTATTGTAGTTACATTCAAAGTCAAAACAGCCTCAGAAACCTCCTGCAGCACATGTCCACATCCTTACTCATGAAGCGCTGACCCGATTATAAGATATTAATGAAAACCCAATTTCACCCCCATTTCGGGATCGGCTTACCGGCTAATCCAGGAGTCATCCGGAAAAGAAAAATCCCTTCCAGCCTCAGTAGCCGACGCCATGATCCCCCCTGCGTGAATCAGTCCCCTAGCAAGGCGGATTATCCAAAGGGCTTCGCCCTGATCGCGACCTTGTCCTTGCTTATCCTGCTGTTCGTCATTGCAGTTGGCATGCTCTCTCTGAGTGCGGTCGGCATGCGCTCGTCTGGAGCCAGTTCAGCACAAGCCACGGCCAACGCCAACGCCCGGCTCGCGCTCATGCTCGCCATCGGCGAACTCCAGAAGAACCTCGGCCCTGACAAAACGACCTCCGCCACCGCAGAGCTCCTCGGGGATGACTCCAACAACCCCAATTGGGTAGGTGCGTGGAATACGGAAGGCGGCTTCCGGAGCTGGCTTGTGAGCGGCAATGAAAACATCGCCCAACCCACCGATCCCGCCACCGATGCCACCGCCATACCTTATCACCCCGGTGCCGAAGCCGAAAAGCTTGATCCGCCTTATACCATCGCTGGCAAGCCCGCTGCCCTGCTCGTTGGTTCGGATACCGTAGGAAAGTCCGGTACGCCAGCCGAGATAGAGGCCCGAAAAGTTGTCGCGCCTCTGGTTGACATCATAGATTCGAAATCAACCCCAGAACCGATCACGGGTCGCTACGCTTGGTGGGTCGGTGACGAAGGGGTAAAGGCTAACCTGGCTGCCCCGGTCAAGCCACTCCCCGCCTCTTCCGCCGGTGTCTCCGAGCGCATTGAATTTCTCGGTTCCTCTCCAAACCGTGGCTTCCCCACCCTTGGCACCGCCTGGAAGAACTGGTTGCCCACCCCGGAAGGAACGCTCCCGGATGCGGATGTGCTCCCTTCGAAGCTGGTGTCCCACAACCAAGTCGCTCTCGCCGACCCGTCACTCGTCACATCCCAGGAGGACAAAGCCCGCTTCCACGATTTCACCACCTACAGCTCCGGGGTGCTTTCGGACTCGAAGAACGGCGGCCTTCGCAAAGACCTCTCCATCGCCTTTGAAATACCCGATCCCGAGTTTAGGGACACCGAATTCACCCGAAAGCTAACGGAGGGCGAAATCAACGCTGACCTTGCCTCCGCGACAGATCATGATGCTTCGGCCAAAAAAATAAGTGCGGGGAGTCCCTTCAAGGGCCGTAGCACAAAGACGGCTATCAACTACCAAGACCCGGAATGGCCGGACCTCGATTCTGCGAATTATGATCCTGCGTTCCCCCTCATATACCGGGGCCCCACATTCGATCAATTGCGGGATCACTATCGGGTGTAACTGAAAGTGGTGGTCACTTATTGAAAAACCTGAATTTTGGACTTGTACTTTTGAACACATGACTATCATCGGGAGTCGATGAACGACAAACCGACACCCGGGGACGAACCATTGAAAGCCACCCCCGAGGAGAAAATCATGCTGCGCCAGCTCCGCGGCAACCCGCTCATGGCAGCGCAGTTCCAATCCATCGCCAACAAATTCGAGCAAGAGATCGCCAACGGCATGGACGCCCACCAGGCCGAGGAAGCGATGATAGCAGCCCTTCAGGAGCTTGGCAAAAACCTCATGCTCCAATGGTCTCAAAACACCCAGCGCGATGCCCTCAATCAAAACCCGAAGCTCCAAAAACACTCAAAAAAAAACTCCGGTGGCACACCACCTTTGGAGTGATCCACCTCACCCAGCAGGTCATGCGCGTCGGCAGGAGAGGCCCGCTGCGCCACCCGTTCCGGGATTTTGCAAAAGTGACCGACCGCTCGGCCTCACGCACGCTCCAGAGGCGCATCGCCGACTTCGGGGCGGAGCGCAGTTTCCAAAACACCGCCGCCGCCCTGAAGGAACACTACAACATCAAGGTGCCCGTTTACACCATCGACAAGGCGACAGCGGACGTCGCCCGGCAAGCCAAACACTTCAATTCCCAAGCCCCCGGCTCCATCCGACCCGCTGCCACGCTCATCTCCGAAGTGGACGGATCAATGCTGCCCATCGTCGGTTTCGGTGAGGAAAAACCAAGCTCCAGGCAAGCGACCACCGACCATCCCGCAGGGAGGCGCCCGGACAAACGCAAGCTGCGGAAGTGCCATTGGAAGGAAATCCGGGTCAGCACCGTGCGCGTGCCCGGCAGCGTGGAGACCTACTACGGAGTTGCCGTCGGGGAGCCGATGGCGGTGGGTTGCATGATGTCGGAGTGTTGCCAATTCAAAGGCATGGGCGAGGCCACGCACATCCACGCGGTGGCGGATGGCGCCAGTTGGATTGCCGAGCAATACGAGCGGCAGTTTGGGACACGCTGCAAGTTCCACCTGGATTTTTATCACGTCTGCGAATACCTCGCCGCAGCAGCCAGAAGCACGGCGATGGATTTGGAGCAAAGCAACGCATGGTTGGAAGGCTGCAAGAAATCGCTGCGCGAAAGCGAGATCGACACGGTCATCACGCGCCTCAAAATCCTTGCTCCAGGGATAGAGGGAAAAGAAGGAGCCGAAGCGTTGGACACGGCGATGGCCTACATTGAGAAGCGCCGCCACCAGTTCGATTACCGCGAAGCGATCCGTCAGGAACTACCCATCGGCTCGGGAGAAGTGGAAAGCGCCCATCGGCACATTTTGCAAAAGCGCCTGAAGATCCCCGGCGCATGGTGGCGGCTCGAGCGGGCGGAGGAAATGGCACAACTCCGCGCCACGCGTGCCAATCAACGCTGGGACGACTTCTGGCAGCAGAAATGCGCTTGACCACCACTTTCAGTTACACCCCTCGTCGAGGACGCCTCCAGACAGGTCATGCCGAAGGGCAATGCGGATCACTTTGGCGCCCACGGCAACCATCACGGCCAGACTGAGCCGGAGTGAAAATCGATTTTGCCTTCGATCTGTTGGCGGGAGAAGTCCTTTCCCACTCCCTGCACTCGGCCACCGAGCAGGACAAGACCATAGGCAAGGACTTCATCGCCCAAGTGCGGGCCGGCGATCTGGTTTTGCGCGACATGGGTTATTTTTCGCTCGCGGAGTTCCTGGCCATCGCGGAGCGCGGCGGGTTCTGGTTGACCCGCTTGCCGTTAAGTGTCGGCGTGGTGATGGATGGTGATGGGCAGACGCTGGAAAATTTCCTCAAACGCAGCAAGCACCAGGTTCTCGATGCACAAGCCTTTGTCGGTAAGGATGGGGTGAAATGCCGCCTTGTGGCTGTGCGGGCGACTTCCGATGTGGCTGGGGCCGCCGTGCGCAACGCCGCAAGACAGCGAAGGAATGCGGGAAAAAGCCCTGCCCGAAGGGTTTGGTCAGGGACGGCTGGCACCTGATGCTGACCAATCTGAGCACGGAGCAAGCCGGAGTGAGCCAGCTCGCAGCAGTGTACCGGGCGCGCTGGGCGGTGGAAATACAGTTCCGCGCATGGAAGCAGGCGTTGAACCTTGGCAAGGCGCTCAACCGCAAAAGCAACGAACATCACATGCAGGCGTTGGTGCTTGCGGCGATGATCGCCCACCAGCTTGGGATGAAAGCAGCGGTGCGGCTCGGCGCGATTGTAGGCCGTGCTATGGTGAGTTATGAAAAATTGTATGCTTCGCTCGCATCACACCTCGTGAAAGCCAGGGGGCTTGACGAATTATGCGGTTACGACCCGGAGCTGCGGTATGTCGAACGAGAGAAACGCCGCCGCCAATCCCCCGTGGAATCAGGAATCCTAGCCTTAGGCTGACGCGAATGCCAAGAAGCCAAATCGTATCTGATTCTGCCGTAGCCGATTGGCCCACTCCTTCCATCACAACCCACTGGTAACTCTTTCGGCGTGTCCTTTATGCCCTCTGTGGCAGTAACCTTTTCCCACCTGTTGCCTCATAAATAGAGGACACTGAAAGTTCTCTGGAGAAGCCGAACCGTTGCCTCATAATTGCGACACTGTAGCGGCTTTGTTTGTTGTTTGTTTCTGCTTTGCCCTTGCGGGCGTTTCGGAGCGTAGCGGAGAAGCGCCCGCAAGGGCAAGTGCCTCCTTCCTCTCCGCTTTGTAAATTCCCTCACGCTTGCTCCACAACCGGTTTTCGAGCCCTCTTATCTCCTCTCTCAACACGAATGGATTGAGCCCAGATAGCTGTGCTTCAAGCGCCTTTCTGTCGGATGCCTGCAGCTCCCCTCCGTCCAGTAATCTTTGTGCGGGTGTTCTTCCTTTCTTCTCATGACGCCGGATCTGGCGGCTGCCTTCGCGCCGTTTGCTTTCCTGCTTCATTGTCACGCAAAACAGGTTCCGCCAGGTGCCCCAGAGCTTCAGGAGTTCGTTGAGATCCTCCACGAGTTCCCGGTGCTCGAGTCTGTCGTATCCCAAAAACTGACGCACGTGGGTGTGGTTTTTCTGCTCCACGTATGCCTGGTCGTTTTTGAAATACGGTCTGGAACGGGTCTGTTTGATACCGTGTTTTTTGAGCCATTGATACAGGTGGTGGTTGAGGAATTCCCCGCCGTTGTCGCTGTCCACTCCGAGCAGATCAAATGGCTGGCTTTCCCATATCGATTCGAGCGCCTCGAAGCTCGCGTGTTGCCCTCTGTTCCATACGGCGCGGAGTTCCGTCCAGCCGCTTGAGATTTCCACACTCGTCATCGTCCAGATGAAATCCCCACCCATATCCCCTCCGCAATGGGCGACTGTGTCCACTTCGGTTCAGCCGGTTTCATCGGTCGGCCAGCTCTCTGCGCGGATTTCCACGAGGGCTTTGATCGCACTGGCCGGTTTTGGCGGCCGGATCTTTTTTCCTGCCTTCACTTTGAATTCCGCAAGCAGTCGGTCGATGCTCGCCGCGCTTATCTTGTCGAGCTGGTTGCGAGTCTTGCCAGCGCAATCCAGATGGCGCGACCAGAGAGGAAGCATGTCTTTCATCCGCTTGCCGCAGGGCTGTTCCATCGCCAGCCAGCAGGTCTTGAGTGTGCCCAAAATATCCGGCCCGTACTTGCGCGGCGCCCCGCGCTTCCCACGCCTGCCTTTGGTTTTCCTGCGGCTGCCCAGAAGCACTTTGTTGGCGTGTTTGCGCTCCCATCCGGTCACTTCGGAGAACTCGGCTAGGAGCTTGCCCCTGGCGAGCTTCCCGGTCATCCGCGCATACCTGCCGCGCATCTTTTTGGTGTATTCCTCTATGCTCTTTTCACTCATTTCCATGGCTGGCGCCACGGTGTCTCCTTTTATGAGGCAACGGGAACTTTCCGGCTCTTCCTGAAAATCGTTTCGGTGTCTGCTTCAATGAGGCAACACGCCCAAAAATTGCAGCCAAAAATAATCTTGGCAAAGCGGTCTGTAGTGCCATGCTCGCGCTGAATGAAAACTACGGCGAATTCTCCTGAGTCCGCCCATTTCCAGCGCGGATCGGCGATTTTTCTTACCGAAACATCGTCCACTGACACACCGAAGCACTTCTTCCGTCCCCATTTCCCCGCAACCCCGATTTCCCCACCCTCCGGCTCGACCCAATGGCACTTTCAGGGGGCCTCCCGCAGAAAGCAAATTTCTGGCAGTCAAGCTATACTACCCCGCAGGACAAACTTCCCGGAGAGGGACGGAGCCTATCTTCGTCATTACAGAAAATCATGCCCGGCGGGGTTCAAAACCCAGAATAGAACCACCCAATTAACTCGTCCTTCCCACTGTCGATCTCAATTCCTTTCCAATCGACTCGGTACCATAACGTTTTCTCAATTTGACTCACCATGAGCCGCCACTAAACGACGCTCAAGGCCTAGCCACCATGAAACCCAGCCCACTGATCCAGCCATTCTCCGACGCCCGAACAGCGCGATCCCCTCGCATTTGGATAGGGGGTCACCGCTCGCGTACTGGAAACTTCCTTCTGATGAACATTCCAAAAATCGGTCACCGGGCCATGTTCCTCTCCCTTCTGCTACTTTTCTCCCAAACCGCGCTCCCTCAAACCGGCCCTCGAATGAGCGACGAATACCTTTTCAAGACGGCCCTCAATCTCGAGTTCCCTGGTTTGGAAGCGGTCAAAGCTGCCGTCATCGCGAACGACTACGCCACGGCACGGGCCGCCTGGGCCACCCACGTCCGCACCCGCACCAATCCTCCCAAAAAGAGTTCGGTTCCTGCTCCCTACGAAACGGACGACTTCGGCCCGAAACGACGGGCGAACCCTCGGGACTACGGTGGTGCCTCGGGAGGCTGGCTGCGCTACGTCTTCGATGGGGCGAAGGCTGACGATACGCAATATGACCGGAACAGAGCGTTCAAATGCAATCACCTCAAGGGAGCAGTCACTGGCTACGAACGGAATGGAGACTCCCGCATTCCGGAAGCCTGGGTGATCAACTCCGGACTCTGGATGTCCATGCCGATCCATATGTTTCCCCCCTATGATCAGATGGCAGACGCGCCCGGTGGGTGGAAAGTCGCCCCTAAACCCGTTCAGGACGACACCGGGAGCTGGCAATATCTGTCCGCCGGTCAACGCATTGCGGATGGCTGGTGGAATGCCTACACCTGCTTCGTCAATACTCCGCAGTTCCATGACGATGCCATTGTCAATTTCACCAAATCCGTTTTGGAGCACGGGATGTTTTTTCACACGGATGTGGATACTGGCTTCGGAAACTGGCGCGCGTGTGGATTGCACGGTCTCTTTGTCGTCACCTGTCTTTTTCCCGAATGCAACTGGGCAGACGAATGGCGACTTTTCGCGATAGAAAAGCTCGAGGAATACGCCGAATCCCACCTCATGCCGGATGGCAGCAATGTGGAAATCTGCTCGCACTACGGCAATCTGGCCCTGGGTCATCAACAGGGATTCCTCTTCAAAGCCGAGTTGTGCGGGTACGATCACCTGATTTCGCCGCGTTACATGGAGATGCTCAAGTCTGCGTATGACTTTAATCTCAGCATCATGACTCCCGACCGGAAGGATATCGAAATCGGGGGCGGTCGGACTGCGGAAGCTCCAGGCTATGTTCCAGACTACAATGCGACGGGGAGTTTGCTGGCTAGTTTCTATATTCTGGAGCGGGGGCTTGAACTGTTTCCCAACGATCCATCCTACCAATGGGTCATCACCGACGGCGCCCAAGGCGTGGAGCCGCCAATCACGTCGAATTATCTCCCCTATTTCGGCATCGCTCTGATGCGCTCCGGTTGGGGGAGGCAGGAAAGCCTGCTGACTCTGAAATCGAGTCCGTATGGCCTGATGCATGGCAATTACGATGTGAATAGCGTTTCGCTCTGGGCCTTTGGACGCCGCATTATCTGGGACTCACCAATCTCGGACGGAACCCCATCCACTTATCATTCGACAATCGTTGTGGATGGGCTTGCACAGGACAACTACAAGGCGGGGACTGGTCTCCCCATCAACGTCAACTGGAAAAGCACCGACCAGTATGACTATGTCTCGTCAGTCTTCGACGCCTATTGGGGCAGCATTCCGAACCGAAGGGTGGAGCATTACCGCAGAGTGATATTCGTGAAACCCGATATCTACATCGTTATCGACGATCTGGTGAATAATGACGGAGCACCGCATTCCTATGAGTCGCGGTGGGTGCTTGATTCCCAGAATGTGTCCTATAAGGCTGCAACCAAGGCATCGGTGACAACCGATCCGAATGTTCCGAATCTGGCAATTGTTCCTCTGGAGGTAGCCGCGACGTCCGTTAAGAAGTATGCCAAAGCCGCCGATCCCTATATGGCGAATGAAACGAAAGGATCATTTCAGGATCTCACGATTGTTTCCCATGATGTCAGTGCCAACGCCGATGCCAGATTGGTGACGCTCTTGCACCCTCTTCTCGTTGGCCAGTCTAATCCAGTGGCATCCGTCACCAAGGACAGTCCTACGGTGTGGACAGTCCATATGAATGACGGACGGACGCTCACGATTGACGCCGAGGCAGGCCATGATGGCGACCTTGCAGTCACTGAAACGGGAGGTGCGAACCGTTCGGTGAGTATTGCCGGAGCTTCCGTGGATCGCCCATTTTATAGCTATTTTGAGAACTTCGAAGTCTATGATTCTGCGGAGTCTCCCAAAATGACTTATCGCCGTGTGTTTGATAAGGTAAAACACCAGGTGGCGGTTCCCGCGGGATTGGCGGGGGTTGAAGGGAAGTGGGCCGGAGAAGTCACGGTCAAGCAATCGGGCAGCACCAATGCCAGATCGACACCTGCGAACAGGATTCCCTTGGGCACTCCATCTCTCGTCGTCAAAGGAAAGGTCGGCTATCCAGCTCCACTCAATGGCAATGTGAGGTTTCGCATGTCGATCACCATTAAAAACAAAGCAGGCAGCAACACGAAAGTCGATGGTCCATGGATAAGTCTCGATGCATCTAAAGCGGGCACCTTTATTGACTACGAATCAGAAATGACATTACCTGATTCGGCTAATGTCATCCAGTTTGTTCAGGTTGACGTGGACCAACAGACCAGCAAGCCCGAGCAGAAGGTGTATGTCGACGCCATCAGGGTTCTATTTCCCGGCGAATTGGAGGAGACTGGCGACCCCAACGATGACCTGATCCAGGCCGAAAATTTCGACGCTACGAATGGTGTGATAATCGGTTCCGGCGGCACAGGGAAGAAGATTGGATCGATCGAAGACGGATTCTGGGCTCGTTATGATGATTTCGACTTTGGGACGGGAGCAGGGTCTTTGGAGATCCAGCTTTCGAGCAATACTGCTGGTGGCAATGTGGAACTCAGGCTTGATTCAGCGAGTGGCCCACTGATCGGAACAGCTAGCGTCGGATATACTGGGGGATGGTACAATTTCCGAACGGTTTCAATTGATTTGGATGTGACGCCTGAAGGAATCCACGACTTGTTCCTGGTGTTCACGGGTGGTGATGGATTGTTATTGGAGGTGGATTCATTTGCGTTTTCCGCAGCAGACGTGCCTCCTTACACCGGTGACCATGTTCCGGGAGGCAACCCGAGCATCCTGATGGATGATTCGACCTTCTCGATCGTATTTGAACGAGATCTGCGCGTGACCGATCAAATACGGACTCCCGAAATCAGTTTTGATCTAACCCGGCCGTGGCAGTCGGGCGATGCCTTTATCAAGGAAACCCTGTTGGGAGGCGATGGAGACTATCGCTTCTATCGTGCGACCTCGCTCACCCCTATCGATGAGGTCTCCTCTCAGTTCATGCGCGTAAAGTCAGTGCCTGACGCACCCTAATCGAAGCCATGCGCATTCAAATTGCCTTTTTTCGGTTTGGTCAGGAAAGCAAGGGCTGGCCACCGGACCGGGCTGACTGCTAAGTTTCCGCACTCACCCCTTGTTTGCTCAGATAAAAGATTCCTCAGTCACAACATAATGAACCAAAACCCAAAAACCAGGTGAGCCATCCCCATAGTAATGGGCCGAATCGCATCGCGTTGAGAGTCGAGGGTTCACCACACATCCCGGCCAAATCGAGACCCCGGTGGAAATTCCCGCTCAATAAACTGGCTGTAATGACGGCAACACTTGGCATCATCGCAAATGTGTTGCATGCCTCGGTGCAAGTGCCCATCGAAGTCAACGCAACCGATACAGGAACTGCGATCAGGTCGGCCACAGTAAATCTTACTAGCGGCCCCACGCCAAACAGGTTGTGGCTTAAAATTCACAATCTTACGTATCGGACACAAGCGAGCGTACGCGTCAATGGTGGAACCTGGATCGATCTGAGGAACGACACGCCAGAACTCACCCTGTCCGACAAAGACAGGAACTACGGCGGGATCGGCGGTGCAAACTTTACGATACGCTTCACGGTTGACCTACCGCCGTCGGGAGCTGGTGCAGCGATCGCCGGCTCTGCCAACACCATCGAGTTCCGGTTCAACGGAACTGATGGAAATGCGATGGGATTTCGGGTGCTCGATTTCAATTTCCTGGATGCGTCCGGAAGCATGCGCATCGAACCTGGGCAGTTGACTGAGGAAAACCCCGCCAACTGGACCCTCCCTTCTGGATACAATTCTGCGAGTGCTATCAGTGCCGGAAAGACCCTTTGGAGGCGAAGAAACTTGATCAAGGAGTCTCCGCTGAACCCAAGCAAGATTCTCGTAGCCAGTTGCAGCGACTGTCATACGCATAGCGGCTATGATCTCAAATACTTCAACTATTCCAACCGATCCATCATCGACCGTTCGAACTTCCACGGCCTTGCGAGTGCCGAGGCAAACCAAATCGCTGCATACATTCGGTCACTCGACGTCCCGAATCCAGGTCGCCCGTGGAATCCTCCCTTTCAACCCGGTCCCGGTCTGGACGCAAAACCCATTGAAGAGTGGGCTGCGGGAGCAGGGATCGACGCCGTCCTCGACGAAGACTCCGATGCGATTTCTCACATGCCTGACGCGACCGACGGTAATGCGTGGCGGCAGGGCAATCATATCAAACCGTATCCGATCCACGACATACCACTGCATATCCAGTTATTTGACTGGAATCGGTGGCTGCCGAAAATTCATCCGCTGGACATGCCCAATCCGCATAATTTCCTAACTGATCCGCTCTATACCACATACACCACTGCGCGCGCCAAGCTGGAAGCCGACCGTGATGGCTACATAACGGAAGGAAATCTCCGGGGCGACTTGGGAGCCATCGGCAACCAGATCGGATCCCTGTCAGGCTCGCCATTCAAACTCGCCCTCAATCCACAGCCCAACGATCCTGATGAATCGCAGGAAGTTGTGGACAGAGTCTATTCGTCAGCTGTCTGGTCAGCGGTCAAAGTATTCGAGCTCATGCACGAGTATGATTTGATCAGGATCCCGAGGCTTCTCTGGGGTTACAATGCCCGCGACCGCCAGTGGTTCGTGAATCGACATATCTTTGATGTTTCTCCACACCGTCAACGGATCCTGGCCGGTGACAACATCGCCCCTGCCATCGGCGATGGGAACGGACGCACCATGAATCTCTACCTATCGATGGCATGGTATGAACTTCAGCGTCAACTTAACACCTCCGCGCGCAGCGCCGTTTCCAGTGGTTTTGGCACCATTGATTGGGAGTATGTGGACGGCGTCATGAAGGAGCACAGCAACCAGACCAATGACGAACCCGATGCCTTTTGGCGATTGAATTGGATGCGGTCTGCCATGGAGCAAGGAGATGCTGGCTACACACCCTACGGCGGTCAGCATAACTACAAAGCACATCACGCAACAAACTTTCAGGATCACTCTACCTACTTCCTGCGTTTCATCAATGGCGATGGGAACCGAAGAGAAGGATCGTCCTGGGGCGACCTTTCCGTCGCGGAAGAAAACACTTACCTAGCCCCTGCCTTCCAAGCTTGGCTTGAAAGCTTTGCCCGCTTCCCACAATCGGAGTGGATTCAAGCCATCAATCCTGACTTGAATGAGGGTCGCTATTCATACGGGTCAACTACCAAGTATGTCAGTTTGGATACTGGAACGCTCAATGAAACGTTTGCTTGGAAGGGAGGGATCTCCAGTCATCCTGCCAGATTGATCCGCATGGCGCAGGCGCTCGCCCGTGACCCTGAATCGAAAGACGGTGTCATGAGCTATCGATCGGGCGGCATGCACACCTCGCTCATCAATGCACTGCTTGCCATGGGCAAAGCCCTGTGGCCAGGACCTGCAGCCACCCCGACACAATGGGCAAACTTCTATATCAGTCGATCCAACGGGCCTGCAGCTCCGACAGGGCTCAAGGTCACAGCACAGAACGCCAAACTTAAGCTCACTTGGAACAGCGTTTCAGGCGCACAAAGCTACAATGTGAAACGCCGGGAAACGTCCAGCGAAGAATGGTGGACGATCAAGTTTTTCATCAATGGCACCGAGTTTATCGATGAAGATCTCGAAGCCACTAAAACCTACGAGTACCGCATTTCTGCCAACGGCCCCGAGTATGAAGTGACCGGACTCGAACTCGGTTAGCAAGTCTCCCAGTACCGGATTGGTCGCCTATTGGAGTTTCGATGAAGCCAGCGGTGCCCCAAGAGAAAACGAATCCCCCAGTGCCATGCGTGACGGCGTGATCATCGAATCCGCCGACAGCACCATTCGCGGCACGGTCGACCAGAGCGTATCCGGTGTGGTCGGCAACGGCATTCGATTCAGCGGATATGGCCATGTTTCAATCCCCGTTTCCCTGAACTTTGCGCTGGGTCGAACCGCGACCGTTAGCGCATGGATGAAGACCGAAGTCGGCGCAGTCAATATCCCATCGATCTTGGGTTCCATCGGGACCGACTCGGCCGGTGAGATGCAATGGGGTTTCATCGATTCCGGTGGAAATATCGGTTTTGACTTCGCTTCAACCAAACTCACCGGCACTCAGGTGAACGATGGATTATGGCACCATATCGCCATGACCCGCGACCAACAAACCGGCCAGCTACAGCTTTATGTCGATGGAATATTCGAACGCACCGGTTCGGACACCACTGATTATATGGAACGCGCTCGTGTCTTCCGGATGGGTGGTTCCACAATCGATGAACTGAAAGTCTTCAACTCCGTCTTAAGCGCCACCCAGATCGCCAACCTCGCCTCCCTGAGCAGCGGTCCTTCTGAACAGTTCGAGGAAGCTGAAAGCCTCGATATTTTGTCATCTGATGGAACAGATAATCGAAGCCATACGAATGCTAGTGGTGGATACCACATCCAAGCCTATGCCAATGCCATTGGCGATTGGGTCGAGTTTTCGGTGAATGTGGCCGAAGCCGGCACCTACGATCTGGTGGTTGGCGTGCGCAAGCGCTTTAACTGCGGGATCTGGCAGCTCTCCACAGGCGGCCGGGATATCGGCCCACCAGTCGACCTTTACAGCTCCGGACAAAGCTGGAGTGAAATCGTATTCGGCACTGCCACACTGGACGTAGGCTCGCATACGCTGCGGTTCGAAGTGACCGGGAAGAATGCAAGTGCAACCAACTACTCGGGCTATTTCGACACCATCATCCTGTCGCCCGCAACTGTCGTCATCGACGTCGACCCGTATGACACGTGGGCTAGCACTATCGACTGGGGCACGACGGACGTCTCTCTGCGCAATCCGCAAGACGACCCGGACGGCGATGGAACTAAGAACCTCTTCGAAATGATCTTTGGGCAGAACCCGCTAGGCGCCGACCTCGTTAAATATCCACTTCATGATTTCCTACAACATGGTGATGGCAGCACCACGATCACACTCAGTTATCCGAAATCCGATCCATCCAGCGTCGTTGAATTGCAATGGTCTCCGAACCTTGCGGGGGAAAGTTGGACGACCGTCAACGTCAGTGGCGAGACCTACGATGCCGGCAGCGGCCTTTACTCGCAAGGCATCACCGCCCCGACAGGCAACACTAAATTTTTTGTGCGCCTGAAAGCCGATTAGCTCACCACCAATGCATCAATGTTTGATTTAGCCGAGCAAGTTACTGGGGAATAGCCGGAGATGACAACGTGTTGTGCCAAATCCTCCTCGAGGCTTCTCTGGTGCTTCATATCGATCCAACATTGATTTGAATCCGGTGCGCGCCGGGATGGTAGAGTATCCTGCGGAATACCGTTGGTGCAGCTACGGGGAAGCGGTCGGCGGGGGAAACAGGGGCAATGGGAAAAAAGCGCGGGAGGGACTCGTCAGGGCTTACCTCTGCCACAACGGAACGGGCTTCGACTCGGGAAAATGGCGGGATGTTTCCCGTGGATACAGGAGACTCCTGGGCATGGCACTCGAGCGCAAGACCGGGAACGGAGGTTTCCCCTGCCGCGGTGATAATACGAACGGGAAGGATCAGAACGAGGTCGAAGCGTTGGAAAGCGGAGAAACCGGACAGCTGCTAAAGGAGCTTTCAGTCGCAACGATTCTAGCTCACCGTGTCAGGTATTTCACCGACGGGGCGGTCATCGGCAGCAGGGAGTTCGTTAACAAGGCTTTCGCCGCATCACGGGATCGGTTTTCCCCAAGGCGCAAAGACGGGGCGCAAAAAATCCGTGGCCTGCCACCTGCAGCAAAAGGGCAACTCTGGAGTATGCGTGATCTGCGTGTGGAGGTCTGAACTTCCCCTGGCGGCTTGGCGTCCTGGCGGTTCAACCTCTTCCCGCATTCATCCCAACTGCCTACTTCTCCTACGCCAAGCTCCGCATCAACGCCTACCGCGATCTCGCCGAAGCGCCCCCCAGATCCATCACGGCTCACGAGAAAAGCTGGCGGGGCCGCCACGGCCGCCTCCCCCACCCCATCCAGAACCACCAAACCATCGCCCACATTAAAGCCGAAGCTGTCTCCAACCAAATCACCTCCGTAGTGATCTTCGGCCAACGCCTGATGCTCCAGAGGAACGGAAGCCCGATTCTGATGGATGGATCGAGGTATCCGAGACTGGCGAAGACGAAGCCGGCGGAGAAGCTTTCAGAAACGCTGGAAATGCTGATGAAATTCTAAGAAAAATAATCTCATCGGATGTGAAAGGCCTCGATACGCAGACCTCATGGGCATCACTTGTCAAACGTGGCGGATTCAGGGTTCTAACGAATATTTTTTAGAGGTACGGAGGCGGGAACTCTTCTAGTGTGGTTTTACGACAAACTGACTATGAACGAAAAATATCACCGCCTCCGCGCGGAAGACCGTAAAGTTATCCACAACCTAAGGAAAGGCGGATTTACCCAGACTGCCATCGCCATTGCCATCGGATCCACCCAGGGCACCGTGAGCAAGGAACTTTCCCGCAACTGCGGGAACTGCGGCTACCGGCCAGGGGAGGCCACCCGGATTGCCAGGGAGCGGGCGCGCGCCAAAACACCCCGTGCGAAATCGGTGAGGGGAGATGTCCAAGCCGATGTGGAAGCGCGCCTCCGCCTGAAGCACAGCCCGGAACAGATCAGCGGCAAGCTGGCCAAACAGGGTGTCGCAGTGAGTCACGAGACGGTTTACAGACATGTGGAAAGGGATAAAAAGGATGGCGGGAACCTATGGAAGAACCTGCGGATCAACGGCAAGCGGCGCTACCGCAGACGCAGCAAGGTCGGGCGCGGTGACAAGATCCGCGACCGTGTGGACATAGACGGGCGACCGGACGAAGTCGCCAAACGCAGCCGCTACGGGGACTGGGAGGCGGACCTGATCCAGGGAGGCGGGGACAGCGGCTTCCTGCTTTCGGTTTACGAACGCAAAAGCCGGGTGGGAAAACTCTGCCTGCTCGACGGTAAGAACAGTTCCGAAACGGCCATCGGACTGGTGACGGTTCTGAGAACCTGTTTAAAGTCTTCTGAGGAGGAGTGAGATGAAGGCGAGCCGTATCATTGAGAGGGAGGTCGAGAGCTTGCGTTCACAATTTTTCCATAGCCTGCGGCATTTTTCCAGCCACGAGATGCTTCTTTCCACCACCCAGCGCTTCGGAATGACCGCGAAGGTATGGAGTTCATTGCGCTTTGCCACCTCCACCCCTGCATCCAGTGTCGCTCTCACGAAGTCCGCGAAGGGTTGCCCGTTGTAGCCTCCGTCCACCAGCACGTTGCTGACCTTCTGGAAATCCGCTTTGCGCGATTCAAGTAGTTCCTTGGCTCCGGCTTTGTCGCTGATGTTGGCTGTCGTCACCGAGAGCAGATGCGGAAGCCCTTGGCTGTCAACGGCTAGATGCCTCTTGATCCCGGATACCTTCTTGCCCGCGTCGTAGCCTTTCAATTCGGCGGGGTCGGTGTTTTTGACGCTCTGGGCATCAACGATGAGGAAGCTCGTGTCCTCCTCTCGCCCGTCCTCGGTGCGCTGGTCGGAAACCAATTTTTTTTAAGACCAGCTCCAGAAGGGGCAGGCCGCTTTCTTCGTCCACATGATCCCTCCAGATGCCGTGGTAGTAATAGCAGAGCTCCCAGTCGGGATAATCATGGGGAATCGATCTCCAGCGACATCCTTCTTTGAGCAGGTAAAGCACGCCGTTGAACACCTGGCGCAAGTCCGGATGACGGGGCGCGGTCTTCTTGCGGGCAGACCGCAGAAGGGGTTCTATAACTTCAAACTGCTTGCGGGTGAGATCGCTCGGATAGAGAACTTCTGGTTTGGTGGAATCGCTCATCACGGCGATACTACACCAATCTTAAATAACTTTAAACAGGTTCTCAGGGAATTCGACGTGAAGACCATCACTTACGACAACGGCCTGGAGTTCGCACGGCACGGTTTTGTCAACGGACTGCTGAACTCGGAGAGCTACTTCTGCAAGCCCTACAGCTCATGGGAGAAGGGCGGTGTGGAAAACTACAACGGCTTGGTGAGGCAGTATTTTCCGAAGGGATACGACTTCCGCAAGATCACTCCGGAGCGTCTGGAAGAGGTTGAGAACGAGATCAACGAACGCCCCCGGAAGACCCTCGGCTACGCCTGTCCGAACGACCTCCTTGACGAGTTGAAAGCCGCATGAGCACGATCCCCACCGAAACGCCCTTCGCTGCCACGCGGGACTCCGCTCCCGGCCTCGCGGCGCTCGCCCGTCCGCTACGTCCCGCGTGGCAGCGAACCTTGCTTAAAACCATGAACCAATCAAGCCACTAACAGAAGAATCCCGCCGCCGGTATTCGTTAGCTGTTTGAATTCGCCAATTTCTAAAACTGTTAGCGGCGACTTTGATTATACTGATAGTATATTCAACAGAAAATCCTGCAATGCACCTTTTTGTGAAATTATGGATGACAAGATTCGCTTTAGAATGAACCGAAGAATAAAAAATGGATTGTTGAGCTATGAATTTATAAGTTCATCAAAGCGTTTTTCCTCAGAGCTATTTTTTGATTGTCCCGTCAGCCTTTTTTGATTATTTTTTGCCCTATGAAAAATTTCGTTTTTGGTAAATTAGTCCCGCTCCTTTTTTGTCTCTTATCAGGCGCTGTTGCGGAGGGTGTTTCTTCCTATAATGTTGCGACCAAAGATTTTAAAGGTAAAAGCGCTCAGAGTATGGAAGTAAGACTCACCGAAAGAGGCGGACATAAGTCCTGGTTAGTCATTTACGGAGAAACAAAGCTTGATGAGAAAGGAGAGGGTACGACTCTCTCGACACCCGTTGAAGGTCTGAGTAATCTGCAGATTCAAAAATTATTCAAGAGTGTTGAAAAGATATTTGTAGATCAGCTCTCTAAGACTGAAGAGGATAAAGTCGCAGTAGATCTGAAAAAGTCCTACATGGTGCTAACTAGAGATGGTGATAATATTGATTCAGTTAGTTTATTCTCGAATGACCGTGACAGTGAATTTTATAAAGAACTACTGAACCTACTGAATCAGGTTAATTCGAAGAATAACTAGAGATGATTAATCATCTCAGGCCAGCTAGATTCTATAGTTTGGGTTCAGCAATTTGATTGAAGTTTTCACCATGCGAACTTTTACCAGATTCTCCCTCCGCTTCGCCGCATACATTCTCGTAGTCGGCTATCTGGTGGCGGATCTTTTCCTCTCTCACCGGCCCGCTCAACAAGCGCATCCAGGCGTCGAACCCGAACAGTGCGGAAGCCATCGCGAAGGCGAAGGCGGATGGTGTCGTCGCCAGGGTTTTCAACCATCATATCAACCGAAAGCAACTCGACTACGCGATCTACGAGAGGCTCTGGCTTGAAGGAAAACGTCTGGAGGATCTTTCCCCCGGTGACAAAAGACTCGTTACTTACGCGGCTCTGGGCGATCTCATCGACCATGAAATCATGCGGGTCAAGGTGGCTCACAATACACGGGATCTCCCCGTTTCCGATGACGAGGTCAACGAGCGATTGAAGCGCTTCGTGGGGAAGTTTGAAACCAAAGGCCACTTGAAGGCAGCAATGAAAGAGGTCGGCATCAGGAATGAAAAAGCGCTCCGTAACCGAATCGCCGCCCGCATCCAGCAGGAGAAATACGTCGCTTTGCGAGTGGATCCGCTGATCGAAGTTTCCGAGGAGGAGATCACCGCGTTTTTCGAGGATAACAGGAAGTCTCTGGAAGTTCCCGCCAGAATCGCAGCGCAGCATATCTTCATCGCCACGCTGAACAAACCATCGGATGAGGCGAAACAAACTCTCACGCGGGCGCTTGCCGACCTGAACGAGGAGAAAAAGGATTTCGCCACTCTGGCAAAAGAGCTCTCCGACGACACAGCGACGAAAAACAAGGCCGGCGATCTCGGCTGGATGTCCCGCAGCCGGCTACCTGATGATTTTGCTGAACAGGTTTTCCCGCTGCCCCGGGGGAAACCGACCCTCATTAGAACAAAGCTCGGCTGGCACATCGTGAAGGTGACCTCCCGCTTGGCTGCGGAGGAGCGCACACTTGAAGATGCCCGCCCCGAGATCGTAGCCGCGCTTTCCGCAGTGAAACGCCACCAGGCCGTAGCCGATTTCCGAACCGCTCTCAGAAAATTCGAAGATCACAAGATCGATATCTTTCACGACCAACTGGCTCTCTAGCCGCTTCCAAACACTACCATGAACCGACTGCTTCTCCTCATCCCCCTCGCCCTCTCAGCCTGCGTCCCGGCCACGAGGGAGCCGATGAACCTTTCCGATCTGAAACAGGAAGTCGCCGAATACGCGGAGTCCCCCGCTTACACCGAAGACCTCGCAGCCTCCGTCTCGTCCGCCAAACCCTTTCTCACACAGCGCGCAAAACAAGGCGGCGAGAAACTGACGGTCATTTTCGATATCGACGAGACCGTCCTATCCAACCTTCCCCACATGAAAGAGGCCGACTGGGGTTACCAGCCAAAACATTGGGACGCGTGGGTTGCAAAAGCGGAGCGGCCCTGGCTCCCATCCGCGATGTTTACAAAACGGCTCTCGACCTCGGCTACAAGGTCGTCTTCCTCACCGGCCGCACCGAAGCCGACCGGGCCGCCACCGCGCGCAACCTCCGCCTCCAGGGAATGGGCACCTATGAAAAGCTCGTCCTCCGTCCCAGGAGAGGCACGGCTCACTATGTCGATGCCGTGGAATTCAAAACCAATGTCCGCAAGGAACTCACCGAGGAAGGCCACACCGTCGTCGCCAGCTTCGGTGACCAGGAAAGCGACATCGAAGGAGGCTACCTGGAGAGGGGATTCAAACTGCCCAACCCGTTCTATAAGATCAAATAGCGGAGCCGCCCGGGTATGATATTATTTGGTGGCTTATACTATAGAAGCTTTTTCAGACACGGTCGGGGGATATACCGAGCCCCGCTCGGGTTTGGAGCGTAGGCTTCAGCCTACCGTGGGTAGTGGACTTCAGTCCACTACATGTTATCGACAAGGGACTGAAGTCCCTCGTCCTTGGTAGGCTGAAGCCTACGCTCCTTTCGCGAGACGGGCTGGGGATTGGATGGAATCGCAAAGTTTGACAGCGCTCGGTATATGAACAGACCGCGGCTCTTTGGCCCGCTGCGGTGCCTGTCTTTTCCCATTCGCCCTTGATTCTCCGGGGACAGCTAAAGACTCGCGCTCCGCCCCTGACGCAGTGAGGAGAGACTCTCTCGTCAGTTCCCCAATCGCTCGACAAATTCGTCGAGCAGGGCGTCGAGCCTGGTTTCGGTGGCGATTTTTTTCGGTTCATCGAAGCCGATCCAGATGGCGGTTGATCCGCTTGGGCCGAGGCGGAGAGTCCACGCATCGCGCTCGGAGCCGGTGGCACCTGTGAAACATCTGGTTCCGGAGCGGTTCTTCAGAACGCCGACGGCTTCTTCTGCGGCAGGCTGGCTTAGCGCGGGATCGGATTTGGGGTCGGCCTTGTAGAGAACGTTTCCTTCCGCGTCTTTGATCCGGCTGATGAAGAATGGTTTCGGTTTCCGCCCTTTGTTTCCAAGCGTGGCCAGACCGACGGACATTTCCATGGGCGTGGCGGCGACGGCTCCACGGAAGAGATCCTCGGTGGTGAGAAACGGCCCGGAGATTCCACAGCGTTTCGCAAGGCGTTCGACTTCCGCCGGCCGATCTGGCGGCCGGTCTGGATCGGCTTGCCCGGGAGGACGAGTTTCCCCCGCTCGGCGGCTGCCGCGGCGACGAAAGGCTCGAACGCGGAGCCGAGATCGCGCTTCGACCGGGTCCTGTCGTAAGCCGAATGGGAATAGTCCCTGCCACCGAGCAGCGCGAGGACGGCTCCGGTTTTCGTCTCCGTGGTGACCGCCGCGTATTGCAGATAGTCGGTAGGGCCACCGGGTGTGAAATCGCCGTGCCTCGCGTGGCTCCAGCTTTTTTCGCTCTCAAGAGCCGCCACGGCGCGGGAAAGTTCCGATTCCAGCCTGGCCTGCCATCCGATATCCAGGGTAGTGGTCACCTGCAAACCTCCGAGAAGAATGTTTTCCTTTTCCAGGATCCTTTCCAGCTCGATCTGAACCTGGCGCAGGGCGTAGGACTGGCGGGTTCCCCCCGGTTCGTCCTTGGAGAGGCGGATCTCCAGGTTCCCGACGGCATCCGCTCTCTCGCGACTGATGAATCCGGCATCCACCATGCGGGCGAGGGTCTGGTCCCGCTGTTCCTCCGCAGCAGGCCGATTCCTCAACGGAGAAAAAATATGCGGGCCACGGATGATTCCCATCAGCATGGCGCATTCTCCGGGATGGAGCTGCGAGGTGGTTTTTCCGAAATAAATACGGGCCGCCTGCTCCACGCCGTATGCGCCGGAGCCGAAGTAGATTCGGTTCAGATAGTTCGTCAGGATCTCGTCCTTCGAATACCTCGACTCGATTCTCATCGTGAGGGCGATCTCCACCGCCTTCCGGTGCAGTGATTTCGCGCGCATGTCATAGGTGTTCCGCGCGAGCTGCATGGTGAGAGTGGATGCCCCCTGGGTGAAATCCCTGTCTTTCACATTCCGCACCATCGCCCGTGCGAGGCCACGGAAGTCAACGCCACCGTGCTCGAAAAACCGGGCATCCTCCCGTGCCGCGAGCGCCTCCACCATGAACTCCGGGATCTCATCCCGTCTGACGGTTTTCCTTCCGCTGACCCCCGGCGCGACGATTTCCTGCCCGTTCCGATCAAAGAAGACCGTGCCGCTGGGGATTTTCGCGACCTCATCCAGATCGAACTTGGAGGCCACCAGAAAATAGAAAAAGGCGACTCCGAGAACGAGAACCAGTGCCGCAATGGAAACCTGGAACAGCAGGACGACCGGGCCGTGCATCCACACGGGAAGCCAGCGCTTCCAAAGCGGGGTTTTCTCAATGGGTCTCCAGGTTGACATCGCTTGGATTCGATTCCGCGCGGACAAGACCACACAATTCCGGCGATACCAATCGCATTCCGCTGGAGCGCAGCGGAAATATTACTCCGCAGGATAGCGGTAGTGACCCAGAAGCTGGTAGTCGAAAAGGGCGTTCTCCCATTTCACACCGCCGCCGGCGGGATGGTGCACCACCCATGGTGCGCCGCCCTCCCCATCGGGGCCGGGTACGACGATCCCGATATGCGTCTCGGCATTCGGAAGCGCCCATACCACGATGTCACCGGTTTTGTAGGTGGCCGCGTCACGGCTTTTCGCGATGGTCTCGCCCTTGCGGCTGAAGAAGCGCTGGAGGTTCGGCACGCGGCGGTGGTCGATATTGGGGTCGATGGCAGTGGAACCCCAAAGCTGCGGATAGAGGCGATGGTTGGCTTTCATGTCCGTGTTGATCTCCTCCTGAAGATCGATTCCGATCTCACGGTAGCAGCGCACCACGAGATCCGCGGCCACCCCTTTTGCGAGCGGGACGTCTCCTCCCGGGAAATTGATTTGGAAGTAGGCGGGATCGTAGGTGACCGGAAGATTGGAGTACCTGAGAGCCTCCGCGGCGAGTATGTCACCGGCTTTCCCGGAGGAAACAAGGCCGCTTGCGATCAGCTCCGTCTGTGCGTCGGAAGGGCCGTTCTGTGCTGCGAGAACGTTACCGATCCAGGGTTTCACGAAGAATACACCCGCCGCTATCGCGATCGCGACGATAACCCAGCCACCGAAGAAATTCGGCTTCTTTGGTTTGCGCGGGCGTGGGCCGATGTATTCGATTGCGTTGTGATATCCGGATTTTGAACGTGCCATGTCGTGAAAAAGTCGTGGTTAACAAAGCAGACCGGAAGCCAAGCGACCATGAAAATCTCCGGAAAACCTGTTTTTTCTCATACGGATGTTTGATGGCTCGCTTTTCAACGAAATCCGCCTTTCAAAGGTGTCGTGCAGATTTTCAAATCAATCGCCCCGCTCGCTTGGGGGGAGCTGGATATTCCCCTGCTCGGGATCACCACCGATTGGTTCGGAAAACCGGTCACACCACCGCTTGCCTTCTCGCTGGCCGCTGATTCCGATAGGCTGTGGTTCGTCGCCACGAGACAGGCTCCGGCTTCCGGACATCCCGACGGTATGCCCGGCGAATTCACCCCGGAGCTTTGGAAACACGATGTCGCCGAGGTGTTCATCTCGGATCCCGAAGGGAAGAGCTATCTGGAGTTTAACCTCGCTCCGAACGGTGCATGGTGGGCGGCGAAATTTTCCGCAACACGACAGCTCGCTGGTAGCCAGCCGGATTTCCGATCTCATGTGGAGGCATATGCAGACACCACGGAACCCGGCTCATGGTTGGCCGCGATTTCCATTCCGCTGAATTTTCTCCACGATCAGGTATCCTTCGCGCCAGGCAGTCCGGTGAATGCCAGCTTCATCCTGAATTCACCCAAGCAGACTTTTCATACCGCAGCCAAGCTTCCCGGCGACGAACCCGATTTCCACCAGCCCGCGGCATTTTCCAAATCGACCCCTGCAAATCTTCCCCCACGGTAGCACGGTTACGGCTTGGAGAGTGCTGCTTTTCAGATATCTTCCCCGCGGACATGGAACGGTTCGAACTCAGAGACATCATCACCCAGGACAGGAACGGGATCGTTTACGTGGCCCGGGATTCGGTTCTCGGGCGCAAGGTTTCGATACGGCGGTTCCACCCGTTCGGTCCCGACGGTGGCGGCCTGGAAAGGGACGAGGCCCTAGCCTTCGAAATCGCAGCGAAGAGACTTTCGGAGCTGCAGCACGAGTCCCTGCGATCCGTCATCTATGGAGCCACCGATCCCATCGACGGGATTCCCTATCTTGTTTCCGAATGGGTGGACGGGGAATCTTTGAAAACCGTTCTCGCCGATGAGACGATGGAACCGGCGCTGGTGATCGACGTCCTGCGGATCGCGCTGGAGATGTCTATCATCCTTTCCCATGTGCTGGGCGAGGAGGCGGTGTGGGTGGAGACCGAGATCGAATCCATCGTCGTCGGTACACAGGAAAGCGGACGGGGTTTTACGTTCTGGATCTCCCCGTTCAAATGGCTTGGCTCCGAGATGGAATCCCGGAAGCTGTCTTCCATCGTGGCCCTCGGAGAGGAGCTTACGGGTTGGAAAAAACGAATCGTGAGCGATCAGGCGGGCTACGGTCTGGGAGGCTGGCTGAAGTGGCTGAAGAACAATCCGGACGCCAGCCTGCGCGAGGCTCTTGAATCGCTCTCCGCCTCCACGGGAAACGAGCCGCCGGAACCCGAGGAGGTTCTTGTCAGGCATGCAACCCGCCCCCTCGTTCCGGAAGCCGGGCGCGCTTCATCCAGGAAACCCCTGCTCCTTACAGCCGCGGCCGCTCTGCTTGTGATCGCTTTAACCCTGGCCTATCTGCATAAGACCGCGAAAGCTCCGGTGATCGCCGCCGGATATGCCGAGCAGAAAATTTCCGATGTGATCCTGAACGACGCGGAAACGGATGATGCGAAACCGCCCCCACCCATGAGTGCCGCGGAACGGGTGAACGCGATGGCGCGAAAACTTCGCGAGGAAGCGGATGAAAAAGCCCGGAACCAAGCAGCCGACTCCGCCGCGAGGAAGGAGCAGGCCGAGGCGCGAAAGAGAACACTTGCCAGACAGGGCGGGGTCATCACTCCGGATCAGTCGGAACTTTTCCGAACTTTCAAATCCAATGAACCGGTGAAGATCAAGGGTGCCGTCCGGAGAATCCGCACCTCGAACTCGGGGCTGAGTATTTACATCGATTTTGAAGGAGCGGAAGGCATCGATCCGGTTGGCGGGATCGCACATAAAGGGGATTTCAAAGGCACCTACGACACGGCGGAGTTTGAAAAATACCTGGGGAAACAGCTCACCCTCGATGGGAAGGTTTTTCTGGAATCCTCGGGCAGGAGGTATGTGAAAATACGCTCGTTCGATCAGGTCTCGGTCGCCGATTGAGCGGAAGCCGTTTCACCAATCCGGCGACTGCTGCCTAACGGCCTCGTAGAGAACGATGGCCACCGCCGTCGATAGATTCAGGCTGCGCGTCCCGCCGGGTCGCATCGGGATTCGCAACGCACGGTCTCCCGGCATCTTGCAATCATCTTCTCCGGCAGGCCTTTGGTCTCCCTTCCGAAGACCAGGCAGTCACCTGGCACGAACTTGGCATCCCAGGGTGAATTCGTCGCTTTGGTCGATAGATACCAGAAACCTTTTCCCTCGCATGTCGGCCTCGCAGTTCGGAAAAATTTTCCCAGACATGAAGATCCACATCCTGCCAGTAATCGAGGCCCGTCCGCTTCACATACTTGTCCTCAAGGGAAAATCCGAACGGCTTCACCAGATGCAAGAGCCGAGCCTGTCGCCAGACGCGAGGCGCCCGGCTGCGCCCGCGTTGTGCGGAATTTCAGGCTCAAGCAGGACGATGTTGAACATTTTCCGGAAAAGTCGGACGGATCCGCCCCGTCTTCCTCGGAGTCCTAAAATTGGAATCAAGGTTTCCACTGGTCGGGCTAGCGGGATTCGAACCCACGGCCTCTACACCCCCAGTGTAGCGCGCTACCAGACTGCGCCATAGCCCGTTTGCCAACGGACGGGTAAAAAAGCAGCCCATTCGCGGGTTGGCAAGCACCGAAAATCATGGGATGTAATTCCCCGTGAAACGAATCAAAACCGCCATCGTCGGAGCCAGCGGATACACCGGCATGGAACTGCTGCGCATCCTGCTCACCCACCCCGCCGTCGATCTCGTCGCCGCCACCTCCCGTGCGGAAGCCGGGAAACGGATGGACGAGGTTTTTCCGCGTTTCACCAAGGCCCGCTACCGCCGCGCTGACTTTCTGCGCAGCCCGATCCCGATCACATCGCATCCACCGGTGCGGAAGTCGCTTTCCTCGCACTCCCCCACGGAGTGGCCGCGGAGATCGCCCGTGCCATGCTCGAGCGCGGCATCAGGGTGATCGATCTGAGCGCGGATTTCCGACTCAGCTCCCCGGAGGTTTACGAGGAATTCTACGGGCACCCCCATCCCGCACCCGACCTGCTGGAGAGCGCCGTTTACGGGCTGCCGGAGATCCGCGCCGATGAGATAGCCGCGGCCAAACTCGTCGCCTCGCCCGGCTGCTACCCTACCAGCATTATCCTTCCCCTGCTTCCGCTTCTCAGGGAAAATCTCATCGACCACACCACGATCGTCGCGAACTCCATGAGCGGAGTCTCCGGTGCCGGGCGCAAGGCGGATCATCCCGTTCCTGTTCTGCGAGTGCAACGAATCCGCCCGCGCATACGGAGTCCCGAAGCATCGCCACCTTTCCGAAATCGAGCAGGAGCTCGGCATCGCCGCCAGGGAAAAGGTCACCATCTCCTTTCTCCCCCATCTCATCCCGGTGAACTCCGGCATCGCCACCACCACCACCGCGAAGCTCCGCGATGGTGTCACTGCGGAGAACATCGGCGCGGCGCTCGTCAACGCATACGCCGATGCCGCCTTCGTCCGCCTTCTCGGCAGGGGAAAGCCCGCCGATACCAAGCAGGTCACCGCGCACCAATTTCATCGATATCGGCTACGAGACCGACCCGCGCACCAACCGTGTGATCCTCATGTCCGCCGAGGACAACCTCGGAAAAGGAGCGGGCGGACAGGCCGTCCAAAGCTTCAACATCATGCACGGACTCGACCAGACCACCGGTCTCGACACATGGTGATTTTGAGAAAATGCGTTTTCTCTAAAAAATGAGCTTGCCCGCCGCCGCCGCCCTCCATAGCGTCCCGCCCTCCAAGGGCAGATGTCAGAGTGGTCGAATGAGCACGCTTGGAAAGCGTGTGTGGCTGCAAGGTCACCGAGGGTTCGAATCCCTCTCTGTCCGCCATTCAGCGTTTGTTGAACGGCAAAACCTCACTACTCATTTCACGCCGAATCTCCATTTCGGCAAGAGAGGGATGAGGACTCCTGCAAAGCACCGGGTTTGACTGCACCTCGAGCACTAGCGAGAAAACCATTCCTTCCGCGAAGCGCACCCCGCAGGGACGGAGCGCAGCGGAGTCGATCCCTCTCTGTCCGCCAATCAAGCTGGCCAGCCCGCACATCTGCAAGATCCCGTTTGTGAAATACGTAGTTGGAAAACCTGTAAAATTGCACGACATTCCGCCGCCACTTATGAAGATCCTACTCCGAGCCTCCATTCCCGTCCTGATCCTTGTGGGCGGATTTGTCGCGTGGAAAATCCTGGGCGTTCCCGCAGAAGTCCCGAAGCCACAGCACCACGGCCCGCAGTTTTTGAAAACCGAGAAAACCGTTCTCAATCCGACGGCTTACAAGGTCTTCCTCGACAGCCAGGGAACCGTCCAATCCCAGCAGACCACAACCATCACTCCGCTCGTCTCCGGGACGGTTCAGAAAATCCATCCCGCATTCGAGGACGGTGCGTTTTTCAAAAAAGGAGAAATCCTTATCGAGCTTGATCCGGCGGATCTTGAAACATCCGTCTTCGCATCGCAGTCACGCCTTGCACGCGCCGAGGCCGCCCTTATTCAGGAACAAGCCCGCGCCAAACAGGCGAAGTCTGAACTGGCAGGACATCGGGTATGAGGAGGAACCCTCCCCTTGTTCTCCGCGTTCCCCAGCTCCGCGAAGCGGAGGCGAATGTCAGCGCCGCACAGGCGGAGCTGGAACAAGCGGAGCGCAACCTCAGCCGCGCGAAAGTCCGCGCTCCCTTCGACGGGCGTGTCCGACAAACGCCTGGTCGGCGTCGGCCAAGCCGTTGGCGCCACGACTCCGCTTGGAGAAATTTTCGGAACCGCCACCGCTGAAATTCGCCTCCCGCTCGCCCCTTCCCAACTCCCTTTCGTTTCGCTCCCTTCCTCTGAAGACGACGAGCCGGTCGAAGTCATACTGACCGATGCCCTCTCGGATCCGAACGCACCCGCCCAGCACCAGTGGAAAGCCACGCATCGTCCGCACGGAGGGCACCCTTGATCCGACCTCGCGCGAGCTGTTCGCCATCGCCCGCATCGACGATCCCTTTCATCTTGAGTCGGATCTGCCCGGCCTGCGCATCGGCCAGCCGCTGCGTGCCTCCATTTCCGGCATCACCCTCGAGGACGTCTATGTCATTCCGCGCACGGCCATGCGCGGCCTGAACCGCATTTTCCTGATTGAAAAGGACGACCCCAAAATCCTCAAGACAGGACATCGTCCCTGTCTGGTCGAACACGGAGGTCATCATCGTCCGCAACGATCTCAAACCTGGCGACTGGCTAGCCACCTCCCGCCTCCCCTACGCCCCGAATGGCGCCCCGGTGGAAATCGTATCCGCTCCCCCCGACATCCAGGCGCCGAATCCGCCGACGAGACCAAGCCCGGGGATTCCTGAATATCCGGAACATGCTCCCGATTCACGAAATCGCAGCCGACCTGAAAAAGGCCGCCTCCCTTCCGGATAAGTCCCGCATCCTCCTCACCGCCCCCACCGGCTCGGGGAAATCCACCGAAGTCCCCGGCATGCTGGCGGATCTTCCGGAAATCGAAGGCCGTGTCATCGTCATCGAGCCACGCCGCATGGCCGCCCGCCTGCTCGCCGGCTTCGTCGCGAAGAACCGCAAGACCAACCTCGGCCAGGAAGTCGGATACGCCGTCCGCTTCGATACGAAATACTCGGATCAGACCAAAATCCTCTACCTTACCGACGGCGTTTTCCAGCGGATCCTTCACGAAAATCCCACCCTCACCGGAGTCTCCGCCGTCATTTTCGATGAATTCCACGAGCGCCGCCTCGCCGTCGATATCGCCCTCGGCCGCTGTCTCGATCTCCAGGAAAACGACAGACCCGATCTCCGCGTCGTCGTCATGTCCGCCACCCTGGAGACCGGCACCCTCGCCGACTACATGTCCCCGGTGAAAAAGCTCGAAGCCGGTGGCCGAACCTTTCCCGTGGAAATCCTCCACCGCCCGCACCGTCTCCCGCAAAACAACAGACAGGCCGGCCCCCAGCGCGAAACCCCCATCTGGGAGCAAGCCACCGCCCTCACCCGCGAAGCCCTTTCCCTCCCTGATCCCGGCAACATCCTCATCTTCCTCCCCGGCACCCACGAGATCCGCCGCACCATCGAGCTGCTGCAAAACCTCTCCGCCGCGAAAGCCTACGACATCTTCCCTCTCTACTCCTCCCTCCCCCCGCCGATCAGGAAAAGGCCATCCGTCCTTCCGACACGCCGAAGATCATCGTCTCCACCAACGTCGCGGAAACCTCCCTCACCATCCCCGGCATCCGCACCGTCATCGATTCCGGCCTCGCCCGCGCCTCCGCCTTCGATCCCCGCCGCAGCATCAATACCCTCCTCATCCGGAAAATCTCCCGCGCCGCCGCCGACCAACGCGCAGGCCGCGCAGGACGCACCGCCCCCGGCCGCTGCCTCCGCCTCTGGTCTGCCAACGACCACGCCCGCCGCGACGAATTCGAGCCACCCGAAGTCCACCGCATCGATCTCTCCGAAGCCGTCCTTTTCCTGAAATCCTCCGGCATCACCGACCCACGCACCTTCCGCTGGCTCGACGCGCCGACCGAAGGCTCCCTCGAAAAAGCCGAGCACCTCCTCCACGATCTCCACGCCATTTCTCCCGGCGGAGACCTAACAGACATCGGCAGGGAAATGGCAGCCCTGCCCTTGGAGCCACGCTTCGCCCGCCTCCTCATCGCCGGGCTTCACAACGGTTGCCTCTCCGAAACCGCCTTCATCGCCGCCGCCGTCCAAGGCGAAGGCATCTTCGTGAAAGGCAAATCCGCCACCGGCAGAAAGGACTTCATCTTCCCGGACGACCCCTCCGATTTCGCTGGCGAATACCGCGCCTTCGAGTCCGCCGAGGCCATGAAATTCGATCCCCGCCGCCTTGCTCCACTCGGCATCCACGCGCGAGGAGCAAGAGACACCGCCCAAATCTTCCAGCGCCTCATGGAGCGTGGGCATCCTGCCCACGCCGCACCGGATTTCATCGGGAACCGCGACCCCCGTCGCAAAATCCATCCTCTCCGCCTTCTCCGACCAGCTCGCCATCCGCCTCGGCCAAGGAACCCTCTCCTGCCGCCTCGTCGGCAACCGCAAGGGCACCCTCGATCCCGAATCCTGCGTCAAGCACGCCGCAGCCTTCGTCGCCTGCGAGATCACCGAAATCGAAGCCCGCGAAACCACCACCCGCCTCCGCCTCGCGACCGCCATCGAACTCCCCTGGCTCGAAGAACTTTTCCCCGACGAAATCGAAACCATCGACGGAGCGAACTACGATGAATCCCGTAGAAGGGTCACCTGCCTCAAGCAGAAGAAATTCCGCGACCTCGTTCTTGAGAGCAAAGAGACCGACCAAAACGTCCCGCTCGATGCCGCCGCCGAAATCCTTGCCAAGCGCGTCCTCACCGGCGAACTCGTCCTGAAAAACTGGGACTCCCAGGTCGAGCAGTTCACCCACCGGCTCGCCTGCATTTCAAAATGGATGCCAGATCTCGGCCTCCCCACCTGGACGGAGGAAGACCGCATCGCCGCCGTTTCCCAGATCTGCCACGGAGCCGTGAGCTACAAGGAAATCAAGAACGCCCCCGTCTGGCCCGTCCTCAACGACTGGCTCTCCTCCCACCAGCGCCACCTGCTCGACACCCACTGCCCAGAGCGCATCCACCTCGCCTCCGGCCACTCCGCAAAGATCACCTACAGCACCGAGAACGATCCCTTCTTCTCCGCGAAACTCGCCCAGCTCAAGGACACCAACGCCAACCCCCACCATCGCCTCCGGCCGCATCCCCCTCCTCGTCCACATCCTCGCCCCGAACAACCGCCCCTGGCAGATGACCAAGGACATCCCGAACTTCTGGCAAAACGGCTACCCGCAGATGAAAAAGGAACTCGCCGGCCGCTACCCCCGCCACCCCTGGCCGTAGCTGCCGCGTCCCGCGGCAGGCCGTGGTCACCCCGTCTCGGGGTGATCCAACAGTTGCATTTCCCCCAATCCACTTTTACCCATCCCCCATGAAATCCTACGCAACCAACACGAAAGTAAAATGGTCATGGGGCAACGGTGAAGGCAAAGGCAAGAGTCCGCGAAGTCCACCACGAGACCTTCTCCAAAAAGATCAAAGACTCCGAAGTCACCCGCAACGGCACCGATGACAACCCCGCCTACCTCATCGAGCAGGAAGACGGCGACGAAGTCATCAAGCTCCACTCCGAAGTCGAGAAAGACTCCTAAGAAAAGGTCTTCCCAAAAAACCTTCCACCGGGTCAACCTCACCCATGAACTGGAAGTCCATCGTCATTGGAAAATGGAACTGGAAACGCCCTTTTTTCTCCATTGCCGCGATCTACATCCTACTCGCCTTCTTCGCCGTTTCCTGCGCTGACCGCCTCATCTTCATGCCGCCTCCATCGTCTTACGGCGAGGATCTCCCCGGCCTCCAATACGTGGGATCTTCGGACGAAGACGAGAAAAGCGAGACAATCGCATACCTACACCTCAAGGCGGATCCCGGGAAACCAACCCTCCTCTTCAGCCACGGCAACGCGGAGGACATCGGCGGGTGGCTCCCTGTATTTAAAGAATGGCACTCCATGGGTCTCGGAGTCATGGCCTACGATTATCCGGGATACGGCCAGTCACAGGGCACGCCTACCGAGAAATCCTGCGAGAGAGCCATCAGATGGGTTCATGGCATGCTCACAACCATGGAGGGCGTCCGCCCATCGTCCGTCGTCATCGTAGGCAGATCCGTCGGCAGCGGCCCAGCGTCTGGCTCGCTGCACAAACGGAGGCCAAAGCCCTCATTCTGATCTCCCCGTTCACTTCCGCTTATAACGTCGCCATACCCCTGCCCTTCCCGGTTCTTCCCAACGACCGCTTTCCCAACCTCAGACGAATCCGCACCATCGATACCCCGCTCCTCGTCATCCACGGTGAGCGCGATGGAGTAATCCCCTTCTCACACGGCGAAAAACTTTTCAAAGCCAGCCCATCATCCAAAAAGCAATTCCACCCCGTCCCCTCCGCCGGACACAACGACCTCTTCGATGTCGCAGGCAACGAAATCATAAGGAAGGTGGCCGAATTCGCACAACAGCCCTAAACCCAAAACCAGAAGAGATTCCATCTCCGCTGCGCTTCGATTCTGGTTCATCCCCGCACAACCCCAATCTTCCACTGGTCACCGATCACTCGGCACCCGCCACTTCCCCCAACTTTCCTCTCGGCACCCTGCCTCCGCCTGTCCCATCCTTTGCCCGTGTTCCGCTTTCTCATCATCCTTGCCATAGTTCCCATCATCCTAGGCTTGGGCGCGCGCTGGTGGTTCGGCATCCGCATTCTTTCCTCCAGCGCAAAACGCCAATGCAGGTGCGATCTTGAGAAATGGAACAAGGCATTCGGAGACAAAAACCTCCCTGTCGAAAAAGAGAACAACGCCACCTTCTACGCCCGCCTGCTCCGCAAGGCCGCGCTCGAAGACTGGAAAACCAGCAACCCGAAAGCCGCCGCCTCCCGCGAAGGCGCCCGCCGCTTCGGCATGGCCGTCCCGCCGCTTGCCGCGATGGTCGCCATCCTCGGCATGATCGTCGGCCGCATCCCGTTCACCGGCGTCCTCGCCATCTTCCTTACCGCCATCGCCTTTTCCGTCATCGTCACCTTCCTCAGCATCGCCCCGGAGCTGAAAGCCATCCTCACCACCTCCCGCCGCCTCCGCGCCACCGGAGTCTTCTACCGCCGCGACGATGAGGACGCCGTCATCGAAGCCACCACCGCCCTGGCATGGAAAGAATCCGCCCCCCCCGTCTTCAACCTCATCCAGAGATAAAACTTTAAATTTTAAACTCTAAACCTCAAGGAAGACCTAATGCCCCGGTCTTCCCTGAAAACCGGACACTTGCAAACCACATCCCAGTCTTCCGCTTCTCACTGATCACTTCTCACTCGGCACTTTTTAATGAACACCCTCGCCATCATCATCGTCATCTCCCTGTTCCTTCTCTGGAACCTTGAACTCATCGCCACACTCCTGAACCTCAAGATCATTCCCCTCCACCCCGCCGCCGGAGCTCGACGGTCTCATGGATCAGGAAAAGCTCGATAAGGCGCGCTCCTACCTCACCACCAACTCCCGCTTCGATATCATCCGCGCCACATTCTCCCTCGCCGTTCTGCTCATCTTCTGGTTCGTCGGAGGCTTTCCCTTCATCGACAACTTCGCCCGCTCCCTCTCCGGAAACGAAATCATCGCCGGCCTGATCTTCCTTTCCGCTCTCTTCGTCGCCCAAAGCTTCATCTCCCTCCCCTTCGACTACTACGAGACCTTCGTCATCGAGGAGAAATTCGGATTCAACAAATCCACCAAAGCCCTCTTCTTCGCGGATCGCGTCAAAGGTCTAGCCCTCGCCGCCGTCCTCGGCCTGCCCCTCATGGCCGGCATCCTCTGGATTTTCAACGAAGTCCCCAACGCCTGGCTCTGGGCATGGGCATTCGTC
Organism: uncultured Verrucomicrobiae bacterium; assembly: GCA_963771945.1. Classification (GTDB taxonomy): domain Bacteria; phylum Verrucomicrobiota; class Verrucomicrobiia; order Verrucomicrobiales; family Akkermansiaceae; genus Luteolibacter. The sequence goes on along the minus strand of CAVYVH010000002.1, from coordinate 80,434 downwards.
ACCGCCTTCCAGCTCATCGCCACCTACCTCGCCCCCTCCCTCATCCTCCCCCTCTTCAACAAATTCACCCCCATGCCCGAGGGCAACCTGAAATCCGACATCGAAGCCCTCGGCGACAAATGCGGATTCCCCCTCCAGGGCGTCTTCACCATGGATGGCTCCAAGCGATCCACCAAGGGCAACGCCTACTTCACCGGCTTCGGGAAACACAAGAAAATCGCCCTCTTCGATACCCTCATCGACAAGTCCACCACCCCGGAAATCCTTGGCATCCTCGCCCACGAGATCGGCCACTTCAAGCTCGGCCATATCAAGCAACGCCTCTTCGTCGGCATCCTCCAGATGGGGCTCATCTTCTTCCTTATCGGCCTCGCCATGAACCCGGATGGCACCTTCGCCCGCGCCCTCCATGACGCCTTTTTCGTAGGACAAATCTCCCCCCACACCGGCCTCGTATTCTTCACCATCCTCCTGGAACCAGCCTCAAAACTCCTCTCCGTCCTCGCCAACGCCTGGTCACGGAAACACGAGTTCGAGGCCGATGCCTACGCCTCCCAATCCACCGGCCAACCCGAAGCCCTCGGCAGCCGCCCTGAAAAAACTCTCCTCCGACCACCTCTCCCACCCCGCCCCGCACAAGCTCCGCATCGTCCTCGACTACTCCCACCCGCCTCTCCTCCAGCGGCTGAAGGCTCTAAAGCCAAATTGACATAATACAGACAATCCGGTATATACCAGATATGACAACTACCGTATTTCTCAATGGACGCTCGCAAGCCGTCCGCATACCCAAGGAACTGCGCTTCGACGCCAAGGAGGTATCCATACGGAAACTGGGAGACGGAGTCGTTCTGGAGCCAATCAAATCCTCCGAGTGGCCCGAAGGATTCTTTGAGGAAATCCTGATCACAGACCCGGAATTCAATCGTGGAAAACAAGGTACCCTTCCTCCCTCTCCCGATCTCGGAGCATGAAATTCCTCTTGGATACCAACGTTTGCATCCGCCTGATGCGCGGGGATGGCACCGTTAGGGAAAATTTGCGAAAGGCCACCCCGGACGACTGTGCCATTTCCATGGTCACCGTTTTTGAACTCTTCGCGGGAGTCGAGCGTTGCGCCCATCCGGAGAAAGAATCCATCAAAGTGAGACGGCTCCTTTCCGCCTTCCACCTGCTTCCCTTCGATTGGGATTCAGCAATCCACACCGCCACTATTCGCTGGCACCTCGAAAAATCCGGACAACCTATCGGCCCCTATGACCTACAGCTCTCCGGTCAGGCCGCGGCTCTTGATCTCACGCTCGTCACCCACAACACCAGAGAGTTCTCCCGGGTGCCTGGATTGCGGATCGAGGATTGGCAGGGTGTGTAGTCTCCTTATTTCTTGAAAGTCGGGAGTCAAAATTTGAGAGTTGCCGCATGAACTACCGACACTGCGGAGACTCCGGCCTTCTTCTTCCTGAAATTTCCCTCGGCTTCTGGCACAACTTCGGGCATGTGGATGATTTTGAGGAATCCCGGCGGATCATGCGGCGGGCTTTTGACAAGGGGATCACCCACTTCGACCTGGCGAACAATTACGGCCCGCCCGCGGGATCCGCGGAGGAGAATGTGGGGCGCATCCTTGCGGAGGATTTCGCCTGCCATCGGGACGAGCTGATCATCACCACGAAGGCGGGGCACGAGATGTGGGGCGGCCCATATGGCGAATGGGGATCGCGAAAGCATCTGCTGGCTTCGCTCGACCAATCGCTGAAACGGCTCCGCCTGCCCTACGTGGATGTTTTCTACTCCCACCGCCCGGATCCGGATACGCGCCTGGAGGAGACGATGTCCGCGCTGGCCACTGCGGTGAATTCCGGAAAGGCGCTCTACGTCGGGTCTATCCAAATACCCGCTGAAGAAACTCAAGAAGGCGGTGAAGCTCCTCAAGGAAATGGGGATCCGCTGCCTCGTTTACCAGCCGCCCTATTCCATCCTGAACCGGTGGCCGGAGAAGGAGGGCATTCTCGATTACCTGAAGGAGGAGAAGATCGGTTGCGTTGTCTTCTCCCCGCTCGCCCAGGGGATGCTGACTCCGAAATACATCGATGGCATTCCGGAAAACTCGCGTGCCGCCCGCTCCGACGGATTTCTCCAGGAGGAGCAGGTCATCGCCCAGCAGGAAAAAATCCGTGCTCTCGGTGACCTGGCATCAGACCACGGGATGTCGATCAACCACATGGCGATCAACTTCACGCTCCGGCACAAGGCCGTGACCTCATCCATTATCGGTGCGCGAACAGTGGCGCAACTCGATGACAGTCTGGCCGCGCTGCAGGCTCCGGAAATCACCGATTCCATTTTCGAGGCCATCGATGGGATCGCGCCGATGAAGAAGCAGAAGACGGCGGAGGGCTAAAAGGAAAACGGCAATCCGTTCCCGGATCGCCGTTCTGTTGATTTTGAAATTTTTGTGGGGCGGCCTATTTCTTTCTCTTCTGCTTGTCTTTTTCCTCCTGCGCTTCTTCTTCGGCCTTCTCGCCTTTCCTCATCTCAGCACGCTCGTCCTTGTCGAGTTTGCCGTCCTTGTCGGCGTCATATTTTTTCAGGCGCTCTTCCTTGATTTCTTTCCGGCTTTTTTTCTTTTCCGCCGCCTCGGACGCTCCTGCGAATGCGAAAAGGGCTAGCGCCACTGTCAATAGGGTTTTGATTTTCATGGTATGGATGGGGAATGTCTTACCCCGAAGCTGAAGTTGCTCGAAAATCCGCAAGTTACAAGCTCCGCGAATAGTTTTTTAGCAGGCGAGCCGATAAAAAAAGACCGCCCTTCTACAGGCGGTCTTAAATGCTTCAGCGAGATGCACCCGGGGGAGGAGAGCGGGTTTTTCAGGCGTCGGGCTTCGGCTCGCGCTTCTTGCCTTTTCCATCGCGGGGGCCGCCGGGGCGACCTTTCATGGCCTTTCTCATTTCCGCTTTTTCGTCGTCGCTGAGTTCGCCGTCGCCGTCCTTGTCGAACTTCTCGAGCATCATCTGCTTGCGGGCGGCCTTTGCGGCTTCGCGCTCCTCTTCACTGAGTTCGCCATCGCCGTCGGTGTCGAATTTCGCGATCATTTCCTTCTTGCGGGCTTCCATCATTTCCTTGCGACCGGCCTTGGCCGCCTCGCGCTCCTCCTCGTTGAGTTTTCCGTCACCGTCCTTGTCGAACTTTTCGATGACTTCCGGCGGGAGTTTGCGGTGCGGGCGGTCGGGCTTCGCTTCCTCCGCACGGGCGGATCCGAGGAGGCCGAAAGAAGCGGCGATGATGATCAATGATTTCGTGGTTTTCATGGTATTGGTTGTTGGTTTGATTGGATGAGTGGCACTTGCTCTCACTGCCCCTACCAACCCGCGCCGCCGCCGAAAGTTGCGCGGTGCGGCGGAGAAAAGTTTCGGGAAAGGTTTGCAAGCACCGCTCCGCCCGTCTTGCATCCTTGCCACACGTGGACACCGAGACGCCAAAGCCTGCTTCTAACAAAACCGCCGTCTTCCTGCGGCGCGGATTCAGCACGCTGCTGCTGTGGGCGGTGGTCGCCGCGATTTTCTGCGAGCATGATTCCGGCCGCCTACCTGGGTCTCGTGGGCGTGCTGGTCCTGATCTCCACGCTGGAGTATTTCCGGATGCTGAGAGGTGCGGACGTGAAATGCTTTCCCCGGTTCGGCATGTTGCTCGCGGTCGCCTATTGCGGGATCAGCGTATGGCCATTTTCTCCGGGGTGGCACGGACATCCCGCCGATCCTGGATGCCGCTGCCATTTTCATCGCGGTCACCGGGGCGTTCACTCTCCAGCTCCGCTACTCGATCAAGGGCATCGAGGCGCTGCTCGCGGTCGCCGCGAACCTCCTGGGCTTTCTCTACATCGCCTACCTGTTCAATTTCGCGGCACGCATCTCCTTCGCCCTGCCCGGCGAGGGCGCGGTGCCCGGCGCTTTCGTGCTTCTGTGGCTGCTGGCTGTCACGAAATTCACGGACATGGGTGCCTACATCACCGGCTCACTTTTCGGGAAACACAAGATGATCCCGCACATCTCCCCGGGGAAAACCTGGGAGGGATTTTTCGGGGCGATCCTCTTCGCCCAACTCGCCGCCTGCGGCATCTACGCGCTCATCCCGGAGAAACTCTCCGCGCTGGACTCCTGGCGGCACGTGATCGCCCTCGGTTTTCTCCTCGCACTTCTCGCGGTCATCGGGGATCTGGCGGAGAGCGTGGTGAAGCGCTCCCTGCACGCGAAGGATTCCGGGAACATGCTGCCGGGCATCGGCGGCGGGCTGGATCTGATCGATAGCATCTGCTTCACCGCACCGGCCCTGTATTTCTATCTTGTCTGGCTCGTTCCCCTTCTCTCATGACTCCGGGGAAAAAGCGGCGCGTCGTGCTTCTCGGCTCCACGGGTTCCATTGGGAAGTCCACTCTGAAAGTCGCTGAGAACCTGGGTGACCAGATCGAGATCGTCGGACTCGCCGCCTGCTCCAGTGTCGGGGAACTTGCTGAACAAGCCCTCGCAACCGGTGTCCGCAACGTCGCGATCTACGACGAGACGAAGGAGAAGGAACTTCGCGCCCTTCTCCCTCCTTCTGTGAAAATTCACACGGGCGCAGAGGGACTCAACGCTCTCTCCGAACTGGCGGAGGCTGATATCGTCCTCATCGCCATCGTCGGAACCGCAGGTCTCCAGCCCGCGCTCACCGCAATCGAAGCCGGTAAAGATCTCGCCGTGGCCTCCAAGGAAATCCTCGTCATGGCCGGGGAGATCATCACCGCGAAGGCCGCAGAAAAAGGCGTCCGCATCCTCCCGGTCGATTCCGAGCACAACGCCATCTTCCAATGCCTCGAAGCGCACCGCGGGTCGGATCGCGAAATTTCCCGGCTCATCCTCACCGCATCCGGCGGCCCGTTCCGTGAGACACCTGCCGCCGATCTCTGGGACGTCACCCGGGAGATGGCGCTCAAACACCCCACCTGGGAAATGGGGCCGAAGATCACCATCGACTCCGCCACCCTTTTCAACAAAGGGCTGGAAATGATCGAAGCCCGCTGGCTCTTCGGCATCGGCATGGATCGCATCGAGGCAATCATCCACCCGCAGTCCATCGTCCACTCCATGGTCGAGTTCATCGACGGCTCCGTCCTCGCCCAGCTCTCCCGTACGGACATGGGGTTTCCCATCCAATATGCCCTCACCTACCCCGCCCGCCACGGTGGTGGGTTGAAGCCCCTGAACTTCGCGGAGATCTCCAGGTTGGAATTCTCCGCCCCGCGCCTCGGGGATTTCCCCGCCTTGAATCTGGCGCGTGAAGCCGGTCTCGCCGGAGGCATATTCCCCGCCGTCTTCAATGCCGCCAACGAGGAGGCCGTCGATCATTTCCGTTCCGGGAAAATCAGGTTCCCGCATATCTGGGAATGCGTCGCCCACGCCATGGCCGCAGCGCAGCAAACCAATTCCCCCTCTCTCGCGGAAATCCTACGCGCGGATGAAGAAGCGAGGAAATCGACGCGGAAGTTCTGCGAAAATCTCGGGGTTTCCTAAATCCGCCTCCGCAAGGTGAGCAGAATCCCAATTCCGAAAACGAGGGAAAAGGATGTCCCGACTTCCGGGATTGGAGCCACCCCATCCCATGGATTCAGCGTGATGATGGACTGGTTGTTGTCCGTATCGGTGGGGTCGAGCCAGAAGATCACACGACCGGTCGGATCGTAGTTCGGGCCGCCCCAGTTGTCCGCCTCCGCCGCCGCGAACCACGTGTCGGTGATGCCGATGATCCGGTTGGAAACCCGGTCCGTGTCATCGTCCCCGGTATTGTTGCGCACGTAGTAGTTTCCGTTTCCGGTGCCCACGTCCGGATTCGCATCGTAAAGGACTTCCCAGATCGCGGTCTGGAGGGCGGCGGACTGGCTGTTTCCCGCCTGATGCGCCTCCTCGTAGAACTTGTCGATCATGTAGGCCGCCCGCAGCAGCCCGCCATTCCGGTAGGAAGCGACGCCATTGCCGCTTCCGTTGTTCACCCCGTTGTAGCGGTTGTTCGCCTCGTTATAATCCAGGGGAACGTATGAATTAAAATCAAACCGGTCGCCCGAATTACGAAAAGAGGTTTCCGAATCTATACAGAAACCCACGATCCCGCGCACTCCGGCATACTCCCCGGTTCCGTCCGCCTCGATCAGGCCGGGGGCGTCGGTGGGGAGACCGTCCAGCAGAGCGGAATCTGTAGGCATCAGAACCATTTCTCCTACATATCCGTTGTAGGAATTCGAATTCAACCGGTCGGCAACCGTCCTGCCATCCGCTGATGCATTCACATCGCTGGAGTTCCCGGACAGAGTCCAGAACTCGACCTGTGCGGCCAGCGGTGCAATACAAAAAATGGAGATTAGGAGGGTATGCCTTAGTGGGAGTACCAAGAACATGTTCACTTCTTACGTAAAATTTTACTACGTGTCCAGTGATATTTTAAAAGAGTTAACTATCTTTCATTTTCAGGAAGCTGGCCGCCGCCCAAAGAACCGCCGGAACCCCCAAACTGAAAGCCAGCCCCCAAGCCGGAAAGTCCCGCCCCACGGTTCCGATCCATGCGAAAAGGAAGCCCATGGGCACCGAGCCGCAAGCCAGTGCGACGAGGAACTTCCGAAAGGGCATTCGCAGCAGACCAGCCATGCATGTCAGCACCTCTGGAAGAATCGGAAGCGCCCTGCTCACCGCCACGACCCATGCTCCGCGAGCTGCGAAAACCACCTTCCCCTTCTCGAAATCAGTTGTCCCCAGCCACTTTCGCGCCGTTTTCTCCTCAAAAAACCGACCCACGCCATACCCGAACATGCCCGCCAGCATCGATCCCGCCGATGCCAGAAGCCCTCCCAGCCAGAACCCGTAAACCGCCCCCAATGCCGACATCACAATCGTCCCGGGAACAGGTAGCAAAAAATCCGCCAGAAGCAGCACGATCCCGGCCAGCCAAGCCCAGCCTTTCGCTTCCTCGAACCTTCCTGCCAGCAGCTCCGCATTCCAAGTTTCCTCCAGCCCTTGCCCGAACATCCACCAGCCCAGCAGGAAAAATACCCCGAGTCCGACCATTAGAAGCACCACTTTCATCTATTCCAAGTCAAGCACCCCATGCCGTACCCTGTCAAAAAACAACGACACACCACCACCGGCATTTAGGAAAATTTAACAAACCAGCTCAACTCCGGCGGGAATTTATATCAGCGAACGACAAGTTTCAGCTTGCCACAGCCAGGATAAATACCATTCATCTTAACTTACCTGAAAGTGATTTGAATTCATTTTCAGCACAATATCGAAATCCAACCCCAGACCCAAAAAACAACAGCATGAAACCAAAATACAGACACTTCCTACGGGCAGCCTTCCCAAGCCTCATCATCCTTCCAGCGATGGTAACAATCTCCTCTGCGGTGCCCATCCCTCCGGATGGCTTCGGTGACGTTCTCGTCACCAGCAGCAATAGCGGTGCGAACAATATCGTTGTGGCACCAGGGCAGCCAGCGGCTTTCTCCCCGTTCGAAATCCGGTTTGATCCGAACGCTTCGCTTACTCCTTCGGGATTCACCGCAATCGACATCCAGGATCCGGCAGCAATCTATGCTCTCAACATGGGTGCGGGTTCCTCAATCGACGGCGGGCCGAACATCGGAATCAATTCACGCGCAGCGAACCTGACGGTCAATAACAGTAATAGCATCTCCGGAGGTGACGACGCGATCCGCTTCACCGCGACAGGAACCGGAACGGTCAACAATCCCTTTGGCGCCCTCATTGATGGAACCACCGGCGCCAATTCCGACGGTATCCAAGGCACCGCCACCTTCACCGTGAACAACAACGGAACGATACGCGGAAACAACGACGGCATTCGTGCCGTCGCCGGAGCCATTATCAACAACAACACCAACTTCACAATGGGCATCCCCACCTCCGGCGGGTCAATCATCGGCATCAACGATGAGGGTATCGAGGCCGGAGACGGCCTTTTCCTGGTAAACCAGAACCTCGCCACCATTACTGGCTCGGGCAACGGTATCGTATCCGGGAACGGCGCGAACATCACCAACGACCTGGGTGGTAGCATCACCGGTGCGTTCATGGGGATCAATGCGGGCGACGGCCTCATCCTCAACAACTCCGGGATGATCACCGGTCAGGGAAACGATGCGGTGTTCGCAGACCGCGGCGCAACCATCGTTAATAGCGGAACCCTCACCGGCACCGGACTGGGCGGTGACGGAATTGAACTCGGTGGCAACGGATCCGTAACCAACACCGGTTCCATTATCGGTGCGGATGACGGGATTGACCTCCTTGGCGCGGGTGGTGATACCTTCGCATTAATTAACAGCGGCCTCATCCAGGGTGGCAACTTTGCCGTCGAAGGGGATGCCTCCGACGACACCCTGACTCTCAACCTCGGATCCCGCCTGATTGGCGGCGTGGCCGGTGGCGGCGGAACGGACACCATCGCATTTGGAACCAGCCTTTCCTCCGCAGGTGGAACGGGTAACTCCATCAGTGGAACCATCGTCGATATCGACAATATCACCAAAACCGGCGGTGGCGTGGCTCTTATCGGACTTCCCGGTGAAGCGCTCAACGCCGTCAATGCCGACAACATTACCGTCACTAGCGGCGGCCTGTATATCAACGGAAACATCGCCTCTGCAAATGGCGGAGGCCAGGCGAACTTCGTATCCAACGGAGTGGCCATCGGCGGCACGGGTCTCTGGAACGCGAATGTGAACATCAAAACCGGAGGCATCAGCGCAGGCGCCATTCCGATCAACCTTGATGTGGTTCCACCAACTCCGTCGGCCAGTCAACGTTACCGCCAGGTCACACATCAGGCAGGCTCGTTCATCCGCTTCGATGTGAGATCCGAGCCGGCCCGATTAACAACGGCGTAAACGGCAACGTCATTAACCAGACCGGCTTCGGCAATACCTACACTCTCAACGGAGCCGATCTCCGCATCGCAGCTACGATGCCAATACCGCGATTCAGAACGGTACATATGTCGTCGTGAACAGTGATGCCCCCATCGCAGGCCCCTTCGGCGACATCAGCGTCCAGCTCAACCGTAACGTGGCACTGGGCGACAACGGCTTGTCGATCGGAAGTAGAGACCTTCCTTGCTAGCGGAGCTGGCGCCGAGCAGAACAACATGAACACCGTCCTTGCAAATAACTTTAGTGAACTGAACATTGTCGGAAACCAACTGCAGCTAACGATCACCCACAACTTCTCGGATCTTGACGGCTTGGATCCGAACGCCTCTGCTTCCGGCGAGGCGCTTGATGATTCCGTAGGCAATGCCGAGGCTCAGGACTTCATCGGAGCACTCGACAACTCGGACTTGCTCACCGTGCAGGCCACCCTCAACGGTGCCGTGCCGAATGCGGGTTTCGGAACCAGTGTCGCCATCGTCAGCGGAAACCACCGTCTCAACCGCTGGTGTCCGGATCATCTGGCCCTGACCCGCGCCGGTGATGACGCCATGCACCATAACGTCGGCACCTACTCCGCTCCGGCTCCTGCCCCGCAGGTCAGAACTCCGGTGTTGGAAACGTCTGGGGCACGCGTCTCCTACGCCTGGAACGACATCGACTCCGACTTCGGCGGCGATTTCGATGGCGAGGAAGCATCCTTCACCGCAGGTGTTGACTACCGCATCTCGTCGGACTTCCTCCTCGGAATCCTGCTCGACGGATCCACCGCGGACTACGACTTCACCGGCGGCGGCTCCGATGTGGATTCCTTCCGCGGTGCGATCTACGGAACCTACGGCGCAGCCAACCGGCATCTACGCCGATTTCCTCGTCGGATACGGAACCCATGACACCGACCTGAGCCGCAACGCCGGTCTCCTTGGCGGATGTCAGCGGCAGCCCGATGCGGACAGCTTCCAGGCCATGCTGACCGTCGGCTACGCGATGCAATCCGGTTGTGTGAAACACGGCCCGTTCGGTGGCATCGAATACCAGAACGTTGACGTGGACGGCTACACCCAGGGTGGGCTCTTCCCGATCGGCGTCGACGGCTATGATGTCGATTCCCTCCGTCTGCTCGCCGGATTACCGTGCGGAGGCCGAATACGGGGCATTCACCCCGTATGTATCCGTCGCCTACGCGCACGAGTTTGAGGACGATCAACTTAACACCACCGCCACCCTTCCGGGCGGCGCAACGTTCGGACTCAACGGCAGTGGCCTCGAGTCCGCCATCCTCATCTCGCTCGGCACCGACTACCGCTTCACCTCCGATCTGAGCATGAACGTGGGCTACCACGGTGAAATCTCCGTGGGCGGTGACGGCACAGACAGCCACGGCGGCATCCCTCGGTCTGAACTACGCGTTCTGAGCCGCTTCTGTTGTTGTTGGTAAATCACCAGCCGTCGCCCTCACAGGGGCGGCGGCTTTTTTGCATGGAGGGGTGGCATCCTGCCGCCCAAGCAATCCATGGCAAACAACCGCCACGGCAGATTTTCCAGCCGCAAAAGGTCGAAAAAAGTTCGCGAAAAACGGATCTGAAAAATTCCTAAAACAACACAGAAGGCCGGTTATTACGTCAGTCGCGAATTTTCCCGCCACCCCCAACCCGGTCTTCCTCTTCCTTGAGGTTTAGAGTTAAAAATCTGAAGTTTCACCACGTCACCACTTCCACCGGCGCATCCGGGAGAGCTTTCATAAACACACTTCCATAGCGTTTCGTCAGGATACGGTTGTCCAGAATGTGCACCCAGCCCCTGTCCTTCTTCGTGCGGATCAGGCAACCCACTCCCTGCCGCAGTTTCAGAATCGCCTCCGGCACGGAATACTCCATGAAAGGATTCCCCCCGCCGCTTCGATCGCCTCCAGCCGTGATGCCGTCAGCGGATGATCCGGCACCGCGAAGGGCAGCCGCGTCACGATGACATTCGAAAGCGCCTCGCCCGGCACATCCACTCCCGTCCAGAAGCTGTCCGTCCCGAAAAGCACGCTGTCCAGATCCTCGCGGAACTCCTCCAGCATGCGGTGGCGCGGCATTCCTTCGCCCTGCATCAGGAGATTCCATCCCCTGTCTTTAAAATATTTTCCGCAACGGTTCGCCGCATCGCGCATCGTCCGGTAGCTGGTGAAAAGCACGAACGCCCGCCCGTCGCTTTCCGTCACCGCTTCCATGATCCCCTTCGCCATCATCTCGTCATACTTGGGCGTATTCGGATCCGGCATGGATTTGAAAATACGCACCTTCATCTGCTTGCCGTAGTCGAAGGGACTGCCGATGCACATCGCCTTCGCCCGCTCCGCCCCCACCCGTTTCCGGAAATATCCCAGCTCCGGATCGCCCACTCCGAGGGTCGCGCTCGCCATGACCATGCACTTTTTCCCGGAAAAAAGCAGAGGCCGCAGCCTGTCCGCCACGTTCACTGGTGCCCCGTGGCAACTGTATTGGTCATCGTCCCGACCGGTCTTCTGCACCCAATACACCGAGTCCTCATCCTTCTGATCCAGAAACTCCCCCACCGCCCCGTGCACCTCCCGCAGCTTCCGCGCCGCGTCCTGGAGCTCCGCCCGCGAGGAATCGTTTTCGGTTTCGTCTGCGAGATCGTCGATTTCTTCCCACAGATCCCGCAACGGCGCGCCGAGGCAGTTGTCCACCAGCTCCGGCCTCCTAACGCGGAACTCGCTGCCATTGGCCGAAGTTCGCCGCATCCCCCACGCTTCCGAAAAATTTTTCCGCCGCCACAAGGCTTTTTTCCACCGCCAGCATCGGCCTGCCTTTCGGTAGGATCGCAACATCCCCTTCTTCGTTCTCGGATTGTAAAGCCGCTGGAGATCGAACCTCAGCCCCGACTGGGAAACCCGCAGCCCGAGCTGCACCGCCGCCACCTGCTCCACCGTGTGCGCCTCATCCAGCACCGCGAAGTCATTGGGGAAAAGGAAGCCCTGCATCTTTTCGCCCTCCTCATCCCGTGCCATCTCGCCCGTATTCAGCAGTGCGAAAAACAATGTATGGTTCACCACCACCAGCTTCGCATCCGCCGCCGCCTTTCGCGCCTCCTGGAACCAGCAGTTCCCGCGCGGCCCGCAATACCTCTGCGTGCAGGAATGCGCCTCGCTGCACACCTGGAGCCAGACTTTCATCGATGGCTGGAACGGCATGTCACTCAGCGTCCCGTCCCTCGTCGCATCCGCCCAATCGCGGATCTTCCCCAGCTCATCGCTCTCGGTCGTCGTGAAAAGATCCGCCGATTGCTCCCACGCCTTCCGCAGCCGCCCCGGGCAAAGGTAGTTCTGCCGTCCTTTCAACAGAACCGCCGGCAACTCCTCCCCGAGAATTTTCCTCACGATGAGAATATCCTTCCTCACAAGCTGCTCCTGAAGGTTGATCGTATGCGTGGAGATCACCCCCTTCCGCCCCGTCTCCAGCGCGAATTTCGCCGCAGGCACCAGATACGCCAGCGACTTCCCCACCCCCGTCCCCGCTTCCGCCACCAGTGGATGCCCCGTCAGGAAACTCTCCGCCACCGCCGCCGCCATCTCCTCCTGCTGCGGACGATATTCGAAATCCTTGGACTTCGACAAAGGCCCCGTCGCGGAAAAAATCTCTCGCACATCCGCCACCAACCGGCTTCCGCCACCGCTTTCCGAAACCGATATCATCTGCTGCGGATCATCATCCCCGGCCCCGAGGTAATCAAGGGTTGAAAATCGCCCCGCAGGCGGACTACCAAGGCGGGTAGGAAGTGATCGGGTGTGATTTTTATCGGTGGATTTTCCCGGCGCGGCAGGCTTTGGACTGCTGGGATTCTTCCTTCCCAGCTTTCGAGGTGCAGGCGCGTTTCATCAGAGCGTGTGGTTTTACCCGGGAAGCAGTTGTGACTACGGCATTGGCGTCAGAGCTGCGGATAGGAACCGCAGCAGTCCAAAGCCTCCGGCGGTCTTGTCCACCGAGAATAATCACACCCGAAGTGAACGGTGGCTTTCGTGTCTACCCCCCCTTATACAACCCCCCTCCCCCCCTTCCATAACCCCCCCCTCCCACTTCGGAACCGGGACGGGGCGGTTCCGAACTCCGGCGACGCGGTTGAAAGCCGCAATAGCGCGGTTCCGAAGAGGGCGGACGCAGTCCGGAGGGGCGTTACCGGGGTTCCGAACTCCGGTTGCGGGGTTAAAAGCCGCGCCATCCCACCCCGGAACCGGGAAAGCGCGGCTTGGAAGTGCCCGCGCCGGGTTCCGAAGTGCGCGCGGGAGGATGCGGGGAGGGTGCCGGAATGAAAAAAGCCCCCCCGACCGTGGGAGGGGCTATTCCGCCATCTTGTGACAATCTGCTAACGCCGACGGCGGAACAAACCGGCACAACCAAGCACTACCAGAAGCGCTGTGGAAGGCTCGGGAACCGCGCCGACCGTGATGGGTGCTCCTGATGAGGAATTTTCAAAAGCCCATTCGTGAACGCTGCCGATTCCGTTGTTGGTCAACGTCGCCCTCATCCAGCCGTAGTATTCCGGGCCGCCGTTTTCCGCGAAAATGAAGCCAAGATATCCTTCCTGACCGGCTTCGAACTGTCCGCTGCCAGTGCCCATGTGGGTATTGGAAACACCCACGCCAGCCGGGGCGAAGCTGAGGCTGGAGTCAACTTCCGAACCCAGGGCAAGGTTCACAATCGCATCGGTGCCCAGAATACCTGTGCGCGCCGGAAGGAAATCCCCGGAACTCCGCAACGCGAACCCTCCGGTGTAGAAGTTGAGGTCTGTTACGGCAAAGCTGTCGTCCGCCGCCGTCTGAAAATCTCCCGTTCCGATGTTGATATAAACTCCGTCAAGGCCGCCCGGGATATCGATATCGACGATACCGCTCCACACGATGGCGGCGTTCGTGCTGGCTGTGGCGAGGGCGAGGGATGCTAGTGTGGTAATGGCTTTCATTTTGATATGTTTTTCTGGTAACGGCTGGGGACGACAAATGGCGCTATGACCTGTCAACCTTGATGCGGAAGAAGCGGGATTTCTCAAGGCCGGGGGTGAAGAACGGGGCGCTGGCACGCACCACCTGCACCTCTCCATCCGTGCCTATCACTTCCGGCACGATATTGGAATCGAACCACGTGACCATGTCCGCGGAATACTGCACGGTGTAGGTGAGCCCTTGGGCGTCCGCATCATTGCGGCGCAGGAAGGTCAACGACAGATCCACCCCGTCCGTTTCGGCCTCGATGCTGAACGCATCCGTTCCACGTGCGACGACGTTTCCGTTTTCATCGACAACGAGTTTCGCAGTCACTCCCGGCGCGAGGCCGAAGGCGTAGGCAAGGATGGTGTCATCATCATCCGGATCGACATTGTAAGTGGCGGCGAAGAGATCCAGATCGAGCCCTGCCAGCACCTCGTCCAGGCGGAGATCAAGGTTCTGGATGCGCAGATCGAATTCGCGGCTGGTATCCACCTGGCTGTAGGGCGAGCCCTCGGGGAAATTCGCGAGGAGATATTCGGCGAAGGCATCCTGCTCGGTGCCATCGGCGGCGAAGGTCGCGGATCCGGTTGCCGGATTCGTGCCGGAAATTGGATCGGGAATGCTGTCATCATCGGCGTCCGCGAAGAGGTCGACCAGGTTGACCCCGGCTCCCTGCGGGAAGGGATAGCCATCACCACCTGCGGCGAGGAAATTGAGGGTCACCATGCGGAAAGGCTCTGCGGGATCACCCACAATTGCCCCGTCCGCAACCAGGAGATCCGTCGGCTCACCAAGGTCATTGACGATGGCGGCGGACAGGATGCGGGCACCTGCCGGAAGGTCGATATCGAAGCTGAACTCGATTCCGGCAATCTGCGGGAAACGTCCCTGTGCATTGGTGGCATCGGTAGCGGCGACCCCGTGCTCCAGCAGCGCTACCAGCTCGGCGCGGGTCACTGTGACAAGGCTGAGGCCGTTGTTGAAGGCGAGCGATGATTTCACCGCGTTCTCGCTGATACCTCCCTCGGGACGACCGCTGAGCGGGTTGCCGGTGGGGGGGATCCTGCTCGGGGTCGTCGTGCCGGGAAGGACGACCGTCTCGCCGATGCTTGCCCGGATGCCGCCACCGTTTTTCAGGGAAACCACCACATTCGGATCGACCGCCCTGGCGTATGCAAGGTTGGCATCGGCGGTGAGGTTGCCGAGGTTGGTTTCCTGCGTGCGCACCCCGTCGGTCGGGCCGCCGGAGCGGTTGCCATTGAGGAACTCGGTCGTCACCCCGAAGAAATTGCCGTCGGAAGCGATGATCTGCGCGGCGATCTCATCAGCGATGGTCTGGATTTCAGGATCAACGAATGCCGCTGCGGAAAGATCGATGACGCCTTGCTCGTCGGTCGCGTATGCACCGCTGACCGTTTCATCATAGCTCGATGGAATGATGTTTCCGAAGGCATCGAAGTCGAGGACGAGACGACCGAGATATTTGTAGGAGCCGTCGGTATTGACGATGGCGATGGGCTGGCCATTTGCATCGCTGCTGACGATAGGGTAAGGCCCCTGGTTGTTGTCGCCAGCACGGATGCGGTCGTTGCTATCGAAGAGGCGGGTGTTCGAGCCACCGGCCACGATGATGTCCACATTTTTCAAGCGGGTGGCGAGTGCCTGCTCGATGCTGATCTGCTGCATGTGGGCAAGGAGGATGACCTTGTTAATGCTTGGATCGGAAAGGAGAAGCGCATCGACGTCTGCCTGGATGATGGCCGCGAGGGCATCGAGTTCGCTGCTGGATGGCACACCGCCGAATGGCACCGGTGCAACCGCAAGGCTGCCGGGGCTGGAGATGGACCGCAGGGTCGGCGTCGTGGCCGCAACCACACCGATTTTCTCCCCGTTCACATCGATGATGGTCGAGGCGGCGACCTTGTTGGCAACGGGTGCCGCATGGTCGGGCGTGATGAGCGGGCTCATGGCCGCATCGGTGGTGAAGTCCAGGTTGCCGGAGAGATACGGGAAGTTGGTTCCCGTGAAATCACTGCCGAGGATGTTTCCGACGGCGGTGCCATTGATGAGGGCGGCGATGGTCGTGGTGCCGAAGTCGAACTCATGGTTTCCGAAAGCGATGGCCTGGATGCCGAGCTCGTTCTGGATCTGGATATCGGCAATCCCCTTGCTGCCGTAAACCGTCTCGGAGGCATCGTAGAAAAGTCCCGCAAGGATGGCATCGCCGGAGGAGAGGGTGAGGCTGTTGTCGGGCAGGCCGTCGTTACCCAGATCCTCGTCGCGCAGCTTGTTGAGCACGGCGGAGAGTCGCGGTGCATCGCCGACGGCGGCGGCGGTCGCTTCCTGGTCGGCGAGGTGGAAAAGCTCCAGTGTGAAGGGATTTTCAACGGTGCCGGGCGAGCCGATTTCATTGGCGTCATTGACCGCGATGAAGGCTCCGTTCACGCCTACCGCACTGAATAGTGTGATGGCAGAGTCCTCTTCGCCGGCGACGTTGTCGAAGGTCGTGAAAGGCGCCGCGCTTGGTGAAACCCCGAAGATACCACGAGCACGGCGGGTATTGCTACCATCGAAGAGGCTGACGGCGTCTCCGCCGGTGCCGAGACCCGGTCCGGAGTAGCCCCCGATCTGAAGCTGCGCTGGTGGGGAGTCGCCGAACCAGAGGGTGCGGAAGGCGGCGGCCGCAGTCGCGAGGTCGTCGGTATCGATGAAGACCACCGACTCGCCCGGCGCGATGCTGGTGACTCCTTCGAGCGGCACGGCAGTCGTCGCGGACTCGCTGTTGTCATCCATCTTCCAACCGGTCAGGTCGATTTCACGTCCGCTCAGGTTGGTGATTTCGAACCAATCCGCGCCAAGGGGACTGTCCCCGCTGCTCCAGGGAGCGACTTCGGAGACAACCACTTTTCCAGCGGCTCCGGGAGAACCGATCTCCGCGCCATTGCTCGCGAGAAAAGCACCGAAGGTTCCGATCTCGCTGAGGAGGTCGCTGTTTTCCACTCCCGCGCTGTTATCAAACGTCGCGAAAGGGGCGGCGGTAGGCGAGGCTCCGAAGCTGAAGCTCGATACGAGGATCCCGATGTCATCGTAAATGAACACCCCGTCGCCGCCGGTTCCAAGGCCGAGGCCGCCGTCGTAGGCTCCGATTTTGAAATTGGCCGGAGCGGTTCCGCCGAACCATTCGTTGATAAACTTGGTGGCATCTGCCGCAAGGTTTGCGGCGGTGGATGCGAGGAACACAACCGACTCTCCCGGTGCGATGGTGGAGACTCCTACGAGATCGACCGCGACTCCGAGCGAGGCCGAGTTATCATCCATTTTCCAACCGGTGATGTCGATCGGGGCGTTGGTGTTGTTGGTAAGCTCGAACCAATCGACACCAACCGGACTGTTTCCGCTCGACCAAGGGGCGGCCTCGGTGACGAGGACGGCCGGCCCGGTAGCTGTCTCCGGCTCGATGTCGATGACGTTCAGCGTGAAGGCTACCGTTGCATCCGGGGTGTTGCCGACCGTGGTGTCGTCCACCTCGATGTTGATAGAATAGCTGGTCTTCGTTTCAAAGTCGATCACGGTGCCTGCCTTGATGAAGAGGCTGGTGTTTACGATTTCAAAAAAGGCGGCATCCGCGCCCGTGACGGTCAGTTCGTTGACGCCGAGGCCATCGTCCGTGACTACAATGTCAGCCACTTTAAAGGGCGAAAAGGTCGGAGCGTTTTCCGGCACGGAGGTCAGCTCGTTGTTCAGCGCCACTGCGGTGGGGGCTGCATTCGGGCCTGTGGCGGCAGCGTAAACCCAGAGCTGCGGACGGGTGATGTCACCGCCGCCGTTCTCGTTCACGATGTAGATGCGGCCTTCGCGATCCATGGTGATCCCCTCGTGCTGCTGGTCGGCGACTGAGAGCGGATTGCCGGGATCGGAGGTGATATTGAGGGTGCTGGAGATGTTTCCGGAACGGTCGATATTGACGACGCGGCCATCTTCCTGGCCGAGCACCAGCAGGTTTCCACTATATTTTACCGGGAGATTGGAAAGGGCGAAAACATCCGCGACATCGGTCATGCCGAGCAGCGTGGTATCGAAGAGATTGAGCGAGTTCGCCGCAGTGGCGGAGCCGTTGCTTGCTGTGCCGTTGGTGAAATCCACATCCGTTTGGAAAACACCGATGGGGTTCTTCTCTTTCAGGGCGATGTATCCACCGGTCATAGGATCGAAGGAAACGCCCTCCGTTCCGGTGTTGTTGTCAAATGTACCGAGCTTGACAGTCTGGGCTTGGGCGCGGGTGAGGGTGGCTCCGGCCATGTAGGTGAATTTCACCAACTGGCGGTCGCGCTCCTCACTCATCACGAACTCGCCGTTGCCAATGTAGGTGAGGCCTTCCGGATCATAGAAATCGGTGCCCTGCGGGCTGCTGCCGAGGGCCAGCGTCATTGTATCGATGAGGATCCCGGTCTTGGAAACCTGCGTGATGGACTGGCCGCCGTCTCCGGTGATGAAAAGCGAATCCGTGTCCCAGTTGTAGGTCACCGCCGAAGCTTCTTCCGCGAGGAGGTTGTTGGCGGGAGCCGTCGTGCGGGAAGGCTCGGGGAGATCGAAGCGCCCGACGCGGACGTAAATGGAAAGATCGACCACCTCTCCCAGACTGCCGGGCGAGCCGAGATCGGTTCCCGTTGCGGCGCTGAAGCTGCCGTAGTTTTCACCTGTGGCGGCGGTGTAGCGCGGGGAATCAAATCCGGACGAAGGCACCCAGATGGCAGCTTGGTCTTCATTACCCCCTGCTGCCACGCCGGCATGGCCCGGGTCGCTGGCATCGGTCGGATCGGTAGGACTTTCGCCGATGGAAGGATCGCCGTTCTCCTGAGTAAAGTCGCCCACCGCATAGCTGAAGAAAAAGATCTCGTTCCCGCTGGCATTGAAAAGGGAGACCCCGTCGCCCTTGCCGAGTCCGGGGGCGGAGGCGTCCGCCTGGAAGACCTGGATGTTTCCCGGAAGATTCCAGTAAGAGCGGAAAGCAGCGGCATCGTTTTCAGTGAAGATGACGGACTCGCCCGGGGCGATTGCCGATCCCGCAGGCAGAGCGGACGCTGCAGCGCTGGAAAAGGAGCGCCCGGAATCATGCCAGGTGTATCCGCTCAAATCCACGGAAGAGCTGCCAAAGTTGGTAAGCTCCCAGTAATCATCGGTTCCGGATGGCGAGGAATGAACCTCGGTAAGCAACAGGCGTTGCGCGAAGGTATCGCCATCGTCGGTCACCGTGATTTCCGTGGATCCCGGGAAACTGTCAGCAGCTGTAGCTGAGATCGAAAACGTCTGGTCGCCATCGGGGAATGCATCGTCCACGGCGGCCACATCGAATGGAGCCGAGGCGGAACCCGCCGGGATCGTGACGGTGGAGGGCACAGTTGCCTCGGTCGTGTCCCCGGAGGTGAGGGTGACCAGCAGTTCCCCGGTGGTATCGCCGATGCGGGACACGGTTCCGGCGGCGGCGGGATTGGTCGCGCTTTCTAAAAAAGAAGCCGGGTTGATGCTCACGGAAAGTTCAAAAGCTGGTGGAGCGACGTTCAAACCGGACTGCCCCGGCGAGCCGGCTTCCGGGCCTGTGCCTACGAGGACGGTTCCGTAAAGAACACCATCCGCAGCCGTGTAGCGGGGGGTGGTAGTGCCGAAAGTCGGATCGAGGATGGCAGATTGGGTGGGCGAGGCCCCTCCGGCGGAAAGTCCCGCGTGACCACCGCCCGAGGGGCTGCCATCGGATTTCGTGAAACCGGCGGCTGCGTAGCTGAGGGTCACCACCTGCTGGTTGCCTGCGTTGAAAAGGAAGACTCCGTCGTTCTGGCCGAAGCCGGGGGCACCGGAATCCGAGATCACCTGCACCGAGGGATCGAGTCCCCAGACCGTGCGGAACGCGGTTGCATCCTCAGCGGTGAAAACAACCGCCTCGCCCGGGGCGATCATCGTCCCGGCAGGGATAGGGACGACCCCCGCCGTCGCACTGTCGTCATCCCAAGACCAGCCACCCAGATCCACTGCGGCATCCCCCGCATTCGTAAGCTCCCAGAAATCCGCCGAGCCGTTGGAGTTGATTTCCGTAACGAGAAGCTCTTGTGCTGGAAGGCTGACGGCTCCAACAGAAACCACGAAGAGAAACGACAGTGATGGGGATGAGAGGGGCATGACGACCGTGTTTCTCGATGAATCCGCGCGAAGGTTCCACGGCATCATTGCAACTCTTTCGACACTGTCTTTTTTGTCACGTTTGGGGGACATCCTTCCCACGTCTTCCATTCCGCAGGCATCGGCCGGATAGCCTCCCCGCATGGCGAAATGCCAATCGTTTCTAGCATAATGCAACGGCGCGACGCGATCCAGGTAGGGCTAAACGCTTATATTCAACGGTTCGCGGAGGGGTTCCGACTGGTATGATTTCCGCTCGGAAATCTGAGGGGTAATTCCGCCCTCGATCAGAAAAATCCCCATGCAACTTGTAAACGACATATCACGCTTTTCCGACAACATCCCCTCCCCGCCTGCCACGCCCAAGCCCACCCGCCGGACAGTCCCGCGCAAGCGCCGGATGCGCGTCCTTCTCGTTACCCCGGAAATCAGCGAGAGCGGCTTCCTCGCAACAAACGGAAAGCAGGCGCCCTGCGTGAAGGCGGGCGGACTCGCCGATGTCAGCGCGCTTCTTCTTGATTCCCTCTCGGATGCTGATGCCGACGTCCACGTAGCCCTGCCGCATTTCCGCTCCCTCTTCGAGCCGGGGCCGAACGGCCACTCGCGCCGTCTCCACCTTTGCAAGGACAGGGAATTCTATTACCGGAAATCCGTTTACGACGGCTGCCCGAACTCCAACCTCCGCGCCGCTCTCGCCTTCCAGCGTGATGTCATCCACTACATCATGCCCCGCATCCGCCCGGACATCGTGCATTGCCACGATTGGATGACGGGGCTCGTTCCCGCCGCCGCCCGCAGCATGGGCATCCCCTCCATTTTCACAATGCACAACCTCCACGACGAGACCGCCCGGCTCGCCGAGATCGAGGACAGGGGCATCGATTCCGCCACGTTCTGGAGCCACCTCTACTTCGACCACTACCCCTACAACTACGAAGAGACCCGCAGCCACAATCCCGTCAGCATGCTCGGGTCGGGCATCCTTGCCCGCGGATCGCGTCAATACCGTGAGCCCCAGTTTCCTTCACGAGCTCAGCCTCGGAGGGCACAACGCCCCATGGCAGGTGGCCGATGCGGTGCGGGGAAAAATGGCAGCCGGACACGCCTCCGGCATCCTCAATTCCCTCCCGGACAGACGCTCTCCGAACCAGGACAGGTTCATCTACCGCCAGTATGACCCGGACACCCACGTCGAGGGGAAACGCGAGAACAAAATCGAGCTGCAACGCAGCCTGGGCTTCGATGAAAACCCGGACGCGCCGATGTTTTTCTGGCCATCCCGCCTCGATCCGGTTCAGAAGGGCTGCCAGCTTCTTGCGGAAATCCTCGCGCAGGTGGTCTCGGACTACTGGGACGAGGGTCTCCAGATCGTCTTCATCGCCGACGGCCCCTTCTCCAAGCATTTCGAGAACATCATCGATGTGGCAGGCCTGCACCGCCGTGTCGCCATCAGGAAGTTTCACGAGCCGTTTTCCTGCCTCGGCTACGCCGCCTCGGATTTCCTCATGATGCCCTCCTCCTTCGAGCCTTGCGGACTCGCCCAGATGATCGGCCTCCGCTATGGCAGTCTGCCGGTCGCCCACCGCACCGGGGGATTGCGCGATACCATCACCCAGCTTGACGCCTCCGCCGGCACTGGAAACGGCTTCCTTTTCGAAACCCACAACGCCGAAGGCATGCGCTGGGCCATCGACCGCGCAATGGATTTCCACAGGCTGCCGCTGTGGGAGAAATCCCGCAACCGCACCCGCGCCATGGAGGAAGCCCAGCACGCCTTCTCCCCGAAGAACATGATCGCAAGCTACCTCGACATGTACCGGGATCTGGTTCCGATCGGCAGGTAGGGAAAGCCGGGCAGCCTGCTCAACACCTATCGCCATCGGGGGGGGCAAAGTCCGGAGTTGCAGCACCTCGCAAGTTCTCCCATCCTCACGCGTATGATCGCCATGAAAGTCCGCATACTTGTTCCTTTGATCGCAGCCTTTTCCGGATGGAGCGCTTTTGCCGCGGAGAAGCAACCCAACATCATCATCCTCTATGCCGACGACATGGGCTACGGGGATCTGGCCATCCAGAACGCCGCCTCCAAGATCCCGACTCCGAACCTTGACCAACTGGCTCGTGAGGGCATGCGGTTCACCGACGGGCATTCCTCTTCCGGCATATGCACACCTTCTCGCTACGCCCTGCTCACGGGTCGGCACCATTGGAGGGATTTCCATGGGATCGTAAACGCGTTTGGCGAGAGCGTTTTTAAAGAAGGGCAGCTCACCATGCCCGGTATGCTACGGGAAAAGGGCTATGACACGGCCTGCATCGGAAAGTGGCACCTCGGCTGGGACTGGGATGCGATCCGCAAGCCGGACGCTCCGAAAAAGGGAATGTCTTTCAAGCATTTCGATTGGACCAAGCCTGTCCCGGACGGGCCATTGGACCACGGATTCGACCACTACTTCGGAGACAACGTGATCAACTTTCCACCCTATGCATGGATCGAGGATGACAAGCTGGTCGAGGCACCCAATGCGGACATGGATCCGAAGAACATCAAAGCGGTCACCAAGGAAGGCAACTGGGAGGCGCGTCCCGGGCCTGCGATGAAGGACTGGGATTTCTACAATGTCCTGCCGACCCTGACGACCAAAGCGGTTGAATACGTCCTCTCGCGCAAGGACGCGGAAAAGCCGTTTTTCCTCTTCGTCCCCTTTCCCTCCCCCCACGCCCCCATCATTCCGAACGACGAGTTCGACGGGAAATCGGAGGCAGGTCCTACGGGGATTTCGTATTCCAGACGGACGATGCCTGTGGGCGCATCCTCGCGGCGTTGAAGGAAATCGGCGCGGATGAGAATACCATCGTCATTTTCACGGCGGACAACGGCCCGGAGCACTACGCCTACGAGCGTGACAAGAAATTCGGCCACTGGTTCGCCGAGCCTTTCCGCGGACTGAAGCGGGACATCTATGAAGGTGGCCACCATGTGCCTTTCCTGATCAAGTGGCCCGGTGTGCTTGAGCCCGGCTCCACCTCGGACGCGCTGCTTTCCCAGATCGATCTGATGGCCACGCTAGGCTCGACGGCAGGATACGATCTTCCCGAAGATGCCGCCGCCGATTCCCACGATTTCCTCCCCTACTTCAAAGGCGAAAGCAAGACCCCGCCTCGCGACACCCACGTCCACAACACCTATGAAGACCACTTCGCCATCCGGCACGGCAAGTGGCTGCTGGTGGATGCGAAGACCGGATACGTCAGCAAGGGCTACGAGGAATGGGAGAAAAAACGCGGTTACCCGGAGGACAAGCACCCCGTCGCCCTCTACGATCTGGACTCCGATCCGGGACAGAAAAACAACCTGGCCAAAGAGCACCCGGTAACCGTCAGCGAGCTGAAGGCGCTGCTCGCTAAAGTTCGCAAGGACGGGCACACCGCCCCGCGCCTCGCGGAATGAGGCTTCGGCCTGTCTGAAATCAGTTGCGGCGGGACAAGGGGAAACCCGGTAAACGAATGCAGCCCTCCCGTCGTTGCCCGCACCCCCCCGGTCGGCACCCGCAAACGCCCGGAAACCCCTTGCATTCCCCTGGCGCACCCTTGCAATCGCCCGGTCGGCGGCTGAAAACGGGCGGTCGGTGGTTGCAAACGCCTGGTCGGTGCCTGCAACCGTCCGGTCGGTGGTCGCAACCGCCTGGTCGGCCCTCGCAAACGGACGGTCGGCCATTGCAACCGCCCGGTCACCCCTTGCAACGGCGCGGTCGGCGGCGGCATGGAAAAAAAACGGAAATACAACCCGTTGATAATTAATATCCGGAACCGTTCCCATACCTACGGCATACCAAAGATTCTTTACAAAACTCCGGCTCCGGATAGTGAACGGAGACCATGAAAGACGAATTCGCAAACCGCCAGTCCATGCATCTCACCATTCTGGATTTGCTGGACAACCCCGCATATAAATCCATCTGGGAAGATCAGAACCCCACCGCATTCACCACCAAGGCAGTCCTGTTCCGGCAGCAGGTCTCCGGGCTCACGGATCTCATCGCGAAACAGGAGGCGAACCTTCTCGGCCGCGCCGAACAGAAAGAACGCGAGCAATCCGAGCTCGAAGCCATAGCCCACGAAATAGGCCAGCTCCTCGCCGGCTACTATGAGGAAAGCGGCATGGAGGCAAAGGCCGCCGAGTTCGATCTCTCCATCTCCGGCTGGCGCCGCCTGCGCGATACCGCCCTCCTCGCCAAAGCCACCCTCCTCAAAGACAGCCTCACCGAGGCACTCGCCACCAATGCCCCAGCCCTCGCCGAATACGGCCTCTCACCCGCCGACCTCATTGATCTCGAAAAGGAACTCACCGACTACGCCGCCGTCATCAAAGCCCCCTCCGGAGGCATCGCCACCCGGAAAGCCCTCACCGCCGCCCTCCGCCCGGACTTCCGCGAGGTTTCCGTCACCCTCAAGTCCATGGACCGCCTCATCCTCCGCTTCCGCCGCACCCCCGAAGGTGCCGCCTTCGCCGAAAACTGGAAAGCCGCCCGCACCATCCGCAACCTAGGCTCGAACAACCTGGAGCCACCAACCCCATAAGCCCCCGCCTTGGACTGCTACAGCCTGCTGTAGCTTTCCGGCAATGCAGCCCTGCTGCGAGCCGGAAGGAAGCCAGTCCTCCGCCGTTGGCAGCAAGCTGCCTAACGGAAGGCTACAGCAGGCTGTAGCAGTCCAGCGAACAGTCCAAAAGAGATATCCGCCCGACCAATGCCCGACCCCATGAACGAACTTCCCGGTGAGGAACAGACCGCAAAAGGCACGCGCGACTGGCCACACGCACCGCCCCACCGGCTAGAATCCGCAGGAGTCTATTTCCTCACCGCCAGGGCTGCCGAAGAACGCCACCTTCTTTCCGACGATTCCATGAAGGATTGGTTCGAGGAAAAGCTTATGCATATTGCCGCCGGGAACGGGTGGAAGATGGAAGCATGGGCGGTGCTTTCCAACCATTATCATTTTGTCGCCCATATTCCATCGGGGGCGGACGGCGCGCATTCCCTCCGCAGGGCCGTGACGAAACTCCACAGCCTCACCACCAAGGAACTCAATCTCAGGGAAGGTTTCCCGGGCAGGACAAGGCTGTGGCAAAACTTCCGTGAGACCCGCCTCACCCATCAGGCCAGCTATCTCGCCCGCCTGAATTACGTCCATCAGAATGCGGTTCACCACGGCTTGGTCTCCAAGGGATCGGATTGGAAATGGTGTAGTGCCCTCCGGTTTAAAAAGGAAGCCAGCCCCGCGTGGGTGAAAACAATCGCCAGCTTCCGCTACGACGAGATCGCCCGCAAAGACGGCGAATAAACGCCCCTTGGACTGCTACAGGCTGCTGTAGCCTTCCGGCAATGCAGCCCTGCTGCGAGCCGGAAGGAAGCCAGTCCTCCGCCGTGGACAGCAGGCTGTCTCACGGAAAGCTACAGCAGGCTGTAGCAGTCCAAGGTCTCCGGCGGGATTACCAGAAGACCACGTAGAGTGAGAGAGCGGCCGTCATCGAAGTCCCCTCCGGCGGCATCCCCACCCTCAAAGCCCTCAAAGCCCTCAAAGCCCTCACCGCCCTCACCGCCCTCAAAGCCCTCAACGCCGTCCTCCGCCCCGGCTTCCGCGAGGTCTCCCTCTCCCTAAATCCATGAACCGCCTAGTCTGACAGAATTACGGCGGCAGCAAAAATCCAAAGGTATGTTCTCGTTCTCATTTGCTATTTCAAGGTTGGCGGAATGGCAGGCTCCGGCCACGCGCCCGAACCGCTCTCAACAAAGCTTTTCAAATGCCCTTCCTTTTCCAGCGAACCTCCTTTAAGCCTGATGAATCGGTCGATTTCGAAACGGGCGTAGGCAATGAAGGCTTGGAGGGAATCGGTGATGTCGGCCACGCTGCGAATGATATGCACGGTAGGGATGGAGGGAAGAAAAAGCCTCCGCATGATTCTTACACTCAGCGCGCTTGTAAAACCGGGTGCAACGGTGAAAGACTCCCGCCGATGCAATTCATTGGAATCGAAATCGGAATCAACGGCACCCATGCCGTGGTGCTGGATCTTGATTCCGCGGAGATCCTTTCCGAGGCTTTCATCTCCCACACCTGGATCGAGGGACTTCCTCCCGGCTACCGGGAACAGCATCCAACCACATGGATCGAGAACACCGACAAGGTCGTGCGGGAATGCCTCGCCCACGAGAGGGTCGATAAGAAACAGATCGCCGCGGTAGGCGTTGCCGGGCCGCAGCGGGGATTGGTTGCACTCGACGAGCAGAACCGTATCATCCGCCCGACCAAACTTGCGGGCGATCTTTCCGCCAGGAAACAGGAAGAGGAAATCTCGCGGGCTTTCGGCGGCTCCCCGGGTCTGCTGGAACTGATCGGCCAGTCCCCCGGAATCGATTCCGCCGCCGCGGAGTGCCTATGGCTGAAACAACACGAGCCCTACCACTACCAGCGGGCGACCGCGCTGCTGAGCGTCCAGGACTTCATCGCCTACTGGCTTACCGGAGAGCGTGCCACCGAGCCGGGAAGCGCCTCCACCACGGGGCTTTTCGATATCCGCCAGCGGAAATGGTCGCGGGAAATCATCGACTTCATTGATCCGGGTCTTGGCGAACTCCTCCCACCCATCAGCGCATCGGACCAGCCACGCGGCATCCTGCGCTCGGCGTTGGCGAAGGACTGGGGAGTTTCCGAACTCGTCCAGGTCGGTGCCGGAAGCGGTTCCACGCAGCTTTCGACTCTCGCGGCGGGCTGCGTTGAGAACGGATCGGTCGCTCTGGAGCTGGGATCGCGCGGCACGCTCGTCGGTGTGGGATCGGAGCCGGTGATCGACCTCCGGGATGAACTCGTTCCCCTGTGCAGCGCCAACGGATCGTGGCTGGGCATGGCCAGCAGCCCGAACACCTCCCTTGCGCCCGAAGTCCTCAAACGGCATTACGGATGGTCGGCGGCGGATTACGAGCGGATGGTCGCCAGCGTTTCTCCGGGAGCGGACGATCTACTACTACTCCCGTATTTCGCCCCGGAATCCATTCCCCGCCTGCTTGAGGGCTGCGGCGTGCTTCACGGGATCACTCCGGGAAATTTCACCCCTGCGCATCTGGCAAGAGCCACGGCGGAAGGAGTCGCGCTCGGCATGAGCTACGCGATGAGCCGCCTGCGCGATATGGGATTCGACCCTCCGGAAATCCGCCTCCTTGGCACGGGCGCAGGAAGCCCCGTCATGCGCCAGCTTCTCGCGGACACACTCGGAACGACGGTCGTCCCCGTATATTCCAAGCAGGGAGCAGCCGTCGGAGCGGCGATGCAGGCGGCGGTCGCCTTTTTCAAACAATGCGGGGAATCCCTCGGCTTTGAGGAAATCTGCAGTTACCTCGTCGCGGGAAACGTCATCGAACGTTGCGAACCCGACATGGAAAACCACGAGCTCTACCAGGATCTCATGGCGCGCCAGCAATACCTCGTCGATACCCTCCACCCCGCAGGATTCCTTTAGAGAATGGCCTCGCCCAAGACCACGGAAATCAGGGGAACCCGCACTTCCCTCCTTCTCGGCTACCTCGCCGGCGGCGTCATGAAACTCTGGAGCCTCACCCTCCGCTACGATGTGAACGGCCAGGCTGGAGCTGGTCCAGCCCCGGATCCATCCGGATCCCGTCATTTTCGCGCTGTGGCACAACCGCATCTTCACGATGCCGCCCATCTGGCAGCTTACGGGCGGAAAATCTCGCTCCACTGTCGTTCTAACCAGCGCCAGCAAGGACGGCACCACGTTGGCGACGGCCATGAAAATGTTCGGCCTTGGCGCGATTCGCGGCTCCTCCTCCCGCCGCGCCGTTTCCGCCCTTATCGGGATGAAGAAGGCATTGCGTGACGGGCACGACGTCTGCGTGACTCCGGACGGCCGCGCGGCCCGCGCTACGAAGTCCAGCCCGGCGTCATCAAGATCGCACAGGCCACCGGCACCGACATCATTCCCATTCACATCCGATATTCCTCTGCCTGGCGCCTGAAAACATGGGATCGGTTCGTAATTCCAAAACCTTTTAGCCGCGTCTCCGTGGTCTTCGACGAGCCGAGGAAAATCCCGAAAGGCATCTCCGAGAAGGAATTTGAATCCGAACGAGCCGCCCTCCGCACCTGCCTCACCTCCGGAACTGACGACGCGTGAGCCGAATGAAATCCACTCCCGCATACACCGAGAGCCTTTGTTTCAAAAAATGGCAAAGGATCGCGGAAAGCCACTTCGAAACGGCGCGCGTTTTCACGGCGGATGCCCGGAAACGGCGCGACCGGGGCGAGGCGCATCCGGTGGAGGACTTCCTTTTCGACTACTATCCCTACCCCGTCTCGCTGATCGAGCTATGGCATCCGGGACTCGGCGTGGCGCTGGAGTTTGATGATTTCGAGACACTCCCGGATCGTTTCAAAGGCAAGCGCTACCGGATTGAAGGCAACCTTTGTTTCCCGGATCCGGAGAAGCTTTCCGGGAAAGATGCCGGGCGGCTCGATTGGATCAGAAACCTGTTGAAGGCAACCCAACGGCACGTGCCGAATTTCGCCTGCCACGGTCTCCACGAGTGGGCTATGGTTTACCGGGCGGAAGAGATCCGGCACTCTTCGCTGGCTCCTCTACGACTGGAACAGGAGGAGATCGATG
This sequence comes from uncultured Verrucomicrobiae bacterium, assembly GCA_963771945.1. Lineage (GTDB taxonomy): Bacteria > Verrucomicrobiota > Verrucomicrobiia > Verrucomicrobiales > Akkermansiaceae > Luteolibacter. Next base: position 51,621 of record CAVYVH010000002.1, on the reverse strand, counting down.
CGCTGATCGAGTCCCGCGCGATCACATGCACCCACCACGATGCGTTCCGGTTTTTCGCGAAGAAGGCGCTCCCCCTGAACCGCATCCAGCCGACCCTGGACGCGCCACGAAAACGAGCAACCCGGCTGCGTCCACGCGAACATGGATCTCTACAAGTGGGCTGCGAAATCAATGCCATGGATCGGCTCGGAGCTTCTGTTAGAGACATTTTTGCTAGCCAACGAACTCCGCGATCTCGATATGCGGGCGAGTCCCTACGATCTTTCCAAGTGGGGAATCATTCCGGTGAAAATCGAGACCGCCGAAGGGCGCAGGGAGTATGAAACCGAACAGCGGCGACTTGCCTCCCGGGCTTTTTCCCTGCGCGCGAAGCTGATCGGACGCCTGGACGAGATTCTTCGGTCACACCCCCTGCCAGCCGAGCTTCTGCCGTAGCGCCTCGTAAAACGAAGTGCCTTCCAGACGCAGAAGATTGAAGGTGCGATCCGCTTTTTTCACGATCACCCTGTCACCCGGATCGATGCGGGTGGTGTCCCGCCCATCGACTGTGAAAAGCATAGCGTCGTCGGCACGTTCCGGGGAAATTTCGATCTCCACGCTATCGGAGAGGACGAGGGAGCGCTGGCTAAGACTATGAGGGCAGATCGGGGTGATGACCATGACCGAGGATTGCGGGGCGATGAGCGGCCCGCCCGCGGAAAGCGAATACGCGGTGGAGCCGGTGGGCGTGGCGACAATCAGTCCGTCCGCCCGGTAGCGGTTCAGCCACTCCCCGTTCACCATGGCATTCAGGGTCACGAGGCGCCCGGTTTCGCCGCGTGCCAGGGTTACCTCGTTGAGCGCGTGGAATGTTTCCACCGCCCCGCCTGATCTGCGCACGGTCGCCTCCAGAAGCATGCGGGCGCTGGTATCGAAACGGCTTTCCGCGACGGCTCCGGCGAAATCATCGAGGTCCGCATCCGTGCAACTTGTCAGAAAACCAAGCGTGCCGATATTGATCCCGGCGACGGGTTTTTCAAAATGACCCAGTCGGGAAACTGCGTGCATCATCGTTCCGTCCCCGCCAAGCACGGCGGCGATATCGACATGCTCGGCGAAATCCCTCGCCTCTATGCCATCGCACTCTCCGGCCATCTTCGCGGTCTTGCTTTCAAGTAGGCATTCACAGCCCCGCTTTTGCAGCGCTTCCCTGAGCGCCAGCATTGTTTTCAGACCGCCGGTTTTTTGCGGATTCAGTAATATGCCCACCTTCACTCTGTTAGGAGTCTCCCGCCGATGCCCGCCTGTGACAAGCTTGGATGGCGGGTGGTGGTGAGAAAATCACTTCGCGAGCATGCTTTGAACCGTGGGGATGATTTCCGAAAGATCCTCCACCACCACGAACTCGCCGTCATAGCACCATTCGCCAAGCAGTTTGATAAGCGGACTCCAGAAGCGACGCCCCTCCGCATCCTTGCGATCAAAAACGATGACGGGTTTGTCCGCCATCCCTTTGACCTTCTGGTGCTTGAAAATCATCAGGGCGAGCATTTCCTGAACGGTTCCCGCACCTCCGGGGAAAATCACAAACGCCTCCGAATTCTCGATCATGATTTCCATCCGGGTGTAGATGTCCGGCTTCAGCCAGAATGTGGAAAGCCCCTCGGGAAGGCCTTCGAGTTCGATGATGTGGGGCACGTTCGAGCCTCCGGTCCATCCGCCGGCCTCAACGGAGCCACGGACGACCTCCCCCATGATTCCGGAATTCCCCGCTCCCGAAACGCAGCCGAAGCTGCTTTCCGCGAGCATTTTCCCCAGCTCGTAGCCATCGTTCAGATAGGCGGGGTCTTCGATGGATGCCGAGCAGAACACGCAGACGTTTCCCGAATGGCCTGCCGGCAGCGGCGTCTCGAAAGACGGGCCGGCCACCTCGCCGGTTCGCTCCCGCCCGGCATCCGGAACGCCAGCCGCTCGAGCCACGTCCAGCAGTGTGATCACGTCCTCCACCTGCCCCGCTTCCAGGAGAAACTCGCGGGCGTCCTGCTTCACCGTGCCCATGGTATTGAGATGGGAGAGCAAACCGTAGAGAGCCGTCCATGATTTGTCGGAATTCAGCAAAACCGTCGGCTTGTTTTCCAGATTCCTGTCGAGCGTTTGATAGCCCACGAAGATCGAAACCGCTTTGAAAAGATCCTCAAGGGTCGCCCCGGGGGTGAACACGAACGCATCCGCCTCGATGATTTTTTTCTCGATGTTGGACAGGGAGATCCGCTGGTCGCCGTTGGAGTTGTAAATGTTCCACCCTCTGCTGAAGAGGCGGTAAAGGAGTTTCGCCCTGGTCTGTCTGTTCGGATCTTTTTCTCCGGTCACCGTTCCCGCTAGTCTTACGTTTGGCATTTCTGTTCGTTCTTTCTGTTGAAAATTTGTCACCCGCCCGGAGCGTTTCTCTGGACGTCCCCGCGCGGGAACAGCTAGCATCACCCATGGATATTTTTCTGCAAGCGGCGGTTGACGAGGCGATGGAAGGCCTCGGGCAGGGCGGCATACCGATCGGCAGCGTCCTGGCCACGGTGAAAGGATCATCGGAAGAGGCCACAACCAGCGGATCCAAAAAGGCAGCACCGTCCTCCACGGGGAAATGGACGCTCTGGAGAACGCCGGACGGCTCCCGGCTTCCGTTTACCGGGAATGCACACTCTACACCACCCTCTCCCCCTGCCCGATGTGTACGGGAGCGATTCTCCTCTACAAGATCCCCAGGGTCATCATCGGAGAGAACAAAACCTTCCTCGGGGCCGAGCAACACTTGAAAGACAGCGGGGTGGACGTCACCGTGCTGAACGATTCCTCCTGCATCTCCATGATGGAGAAATTCATCACCGAAAATCCCGGCCTCTGGAACGAGGACATCGGGGAATAACCAACCACAAACACCAATGAACATACGCATACCCATCCTGGCGACTCTCGCCTACCTCCTGCCACTTTCAACACACGCGGCCGCGCCCGGAGATCCGGGTGAATTCTCCTTCCGGCGCACCGTCCCCCTCGCTACGGAGCAAACCGAGAGGTTGAGGGAACTGGTCAAGAACGATGAGGAGGCCGCAGCCCTTTTCAAAGAACTCGAAGCCGAGGCGAAACCACTCATCGGCATCGAGCCGAACCCCATCGCCAAGATCCATTACGAGGGACTGGTGAACACGAACCCGAAACGGATCAAATCGGTAAAACACCTCCGCCAGATGGAGGACGCCTCGATACTTTTCCAATACTGGCAGGCCAGCGGCAACGAGGAGGCCGCGGAGACCCTGCGCAATATGGTAACCGCGTGGGCCACCACTTACGTCCCGACCGGCAACGATGTGAACGAAAACAAGTTCTATCCTCTCTACACCGCCTATGAGGCTTTGCGTCCGACCTTTTCCGAAGAGGAACGCGGCCAGGTGGACGCGTGGATCAGGAAGATCGGGAAGCTCCATGAAAAGGAAGTGAAAAACCCTACCTTCATGACCAACCGTTTTACAAAATCCATTCGGATGCTCGCGATGTTCGCCCGCATTCTCGACGAACCGGCGTGGGACAAGATGGCGAAGGACGGTTTCAAAACATATGTCACCGAAAGCCTCCGTCCGGATGGCACCAGCCTTGATCTGGAGCGCAGGGACACGCTCACCTACCATACCAGCGGCCTGCGACCCATCGTCGAGATCGCCATCTACGCGGGGGACGAAGGCCGTGAACTCTACGAATGGGAATCTCCGGTGAAATCTTCTTTGAAGAAATCCGTGGACTACGTCGTCCCCTTCGCCAATGGAACCAAAACGCGCAAGGAATGGCTCAATACCACGGTCGATCTCGACCGCCGCCGTGGTGCGGCAGGAATCGAGGCCTACCGGCCGGGACGCCTTTATGAGCCTGAGAACTCGCTCACTCTTTTTGAAGAGGCCAGTTTCTTCGATCCCTCCTTCATGCCGCTGGTCAATAAGTTCGCCGGGAGCGACGCGAAACGCTTCGCGACCTGGACAATGGTTGTCAACGCCGCCGCGAACCACTCTCCATGATGGGTGTGATTCTTATCGGTGTTTTTCTTTGCGCCGCAGGCTTTGGACTGCTGGGATTCTTCATTCCCAGCTTTGGCGTCGCGGTTTGAATAACCGTAAGAATGGTTTAGGTCTTGTCATGTCCGTCAGGCCGAAAGCTGCGGATAAGAACCGCAGCAGTCCGGAGCCTCCGGCGGTCTTATCCACCGATAAAATCGCACCCCTCCATGATTGACCCACGAGAAAAGGAATATACATTGTAGTTCATGAAAGCGATTCTTCCACTCCTTCTGAGCGCCGCCTTCGTCCTTCCCATGGAGGGTCAGATCAAGCGCGAGCGGAAATCGCTTTTAAATTCCGACCCGGAAGTGGTCTATCTGGAGGAGATCGTCGATCCCCCGATCAAACTGAAAGTCATCAAACAGGCACCCGTGTATGCCGACAAGGAAGGCAACCGCCGGCTTGGATACCTTAAAGCAAACCAGACGGTAAATCTTGAGGGCATGACCGCAAAAGTTTACCGCGTGCGCGGCGAGGGCACTCGCAACGGCATCGCCGGATGGGTGGCTCCATGGGCGTTTTCCCACCCGGAGAAAGACTTCGTGACCAAGCTCAAGCAGCTATACGAGCGCCAGATCGCCGTCGCCGAAATCATCGAGGCGGAAGGGATCGCCATCGGCATGACCTTGGACGAGGTCGCACAATCCAGGGGAAAACCCACGAAAACCGCGGTTCGCCGCACCGCGAAGGGTGAGTCCGGCACATGGGAATTCATCGATTACGATGAGGTGAAACACTACATCACCCGCATCGATCCCGCATCCGGCCAGGCATACCGCCAGATCTCCCACGTGACCCGTGAAGAAAAAGGCAAGTCAGTGGTCGAGTTCGAAGATGGGCTTGTCACCGCTCTTGAGGAAACCGAAGACAACGGCGGAGGCAACGTAAGAATCATCGTCCCGCCGTTGGTTCTACGCTGGTGAGCAAGGCACTAAGGACGCGTACCGTTCTCGTATATCAGTTCAGCCTGTTCCAACGTGAGATCGTACAGGATACCGTCTAGGGGAACCTCAAGCGGAATCCTTTTGGTCTTTTCATCGGGTGGAAACATCTCGGCAAGCTGCGGTGCCCGTGCGAAGGCCTCTCTGGGAAGACTTATCGTAAATTCACCCTCATAGCGGAGCGAACGCGAAAGCTGCTCAGCCGCCCTCTCTTCCAACCTGCGGTTCTCGACACTGAGACCGAGCCGATTGAAAAGCGACTCGTCCTCCGATTTTTCAAAGCCCACACTTCCTTTGTCCGTCGAACTTCTTGCCGCGCCCTTCAACGTGAGATCAGGTGTCGTCCCGAGTTCGTCTTCGTTCAGGATCGCGTCGAAACCAACGTCACCAGGGCTGGGATCGACGAAGATTTTCGCTTCATCCGCAGTCGGCAGGCGCACCGTCAGGTTTCCCTTCATGCGGAACAGGTCCTCAGCCTGGAGATCAACATCGGTCAGCTCCAGGTTTCCACCGTGGGTCTTCAGATGAAGGGAGCCATCGCGGAAATCAATGCGCCTGTAAGTATTGAAGGCGTCCACCACGCTGAGCGCGCGTAAAAGATGGATGCGATCCCGCAGAATAAGCACGTCCTCGCCTTCCAAATCAATGATTCCCTCGAAACCTACCCCCTCGGTCGAGTTGGTGGATCCCGCGACCACGAATTCCCCTGAGATGGTGCCTTCCACGAAGTTTCTGACTGCCACGGGGACAAGGGAGCCAACCTCCATTTTCCTGAAGTTCATTTTTCCGGTCACCTCGGGGCGCTCTCCGGCCTTCACCTTGACGCCGTTGAAAGTCACAAAGCCCGCGTTTTTTTTGAAAACCGCCTTCTCAAACACAATCCCCTGCCGACCGAACACCACCTCCAGCTCCTCGATTTCGAGGCGCTTGAGCCAGTTCTGGGTAAAAGTCCCGCCCTTGAATCTAAGCCTCCAGCCGTTCTCCAGGCGCTGGGCGCGCATCCGGCTACCGATGATCGCGCCGCGTGTCCGCTCGGAATAGCCCCACTCCACCGACATGTCAGCCACCTCGATGGACCGGAAGTTCACCTTGCCGGTTTCCTGAAGAAGGACGTCCCCGATCGCTTTCGAGGACGCCTTGGAATCCGCTCCGGCCCGCAGTCCCAGGTTCACGCGGGAAATCTCTATCAGTCCGGGATCCCATTCCTTTTTGAACTGGTCGAACAGCCCCATGCGGCATTTTAAATTCTTCACCTCCATGGCGGAAAAGAAAGTCTCTTCGCCCCCTGCCATCGCCAGGCCGCTGATATAGAATTCCCCGTGCTCCCGTGTGAATCCTTTGAGTTCGATCTCGCTGGCTCCGAACCTCTCCTGAAGTGAGGCTTTGAGATCCTCCCGGTAGCCTTCCGTCCCGGGCTGCCTGACAAGAAAAACCCACGCGGCAATAGCCAGGATCACGAGAAAGACGCCGATCCGGGCGGCCAGCTTGAGGAAATGGAAGCCCAGCGCACCTTTCGATCCCCCGCCGGACATGGAATACCTGAGCTGGAACCAGAAGCCCTGGCTGGAAACCCATTGACTGAGCCGCTCGTGAAAGTTTTGCAATTGCTCTGATTCAGACTGTCCGTTCATGCTGCGCCCACATAGAACCCTTCCGCCCCGCTTCTTACGAGCAGAATTTTCCAACCCGACCAAACCGACATCCTTCCGTGGAAACAGACGACTACAAAGTGCAGCTTGAGATCTTCGAGGGACCGCTCGACCTTCTGCTCTATCTAATTAAAAAGGACGAGCTGGATATCCATGCCATATCCATCGAACGCATTACCAAGCAATATCTCGACTACATAAACACCTTCAAACTTCTGAACATCGATCTCGCCTCCGAGTTCATTGTCATGGCTGCGAACCTGATGTATTTGAAGTCCCGCACCCTTCTCCCGCGCACCGAGCAACCGCCCGAAGACGACGCCGAGGATGACGATCCGCGCTGGGAACTGATCCGCCAGCTTATCGAGTATAAAAAATTCAAGGACGCGGCCGGCTTCCTCTCCGTCCGCGAGCTAGAGCAGCAGGGCCGCTTCGCCCACCAGCCTGATCCGGGCGACAAGCCGGAGACCGAGCCGCCGACACTGGCCGAAGTCTCGATCTTTGATCTCATCCGCGCGTTCCAGAACGTTCTGAAGCGTTTCGAGGAATCCCACGATTTCGGCGACATCGTCGATGACCGTTTTACCGTTTCCGACAAGATCGAGTTCCTCCTCGACCATTTCCGACCCGGCCAGGCGATCACCTTTGACGCGCTTTTCCAGACGGCCACCACAAAATCCGAGGTGATCGTCACTTTCCTGGCCGTGCTGGAGCTGATGAAGCTGAACCAGTTTGTCGTCCGGCAGGATCACCTGCTCTCCGCCATCACCGTCGAGCGCCGCACCGCCATCGACATGGAACACGAGGACGCCCCGGAGGAAGAGGCTCCCTCGGCGGGCTGAGTGGCGAGAAAGGGAAAAGGGAAGAACTTCTCCCTCCGCTCCCACACCTCAGACATACATCGTTTCGTAATACTCCGTCGCCATCCGGTCGGATTCGAAGAACGGGACCACGTCGTTCATGGACTGCATGACGATCTTGTTCCACTTCTTCGGCTTATCGTAGTAGAGCGGCAGGATCTCCTCCCGGAGCTTGGAGTAGAAGCCCAGCATGTCATGGCGATCCCTGTCCTCCGGGCTGAGGTGCGGATCCGGCGGTGGGATGATGAAGCTGTTTTTCCCGTCTTTCGCAAACTCGCAGACCCAGCCATCGTCCGTTGAGAAATTCACCGAGCCGTTCATGGCGGCGGTCATGCCGGATGTGCCGGAGGCCTCGCGGGTAACGACAGGGTTGTTCAGCCACAGGTCGGAGCCGACCTTGAGCAGGCGGGAAAGCTCCAGCTCATAGCCCACCAGCACCGCGGCATTCGGGTAGCCCTTGGTCAGGCGGATCAGTTCGTCAAAGGTGTCGATCGCGCCGTAGTCGAAGGGATAGGGCTTGCCCGCCCAAATGATCTGCACCGGCCGGTCGTTGTCGTTGAGCATCTCGCGGAACATGCGGATGTCCCTGGCGATGAGATCCGGGCGCTTGTAACCGGCGAACCGCCTTGCCCAGACGATGGTGAGAATTTTCGGATCGAACAGCTTCCCTGTCTGATCCGCCACCTCGCGGAAGAGACGCTCCTTCAGCTCACGCTTGCGGTGGCACAGCATTTCGATGTCGTTCTCGCGGCGTGCGTTTTCCATGCCGTGGTCTCCCCAGTATTTCTTGTTCTGGGCGTTGGTGATGTGGGTGATCTCGCAGATGTCCGGCGCGTCCTTCCACATCGTGCGGGAAACCTCCCCGTGGAGCCTGGACACGCCGTTGGCTTTTTTCGCAAGGCGCAGGGCAGCCAGGGAGTGATTGAAAACATCGCCCTCTATCCCGGTGATCCTCCGCACCTCTTCCTCCGGTATTCCACTGAAAAAGGTGAAGTCCCGGAGCAGATTGAAATCCGTCTTCTCGTTGCCCGCTTCCTCCGGGGTGTGGGTGGTGAAGATCAGGCGCTTGTGGACTTCCTCGGCGTTGCCAAACTTTTTATAAAGATGGAAGGCGGCGGAAAGACCGTGCGCCTCGTTCAGATGCCATACATCGGGATCGATTCCAAGCTCGTCGAGCAGCTTCGCGCCGCCCACCCCGAGGATGAGATACTGGGCGATCCTCCGCAGCGGATCGTTGTCGTAGAGCCGGTGGGTGATGGCACGCGAGAGGTCGTCGTTTTCATCGATGTCAGTGGTGAGGAAAAACATCGGGACGGTGCCGAAGACATCGCCGGGCAGATACATCGCCTTCACCCATACCGGATGGCCGTGGACGGAAACGGTGTAGCGGATTCCGGTGTCCTGCAGGAAGGAGTAGGTCTTTTTCCGGAACTGGACAGCCAGCTCGCCGTCCTCCCCGCGCACCTGGTTATAGTATCCGTAAGTCCACAGGATGCCGATCCCGGCAAGGTTCTGCTTCAGATCCGATGCGGAGCGCATGTGGGATCCGGCCAGGAAGCCGAGGCCACCGGAATAGATTTTGAAGCTCTGGTCGATGGCGAATTCGCAGGAGAAATAGACCGCGCTTTTTGAAAATTTCGGGTCGATCTCATACTGGTGGGAGAACGGTGCGGGTAGGAAGGATTTCGATGGCATGACTGTAAATAGAGTGAGGGAAAAGCCGGGACGGCGCCACGGATCAATCCCGGCGCCGCAATGCGGATTCCATACCAGATTTCAGGAAAGGGATGGAATGCCTACCGATGTGTCGGTTTCGGCACCGTAGTCAACGCCATCCAGCCCGAAGCCGAAGAGCCTGAGAAAGGCCGCCTGGTATCCATCGAAATCCGCAAGATCGGCGAGATTCCCTGTATTCACCTCGTCCCAGCGTTTCCCGACGATGCTCTGGATCTCCGGAGACATCTCCCAGTCATCAATCCGGATCCGGCCGGATTCGTCAGGGAGCGGCTGGCCGTTGCAGAGCCTTTCGCGGAGGAGCCTGTCCATCTGCTCGATGGTGTCCTCGTGGCTTCCCGCGTCTTTCATCGCCTTGTAGAGCAGGGAAATATAAAGAGGAACCACGGGGATGGCGGAGCTGGCCTGGGTGACGAGCGCCTTGTTCACCGAGACCCAGGCTTTTCCGGAAATGGGGGCGAGCTTCTCATCGAGAGCGCGCTGAACTTTTTCCAAATCCTCCTTCGCCTTGCCTATCGTGCCGTTCTTGTAGATGGGCCAGGTCGTTTCCGGCCATATAGGAGTAGGAAACCGTCCGCACGTCCTCCGCAAGCACGCCGGCCTCCATCAGTGCGTCCATCCACATCTCCCAGTCCTCACCGCCCATGACGGCCACGGTCTGCTCAATGTCATCGCCCTCGGCAGGCTGGATGGTGACTTCGTTCACCGCCCCGTTGCCGGTGTCCAGGGTCTTGTTCGTGTAAACCTCGCCGATTGGCTTGAGGACGGATTTGAAAACCTCCCCCGTTTTCGGATGCGTCCGGCGGGGAGAGGCGAGGCTGTAGATGACGAGATCCACCTGACCCAGATCCTTTTTGATCGCATCGATCACCTCATGCTTCACCTCATCGGAAAAGGCGTCGCCATTGAAAGACCGCGCGTAGAGCCCCGCCTGCTTCGCCTCCCTCTCGAAGGCCACGGTATTGTACCAGCCTGCGGTTCCGCACTTGTCCTCGGTGCCCGGCCTCTCGAAAAACACCCCGATCGTCGCCGCATCGGATCCGAAGGCAGCCGCGATGCGGGAGGAAAGTCCGTAGCCCGTCGAGGATCCGATCACGAGCACCTTCTTCGGCCCTCCCTCAATGGTGCCGCGGCCTTTGACCACTGCGATCTGCTCTTCCACATGCTTGGCGCAACCTTCCGGATGAGCCGTTGTACAAATAAATCCTCGAATTTTCGGTGAAACGATCATGACGCACGAAACTAGCCGCCCCGCCCCGGCACGCAATAGCAAACCGGGGACGAATTCCGGCCACTCCTTGCCCTTCCGAAAATTCCCCTTTGCCCCCGCCTCCTCTCCGGCTACTGATATTTTCATCCAATGAAATCCCTGCTTCTTCTCGCCGCCGTTCTTGCCATCGTCCCCGCCGTTTCCCAGGAGGAAAATTATCCCACACCGCCCGAAGCGATCCGCAAGGAGGGAGTTCCGCAGGGAAAGCTCATCAAAGGCAGCTTCTCCGCATCGCGGGTTTTCCCGGGAACCGAGCGCGACTACGCGGTATATTTCCGGAGCAGTATGACGGCTCGAAACCCGCCGCGCTGATGGTCTTCCAGGATGGCATGGGCTTCTGCCGTGAGGACGGTGGCGCACGGGCGCACATTGTTTTCGACAACCTCATCGCAGCCGGGGAAATGCCGGTGACCATTGGCGTGTTCGTCCAGCCCGGCGTCACTCCTCCACTCAATCCGGAAACCGCCGAGGCCCGCTACAACCGCTCCTACGAATACGATGGCATGGGCGATTCCTACGCCCGTTTCCTCGTTGGCGAGTTCCTGCCGTTTATCGAAAAGGAACATGACGTGAAACTCAGCAAAGATCCCAACATGCGCGGAATCTGCGGCGCGTCTTCCGGAGCGATCGCCGCGTTCACCGTGGCTTGGGAGAGACCGGATTCCTTCCGCCGCGTCTATTCCATGATCGGCAGCTACGTAGGCCTCCGTGGCGGCGACGACTACCCGGAACTCATCCGGCGCACCGAACCAAAACCCCTCCGCGTCTTCCTCCAGGATGGCGAAAACGACCTCAACATCTACGCCGGCGACTGGTGGATGGCGAACCGAACCATGCTCCGTGCCCTCCAGTGGTCCGGTTACGAAGTGGAACACAACTGGGGCAAAGGCGGCCACAACCACAAGCACGGCGCATCCATTTTCCCGGAGGCCATGCGCTGGCTCTGGAAAACCGAAACCGTCACCACCCACTTGGAAAAATCCCAGTCCAAGGCCAACCAATACCTCATCCCCGGAGAGGACTGGGAAATCGTCTCCCAAGGACACCAGTGGGCCGAAGGCATGGCCGTCCTCCCCGATGGCACCCTCTTCTTCACCGACGTCCCCGGAAACAAGCTCTACAAAATCTCTCCGGACGGGAAACAGGAACTCGTCGATGGCGATACGGGAAACACCAATGGCATCACCCTCGCCGCGGACGGCCTCATCTACGGAGCAGCCTCCGGCGCGAAGGAAATCCGCGCCTGGAATCCCGCCACCGGAGAGCGAAAAACCATCGCCTCCGGCACCAAGTCGAACGACATCGCCGTCACCCACACCGGCCACATCTACTACACCGATCCTGCGGAGGGAAAAGTCTGGCACATCGCACCCGGCGCGGGCAAAGCCACCGAAGCGGATCCAAGATTCAAAACCCCCAACGGAATCGGCCTCTCCGCCGACCACTCCCTCCTTTACGTCGCCGATTTCCCCAACTGCTTCATCTACTCCTACCAGATCCAGCCGGATGGAAAACTGAAACACAAGCAGCCCTACTTCTACGCCCAGCTCCCCGTCAACGGCTCCTGCCACCTCGACGGTATGACCTCCCTCGCCACCGGCGAGCTCCTCTCCGCCACCGAACTCGGCATCCAGATCTTCGACCAGCCCGGCCGCGTCCAGATCGTCCTCCTCCGCCCCAAGCACTCGGACAAACGCACCAACTACGTCGCCTTCGGAGGAAAAGACCGCAAAACCCTCTACGTGGCCACCGCCGGCACCATCTACAAGCGCCTCACAAAAATGCAGGGCGCCGATCCCATGGCACCGAACAAGCCCCCGAAGCCAGGACTCTAACGAAACCCCCTTCTCCCGAAGCCCCCCCCAAAACCCAAGTCTTCCACCGCCCTGTCCGCAGAAGCTTCAGCGAAGGAGGATCACTTCCCCTCACTCGGCACTAGTATTACCGTGCGGGCATTGGCTCCATTTGAGCCCTACAAACATCATCATCCGGTGGTGCCAGACCCACTCCGACCCGAGAAACATCGCCATCCGGTGACCTACACGTCACCCTCCGGTGAGGGCAGGTCGCCCCACGGTAGCGCCACATCATTCTCCGGTAGTGTCCACATCGCCCTCCGATGGTGCCACATCGCCTCCAGTAATGTCCACATCGCCCTCCGGTGCTGTCCACATCACCCTCCGGTGCGGTAACATCGTCCTCCGGTATTATCCATATCGTCTGGGAATCGCCAATCCATTCGTATCCGACCGGTAACGTAGTCAGGGTGTGCCCATCTGCTTTGGAAACCCTTTCGCCGGGAAACCACGCCCTAGCCAGACGTCAAACGCCGTCTTCCCACCGATCACTAATCACTCGGCACAGCCGCCCTCCACGACTGCCCCGCTCTCGGCATGGACAGCTTCCATGACGCCCAGGAATTTTCCGGCGCACTCACAGTGGAGGAACAACCACGGGGAGGATGGCTGCAATGATCCGGAAACCCCTCTTAGTAGATGTCCCCCCGTTCCCCTTGACTAAGCGTCGAATTTCAAATCCGCTTGCTTCGGCCTCGGAGGGGGCAGATCCCGGACTTCTATCCTTTCCTCGGCAACCCTTCGCAGCGGCCCGTCATGCGTGTAAAGCACATCCGCTTTCCGAACCAATGCCGTAGCAAGGATCATCATGTCCGCCTTGATCTTTGCTTTCTCCGTTCCCGGAAAAGCCTCTTTTACCAGATTCTTCAGATGCGGGTTGCGTGAGGCCGCATCCCTCCAGAGCTCGGCTGCAACGGCGGCAGTGCGCACATCGAAGGGCGGTATCTCAAACCGCCGGTTCAGCACATCCAGCAGGCTTACATGATGTGCGCGTGGCACCCCGGCTAGAAACTCTGCCACTACGACAGAGGGCACCAGCACCTGTGCGTCGGACTCATCGAGTTCGGTGAAAAGATCGCGAGCCCGCTCGACACGATCCTCCTGTCCGGGAGTTGAATATCCGCGGATTCCCCAGATTAGTATATGGTTGTCCAGGCACACCCGTTTCATGGCAGATCCCCTTCCCTCAGGCGGCTTGCATAGCGTTCCACATCCTCCACCTCGTCGTAAGTTCCCGCAGCCGCCTGCCGGAGTTCGTCGAAAGCCGAAGCCACCTTCCCGCCGGTAATGGAGTATCTCCTGCACACGGAAATAGACCACCGTTCCATCCTGTGCATCCCATGTTGCATGACCCCTGAGAGCAGCGTCCTGATACATCCGGCTGCCGAGGATTCGGCTCTGTTCCTCGTTTTATATCCGCGTAGACAACTTCTCGCTCGGAGACACGCAGTCGCACCCGAGGCCGAACACCGCCTACCTTCTCGATCTTCCCATATAAGACAGTCTCACCGCGCTGGTAGTCCGGAGCCGGCACATCAATCGCGTAGTCCGGCGGTAGATCCAGCAGAGGCCTCTCGGCCGTCCCGTTCCAGAACTGTGTCCGCCCGTTGTGCTCCCTCGTGAATTTCGTCAAAGTCCGTAGCCCTTCCAGACTCCGCGCAGGAAGGCTCCGGAAGGCGCGGTTGTCGGTCAGCGTCACCAGCTCGCGGTAGGCCGATAGCGCGACCTCCGGACGGTTGCTGGCAAAGGCGAACCCTATGCTTTCATCCCTGACTGCGGACAGGCCGACGATCAGCTCTTCCGCCTCATTCGGATGCTCCCGCGCCGCAATCGCCAGCACTGACTGCTCGGCGGCGACGAGAAGCTGCGCCAAGTCTCCGGCCAGGGTCAGCCCGGTCGGACGCCGTCCCCGGTGAGCCGTATCGTGAAGAGTGGAAGGTTTTCGCTGACGCCCACGGTAATAGCTTCGTTTCGTTTCCCGCGCAATCAATCTTCCACATCCACGATCGCTTCAATCAGTTTCATCAGTTCTCCTCGAAGTAATCCGTATCGATTCGTTTGATTGCAATAGTTAAATTCTCACTCCAGCTTCCCGAGCGATCTCAGCGTCTCCAAAATCCCTTCCACCAGCTTCGTGCGGGCGGCGGATTCCTGCCGAAGCATCCGGCGATGGCTTCCGCATCCGTGCCGAGGGCGAGGCCGAGCTTGCTGACTTCCGCAAACTGCGCGGCGATGTCCTTCGGCCACTTGAGCTTGTCCGGCACCATGGCGATGGCGGCGGCTTTCTTCTCCACCTCCATCGGCAGATCCGCGTCCTTCTCCTTTGCTTCCTCCGGTGCCTGGTCCTCCGGTCTCAGCCAACGCACCTTGCCCTGCGCCTCCTCTGCGGCGCGCTCATGGTTCAGGGAAACGAGGCGTGTCAGAAGCTCCTGCTCCCAGTCCAAGGAGGGGCGTGAATTCTTCCGCCCGGCAACCCCGGAAAGATCATCCCCAGCCATTTTCTCAGTGCTTATCGGGCGGAAGGATTCCGTCGCTCCTTGCTAGACCTCCAATCCCGCGACCATGGCGTGGAAGGTGGCGGAGACTTTGTTTTTCTTCGGATCCAGGAGGGCTACGGGGGTGCCTTTGTCGCCTCCCCGGCCGGTCGGGATGTCGATGGGGATCTGGGCGAGAAGTGGGACGTTCATGTCCTCCGCCTCGCGGACGCCGCCTTCCTCGCCGAAGAGGTAGTAGCGTTTCCCGGCATCGCACTCGAACCATGCCATGTTTTCGATGAGGCCGAGGATGGGGACGTTGACTTTCGCGAACATGGCGACGGCTTTCCGCGCATCGATGAGGGCGACCTCCTGCGGGGTGGTGACGATGACCGCGCCATCGACGGCGACGGTCTGGACGATGGTGAGCTGGATGTCCCCGGTGCCGGGCGGGAGATCGAGCACGAGGACGTCGAGTTCGCCCCACGCCACCTGGCGGAGAAACTGCTGGGTGTAGCGGGTGGCCATCGGGCCGCGGACGATGACGGGGGATTTGTCCTCCAGGAGAAATCCCATGGACATGAGTTTGATGCCGTGCGCCTCGATGGGGATGATCTCGTCGTGCTCGTTGGCATCGGGTCTTTCGTCGGTGCCGAACATCTGGGCGACGGATGGGCCGTAGAGATCGCAATCGCAGAGGCCGACTTTCAGGCCGCGCGCGGCGAGGGCGACGGCGACGTTCGCGGCGACGGTGGATTTCCCGACCCCGCCCTTTCCGGAGGCGATGGCGATGATTCGTTTCACACCGGGGATGGAGGATTTCCCGACCGCGCCGCCGGCTGCTTCCGGGGCGTCCTTGACGTTGATGTCGATTTTCACGGTGCCGACGCCTTCCATGCCATCGAGAATGGCGTGGCAGTCCTGGAAGATCTGCTGCGGAACCTGCGCATCCTTGGTGGCGACCTCGATTTTCACAACCAGGTTTTCGCCCTCGAATTCCACGGCTTTCACGAGTCCGAAGGATACGATGTCCCTTGAAAACCCGGGGTATTTCACCTGCTTCAGCGCTTCTTTGATCTGCTCAACGTTCGTCATACGCGGCACACCTTCCCCGGTTTCGCCACCAACGCAACCCCCGACTGATTCGTGCGAAGATTGGAATTTCCCGGTTTGGAATTTCCCACGGTGGGATTCCCGCTTAGCCTGCGCCACTTTGTTTTCGCCAACCACCGCCATCCTTGCCGTCCTGCCGGTTTACATCCTCATCATGGGGGGGGCGGTGCTGCGCCGGACGGGAGTGCTGAAGCGGGAGCACGACGCCGGGATCATGCATGTGATCTTCTCGGTGATGCTGCCCTGCTTCATCCTCGACCGCACGATGGGTGCGGAGGTTCTGCGTGATCCGCAGGTGCTTGTGACGGGTGCGGGATTCGGTTTTTTTTTCATCATCGTGGGCATAGGACTGGGCTACCTGGCAGGAAAAATCATCGGGCTGAAGCCGGGGAACGGGATACGGACTTTCGCGATAGGAGCGGGGTGCCAGAATTTCGGCTTCACGGCGGTGCCGGTTGTAGAAATCCTGTGGGGGACTTCCGCGGTCGCCCTGCTTTTCGTCCACAACATCGGGGTGGAGACGGCGATCTGGTCGGTGGGCGTGATGCTGATGTCCGGAGAAAAGGGCATCCCGTGGAAACGCCTGGTCAACGGCCCCATCATCGCGGTGCTGATCGGCCTGACCCTGGTGACCCTGCGGGTGGACGACAAGGTGACCGGGCCGATCCGGACGGCGATCTCCATGATCGGGATAGGCGCGTTCCCGCTGGCCATCATGATCACGGGGGCGACGATCATGGATCTTGTCGGCTCCGAAAAGCCCTCCTGGAAAATCGTGATCGCGGCATGTCTGGTGCGGCTGTTCATCGTCCCGGCGCTGATCATCGTCTCCGCGAAATACATCCCCATGGCCATCGAACTGCGGCAGATCCTCCTGGTCCAGGCGGCGATGCCCGCCGCGCTGGTGCCCATCCTGCTGGCGCGGCTTTACGGCGGCAGACCGGCGGTGGCCGTGCAGATCGTGATCGCGCACTACCGTGGTCTCCATCTTCACCCTGCCCTACATCATTTTCTACGGAATCAAATTCCTCGAACTCACTCCCCTGACCCCATGAAAGCCTACGGTGCCCTCAACTCCTCCATGGAATCCATCCGCGAATTCGATACGCCGGATCCAGTCCCCGCAGCCGATGAGATCCTCGTCCGCGTCCGTGCGGTATCACTCAATCCGGTGGACACGAAAGTCCGCAAGCTGATCGGCGCGGACGATCTCCGTGAGCCGCGCATACTCGGCTTTGACGGGGCGGGAACGGTGGAGGCCGTCGGGAAAATCCGTGGAAAATTTCTCTCCGGGGGACGAGGTGTTTTACTCCGGCGACGTGACGCGCCCCGGCTCCAACTCGGAACTCCATACCGTTCAGGCCGCGCTCGTGGCGAAGAAGCCAGCCTCTTTCAGTTTCGCGGAAGCGGCCGCTCTGCCTCTCGTTTCCATCACCGCGTGGGAGCTTTTGTTCGAGCGGATGAGCGACGGCAAATTTCCATCCGAGACGCCGATTCTGATCATCAATGGCGCGGGTGGTGTCGGCTCCGCGCTCATCCCTCTCGCAAAATCGGCGGGTCTGAAAGTGGTCGCCACCGCGTCCCGCGAGGAAACCAATGCCTGGTGCAAACAGCTTGGAGCGGATCATGTGATCGAGTCACCGGGAAGCTCTACGTCCACAGGCAGAGGCTCTCGGTTTCAGGGAGTTTCCCCTCATCGCGAATCTTCACGATACGGAACTCTACTGGGAAACGACCGCCGATCTTCTCGCTCCGAACGGCTCGCTCGGCCTGATCGTGGAGACGAAGAACCCGGTCGATATCGGAAATCCCTTCCGCCTCAAATCCCCGCGAATCGTGTGGGAATACATGCCGGCGCGCTCCCGTTTCCAAACCGCGGACATGCACCGCCAGGGTGAAATTCTCGCGGAGATTGCAAAACGCTGCGATGCGGGCACCTTCCCCAAGCTCAACACCACCCACCTCGGAGCGCTGAACGCCGAGAACCTCCAGGCGGCCCACCGCCAACTGGAATCCGCCACCACCATCGGCAAGCTAACCCTCGGCGAATAGTGTTCTTCCCTGAAAACTGAACACTTACACCTAACAAACTTTTCCCCATGTCCGAAATCACCTACAAACCCGTTTCCCTCCAGCCCGCCATCGACGGCCAACTCTCTCCGGACGAACGGATCGCCCTTTTCAAACGCTTTGTCGAAACGGAGGAGGAGCGTATCCTCTTCCGTCATCGTGAGGGCGCGGGCGGAGTGGAAACCGCCGAAGCCCGCGCCGAACTGATCGACACGCTGATCTCCACGATCCTTGAGACGACCATCAAATCCCAGAAGCTGGATTCCTCTCCCGTCGCCCTCGTTGCGATAGGCGGATACGGACGCGGCACGCTCAATCCAGGCTCGGACATCGACCTCCTCTTCCTCCTCCCGCGCGCCTCGACGAAGCTCCCGAAAAACGTCCAGGAACTCGTCCAGCGCGTGCTCTACGTCCTCTGGGATCTGGGGTTCAAAGTCGGGCAGTCCTGTCGTTCCATCGCCGAGTGCGTGGAGCAGGCGCGGCTGGACCAGCAGAATTTTACGGCGCTGATGGATACCCGTCTCATTGCCGGAAACGAGGAACTCTACGAAGACCTCCTCGTCCGTTTTGAGAAAGACTGCGTGAACAAAAGCCAGGACGCGTTTCTCGAGACCCGCCGCACCGATCTCCGCTCCCGCTACAAGAAATCCTCATACACCGTTTTCCTTCAGGAGCCGAACGTTAAAGAGTCCTGCGGCGGCCTTCGCGACTACCAGAACATCCTCTGGGTCGCGCGGGTGAAAACAGGCTCGGACGATCTCCGAAAACTGGTGGACGACAGGCTGATCACGAAGAACACGCTCAAGGAAATCGAGGAGGCTTACGACTTCCTGATGCGCGTGCGCAACGAGCTTCACTACCACACGGAAAAGGCCACGGATATCCTCACCCTCCAGCTCCAGGGAATTGTCGCCACCGCTTTCAGATACCCGCAGCGCAGCATACTCCGCCGAACGGAGGCCTTCATGCGGGACTACTACCGCCACACCCGCCACCTCTACCGCCACACGAATTCCCTGATGGAGACCTTCGAGATCCAGCAGGACGAGGTCGCGGAGACAGGCCTCCGCTCCTTCCTTACCTTTCGGAAAAAAAGCCGCGAGGAATTCGACGGGTTCATCGCGCGGGACGGGCGCATCTATCCCTCCAGCCAGGATATTTTCCAGGACGACCTCCCACGCATGATGCGCATGTTCCAGCACTGCCAGGTGCGCGGGCTGCGCCTGTCCCCACCCATGCGGCGACTGATCGCCAGCCACTGGAGCGATATCGACCGCCCCTTCCGCTATTTGAAAGCAAACCGTGAAACCTTCCAGGCCATTCTGGAGCGGAAAGGCGAGGCCGCGCGAACCCTCCGCCAGATGCACCGTATCGGTTTCCTCGGGCGCTATCTTCCGGAGTTCGGCGCACTGGACTGCCTGGTCCAACACGAGTTCTTCCACCGCTACACCGCGGACGAGCACACCCTCCGCTGCATCGACGAGCTGGACAAACTCATCGACAACACGGATCCGGCACGCGAGATCTTCCGCCGCCTTTTCCACCAGATCGTCGATCCCTACGCCCTCTACGTCGCGCTCATTCTCCACGACACCGGTCGCTCGGAAAACGTCCGCGAACACATCGACGGCTCCGCCATGCTCGCGATCAAGCTCTGCTCCCGCCTGCAGATCACAGGCCGCCGCCGCGCGCTCATCATGTTTCTCGTGGACAACCACCTCACCTTCTGGCGCACCGCGACAACCAAGAACCTTGAGGACCCGGAAGTCATCGCCGAGTTCGCGGCGATCATGAAAACCCCCGAAAACCTCGATGCACTCCTCCTTTTCACCTACTGCGATACCAGCGGCACCGCCCCGGACGCGTGGAACGGCTGGAAGGAAATGCTCATGCTCCAGCTCCACAAGGCGACCCACCGTTTCCTTGCAGAGGGCAGGGAAAAATTCCACCGCAAGCTCGATACCGATCGCGAGGAACTCCGCGCCGAAGTCATCGCCCTCATGCCGGACGCATCCGGGGATGACGTCAAAGAGCATTTCCAGCGAACCCCCTCCGCCGCGTTCGCCTACCGCGAGGCATCCTTCATCTCCACCCAGATCAAGGCCGTCCGGAAATTTCTCGAAGAGGAAAAGAACGGCGAGAACCCCTACGCCTCCAGCGTCGAGTGGATCGACCACCCGGTCAGGGGCTACTCCGAGCTTATCGTCGCCACCCGCGACCGCCCGCTCCACCTGGAGAAACTCTGCTGCGCGCTCGCCTCCCAGCAGATCAACATCCTCTCGGCGGATCTCTTCACGCGCACCGATTCCATCGTCCTGAACATCTTCCGCGTCTGCACCACGAACTTCGAGCCGGTCACCGCCGCCTCCACCCGCAAGCGTTTCGCGGAGACCTTCTCCAGCATTCTGGAATGCGAGGAATACGAACCGGAGAAATACCTGAAGCGGAAGGCGAACTTCCTCAAGCCGCGCAACGAGACAGGCCTTTCCGTGCCAGTCCGCGCCCACGTTTCCAACGACCTTCACCCCACCTGCACCACCGTGGAGATCCAGGCGCTGGGCCGCATCGGACTCCTCCACGATCTTTTCCACACGGTCAACGAAGCCGGCCTCGACACCTCGCACGCACGCATCTGCACGGAGAAAGGCGTGGCCATGGACACCCTCTACATCACCACGGCGGACGACAGGCAGATTCTCGACCCCGAGCTACTCGGCGCGCTGGAGGAGAAGTTCAACAGCCTCGTCGCCCGAACCGAAAGCGGCTCTGCTGCGTAGACGACATCCGGCATCCGTTTCACCTCCGCATCCTCTCGCGCAGACCCCCCTCCGGCATCCCGCAGGACTGGTTTTTCCCGGCGATGAGATACCGGTTCCTCGCCACCAGGTCATAACTCCAGTCCCTGGCAGATTTCGGAAAGACCCCAAAGATCCGGGCAAGCACCGCCCACACCCCGCCGAGCGTCTCGCCGAGCACGATCCATGCGTCTCCCTTGAAAAACCTTTCCCCGTCGCCCTCCCGGATGATGACCATCGTGCCCCCGTCCTTCGCCGCGTGTTTCCCCAGCCCCAACTCCTTGGAAAGCGCCCCTTGCAATGGCGCGAATTCCACTTTCCCCTCCGGATCGAGCCGGTAAACCCTCCGCACGGATTTACTGCAAAACCCGCACTCCCCGTCGAAAAACAGCACAAGGCTCATGCCACAGGCTACGCCGTCGATGCCTCACCGCAAGCACCGAGACTTCCGCAAAAGGAGACGATACGCCTTCATCCCCGTGAAAATCCGGTGATGCGCGATATATCGCACGAAAAGCGGTGCCCCGCCGTGGAAACCCTCGGCACCACCACCGCCATCTGCTCCGACAAAACCGGCACCCTCACCCGCAACCAGATGACCGTCCGCGCGATCCGAAGACGCCCATTCTAACAGGATGGCTTCAGGCTCGCATCCTTCTCGTCTCGCTCATTCTGCTGGCCGGCTGCTACGGGTTGTATCGCTACGAACGAGGTATGGGAGCGAGCATGGAGGAAGCCCGAACCGTCGCGGTGAACGTATTCGTTGTCGCCGAACCCTTCTACATGTTCAACTGCCGCAGCTTCACCCGCTCCATGTTCTCCATCGGCCTGTTCACCAATCCATGGGTCATCTTCGGCGCGATCACTATGATTGCCCTCCAGATGATTTACACCTACGTTCCGTTCATGAACACGGTCTTCCAGTCCGCCCCGATTTCCCCGGAGCGCGTTCGCTTGTCTATCTCGTCGCGTGGAAATCTCATCCTGGCTGCGCGTTATCCTTGTCGGCGCTTCCGTCCATATCCTCGTCGGCGTGGAAAAAATCGTCACCAACCGGATGCGCGCCGCGAAATGAAAGTCTCCATCCTCGGAGCCGGCAACATGGGCACCGCCCTCGCCCACGTCCTCGCCGGTCAAGGCAACCAGGTTTCCGCATGGGATCACTTCCCCCGGGTCGTGTCCGACATCCGCGAGCGCAATGAAAACCCGAGGTTTCTTCCCGGCGTTTCACTGCACCCCTCCATACGCGCCTGCGACACCGCCCTGGAATGCGTTGCAGGAGTGGGGCTGGTCATCATTTGCGTGCCATCGGCCTTCGTCGCCACGATTCTTAAGCCACTACTTCACACGCTGGAACCGGATGCGATCCTGCTCAACGTCGCCAAAGGTTTCGCTCCCGGCACCAGCGAAACCATGCCCGCCTTCCTTCAACAGCTCGCACCCGCCCATGCCTGCGTCCACCTCGCCGGCCCCGCCATCGCCACCGAGTTCGCACGGGGACGGATCACATCCGTGGTGATGGTCTCACAGTCGGAATCAGCCGCGCGGAAAGTGGCGGATGTCTTCGCGGGAGACACTTTCCTAACCTCCGTGACCAACGATCTGGCAGGTGCCGCTCTCGGAGGCATCCTGAAAAACATCTACGCCATCCTGCTCGGTTGCCTCGAGGGTATCGGCGAAGACTCCCGCAATCTGGAAGCCGCCGTGTTCACCGCCTGCATGAACGAAATGGCGGCCATTGCCGTCGCGCATGATGCCGAACGTGAATCCATTTTCGGTTTGTCCGGCCTTGGCGATCTTTTCGCAACCGCCACCTCCCCGGACAGCCACAACCGCAAATACGGCCAATCATTGGCCACGGGAAAAAACAGCGATAGCCCCGGATGGCTGCCCGAAGGCGTGAACGCCTGCGAGCGGGTCTGTTCCCTTGCTTCGGAGAAAAAAGTCCCCGCCCCGTTGTCAGAGTGGGTCAGGAGAACCATTTCCGGCAGCCCCCCTACCCTGCCAGGCCTCATCCATGCCCTTCGCACGGCAACAATGAAACTTCCATTCCACACATAGTCCCGTCTAGCCTCCCTCCATGCAGCCCATCACCTTCGAGCCGATCTACATGACCCGCATCTGGGGCGGCCGGCAGCTTGAGGAAACCTACCACCGCACCCTGCCGGAAGCCGGGACTCCCTATGGCGAGGCCTGGGAAATCGTGGATCGCGAGGACGCCCAGTCCATAGTCTCATCCGGTGCCTTTTCAGGAAAACCCCTCAACCACCTTTGGAACCATCATCGGGAGGAAATCTTCGGCAAAGGCCTCCCGGAGTCCGGCCGTTTCCCCCTTCTCATCAAGATCCTCGATTGCGCCGACGACCTCTCCATCCAGGTGCATCCTCCGGCGGGTGTCGCGGAGAAACTCGGAGGCGAACCCAAGACCGAGATGTGGTACATCGCCGATTGCAAACCCGGCGCGAAACTCTACGTCGGCCTGAAAGAAGAGACCACCAGATCCACCTTTGAGCAAGCCATCGCTGATGGCACAGTCGCAGACCAGGTCCACGCCATCACCCCGGAGAAAGGCCAGTCCATCTTCATCGAATCAGGCAGGCTCCACGCCATCGGCGCGGGCTTTCTGATCCATGAGATTCAGCAAAACTCCGACACCACCTACCGCGTTTTCGATTGGAACCGCACCGATTCCGAGGGCAAGCCCCGCGCGCTTCACGTCGCACAATCCCTGGCATGCATCGACTTCGAGGACACCGAGCCGGAAATGGACACCCCGGCAGGCAATACCTTGGCGACCTGCTCCCATTTCACCACCACCCTCCATCACCTCAATACCGGCGATACCGTTTCCAACCCGCAGTCCGACCGTTTCTCCCTGGTAACCGTGGTTAGTGGATCACTCGAAAACGAACACACCACCGGCCAGACCATCCTCATACCGGTAGGATCGCCGCCCCTTGCCGCCTCGGAGGAAACGACGCTCCTCCAGATCACAATTCCAGCGTAAAATCGTAGCCGTTCAAATCTCCGCCATTTCAATCTTCGCGATTGAACCCCGGCCTTCCCGCCTCCAGTCTCCCGCGATGGAAGAACTGCGCGATCTCGGCCCCCAACCTCTCGAAGCCCTCATGGAACGCTGGGGTGTCTCCAACCACGATCTCGTCGAGGCATCCCCGGAACAGCTTACCCACAAGCAGATCCAGCGCGCCAAGGCAGGTCGCCGTCTCACTCTAAAAATGATGATGAAGGTCGCCCGCTCTCTCAACATCGCCATCTGGACGCGTCTGCCCAAGGATCAAAAAGAGACCTACTACGAATATCTTCACAAAGACATTTTCTCCTACGCCAAGGACTACAATCCCGAGAAACCGGATCCTAACGAGGAGATGATCCTGGCATACCAGGCCTCGAAGTGAGCCCTCCACACCTATGAAAACAAAGTGGATCCTACCCGCTCTCCTGGTGGCAGCCCTCGCCATCGGCCTCTACCTGTGGGGAAATGGCGGCAAATCCTCCCCGTCCGGTCTCGGCCAGCCCGCCCTCGAACTCACCAGTGAGATTCTGGAATACGGCCCGCGACCGCCGGCCAGCGAAGCCCTCGCGGAGGTAAAAGCCCACCTCGCGGAAGAACTCAAAGCCGTGGGCTGGAAGACCACGCTCCAGGAATTCGAGCGCGACACCCCGGTGGGTAAAGTGAAATTCTCCAATCTGCGCGCCCGGCTTCCCGTGAAGGGACAGGACACCTGGGAACGCGACGTCAAAGGACTCCTCTGCGCCCACATCGATTCCAAGTATTATAAAAACAAGACCTTCCTCGGCGCGGACGACGCCGCATCCGCCTGCGCCGCCGTAGTGGTCATCGCGAAACACCTCACGGAAAACGAACCGGAGCAAGCAGGCCAACTCGAGCTGGTTTTCTTCGATGGCGAGGAAGCCTTCGCCGAGGACATGACCATCCTCGATGGACTTTACGGAAGCCGCCACTACGCCAACCAATGGCGCACCCTCGATAACAAACCCAAGTTCGGCATCCTGCTCGACATGGTCGGCCACAAGGATCTCAGCATCCGCATTCCCTCGGATTCGCCGAAACATCTTGCCAGCCTCATGTTCGAAGCGGCGAAGAAAGAAGGCGAGTCCTCCCGCTTCGGCACCGCGCCCGGCCCCATTATGGACGATCACCTGCCGCTCAATCTCGTCGGCATCCCCACCATCGACATCATCGGGGACTTCGCAAACAAGCCCTGGTGGCACACCCCCGGCGACAATGCCGCCCTCATCTCCGCCGAGTCCCTGGATATTTCCATCCGCGTCACGCTGCGGATGCTGGACAGTTTACTGGAGAAGTGAGCTCTCCTCCGTGTGCGCGCGAATCACTTAGCCACAACCAGCGGCATCGGGATCGTCACAACGGCCATTCCCGCAGCTTGTGCGGCGAGCACGCCGGGAGGCGCGTCCTCGATCACCAGGCATTTTTCCGGAGCCACTCCGAGTAGCTTCGCGGCGTGCAGGAAAATATCCGGGCTTGGCTTGCCGTTCTCCACGTCATCGGCGGTCACGACCTCGTCGAACCAGTCCGAGCAACCCAGAAGCCTGAGGGTTTTCTCAACCACATAGCGTGAACCGCCGGAAGCAACCGCAAGCGGCATGGTTCCACGGAGGGATCTGGCGAAATCCGCCACCTCGTCGATGAACTCAACCTTCCCGAGTTTTTCGAGAAAAGCCTCACGCTTGGCCAGCGCGATGGCGGAAGGATCCAGCTTGAGATCATATTCGTGATTGAGATCCACGACGATGTCCTTGGTCGGCCGGCCGCCCATGGCGAAGAAGACGTCCTCCTTGAAAATTCCGCCCGCTCCATAGGATGCCAGCGCCTCGCACCAGGCATCGAAATGCGCTGGCATGGAATCCACAAGCGTCCCGTCGCAATCGAAAATCACCGCCTCATACCCATCTTTTGGAAAATCAATTGCTCCTACGCTCGACATAACGGGCGGGGATTTATCGGCAGGGCACCGGATATGCAAGACCCTATCGGAGGAAAATTCGTGACGGACGCGTCACAGTTTCAAAAGCGCCTCCGCGGAGCGCAAAGTGTCGATTTCATCGACTCCCTTGTCATGACGGATCGCCTTGATTCGCGGGAATCGCAGGGCAAGCCCGGAGTCGTGGCGCGGCGAGCGCCGGATCGCATCGAAGGCGATTTCCAGGACGACATTCGGCTCCACTTTCCGTTTTCGCCGTTCCTTCGAGACCGTGTGTTTCTTGAAATGCTCGGTCAGATTCTCGATCTCCTCATCCGTCAGCCCGGAATAGGCTTTTCCGATCACCCTCAGCAACCCGCTGTCCTCGTCACGCACCGCGAAGGTGTAGTCGGAAAGAACGTCCGCCCGCTTTCCGTGGCCCTGCTCGGCGAAAACCACGACGCAATCCAACGTGGGCATCACCCCCTTGAGCTTGATCCACGACTTTCCCCTCCGTCCCGGGCTGTAAACACTCCCCGGATCTTTCGCAATCAGACCCTCGTGCCCGTTTTGCATCGCGTCTTTGAAACAGGCTTCGATCCCCTCGGGTGTCCCCGTCTCCACCAATTCGATGATCCCGAACATCCCGGATAGTTTCAATTTTTCCAGTCCGGCTCTTCTTACCGAGAGCGCGGATTCCAAGAGACTTTCCCCGTCTTTCCACAGCAGATCGAACGCGACGAACTTGAGGGGAATCGCCGCCCCGCCCTCCGCCGATTCCATGAAAAGGTCTCCTTCGACCCTGCGTCGCCCGAGCCGTTTCTGAAGATCCGCGAAGCCGAGTTTCCGCCCCTTCGCATAGGCGATCAGTTCGCCATCCAGAATGAAATCCCCGTCCAACGATTTTGCTTCCTCCACCAGTTCCGGAAACTCCGCCTCCAGCGGCCTGAGATCCCTGGAAAACAGCCCGACCTCCCGCCCGGTTTTGTGCAACTGCGCGCGGATACCGTCATACTTCGGCTCCAGCCAGAACGGCGGGGAAAACGGCAGCTTGGCAAACTCCGGGGAGTCGTCCTCGTCGTTCCTTTCCAATGGAGCGGCCAGCATGCAGCGGATCGGCACCAGGGGAGTCAGCTCCGCTTGCTTGAGTGTTCCGGCCTTCGCCATGACGGAAGTTATTCCCAAATCCCCGGTGAGCATGTTCGCCTGTCGAACGTCCGTTTCAAGCGCCTGAAAAGCCTGAGAAACCGCCTCCTCGACAAGCCCTTCCTTCAGCCCGATCCGAAGATCCCCTGTTAATAACTTCACTATGGTCTCACCCTCGGCGGGATGCAGCCCGTGCAGACGTTTTGTTAATAACTCGACCTTTTCCAGCGATCCTTCAGCGCTCTCAAGATCCAGTAAAAATGCGTGCATTCCACTTATTGTCAGTGGCTTAGACTCTAAAACAACCTCCTGGAGAATTACCCGGGCAGTTCTGGCCATATCGTTCTGGACGGCGGAAATCTCCCGGTACCTTTCGGGCTTCACACCCGGCACGGAAAGCAACGCCCGCTTGATCATGGCACTACCCACATTCAGAATCCGCCTACCAGCCCGCCGGGGCAGAGCCTCTCCCGTGAACCATCGGGTCACACACTTCAGATCCTCCTCCGAGGAAGTTGTTCGCAAGTAGTTCACCAGGTATTCCACCTTCGCCAAACGACTGCTTGTTTCCGAAATTAGGCGGCAGACATCGGAGAAATCGGCAAGCTGGCAGATCGGGCGGGTGTGCCTGGGACTGGCGGCACCGACGGACTTTCCCGGAGATTTTCCCAGGAAAAGCTCCAACTGATCGCCACCTGTCGCGCACCATGCCTCGACCCCTTTTCCGCGAAGCTCCGCAGCAAACTCCTTGGAGAAACCGTGGACGGTCAGCACCCGCTTCGGCCTCACCCGCGTCACGCATTCCATCAGTCCGGGATGATCCGCGTGATCGGAGAGCGGCAATACCTCGTCCACGCGGTAGCGGTACAGCGATCCCGGCTGGAGCGCCCAGCCGGTCAGCATCGCCGTTCTTTTTTTCTTCAGCCCCCGCATGATCTTCGCGCTCACCGAGTTCGGCGGCGCCACGATCACGTGCCCTTCCCGCGCAAAACCCTCGAAAATGACCGGCTCAGGCAGCTCCACCCCGACCTCCCGGCAAACCCCTGTCATTTCCGCGACCCTGGGGTGTGAGAGCACCGGAATGTCATGCTCCGCCAAGAGCGCCACCGCCTCCTGCGCTTTCCCCAGCGAGTATCCGAAAAGCACCGGCACCTCACCGTCCGCAAACGCGTCGTTCACAAACCGCAGCACCGAGGCATCCACCTCCATCGCCCCCGGGAAAACCATGTGCGGCAGCCCGAAGGTTGTCTCCATGATCAGCGTATCCGCCTGCAGGAAGCTTACCGCCTCGGTGCGTCCGGCCGCGCCGCACCTTGAAATCACCCGTGTAGAGGAGCGTCGCCCCGTCCGCTTTCCGGGTGATGTGCAGCATGGCGGATCCGACGATGTGCCCTGCTGGAAGCATGCGCATGCGGAACCCGTCCCGCTCAATGATGGAGCCGAAATCCTCGGGCTCCAGCGAGTCCTTCGCCATGCGGAAACGTTTCCGCACCAGCGCCGCCGTCACCGTGGAGCAGAGGGCTTTTCCATGCCGAGAGAAGTGATCCGCGTGGGCATGGGAAACGAACGCGGAATCCTTCACATCCCACGGATCCAGCCAGAAATCCATCTCAGGGAGATGGATTCCACGGTTGAAAACGACTTCGATCACACGCGGAACCTAACAGGCGGAAAGGACTCCGCAAACTCTTCCATCACTCGTGGTCACCTAAAGAGAAACCGTACGATCCGATCAAAGAAATGTAACCGCAGATGGACGGGATGAACGCAGATAAAGAGGATGGGATTATAATTCAGCAGGGTGACCTCCAATGGTTTGGCCGGGAATCATGGAATTTCAGATCATCATCTTTTCTTCAATCTGCGTTCATCCCGTCCATCTGCGGTTAAAAATTTCTGATAAAGATACCCTGTCCATCATTCAACTCCCGGTTGCCAAGACGTGCGGAAAATCCTATCCTCCGGGCATGTCAAAGCTCATGCAGTGGTTCGATTCCCTCGAAACCGACAGACCGTTCGAAACTTGCAAGGTCTGCGAGCAACTCCTCCCCCTCGCCGCCGATTCCTGGGTGGTCAACAAGCACTACCACCGCTCCGAATGCGTGATGGAATACGCGGTCTGCGAAAAATGCCGCGACCAGGTCTCGAACCGTTTCAGCGATTCCTCGAAAGCCGCCATCCGCGATTTCCTTGAAACGAATATCGACTGGGAGCAGCGGCTTCTCGACTGGATGGCACTGGAGAATCCCGAGCAGAGGCTGGAGCACTGTGTCGCCTGCCGCCTGCCGCGCATGTTCATGGACGGCTTCACGCTCTCCGCGCATTTCCGCCAGGACGGCTCCCTGATCGACGGGGCGCTGCCCCTGCTCATGTGTTCGGACTGCGTCGCCACCGTCACCGACTCGCTTTCCCCGGAAAGCAGGAAAACTTGGCAGGATTTTATCTCGGAGCACTTCGAGGGTCCCGATTCCGAGGGAGTCGATCTGGGGATTTTCTAGGTCTCTCTATCCGCCGGAGGCTCTGGACTGCTGCGGTTCTTCATCCGCAGCTCCCGGCTGAACACACAAGGCAACCGCGAAACCATCTGCCCCGGCATTCCACACGCAGCGTGAAAGCTGGGAATAGGAATCCCAGCAGTCCAAAGCCTGCGGCGCTTACTTCCTACTTCCTATCCTTCGCCTTCTGAAACCGTGAACGCCGTGCGGAAGTAGCCACATCAGGAGCGCTGGCTTCAGCCGGCGTGTCTTTTTCCAAAACCACCGGCTTCACCGCCTTCGGCTTCTTCACCTTCGCCGCTTTCACGCTCTTCTCCCGCCTAACAAACTCCGGCAGTTTCCACCCAGTCCGCGTAACCAGCGCATCCAGCAAAACCAGCAGCACCAGGGAAATCCCCAACGGCACGCCCAGGGAATTCGCCGCCACGTAAGGAGGCCGTTTCCACGCCTCCTCCAGATTCAAAAGCTCCCGCCCGTTTGTCTGATGGGAAACGGATCTCAGCTCCGCCAGCCGCTCCGGCTCGAACGCCCACTCCACGCTGGATCCCACACTCACCGGCCCGAAGCCCAGCGCATTGTCCCCCACGCGTATCGCACCTTTCACGACACTGCCCTCATCCAGATCCCTGCTTAGGGAAAAATGTCCCGGTGCGATCCGCCGCCATGGCAGCTCATACACCGGCCCGCCCGCATCGTCCTGGAGCCGCACCGTCGGCGGGTCTTTTGTAAGCCGCGCTCCCCATTCCTCCGCAGCATAGAGCAGATCCAGATTCAATCGCGTGCCCTCAACCTTGTGCCGCACGGCGATCCCCGGAGGCATGTCCTGCCCCATCAGGAAGCGACCCATTGTCTGCATGAAGTCGCCATAGCCCTCCCATTTCCTCACCCCGTCCGAAAACTCCCCGCCCAGCGGAAACGAAACCGCCGCCGTCCTACCAAGCCCCCGCCGCGCATGAGCCACCAGCGGTGCGACATACTCATCCGTGCTGACCAGAGAAACGGTCGCATCCTTCCGCGCATACGAAAGGTTGTAGCCATCCACCTGCTTCATCCAGTCCAGCGGCTTCGGGGAAATTTCCCCCCACCGTCCCGACGCCAGCGTGCCTACCGGCTCGTCCAGGAAAGCGGATCTCGCGATGGTCACCGTCTCCTGCGCGAAGATCTGGGGAATGTCCATCGGCCTGTCGGAAAAGAAAATCCGCCCATTGCCCAGCTTCGCGATGTCTCGGCAAAGTTCCGCATCCACGTCTTTGTCGGTGCCCAGCCCGATCACCGAAATGGTCGCCCCCTCGTTGGTCATTTCAGCGATGAGTTTCCTATAGTCGCCCGGCTCCTCGGTATCCTGGGTATCGGTGAAAAGAATCACGTGCCGCGTGCCCGCCCGCGATTTCCGCAACTCCTCCCATGCCGCTTTCAAACCGGTATAGACGTAAATCCCGCCGCCTCCGGAACTGATTTTCGTGATCCTCCGGCTGATATCCTTCTGCTTCCCGCCCACGGCGGTCAGCGGCACGACCTTGGTTGGCTCGCTGTCCACCGCGAAGACCGTAATCTGATCCATCATCCCCAGCAGGTTCGTCGCGGAAACCGCACCGGAGTTCGCCAGATCCATTTTTGTCTGCCCGCCTGCCACGCCCATTCCCATGGAGCCGGATCGATCCATCACGATAGCCAGCGCGACCGCCAGCTTGCGGTGCTCGGATTTCAGCTCCATGGAGACAGGCAAAAGTTCGTCGATCTCGGATTGGAAATACCCGCCCGAACCAAACGAGCGTTTCCCACCCGCCATCAGGAATCCTCCGCCCTGCTCCCGCACGAAGAAATCCAGCGACCTCATGAAATCCCCCGGGATCTCGTGTGCAGGGATATTGTTGAAAACAACAGCCTTCGTTCCCGCCAGCAGGCCCGGCTTGAGCTGGCCGAGATTGCTCACCACCTGCACATCGTAATCCATTTCCGCCATCGCCTGCGCCACCGGATCGTCGGTGTATTTCGTCACCAGCAGCAGCCGCGGGCCACCCGTGATTTCGATCCAACGCGCCTGCCTGTTGTTACCCGGGTGGGCGTCCTTTTCCGGACGGATTTCAGCATCGTATTCATAGGAACCCACTTTCGGAATCCTGTCGGTGAACTCCGCCGTCCCCACTCCATCAACGATTTCCACCTTCGTCTCCACCAGAAGCTGCCCGTTGCGTTTCAGCACAAGCGGCACCTCTCCGTCCTCATTGCCCCGCACCAGCACGGAGATCAGATACGGCTCGCCCACCTGCACCCGCTCCGGAAAGGAAAGCCGCGCCAGCCTCACATCCTCCGTCGTCTCGTCGCGCACCAGGCGGAAATCCAGGGGCACGCCCCGTTGTTTCATCTGCGCCGCCGCCTCCACCAGCGGCTCGGTGGCGTATCCGTCGGTGAAAAGGAGCAAGCGCGTCGGGCGTTTTCCATCCACCTGCGCCATGAGATTCGAGATCGCCAGTCCAGTCTTCGTCAGCTTGCGCGATCCCGTGAAAGAAGAGCCATCGATCCCCGCATCCGCCACTTCCGCCGCGAAATTCACGAAGCGAAGATTGTCTTTCCGCGATGGTTTCGATTTTTCCAGCAGCCGGGTCCATTCCGGCAAGCCCTTGTCGATCAGATCCTCCGTGGAGTCGGATCGGTCGAGCAAAACGATAAGATCCAACGCGTTTTGCTGCTTCAGGATTTTCGGCCCCGCCAACGCGAAAACCAAAACCAGGACGATCAGCACCCGGAGCGGCCGGAACAAACCCAGCCGTGGCCAAAACCAGCCGACCAGCGCCACCAGCGGGATCAGAAGGAAACTTTCCGGAAAATCAAAACTCACGTGCCACGGATTTCACACCGGATCGCTTCCATTGGCAAGACCGCCGGAGGCTTTGGACTGCTGGGATTCTTCATTCCCAGCTTTCACGGTTGGCTTCTTTCTACCGACACGTGCGGTTGTTACCTGGATGCTTTGGTAATCGCAGCGCCGGGGTAAGAGCTGCGGATAAGAACCGCAGCAGTCCAGAGCCTCCGGCGGTCTCATCCACCGAAAAGAATCACACCTGGGCGATCCGGCAAACCCCTTGCTCATACCAAGACGCCCGTTACGCTGCGGACACAACCTGAACCGAAGTGAGCCGTATCCTGATTTCCCTTCTAATGATCTCGTCCGCGGCGGCGGAGGAGGTTTTCACACTTATACCCGATGCGGTGAAGCTCCTCTCTCCTGCCATCACCGAGGCAAGCGGCTTGGCGGTGTCCCCCGCCTCGGATGATTTTCTATGGATCATTAACGACAGCGGCGGCACTCCGGAAATCCACTTATCGGAAACGAACGGAACGGCACGCGGCGCGGTGCGTATCGAGGGGGCACAAAATACGGACTGGGAAGATCTCGCGGCATTCCGGCACAAGGGCGAAAGCTATCTGCTCATCGCCGATACCGGGGACAACACCGCGCGAAGAGACTCCGTTTCCCTCCTGATCGTCCGTGAACCTCAACTCCCTTCCGCAGGGAAAATGGTGGCCGGGGAAATCCCCGTCGCTTGGAAAATCGATTTCACCTACGAGGGTGGCGCACGTGACTGTGAGGCGGTGGCGGTGGATGCGCGGCGGGAGAAAATCATTCTCGTGAGCAAACGCAACGATCCCCCGGAAGTGTTCGAGCTTCCCCTCCGACCGGCTGCGAAGAAACCCGTGGCAAGACGCATCGGCACGACCAAAACCATTGCCCCGGTGTTAAGCTTCATCCCGCACCGCAACCAGCCGACCGGACTGGACATATCGCCCGATGGAACAAGAGCCGTCATCGTCACCTACTATGGGTTGTTCCTTTTTCAAAAGCCACAGGCGCAGGGATGGAGTGAGGCTTTCGCCACGAAACCGGCGCGCATCGGCAGCCACAGGCTTCACCAGGCGGAATCCGTGGCTTTTGGAAAAAACGGGAAGGCCATTCTCTGCGTGTCCGAAGGGAAAAACTCGCCCATCGTGGTTTTTCAGATGGCCGGTGAGGGAGACTGATGTGCCAGTGATTTTTCCCAAGGAGTCGCGGATGACATCCGCGACTCCTTGGGGGATCACTCCGGCATTTCCACTTTCTCGCCTAGGTGTGTCGGCTTGGTGTCCAGGAGGTTCACATCCAGCCACATTTTCACCCGTGCGCCGACTTCGCGGAGCTTGGTTTTGAATCCCGCTCTGATTTCCACGTCCTCCGCGTTGAATCCGTAGGCCTTCATTCCGTTTGCCTGGGCGAGGAAAATCGCGCGTTCGTTCTGAAACTGCTGGCTGATCACGAGGATGGTATCGGCTCCGAAAATTTCCTTGGCACGCACCACGGAATCGAACGTGCGCAGACCCGCGTAATCGCACACGATCCTGTCCTTCGGCACCCCCTCCTCCATGAGGGCGGCTTTCATTTTCTCCGGCTCGTTGTAGTATTTGCTGCGGTTGTCCCCGGAGACGATCAGTGTCTCCACTTTGCCGGCGTTCCAGACTTTCACGGCGGCATCGATGCGGTAGCGGAAATAGCGGTTTTCGCGACCCTTGTAGCTGTCGGATGTTCCGAAAACCAAGCCCACCTTCGCGGCGGGAAGATTCTCGATATTTTCAAACAGCCTCCCCCGCGAAGCCCACACCGGAGCGAGGTTCGTATAGAGGATGAATCCGACTCCGAGCAGAAAAAGCAGCAGCCCGGCAAGGAAGAGCCGCTTGATCCAGGTGAAAATGGTTGGCTTTTTTCCGTCCTTCACGGTGCTTTGGTTACCTGGAGTTCGTAAGGTTTCGGCGGCCACTGGAGCAGGGCTTTCACGGAATCGGTGAACGGGGTGCCGCAGGGTTCCTCGGGAGCCAGAACGCGGAGGCGGGAGGAGGTCTCGCAGAAGGTGATTTCCTTGAAACGACCCAGCCATTCCCCGTCTATTTCCACCGGCACTTCGCGATCCGCCTTCACGGTGATGCTCTCGGACTGGAAGTAACTCGTCGATGCGGAGAGGTCGATCCCGCCGAGAGCGATCCCGTGAAGCGAATCAAGCACCAGCCGGTAGCCGGACTCCTTGAAAACGATGACGTCCAGCTTGGAGTCGAGGTTGTTCGCGTTGCGGAAAAGTTTGAACTGCCCGCCGTAGAGAGAGCCGTTCCCGCAGAGAACCGCCACGCCGGTTTCCGTTTTTCCCTCGGCGCTGGTAATCTCCATTTTCGGAGGCTTTTCTCCCAGAACTTTCACCGCGGCTAGAAGGTATGCGAGAGGGCCGAGCATCTTTTTGCTCTCCCACGTCGTTTCCTCGATCACCATCGCATCGAATCCGACTCCCGCCATCTGCACAAAAGGCGCGCCGTTCGCGGAAAACAGATCCACCTCGCGGATCAGGCCCTTCTCGATCACTTCCAGCGCCTTCGGAAGGCTGTTCGCGGGGATGCCCAGCTCGCGGGCGAAGACGTTCATCGTCCCCGCCGGCATCACGCCGAGGGCGGTTCTGCTTCCGGCCAGACCGGAGACCACCGCGTTCAAAGTTCCGTCGCCGCCCGCCGCGATGACCACCGGCTCGCCTTCGTCGGCGAATCTCTTCGCGAGATCCACGGCCTCCTGCCCCGTGTTCGTCGCGTACAGCGCGAACCGGTTCGCGTGCTCCATCAGGAACTGCCGCGTCCGCCCGCCTTTCTGGCTGCGGGCACGTGGGTTGAAAATCAAAGGATATCGCCGGGGCAGGGCCATGGGTGATTGTTCGCTTATCTTGCCGCGATGGGCAACCCGATTTCCTTCAGGGCTTTCGCCAGTTTTTCCAAAGGAAGACCCATCACATTGTCAAAAGCACCGTCGATTCGATCTACGATCATCTCCCCGTGATCCTGGATTCCGTAGGCACCCGCCTTGTCTAGCGGACTGGTTTTTTCCAGGTATTCGGAAATTTTCACCTCGTCGAGTTCGTGGAAAAGGACATTCGTCACATCATGAAAAACGACCAGCCCACCGCCCGGCCCCGCGATGCAAACGCCGGTGCAGACCTGGTGTTCCCGGCCGGAAAGTCTTCGCAGCATGGCGCAGGCCTCTTCGATGGTCTTTGGTTTTCCGAGAGGCTCCCCGTCGATGAACACGAGTGTATCGGCTCCGATCACCGCGCAGTCGGGATGACCTTGCGCGACGGCGGCGGCTTTCAGGCGGGCGTTTTCCTCACAGAGAGCCGCCATCCCGAGGGAGGCGTCGTGGATCTCCTCGGCAGGTGAAACGACCACGGTGAAATCCACTCCCAGCTTCCCCAGGAGTTCTTTCCGTCGTGGCGAACCAGAGGCGAGGATCAGCTTCATCCTTTGAAAGCGTTCGCCGGGACTCCTTTCACGCCCAATCCGCTGATGCGGAAAAGGCGACCGGCGTGCTCCTCCACCTCGCTCTTGTGGATCCCGGTGGTGACGTAGAGATCCGTTAGATCCGACCCACCGAAGGCGCAGGCGGTTGTTTCCAAACAAGGCAGCTCGATACTGCGGAGTTCTTCACCGCTTGTGGGATCGAAACAAACCACACATGCCCCGTGGCAGAAGGCGACCCAGATATTTCCGTCCGTATCAATCGCCATGCCATCGGGTGAGGATTCGCGGCTGGCAGTGGAGACAACCGAACGCTCGTTGGAAAGAACGCCTTCCGAGTAGTCGAAGGCCACCACTTCCTTGCGCGGGGTATCGATATAGAAAACCGTTTTTCCGTCCGCCGACCATACGATACCGTTGGAATTTGTCACCGGGCCGAAGGCTTCGTGGAGGGTTAGGTCGGGATCGAGCCGGTAGAGCTTCGCGTCGCCCTCCTTTTTCACCAGACTGATCGTCCCTGCGAAGAAACGCCCGTCCGGAGAGCACTTTCCGTCGTTGAAACGGTTGTCCGGCTTGTCCGGTTCGGGATCGGCGATGGGGGCGATGTCGCCTGTTTTTTCATCGAGGAAAAAGAAGCCGTCGTCACCGGCGAAGACCAGGCCCCCGCCCTCGCGTGGCACCACGGTTCCGACCCGCTGGCCGACTTGCCAGGACTTTTCCTCCCCGGTTTCCGGAGTGTATCGATGAACCTTATGCCCCTCGATATCCACATAGAAAAGGGAACCTTCCCACCATACCGGGCCTTCGCCCCACTTCGATTTTACGGTGCCTACAACTTCGATGCTGATCATGCGGAGACGCTACGGAACCGGGAAAGTTTTGACGATAGGAAAAGCCATCGCGGTGGGGTCATTTTGACAAAATGACCCGGGGTGCGTGGGTCTCCCCGGTGATTGGAGGAAAGCTCCGCATCAAGGCGCTGGAGGGTGGGAGATGATTTTGGGTTTCGGTTGGGCGCACAGGGTGGGTCGTTTTGGCAAAACGACCCTACCGATGTTGGATTGCTAGAA
Organism: uncultured Verrucomicrobiae bacterium; assembly: GCA_963771945.1. Taxonomy (GTDB): domain Bacteria; phylum Verrucomicrobiota; class Verrucomicrobiia; order Verrucomicrobiales; family Akkermansiaceae; genus Luteolibacter. The sequence continues at coordinate 14,808 of CAVYVH010000002.1, read as the reverse complement.
GGGGTGACTCACTCCTCCACGGGCGCGGTGCCTTCCGTTTTCTCCGGCTCGGATTTGGGCAGCAGATCGACCCATTGGTGAAGTTCGTAACCACTGCCGAGTCCGCCAATTTCCCCAAGCAGCTCGTGGCATTTCTGCCGCCATTTTTCGTAGTCGGGCGGGCCTTTGGTTTTCTCGCGACTGCCTGGGAAGACGACGTAGCTGATCCTCAGATCCGATACGGGGCGGCTGTAGGGGCTGGACTTGGGGTTGAGTTCCCTTGCCATGCGTAGGGACGCCTCGCCGACTTTAAAAGTAGGCCCCCCGTCGCCGACGATGCAGGGATAGATTTTCTCGCCATAGATCACGACCGCGTAGTCGCCGACCTTCGGGGCGTAGGGATCCCCGGACGCGGTCAGCAGGTTCACGGGGATGACGATGAACGGATCATACTCGGCGATGAGATAGCTGCGCGCCTTGAGATCGGAGATCCAGCTTTTGAGCATCTTGATTCTTCCCACGAGCCATTTTTTCCGCTCCGCGGTGGTTCCGCTGGCGTTCAGTTCCTTGGTTCCCGCGGCGATCCTGCGCTCGAATCCGGCGATCATCGGGTTCGGGGTCTTCGTTTGCTTTCTCCAGCCGTAGCTGGTGAAAGGCTGGTAGTAGGTGGAGTTCACGATGGCGTCCGGCATAGTGGCGAGCCTGTCCCCGTCCGAGCCGTCCGAGACCACGTCCATTTCCGCCTGCATGAAAAACACCCGCCTGCCGCCTTCCGTCCGCATGTTGAGGATGGTCTCGCAGTCATAGACGTTGTGCTTGGTGAGAAGTTCGTTGAGCGCGTTCGCATCGCGGCGGATGCGCCCGGCCTTGTTGTCGTAGAGAGTGTTGAACCACGGGGAGACTTCGGCCTTTTCAAGAAGCGCGGGCAATGAGGGCAGGATCTTGGCGAGGGCGGGATTGGATTTTTCCAACTGGGTGATGGTTGTGGCGGCAGTCGGGAGCTTGAGCTTCAACTCGTAGTTCGCCGTATAGCTGTCCCCGTCCTCCCGCTCCGAGGAAGCGATGCCGCCCTTTTCAAAGGTGATTTCGGTCTTGAAAGGGATGCCGCTGCGCAAATTCCGGACGTCCTCCACCTTGCCAAGCGGAAGTGGTGGCGGCGGGGCGGGATCCTCTTTATCTTCGGTTGGCGGTTCCCGATCCTTCATTTCCGAACGCATGGCGGCGAGTTCCATGGCGAGATCCTCCTCCATTTCCGCACGGAGCGGCTCTTCCACCCGGCTTGTCAGGGTATCCTCATCGACGGTATCGACCGGCTGCCTGCTCTCGAGAATCTCCTTCACGTTCCTGCTCACTTTTCCCGGAATGCTGGTGAAAAACGAGCCCACCAGTGCGGCAATCAGAATCAGAAACCCGAGTCCGAACCATGGGAACCCTTTCCTTACCGGGCTGCGCTTCACATTCTTTTCTTCCATGGCCTTCACATTAAACCCACCGGAGCCAAGGAATCAACCGAACTTCTCGCGCTCGTGAAACTTCCGATCCGCTGATGGAAACGTGTATTTACTTTCCGGAAACGCCCACTTTTCTCTTGCCAAGGACAAGGCGTTCAGTAGTTTTCGCGCCCCATGCCAAGAGTAGGAGGAAAAGCAAAAACACGGAAGGCCGTCGCCAAGCGCTTCAAAGTAACTGGCACAGGGAAGGTACTACGCCGTAAACAAGGAAAACGCCACTTGCTGCAAGGCAAGAGCCGCAAGCGCAAACGCGCTCTCGGTCAAGCGACCCTCGTTTCCAAGGCAGACATCAAAAATGTCAAAGAGAACCTTCCTTTCCATTAAGTAGAAACGAAACGACGCACCATAGCCCCGTCCGCAGTTCGGACGGCCTTTACGCAGCCTGATCCGGGAACGCCGGAAACACGAACAGGTGAGACTGCGGAAGGAATGATAAAAAACGACTTGTTCACAACCAACAGAATACCATGCCAAGAGCAACCAACTCACCCGCCAGTCGCAAGCGCCGCAAGCGCACGATCCTACGGGCAAAAGGCTTCCGCGGATTCCGCTCGAAGCTTTTCCGTTACGCCAAGGACGCAGTCCGCAAGGCGCAACAGTATGAATACCGTGACCGCAAGAAGCGCAAGGGTCAGTTCCGCCGTCTCTGGACACAGCGTATCAACGCTGCCGTCCGTGCCGAGGATATGACCTACTCCCGTTTCATCGAAGGCCTCAAAGCCGCCGGAATCGAAGCGGATCGCAAGATCCTCTCCGATCTCGCGATCACCGATGCAGCCGCGTTTTCCGCCATCATCGCGCAAGCGAAAAAGGCACTGGAAGATAAGAACGCGAAATCCGCGTAACCCGGCGCATCCGCCAACCAACCTCAAAGCCGCCCGACAGCAATGTCAGGCGGCTTTTTCGTGTTTCAAAATTCATCTCCTTTCGATGTTCAATGTTGGACGTTCATTGTTCGATGTTCATAATCAAACCCACATGAAACGCCTCCTCCTCGCCCTTGCATTATCAACCGGCCTCCAAGCCACGACGATCTCCGTGGTCCCCGTCCACGAACCCCTGAGCCTGCACGGCACGGATGTGGACGACATCATCAGCGATACCGGGGAGGTTCTCCAAGCAACCGTCCTCCCCCGCCCGATGGCACTCACGGGGGCGTTTCCGGAAGTCCTTGTCGATTCCATCCGCTCGCCCCACCCACTCCCCACCAATAATCCCAATTACAAAGTGGCGGAAGCCAACCTCCTCGTTCTGTGCAACGTGGATATCACTGCGGAAACAACTGAGGAAGGCCTCCTGGTAACCCTCGACCTCACGGCACTGGATATTCCGGAGGAGGTCGATATCACGAGCCGCCAGCTCCTGAAAATCACTTTCGTCGCTCTCCAGCGCACCCTCGAGGAATACCACCGCGCACAGACCGAGCCACTGAAAGTCATCGTCGCAATCGCGGGAACCACCGAGAAGAACGCATCCCTGCTCGACCTCCAGGCCACCTTCACCCTGGAGCCAAAACCCTGAGCGGGACTGAAAACCGAATTTTGAAATTTCCGTGTTGGACGTTCGGCGCGGGTTGTTTCAGTCTCTGCCCCAGCACATGTCCCAGCCAAGCAAAGATCCCCGCCCCTTCAAACGCGCCGTCCTCAAACTAAGCGGAGAAGCCCTTCGCGAGCCGGGTTCCACGGATAATATCTCCCCGGAAATCGTCCAGCGTATCGCTTCGGAAATCAAAGAAGCCGTGGATGCCGGGCTCCAACTGAGCATCGTGGTCGGCGGCGGAAACTTCTGGCGCGGAGCCGCCGCATCGGCACGCGGTATGGATCGGGCCACCGCGGACTACGTCGGCATGCTCGCAACCGTCATGAACGCCCTTGCCATGGAGGGAGCGCTCTCCCACATCGGCGTCCGTTGCACCGTCATGTCGGCCATCGAAATGAAGAATGTCGCGGAGCCATTCATCCGCCGCAAAGCCGAGCACCAGCTCGACAAGGGCACGGTCGTCATTTTCGCCGCAGGCACCGGCAGTCCCTTCTTCTCCACCGATACCACCGCCGCCCTCCGCGCCAGCGAAATGGGTGCCGATGTCATTCTCAAAGCCACCCAGGTCGATGGAGTGTACTGTTCCGACCCACGGACAAACCCCGATGCAAAACGCTTCGAGACCGTCACCTTCCAGCATTGCCTGGAGAACCGGCTCAACGTGATGGACGCCACGGCGTTCTCGCTCTGCATGGACAACGACATTCCCATCATCATCTTCGATCTCGGCCCAGATGGAAATCTCTCCCACGCCCTACGCTCACAACCCATCGGCACCCTCGTCCACGGGGAGTGAAACTTTAAATCTTAAACTCTAAACTCCAATTTCTCATGCGGCTCCGCCGAAATGCCTCTTCCTTGAGGTTTAAAATTTAGAGTTTAAAGTTTCCTCCCGAAACACCCCTCCAACTTCAACTTCGCGAAAAAATGCAAGACCCAGCCAAATCCCTCAAAGCAGTAGAAGCCGACATGCAGTCAGGCATCGATCACCTCGTCTCGGACTTCCACGGTGTCCGCACCGGGAAAGCCTCCCCCGCCCTCATCGACAACCTCGATGTCTATGTCCACGCATACGGCGGTGTCCAGAAGCTCAAATCCCTGGCCGTCATCAATTCCCCGGAGCCGCGTTTGCTCAACGTCCAGCCTTTCGATCCATCGACCACCCGTGATATCGAAAAAGCGATCCGCGAGTCCAAGCTCGGACTCAATCCCGTCGCCGCCGAGCGCTCCATCCGAGTCCCGATTCCGGAGCTTTCCGAAGAACGCCGCCGCGACATGGTGAAACTCATCAAATCCCTCGCCGAGGAAGCCAAAGTCCGCCTCCGCGCCGCCCGCAAGTCCGGCATCGACGATGCGAAGAAGATGAAAGCAGACAATATCCTCACCGAAGACACCCTCAAGGATCAGGAAAAGGAGATCCAGGAACTCACCAACAAATACACCAAACAGATCGACGAACTCGCATCCACCAAGGAAGAGGATCTGATGAAGATTTAAACTCTAAATTTTAAACTTTAAACCTCAACGAAGAGCCTCGCTGACTCGGGGCACTTCTGTTCTACCGCGAGCCGCCCAGGTCACTAAAACGGCCTCCCTCTTCCTTGAGGTTTAAAATTTAGAGTTTAAAGTTTTTCCGCTTGCGCGTCATCCGTATTCTCGCCTAAACCTTCGCCCCGCCGCTGGTAAAGCGGCTACCCGGAAGGGTAACCCGGAAACGGGGCGTTAGCTCAGTTGGTAGAGCACTTGCATGGCATGCAAGGGGTCAGCGGTTCGAATCCGCTACGCTCCACTTTCATGACGAGACATGCGAGACCTCAATCGACAGGCAGGCATCCGTTCGAACTCGCCTGGAGTGCGCATGCCCCGGCAGCGGTGCGTGGTGAACCATACGGAAACCTTGTATTTTAACCAGCCATTATGATCAGGTAAGATTAAGTTTTTAGAAAAATTGAAATTTCTTTAAAATTTTCCTTGCCGGGGTTGGGACTTCCATGCATAACTACCCACGTTCACCCCAACCCCACCCACAATGAAATTGCCAGCTTCCCCCGGTTCGGCGCTTCTTTACATCCTCTGCGGAATCGTCCCTGCTTCCGCCCAGCTGATTGAAGTTCCCATAGCTAACATCTCCACCAGCGCGAATAAGGTCGATGGCCTTTACGCGGAAGACCCGTCGTTCGCTTCTGACAAGGCTCTCAGCGGAACCTATCAACTACCCAACGTCCAGAAAGCCTCCGGCGACCTCTCCGAGAGCGCTCCGGTGTTTGTCAACCAGGATGCCCTCACCCTCTCGACGAGACGTTCTACCGTCCGGAGTGTGGAAAACGTTCTCGACCTCTCCGTGCTTCGCGAGCCATCCGCATACCGGAATGCCACGAGAGTAAAACTGAAAGTTTCCGATGCCCAGGCATCCGGCATCCATGCGGGTCTTGCTGAAATTTCCGCCGCATATCAGAAGCCCGGCGAGCGCGTGGATTCGGCAGACTGTGGTTCGGTTTCGATGTCCGTTGGGCACCGGGTTCAGATTGATCCCTCCCTTGTTCTGGAAATTGTAGAATCCGAAGTTTCCGCCAATGCCAACTGCGCATGTGAGATCGTCAAATCCGCGATCAAGGCTTCCGGAGCCGAAGTGGCTCTTGTGGCCGATATCACGGAGGTCGCGATCACTTCCGCTCCTGAACACATGAGAATGATTTCCCAGTGTGCGATCGCGGCGATGCCGGAAGCGCTTTCCGCAGTCCAATCGGTTCTTGCCAGACTCGATCCGAACCGAGGCGACTCAAGCTACAGCGCGAAGGATTCCAAAAGCGGCAAGGATGCGAAAGCGGCGATTGCCTCAGCGGTCGAGCCACCAACCACTCCTCCGAATCCACTCGACGCTCCTCCTCCGTTTTTTCCACCGATCGTCCCACCTCCATATTTCCCGCCACCCGAAGTGACCAATCCCAACCCGGTTCCTTGAGGGGGAAATCCTCAAGCCTTACGTGCTTCTTTTCAAACGCCCGCGTGTATCCAACACGCGGGCGTTTTTTGTTTCCCCCTGTCAGGAACATTCGGGTGAATGTTTTCAATCGCCAGCTTGTCCAAGCCGAAACTCCGATTACCATATCACTCATGAAACTCTTCAAAACACTTCTCGCCGCGGCGCTTCTCGCATCTCCGCTGGCAAACGCTCAGGACGCCGACCGCATACTTGAAGGCGCGCGCCTCTCCGCCGCTCTCACGAAACTCGACGAAGGACTGCAGGGAAACCTTTCCCACAACGGACGGAAGACTCCCATCACGATTTTCCTGAAGGGGAGGAACATCCAGTTCCAGTATTTTGAAGGGGGAAAATGGCGCGTGTTCCATCTCCGCCTGAACGACGACGCATACGATCTGTTTGAGATCGTGAATGGGAAAACCATCAACTTCCCCCGCAACAAGCTGACCGAATCCATCGCCGGAACCGATCTCACTTACGAGGATCTCGCCCTGCGCTTCTTCTACTGGCCGAACCCGAAACTTGAGGGAGAGGAAAACATCGGAACTGAAAAAACGTTCAAGCTCCGCCTTAACAAGCCGGCGGAGGCCGCAGGTAACTATTACGCCGTCTATGTGTGGGTTCACCAGAAATTCGGTGCGTTTATGAAGATCCACGGCCACGCGAAAAGCGGCGCACTTCTCAAGGAATTCCAGGTCGAGGACGTCATGAAGGTGTCCGATGATGTCTGGACGCTCCGGAAGATGCAGGTTTCCACCTTCAGGAACGGAAGGCGTGCTTCCATTACGGACATGACTCTGGACAAACCATCGAAAGGCGCGCTCAAAGGGCTTCGCTGACAATGACCCGGAGTGCCTCCCGGCTGTCGGGCGGGCTTCCTTCCGGCATTGCAAGAGCCACATCCTTCTCTGCCACCCCGATACTGATCCACCGGACTTCTGCGAAATTGCAGGGCATAATTCCTGCTTGTTCAAAGCCCCGGCCTGTTCTTTATTCCCCGCGCCTCCATGATGAATCCTTTTTACCACTCCAGCACCCCGCTCGTCCCAGGCTCACTTCACAGCCTTTCCCGTGAACATGATAACTGCGGCATGGGTGCCATAGCCCACCTCGGAGGAGAACGCTCGTTTACCGTACTGGATCACGCCCTCACATCCGTTTCCTGCATGACCCACCGTGGAGCTGTGGACGCGGATATGAAAACCGGTGACGGATCCGGGGTTCTTTCCCAGATTCCCTTTCCACTGTTCGTGAAAGCGGCTGCTGAGCTGGGAACCACCGTTGACAAGCCCGAAGACCTCGCCGTGGGCGTGTTCTTTTTCCCCTATGCTGACGAAGCACGGATGGCATCGATCAAAAAGATCACTTCCGACACTCTCGCCAAAAGGAACATTTCGGCAATCGGCTGGCGTGATGTGCCAGTGAATATAGACGCCCTTGGCAAAATCGCCCAGAAATCCCGTCCTGAGATCCAGCACCTTCTGATGTTCAAGCCGGAGGGGATGGAGCCACTCGAATTCGAACGCAAGCTCTACCTTTGCCGCCGCGAGATCGAACACGCGACAAAGGACGTCCACGGCTTCTACATGCCGACGTTTTCCAACCGCCTCATCTCATACAAGGCACTCGCGATGCCAGCCGCGCTTCGTGCATTCTACGCCGACCTCACAGACCCTGATTTCGAGACCGCGATCTGCCTCTATCACCAGCGCTTCTCGACCAACACTTTCCCGGCATGGCCACTCGGCCAGCCTTTCCGGATGATGTGCCACAACGGCGAGATCAACACCGTGGAAGGAAACCGGAACTGGATGACCTCCCGCGAGGAGTTCTTCGAATCCCCCGTCTGGGGTGACGAGATCGACGTGGTCAAAGACCTCATCCGCCACGGAGAGTCCGATTCCGCATCGCTCGACCACTGTCTTGAGCTTCTCGTGCTCTCCGGGCGCTCCCTCGAGCATTCCATGTGCATGCTCGTCCCGCCAGCCTACCGCAACGACGAGGAAATTTCCGACGAACTTCGCGCCTTCTATCAATACATCCGTTCCTTCTCGGAGCCTTGGGACGGCCCCGCCGGCCTCGTTTTCACGGACGGCACCAAACTCTGCGCATCACTTGACCGGAACGGTCTGCGCCCATCCCGCTACACCACCACTTCGGACGGATTCCTCTACATCGGCTCGGAATCGGGCGCGGTCATTTTCGATGAATCCCTCGTCACACGTCGCGGTCGCCTCGGACCGGGACAGATGCTTTCCGCCGACACGACGACCGGTCAGCTCAAGCTCGATTCGGAAATCAAGGAGGAACTCGCACGCCAGAAGCCTTACCGCCGCTGGATTGATGAGAACCGCCTCGAACTCCGCAAGTTCATCTCCCCTTCCGCGCACGTCCCGGAAAACGAATTCGAGCCGCTTGATCTTTCCCGCCGCCAGGTTGCGAACGCGATCTCCATCGAAGAGCTGGACATGGTGTTCCCGCCCATGATCAAGGGCGCACAGGAAGCCGTTTTCTCCATGGGCGACGACATCCCCCTGGCCATCCTTTCCACCTATCCGCGCCTGCTCTACACCTATTTCAAACAGCGCTTCGCACAGGTGACCAACCCGCCCATCGATCCTATCCGTGAGTGGGCGGTCATGTCCCTCGGAGCCGGTCTCGGCCCCGAGCGTAATCTCCTTGAGGAAAGCCCGAACCACTGCAAATCCATCTCCCTTGATTCCGCGATTCTGTTCGAGCATCAGCTTGAAAAAATCACGCACATGGCGGAGTACGGCTACCCGTCGCATATCCTCGATTGCACGTGGGACGCATCCACCGGAAAAGACGGTCTCAAAAAACGTATCGACGATCTTTGCACCGAAGTCGAAGCCGCGGTGGACAGGAAAATCTCCATCATCGTCCTCTCCGACCGCGCCACCTCCGCAGAGCGCATCCCGATTCCGGCGTTGCTCGCCACGGGCAGCATCCATCACCACCTGAACCGCATCCGCAAGCGCATGCGCGCGTCTCTTGTCGTGGAATCAGGAGAAGCACGCGATGTTCACCAGATCGCCTGCCTCTTTGGTTTTGGCGCGACGGCAGTCGTCCCTTACCTCGGCTACGCGACCGTCCGTCAGCTCGTTGCGATGGACTCTGGCAAAAACGCTTTGGGCGAAGGCATGACCCCTCAGAAGGCCATGACCAACTACCGCAAGGCACTTGAAAAAGGCTTGCTCAAGATCATGTCCAAAATGGGCATTTCCGTCCTGAACTCCTATCAGGGAGCGCAAACATACGAGGCCATCGGAATCGGCTCGGAAGTCGTGGATTTCTCATTCACCGGAGTGCCTTCCCAGATCGGCGGCATCTCTTTCGGAGAAATCGCCGAGGAATCCATCATCCGTCACAAGGCCGCGTTTGAAATCGAAGTTCCTGAGGGCGAAACCCTCGATCTCGGCGATCCCGGCTACAACCGCTACCGCAAAACCGGAGAGCGGCATTCTTTCACCACCGAGGTCATCAAGAATTTTCACCAGTATGTGAAATCCGGCAAACCGGAAGACTACGAGGAATACGTGAAAGTCTGCCTGGAGACCAACCCGGTCGCGATCAAGGATCTTCTCAACTTCGTCCCATCGTCATCCGGTGCCATCTCCATCGATGAGGTGGAGCCGGTGGAGGACATTCGCCGCCGTTTCACCACGGCAGCCATGTCTCTCGGTGCCCTCTCACCGGAGGCTCACGAAACCCTCGCCATCGCAATGAACCGCATCGGTGGAAAATCCGATTCCGGAGAAGGCGGCGAGGATCCGATCCGTTACAAACCGTATCCCAACGGCGATTTTGCGCGCTCCTACATCAAGCAGATCGCATCCGGTCGCTTCGGAGTTTCCGCATACTACCTCGTCAACGCGGACGAACTGGAGATCAAGATGGCTCAGGGAGCCAAGCCCGGCGAAGGCGGCCAACTCCCCGGCCACAAGGTCAACGCCCTCATCGCACGTCTGCGCAACACCCAGCCGGGCGTCCAGCTCATTTCTCCGCCACCCCACCACGATATCTACTCCATCGAGGATCTGGCACAGCTCATCCACGACCTGAAGGAAATCAACCCGCGCGCCCGAATTACTGTAAAACTAGTAGCTGAAGCAGGCGTGGGAACCGTCGCGGCAGGTGTCGCGAAAGCATCGGCGGACAACATCCTCATCTCCGGCCATGACGGCGGCACGGGAGCCTCCCCGCTCTCGTCCACCAAGCACGCCGGCTCCCCGTGGGAACTCGGCCTCTCCGAAGCCCAGCAGACCCTCATCATCAACAACCTCCGCGACCGCGTGATCCTCCGCACCGACGGCGGCATCAAGAACGGGCGCGACGTGGTCATCGCCGCCATACTCGGCGCCGAGCAATACAACTTCGGCACCACCGCCATGATCGCCATGGGCTGCGTGTATGTCCGCAAGTGCCACCTCAACACCTGCCCCGTAGGAATCGCCACCACCGATCCCAAGTTCCGCGCCAAATTCAAAGGCACCCCGGAAATGGTGATCAACTACTTCAACGCTGTCGCCCACGAAGCCCGCGAAATCATGGCCAAGCTCGGTATCCGCAGCATGGACGAACTCATCGGTCGCCCGGAGTTCCTGGAGCAGCGTGAGGTGCCTAGCCATCCGAAAGCAAACACCTTGGACTTCTCCCGCCTACTCAAGGACGTGGTTCCGGGAGTCGCGAAAGCAATGGAGAAACCGGAAGCGGAGATCGACCGGATCTGCACAAAGGATCGCAACGACGGAATCGCAAAGCCGGCCTTGGATATCCGGATTCTCGACGATCTGGTGAAATTTACCGGCGGCACACCGGTCGAATCACCCGAATACGGAGCCGATTCCATCAGCGGTGAAGTCCAGGAAGCAATCAAAACCCTCCTCGACCGCGCCCCTGCGGAGCTCGCCTACAACGTGGTGAACACCGATCGGAACATCGGCACCCGACTCTCCGGACGCATCGCCGAAGTCCATGGAAACTACGGCCTGCCATCCGGCACCATCCACATCACCTGCACCGGCAGCGCCGGACAATCGTTCGGAACCTTCCTTGTCGAGGGCGTCACCTTGGAGCTCATCGGCGAGGCGAACGATTACGTCGGCAAAGGCATGGCCTCGGGCGAAATCATTCTCCGCATTTCCCCGGATGCCACCTTCCCCGCCTCACGGAACTCCATCGCTGGAAACACCTGCCTCTACGGGGCCACCGGCGGCAAACTGTTCGCAAACGGTCGTGCAGGAGAGCGCTTCGCCGTCCGTAACTCCGGTGCCACCACCATTGTCGAAGGCGTCGGCGACCACGGCTGCGAATACATGACCAACGGCACCGTAGTGATCCTCGGGAAAACCGGGAAAAACTTTGGAGCAGGCATGTCCGGAGGCACCGCCTTTGTTTACGATGTGGACGGAAAATTTTACTCCCGCGTAAACACCGAGATGGTCGTCGCCCTCCCCATCACCCGTCAGCAGGATATCGACGAAGTGAAATCCCTCATCGAACTCCACCGCGAAAAGACCGGCTCCATCCAGGCAGGGGATCTTCTCGCCGATTGGGATACCACTGTCCGTAAGCTTGTCCGCGTGATCGCGAAGGAACGCGCCGAACTCGAGGCAGCCGAAGAACTGCACGAAGCGGCCTCGACGCCGAGGTAGTGCAGGTGGGGGAGATCTTCGGTCGCCCCCTACATACCGAGGTTTCAGTGGGCGACCGAAGATCGCCCCCACCTCACTTTTTCCACCAATCCTCGTCCTTCTCCCAGTCTTCCCGCCTGGCCTCCGCGCCTTTGACGGTGGTAGTTTCGACTTTTTCCTCTTCGCCCACTTCCTCGATCAGATCGTCCACATCCCTGTCGCGTCTCGAAGCGGCTCTGAACATGCAAAAGCCCAGCATCAGCAGGACGCCAAAACTCAGCAGCACGGTGCACAGCATGCCCAATGCAAAAAGGTCGCTTTCAGTGTGAGTCATGAGAACGGTTTGAGCCTGCACATCGCACACCATTCGCGCGAATGCAATTCCACAGGCGGATCTTTTCGGAAAATCGCCATTGCGCCGCCCTCGAAATCGGCCTAGGTCTTTCCCATGACAGCACTTGCCGAGAGAACATCAATCGTTTCCAAAACCAAGGAACTCTGCGCCGCGATCGCCGGGGACGAAAAATTCGTCAAACTCCAGGCGGATGTCGAACGCTTCCTATCGGACGATTCCGCAAAGCTCCAATACCAGTCCGTCCACGAAAAGGGCGAGGAACTTCACCACAAGCAACACGCGGGAGTGGAACTCGGCGCTGCCGAGATCAAAGCCTTCGAGGACGCGCGCGACGCGCTTTTCGAGAACAGTGTCGCATCCGATTTCATGGACGCGCAGCGCATCCTCGAAAGCATCCAGAAGGACATTGGCAAATATGTGAGCATGACCCTTGAACTCGGCCGGGTTCCCACTGACGAGGAAATCGAAGAGGCCAACAATTCCGGCGGTTGCTGCGGTGGAAACGGCGGAGGTGGCGGTTGCTGCTCCTAATCCTTTTCGCTCCGCGAAACACGTGTCTTCGGACAATATCACCATCACTTTTCTGGGCACCGGCACTTCTGTCGGTGTTCCTGTGATAGGGTGTCACTGCCAGGTCTGCACCTCCACCGATCCGCGGAACAATCGAACCCGATCGTCCGTTCTGATCTCCACCCCGGAGGTGATACTTCTCATCGACTCCGGCCCCGATCTCCGCGAGCAGGCGCTGCGCGAAAAAATTTCGGAAATCGATGCCGTGATCTACACCCATTCCCACCTCGACCACGTGGCGGGCTTCGACGAAATGCGCGCGTTTTGCTGGAAGCGTGATTCCCCTCTCCCCCTATATGCCTCGGCATCCACCCTGACGGTATTGAGAAACATGTTCGGCTGGGCTTTCCACCAGGACAACACCTACAAAGGCTACATCAAGCCCGATCCCCGGATCATCGATTCCCCGTTCCGAGTCGGAGAAATCACCATCACACCCCTTCCGGTTACCCACGGCAGTGTCGAAACCACCGGGTTTCTCTTTACGACGGATGCCGGCACCCGCCTCGCCTACCTCCCGGATGTGAAGCACATCCCGGAAGCCACTCTCGCATCCATGGGCGATCTTGATCTCCTGGTCATCGACTCCCTCCGCGACGTCCCCCATGCCACCCACCTCTCGGTTCCCGAAGCCTGCGCCATCTCCGCCGCACTCTCTCCGAAGAAAACCCTGCTCACCCACCTGAGCCACGATCTGGATCATGCGGAACTCGCCTCCCGCCTCCCGCAAAACATCTCCCCTGCATACGACGGGCTATCGTGCGGAGTCCCGGCATAAGCCGGTTCGGAAGGATTTCCCGGTGCTTCAATGTTTGACGTTCCGGGCGCAACGTCCAAAGTTTCCCCATGCCAACCGCCCACCCGACCCGCACCCTGGGAAAATCGGCTTTCATCGGATTTCTCCTTGCCGCCTTTCTGATGGCCTCGGCGGCGGCGCAGCATATCACCGCGAAGGAAATCCTCGTGATCTATAACAAGGCGGATCCGGAATCCAAAGGGCTCGCCGAGGTCTATCAGGATGCCCGGGGGCTTCCCGACTCGCGCCTTCTTGGTCTTGATCTCCCGCTGAAACAGGATATCACCCGCGGCGAATATGAGAAAACCCTCCTCGCTCCGATACGGGAATACATGGACGAGAAGAACTGGTGGACGCGTGGTCGTGATGCCCAGGGTCTAATTTTACCAAGCCAAACCAAAATCCGCGCCATTCTCCTCATGCGTGGCGTACCCCTCCGCATCAAACCCGGCCCGAAAACGCCCCCGAAGGAAGGTGAGAACGCACCTACCGACCCCATCAGCCCACGCGATGAAGCCTCCGTCGATTCGGAACTCGCCATGTTCGGCATTGAAGGACTCCCGGCCAAGGGCGTTCTGAAAAACGCGTTCTACGATAGCAAGGTTCCTCTCTCCGAGGCCAACGCACCCTACCTCGTTCTCACCTCACGCATCGATGCACCGACGTATGCGATCGGCAAGCTGATGATAGAGGATGCCGTCTCCACGGAAAAAACCGGACTCTGGGGGCGCGCCTATATCGATATCGCCAACAAGTTTCCCGAAGGCGACCAGTGGCTCGAGGGAATCGTTTCCCAGAACAGGAAAATGGGAATTCCCACCGTTACCGACCGCTTCAACGACACACTCCCGAAGAACTATCCGATGACGGAAACAGCCCTCTACTACGGCTGGTATGATTGGAACGTCAGCGGCCCGTTTCTCAACACCGGATTCCAGTTCCGCAAGGGCGCGGTGGCCATCCACCTGCACTCTTTCAGCGGGCAGCAGCTCAGTGACGCGCACAAGAACTGGTGCGCTCCACTCCTCGTGCGCGGCGCGGCGGCGACGGTGGGGAACGTGTATGAGCCCTACCTCCATCTCACCCACCACTTCGAGATTCTTCACGACCGTCTTTTGAAAGGATGGACTTTCGCGGAAGCGGCATGGGCTTCCATGCCGGTCGCGTCCTGGCAGGGAATCGTGCTGGGCGATCCGCTCTACCGTCCCTTCCGGCACATCAATGGAACGGGCAACAACCGCGCCGAGGATCGCGACTACCGTGCCCTTCGGGCAGCCTCCCGCCAATGGCCGGACGACGACGCGCACCGCAGGGAGAAGCTCGCCGCTGCCGCCGAAAAACTCAAGAGCGGCACGTTGGCGGAAGGTCTCGCGATGGATTTCCGGGAATCGAAAGATCTGGAAAACGCGAAGCAATGGATG